>CAVVTB010000004.1:0-40733 GCA_963751055.1 uncultured Actinomycetota bacterium | reverse complement strand
TGTGACCAAGGGTATCCGGGCCACCCGCCCGGCATGGAGGTCGGAGAGAGATCTCTCGATGTCAAGATAGTTAGGTCGGCCTAACACCCGTCCCCGGCGACCCTGGGAATAGGATGGAAGATGCGCGAGCCAGGGCCCGCGCCCAGTACCTCGCATCGATCCAGGGAGGACGGCCGTGTCTGCTCCAGCACGCGTCATACCGTCGGTATCCGAGACCACCTCGAAGGTCCCGCGCGGCACGCTCTACCGAGGCAACGAAGGCATGTGGTCGTGGGTGCTGCACCGCATCACCGGCATCGCCATCTTCTTCTTCCTCCTGGTGCACGTGCTCGACACCGCACTCATCCGAGTCTCGCCCGAGGCCTACAACGCCGTCATCGGCACGTACAAGAACCCGATCATGGGCATCGGCGAGGTCGCACTCGTCGGCGCCGTCGCCTATCACGCGTACAACGGGCTGCGGATCATCCTGGTCGACATCTGGTCGTGGGCGACCCGCCACCAGCGTCAGCTCTGGTGGGGCGTCATCGGGCTGTGGCTCGTGACGATGCTCGCCTTCACACCGCGACACCTCATGAATGTCTTCGCTGAGATGGGAGGCGGTCACTGATGACCACCGCAGCCATCGCAGATCCCCGGAGTCCCCGGGTCGCCCCGCGCCGCAAGGGCCCGAACCTCGAGAAGTGGGGCTGGATCTACATGCGGGTGTCGGGCGTCCTGCTCGTCATCCTGATCTTCGGCCACCTCTTCGTGAACCTGATGCTCGGCGAAGGCATCCACGGTCTCGACTTCGCTTTCGTCGCCGGCAAGTTCGCGAGCCCGTTCTGGCAGTGGTGGGACGTGCTGATGCTGTGGCTCGCGCTCATCCATGGCGCCAACGGCATGCGCACGATCGTGAACGACTACGTGACGCACGAGGGCACCCGCCGCATCCTGGTGTGGGCGCTGTGGCTGTCCGCCGGTTTCCTCATCCTGCTCGGCACCCTCGTGGTGTTCACGTTCGACCCGTGTCAGGGCGTGATCGAGAGCGGCGTCATGTGGGAGACGTGCCAGGCGCAATGATCTGCCGCGCATTCCCCCGACGCATCGACCGAGCAAAGGCATCCACCACGTGACGAAGAACCAGACGACGGACAGCTACGTCAAGGACGGCGTCCACTACCACCAGTTCGACATCGTCATCGTGGGTGCCGGCGGCGCCGGTATGCGCGCGGCGATCGAGGCCGGCCCCGGTGCGAGGACGGCCGTCATCTCGAAGCTGTATCCCACGCGCTCCCACACGGGCGCCGCGCAGGGCGGCATGGCCGCGGCGCTGGCGAACGTCGAAGAGGACTCGTGGGAGTGGCACACGTTCGACACCGTCAAGGGCGGCGACTACCTCGTCGACCAGGATGCGGCCGAGATCCTCGCGAAAGAGGCGATCGACGCGGTCATCGACCTCGAGAACATGGGCCTGCCGTTCAACCGAACGCCCGAGGGCAAGATCGACCAGCGCCGCTTCGGCGGCCACACGGCCGACCACGGCAAGACCCCGGTCCGCCGCGCGTGCTACGCCGCAGACCGCACCGGCCACATGATCCTGCAGACGCTGTTCCAGAACTGCGTCAAGCTCGGCATCAACTTCTTCAACGAGTTCTATGTGCTCGATCTCGTCACAGTGAAGGATGCTGATGGTGCGACGCAGATCGCGGGTGTGGTCGCGTACGAGCTGGCCACCGGTGACCTGCACGTCTTCCAGTCGAAGGCCGTGATCTTCGCGACGGGCGGCTTCGGCAAGATCTACAAGACGACCTCGAACGCTCACACCCTTACCGGCGACGGCGTGGGCATCATCTGGCGCAAGGGCCTGCCACTCGAGGACATGGAGTTCTTCCAGTTCCACCCGACCGGTCTCGCGGGGCTCGGCATCCTGCTCACCGAGGGTGCGCGCGGCGAGGGCGCGATCCTCCGCAACGTCTCGGGCGAGCGCTTCATGGAGCGCTACGCCCCCACCATCAAGGACCTGGCGCCGCGTGACATCGTGAGCCGCTGCATGGTGCAGGAGGTCGCCGAAGGTCGCGGCGCCGGCCCGCACCGCGACTATGTGCTGCTGGACTGCACGCACCTCGGCGCCGAGGTGCTCGAGACGAAGCTCCCCGACATCACCGAGTTCGCGCGCACCTATCTGGGCGTGGACCCGGTGGTCGAGCCCGTGCCGGTGATGCCCACCGCGCACTACGCCATGGGCGGCATCCCGACCAACAACGACGCCCAGGTGCTCTCGAACAACACGACAGTCGTCCCCGGCCTCTACGCCGCCGGCGAATGCGCGTGCGTGTCGGTGCACGGCTCGAACCGCCTCGGCACCAACTCGCTTCTCGACATCAACGTCTTCGGCAAGCGCGCCGGCCGCAACGCCGTCGAATACGTCAAGACCGCCGAGTTCGTGCCGCTCCCGGAGGACCCTGCCGCCGAGGTGCGCGGGCTCATCGAGGGACTGCGGAACAACCAGGGCACCGAGCGCATCGCGGTGCTGCGCAAGAAGCTCCAGGACGAGATGGACCGCAAGGCCCAGGTGTTCCGCACGGATGAGTCGCTCGGCGAGGTGCTCCTCGTGATCGAAGAGCTGCGTGAGCGCTTCAAGAACATCCACGTCGACGACAAGGGCAAGCGGTACAACACCGACCTGCTCGAGGCGGTGGAGCTCGGCTTCCTCCTGGACATCGCGGAGGTCGTCGTGGTGACGGCGCGCAATCGCAGGGAGAGCCGCGGCGGTCACATGCGCGACGACTACCCGAAGCGCGACGACGAGACCTACATGAAGCACACGATGGCCTACCTGTCGGGTGACCCTGGCTCCTCTCATTCCGAGGACCACATCCGCCTCGACTGGAAGCCGGTCGTCATCACGCGGTACCAGCCGATGGAGAGGAAGTACTGATGACCTCCGTCACCGACGTCATCGAGCGCACCGACGCCGACGCCCCCGAGAAGGCTGAGGCCGTCGCGGCAGACACCGGCATCCAGTCGTTCCTGATCACCTTCATCATCCGGCGCTTCGACCCCGAGGTGGACGAAGAGCCGCGCTGGGTCGACTACGACGTCGAGCTCTACTCGACCGATCGCGTCCTCGACGCACTCCACAAGATCAAGTGGGAGGTCGACGGCTCGCTGTCGTTCCGCCGCTCGTGCGCGCACGGCATCTGCGGGTCCGACGCGATGCGCATCAACGGCCGCAACCGCCTCGCCTGCAAGACGCTGATCAAGGACCTCGACATCTCGCAGCCGATCTACGTCGAGGCGATCAAGGGCCTTCCGCTCGAGAAGGACCTCATCGTCGACATGGAGCCGTTCTTCGCCTCCTACCGCGAGGTGCAGCCGTTCCTCATCGCGAACTCGACCCCGCCCGAGGGCAAGGAGCGCATCCAGTCGATCGTCGATCGTGAGGTGTTCGACGACACCACGAAGTGCATCCTCTGCGCAGCGTGCACGTCCTCTTGCCCCGTGTTCTGGACCGACGGACAGTACTTCGGCCCCGCCGCGATCGTCAATGCGCACCGGTTCATCTTCGACTCGCGCGACGACGCCGGAGACGTGCGCCTCGACATCCTCAACGACAAGGAGGGCGTGTGGCGCTGCCGCACCACCTTCAACTGCACCGAGGCGTGCCCCCGCGGCATCGAGGTCACGAAGGCGATCGCCGAGGTCAAGCAGGCGGTTCTCCGCGGCCGAGCGTAGCGAAGGACGGCTCGCCGCTCGCTAATCTGTCACTCGTGGCTGTGAATCGTGGCGGCGCCAAGCCGAACGCCGACGACTCCGCCCGAGCCGCAGCCGAGCACGAGGAGACGCTCCGGCAGCGCTGGGAAGAGACCCAGGCGTCGCTGCGCGTCCGATTCGACCAGCCCATCTCGCGGGCGACCCGCATCACGAAGGCGACGATGGCCTGGTGGCCGGTGCGCGTGTGGCGGCATTTCCTGCTCCACAACGGCTTCCTCCTCGCGGCAGGTGTCAGCTACCAGGCGCTTTTCGCCTCGTTCGCGGCCATCTATGTCGCGTTCGCCATCGCGGGCTTGTGGCTCGGCGGGAGCGAGGCGGCTGTCGACTGGGTCATCGACCTCATCAACAGCTACATCCCAGGACTTATCGCACCGTCTGGGGGCATCGCGACTCCCGAACAGGTGCAGGAGATCGCGTCGCAGAACTCCGGAGTGCTCGGCTGGACAGGCGTCATCGCTCTCGGCACATTGATCTGGACGGCGATCGGATTCGTCACCTACGCCCGCCGGGCCGTGCGCGACATCTTCGGGATGCCGCCCGATCGCCGAAGCTACTTTCTGCTCAAGGCACGGGACCTCCTGGCTGCGGCCATCTTCGGCATCGCGCTCGTCCTCGGCGCGGTGCTGGGTTCGATCGGCACGTGGGCGCTGAACGCCATCGTTTCGCTCATAGGTCTCGGCATCGGCGATGGCTGGATCAATGCCAGCATCCGCGCCGGCTCGATCATGGTGGGCTTCGCGATCACATCAGCTGCGCTCGCCGCACTGTTCCGCTTCCTCTCCGGGGCACAGCTTGCGTGGCGGAGGATCTGGCCTGGTGCTCTCATCGGCGGCATAGGCATCTCGGTTCTCCAGCTCGGGGCGGGCCTGCTGCTGAGCTATACGCCCTCGAACCCCCTCCTTGCGACCTTCGCCATCTTCATCGGCCTGCTGCTCTGGTTCCGTCTGATCGGCATCGTCATGCTCGTCAGCGCGGCCTGGATCGCCGTGGGGGCCAATGATCGCAATGTCGCCCTTCTCCCCCAGACCGACGCCGAGCGCATCGAGGCCGAGCACGCGGCCCTCCTCGTCGCGGCGCACGTCAGGCTCCGCACAGCGCAGGAGGCGCGGAGGCACGCCCCCTGGTATCGCACCTGGATCGCGGATCGCGCCGTTCGCGACGCGGAGGAGGAGTTGCGCCAGGTCGAGGCGGTTGCTCCTCCTGTGCCGCAGAAGACCGGCATCCTGGACTGACGTGACGCCGCCGACGTGTCGGTCGGCGCGGCTAGGCTGGCGGGCGTGCCACGAGTCCGGATCGCATCTGTCAACGTCAACGGAGTACGTGCGGCGACGCGCAGAGGAATGATCGAGTGGCTGGATGCCGCCGACGTCGACGTCCTCGCGCTGCAGGAAGTGCGCGCGACCGCCGAAGAGCTCGGCGGCGTGCTTCCGGGATGGGAGTTCGTCAACGACGAGGCACTGGCCAAGGGACGCGCCGGCGTCGCGATCGGGACGCGCACGCCCCCCATCGAAACGCGTCGCGTGCTCGGACCCGAGCCGCTCGACTCCGCGGGTCGCTGGATCGAAGCCGACCTCGAGATCGAGGGCGAGCGACTGACGGTCGTGAGCGCATACGTGCCGACCGGCCAAGCCGACACGCCGCGGCAGGATGCCAAGTGGGCCTTCCTCGACGCCATGGAGAAGCGGATGCCGGTGCTCGCCGCTGCGTCTCCGCTGAGCCTCATCATGGGCGACCTCAACGTCGGCCACCGTGAGTTCGACATCCGCAATTGGAAGGGGAACGTCAAGAAGGCCGGCTTTCTGCCCCGCGAGCGCGCCTACTTCGACCGCTTCCTGGGCGAGGACGGCGCAGAGGTCGCCGGCGCCGACGGGTCGACCGGCCGCGGGCTCGGCTGGGTCGACATCGGTCGCCGGTTCCATGGCGAGGTCGACGGACCCTACACGTGGTGGTCGGTGCGCGGCCACGCCTTCGACAACGACACGGGATGGCGCATCGACTACCACCTGGCGACCCCCGCGCTCGCCGAGCGCGTCACCCACTACGAGGTCATCCGCGCGCCATCCTGGGACACGCGGTGGAGCGACCACTCCCCGGTCGTCGCCGACTACACGATCGGCGGCTGAGCCCGACGTCCGGTGGTGGGGCAACGTGCATGACGCCACCATCCGCTCAATAGACTTGCCGGATGAGCAAACCTCGCCTCTACTCCGGCATGCAGCCCTCCGCTGACTCGCTCCAGATCGGCAACTACATCGGGGCGCTCATGCAGTGGCGAGACCTGCAGGAGGCGTACGACGCCTTCTTCTCGGTGGTCGACCTTCACGCGCTCACGCAGCCCAATGATCCCGCCGAGCTGCGCGAGAAGACGCGCCGCACCGCGGCGCAGTACATCGCCGCCGGCATCGAGCCGTCGAAGTCGACCCTGTACGTGCAGTCGCACGTGCCGGCGCACCCCGAGCTCGCGTGGATCCTCTCCACGATCACCGGCTTCGGCGAAGCGGGGCGCATGACGCAGTTCAAGGACAAGTCGCAGCGCTACGGCAACGACGCGACCTCGGTGGGACTCTTCACGTATCCGGTGCTGATGGCGGCCGACATCCTGCTGTACCAGACCGACATCGTCCCGGTCGGCGACGACCAGAAGCAGCACGTCGAGCTCACGCGAGACATCGCCGAGCGGTTCAACGCCCGGTATGGCGAGACGTTCCGCGTGCCGATGCCCGTGATCCAGCAGGACACCGCGCGGATCTACGATCTGCAGAACCCGACCGCGAAGATGTCGAAGTCGGCCGAGTCGGATGCCGGCGTCCTGTGGCTGCTCGATGACCCGGCCAAGAGCGCGAAGAAGGTCATGCGTGCTGTCACTGACAGCGACGGGTCCGTGCGATACGACCGCGAGGAGAAGCCGGGCGTCTCGAACCTGCTCGTCATCTACGCGGCTCTCACCGGCCGCCAGATCCCCGCGATCGAGGACGAGTATGCGGGTCGCGGCTACGGGGACTTCAAGAAGGGCCTCGCCGAGGTCGTCGTGAACGAGTTCGGCCCCGTCCGCCAGCGCGCGCTCGAGCTGCTCGACGACCCCGCGGAACTCGACCGGGTGCTCGCCACGAATGCCGCGAAGGCCGAGGAGGCCGCGAACCGCACGCTCGCCGACGTGTACGACAAGGTCGGACTGCTGCGCCGCGGGTAGCGCCCAGCTCGACATCACCACCGCCCACAGGCGTGTCACAACTCCGCCTGAGGCGGGGTTGCTGCGAGCGTGGGGCGCGGAAATCCGGGGCCCCACGCGCTGCCCGGTCCGACGCTGGACTGAGTTATGGCACAGGTCGGGCGGGATCGGTAGGGCACGCGACCGGCGGTTCAGCGCGGCTGGCACCCTCGATGCGTCTCGACAAGACGCTGCAGGGCGGCCAGGACCTCGGCCGGTCGGTACATGATCTGGGCCGCCGTCAGCCGAAGCGTGGCGTAACCGAGGGCCGCGAGCGCGAGATCGCGGTTCCGATCCTTGACCTGCTGTTCCCAGTTCTGATGGAACTCCTTGCTGTCGCACTCGACGACCAGCCACCCGTCGATGACGAGGTCGACATAGCCGACTCCCTCGAACCACGACTGCAGTTCGACCTCGCAGCCGAGCGTTCGAGCCATCAGGCGTACGAGTGTCTCTGGACCCGACTGTGCGCGACCATCAATGAGAGAACGCAGCACTGAGAAGCGCGGCGGTACGGCGGCGAACAGATCGACGAGGTCCGCCAGCTCGATCAATCCTTTGTTCAGCGCGCTGTCGATCGAGGCGATCGCGTAGCGCGGGGCCTGGCACAGAACGGCGTGCGCGAGGGCATCCACAATGGCGACGTAGGCCCCCGACGCGTCGTCCGGCCGGACAAGGCGAAGCCAGTGCAGTCGCTGCGGGCGGTTCAGACGCGGCTCGAGCGCCCCCGCCGAGCGCTTGGCCGATCGCAGCCGACTCATTCCGCGCACGATGTGGACATGGACGACGGTATTCGCGAAGACGAATACGCCGAGCGCCTGCAGGAGACTGAGACATGTCAGACGGCCGCCGATTCGGACGGCGTCCCGAGCGATCTGCGAGGCGTCCGCATGCATATATGCGTCACGCCGGACACGGATGAGCTCGCCAGAAGCGAGCGCACGCGCCAGCGTGCGGCGACTCATCCCATTCGACAAGAGGGTCGCCCGATTCCCGACGTCGTGCCCATCCACGCGTCAACCGTGGTGCGTTATGCACCCGCCACGCTCGTGCAATCAGGCAATTGTGGAGAAGCCGTCCGTGGGAGGGAGTTGGGGAGAACGAGCAAACGCAGCCGTGCGCCACAACTCAGCCTGCGAAATCCAGCCTCCTGGCGACATCCGCGCGATCGCGCGCAGCACCCCGGCAGGCCAGCCGGGCGAGGCGGAGTTGTGACACGCTGGCCCGACCGCACGACCTCATGCCGAGCCGATTCGAACGGCTCGATAGGGTGGCGGGATGGCGCCCGTGACCCTCCGCACCGAGCGCCTCGTGCTCTCCGTGCCCACCGAGGCCGACATCGACGCGATCTACGAGGCCTGCCAGGATCCGGCCATACAGCGTTGGGTCGCCCTGCCGAGCCCGTACGAACGCAAGCACGCGGAGGGGTTCATCCCGCGCGTCGCCGAGCACTGGGCGAAGAACTCCGAGTACACCTGGGCGATCCGCGCGGGCGGGCGGTTCGCGGGCATGATCGCACTCCTCCAGCACGGCGACGAGTCGAGCGAGATCGGCTACTGGATGGCGCCGGATGCCCGCGGCCACGGCATTCTCACCGAAGCCGCGCGGGCGGTCCTCGACTGGGGCTTCGCTGCCGACGGCGGCGCACTCGAGCGCATCGAATGGCGCGCGGTCGCCGGCAACACCGCGTCGGCGCGTTCGGCTCGCACGCTCGGCTTCCGCTACGAGGGGCTGCTCCGCCGGGGCCTGGTCGGCAATCTCGGCCGCGAGGACGGCTGGCTCGCCGCCCTCCTCCCCACCGACGACCGGATGCCGCAGACCTGGCCCGTCCTGCGCGACTGACTCCCCGCGCACAGTCCGGCAGCGCCACTAGGGTGATCGGATGGCTCCTGTCACCCTCCACACCGACCGCCTCGTCCTGTCGGTCCCGACCGAGGCCGACATCGACCCGATCACCGAGGCCGCGCAGGACCCCGAAGTGCCGCGGTGGACGACCCTTCCTTCGCCCTACACTCGGGCGGACGCGGAGCAGTTCATCGAGAAGGCACACGCGTGGTGGGATGCCGAGTCCGAGCTGACGTGGGGCATCCGCGCAGGCGGTGAGTGGATCGGCATGATCGGGCTCCATCGCGTCGAGCGCGGAGAGTCGGCAGAGATCGGCTACTGGATGGCGGCCCAGGCGCGCGGGAACGGCTACCTCACCGAGGCCGCGCGCGCCGTGGTGGACTTCGCCTTCGATCCGCACGGACTCGACCTCACACGCGTGGCCTGGCGCGCGGTCGTCGGAAACGTCGCATCCGCGAGGGCGGCCCGCTCGCTCGGGTTCCGCTACGAAGGCCTGGTGCGACAGGGACTCACGGGTCCGCGCGGCCGCGACGACGGCTGGATTGCGGGGATCCTCGTCGGCGATGATCGGATGCCGCAGTCCTGGCCCGTCCTCGGAGACTGAGCCGAGACCCGCCAACGGGTCGCCACCCCATGGCAGGATGACGTCATGCCCGAGATGCCCGAGGTGCAGGGACTCGTCGACTTCCTCGACGGACGCGTGAGCGGCCTCACGATCACGCGGGTCTCGGTCGCGAACATCGCAGCGCTGAAGACCTACGACCCGCCGGTGGACTCCCTCACCCAACAGGAGATCACCGGCGCCGCGCGCCACGGCAAGTTCATCGACCTGTCCACAACCGGACCGCACCTGATCTTCCATCTGGCCAAGGCGGGATGGCTTCGGTGGTACGACCAGCTCCCGGCGACGATCATCCGGCCCGGGAAGACCCCGATCGCACTGCGTGTCGCGCTGAGCGACGGATCCGGATTCGACCTCACCGAGGCGGGCACCAAGAAGTCGCTCGCGTTCTATGTCGCGCGCGAGCCTGCCGACGTGCCCGGGGTTGCCCGACTCGGGCCGGATCCGCTCGATCCCGCATTCACCCGTGACACGCTCGCCGAGCTGCTCGCCGGCCGGCGCACGCAGATCAAGGGCGTCCTTCGCGATCAGATGATCATCGCCGGAGTCGGCAACGCCTACTCCGATGAGATCCTCCACGCCGCGAAGACGTCGCCGTACGCGCTCGCCGCCGGTCTCAGCGACGCGGACATCGACACGCTGTTCGCCGCCATGACGTCGACACTCACCGAGGCGGTGGCCGAAGCATCCGGCAAGCCACCGGCGGAGCTCAAGGACGCCAAGCGTCGCGGCATGAAGGTGCACGGCAGACGCGGCGAGACATGCCCGGTGTGCGGCGACACGGTACGCAGCGTGTTCTTCGCGGACAACTCGCTCGAGTACTGCCCGACGTGTCAGACAGGCGGGAAGATCCTCGCCGACCGTCGGCTGTCGCGACTGCTCAAGTAGTCGCGTTGCTGCCGAGGAGGGCGCGGGCATCGTCGTCGACCCAGTCCAGGGACTTCGACACCGCCTTCTTCCACTGCCCGTAGCGCTGCTCGCGCTCGGCCACCGGCATCCGTGGTTCGAATCGGACGTCTTCCTGCCAGTGCGCCCGCAGGTCGTCCCGGCTCGCCCAGACTCCCGTCGCGAGCCCGGCTGCATACGCGGCGCCGAGTGCGGTCGTCTCGACGACCTTCGGTCTCACGACGGGGATGCCGAGGATGTCGGCCTGGAACTGCATGAGGAGGCTGTCGCGGGTCATGCCGCCGTCGACGCGGATCTCTTCGAGCGGACGGCCGGTGTCGGCGACGACGGCCTCGACGACGTCGCGCGTCTGGAACGCGGTCGACTCGAGCGCCGCGCGGGCGATGTGCGCCTTGTTCACGTAGCGGGTGAGGCCGACGAGCGCGCCGCGCGCATCCGGTCGCCAATACGGCGCGAACAGGCCGGAGAACGCCGGCACGAAGTACGCGCCGCCGTTGTCGTCGACCGAGGCCGCGAGCGATTCGACGTCCTCCGAGCGCTGGATGATGCCGAGGTTGTCGCGCAGCCACTGCACGAGCGAGCCCGTGACCGCGATCGATCCTTCGAGCGCGTAGCGGGCGGGTTCGCCGGCGCACTGGTACGCGACGGTGGTGATGAGACCGTTCCCCGAGCGGACGATGTCGGTGCCCGTGTTCACGAGGAGGAAGTTGCCGGTGCCGTAGGTGTTCTTCGACTCGCCGGCGTCGAAGGCGGCCTGACCGAAGGTCGCGGCCTGCTGGTCGCCGAGGATGCCCGCGATCGGCAGTCCATCAGCCGCGCCAGGCAGCGCGGCCTCGCCGACGACCTCTGACGAAGAGCGGATGTCAGGCATCATGGCCCTCGGGATGCCCCAGACAGCGAGCAGCTCGTCGGACCAGTCGAGGGTCCGGAGGTCCATGAGCAGCGTGCGGCTGGCGTTCGTGACGTCGGTGACATGGATGCCGCCACGGCGGCCGCCCGTCAGATTCCAGACCACCCAGGTGTCCGGGGTGCCGAAGAGCAGGTCACCCGCCTCCGCGGCGGCGCGCGCTCCCGGCACGTTGTCGAGGACCCAGGCGACCTTGGACGCCGAGAAGTAGGTCGCGAGCGGCAGGCCGGTGACGTCGGCGAAGCGATCGACACCGCCGCCGGCTGCGAGCTCGTCGATCCGCGGCTGAGTGCGGGTGTCCTGCCACACGAGGGCGTTGTGGATCGGATGCCCGGTGCGGCGATCCCACACCATCGCCGTCTCGCGCTGGTTCGTGACCCCGATGCCTGCGACGTCCGCCGCCCCGAGCTTCGCCTTGGCCAGCGCCGCCGACGTCACCCACTCGACGTTGGTCCAGATCTCGACCGGATCGTGCTCGACCCAGCCCGCTCTGGCCATGATCTGCTCGTGCTCTCGCTGCGCGACGGAGACCACCGATCCCGCGGTATCGAACACGATCGCACGCGTCGACGTCGTCCCCTGATCGATGGCAAGGACGTGATCGGCCACGGCCGTCTCCTTCCTCGCGGGCTGCCCCGCCCGCATGCGGTCGCCGGCATGTCTCCTGCCGGGACTGCGGTCAGGCTATCGCGGTGACGGATGCCTCGTCCCACGTCGGATCCGCCGCATGGACAGACGCGAGGCCGCGTCTCGTCTCCGCCGCCACCCGCGCGTCGTCCCAGCCCAACACGGGTGCGATCGCCTGGGCGATCGCGGTCGCGACGGGCTGAGAGGCCTCACCGCGGAATGCGATGCTCGTCCGGCGCATCAGCACGTCGTCGAGGTGGAGAACGTCCTCGCTGCGAGCGAGATGGCGCAGCTCGGCAGTGCTGTACGAGGGAAGCGCACCGAGCGGCGCATCGTCCGGATCAGCGTTGATCGCCTCGATAAGATCGACCGCGATGGTGCCGTAACGGTCGAGAAGCGTCGCCACGCGATCCGCCGGAAGTCCTGCGGCGTGCGCTGCGATCCACTGCTGCCGCGCCCGCTCGGTCGTCGGGAAGCCCCGTCCGCCGCCGATCGGCACGCCCTTCGTAGAACGGCGCCGGGGCTGCGCGAGGAGCGCCAGCGCCCGGTCGGCAAGATGTTCCGCCGAGGCCCGGAACGTGGTCCATTTGCCTCCGACGAGACTCAGCACCGTGGCATCCCCGCCCATGATCTGCTCGGCGTCGATGCGGTACTCGCGCGAGACGAACCCGGGGGCGATGTTGCCGTGACCCGGCAGGGGTCGCACGCCCGAGAAGCGATACACGATCTGCGACCGGCCCACGGTGACCGACGGCAGCACCTGCCGGACCAGGTCGATGAAGTAGTCGACCTCCGCCTCGGTGCACACGATCGGATCGGCCATGTCGTGCTCGAGATCGGTGGTGCCGACCAGCACCCGCCCCTTGAGCGGGTAGATGAGGACGATCCTGCCGTCCTCGTTCTCGAAGAACAGCTCGCGACCGCCCGTCGCCGCAAGCAGCTCGGGGTGATCCAGCACGATGTGCGACCCCTTCGTGCCGCCCATGTGCCGAGTGGGATCGCCGAGGGCGAGATTCGTGAGGTCGGTCCACGGGCCCGAGGCGTTGATGACGACGGATGCCGCGAACGCCGTTTCAGCACCCGTCACGGCGTCGCGCAGCACCACCCGGCCTCGGTCCACCCCGACGGCGGCGGTGTAGTTCGCCGCGCGCGCCCGGTCGCCGCCGTCGGCGCGCCCGTCGCGGAGCACGTCGAGCGCGAGCCGCTCCGGATCGTGCAGCGATGCATCCCAGTAGGTGGCTGTGTACTTCACGGCGGGGTTCAGCGCCGGCAGCTCCGCCAGCGACCGCCGCCGACCGTTGAAGGCATGCCGGGGGACCCGGCCGCCGCTGCGCGAGAACGAGTCGTAGATGACCAGGCCGATCTTGATGAGCACCGCACCGCGCTCGGTGTGTTTGACGGCTCCGTGGCGCAGGAACCGCAGCGGCGCACCCAGCACACCGGAGAACGTGGAGAAGATCGGGATCGTCGTCTGCAGCGGCCGCACGTAGTGCGGGGCGGTGCGGAGCAGGGAGTTGCGTTCGGTGACCGACTCGTGGACGAGCCGGAACTCGCCGTTCTCGAGATACCGGATGCCGCCATGGATCATATGCGACGAGGCCGCCGATGCGCCGCTCACGAAGTCGGCGCGCTCGACGAGCGCCACATCCACGCCCTGCATGGCAAGGTCGCGGAAGGTCGCGAGGCCGTTGATCCCGCCGCCGATGATCAGGACGTCCGCGTAGGGCCGGCGCACCAATTCGTCGAAGCCCCGCTCGTGCCAAGCCCCCGCCATGCGGTCCCCCGAATCGCTCGAATCTCCTTCTTCCATGATCCCATCGCGTGAGCCACCGGGGCTCGCGCACGCCGGGACTTGGGGAGGCCCGAGGTCCGCGACTTCATGCGGCGACATGGAATGAACTCGCCGCGACGGCGTTGACTTAGACTCGAGAGCATAAACGTGCTCCGGGGTCGGTGAGAATCCGAACCGGCGGTGACAGTCCGCGAGCCAAGGCCTGTGTCTTCAAGAACAGCGCCACGGCTGATCCGGTGAAATTCCGGAACCGACGGTGATGCAGCAGGCAACTGCTGCGAGTCCGGATGGGAGGCAGCACGATCGGCGACACGTGCGCCGACTTTTGCCATTCCCCGGAGCCTTGACGAAGGATTCGGATGTCGGCGACAGCGGTGGAACGCGATGCCATGCGTCGTGCGCTCGACCTCGCGCTGAACGGACCGCGGGGGTACAACCCGCAGGTCGGTGCCCTGATTCTTTCCCCGACCGGCGAGGTGCTGGCTGAAGGCTGGCACCGCGGTGCGGGCACCCACCACGCCGAGATCGACGCGCTGTCGAAGCTCGCTCCGGGTGCGGCGCGAGGCGCCACAGCTGTCGTGACCCTCGAGCCGTGCAACCACACGGGCCGGACCGGTCCATGCGCGGAAGCCCTGCTGGCGGCCGGAGTCTCGCGAGTCATCTACGCAGCCTCCGATCCCGGATCCGCATCCTCCGGCGGAGGCGCGCGACTGCGCGCCGCCGGCGTCGAGGTCGAGGCGGGCGTCCTCGCGGATGAGGGCAATGAGCTCCTCGAATCGTGGCTGACCGTGCAGCGTCTCGGTCGTCCTCACGTCACCGTGAAGTGGGCGCAGAGCCTCGACGGCCGAGCCGCGGCATCCGACGGGACCAGCCAGTGGATCACCGGTCCTGAGGCGCGCGCGGATGTGCATCGCCGTCGCGCCGAAGCCGACGCGATCGTCGTCGGGACCGGCACCGTAGCCTCCGACAACCCCGCCCTGACCGCCCGCGCCGCCGACGGATCGCTTTTCGCCGGCCAGCCGATCCCCGTCGTGATCGGGACGACGCCGACCCCAGACGGCGCGGCGCTGCGCCGCCACCCGCGGGATCCCCTCTTCTACGCGTCGCACGACCTGCTCGCTGTGCTCGAGGATCTGCGGGTCCGAGGCATCCAGCGCGTGTTCGTCGAAGGCGGTCCCACGCTCGCGAGCGCGTTCATCGGCGCGGAGCTCGCCGATGAAGTCCTGACATATGTGGCTCCCGTGCTGCTCGGCGGCGACCGACTCGCGCTGAGCGACATCGGAGTGAAGACCATCGGCGACGCGCGGCGCCTCGCCGTGGCATCCGTCGTGAACCTCGGCGCCGACCTTCTGGTCGTCTCACATCCCCTCCGGCATGCCGACGGACTCCATCGGCACGATCGCCACCCGCAGCAACTGAATCAAGGAGCGAGCTGATGTTCACCGGAATCGTCGAAGAGATCGGCGGGATCACCGCCGTCGAACCGTCGGGTGACGGGGTGCGGGTGACCGTCCGCGCGCCGAAGGCGGTGTCGGATGCCGCGCACGGCGACTCGATCTCGGTGAGCGGCGTCTGTCTGACGGTGGTCGACCAAGGCGCCGACTGGTTCACCGCCGATGTCATGAAGCAGACGCTCGACATGTCGACGCTCGCCGCCGTCGCCCCGGGACGCGCCGTGAACCTCGAGCGCGCGACTGCCGCCCACGGACGACTCGGCGGGCACATCGTGCAGGGACACATCGACGGCACCGGCGTCGTGCTCGACGTGCAGCCCGGCGCGCGGTGGCGCGTGCTCCGCATCGGCCTGCCGGCTTCGCTCGCACCCCTCGTCGTCGACAAGGGCTCCATCGCGCTCGAGGGCGTCTCTCTCACGGTCAGCGCGGTCAGCGCACCGACCGACCCCGAGCAGTGGTTCGAGGTGTCGCTCATCCCGGAGACACTCGAGGCGACGACACTCGGCGACCTCGCGCCCGGCGACGCCGTGAACCTCGAAACGGACATCCTGGCGCGCCACGTGCAGCGGCTTCTTCTTTCGCGGCTCCGGCCGCACCCGCGCTCCGCGAGGCCTCATTTCGCGGCTCCGGCCGCACCCGCGCTCCGCGAGGCCTCATTCGCGGCTCCGGCCGCACCCGCGCTCCGCGCGGCCGATTTCACTCCCCCGCACCCATCGAACGAAGGAGGCTCGCGATGAGCCTTTCCACGATCCCCGCGGCCCTCGAAGCGCTCCGCGCCGGGAAGCCCGTCATCGTCGCGGACGATGAGAACCGCGAGAACGAAGGCGATGTCGTGCTGTCGGCACAGCTCGCCTCGCCCGAGTGGATCGCGTGGACAGTCCGCTGGTCGAGCGGTTTCATCTGCGCCCCGATGCCGGCTGATTGGGCGGACCGCCTCGACCTGCCGCCGATGGTGGAGGTGAACGAGGATGCGCGAGGGACGGCGTACACGGTCAGTGTGGATGCCGCCGACCGCCAGTCGACGGGCATCAGCGCCTCAGATCGTGCGCACACGCTGAACGTGCTGGCCGACCCGAGCTCGAAGCCCACCAGCGTCATCCGTCCTGGACACATCCTGCCGCTGCGTGCCGTCGACGGTGGCGTCCGCGAGCGTGGCGGGCACACCGAGGCTGCCGTGGAGCTGATGCGGCTCGCGGGCCTCGAGCCCGTCGGAGCGATCGCAGAGGTGGTCGCCGAGGACGGATCGATGATGCGGCTCCCCGGCCTCATCGAACTCGGCGAGCGCGACGACGTCCCCGTCATCACGATCGAGCAGCTCGTGAAGCACCTCGATGAGCATGAGCCGATCGATACCCCGATCCACCCGGCACACAGACGCCGGGTGAGCCTGCGCGCCGAGGCGAACGTTCCGACGTCGCACGGCGCGTTCCGCTTCCTCGCCTACAAGGACCGCGTGACGGGCACCGACCACCTCGCCGTGGTCTCCGGCGACCTCACGGAATCGCCGCTCGTGCGCGTGCACTCCGAGTGCCTCACCGGCGAGGCGTTCGACTCGCTGAAGTGCGAGTGCGGGCCTCAGCTCGAGGCCGCCCTCGACGCGATCGAGCAGGACGGCGGCGTCGTCATCTACATGCGGGGTCACGAGGGGCGCGGCATCGGCCTCATCAACAAGCTGCGCGCCTACAGCCTGCAGGAGCGCGGTCTCGACACCGTCGACGCCAACCTCGCGCTGGGTCTGCCCGCCGACGCGCGCGACTACGCGGCGGCAGCCGGCATCCTCGCGGACCTCGGCATCGAGCGGGTGAGGCTGCTGACCAACAACACCGACAAGGTCGCCCAACTGCGCGAATTCGGCCTCGACATCGTCGAGCAGGTCCCGCTGCTCGTCGGCGTCGGGCCGAACAACCACCAGTACCTCGCGACCAAGCGCGACAGGATGGGACACCTCATCGACCAGGATGACCTCGCCGACGCGCTCGCCCAGATGCACGAAGGCGCCGAGCGTTGAGCGGCAAGGGTGCGCCCGAGTCGGTCGACACCGTCGACGGCAGCGGCCTCGAGGTCGTCGTCATCGCCGGGATGTGGCATGACGTCATCACCGACGGCTTGATCGCGGGCGCAGAGCGCGCGCTCGACGCCGCCGGAGCGTCGTGGCGCCTCGTGAGGGTGCCCGGATCGTTCGAGCTCCCGGTGGCGTCCCAGGTCGCGCTCGACGCCGGCGCCGACGCGGTAGTGGCCCTGGGCGTGATCATCCGCGGCGGAACCCCCCACTTCGAGTTCGTGTCGTCGGCGGCGACCGACGGTCTCACCCGCGTCGCCCTCGACAGCGGCAAGCCGGTCGGATTCGGTGTTCTGACCCTCGACAACGAGGCGCAGGGACTCGCGCGGGCCGGACTCCCCGGCTCCGTGGAGGACAAGGGCTTCGAAGCGGCGGATGCTGCGCTGCGGACCGCCATCGTGCTGCGCGACCTCCGCGGGTAGCCCTCCCTCATCGCGAGCCGACCTGAGGCGCGCCTTGGTGGCGGCATCCCGTCGATCGGCCTAACGTGACGTGCATGGAGATCCTGCGCCACGTCGTCGTCCTCATCCACCTCGTCGGATTCGCCATCCTCTTCGGCACCTGGGTCGTCGAAGTCGTGAACCGGCGCCATCGGGTGGTCCCCCTCATGAACTGGGGGCTCGCCATCGCCGGGCTCGCCGGCCTCATCCTCGCTGCGCCGTGGGGCATCGACTACGACCTCGACTACACCAAGCTCGGCGTGAAGCTCGTGGTCCTCATCGCGATCGGGGCGCTGCTGGGCATCGGCGCGGGTCGTCAGCGCAAGTCCGGGTCCGTGCCGCCCGCCATCTTCTGGTCCATCGGCATCCTGACCCTGTTGAATGCCGGCATCGCCGTCATCTGGCGCTGAGCCGGGGGCGCGCCGGAGCGACTTCAGTCGAGGAAGAGCGCGCGCAGCCGCTTGGTGGTGAACACCAGGCCGATCGCGATCATGACCACGTAGTACGCGACGTGCACGAACATGGCGGGTGAGAGGGCTCCGGTCGTGAGCCCGCGGACGAGCTCCACCCCGTGCCACAGCGGCAGCGCCTTGACGATCCACTGGATGAACTCGGGATACACCGTGATCGGGTAGAACGTGGCAGAGAAGAGGAACATCGGCAGCATCACGAAGTTGATCCAGTCCATCTGCTGGAAGGCCTTCATGTAGCTGGTCACGGCCATCCCGATACTCGCGAATCCGAAAGCGATGAGCAGGACGGCCGGGATCGCGAGGATCGCCGTCCAGGCGAGATTCAGCCCGGCGATCTGCATGATGATCATGAAGCCGGTGGCATAGAGGAGCCCGCGCAGGAGCGCGTAGAGGATCTCACCGAGGGCCACGTCGAGCGGACCGAGCGAGGTCGACAGCATCCCCTCGTAGAGCTTTCCGTAGTTCAGCTTGAAGAAGACGTTCCAGGTCGAGTCGTAGATCGCGCCGTTCATCGCCGACACCGCCAGCAGCGCGGGCGCGATGAAAGCCGCGTACGACACCTCGAGGCCGGTCGACGTCTGGACGGTGCCGATCATGGCGCCGAGGCCGATGCCCATGGACGCCAGGTAGAACACGGGCTCGAAGAATCCCGACAGCACGAGCGCCCAGCTCGACGACCGCGCGGCGATGAGTCCGCGCTGCACCACGGCACCCGGGTTCCCTGCCCACAACGCGCGCACACCGCCGCGGCGGGTGACGGCATCCGCTGTCTGCACAGCGGCGCTCACTTGGCGAGCCGCCTCTCGAAGAAGCGGCGGCCGAGGACGTAGCCGACGATGCTGAGCACGATCAGGTAGCTGAAGTGCAATGCCACCATCGCGGGCGAGAGGTATGCGCCGTAGGAGATCCAGCGCCCGAGCTCGGTGGCGTGCCACAGCGGCGACACCCAGCCGATCCACTGCAGCCAGAGGGGCAGCGAGTCGAGCGGGTAGAACGTTCCCGAGAAGAGGAACATCGGCATGAAGATGAACCGCTGCACGAGCGCGAACTGGCCACGGTCGTCCTCGATCGACGCCGCATAGGCCATCAGCGGCACGCCGAACGACAGGCCGGCGAGCAGCGCCACGAAGATCATGCTCCAGCCGAACGAGAACGCGGGGACGGCGCCGAAGATGTAGAGGAACGCGGTGTACGCCACAGCGACGACGACCATCCGCGCCGACGCGCCGATGACGACGCCTGTGGCGATCTGGGCGCTCGAGATGGGGGACGCGTTGAAGCCGAAGAAGTAGCGACGCCACTTGAACCCGGCCATGACCGGGTAGGTGAACTCCTCGCTGGCCACGGCGATCGTCGAGGTCATGAGCAGCGCCGGCGCGACGAACACGAGATACGAGACCTCGATCCCGCCGTCATCGATCGGAGCGCTGATGAGCGCGGCCAGTCCGACGGCGAGGCCGAGCAGGTAGATGATCGGCTGCCCCAGCGCCCCGACGACGATGGTCCAGCCATACGCGCGCATCGCGCGGACCATGTGCTCGGTGACGTACCAGGCGCCGAGCCCGCGCGGCTTGCGGCCCCATTCCATCGCCTCGGTGCGCAGCTCCTCGACGGTCGGCTGTCCGACGGTCGCCCCGCTCGCAGCCGATCCGTGCGACTCCGGCAGGCTCATTCGATCAGAGACCTTCCGGTCAGCCGGAGGAACACGTCCTCGAGGCTCGAGCGGCGCACCAGGCTCGTCATGGGCGAGAGGCCGGCTGCGGTGATGCGCTCGAGAGCGTGCTCACCGTCGTTCGCGTAGATCAGGATGCGATCGGGCAGCACCTCGACGCGCTCCCCGATGCCCTGGAGCTGCGGCGCCACCTGCTCGTTGCGGTCGGAGCCGAAGCGGACCTCGAGCACCTCGCGGCTGGAGTGCTCGCGGATGAGCGACGCCGGCGTGCCCTCGGCCATGATGCGGCCCTTGTCGACCACGATGAGGCGGTCGCACAGCTGCTCGGCCTCGTCCATGTAGTGCGTGGTGAGGACCAGCGTGGTGCCGCGCTCCTTGAGCCGGAACAGGCGATCCCACAGCACGTGTCGCGCCTGCGGGTCGAGGCCGGTGGTCGGCTCGTCGAGCAGCAGGATGCGCGGGTCGTTGATAAGCCCCCGCGCGATCGTGAGCCGGCGCTTCATGCCGCCGGAGAGCTGGTCGACCTTGCTCTTGGCCTTGTCTTCGAGTGCCGCGAATGCCAGGAGCTCATCCGCCTTCTGCGCGCACACCTTGCCCGGAAGACCGAAATAGCGCCCGTAGATGTAGAGGTTCTCGCGCGCGTTGAGCTCGCCGTCGAGGTTGTCCTGCTGCGGCACCACACCGAGGCGCGACCTGATCTCGGGACCGTACTGGTCGGGGTCGAGACCCAGGATGCTGAGATCTCCGCTGGAACGCGTCGAGACGGCCCCGATCATCTTCATCGTCGTCGACTTGCCGGCACCGTTCGGTCCGAGGAGTCCGAACGACTCCCCCGGCGCGACCTCGAACGACAGGCCGTCCACGGCGAGGAAGTCGGGCTTGCCCTTGACCGGATAGGCCTTGACGAGGTTCTTCGCTTCGATCACGGGGGCAGGCACCGGACTACCCTACACAGGCGCGCCGACAACGCGGATGCCGCGGCGAGGGCGACCTGATGCACAGCGTTCGTGTCAACCAGAGTTGACGCGGTCATCAGTGTCAACTAATGTTGACGCATCCGGCAGCTCGAGAGGAGCCCGCATGAGCGGAGATGACATCCGCACGCTGATCGGGTCGGTGCCCGAAGGTGCTCCGATCGCGGAGCTTCACCGCCTCGCCGCCGTGCGGCGGGAGATCGCCCTCGCCGAGGAGATCCAGGTGCGCCGCGCCCGGAACCTCGGCCACTCCTGGCAGGCGATCGCCTCCGCTCTCGGCGTGAGCAGGCAGGCCGTGCACAAGAAGTACGGTCGTAGGTAACCCCCTTTCGGACGAACGAGGTATCGCCATGTCCACCACCGCCCCCGCCCGCCGCACCCGCGGCCGCGGTCGCACGCCTCAGGAGGGCCCTCGCGCGACCATGCGTCAGCTCCTCCCCTTCCTCTTCGAGCACAAGCTGGTGCTGGGAGTCGTCGCGGCGCTGAGCATCGTCGGCGCCCTCACGACCCTCGCCCAGCCGTTGCTGGTCGGGCAGGTCATCGAGCGCGTCCAGAACGGCGACGCCCTCGGCTACCTGATCTGGGCCATCGTCGGACTCGTGGTCGTGTCGTCGATCGTGTCGGGGTACCAGCACTATCTCCTCCAGCGCACCGGGACCGCCGTCGTCTATTCGAGCCGACGTCAGCTCATCGCGCGGATCCTGCACCTGCCGATCAGAGAGTTCGACGCACGCCGCACAGGCGACCTCGTCTCACGCGTCGGCACCGATACGACGCTGCTGTACGCCGTGCTCACCCAAGGCCTGGCGGATGCCCTCGGCAACGTGCTGCTGTTCGTCGGCGCCATCGTGGCGATGGCGTTCATCGACCCCGTGCTGCTCGCGTCGATCGTCGTGGTGATCGGGATCTCGATCGTCGGGGTCACGCTCCTCAGCGGCCGGATCCGCAAGGCCACCCAGGAGCAGCAGGAGAAGGTCGGCGAACTCGCCTCGAGCGTCGAGCGCGCGGTCGGCTCCATCCGCACCGTCCGCGCGTCGGGGGCCACGGAGCGCGAGTCGGCCGCGATCACCGGCATCGCGACCGAGGTCTACGGCGTCGGGGTGCGGATCGCCAAGGTCTCCGCGCTGATCGTGCCGATCGCCGGGATCGCGCTGCAGGTGTCACTCCTCGTCGTGCTCGGACTCGGCGGCTTCCGGGTCGCCTCGGGTGCGATCACGGTGGCGAGCCTCGTGACCTTCGTGATGTTCCTCTTCATGCTCATCGCACCGCTCGGGTCGTTCTTCGGCGCGATCACCTCGGTCAACCAGGCGCTGGGCGCCCTCGGACGCATCCAGGAGGTGCTCGACCTGCCCGATGAAACCGCCGGCGATGAGACGATCGCCCTTCAGGCGGCCGAGCGAACCGACCCGGCTCACGGCCCGGATGCGGCGACGCCGGCTATCGAGTTCCGCGACGTGCGCTTCCGCTACCCCGATGCCGTCGTCGAGGCGCGCCGCAAGGCGGAGTCCGAGGCGCTCGCGCTGCTCGAGAACGCGCACGTCGACACCTCGACGGTGGAGCTTCCGGATGCCGTCGACACGCCCGCCGACGCTGCGGCGGCCGGACGCGGTGACGTGCTGCGCGGAGTGTCCTTCTCAGTCCCCCGCGGCGCGCGCGTTGCTCTCGTCGGCCCGTCGGGGGCGGGCAAGAGCACGACGCTCGCCCTCATCGAGCGCTTCTACGACCCGACGGATGGCGCGATCCTGATCGGCGGCCGCGACGTGCGAACGCTCGACCGCGCTGACCTGCGATCTCAGCTCGGCTACGTCGAGCAGGATGCGCCGACGCTCGCCGGCACCATCGCCGACAATCTTCGTCTCGCGTCGCCCACGGCATCCGATCAGGACTGTGAACGCGTGCTGCAGGCGGTGAATCTGGGTGAGGTCGTCGACCGGAATCCGCTCGGCATCGACGCTCCGGTCGGCGAGAGCGGAGTGATGCTCTCCGGCGGCGAGCGCCAGCGACTCGCCATCGCGCGTGCGCTGCTCGCAGCACCGCCGATCCTGCTGCTGGACGAGTCGACCTCCTCGCTCGACGGCCTCAACGAGCAGCGCATGCGCGATGCGATCGATGCCGTCGCCGCAGGACGCACGCTCGTCGTGATCGCCCATCGCCTCTCGACCGTCGTCGACAGCGACCACATCGTGGTGATCGACCACGGTCAGGTGGTCGGTCAGGGCACGCATGCCGAGCTCGTGGAGTCGACGCCGCTGTACCGCGACCTCGCGAGGCATCAGCTCCTCGTCTGACGGCCATGTCTCTGGCGCGACAGGCTCGTGCCACGCCATGATGAGGCATGACGACTCCAACTTTGGTCCGCACCTACGCCACGCGCCGGGACGCACGTGCCTTCGGCCGAGACATGCGCGAGCAGACGCCACGGCGGGAGCTCGGAAATCTCCAGGCGACCGAGCGGGATCCTGTCGAGCACCTCATCGAGCAGAACTCCGACCGTGTGCAGGACCTGGTTCCGCTGCGAATGGCGCGGATGCTCGAAAGCCCGTTCGCGTTCTATCGCGGCACCGCGGGCCTGATGGCGCTGGACCTCTCAGATGACCCGCACTCGGGGATCATGGTCATCGCCTGCGGCGACGCGCACATCAGCAACTTCGGCTTCTACGCCTCACCCGAACGACGGCTTGTCTTCGACCTCAACGACTTCGACGAGGCAGCGGCAGCGCCGTGGGAGTGGGACCTCAAGCGGCTCGTCACGAGCGCGGTCATCGGCGGGCGCCATGCCAGATATTCCGAAGCGGATATCGAGAAGATCGCACGCGAGGCGGTGCGCAGCTACACCTTCACTCTGGACAAGCTGAGCAAGCTGTCTCCCGCACACCGCTACTTCATGCACTCCGGGGGTCCGTATACGCGGCGGAAGCTCGACAAGGCCGCGCAGCGGGCACTCGACGAGGCGGTCAAGGCCGCGGAGCGGCGAACGGCCGAGCGCGCGATCAAGCGCACCACCGAGCGAGGGCCCGACGGCAAGCTCCGGTTCATCGAGAATCCACCGACCATGACGCATGTCGATCGCGAGGCAGGCGAGTCACTGAAAGATCTCGTCGTGCGCTACCGCTCGACGGTCGGCGTCGACATCGAACTCGTGATCAGCCAATACGAGCCGCTCGACATCGTCCAGCGCGTCGTCGGGGTGGGGAGCGTCGGGACGCGGTGCTTTCTGCACCTCATGGCGGGCGCCGACAACGACCTCCTGCTGCTCCAGGTCAAGGAGGCCACGGAGTCGGTCCTCGTCAAGTACGGCAAGGTGGCGCAGCCGCCGCGGATCGCACAGGCCGTCGAAGAGCGGGGAAACGGCGCCCGCGTGGTCGCGCTCCAGAAGATCCTGCAGGGCGTGTCCGATCCATACCTGGGTTACCTGCGGACGAACAACCGCGACTTCTACCTGCGCCAGTTCCACGACATGAAGGGCTCCATCGAGCTCGAGGGCCTCGACGTCGGCACCTTCGACGCATACGTCGCCGCGTGTGCCTCGCTCCTCGCTCGAGCTCACGCGCAGAGTCCCGCCGCGATCGAGATCGTCGGCTATATCGGCAAGTCGGATGCCGCAGCCGAGGCGATCACACGGTGGTCGTACGCGTACGCCGACCAGTCACTGCGCGACTTCAAGAAGCTGCGCGCCGCGGCCGACGAAGGACGCGTGCCCATCGCTGACACTGCGGGGCCGGCAGACTGACTCCGACTCGCCCCGCACCACCTCATCGGCGGTGCGGGCGGAGTCGTCTGTCAGCCTCGCTTGAGCCGGTACCGCAACGCGGCGAGCTCGGCCCACAGCGGAGCGGGGACGCGTCCGTCGAAGGTGCGGTAGAACTCCTCGGTGAGGTCGGCCTCGGCCAGCCACATGTCGGGGTCGACGGCGAACAGCTCGTCGAGGTCGGCGGGTGCGACGTCGATGCCGTCGAGGTCGAGATCCTCCGGTCGCGGCAGGCGACCGATCGGGGTCTCGACGGCGCCGACCTCACCGTCGATGCGGCGGATGATCCAGTCGATGACGCGGGCGTTGTCACCGAACCCCGGCCAGAGGAATCGGCCGTCGGCACCCTTGCGGAACCAGTTCACCTGGAAGACCCGCGGTGCGCGGTCGAAGCGGAGCTTCTGCCCGATCTTCAGCCAGTGGGCGAAGTAGTCCGCCATGTTGTACCCGCAGAACGGCAGCATCGCGAACGGATCGCGGCGCAGCTCGCCCACGGTCCCTTCGGCGGCGGCGGTCTGCTCGGACGAGATGTTCGACCCCATGAAGACGCCGTGCGTCCAGTCGGTGGCTTCGACGACGAGGGGGACGTTCGTGGCCCGGCGCCCGCCGAACAGGATGGCATCAAGCGGCACGCCGTCCGGAGCATCCCAGTCCTCGGCGATCTGGGGGCACTGCGCGGCGCTGACCGTGAAGCGCGAGTTGGGGTGGGCTGCGGGCCGGCCGGATGCGGGCGTCCACGGGTTGCCCTCCCAGTCGGTGAGCTCGGCCGGCGCTTCGTCCGTGAGTCCCTCCCACCAGACATCCCCGTCAGGACGCAGCGCGACGTTCGTGAAGATCGTGTTCCCCCACAGCGTCTCGACAGCCGTGACATTGGTCGACTGGCCGGTGCCGGGGGCGACCCCGAAGAATCCGGCCTCGGGGTTGATGGCCCACAGGCGCCCGTCGTCGCCGGGGCGGAGCCACGCGATGTCGTCGCCGAGCGTCTCGACGCGCCATCCGGGGATCGTCGGCCGCAGCATCGCCAGGTTGGTCTTGCCGCAGGCCGAAGGGAAGGCCGCGGCGACGTGGTACTGGCGGCCGGCGGGGTCGATCACGCGGATGAGGAGCATGTGCTCGGCGAGCCACCCCTCGTTCCGGCCGATCACCGAGGCGATGCGCAGCGCGAAGCACTTCTTGGCGAGGATCGCATTGCCGCCGTACCCCGACCCGAACGACCACACCTCGAGCGTCTCGGGGAAGTGCACGATGTACTTCTCGTCGTTGCACGGCCACGCGACGTCCGCCTCGCCCGGCTGCAACGGGGCACCGACCGAGTGCACGGTCTTCACCCACGGGGCGCCGGCCGCGATCTCGCGCAGCACGTCGCTGCCGACGCGGGTCATGATGCCGATGGACGTGACGGCGTACGCACTGTCGGTGACCTGAACGCCGATGTGCGAGAGGGGCCCGGCGACGGGGCCCATCGAGAACGGCACGACGTACATCGTGCGACCGCGCATCGAGCCTTCGAAGAGCGGGGTGATGGTCGCGCGGATCTCGTCGGGAGCGACCCAGTTATTGGTCGGACCGGCGTCCTCCTCGCGCTCGGAGGCGATGTAGGTCCGGCCCTCGGTCCGGGCGACGTCGCTCGGGTGCGAACGGGCGAGGTACGACCCCGGCCGCCACTCCGGGTTCAGCTTGATGAGCTTGCCCTCGTCGACCATCTCCCGCAGCAGCGCGTCGTTCTCGGCCCGCGAGCCGTCCACCCAGTGGACGCGGGCAGGCTGGGTCAGCGCCGCGATCTCATCGACCCATGCGCGCAGGGCGGTCATCCCCGTCCCCTGAACGGTCGGGAGCCCCCCGTACGCACGTGACGTCACCGGGCGCGCGGGGCCCGAATCGGCGGTTCGCGTGAAGATGTCGGCAAGTGCCATGGGAGTCGTTCCTCCTCGATCGACGGTGATATTCGTGTTCTTCCTCCACTTTCCCGCATTCGGGCGCGTCTTCCCGCAGCACGGCCCGTCAAGAGTCGCATTTCTTTCGCTATCATCAAGGAATGCCCCCCACCGCTCTGGAGCTGTCGACGCTCGGCCACCGCATCCGTCATCAGCGGGTCTCACATGGGTTCACCCTCGATGAGCTCGGGGAGCGAGTCGGGGTCGCGGGCAGCCAGCTGAGTCTCATCGAGAACGGAAAGCGAGAGCCGAAGCTGTCGCTCCTCCAGGCGATCGCGGCCGAGACCGGAGTGCAGGTGACGGACCTCCTGTCGGCCGAGCCGCCCAACCGGCGCGCCGCACTCGAGATCGAGCTCGAGCGCGCGCAGCGCGGGTCGGTGTTCCGCCAGCTCGGCATCTCGCCGGTCAAGGTCACCAAGAGCATGAGCGACGACACGATCGAGTCGATCCTCGGCCTCCACCGCGAGCTGCAGCGCCGCGAGCGCGAGGCCATCGCGACGCCTGAGGAGGCGCGGCGGGCGAATACCGAGCTGAGGCTCAAGATGCGGGATGTCGACAACTACCTGCCCGAGATCGAGAAGCTGGCCGAGAAGCAGCTCAAATCCGCCGGCCACGTCTCCGGCGCGCTCACGCACCGGACCGTCAGCATCATGGCGGAGCAGCTCGGGTTCGAGCTCATCTACGTCAGCGACCTGCCGCACTCCGCGCGTTCGGTGACCGACCTCGAGCACGGCCGCATCTACCTGCCGCCGGCGTCGATTCCCGGCGGACACGGACTGCGCTCGATGGCCTTGCAGGCGATGGCCCATCGCCTGCTCGGCCATCAGCGACCGACCGACTACGCCGACTTCCTGCAGCAGCGCCTAGAGATCAACTACTTCGCCGCCGCCTGCCTGATGCCCGAGACCGCGTCCGTGGCGTTCCTCCAGCAGGCCAAGAAGGATCGGAACCTCGCCGTCGAGGACTTCCGCGACGCGTTCGGCACGACTCACGAGTCGGCGGGCATGCGGCTCACCAATCTCGCGACGCACCATCTCGACATCCCGCTCCACTTCCTCCGGGTGGACGGGTCTGGCGCCATCACGCGGGTGTACGAGAACGACGATCTGCCCCTTCCTATGGACGTGACCGGCGCCGTCGACGGCCAGATCGCGTGCCGCAAGTGGTCGGCACGGTCTGCCTTCGACGAGCAGAACCGCACCACCGAGCACTACCAGTACACCGACACGCCCGCGGGAACCTTCTGGTGCTCGACGCAGACCGGAACGACGTCGGAGGGCGAGTTCTCGATCACCGTCGGCGTGCCGTTCGACGATGCGAAGTGGTTCCGCGGACGTGAGACGCAGAAGCGGGCGATCTCGACGTGCCCCGACGAGTCCTGCTGCCGTCGGCCGTCGAGCGACCTCGCCGCGCGATGGCGGGGCAAGGCCTGGCCGAGCGCGCGGGTCCACATGCAGATGTTCTCGCCGCTGCCGCGCGGCGCCTTCCCGGGCGTCGACGACAACGAGGTCTACGAGTTCCTCGACCGGCACGTCTGAGCGCTAGGCGGTGATGAAGGCGCGGTAGCGCTCGAGCGCCGCCGCGACCTCCGCGTCTGTCGCGGCATCCGGAGTGAAGAGCTCGGGAATGGGATCGTCGATGTGCCGTCCGACCGCAAGCGAATGCGTCCAGACCCCGACCACCTCGCCGCGCGCCACGATGAGCGGGCGCACCATGCCGTTCATGGCAGGGCCGATCGCCTTCAGGAACTCCGGTGCGCAGGGAACCGTGCGATCGACGTATGAGAGGTAGTACTCCTCGAAAGGCGGCAAGGCGACGACCTCGGGTGCGGCGCGATTGCGGCGGGGCGCGGGGCCGGCGACCACGTACTGCGGCTCGCCGACGTCGGCGAAGACGTCGAGGCGGTCGGATGCCGCCTCCGCCGCCGCACGCGCGACACCGAGCGGCAGACTCGTCCACCACGCGAAGTCGCGTGCGCCGGCAGGGCCGTGCGACTCGATGTACCGGTAGAAGAACTCCGCGAGGGGATCGGCCGGGGACGCGGCATCCGTCACCCATTCCTCGGTCAGCACGATGTACTGCTCGCGCGTCGGCCCTCCCGCGCGCGGCACGACGGGCCCCTGGCACACGACCGTCGAGAGCGAGAGCGAGACGAGCAGGTGGTAGCCGCGCTGACCCGCGGTGCTGACGCCACCCGCCTCGAGCACCTCGAACAGCTCCTTGCGCGTCAGCCGGTTGCCGCCGCGCAACGCCGCGCGCGTGAGCCGCTCGGCGCGCGCCATCTCGGCGTCGTCGATGCTCTCGGCGCGGCGGACGGCGGCGACCTGCCGACCCTGACGCTCGCCGGTCAGCGACAGTACCCATGCGAGATCGCGAGCAGGGATGAGGTGGATCGTGCCGCGCATCGTCCACGACCGCACGATCTCGCCGCGGTCGAATGCAGCGTCCACGTCGCGGACGGTCGTCTCGCCGAGGGTGCGGGCGGCGATCGCCCAGCGGCCTCCCCAGAACTCCTGCGCCTGGGTGGCGAGCATGTGCGAGGCCGCCTCGGCGACGCTCGCAGCCGGTGCGCTGAGCCGGTGCGACTGCTGCCGTCGCTCGAGTACGTGCGAAAGGCTCACGCTCACATTGTGGCGCCTGGCGACGACAATCGGTGCCTGGCGGTCAGCGGCTCTCGCAGCCGCGGCCGCGTCGTAGGCGGCTTCCTCGTCATCGCGTAGCGGGAGGGCGTTCGCCTCGTCCTTCGCGCCCCGCCGCGTCAGAACGGATTCGGGGTCAGCGTGTACTTCGTCTGCAGGTACTCGTGGATGCCCTCGGCGCCGCCCTCGCGGCCGAGTCCCGACATCTTCCAGCCGCCGAACGGCGCAGCCGCGTTCGAGACGACGCCCATGTTGAGGCCCATCATCCCGGTCTCGAGGCGTTCGATCATGCGCTGTCCGCGGGACAGGCTCTCGGTGAACACGTACGAGACCAGGCCGTACTCGGTGTCGTTCGCGATGCGCACGGCGTCGTCCTCGGTGTCGAACGGGACGATGGCGAGCACCGGACCGAAGATCTCCTCACGCAGGATGTCGCTGCCGAGCTGCACGTCGGTGATGACGGTCGGCTGGTAGAAGGTGCCGGGCCCGTCGATCGCCGAGCCGCCGGCACGCACCTGGGCGCCGCGCCCGACGGCGTCCGTCACGAGCGAGGATGCCTTCTCGACCGCGGCGTCGTTGATGAGGGGCCCGATCGTGACTCCGTCTTCGGTGCCGCGTCCGATCTTCATGGCGTTGACGCGCTCGGTCACGCGGCGGGCGAACTCATCCGCAACGGAGCGCTGCACGATGAAGCGGTTCGCCGCCGTGCACGCCTGGCCGATATTGCGGAACTTCGCGAGCATCGCCCCGTCGACCGCCTTGTCGAGGTCGGCGTCTTCGAACACCACGAACGGCGCGTTGCCGCCGAGCTCCATCGAGGTGCGCAGCACGCCCTGCGCCGCCTGCTCCATGAGCCGCTGGCCGACCTGCGTCGAACCGGTGAACGACAGCTTGCGCAGCCGCGGGTCGCGGATGATCGGCTCCGAGACGGCACCCGACGTCGACGTCGTGAACACATTGACCACGCCCGGCAGGCAGACCGGCGTCCTCGAGCAGCCTCGCGAACGCGAGCGTCGTGAGCGGCGTCAGCTCTGCGGGCTTGATGACCACGGTGCAGCCGGCGGCGAGCGCAGGCGCGATCTTGCGCGTGGCCATGGCCAGCGGGAAGTTCCACGGGGTGATGAGGAAGCACGGGCCGACAGGATGCTGCGAGACGATCATCCGACCGGTGCCCTCGGGGTTCGCCCCGTAGCGACCCTGGATCCGCGCGGTCTCCTCGCTGAACCACCGGACGAACTCGCCGCCGTACGCGACCTCGCCGCGCGCCTCGGCGAGCGGCTTGCCCATCTCGATGGTCATGAGCAGGGCGAAGTCCTCCTTGCGCTCCTGCAGCAGGTCGAACGCTCGGCGGAGGATCTCGGCGCGCTCCCGCGCCGGCGTCGCCGCCCACGCAGGGAACGCCTCGACCGCGGCGTCGAGCGCGGCCTTGCCGTCGGCGGGGGAGGCATCCGCGATCTCCTTGACGACCTTCCCGGTCGCGGGGTCGTAGACCTTCAGTGTCTTGCCGCCCTCGGCGGGCCGCCATTCCCCACCGATGAACAGCGCGTCGGGCACGCCCGCCAGCAGGTCGGTCTCACGGTTGTCGGTCACAAGGACTCCCTCGTCTGCGGATGCGGGATCGGATGCCGGCACGCATGCTGCGGCATCCGCTCATCGATGGCTCGTGCCCATTCTGCCCCTGCCCGCGAAGGCCGGTCGATGTACGCCGCGTACACCGCGGGCCCCGCACTGTGCACCATGGATGGTCGGTAGGCGGCTCAGCGAACCGCCGCCGGCGCGGCCGCAGGTGTCAGGAACTGTGCGAAGAACGCCACGAGGTCGTCGGTGGCGGCGAGGGGCAGCACGGTCGCGACGTAATGATCGGGACGCACCACGATGACGCATCCCGCACGGTCGATGCCGCGAAGGTCGAAGACGTCCTCGTCCGGGAGGACCGCGTAGACCTTCTCGTAGTCGATGAGCTCGAACCGACCGACTCGCGGGAGGAAGGCGGCCGGAACGCGGCCGAGGTCGATGTCGCCGTGACGCTGCTGGAAGATGACCTTGATGTCGAGCACGCTGTCGGCGTCTGCGCCGTCGGGCGTGTACAGCGCAACCGGTGACGCGGGCGAATGCGCGATCCACTCCGCCCAGTCGGCCAGCGCCGACGCGTCCCCCGGCCGGGCGGCATCCGCGAACGCGTAGACGCGCCAGCGCCCGTCTGCGCGGTGATGGTGCCCGAGATGGACATCGTTGCCGTCGGCGACCCGCGCGACGCGGGCCGACTTGAATCGCTTGCCGATCGGGAATCCGGTCGCGAGCGACTGATGGATGCCGTCGCCGACGATCATGGACGGCTGGTACTGGGTCATGAAGCCCGCGGGGAACTCCGCCGTCGACACATAGAAGTCCTCGAGTGCGGACGGGCTCTCGAACTCCTCGGGCTTCTTGGCCATCATCGTCGACCACTCCCGGTCGAAGTCGATGAGGTTCTGCGCGACCACCTGACGTTCGGCCGAGTAGGTGCCGAGCAGCGTCTCGGGGCTCTGCCGCGACAGGACCTGGCCGAGCTTCCATCCCAGGTTCCAGCCGTCCTGCATCGAGACGTTCATGCCCTGGCCGGCCTTAGCGCTGTGCGTGTGGCAGGCGTCGCCCGCGATGAACACCCGGGGCGTCCTCGTGCCGATCTCGTCGACCGGCACGTCGTCGAACCGATCCGTGAGGCGGTGGCCGACCTCATAGACGCTGTGCCACGGGACATCCCTGACATCGAGCCGGTATGGATGCAGGATCTCGTTCGCCTTCGCCACGATCTGGTCGAGCGTGGTCTTGCGCACCGCGCCGCGATCATCCGGCGGCACCTCACCGAGATCGACGTACATCCGGAAGAGGAAGCCGCCTTCACGCGGGATGAGGAGGATGTTGCCTGCCTCGGACTGGATCGAGCACTTCGTGCGGATGTCGGGGAAGTCCGTGACCGCCAGCGCGTCCATCACTCCCCACGCATGGAACGCCTTCGCGCCGACGTGCTGCGCCCCGATGGCCTCGCGGACCCCGCTGCGCGCGCCATCGGCGCCGACGACGTGCTTGGCGTGCACGATCCGCTTCTCGCCGAGCCGGTCGCCGGCGGTGCGGACGAGTGTCACCCGCACGGGGTATTCCCCCTCGCCGATCTCGAGCCCCTGGAAATCCCAGCCGTAATCGGGCTTCAAGCGCGTCGGTGCGTTGGCCATGAACTCGATGAAGTAGTCGAGCACGCGAGCCTGATTCACGAGCAGGTGCGGGAACTCGCTGATGCCGTGCTCATCGTCCACCGCCACGGCGGTGCGGACGATGCGGGACGGGTCGCCGGGGTCCGGCTTCCAGAACGCCATCTCGCTGATGCGATAGGCCTCCGCGATGATGCGGTCGGCGAACCCGAAGGCCTGGAACGTCTCGACACTCCGCGCCTGGATGCCGTCCGCCTGACCGATCTCGAGCCGGCCCGCCCGGCGGTCGATGATCCGCGTCACGACCGAGGGATACATCGAGAGCTGCGCGGCTGCGACGACGCCGGCAGGCCCCGTGCCGACGATCAGCACATCGACCTCGTCGGGCAGCTCTTCCGGGCGGTTCAGGCCCGTTCCCGCCGCCGGCAGCACGCGCGGATCGCCGGATACGTACCCGTTGTGGTGGAACTGCATGTGATTGCCTCCTCGGACGGCGGTGTCCAGGTCTTGCGTCCGCATCAGCGCGTGTTCTATATTCGAACGTGACGTTCTACTACTGAACAAATCGTACGCGACCCCTCGAGATCACACAAGGATCGACGACAGGAGACCGATGACCCAGGCAGCAGCCGTGCCGTCGTCGCAGACGCTGAGCCGCGGCATCCGGATCCTGGAAGTCCTCGCCGATGCGCGCGAGCCGCTCACCATCGACCAGGTCGCCGAGAGGCTCGGGGTGCACCGATCGATCGCCTACCGACTGCTGCGCACATTGGAGGACCACGGCCTCGTGACGCGGGATGCCGGTGGCCGCCTCGCTCTCGGCGCGCGGATGGCGGCGCTCGCGGCGGGGGTCGCGCACGACCTGCAGGCCGGAGCCCTTCCCGAGCTCACCGCTGCCGCGAATGAACTCGGCATGACCTGCTTCCTGTCTGTGCTGGACCACGAGGAGTGCGTCACCCTGGTCTCGGTCGAACCGAGGCACGGGGTCGCTTCCGTGGCGCAGCGGCCCGGCACGCGGCATCCGGTCGGAGTGGGCGCTCCTGGCAAGGTCATCCTTGCGGCGCAGCCCGAGTCCTGGTGGCCGGCCGAGCTCGACGAGACGCGTCGCGCTGGAGCTGCGTACCGCCCGGCAGCGCGGGTGGGCGACAAGCCACGATGAAGTGATCCCAGGGCTGCGGTCAGTGGCGGTGCCGCTCACCCTCCCGCACGGCGACCTCGCCGCCGTCGCCGTCGTCTACCTCGCGGACCCGCACTCCGACGAGCAGATCGCGAGGCGCATCGGCGAGGCGGCGAGGGCGATCCGGGGTGCACTCGGCGGATGACCGCCCGACCTCGCGTCGCGCACCGGCCCGCCCTCTTCGCGAGACACCGTGTTCGCGACGAGGCACCATCCCGCGTGCGGTGTCTCGTTGCGAATACGGTGTCTCGGTGCGCCGGCGCGGCGAGATTCAGGCGAAGGTGTCGCCGACGAATCGGATGTTGTACTCGGCGACCCGCTGCGGCACTCCCGCGAAGGCTTCCGCGCGGGCATCCGACGCCATGTACTTCCGCTCGAGCTCGAGGAACGCCTCTTCGTCTCCTTCAGCACTCACGGCCCAGATGAACTCGTTGGTCGCGGGCAGCCCGTACGCGAAGTCGATCGTGAATCCCGCGGCGGGACGAACTCGCGGCATCGCACCCTGCCACCACGCCACGAACGCGTCGTACTCGCCGTCGACCAGGGTGTAGCGCCGCAGCTGAATCGTCCTCATCCCTGCATCCTCCCATGCCGGCTCGGCTCGTATACTCGGTAGCGTCCGGCGGCACTCTGCCCGCCGGTGCCCGAAAAATGGGCACGCAGCCGCTCCCTTCGATGAGTGCGCGAGACACATACGGCACTCCACCGTCCACGTCTCGGAAGGCATCGCCATGCCCACTGTCTCAGCCCATGTCGCTCGCACGCTGTCCTCCCACATCGAGCACGTGTTCGGGGTGATGGGGAACGGCAACGCCTACTTCCTCGACGCTCTCGAGCGCGAGACCGAGGTCTCGTTCACGGCGGTGCGGCACGAAGCGGGCGGCGTCGTCGCCGCGGACGCCTACCACCGGGCATCCGGTCGCCTCGCTGCCGCGACGGCGACCTACGGCGCCGGGTTCACCAACACGATCACCGCCCTCGCGGAGGCCGTGCAGGCGCACGTGCCGCTCGTCCTCGTCGTCGGCGACGAGCCGACCTCCGGCCGCCGCCCCTGGGGCGTCGACCAGATCGCGCTCGCGTCGGCGGTCGGTGCCCGCACCTACACCGTGGGCAGAGCGGATGCTGCCGCCACGACCGTCATCGCCATCGAGCACGCCCTCACCTACCGTGTGCCGACCGTGCTCGCCCTCCCCTACGACGTCGCCGCGCTCGAGGCGGGGCCGGTGCCTGATGCTCCGGAGCCTCGTCTGCCGGAGCCGGTCCAGCCGCGCGGGGCTTTCGCCCGCGGCGCGATCCGCAATCTCGCCGAAGCGCTCGCGGGAGCGTCGAGGCCGTTCCTGCTCGCGGGTCACGGCGCCTGGATCGCCGGCGCCGGCGAAACGCTCGGCGAGCTGGCGGATGCCGTCGGAGCCCTCACCGCCTCGACGGCCCTCGGTCGCGGCATCTTTCCCCGCGGTGAGTACGACCTCGGCGTCACGGGCGGGTTCGGCGCTGAGGGGGCCATGGACCTCGTGCGCGAATCCGATGTCGCGATCGTCTTCGGCGCATCGCTCAACCAGTTCACGATGCGCTTCGGCGACCTGTTCGCGCCGGGAACGCGCGTGTTCCAGGTCGACACCGCGACGAACGCGACGCATCCGCACGTCAGCGGATACGTCCGCGGCGACGCCGCCGTCGTGGCGGGTCTGATCCTCGACGAGGTGAGCGCCCTGCGGCCGTCGCCGAGCGGCTGGCGCGAATCCGTCGACCTCGCGGCGGCGCGCGCGCACGAGCCCGGCGACGCGATGGCTGCCGATGGAAGGCTCGATCCGCGTGCCGTCGCCGCGCGGATCGGCGAACTGCTTCCCGAAGACCGCGTCGTCGTCTCGGACGGCGGGCACTTCATCGGCTGGGCGAACATGTACTGGCCGGTCGCATCGCCCGACCGCATGATGATGGTCGGCACGGCGTTCCAGTCGATCGGCATGGGCTTCCCCTCAGTCCCCGGCGCCGCGCTCGCCAAGCCCGATTCCACGATCGTGCTGACGACCGGCGACGGCGGCGGCCTCATGGCGCTCGCCGACATCGAGTCCGCAGTGCGTGTCGCCGGCGGGCGGGGCATCGCCGTCGTCTGGAACGACGCGGCATACGGCGCCGAGGTCAACCTCTACGGCCTCAAGGGTCTCGCAGTAGCGCCGATGCTCATTCCCGAGGTCGACTTCGCGGGGCTCGCCCGCGCGGTCGGCGCCGAAGGGGTCGTCGTCCGGACGCTCGCTGACCTGGATCGCCTCGCATCGTGGGCGGCTGAGGATGCGGCATCCCGCCCCTTCCTGCTGCTGGACTGCCGCATCTCGGGGTCGGTCGTCGCGCCGTACCAGCAGGAGATCATCCGCGTGAACTCGTGAGCGCCTTGACTCACCGATCGTTCATCGGCACCATGACCCGAGACGGCACCTCCGCTCCCGACGTCGAAGGAGACCCGTGGACGACGTCTACGCGACAGATCACGCCCGCCGCATGATCGCGGGCGATGCCGCGTCGGCTGCGCTCGGCATGGAGGTGGTGAGCGCCCAGCCCGGACGCGCCGTCGTTCGGATGACCGTCCGCGCCGACATGCTCAACGGGTTCCGCGTCGCGCACGGCGGATTCGTGTTCGCACTCGCCGACACCACCTTCGCACTCGCCTGCAATGAGACGGATGCTGTCACCCTGGCCGCGGGCGCCGACATCGCGTTCCTCTCCCCCGCCCGCGAGGGCGAGGTGCTCACCGCGACCGCCGAGCGGCGCACGCTGTCGGGCCGCTCGGGGCTCTACGACATCCGTGTCGAGACGGCTGATGGGCGCATCGTCGCCGAGATGCGGGGCCGCAGCCGCACAACGGACCTGCCGCGGCCCTGACGCGTCGGCGCCGCCCCTCTCTCCGCGAGACAGCGGTGGGGCGCGCGCGGCGCGCGGACGGGGCGAGCCGGTCTGGGAGTGGGCTTGCCGAGGTCGCGGTGATCATATACGATTTCAGATACGACGCCAGAGCGAGGGAGCTCATGACCGAAAGCAACACGGGCCACCCGCGATCCGCGACCGGCGAGGCCGCGGATGCCCGCTTCGCCGCCCTTCCCGGTCGGCCTGGGAAGATCATCGCGATCCACCTGAGCTATGCGTCACGCGCCGACCAGCGCGGCCGTCGACCGGCCGACCCGTCGTACTTCCTGAAGCCGTCGAGCTCAGTGGCAGCATCCGGGAGCACCATCGAGCGCCCCGCCGGAACCGAGCTCCTCGCGTTCGAGGGCGAGATCGCCCTCGTCATCGGCACCGCAGCGCGTCGGGTCTCTCGTGAAGAAGCGTGGAGCCACGTCTCCTGGGTCACGGCAGCGAATGACTTCGGCCTGTACGACCTCCGCGCGAACGACAAGGGATCGAACGTGCGCTCGAAGGGCGGCGACGGCTTCACGCCCATCGGCCCCGGCCTGATCGATGCCAGGCACGTCGACCCGGCAGCGCTGCGGCTGCGCGCCTGGGTGAACGGCGACCTCCGCCAGGACGACTCCACCGCGGGCCTGCTCTTCCCGTTCCCGCAGCTCGTGGCCGATCTCTCGCAGCACTTCACGCTCGAGCCCGGCGACGTCATCCTCACCGGCACGCCCGCGGGATCGTCCGTCGTCGTGCCGGGCGACGTCGTGGAGGTCGAAGTCGGGGCGCCGGACGCGCCGGGATCACCCAGCACCGGCATCCTCGAGACGACGGTCACGCAAGGGACCGCATCCTTCGATCCCTCGCTCGGGTCGCTCCCCGTCGTCGACGACACGCAGCGCGCCGAGGCGTGGGGGGAGCCGGTCGAAGCGGTCGCGGAGACGGCCGGCCTCACCCCCGAGCTTCGCGAGAAGCTCCTCCGCGCCCCCGTCGCAGGGCTCAGCGCGCAGCTGCGCAAGCGCGGACTGAACAACGTGACGATCGACGGTGTCAGGCCGATGCATCCCACCGCGAAGCTCGTCGGCACCGCCAAGACGCTCCGCTTCATCCCCAACCGCGAGGACCTCTTCGACTCCCACGGGGGTGGCTACAACGCGCAGAAGCGCGCCTTCGATGCGGTCGGCGACGGCGAGGTGATCGTGATCGAGGCCCGCGGCGAAGCCGGCTCCGGCACGCTCGGCGACATCCTCGCTCTCCGCGCCCACGCCAGGAACGCGGCCGGGATCGTCACCGACGGCGGCGTCCGCGACTACGACGCGGTGGGCGCCATCGGGATTCCGGTGTACTCCGCCGGCGCGCATCCCGCGGTCCTCGGCCGCATGCACGTCCCGTGGGACGTGGACGTGACGATCGGATGCGGCGGCACCGCCGTCCAGCCGGGAGACGTCATCGTCGGCGACGCCGACGGCGTGATCGTCATCCCCTCCGCGCTCGCCGAAGAGGTGGTGGACGCGACCCTCGCCCAGGAGGACGAGGACGCCTGGATCGCGGAGCAGGTCGCGGCCGGGCATCCCGTCGACGGCCTCTTCCCGATGAACGCCGAGTGGAGGGCCCGGTACAACGCCGGGCGCGTCGGCGCCGCGGACGACGCTTCGGCGCCGGTTTCCGGCGATGGCCCCCACGAACCTGTGGCGCCATCGCAGGAAGGTGGCGCCGACAGCGGGGGGAGGCCGGCCGATGACCGCGCTCGACGAGCCCATCGCCGTCGCGGCCCCGACCCAGAGCAAGTCGCAGCAGGCGTACCGCTGGATCAAGGAGCGGATCGTCCGCCAGGAGTACACGCCGGGATACCGGCTCGTGCTCGGGACGATCGCGGGCGATCTCGGCATGAGCGTCGTGCCGGTCCGCGAGGCGATCCGGCAGCTCGAGGCCGAGGGGCTCGTGACGTTCGAGCGCAACGTCGGGGCGCACGTGTCGATGGTCGACGACTCGGCGTACCGCTACAGCATGCAGGCGCTCGGCATCCTCGAGGGCACCGCGACGGCACTCGCCGCCCGTCGCCTCACCGCCGACGACCTCCGTCGCGCGCGAGCCGTCAACGAGCTCATGACCCTGACGCTCGACCACTTCGATCCGAAGTCGTTCACGGAACTGAACCACGAGTTCCACTCGATCCTCTACTCGAAGTGCGCGAACCCCCGCATGCTCGAGCTCGTCACTGCCGAGTGGGGCCGGCTCGGGCACCTCCGCGATTCGACGTTCAGCTTCGTGCCGGGGCGCGCGCAGGAATCCGTGGCCGAGCACGAAAAGATCCTCGTGCTCATCGAGCAGGGCGCGCCGCTCGGCGAGATCGAGACGGCCGCCCGCCGGCACCGCTCGGCGACGCTCGACGCCTACATGATCCATGAACACCCCGAAGAGGCCCTCGGCCTCGCCGCTCTCTGACCCTCCAGCAGAAGGAGACACCCATGACCGACACGGCCATCGCGGCGCGGCACATCCCCGCCGATCTCCCCGACCACATCCAGCACTACATCGACGGCGAATTCGTCGACTCCGCGGACGGCGACACGTTCGACGTGCTCGACCCCGTCACGAACGAGACCTACCTTCAGGCGGCCGCCGGCAAGAAGGCCGATATCGACCGCGCGGTCGCGTCGGCGCGGCGCGCGTTCGCCGAGGGCCCCTGGCCCCGGATGCTGCCGCGCGAACGATCCCGGATCCTCCACCGCATCGCCGACATCGTGGAGTCACGCGACGCGCGACTCGCAGAGCTCGAGTCCTTCGACTCCGGCCTGCCGATCACGCAGGCGCTGGGACAGGCCAGGCGCGCCGCAGAGAACTTCCGCTTCTTCGCGGACCTGATCGTGGCGCAGACGGACGACGCGTTCAAGGTTCCCGGTCGTCAGCTGAACTACGTCAACCGCAAGCCCATCGGGGTCGCCGGCCTCATCACCCCGTGGAACACGCCGTTCATGCTGGAGTCCTGGAAGCTCGGGCCCGCGCTCGCCACCGGCAACACCGTGGTGCTGAAGCCGGCGGAGTTCACGCCGCTGTCCGCGTCCCTGTGGGCCGGGATCTTCGAAGAGGCCGGGCTCCCGAAGGGCGTCTTCAACCTCGTCAACGGGCTCGGGGAGGAAGCCGGCGACGCGCTGGTGAAGCATCCGGATGTCCCGCTCATCTCGTTCACGGGCGAGAGCCGCACCGGCCAGGTCATCTTCGGCAACGCCGCGCCGTTCCTCAAGGGCCTGTCGATGGAACTCGGCGGAAAGTCGCCGGCGATCGTCTTCGCAGACGCCGATCTGGAGGCTGCCATCGACGCGACGATCTTCGGCGTGTTCTCGCTCAACGGCGAGCGCTGCACCGCCGGCTCGCGGATCCTCGTGGAGCGCGCCGTCTACGACGAGTTCGTCGAGCGGTATGCGGCGCAGGCGTCGCGCGTCATCGTCGGCGACCCGCAGGACCCCGCCACCGAGGTCGGCGCTCTCGTTCATCCCGAGCACTACGACAAGGTGATGTCGTACATCGAGATCGGCAAGGCCGAGGGCCGGCTCGTCGCCGGCGGCGGGCGTCCCGAAGGCTTCCCCACGGGCAACTACGTCGCGCCCACGGTGTTCGCCGACGTCCCGAAGGACGCGCGGATCTTCCAGGAGGAGATCTTCGGGCCCGTCGTCGCGATCACCCCGTTCGACACCGACGCCGAAGCCCTCGAACTGGCGAACGGCGTGAAGTACGGGCTCGCCGCCTACGTCTGGACGAGCGATCTGCGTCGCGCACACACCTTCTCGCAGGCGATCGAGGCCGGCATGGTGTGGCTGAACTCGAACAACGTGCGCGACCTCCGGACCCCGTTCGGCGGGGTGAAGGCCTCGGGTCTCGGGCACGAGGGCGGATACCGCTCGATCGACTTCTACACCGACCAGCAGGCCGTGCACATCACGCTCGGCGCCGCCCACAACCCCACCTTCGGCAGGGACGCGATATGACCAGTCGTCAAGACAAGACCCTCACCTCCTCCGGCTTCTACGTGTCGCAGGAGGCACCGATCCACACCGACAACCCCGTCGCGACTCCGAGCGGCCCGCCGCCCGACATCCTTCGCTGCGCGTACATGGAGATCGTGGTGACGGATCTTGCGGCGTCCCGCGAGTTCTATGTCGACGTTCTCGACCTCGTCGTGACCGAGGAGGACGAGACCACGGTCTACCTTCGGTCGCTCGAGGAGTTCATCCACCACAATCTCGTGCTGCGGCAGGGACCGGTCGCCGCCGTCGCGGCCTTCTCGTACCGCGTGCGCACCCCCGAGGACCTCGACCGCGCTGTCGCGTTCTATGAGGAACTCGGATGCCGCGTCGAGCGCCGCGCGGAGGGCTTCACGAAGGGAATCGGCGATTCGGTGCGCGTCGAGGACCCGCTGGGCTTCCCC
>CAVVTB010000003.1:0-56071 GCA_963751055.1 uncultured Actinomycetota bacterium | reverse complement strand
CGTCGTCCGCGAGCGCATGACCACGCAGGACATCGAGGCGATCACGCCGCAGACCCTGATCAACGTGCGCCCCGTCGTCGCCGCGATCAAGGAGTTCTTCGGAACGTCGCAGCTGTCGCAGTTCATGGACCAGAACAACCCGCTCGCGGGTCTGACCCACAAGCGCCGCCTGTCGGCGCTCGGCCCCGGCGGCCTCTCGCGTGAGCGCGCCGGCGTCGAGGTCCGTGACGTCCACCCGTCGCACTACGGCCGCATGTGCCCGATCGAGACCCCGGAAGGCCCGAACATCGGCCTCATCGGCTCGCTCGCATCGTTCGCGCGCATCAACTCGTTCGGCTTCATCGAGACGCCGTACCGCAAGGTCGTCGACGGCAAGGTCACCGAGCAGATCGACTACCTGACGGCATCCGAGGAGAGCGACTACATCGTCGCCCAGGCCGGTGTCGAGCTGAAGGCCGACGGCAGCTTCACCGAGGACCGCGTGCTCGCACGTCGCGGCCAGGGTGGCGAGGTCGACCTGTTCCACGCCGACGAGATCGGCTACATGGATGTCTCGCCGCGCCAGATGGTGTCGGTCGCGACCTCGCTCATCCCGTTCCTCGAGCACGACGACGCGAACCGCGCCCTCATGGGTGCGAACATGCAGCGTCAGGCTGTCCCGCTGCTGCGCAGCGAGTCGCCGGTGGTCGGCACGGGCATGGAGGGCTTCGCGGCCATCGACGCCGGTGACGTGGTCATCGCCGAGAAGGCCGGTGTCGTCACCCAGGTCTCGGCCGATTACGTCACGGTCCAGCTCGACGAGGGCGGCACGCAGGAGTACTTCCTGCGCAAGTTCGACCGCTCCAACCAGGGCACGAGCTACAACCAGCGCGTCGTCGTGAGCGAGGGCGAGCGGGTCGAGGCCGGCGAGGTCATCGCCGATGGCCCGGCGACGGAGAACGGCGAGCTCGCGCTCGGCAAGAACCTCCTCGTCGCGTTCATGACGTGGGAAGGCCACAACTTCGAGGACGCGATCATCCTGAGCCAGAACCTGGTGAAGGACGACACCCTCTCGTCGATCCACATCGAGGAGTACGAGGTCGACGCCCGCGACACGAAGCTCGGCAAGGAGGAGATCACCCGTGATCTCCCCAACGTCAGCCCCGACCTGCTGAAGGACCTCGACGAGCGCGGCATCATCCGCATCGGCGCCGAGGTCCGTCCCGGCGACATCCTCGTCGGCAAGGTCACGCCGAAGGGCGAGACGGAGCTGTCGGCCGAGGAGCGCCTGCTCCGCGCGATCTTCAACGAGAAGAGCCGCGAGGTCCGCGACACGTCGCTGAAGGTGCCCCACGGTGAGCAGGGCACGATCATCGCGGTCAAGGAGTTCAACGCCGAGGACGGCGACGACGAGCTCGGCTCGGGCGTCAACCGCCGCGTGGTCGTCTACATCGCCCAGAAGCGCAAGATCACCGAGGGCGACAAGCTCGCCGGCCGCCACGGCAACAAGGGCGTCATCGCGAAGATCCTCCCGATCGAGGACATGCCGTTCCTCGCGGACGGCACCCCGGTCGACGTGATCCTCAACCCCCTCGGCATCCCCGGCCGAATGAACTTCGGCCAGGTGCTGGAGCTTCACCTCGGATGGATCGCCCAGCAGGGCTGGAAGGTCGAGGGCAACCCGAAGTGGGCGGCGAAGCTGCCGGATGAGGCACGCCAGGCCGAACCCGGCACCAAGGTCGCGACCCCGGTGTTCGACGGCGCCTTCGAGGAGGAGATCGCGGGTCTGCTCGACTCGACGAACCTCACCCGCGACGGCGATCGCCTGATCGACTCCACGGGCAAGACCCTGCTGTTCGACGGCCGCTCCGGCGACCCGTTCCCGGCACCTGTCTCGGTCGGCTACATGTACATCCTGAAGCTGCACCACCTCGTCGACGACAAGATCCACGCACGATCCACGGGTCCCTACTCGATGATCACGCAGCAGCCCCTGGGTGGTAAGGCCCAGTTCGGCGGCCAGCGGTTCGGTGAGATGGAGGTGTGGGCCCTCGAGGCCTACGGCGCGGCGTACGCGCTCCAGGAGCTCCTCACGATCAAGTCCGACGACATCCTCGGCCGCGTCAAGGTGTACGAGGCCATCGTCAAGGGCGAGAACATCCAGGAGCCCGGCATCCCCGAGTCCTTCAAGGTGCTCATGAAGGAGATGCAGTCGCTCTGCCTGAACGTCGAGGTCCTCTCGGCCGACGGCACGCCTGTGAACCTCCGCGACACCGACGACGACGCCTTCCGCGCTGCAGAAGAGCTCGGCATCAACATCTCCAGCCGCTTCGAGTCCTCGTCGATCGACGAGATCTGATCCGGCCAGGCAACGACAGAATTCCGACACAGGAGAACTGAGAACTAGTGCTCGAATCAACAACTTTCGATCAGCTTCGCATCGGCCTGGCCACCGCCGACGACATCCGTCGTTGGTCGTACGGCGAGGTCAAGAAGCCGGAGACCATCAACTACCGGACGCTCAAGCCCGAGAAGGACGGCCTCTTCGGAGAGCAGATCTTCGGACCCTCACGTGACTGGGAGTGTGCGTGCGGCAAGTACAAGCGCGTCCGCTTCAAGGGCATCGTCTGCGAGCGCTGCGGCGTGGAGGTCACCAAGTCCTCCGTCCGTCGTGAGCGCATGGGCCACATCGAGCTCGCCGCGCCCGTCACCCACATCTGGTACTTCAAGGGCGTCCCGTCGCGCCTCGGATACCTGCTGGACATGGCGCCGAAGGACCTCGAGAAGGTCATCTACTTCGCCGCGTACATGGTGATCTCCGTCGACGACGAGGCGCGCCACCGCGACCTCGCGACGCAGGAGAGCAACATCCGCCTCGAGCTGAAGACGCTAGCAGACCGTCGCGATGCCCGCATCGCGACCCGCCTCCAGAAGCTGGAGGAGGAGCTCGCAGCCCTTGAGGAAGAGGGCGCCAAGGCCGACCAGAAGAAGAAGGTCAAGGACGCCGCCGAGAAGGACATGGCGGGCATCCGCAAGTCGTTCGACGACCAGATCATCCGACTCGAGAAGGTGTGGGAAGACTTCCGCACCCTCGAGGTGGGCGCGCTCAAGGGCGAGGATGAGATCTTCCACGAGCTCCAGGACCGCTTCGGTCAGTACTTCGAGGCCTACATGGGCGCGGAGTCGATCAAGCGTCGCCTCGAGGCGTTCGATCTCGCCACCGAGTCCGAGAACCTGCACCTGCAGATCTCCGAGGGCAAGGGCCAGCGCAAGATCCGCGCGATCAAGCGCCTGAAGGTCGTGAACTCGTTCCTGCAGACCGGCATGTCCCCGGCATCCATGGTCCTGGACGTCGTCCCGGTGATCCCGCCGGAGCTTCGCCCGATGGTGCAGCTCGACGGTGGCCGCTTCGCCACGTCCGACCTGAACGACCTGTACCGCCGCGTGATCAACCGCAACAACCGCCTCCGTCGCCTGATCGACCTCGGTGCCCCCGAGATCATCGTCAACAACGAGAAGCGGATGCTGCAGGAGGCCGTCGACGCACTGTTCGACAACGGCCGCCGCGGTCGCCCCGTGACCGGCACCGGCAATCGCGCCCTGAAGTCCCTGAGCGACATGCTCAAGGGCAAGCAGGGCCGGTTCCGCCAGAACCTCCTCGGCAAGCGCGTGGACTACTCGGGCCGTTCGGTCATCGTCGTCGGCCCGCAGCTGAAGCTGCACCAGTGCGGTCTGCCCAAGCAGATGGCCCTGGAGCTCTTCAAGCCGTTCGTCATCAAGCGCCTGATCGACCTCGGTCACTCGCAGAACATCAAGGCCGCCAAGCGCGCCGTCGAGCGCACGCGTCCCGAGGTGTGGGACGTGCTCGAGGAGATCATCCGCGAGCGCCCCGTGCTGCTGAACCGCGCGCCCACGCTGCACCGCCTCGGCATCCAGGCCTTCGAGCCTCAGCTCGTCGAGGGCAAGGCGATCCAGCTGCACCCGCTCGTCTGCGCCGCGTTCAACGCGGACTTCGACGGTGACCAGATGGCCGTCCACCTGCCGCTGTCGGTCGAGGCCCAGGCCGAGGCCCGCGTGCTGATGCTCGCGTCCAACAACATCCTGAAGCCGTCCGACGGTCGCCCCGTCACCCTGCCTTCGCAGGACATGATCATCGGCCTGCACCACCTGACCACGGTCAAGGAGGGCGCCAAGGGCGAGGGTCGTGCATTCGGCTCCGTGTCCGAGGCGATCATGGCCAAGGACGAGGGCACGCTCGACCTGCAGGCGAAGGTCCGCATCCGCGTTCCCGGTCTGACGTTCCTCGAGGGCGAAGCCCCGGAGGGTTACGAGGACGTCCTGAACGGTGACGGGACCGTCGAAAAGAAGGGCCACGGGCTGCTGGATGCCTCGCTCGGCCAGGCGCTGTTCAACGACACGCTGCCCAAGGGCTACCCGTTCGTGCGCGAGCAGGCCGACAAGACCAAGCTCTCGCAGATCGTGAACAAGCTCGCCGAGGAGTACCCGAAGGTGGAGGTCGCAGCCACGCTCGACCGCATCAAGGACGCCGGCTTCTACTGGGCCACGCGCTCCGGTGTGACGGTGGCGCTCAGCGACATCCTCACCCCGCCGAACAAGGCCGAGATCGTCGGCGGCTACGAGAAGCGTGCCGCCAAGGTCCAGGCGCAGTTCGAGAAGGGTCTCACGACCGACTCGGAGCGTCGTCAGGAGCTCATCAAGATCTGGACCGAGGCGACCGACGAGGTCCAGGCCGCGATGCGCGCGAACTTCCCCGAGGACAACACCATCAACCGCATGGTGTCGTCGGGTGCTCGTGGAAACTGGCTGCAGATCCGGAACATCGCCGGTATGCGCGGTCTCGTGAACAACCCCAAGGGTGAGATCATCCCCCGTCCGATCATCTCCTCGTACCGCGAGGGTCTGTCGGTGGCGGAGTACTTCATCGCGACGCACGGTGCCCGCAAGGGTCTGGCCGACACGGCCCTCCGTACCGCCGACTCGGGCTACCTCACGCGACGTCTCGTCGACGTCTCGCAGGATGTCATCATCCGCGAGGACGACTGCGGCACGACGAAGGGCCTCGAGCTGCCGATCGCCGCAATGGGCGCTGATGGCGTGCTCGTCAAGGACGCGAATGTCGAGAACTCCGTGTTCTCGCGCACGCTCGCATCCGAGGCGACCGACGCGGCAGGCAACGTCCTGGCGCAGGCCGGCGAAGACGTGGGTGACGTGCTCCTCGACAAGCTCATCGAAGCGGGCGTCGAGACCATCAAGGTCCGTTCGGTCCTGACCTGCGACTCCGCCGTCGGCGTGTGCGCGCAGTGCTACGGCCGTTCGCTCGCGACCGGAAAGCTCGTCGACATCGGCGAGGCCGTCGGCATCATCGCGGCCCAGTCGATCGGTGAGCCCGGCACGCAGCTGACGATGCGCACCTTCCACACCGGTGGTTCGGCCTCGGCCGACGACATCACGCAGGGTCTGCCCCGCGTGCAGGAGCTCTTCGAGGCTCGCACCCCGAAGGGCGCCTCGCCGATCGCCGAGTCCGATGGACGCATCACGATCGACGAGACCGACCGCGCCAAGAAGGTCATCCTGACCCCGGACAACGGCGATGAGCCGCACGTCTACCCGGTGCTCAAGCGCGCGACGCTGCTGGTCGAGGACGGCCAGCGGGTCACCGTCGGCCAGCCGCTCCAGGTGGGCACGCTCGACCCCAAGGAGGTCATGCGTGTCATGGGTGCCCGTGAGGTGCAGCGCTACCTCGTGAACGGCGTCCAGGGCGTCTACCGCTCGCAGGGTGTGCCGATCCACGACAAGCACATCGAGGTCATCGTCCGCCAGATGCTGCGCAAGATCACCGTGGTCGACCACGGTGAGACCACGCTGCTTCCGGGTGAGCTCGTCGACTTCAAGAAGTACCAGAACATGAACCGCGCGGTCGTGGCAGAGGGCAAGCGCCCCGCGTCCGGTCGTCCGGAGCTCATGGGTATCACGAAGGCGTCGCTTGCGACCGAATCGTGGCTGTCTGCTGCTTCGTTCCAGGAGACGACCCGCGTGCTGACGCAGGCGGCGATGGAGGGCAAGAGCGATCCGCTCCTCGGCCTCAAGGAGAACGTCATCATCGGAAAGCTCATCCCCGCCGGAACCGGACTGCCGCGTTATCGCAACGTCACGGTCGAGGCGACGGAAGAGGCCAAGAGCGAGCGGTACCCCAACCGCATCTTCGCCTCGGACGGCGCGTACAGCGACGCCGACTTGAGCTACGTCGACTTCGACAGCTTCTCGACGGACGACTTCACGCCCGGCACGTACAACTAGACCGAGCAGGCGCGCTAGCGCCGTATCGAGATCTCGAAAAGAAGGGCCCCGGTTCGCCGGGGCCCTTCTTCGTGCATCCGGATGGGGTCAGCGCGCCGCCGGGGACGGGTGCCTCCGCCGACCTACCGTGGTGTGCGGAGGCGGAGATGGCGCGAATCGGGGGTCGCAGCACGTGGCTCGCCGTGCCGGTGGGTATGGTGTGCGCCGCGATCGTGGCCGCGCTGGTGTGGCTCGCGCTCCCGATGGTCCCCGTCGCGATCACGTGGGCCGGAGACTCGCTGCGCACGGCGACTGCGCCGCGCCCCCTGCCGGCGGCCCAGCCGACTCCCGCCGAGCTCGCAGCATCCGGCAGCGCCATCGACTGCCGCCGCATCTACCCCGATGCGCTGTGGGGCGAACTCACCTGGCACCGTGGCGCGCTGCTCTCGCAGACAGTCGGACCGCCCGCCACCCAGGTGACAGCCGTGGCGGAGGCCCTGGCGTCGACACCGCGGGTCACCTGCAGCTGGCGGCTGGAGACCGGCGGGGGAATCGTGACGAGCCTCGCCGCCGTCGCCGACGGTGCCGCAGAGCTCGCCGACGCCGCACTGCGAGGAGCGGGGTTCTCGTGCACGACGAGCGATGGCGTGCTGCGCTGCCGCCGCGTGAGCGGTCACGTCATCGAGGAGAACACCGTGCGCGCCGGGCTCTGGCTCTCGAGCGTCGAGACCTCATGGCATCCCGAGGAGTACGGCGACCGCGTGGAAGCGCAGGTCTGGGACGGCGGTGCCGATTAGCGCAGAGGAGCGGCGCTACGGGCCGGCGAAGACGTTCTGGACGATCGCGGCGGTGTAGCCGCTCGGTGACAGGTTCGAGTAGATCGTGTCGATCAGGATGTCGTCCCGCCAGTACAGCGTCCGTCCGTCGGTGACCGGGAACTGCGCATTCTGCCACGTCTTCTCGCACCGCGTGCCCGAGTCGGGCGTGTAGCACGAGAAGCCCTCTTCATCGGCGAGCTTGTTGAGCATGTCGAGCGCCGGTCCGCGGTTGATCGCCGTGATCGTCGTGGTGAGGTGCGTGGTGTCGGCGGCGGGATCCGCCCAGATGCAGATCAGACTCCCATCGTCCTGCACGCCCGACGGGCCGAAGGCGGGATCGTTGAGGGGAGTGTCGCCGAGCTCGGCGAGGACGGCATCCGTGAGGATGGCGACGCAATCGGTCGGCACCTCGCCCACGGTCGCTGTCGCGCGGGGGGTGGGCGCGGCGATCGTCGGCGTCGCGGCGCTGGTCGCCCGAGGCGAGGAGCTGGCACCTGTACCCGGTTCCGGGGCGCACGCGGCGAGACCCACGAGGGCGAGGACGAGGGATGCTGCGGCGCCTGCACGCTGCAGCCGGGGGTGTGACATGCGGCAACCCTAATGGCGCGGCGCCCCTGGAACGTCGCCGCGCGCCGCGGAATCGCCACGGCATGCCTGCGCGATGGCGGCGGCCGCGCGGGTTACCCTCGCACTGCGGGGACGTGCCCCACGTGAGGAGTGCATCCGATGAGTGACCCCAAGTCGTCCTACGGCGAGCCGGTCGAAGAGCCCACTCCGGTCGACGACGATGTCGTCGGCCGTGCCGAGGAGGGTCTCGCGGATGCCGAAGCCGCCAAGCGTGACGCGGCGACCGACCAACCCGCCCCTGACCCGGAGCCCGAGCCGACACCCGAGCCCGTGGTCGCACCGGAGCCCTCGCCCGAGCCCACCCCGGCGTATGTCGACGATGAGCCCGAGCCCGAGTACACCACCGCCGCTGACTACGCCGCCGCCTACGGCAGCGACACCGACGACACCGAGGTGGTCGCTCCCGTCGTGACGCCGAGCGAGCCCGTCGCGGATGCCGCTTACGTCGCGCCGGTGGTCGCTGCCGCGCCGGTGGCGCCGCAGCCGATGGCGCCGCAGCCGATCTTCGTGCAGGCTCCCGAGGCACCGCGGCTGCGCGGCAACCGCGCCGCCGCCGGCGCGATCGGACTGCTCGCCGCGCTGTCGTTCGCCGTCCTGTATCTCGCGGCCTGGCTCGGCTTCGGCGCGCTCGCCGGAGACGTCACGGGCGAGAACTTCGTCGACACGCTGGTGGGCGCCCTCGGGACCTGGTCGCTGTGGGTGACGGTCCTCGTCTTCTTCCTCTCGTTCTGGCTGCTCGGCGCGATCATCAACCGCGGCCGCTGGGGCGCGTGGGTGATCTTCGGCCTCCTGGTCGGTTTCGCCTCGTACGGGGGGCATCTGCTCGGCCAGCTCTTCCAGGCTCCGTTCTGGACCCTCACCGCCAGCGAAGGCGCTCAGCTCATCGAGGACCAGCTCTACGCACCGCTGGCGATCGCGGCATTCGTGATCGGCCGCGAGCTCACGATCTGGTTCGGCGCGTGGGCGGCAGCACGGGCCAAGCGTGTGACCGAGCTCAACATCGAGGCGCAGCGCGAGTACGAGCGCACTCTCGAGGCGGGCCCACAGCTCGTCCGGCAGTAGGTGACAGAGCGCCAGGAGCAGCCGGGGGGACCGGTGCGCCCGCTGGTGGCGCTCGCGTTCGCCACAGCGGCGTTCATCGCGCTCCTGATCTTCGGGCTCGGCATGCTGAGCCTCGCGCTCGGCGAGGACGTCATCGAGTCGCGCGGCCTCGGCCAGATCCCGGGGATCCTCGCTGTGACCGTATCGACAGCGGCATTCGCGCTGTCACTGTGGGCGGCGGTCCGGATGCGGTCGCCGTCGTTCTGGGGATCGGCATGGACGACCGCAGCGACGTTCATGGGGTACCTCCTCGGATTGTGGTTCGGCGCGGTCGCGACCGGAGCGGACCTCGCCGTTGCGACCGCCGTCGCGGGGCGGATCGCGACCACGTGGTTCGGGGTCGTCGTCGCCGGCGCCGCGCTCGTCGCAGCCTGGGGTGGAATTGCCCTGGTGCGCACCCGGGCGCAGCGCCCTCGGTGGCCGTGGGAGGACGAATTCGACGAGTGATCTCGAGACACGGCTGCGCCGCGCTCGATCCAAGGATCCTGCTCGCCGCCACCGGCATCCCCCGATAGAACTGCGGTGGGCACTACCGTTGTCTGCGTGGAGCGCTCGCTCGAAACCCAGGTCAGCCAGGCCGTCGACACCTGGCTCGCGTGGCTTCCCCGGTGGGAGCCCGCGACGCACCGGGGTCGGGTCGCGCCATGCCGGCGGTGCTTCGGCTCGCCGATCCTCTCGGCCGCGGGTCTCGGTGCCGACGTGCCGCACGGGGTGCAGCACGGGCTCTCCACCCGGATCAAGACCATCGTCGACAGATCGGTCGCGGAGTACACCGCACTGAACCTTCCGATGCTGCAGGCCGAGCTCGATCAGCAGGCGGCCCGCAACCGCGCGCGCAGCTACCGGCCCGGCGAAGGGCTCGAGCCCGAGTTCGAGGGACTGCCCCTCGATCCCGATCCCGTTCCGGGCGCTCCGTTCCTCTTCACCATCGCGGGCCTTGCCGAGGAGGCGGATGCCGGCATCCCGGCGCTGCCGCCGCTCACCGACGAGGCGAAGGCCGCACTTCGTCAGGAGGTCGGCCTCGCGGACGACTACGCGAACATGGTGGGCCGCGAGGTGTGCACGATCCTGCTGCACCATCGCCTGCGGATCCAGGCCGCGATCTCGGAGTTCGTGGAGCCGCAGATCGAGGCGATGCTCGAAGAGCTGACCCGCTCGCTCGATGCGCCGTTCGACCCGAACGACCCGTCCAGCACCTGAGTCTCGTGGGTCCGCGCCCCCTGGGACCATCCCCACCTCCAGACGACGCACAGTCTGACGGCCGCGGGTTTGTTAGCATGGCGAGGTTTGCGGACGCTGCCAGCGCGCGCCCGCCGGGTCTCGGCGGAACGACCTTCGGGGAGGCAAGGTGACCAGTCGCCTCCCGTCGGCGCCCCCGATTCTGCCTGGGCTCGCATATGTCCGGCCACTCGGTTCGGGCGGCTTCGCGGATGTCTTCCTCTATGAGCAGGACATGCCGAGGCGAAACGTCGCCGTGAAGGTCATGCCCAGCGACGTGCGCGACCCCGAGCTGCGCCGCATGTTCAACGCCGAGGCGGACGTGCTCGCGCACCTCTCCGCACATCCCGCGATCGTCACCGTCTACCAGGCGGGCATCTCGGCGGACGGCCGGCCGTACATCGTCATGGAGTACTGCCCCGGGTCGCTGTCGCAGCGGTACCGCATCGAGCGCATCCCCGTCGATGAGGTGCTCGCAGTGGGTGTCCGCATGGCGAGCGCGCTCGAGTCGGCGCATCGCGCCGGCCTTGTCCACCGCGATGTCAAGCCCAGCAACATCCTCATCACCACCTTCGGCACACCGGTTCTCGCCGACTTCGGCATCTCGTCGTCGCTGCAGCGTGCGACCGCGGACGAGGTCCTGGCGATGTCGATTCCGTGGAGCGCCCCCGAGGTGGTCGCCGAGCAGACCGCGGGGACCGTGGCGAGCGAGGTGTGGAGCCTGGGAGCGACGGTCTACTCGCTGCTCGCCGGCCACAGCCCGTTCGAGCGCCGCGAGCGCGGCCAGAACACGAAGGAGCAGCTGCGCCGTCGCATCGCGCGCGCGAGCTACACCGCCATCGCCCGCGCCGATGTGCCGGCATCCCTGCAGGAAGTCCTCGCGACCGCGATGAACCGGGATCCCATCCGCCGCTTCCGAACCTCCCGAGAGTTCGCTGAAGCGCTGCGCGGCGTTCAGGCGGAGCTGGGGCTCTTTCCGACTCCACTCGAGATCCCGGACGAGGAGTGGACGGCGGCCTCCGGTCCGGTCGACTTCGCCGACACGGGTCTGCGCGGGCCGTCGCGTTCGCACCTCGAGCGGGAGGGCAGGCGCAAGACCCGACCGGATGCCGGACTCGCCGCCCTCGCTCGTGACGAGGACACCGAGTTCTCTTCGCCCGCCCCCTCGCGGGGGAGGGCGCTCCCGTGGATCCTCGCCGGCGTCTCGGCCATCGTCGTGTCGACGGCCGCGATCGTCGTCACGCTGTTCGCGACGGGAGTCCTCTGATGCGGCGCCGGACGATCGGCGGGCTCGTCGCCGCAGTCGCCGCGGTCGGGCTCGTCATCGGCATCAGCGTCGTCTGGCCGGGTCTCGATGCGCAGGAGACGCCGGAGGTCGACCCCTCCGTATGGGCCCTCCAGACCGGCGACGGACGACGCTACGCCCGCGTGAACACGACAGTCGGAGAGCTCGACACCGTCCGCAGCGTCAGCAACCCCGACAAGGTCGTCCAGGCGGGCGACTCGGTCTACCTCTTCAGCGACAGCCTCAGCAAGGTCACGAAGATCGATGAGGCGCTTCCCGCCGACCTCGACGACGAGGCGCTCCGCGACTCTCAGCCGACGCCTTCGGGCACGACGGATGTCGCGACCGCCGGCGAATTCGTGGCCTACCGGACCGATTCCGGCGCGATCTTCGCCGGGCTCCTGACCGGCGGGGCCGCCGTGCAGCTCGATCCGTTCCCGTCGGACGACGAGGACGCCCAGGAGTACACCGCGGATGCCATCGCCGTGGATGACCGCGGCATCCTCTTCAGCTATTCGCAGGCCGACGGCTCGGTGCTCCGATACGACATCGGCGCCTCGTCGGTCCGCGGCAGGGACCCCCTCGTGGCCGAGGGACTCGCGACTCCCGCGATAACGGCCGCGGGCGACACGTGGGCCGTCGTCGACACCGAGGACGGCGACGTATGGCTTCGAGGGGCGGATGCTGCTGCCGCCGCGCCCGCCACGGGAACCATCATCGTCGGAGAGCCGGATGCCGCGGGGGACGCCGTGTACCTGGCGGACGAGACCGCGCTGGTGAGAGTCGCCGTCGACGGATCCGCGATCGACATGATCTTCGGCACCGGCATCAACACGCTCGGCACCCCGGCCCAGCCGATCGTCCACGACGGCGAGGTGTTCGCCGCCTGGCTGCCGTCGGGCGATGAAGAAGGGGTGCTCTGGAGCTCGAGGGGCGAGTCGACCGCCCTCGACTACGGCGGCGAGACGCTCGGCGACGAGCGCCGCCCCACGTTCGTCACGAGCGACACCGCGGTCATCCTCAACGAGACGCGCTCGGGATGGGCGTGGAGCGTGCCCGACGGCGCGCTGGTGCCGTCGAGTCAGGCATGGTCGCTGGATGACCGCACCGACCCGGAGGCGGTGCCGAGCGAGGAGCAGCTGACCGTCCTCATCGATCCGAAACCCCCGATCGCCGAGCCGGACGCCTTCGGCGTGCGCGCCGGGAACCTCGTGAGCCTCCCGGTCCTGATGAACGACCACGACCCGAACGAGGACGTGCTGAGCATCGATCCGGCTTCGGTCACCGGGCTCGACCCCGGCTTCGGGACCGCCTCGATCACCGACAACGGCCAGCGCATCACGGTGCGGATCGCACCGGATGCGACGGGGTCGGCGACGCTCGCCTACGCCGTCTCGGACGGCACGGCCCAGGGCGGCCTGCTGTCGGAGCCGACGGCCGTGCAGCTCACCGTCGCCGATGCGACCGTCGACTCCGCGCCGGAGTGGTGCGGGGTCATCCGGTGCCTGATCGAATGGCCCGAGCCGGAGGTGGCGCGCGGCGGGACCGTCACAGTCCCCGTCCTGCCGGGCTGGGTCGACCCGGAGGGAGACCCGCTGCTGCTGCTCGGCGTCGACAACCCCTCCGGGGTCGGCAGCGTCGCGGCCACGCCGAACGGGGACGTCGTCTACCAGCACAGCGACGCGGGCGGCGGCGGCGAGGAGCTCGTGGAACTCACCGTCACCGTCGCGGACACGCTCGGGCAGAGCATCCAGAAGCCCCTGCTGGTGCGGGTGTCGCCTCAGCCTGAACTGGCAGTCCAGTCCTTCGCCGTCATCGACACTGTGGATGCCGGCATCACAGTGGATGTCGCGCCCCACGTGACGGGCACGACGGGAACGATGTCGCTGGACTCGGTGCGGGTGCTCGACGATGCCGCGGCGAGTGCCACGATCGTGGGCGGCACGACCACATTCGACTTCTCGGCGAGCTCGCCCGGCTCGTTCCGTGTCGACTTCACCGTGACCGACGGGCTCAGCGACGCCACCGGCATGGCGCGCATCACGGTGCTGCCGGCGGATGCGCCGCCGCAGCTCGCGACAGCGCCGGTCGTGGCGTTCGTGCACCCTCAGCGCGACGCGACCCTCGACATCTTCACCGCCGTCTCCAATCCCACGCGCCGCGTCCTGCTGCTGAGCGACGTGGTCGCGGCGGCGGATGACGGAGCCTCACTCTCCGTCGACGCGGTGGGGCAGAATCACCTCCGCGTGTCGGGCAGCACGGCCTCCGGCGCACCAGGGCGTCTCGGCACCGTCAGCTACATCGTCAGCGACGGCACCGACGACCAGGGCGCCCGGGTCGAGGGCGAGGCGACCGTCTATCTCCTGCCGCCGGCACCCGAGCTCGCGCCGATCGCGGTGGATGACACCGTCGTCGTGCGCGCGGGTGCGCAGATCGACATCCCCGTGCTCGAGAACGACCTCTCGCCGGCCGGCGGTCGCCCGACGCTCAATCCGGCTTCGATCGCCTCGTCCACGCCCGACGCTCTCGCTTTCGGGTCGGGTGACCTGCTGCGCTACCTCGCGCCGGACGAACCGGGTGAGTACGGCGTCGAGTACTCCGTCTTCACGACCGGAGCCCCCTCCCTCGCCGACACGGCGAAGGTGCGAATCCGCGTGCTCGGTGACGACGCCAACCGAGCTCCCGCAGCGGAGACGCTCGAGGGCCGCGTCTTGAGCGGTCAGTCCACGCTGGTCGCCTTCGACGGTTTCGGCATGGACCCGGACGGCGACGTTGTCACCCTCGACCGCATCGTGAGCCAGCCGGAACGGGGATCGGCGACCATCTCAGCCGACGGCGCATCGATCCTGTACTCCAGCGTGCCCGGCCACCGTGGCCAGGTCTCGTTCCGCTATCGGGTCGTCGATGCGCTCGGTCAGGCGGGCGAGGGGATCGTCCGGATCGGCGTCCTGGACGGGCAGTCCAACCCGAGCCCGATCACCTTCACCGACTACGTTCAGGTGCAGGCCGGCGAGGGCAACACGATCCGTGTCAGCCCGCTCTCCAACGACGTGGACCCCACGATGGGCACGCTGGCGCTGACGGATGTGCGCCCGGATGTGCCGGCCTATCTCTTCGACGGGAGCGAGAACTCCGAGTTCACGAGACTCGACGACCGCATCGTCTCCGCCGGCGACACGACCGTCGTGATCGAGGCGGGCGAGGAGCCGGGGACGATGGCGTTCCTGTACGACATCGAGTCGAGCTCCGGCAACACCGGGCGGGGACTCATCGTCGTCGAGGTCGTGCGGGAGAGCGTGCCGGACTATCCCGTCGTCGCGGATACCGCGCTCAGCGCCGAGACGCGGGAGGACTTCCCGAGAGGTGTCGACGTCCTGACCGACAAGGCGACCTGGTCGGGCGGAGAGGTCTCGGACCTCACCCTCGCGCTGTGGGGCGAGCCTGAGGGCGTCACCGTCGACGATGACGAGCTGCGCGGTGCGCTTCCCGCGACGACGCGCGTCATCCCGTTCGCGGTGACGGGGACCGGACCCGATGGCGACGTCACGACGTATGCGTTCCTCCGCGTTCCCGGCGATGACGATCTGGAACTCGCGCTGAAGTCCGGTGCCCGATCGCCCGAGGTGAACGAATTGGAGTCGGTCTCGTTCGACATGGCCGATCTGGTCGCGAAGCCGCGAGGGAGCCGCCTCGAGGTGGGGACCGACGTGCGCGCATCCGGCGCCCGCCCGGATGCCGGATGCGCGGTCTCGTCGGGCGCGATCGTCCAGTACGACTCGGGGGCGGGGGCGCCCTGGGTCGACGCGTGCCAGGTGCCGGTGCGCATCGCCGGGCAGGAGGACTGGACCTACCTCTCGGTGCCCATCCTGGTGCGGCCGCTCGATCCGCAGCCGGTGCTGCGTGCGGGGTCGATGACCGTCGGACCGGGTGAGACCGCCACGTTCGACCTCCGCAACATGACCACATGGCAGCTGCGCGAGGATTGGGACGGGATCCGCTACGCCCTCGACTACGCCGGTTCGGCGTTCGATGTGTCGCTCGAGGGATCGATCGTCACGGTGGTCGGCGCGGATCGCGCGGTGCCGGGCGCCGAAGAGGCAGCGATGATCTCGGTGACGAGCCACACGGCCGTGGCGCCCGTGCGCCTCATCTTCCGGGTGGGTGCGGCGCCCTCGACCATGCCCCAGGGCGGCTCGCTGACACAGCAGTGCACCCAGGCATCCGGGACTTCGTGCTCGATCTCGGTGATCGGCGCGCCCGGCCAGGTCAACCCGCTCCCGCGCACACCTCTCGAAGTCGTCGACGTGCGTCCGGTGGGCGCGTGCGCCGGGGTGACCTTCGCCGTCGGGACCGCGACGTCCGTCATCGCCTCGTGGGCCGAGGACGCTCCCGGCGCGACGTGCGCCGCGACCTTCTCGGTGCGCGACGCCCAGGGCCGGCGAACCAATGCGGAACGCGACGGCCAGCTTCTCCTCGACCTGCTCGGATATCCGAAGGCGCCGGCCAGCGTCACCCAGACCGCGTATGCCGACGGCACCCTGACCCTCCGCGTCGACCCGGGCGAGGCCCGCCAGGCCTACCCGGCCCTCACCGGGTTCGTCATACGGTGGAACGACCAGGTCGTCGCGACCTGCACGGCGGAAGGCATCTGCCCTCCGATCGCGGCGCCGAACGGCGAGGCCAGGACGTATCTGGCGTTCGCCGTCAACGCCGTCGGCGAGTCGCACGCCGGCGTCCGCACGGTCGGCTGGGCATACGATTCGCCGGCCGCCCCCGCGGCGGTCGTGGCGCGTCCGATCGTCACCGCGGGCGAGGGCGGCATGATCGCGCTCTCGATCGACGGCATCGACCCCGCCGAGACCGGGAGCGTCGAGATCACGAGCACGACGGGTGAGACCGTCCGGATCCCGGTCGGACCAGGACAGACGGGTCTCGAGGTGCCGTCGTACCGGGTGGGCGCGAACACCGCCACCCCGATCACGATCACGCCCTTCTCCCGCTTCGAGATCCCCCCGGGGCTCGGCGGGAGCGCGTCGGGCGGGGCGACGACGATCACGGCGAACGGGATCGGGGCGCCGCGAGAGGTCCACCTCGTGCTGAGCTCCGCCTCGAACGGCGACGGAACGTCCACGGTGACGGCCCGCGCCAGTGCGCAGTCCGGCGGGGACGGCTCGGCGCTGCGCTACGGAATCGTCCGCGAGGGCAGCGCGTGCCCGGCGCTGCCCGCCGGGGGCTCGGAGGCGACATTCCCGGGACTCCCGGACGGCGAGGAGTACCGCTTCACCGCGTGCGTCGAGTCCTGGTACGACGATGAGTCGTTCGGGCGTGCGGTGATCACCGAGGCCGTGCGTGCGCAGCAGTCGGGCAGGGCGCCGCGCGACTGGACATTCGCCGTGGATGCCGCTCCGAGCGTGCAGGGCTCCCGCGCCGAGTGGATCATCCGCCAGGATCCGACCTCTCCCGAGCGCGTCCCGAACCAGAACCGCGTCGAGTTCGGGGGCTGGGGTCCGGGCACGACCGTGTTCGACCGCGATCCGGCTCTGCAGGTGCGCTACGTCCACGAGCGGTGGGGGATCGCCACGCCGTGGGCGAGCATCACTCCCCGCGCCGGCAGCGCGCCCTACCAGGTCCAGGCGCGCTGGTGGGCGGAGACGTGCGTGGGCGGGTCCGATCTGGTCGCCCTGGGCGACTCGTCGAAGGACCTGGCCGGAGGCAAGGCAGCGATCTCGTTCACGAACACCGGCCTGCGCTACTTCGACGCAGCGGGCGCCGTGGTGGCCCACACCGCCGGCAGCTGGACGGTTCCGGTCGGCGCCGTCCGTGTCGAGGGGATCGCCGTGTCCGTCGACTGGACGGCGCAGGGCTGGGGCCTCTCGCCCGCGGCGGCGACGTTCTCGGCGACATGCGACCCGAACAACCCGGCTCCACCCGGCCCGCCGAATCCCCCTACGCCATGAGCGCGCGAAGAGAGCACGCGGCATCCACGATCAGAACCGTCACGACAGAGGGACAGCGTCCATGACCATCACGCAGGAGCAGGCGACCTGGTTCGCGCAGACGTTCAGCCAGCTCGCCGACAACGTCGAGCGGGCCGTCCTCGGCAAGCGCCACGTCGTCGAGCTGGTCCTGACGGCCATGCTCAGCGACGGCCACGTGCTGCTGGAGGACGTTCCCGGCACGGGCAAGACCTCCCTCGCTCGCGCGATGGCCCAGTCGGTGCAGGGCACGAACACGCGCATCCAGTTCACCCCCGACCTGCTGCCAGGCGACATCACCGGGATCAGCGTCTACGACCAGAAGGAAGGGACCTTCGAGTTCCACGCCGGGCCGATCTTCGCGAACATCGTGCTCGCCGACGAGATCAACCGGGCGAGCCCGAAGACCCAGTCCGCGCTTCTCGAGGTCATGGAGGAGGGCAGCGTCACGATCGACGGCGTCACCCGTCAGGTCGGCGTGCCCTTCCTGGTCCTGGCAACGCAGAACCCCATCGAGCAGGCCGGGACCTACCGGCTCCCCGAAGCGCAGCTCGACCGCTTCATGATGCGCGCCTCGCTCGGCTATCCCGACCACGCGGCGACCGTCCGGATCCTCGACGGTGCTGCCGTGCCGACCGCGGAACTGGCCCCGATCATCACCCCGCAGGCTCTGGTGGGCATGGCCGACCTCGCGGCTCAGGTCTACGTCGACGCCCTCGTGCTCGACTACGTCGCCCGCCTGGTCGACAGCACCAGGTCGGCAGACGAGGTCCGCCTGGGCGTGAGCATCCGCGGGGCGCTGGCGCTGACGCACGCGACGCGCACGCGCGCGGCGTCGCAGGGCCGCACCTATGCGACCCCCGACGACGTCAAGACGCTCGCCGTCTCGGTTCTCTCGCACCGCCTGATCCTGCACCCCGAGGCCGAGTTCGACGGCGTCACCCAGGAGGCCGTCATCGGCCAGGTGCTGCTCGACGTCGCCCCGCCCACCAGGCGTGAGGCCGTATGAGTCTTACCGAGACCCGCCTCACGCGTACCTCCGCGGCCACCGGCACCGGGGGCCGCACGCAGGTCACTGCCACGTCGGTGACCACGGTCGGCCGCGGCCGCACCCTGGTGCGCGCCGTCGTCTGGTGGGCCGGCACCTGGCGCGCGATGGGCGCCGCGCTCACCGCCGCAGCGGAGTGGAGCGCGCGAACGGTGCGCCCCGCGGGCGCCCTCGTCGCGCTCGCCGCGACGGTGGGGCTCGCACTCGGGATCGTCTTCGGATGGGTCGAGTGGATGGTCGCCGGCGCGACCGCGCTGGTCCTCCTGGTCGCCAGCATCCCGTTCCTGTTCGGAACGCGCACATACGACGTGGACCTCGCGCTCTCGCACGAGCGACTCGTCGCCGGAGAAGGCGTCACCGGCGAGGTCCTGGTGCGCAACCACGGCCGAAGGATCGCGCTCCCCGGTCGCATAGACATCCCCGTCGGCGAGGGCCTCGTCGAGTTCGGCGTGCCGCTGCTGCGCCCCGACCACTCCGTCGCCCAGCCTCTCGAGATCCCCGCCCTCCGGCGAGGGATCGTGAAGGTCGGTCCTGCCACCACCGTCCGCAGCGACCCCATCGGGATGCTCCGCCGCGAGCACGCCTTCGAGGACGTCCACGAACTCTACGTCCACCCCCGCACGACGGATCTTCCGTCCACGAGCGCCGGCCTGATCCGCGACCTCGAGGGCAGCCCGACCCGGCGCCTCGTCGACGCGGACATGTCGTTCCACGCCATCCGCGAATACGCGCCCGGCGACTCACGCCGCCACATCCACTGGAAGTCCACCGCCAAGACCGGACGCCTCATGGTGCGTCAGTACGAGGAATCCCGGCGCTCCCGCATGGCCGTCGTCCTCGGCGTGGCCGAGGCGGAGTACGCGGACGCCGACGAGTTCGAACTCGCCGTCGGCTGTGCGGCCTCTCTCGGACTGCGCGCGGTCCGCGATGCGCGAGACGTGGCGATCGTGACGGGCTCGCAGATCCCGCGGGTGGTGCGGGGCCGGCTCCGGGCCATCACGCACATCCCCTCGGCATCCCCTCGCCCGATGCTCGACGGCTTCAGTGGAGTCGAGCTGCTCGAGAGCACCATGCCGGTCGCCGAGGTCTGCCGGCTGACCGCCGAGTCCGGCGAGCAGCTGTCGATCGCCTTCGTCGTCATCGGATCGCGCGTGAGCCTGACCCGCCTCCAGCAGGCGGCGCTGGCCTTCCCGGCCGACACGACAGTGGTCGCGGTCATCTGCGACGAGCGCGCCCACCCCCGCATGCAGACGCTGTCGGCCCTCACGGTGCTCACCGTCGGCACCCTCGACGATCTCTCCGGGCTGCTGCTGAGAGGGGCGACGGCATGAGCATCGCGAGGGATGCTTCGCCCCGGCGCGATGGGCTTCGCCTCGCGGCTCCGCGACTGGTCGCGGGTGCGATCTTCGCGGCCACGGTCGTCGCCACCGCCGCCGTCGCCGCGTGGCCGATCTATCGCGACTGGTCGTTCGTGCTCCTCGTCGTCGCGGCGGTCCCGGTCGCCTTCGGCATCGCGTCGATCGCCTGGTGGCGCCGCTGGAGCGGCTGGCTGACGGCCGGTGCCGTCGCACTCGGCTTCCTCGTGCTCGGCATTCCGCTGGCCGTCCCCTCGCGACTCGGCGCCCCGGCCGTGCTGGTGCGCGGGCTCGGCGACCTCGCCGCCGGTGCGCTGCTGGCGTGGAAGGACCTCGTCACGGTCGATCTGCCCGTCGGGTCGTACCGCAACCTGATGGTCCCCGCCTTGGTCGTGTTCCTGGTGGGAACCTGCATGCTCCTCTCGCTGGCGTGGCGGGACGACCGCGTGTCGTATGCGGCGGTGCCGGTCGCCATCGGCATGGCCTCGTTCGGACTGTTCTTCGGCCGCACATCCGTGAGCCCGTCGCTCGAGCTCGGGCCGGTCTTCCTGTCGGCTCCGCTGGAGACCGCCCTCGGGCTCGCGACGCTGCTGTCGAGCCTGCTGTGGCTCGCCTGGCGGACGCACGACGAGCGCACTCGGGCACTCCAGCGGGCCGCGGCCTCGAGCGGGGTTCGGATCTCGCGGGGACCGTCTCGCGCAGACCGACGTCGCACGGCGCTCGGCGGCGGCATGGTGGCGGTGGCGCTTGTCATTGCTGTGGCGATCGTGCCTTTCGCGGCGCGGGGCGCCGATCGGGAGGTGCTGCGGACGTCGGCGGGACCTGACGTCGAGCTCACGGCCGCGGTGAGCCCGCTCGCCGAGTACCGGTCGCTGTTCGACGCCGCGCGCGCGGACGACGTGCTCTTCACCGTCTCATCCGAGGGCGCCCTGCCCGAGCGCGTGCGACTGGCGACCCTCGACGCCTATGACGGCGAGGTCTACCGCAGCGGCGGCTCGGGCGCGGTCGACGCCGGCAGATTCGTGCGGGTGCCGGCGACGCTCGATGCGGGCGAGGGCAGCTCCGTCGAGGTGCTGATCACCGTCGAGGGCCTCGACGGGATCTGGATGCCGACGGTGGGCCGCCTCGAGACTGTCGAGTTCGAGGGTGACCGCGCCGCATCGCTCGCCGACCGCTTCTACTACAGCGCGGCGGCCGCGGCCGGTGTGCAGACCGCCGGTGGTGGGCTCGAGGCCGGCGACTCCTACGTCGTCCGCGGGGTCGAGAGCCCCCCGATCGACCTGGCCGCCATCGACGCCCCCGGCGGACTCAGCGAAGGCGTCGCAGCGCCGGACAGCGTGCAGGCCTGGGTCGAGGAACACGTCTCGGGGTCCGGCGGTGCGGCGCTGGCAGGTCTCGTGACCCTGCTGCGCGAACGCGGCTACCTCAGCCACGGGCTGTCGAAGGGGGATGACGCCGCTGCGTGGATGGCGACCCTCCCCGACTACACGTTCCAGCCGAGTGCCTCCGGCCATTCGCTGGCCCGGATCGACTCTCTGTTCGGAAGGCTCCTCGAGCGGGAGACCGATCCGCGCGCCGAGGCCTCGGGCAATTACGTCGCCGCGGTCGGCGACGACGAGCAGTTCGCCGTGGCCACGGCGCTCATCGCCGGGGAGCTGGGCTTCCCGGCGCGCGTCGTCGTCGGCGCACGGCTCAGCGCAGCCGAGCCGGATCTGCGCACGTGCGACGCCGGCGTGTGCCGCGCACAGGACCTCGCGGCGTGGACCGAGGTGCAGTCGTCGGACGGCGATTGGATCCCCGTCGACGTGACACCGCAGTTCGCGCAGTCCCCAAGCCTCGAGATCACCGAGCAGCGCGATCCCGAGGTCGTCACCGAAGTGCGCCCCGACTCCGTCGAGGAGGTCGTCCCACCCGATCCGGTCCAGGAGGACTCCGCCGCCGACGACACGGCGGACGAGGCGCTCGGACCGGATCTGTCGTGGCTCGGACCGTTCCTTCGCATCGGCGCGCTCGTGCTCTTCGTCCTCGTCCTCGCCTTCGGTCCGCTCGTTGTCGTCATCGGCGCGAAGGCCGCGCGACGGCGGTCCCGCCGCGGCGCGAGCAGACCGGCGGCGCGGATCGCCGGCGGTTGGGACGAATATCTGGATGCGGCGGTCGACGCCGGCCGCGAGGTAGCGCGCCCGCTCACCCGCTCCGAGCTCGCCGCCGCGCTCGCGACGCCCTCCGGCGGCGACCTCGCGGTGACGGCGGACCGAGCGGTGTTCTCGGCCGACGAGCCTGCCGATGAGGACGCCGCGGCGTTCTGGCGACTGGTCGACGCCGAGCGTCGCGGCTTCGTTCGTGAGCGCGGGTTCTGGCGCGGACTCGCTGCGACCGTATCGTTGAGATCGTTCTTCCGTCATCTGGCACCCGCTGCGGGTGCTCGCAAGCGCCTCGCTGAAAGGGGGAAGCGCCGGGCTTCAGAACCCGTGCGCCTCACGCCATGACCGTCATAGATGATTCCACCTCGCTCGCACTCACCCTGATCGGGGTGATCGCGGCCCTCGCGCTCTACGTCTGGGTTGCGCTGGCGCTGAGCGCCGTGTTCCGCAAGTCCGGCGAAGAGCCGTGGAAGGCATGGGTGCCGGTCCTCAACCTCGTGGTCCTCCTGAAGCTGGGCGGACTGTCAGGCTGGCTGCTGCTGCTCGGCCTGGTGCCGTTTCTCGGGATCATCGCGGTCTGGGTGCTCGTGATCATCGCGTGCCACCGCATCGGCGCCGCGTTCGGCTTCGGGCCCGGGATGACCGTTCTCGCCGCGCTGCTCCTTCCGCTGTGGGCGACAGTGATCGGCTTCGGCTCGAGCCGCTGGGTCGGCGCCGAGACGGGCCGCGGCGTGCGACGCACGCCGGTCGACGACACCGGACTCCCGGCCCTTCCGGACTACGGCCGTCCCGCGGATGCATACGCGCCGATCTCGCCGCCGCCGGCGTACGGGCGTTCGCAGCCTGGCGACTACGAGCCGTCTCGGGCGGCTGCAGGGTGGGCGCCGTCTCCGGCACCGGCCACGCCGGGCGCGGCATCCGCTCTGCCGCCGGTCCCGCCCATGCCGACCATCGCCGCCTCCGCGGCTGCGGCCGGGGCGTCCGCCCATGATGCCGAGCTGTGGGAGAGCCTGGGGCTTCGCCCCGGCGAGGAGCTGACCGGCGAAGTGACGGGTGCAGTCACCGGCGCCCCGGCGCCGATCTCGGCCGTACCCGGCTCCTCCCGCGACGAGCGCGACCCGCGCGAAGAGAGCGCCGATGCGGTGGCCGGTCCGCGCCGAGCGTCGGAACCCGTCGACGCACCCCTCGACGCTGCACCGCCCGTCACTCGCGTGCCTTCCGCCGCGTCGGTGGTGCCCGCCGACGAGCCGTGGGCGCCGTCTCGATCACCCATCAGCGACGCCGATGCGTTCGCCGACACGTCGGGACCGGTCTCGGCGATCGCCGGGTCGCCGGACGCCGGCATGCCGCGTTCCGCGCGCGCCTCCGTCTCGGCTCAGCACGCGCTGCCCGAGATCCCGGAAGACCTGATCGAAGAGACGATCATCGCGAAGCGGCGCCAGACGAACTGGTCGCTCGTGCTCCCGACGGGGGATCCGGTCGCCCTCGGCGCGGAGGTCGTGATCCTCGGGCGCCGGCCGTCCGCCGACCCCGAGTATCCCGGCGCCCAGCTCGTCGCGATCGAGGACGGCACAGTGTCGAAGACGCACGCCCGTCTGGTGCTGCGTGACGAGAAGTGGTGGGTGACGGACCTCGGATCGACGAACGGCGTGCTGTTCGCGACGGTGCTGGGCACGGAGGTGGAGGCCACGTCGGGGGTCGAGGCCGAAGCCGGTGACAGGTTCCTGCTGGGTGACGCGGAGGTGCGCCTGGTCCGGAGCGACGCGTGACCGATCTCCCCGACGAGCGCACGATTCCCGTCCGCCGGGGGACGATCAGCGGTCACGACGACGCCGAGGCGACCGCGCTTTCAGCACGAGGCGGGATCGACGGCGGAACGGCAACCGAGCCGTCGGACGAGGGCGACACGGCTCCGCCTGGTCCTCGTCGCAGCAGTGGTCCAGCGGATGCCGCGGCCGGCCTCGATCCGGACGAAGGCTCCACGATCGTGGCGCGACGCGAGTCGCGCCGCCGGGCATCCCGAGCCGTCGACGCCGGGGCGATCGGGCCCGGCAGTGACGATGCGACCGTGGTGGTCGCGGCGGATGGGCGTCGCCGTCTGCCATCCACCGTCGCCGGCGACGTTCCGGCGCAGCTCGGACGCGTTGCCCGGATCCCTGCGGTAGATGCCGTGTATCCGCCGCGCGCGCCCCAGCCCGTGGTGGCGCCTCGCGTGGCGCCGCCGGTCCGCCCGCCGCAGCAGGCCGTCGACACCGCTGCCGCCGAGCACGCCGCGCGGCGCCAGGGCCGCCGCCGTGCTGTCACCATCCTCGCCGTCTCGACCGTCATCGTCCTCGTCGCGACCATCGCGATCGTGATCCTCTCGACCCTCTGAAAGGGACCCCTTGCACGTCAAGATGAGCCTCTACCGCGAGGACGGTCCGGCCCAGGACATCGTTGTGACGGTGGAGCCCACGGCCACGGTCCGCGACATCGCCTCGCGCATCGCCGCCGCCGACCCGCACCGGACCTATGACGAGCGCCGCAGCTACACGCTCCAGACCGCGTCGCCGATCGATGCGCAGTGGCGCCTGCTGCCGCCGGACGCCGTGATCGGCGACGAGTGGCTGGCTTCGGGGCAGTCCGTGGCCCTCGTCGATGAGGCGGATGCCGCGGAACTGCTGCCTTCCCTTCACGCCGGGACCACCGCCCTCGTCACGATCCTGAGCGGCCCGCAGACGGGGCGCTCCATCCCCCTTGGCAGGGGCTCCCACACGATCGGACGGGATCCCGGGTGCGATGTCGTGCTCGCGGATCCCTACCTCTCGAAGCGCCACTTGCGTGTCGACATCGGCCAGACCGTCGAAGTCGTCGACCTCGGCTCGGCCAACGGCATCGAGATCGACGGCGAACTGGTCTCACGCGCGCGCGTCAACGGAGCGCTCGTCGTCCTCGCGGGTGGCACCGAGCTGCACATCGAGGCCCTGAACCGTGAGGCGTCACGGGCGCTCGATCAGGCGGGACCGGTGGAATTCAACCGATCGCCACGCGTCGAGGAGCGCTACATCGGGCGCACGTTCTCCGTCCCGGAGATCCCGCGCGAGCCCGAGGACCAGCCGTTCCCGCTGCTGGCGATGATCGCGCCGATCCTGCTGGGCGGGGCGATGTTCGCGATGACGGGGCGCCCCATCACGCTGCTGTTCATCGCGATGACCCCGATCATGATGGTCGGCGGCTACCTGACGAACCGGCGGCGCGACAGGAACAAGCTCGCCAAGCAGATCGCGCGATTCGACGTGGGCCTCGCCGAGCTCGGCGAGCGGCTGGAGGCTGAGAAGCTCATCGAGCATCGTGCGCGCGTCGCCGAGATCCCGTCGTCGGCCGAGCTCATCGGCGCGGCCGCCCGGCTCGGTCCGCTCCTGTGGACGCGGCGCCCCGAGCACTGGAGCTTCCTCTCGCTGCGACTTGGCTCCGCGGCGATGCCGAGCCGCAACACCGTCGACGACGAGCAGCGCGGCGACCTCATGTTCGAATTCCAGGAGCGTCTCGACGAGGTGATCGAGGCGCACCACCTGGTGGACGATGTCCCGATCGTCGTCGAACTGGGGGAGTCCGGTGCGATCGGCATCGCCGGCGAGCAGGACTCGGCAGCGGGCGTCCTCGCCGCGGTCCTCGTCCAGCTCACCGGCCTGCACTCACCTGCCGAACTCGTCCTGGCCGCGGCTCTCACGCCGGAATGGTCGGCCGAGCTCGACTGGCTGAAATGGCTGCCCCACACGTCTTCGCCGCACAGCCCGCTGCCCGGCAACCAGCTCGCCGCATCGGAACCCGCCGTCGCGGTGCTCATGGATGACCTAGAGGCCCTCATCGTCGAGCGCGAGCGCGCGGCGACCCGTGCCCGCGAGGCCGCCCGCGGCGCACTGTCCACCGAGCGCTCGGCGATTCAGGCGGGTGCCAACGTCGGGACGTCGACCGCTGTCGACGACGGCTACACCGCCCCCGTCCCCGCCGTGGTCGTCCTCATCGCGGACCACGCGATGCGCGATCGCGCGCGCCTGGTCGATCTCTCCGAGCGCGGAGCGGACGTCGGCGTCTTCCCGGTGTGGATCGCCGCGGACGGCTCGCGGCTCCCCGCGGTCTGCCGCGCCTTCGCCGACCTCGGCGGCTCATCCCGCGGCGGCGACGGCAGCATCCGGATCGGTCTCGTGCGCCTCGGTGAGCAGATCACGAGCCCCCACCTCGACCGGATCGCGCGCGACGACGCGGCGGGCTACGCGCGCAGCCTCAGCCGGGTCGTCGACGCCAACGTGCCGGTCGACGACGTCTCCGACATCCCGACCACGGTGTCGCTCGTGAACCTCATCGACCCTGAGCTGCTCTCGAAGCCGGATGCCGTCATCGAGCGGTGGTGGGCGAACGAGTCGATCATCGATCGAAGCCGCCCGACATCCTCGACCCGGCGCCGCGCGGGGCGCCTGCGCGCCATCATCGGGCAGAGCACTCACGGCGTGATGCACCTCGACCTCCGCACGCAGGGTCCGCACGCCCTGGTGGGCGGGACCACGGGATCGGGAAAGAGCGAGTTCCTCCAGGCGTGGGTGCTGGGCATGGCCGCCGAGTACGGCCCGGATCGCGTGACGTTCCTGTTCGTGGACTACAAGGGCGGCTCGGCGTTCGCCGAGTGCGTCAGGCTGCCGCACGCGGTGGGGCTGGTCACCGACCTCACCCCGCATCTCGTCCGCCGCGCGCTCACGAGCCTTCGCGCCGAGCTGCACCACCGCGAGGACCTGCTGCACCGCAAGGGCGCCAAGGACCTCCTCGAGCTCGAGAAGCGCGGCGATCCCGACACCCCGCCGGCGCTGGTGCTGATCATCGACGAGTTCGCCGCGCTCGTGGGGGAGGTCCCCGAGTTCGTGGACGGCGTGGTGGACATCGCCCAGCGCGGCCGGTCCCTCGGCATCCACCTGATCATGGCGACACAGCGTCCGGCAGGCGTCATCCGCGACAATCTGCGCGCGAACACCAACCTCCGCATCGCGCTGCGGATGGCGGACGAATCGGACTCGCTGGATGTGGTGGGCGAGAAGGATGCCGGACGCTTCGACCCGTCGATCCCCGGGCGGGCGATCGCCAAGACCGGTCCGGGCCGGCTCGAGCAGTTCCAGTCCGGCTACGCCGGCGGCTGGTCCACCGGAGCGGCCGAGGCGCCGCGTGTGGACATCTCCGACATGCCGTTCGGAATCGGTGCGCAGTGGGCGGCGCCCGGCGATGACGAGACTCCCGAGGCGCGCGAGGACCTCGGCCCGACCGACCAGAAGCGCATGGTCGACACCATGACCGAGGCCTCACGTCGCGCGCGCATCCCCGCGCCGAGGCGGCCGTGGCTCGACGAGCTCCCGGTCGCGATCGACCTCAACGATCTGCGCCGGCGGCGCGACGACCGCCTTCCTCTCGGGGTGAGCGACATCCCGGAGCGTCAGGCGCAGGAGGTCGTCGCGTTCCAGCCCGACGTCGACGGCCATATGGCGGTGTTCGGCACCGGCGGCTCCGGCAAGTCGGTGGCGCTGCGCACGCTCGCCGCAGCGGCCGCGCTCGCGACCGAGTCGGCGATATCGGTGTATGCACTCGACTTCGGCGCGGGCGCGCTGCGCCCGCTCGAAGAGCTCCCCGGGGTCGGCGCCGTCATCGCCGGCGAGGACGACGAGCGCATCGTCCGGCTGTTCCGGATGCTGCGCGCCGAGCTCGACCGCAGGACCCGCGTGTTCGCGGACGCGAGGGCCACGAGCATCGTCGACTACCGGGCGACCTCCGGCCACGAGCGCGAGCCGCGGATCCTCCTGCTCATCGACAACTTCCCCGCCTTCCGCGAGGACTGGGAGATCCCGGCGGGCCGCAACGACTGGTACCGCGTGTTCCAGGACGTCATGGCGCTCGGCCGTCCCCTCGGCATCCACGTCGTCCTCACCACCGACCGCTTCGCGTCGCTGCCGAGCGCGATCGCCTCGGGCATCCAGCGCCGCGTCGTGCTGCGCCTCGCCGACGACACCGGCTATGCCTCGCTCGACGTCCCCACCGACGTCCTGTCCGAAGACTCGCCTCCCGGCCGCGCCTTCGTCGGTGGTCGCGAGACGCAGCTGGCGGTGCTCGGGGGGAGCGCGCTCGCCGCGGACCAGACCGCGGCGCTGACGGCGCTCGCCACGCGTCTCCGGGCCGACGGTGCGGCGGAAGCCGCCGGCATCCCGTCGCTTCCGGCGATCGTGCAGCTCGAGCGACTGCCCGAGGGCGACGGCGCCGAGATCGTCCTGGGCCTCGCCGAAGACACGCTCGAGCCCGCCTCCGTGGCGGCGATGGGTGCGTTCGTGATCGCAGGCCCTCCGGGCAGCGGCCGCTCGAACGCGCTCGCGGTGTTCGCGGAACGGTCCTTCGCCCTTGCCGGCCACGCCGTGTACTTCATCGGCCCGCGCCGCTCGCCGCTGGCGTCGGACCCGCGCTTCACAGCGACGGCGAGTTCGCCGGACGAGGTCGCGGAGCTCGCGAAGATGCTCCGTGAGATCGCGGCCGACCCGCTGTCGGAGCTGCGGTGCGTGGTGCTCATCGAGTCCGTCGGCGACTTCCTGCAGACGCCCGCCGACGCGCCCCTCGTCGAGATGGTCCGGCAGTTCAAGCGCGAGGAGCACTTCGTCATCGCCGAGGCGGAGTCCTCGGCATGGGTGTCGTCGTGGCCGCTGTTCGGCGAGTTCAAGAACGCGCGCCGCGGGCTGCTGCTGCAGCCCGATCAGACCGACGGCGACGTGATCCTCAAGACTTCGCTCACGCGCGCCAAGCGGGCGGACTTCCCTGAGGGCCGCGGCGTCATCGTGGCAGGCGGCAAGACCCGGCGAGTTCAGGTCGCGCTGGCACCGGCATCCGTGCGCGTCCCGGTGTGAGCCGATCGGTGTCCGCCGAAGGGGGGACACGGATTCGCCGGGATCACCCCAGCGTCGTTGCTAGCCTGTAACGGCTGTCTCACGAACTCTCGAAAGGAACCACCATGGCAAACATCAACGTGACCTATGGCGACATGAAGTCGGCTGCGGCGCAGCTCATCACGGGCAAGGGGGCGCTCGAAGACAAGCTGAACGAGCTGCAGCGCCTGATCGGCGACCTCGTCGCCAGCGGCTTCGTGACCGATGCCGCTTCCGGCGCCTTCCACGAGTCGTACTCGCAGTTCACCACCGGCGCCACCCAGACGATCGGCGGCCTCCAGGGTCTGTCGGACTTCCTGACCGCGGCCGCCGACGCGCTGGGCGACACCGACACGCAGCTGGCGAGCGCCATCCGCAGCTGAGCGGCATTCCGCTGCCCCGCGCTGTCGTGCTCCCCGGTGACGGGGGGCACGACGCTGCGCACTCGACGCAACCGAAGGAGAGGCGAGGATGCCGCTGGTCGTGGACCTTCTGACAATGGACGCTGCGCGCATCGACGTCGGGCGCATCCGCCGCGAGTTCACCGAGGCGGCCGCGCGCAGCGATCGACTCGCCGAGGCCGTGGGTCACCCCCTCCTCGCAGAACGCGTGCAGGAGTTCGTGGACAACTGGGACCATCGGCGCAGTGAGCTCGCCGAGCAGCTGGGAGTGGTCGGCGATCACCTGCAGATGATCGTGTCCGGGTTCGAGCAGACCGATCAGGACCTCGCCCGAGCCCTCACCGAGCAGCGCTCGTCCTACCCGCCTCGCACCGCCCCGGAGCGAGTGTGAACCGGCCCGCCGACTGGAGCCCGCTCGGCCTCGGCGCCGACCCGGTTCCCGGAGACCCCGACAAGGTCGATCTGATCGGCCGCCTGTACATCGGCACGGCCGATTCCATCGACCGCGCCGCCGGCGACCTCATCCGCATGCTGGACGACCGGTTCGGCCAGGCCGAGTCGATCGACGCCATCCGCAGCGAAGCGGAGGATGTCGAGCGCCGCATCCGTCGTGCCGAGGAGCGCTACCGCGGCGTCGGCGAGGCGATGGTGTCGTACGCGCCGGCGCTGCGGACCGCGCAGACCGACTCGGCGCGCGCACTCCAGCAGGCGATCGACGCCCAGACCGCCGTCGCCCAGGCCGACCGCATGATCGACTACTACGAGGGGCGAGTGAACGATCCGTCGACGCCGCCCGCCAACCTCGCCGGCTACCAGACCGAGCTCGGCGAATGGACCGCCAAGCGGATCACCTCGTCGGCGGGCCTCGGCTCGTCAGAGACGACGCTGACGGAGGCCGTCGCCGCGCGCGACGCGGCTGCCGGCGTCGCCGTCAGCGCGATCCGGCTCGTGGAGAGCACGGGCGACCTCAACGACAGCTGGTGGGACAACACCGTCCAGTTCATCAACGAGCACAAGGACACCATCGACCTCATCGTCAACATCGTCGGCTGGGTCGCGACGGTCGTCATGGTCGTCGCGCTCTTCATCCCGGGTCTCAATGTGATCGTCGGGATCGTCGCCACGATCGCCGCGATCATCACCCTCGCAAACGCCGCTCTGCAGTTCGCGGCGGGGACGATGGGTCCGGTCGAGGCGCTCCTCAACGTCGGTCTCGCCGCCCTCACCTTCGTCGGCGGCCGAGCCATCGCCTCGTCGCTGAAGAGCCTGTCGTCGACCGCGCAGACCACGGTCGCGACGTCCGTTCGCGCGAGTGCCGCAGGTTCCGGCATCCGGGGCATGACCCAGGGCGCCGCCCTGCAGCGCGTCACCACCGTGATCAACGTGTCGCGGCCGGCCCAGCTCGGCGTGCTCGAGCGGCTGCGCTTCATGGCGCTCGACTACAAGACGGTCGTGGCGATCCGCAACATCACCCTTCTCGAGCTCTCCGCGGGCGGGCACTCCGCCGCGCAGGTCGCCATTCGTCAGCAGCTGGGTGCGCTCGCAACGCGGGCGACGCTCTTCGAGGGCGGGATGATCGCCGGCGGCCAGGTCACGAATGCCGTCGGCTCCGTCGAGGACCCGCTGCCGTGGCGGGTCGGCGGCGACTGGTGACCGCCGGCGAGTCGCGCATCGGACGGACCGTCGGGCTCATCGAGTTCTGGACCACGATGGCCGCCGTCGCGGGGCTGGTGCTGTGGCCGAAGGTCGTCGGAGCGATCTGGGCGATGGCGACGTGGAGCGACGCCGAGAAGGACGCGTGCGCCAGCGCGCCCGGCTGCGTCGTCAATGTCGTCCCCGGCGGCGTCGTCCCGGTCTGGTGGGCCGTCGCCTGGGTCGCGGTGATCCTCATCGGCATCGCGGTGTGCTGGGCGCCCGAGCGCTGGTGGTCCTCTCGCGGCCGCGGTCCCGTCGAGTTCATCGCCGACTCCTCCCCCCGGTGGCTGCGCGTGCACGCGTTCGTCGCGGCATTCCTCTGCTTCCTGCTCGTGCTCCCGGGGCGCGGCATCACGACGACCTGGGCACTCGAATACCTGATCCCGATGTCCATGGCGCTCGCTGCAGCCGGATTCGCGACGCTGAGCATCCGCCACGCCCGTCAGACGCTGCCGCCTGCCACCTTCCGGCGCCTCCTCGGAGACTCGATCCTGGTCGAGCGATCGGTGCGCCACGCCGCCCGCAAGAGCGCGGCCGCGCAGCCGGAGGGTGACCCGCGATGACCGTTGCCGCCGCCGGCCGCCCTCGACTGAGCCTCCTCGTTCCCGAGGGCTGGGTCCGCATCCCCCTCGACGACCGCGCGCCGCAGGCGGTGGCGTCGATCGTCGCCCGCGTCGCCGCGGACGTCGATCGGTCCAAGCGCGACCTGGTGAGGGTGACGCTGCGGCGCAGGCTCGAGGCCGTGGTCGCAGAAGCCGCTGAACGGCGGGTCTTCGAACTGTGGATGCCGGTCGCCCCGACGGCAGGAGTCTCCATCCCGGCATCCGTCGCCGTCGCATCGCTGCCGCGCCAGCCCGACCCGGCGAGGCCGGTGACCGAGACCCTGCTGTCGTTCAGCGCGAGCGCGCCGGGCGCGATCGCCGTCGAGATCGGGGGCGTCCTCGGTGTACGGATCGTCGTCGACCAGCCTGAGCGGCGGGATGCCGGAGGCGACCTCGAGGCGCCCCCGACCCGGCTGCTGAACTACATCGTCAGCCCCGCGCGCCCGGGGGAGGACTGGCTCGTCTTCAGCGCGAGCATCATGATCCCGGACTTCGAGGAGTCCGCACCGCTGCTCGCTGCCCTCGAGTTCGTCATCGACTCGATGATGGCGACCGTCGTCTTCGAGGAGGCCGCGTGAGCGTCCACATCACCTACCCGCCGGACTGGATCGGCGTGCCGCCCTTCGGCGAAGGCCAGGTGTTCGCCACGCCGGCCGAGTGGGCGGCGATGCTCACCGACGAACTCGTCGTCGAGTTCGGCGTCTCGCCGTCGCCGGAAGAGCGGCAGGCCGTGGTCAACGGGCTCACGATCATGGGCAGCGGCACACAGGAGCGCGGAGCCTCCGCGTCCTACATCCACTTCCCGGCGTGGGGTGCGCCGCTCGAACTGGTCGACGTCGTGCTCCTCGATCGCGGTGTGGTCGGGGATGCCACGGCAGACGAGGTGGCCGGATCGACCGAGCCGGATCTGCTCCGCCCGCCGACGATCACGGAGATCACGACGGCTTCCGGACTGACCGGGAGCCTCGTGATCCGGCATGCGCCGATGGACGACGGCGCACCGCATGTCGTATCGCTGCGCGCCTCCTGCGCGCTCGACGTGGGTGACGGATTCGTCGTGCTCGGCACTGCGACGACCGATCTGCCGGCCTTCGAGGCCTTCCGCCCGCACTTCCTCGCGCTCGTCGACGGAGTGACGGTGTCGGCCGGGTAGACCGGCTGGGCAGGGCGCAGCATCCGCTCGTTTGCCACCCCTCCCCGGGTGCCGTATCATTGACTTCGTGTGCGTTCGCGCGCGCCCTGTGACGTGCCTCGGCATCGATCGGGCCTGCGAGCGCCGCATCTCGGGAACGACCTGCGAACAGGTCACCCCCACGGCATATCCACCACACAAACGCGCGGCAACCTGTCGCGCCGGTGGGTTTGTGGTGAAACCACGAACGCTGTCACCGTGCAGCAGCAAATAGGAGAGAACGTGCCAACCATTCAGCAGTTGGTTCGCAAGGGTCGCTCGCCCAAGGTCTCGAAGACCAAGGCGCCGGCGCTCAAGGCGAACCCGCAGCAGGCGGGTGTCTGCACCCGCGTGTACACGACCACGCCCAAGAAGCCCAACTCGGCGATGCGCAAGGTCGCCCGTGTCAAGCTCCGCAACGGCACCGAGGTCACCGCGTACATCCCCGGCGAGGGCCACAACCTGCAGGAGCACTCGCTCGTGCTCGTTCGCGGCGGCCGTGTGAAGGACCTCCCGGGTGTCCGTTACAAGATCGTCCGTGGCGCGCTCGACACGCAGGCCGTCAAGAACCGTAAGCAGGCTCGCAGCCGCTACGGCGCGAAGAAGGGTTAAGGAACATGCCTCGTAAGGGACCCGCCCCGAAGCGCCCCGTCGTCAACGACCCGGTATACGGCGCACCGATCGTCAGCCAGCTCGTGAACAAGATCCTCGTCGACGGCAAGAAGTCGCTCGCCGAGTCGATCGTCTACACGGCGCTCAAGGGCGTCGAGAGCAAGAACGGCCAGGACGCCGTCGCCACGCTCAAGAAGGCGCTCGACAACGTGCGCCCGACCCTCGAGGTCAAGAGCCGTCGCGTCGGTGGCTCGACCTACCAGGTGCCGGTCGAGGTCAAGCCTCACCGCGCCAACACGCTCGCGCTCCGCTGGCTCGTGAGCTACGCGAAGGGTCGTCGTGAGAAGACGATGACCGAGCGCCTCCAGAACGAGATCCTGGATGCCTCGAACGGCCTGGGTGCCGCGGTCAAGCGCCGCGAAGACACCCACAAGATGGCCGAGTCGAACCGCGCCTTCGCGCACTACCGCTGGTAACAGCCTCCGAGATGCGGGGGCCGGTCACCCAGCCCCCGCATCCCCCCTGTCATAGATAAGGAAGAACCCCGTGGCACAAGAAGTGCTCACCGACCTCACCAAGGTCCGCAACATCGGCATCATGGCGCACATCGATGCCGGCAAGACGACGACGACCGAGCGCATCCTGTACTACACGGGCACCAATCACAAGATCGGTGAGACGCACGATGGCGCGTCGACCACCGACTGGATGGAGCAGGAGCAGGAGCGCGGCATCACGATCACGTCCGCCGCCGTCACGTGCTTCTGGGACAAGAACCAGATCAACATCATCGACACCCCCGGCCACGTGGACTTCACGGTCGAGGTGGAGCGCTCGCTCCGCGTCCTCGACGGCGCTGTTGCCGTCTTCGACGGCAAGGAGGGCGTCGAGCCCCAGTCCGAGACCGTCTGGCGTCAGGCGGACAAGTACGACGTCCCGCGCATCTGCTTCGTCAACAAGATGGACAAGCTCGGCGCCGACTTCTACTTCACGGTCGACACGATCATCAACAAGCTCAAGGCCAAGCCCCTCGTGCTCCAGCTGCCGATCGGCGTCGAGAACGACTTCATCGGAGTCGTCGACCTCGTCGAGATGCGCGCGCTGGTCTGGGCGGGCGACGCCAAGGGTGATGTCACCATGGGCGCCAAGTACGACATCCAGGAGATCCCGGCCGACATGGCCGACGTCGTCGCCAAGTACCGCGAGCTTCTGCTCGAGACCGTCGCCGAGTCGGACGAGCACCTGCTCGAGAAGCACTTCGGCGGCGAGGGCCTCACGGTTCCCGAGATCAAGGCCGCCATCCGCAAGATGACCGTCAACTCGGAGCTCTACCCCGTGCTCTGCGGATCCGCGTTCAAGAACCGCGGTGTGCAGCCGATGCTCGACGCGGTCGTCGACTATCTCCCGTCGCCGCTCGACGTGCCGGCCATCGAGGCCCACGACCCGAAGAACGAAGAGATCGTCATCGAGCGCCACGCGGACCGCGAAGAGCCCTTCACGGCGCTCGCGTTCAAGATCGTGACGCACCCGTTCTTCGGTCGCCTCACCTACATCCGCGTGTACTCCGGTCACCTGGATTCCGGTGGGCAGGTCGTCAACTCGACCAAGTCCAAGAAGGAGCGCATCGGGAAGATCTTCCAGATGTACGCCAACAAGGAGAACCCGGTCGACTCGGTCACCGCGGGTCACATCTACGCGGTCATCGGTCTCAAGGACACGACCACGGGCGACACCCTCTCGGACTCGCAGCACCAGGTCGTGCTCGAGTCGATGACGTTCCCCGAGCCGGTCATCGAGGTCGCGATCGAGCCCAAGACCAAGGCCGACCAGGAGAAGCTGGGTCTCGCGATCCAGAAGCTCGCGGAGGAGGACCCGACGTTCCGCGTCGAGCAGAACTCCGACACCGGTCAGACCGTCATCAAGGGCATGGGCGAGCTGCACCTCGACATCCTCGTCGATCGCATGAAGCGCGAGTTCCGCGTCGAGGCGAACGTCGGCAAGCCCCAGGTCGCGTACCGCGAGACGATCAAGAAGGCCGTCGAGCGCCACGACTACACCCACAAGAAGCAGACCGGTGGTTCGGGTCAGTTCGCGAAGATCCAGTTCGCGATCGAGCCGCTCGAGGTCACGGCCGACAAGATCTACGAGTTCGAGAACAAGGTCAGCGGTGGCCGCATCCCGCGCGAGTACATCGGTCCGACCGACCAGGGCTTCCAGGACGCCATGAACGTCGGCGTGCTCGCCGGCTACCCCATGGTGGGCGTCAAGGCGATCCTGCTCGACGGCGCATCCCACGACGTCGACTCGTCCGAGATGGCGTTCAAGATCGCCGGCTCGATGGGCTTCAAGGAGGCCGTCCGCAAGGCGAACCCCGTCATCCTCGAGCCCATCATGGGTGTCGAGGTGCGTACGCCCGAGGAGTACATGGGCGACGTCATCGGCGACCTGAACTCGCGTCGTGGCCAGATCCAGTCGATGGAGGACGCCGCCGGCGTCAAGGTCGTCCGTGCGCTCGTCCCGCTTTCCGAGATGTTCGGCTACATCGGCGACCTGCGCTCGAAGACCTCGGGTCGCGCCGTCTACTCGATGGAGTTCGACAGCTACGCCGAGGTTCCTCGCAACGTGGCGGAAGAGATCGTTCAGAAGAACAAGGGCGAATAGCCCGGGATGCCGGGGGCCCGCGCCCCCGGCATCCGCTCCACAACTTCACACAGGTTCAGCATCAACCCCTCTACTAAGGTAGAAACCAATCCCCGTAGAGAACCGGTCGCAATCCAGTGACCGGAGCATCTACACGAATGTCCTAGGAGGACCCAGTGGCTAAGGCCAAGTTCGAGCGGACCAAGCCGCACGTGAACATCGGAACGATCGGTCACGTCGACCACGGCAAGACCACGCTCACCGCCGCGATCTCGAAGGTGCTCGCCGACAAGTACCCGTCGAAGACCAACGTGCAGCGCGACTTCGCGTCGATCGACTCCGCTCCCGAGGAGCGCCAGCGCGGCATCACGATCAACATCTCGCACGTCGAGTACGAGACGCCCAAGCGTCACTACGCTCACGTCGACGCTCCGGGTCACGCCGACTACATCAAGAACATGATCACCGGTGCTGCTCAGATGGACGGCGCGATCCTCGTGGTCGCCGCCACCGACGGCCCGATGGCTCAGACCCGTGAGCACGTGCTGCTCGCCAAGCAGGTCGGCGTGCCGTACCTGCTGGTCGCGCTCAACAAGAGCGACATGGTCGACGACGAGGAGATCCTGGAGCTCGTCGAGCTCGAGGTCCGCGAGCTGCTCTCCAGCCAGGACTTCGACGGCGACAACGCTCCGGTCGTCCGCGTCTCGGGCCTCAAGGCGCTCGAGGGCGACGCCGAGTGGACCGAGAAGATCGTCGAGCTCATGGAAGCCGTCGACGAGTCGATCCCGGACCCGGTGCGCGACAAGGACAAGCCGTTCCTGATGCCGATCGAGGACGTCTTCACCATCACCGGCCGTGGCACGGTCGTGACGGGTCGCGCCGAGCGCGGCACCCTCGCGATCAACTCCGAGGTCGAGATCGTGGGTCTGCGCCCGACGCAGAAGACGATCGTCACCGGTATCGAGATGTTCCACAAGCAGCTCGACGAGGCATGGGCCGGCGAGAACTGTGGTCTGCTCCTGCGCGGCACCAAGCGTGACGACGTCGAGCGCGGCCAGGTCGTCGTGAAGCCCGGTTCGGTCACCCCGCACACCAACTTCGAGGGCACGGCGTACATCCTGTCCAAGGAGGAGGGTGGCCGTCACAACCCGTTCTTCACGAACTACCGCCCGCAGTTCTACTTCCGCACCACGGACGTCACCGGCGTCATCACGCTGCCCGAGGGCACCGAGATGGTCATGCCCGGCGACACCACCGACATGACCGTTGAGCTGATCCAGCCCATCGCCATGGAAGAGGGCCTCGGCTACGCGATCCGTGAGGGTGGCCGCACCGTCGGCGCCGGCACGGTCACGAAGATCATCAAGTAGTCACGACTGCTTCGGGGGAAGACGCGTGATGCGTCTCCTCCTGCACACGGGGCTGAACTTTCGAGTTCAGCCCCCGTGTGCTGGGTGTAAGCGGTTCGGAGGCGTGCGACGATGTCGAGCCGGCTGGTTTCTGTGCGCCGATGTCGTACTCGCGTCACCACAGGATCCGCGTCTGGGGCCGCCCCTCCCGGTAGGCGCTTGCCGGCAACCCTCGCGCCTTCAGGACATTCACACTCCGGTGTGGCCTGTGTGTTGCATGGGTGGCTGGTTCTCAACGCATTCGACAAGAGGTGAGGCAACGTTTTGAACGCGTACCAAGGCACCGGTGATGACTCCGTTCCGACTTGGTGCTCACTGATCACTGTGACGTACAACAGCCGGCGGGCCATCGACGAATTCTGGGGGAAGAACCAGAAGCCGCCAGCGGGTATCGAATGGATCGTGGTCGACAATGCTTCGTCCGACGGGAGCGCCGAGGCAGCGGAGGCTGCCGGCGCCACACGAGTGGTCCGGCTCTTGGAAAACCGCGGATTCAGCTTCTCCAACAACGCCGGCCTGGAAGTTGCGGCAGGCGAGTTCATCGGATTCGTGAATCCCGACGTCCGCGTCGACTACGGCGATCTTCCGCTGCTTCGGGCAGTCGCGAGCGACAGGCACTCGATCGTGGCGCCGCAACTGCTGAACTCCGACGGCTCGCTGCAGCCGAACGGCCGCGGCTTTCCCTTCCTCTTGGATAAGGTGCGCAACCGGCTGAGTTCGGGGGATCGTCTCGAAGGGCGCTACCTGCTCTTCAGTGACTCGGATGAGCCTAGGGCGGTCGTCTGGCTTATGGGCGCGGTGATCTTCGGCGAGCGGGCCGACATCGACAAGTTCGGCGCCTGGGACCCACACTTCTTCCTCTATTACGAGGACAAGGATTTCTGCTTGCGCGCATGGCGCGCCGACGTTCCCGTGGCGCTGGTCCCGACTGCCCGCTGGACGCACGGCTGGGCGCGTGAGACCACAAGCATCAGCGCGAACCCCTGGAAGCGTGAGTTCGCCTCGATGTTCAAGTTCTATCGCCGCTATCCGGAGTTTCTGGTGCCGAAGGCTGTCGCCTTCAGGAAGCACGCCGACATCGTTCACGATGTTTACGGGACCTCCCTGTGACCAATACTGCAGACGCATCGTTGGTGCTCACCGTGCTGAACGAAGCACAGGGTTTGAGTGCGCTCCTGGACAGCCTGGCTCGACAGACGACGCCCCCGGCTGAGATCGTCATCGTCGATGGCGGATCGGCCGACGACACGCTTTCGATTCTGCGTGACTGGCAGGCTCCGAGTGGGTGCACGCTCATCGTGCGAGAACATCCGGGAGCGACGATCTCGCAAGGCCGCAATATCGCGATTCGGCACTCATCCCACGCCCGCGTACTTGTTACCGACGGCGGAACCGAACTGGAGCCGACGTGGGTCGAACGCATGCTGGGCGCTTTCGACTCGGTGGACGCACCAAAGGTCGTCGGGCGGCTTCTTTCGCCCGGTCGGCAGGAGTTTCCTCGAACGCGCGATCGCCTTCACCGTGACACCGCGTGTGGAGGAGATCGACCCGAGCGCATTCCTCCCATCGAGTCGTTCGATCGCGTTCGTGCGTGAAGCCTGGGAGAGCGCGGGTGGCTACCCCGAATGGCTCGATTACTGCGAGGACCTCCTCTTCGACATGCGGATGAAAGAGCTTGGCTTCACGTTCGCATTCGTGCCGGGTGCAGTCGTTACCTGGTCCGCGCGACCAAGCATCGCTTCGTTCATGAAGCAGTATTTCCGGTACGCGCGGGGAGACGGCAAAGCGAACCTCTGGAAGAAGCGCCATGTCGCTCGGTATCTCGCTTATGGGTTGGGGCTCTTGCTGGTGTGGGCGTCGTTCATGACACCCTGGGCGATCGGCGCTCTGGCGCTCGGCTTCGTCGTTTATATGAGCAAGTTCTGGAAGCGGGTATGGGCACGGCGCGCAGACTTCGGGTCCGGGTCTGTTCGGGCGATGATCCTCGTCCCGGTGATCGTCGTCGCGGGTGATCTCGCGAAGATGGCAGGATACCCGGCAGGGCTGCGATGGCGCGCCATCCACCCTGTGGAAGGATGACGCTGATGGGCGCGACCCAAGATCTGGACGATGTCGCCTGCATTGTGGTGCACCACAACAGCCCCGAGACGCTGATCCACACGCTCAACGCTCTCTCGGCGGAAGGGTTGCCGCGGGCGGAAATCGTCGTCGTCGACAACAGTATCGATCCGGCGCTCAGCGATGAGGCTGCGGCATCGGGATACTGCGTCCTCCATACCAGCAACCGCGGTTATGCAGCAGCGGTGAACGAGGGGCTCGCCCATCTGTCCTCGACAGGACGGAAACGACCACTCACCCTGATCTCGACCCACGAGTCGCTCGCCGCTCCAGGAGCGGTGGGCCTGCTCCGCGACTCGCTTGTCGCGGACTCGACGATCGCCGCAGCAGGACCCACATTGATGAATGCGGAAGCGGGCGCGGACATATGGTCCCTCGGGGGACGACTCACGCCGGTGTTGAGGTTGCCGCGGCACATTCTCACCGCCCGCGAGGTATCGGGCGCCGTAGACCGCGAGTGGCTCGACGGCGCCTTCACGATGTATCGAACCGACGAGCTCGAAAGCTTCAAACTCGACGAAAGCTACTTCCTCTACTTCGAGGAGACCGACCTCCACACGCGGTTGCGGCGCGCCGGCCGGAGGGTGGTGTGGGTGCCTCATGCGCGTGTCTCGCAGAAGTCGAGCGGGATCCCTCCCCGCCTTCTCGGAAGGAATCTGTTCCTCTTCCACAGGAAGCTCTTCTCGAAAGCCACGGGGCGTGCAGCCGTGGGATTTGAGTTGATCCGGGCATTCGGCCGCGCTCTGCTCACCCGCCGCGCTCGCTGGTCAGCGCTTCCCGAGATTGCACGTGGGTGGCGCGAGGGAGAGGGGATGCCGGTAGTTCCGACTTCTCCCGAAGAGCAGCAGGGGTAGCCAGCGTGCACACGAACAGCAATCCACGCGTCAGGTCGATTCTGCGTGTCATCAGCGCACTGCTGCTCTCGACCGCTGTTCTCTTCCCCTACTTCTTCTCGCTCATGGGAAGCGTCCGCCTCTTCGTCGTGCTGATCGGGTTTGCGGCCGTCGCTCTCGAGATCTGGCTCTCCGATCTGCGACTTCGCGTGCGATTGCTCTCGATCGCAGGTGTAGGTGCGTACCTCGTTGTCGCGGTCGCGGCGATCGAATTCGTGGCGGGGAGCCTCGACGACCGTCTGTTCGCAGTGAACGCCGAGCATCTCTTTGTATTGCTGCCGCTCTTCGGACTCCTCGGATGGATCCTGTACAGGTCGGCGCAGGGGACGCAATACGTCACCGTTCTGCTCGGAGTAGCGACCGTCGTGTCAGTTCTGGCGGTGCTCGAGTCGCTCCTGGGGGTCTCGCTCCTCGGCCGCACCTTCGAATTCGCGACAAGCCAGAGGGAGGGGCCGAACCGTGCGCTGGTCGGCTCCGAGGGGGCCCTCGCCCTTGGGGCCACGTTGGCGACGCTCGTCCCGCTCGCGCTGAAGCTCCCTCGAATCTGGCTCCAGATCGCGGTCAGTGCGGTTCTCGTCGCGGGGGTCTGGGCAAGCGGAAGTCGCGGGCCCGCGGTGCTTTGCACGGCGATCGCGGTCCTGCAGGCGTTCCCGATTCTGCGCAGCCTGCTGCAACGGCTCTATTGGGTGCTCCACGTGCTCGCCGCGTCCGCGATCGCCGTGCTGGCTTTCCTCGCAACCTTCGTCTGGGTGCCGTTCATCGAGGGAAGCAGCGGACTCGAGTACAGCTCGAACTACCGAGGCGCGATCTACTCGCTGGTTCCCCGGCTCCTGCTCGAGCACCCGCTTGGCTACCTGCTCCAGTCTCCTGCGAGCGGCATATGGACCGTCGGGTCGGAGCTCCACGGCACCATCGATGTCACTCGATCCGTCGACTCCGAGATCGTGTATGCGATCTTCGGACTGGGCTGGCTGGGCTTGGTACTCTTCCTGGCGGCCCTCTTCATCTCCATCCAGACGCTCAAACACGACGTGTCGATCGGTCTCGCCGCATTGACGATGACCTCCTTGGGATTCGTCCTCGCCTTGCACGGGTGGGATGCCATGAGCCCGCTGTGGTACGCCCTGTTGGGTGCGTGCGGCTGCGTTGTAGTCGGACCGTGGAGCCGGCGTGCCGTAGTCCGCGCATGCGCACAAGGTCGCCCCAGCTGATCCAGGTATGCTCCTGGAGTGCATTCGTCCGTCCATCGAGGCTGACGAAGTTTCCCTCCCAACTTGCGATCCACCCTCGAAGGGGTACCCGTGGAGCTTGCCCCTGACACACGAGTGGTCCCCATGAACGACCTCTCGCGAGGAATCGCTAGGGATCAGGTAGCGCTCGAAGCGGCGTTTCAGAGCGTCCTCGCATCGGGCTACGTGGTGATGGGGCCACAGCACAACGCCTTCGAGAAGGCGCTCGCGGAGTACCTGGGGGTCGAACGGGTTCTGGGCGTGGCCTCAGGAACTGATGCTCTAGAGCTGTCCATCAAAGCCGTGATGCCCCCAGACCGCAATGCGGTGGTGACCGCCGCCAACGCGGGTGGCTACACGACTGTCGCCGCGAAGCGTGCGGGCTACGAGGTCCTATACGCCGATATCGACCCCGAGACGTTTTGCCTCGATCTAGCGTCGCTCCTGCCTGTTCTGTCTGCGAATGTCGGGGTGGTCGTCGTCACGCACCTCTACGGACAGCTCACCGATTTCGTCGATCTGATCGACTACTGCCATGACCGCGGAATCAGCGTCGTCGAGGACTGCGCGCAGGCGATCGGCGCCTCGCGCGATGGCAAGTATGCGGGCTCGTTCGCTGACATCGCGGCCGTGAGCTTCTACCCGACGAAGAACCTGGGAGCGCTCGGCGACGGCGGGGCTGTCGCAACGTCGAACGACGGGATTGCAGAGCGTGTCGCTCGACTTCGCCAGTACGGGTGGTCCACCAAGTACAACGTCGCGATACCTGCCGGGACCAACTCCCGACTGGATGAGCTTCAGGCCGCGTTCCTGCTCGCGCGCCTGCCGCTGCTCGATGGATTCAACGAGCGCCGCAGATCGATCATCGAGCGGTATCGTGCGGCCGCGGAAGGCGGACCCCTCCGGGTGCTGCCGGCGGCGGGCAGCCATCACGTCGGCCATCTTGCTGTCGCGCTCACCGCCGATCGAGATGACATTCGGGCGGCGCTTGCCACGCACGGTGTCCAGACGGACATTCACTTCCCCGTGCCCGACTTCGCGCAGCCCGGATTTGGGACCTCCTCGCAGGCCCTTCCTACGACGGATCGTGTCTCCAAGCAGATTCTGTCGCTGCCATGCTTCCCCGAACTCACCGAGGGTGAGGTCCTCCAGGTGTGCGACGCGCTTCGGGCGCTTAGCTCCTAGCCGAATGCATGCACAATCGCTTCCACCACAGACGGGTTCAGCAAGATGACGAGTGCCTTTGTCCACCCGCAAGGCATCTGCGACGCTACGGAGGTCGGCGACGGGACCACCATCTGGGCCTTCTCCCACGTTCTTGGCGGGGCGGTGATCGGGCGAAATGTGAACATCAATGATCACGTCTTCGTCGAGAACGATGTCGTCGTAGGCGACCGCGTGACGGTCAAGTCCGGTGTTCAACTTTGGGATGGAATCGAGCTTCACGATGACGTCTTCGTGGGGCCGAATGCGACCTTCACGAACGATCGATTCCCGAGGAGCAAGCAGTACCCCGACTCGTTCCCGCGCACGGTGGTGGAGAAGGGTGCATCGATCGGCGGCGGCGCGGTGATCCTTCCGGGTGTTCGGATTGGGCAGAGCGCAATGATCGGTGCTGGCGCCGTGGTGACGCGGGACGTGCCCCCGTTCGCGATCGTGGTCGGCAATCCCGCACGAATCACCGGATATGCGAACACGTTGGGGTCGACGCCGCGTGGTGCCGTGACAGCCGACGCCTCAGCTTCACAGTCGGGCACAGGAGCCGCGCTCGTGACCCTCCGTCGAGCGACTGACATGCGTGGGAGCCTGGTCGTCGCCGAATTCGACGAGGACCTCCCCTTCAAGCCACGTCGCTTCTTCACTGTGTTCGGGGTGCCCTCCCGCGACGTCCGCGGCGAGCACGCTCACCACTCGTGCGAACAGTTCTTGATCTGCCTCAATGGATCGGTGCGTGCCATCGTCGATGACGGTGCCGTTCGTGAGGAGTATTTCCTGGACTCGCCTGAGGTTGGCCTCTATATGCCCGCCCGGACATGGGGTACGCAATACGCGTACAGCCCGGATGCAGTTCTGGGCGTCTTCGCATCGCTCCCATACGACGATGCCGACTACATTCGGAGCTATTCCGACTTTCAGGATGTGGTGCGGCGTGATCGGCGGGACGATCGTTGATCGGCCTCAATGCGTGCGCCACGTCACGGACGACCGTCACGTGAGTGACACCATCTAGGGTCAGCGAATGAAGCGAATCCTCTGGGCCACGGCTACGGTGGGGCTCAGCTCAATCGTGGTGGTTGCGCTCGGCGCCGTCCGATACAAGCTGATCGCCGTCGGCGTCGGCGCGTCCGGTGTCGGTTTGGTCGGAATCCTCACCGCTGCGGCGAACTTCGGCGTCATACTCTTCAGCCTCGGCATCAACACCAGCGGGGTCCAGGCGATCGCCGCCGCAGTCGACGATCCACAACGGCTCGAGCGCGTCAAGTCTGCCCTCCTGGCCGGATCCCGGTCCCTTGGTCTTCTGGGCGGACTAGTAGTCGTCGTCGTTGGAGCCTTGGGCGGTGTGTGGCTCCTTCCCGGGGCATCGGACGCTGTCACTGTTCTCGCGCTTGGCGCCGCGCTGTGCGCCATGGTGATTTCGGGCGCTCAGCTGGGCCTCCTCAACGGAATCGGCCGCGTCAGATCGTTGGCAATCTGCAACACCGTGGGCGCGATGGTGGGAACCGGGTTGACCGCCGCCGCCATCCAGGTGTCGCAGCAGGCCGCGGTGATCGCAGCGCTCCTGGGAGCTCCAGTGGCGACTCTCGCGTGCAGCACCTGGTTCGTCATGCGGGAGCGTAAGGCGCGGCCAAGGCCGTCGATGCGTCACTGGTGGCCGGAGCTTCGGGGCCTCGTCGCTCTTGGCGGAGTCGTGATGCTAGGTCTTCTTCTCACGAGCGGCACGCAGCTTGCCATCCGGGTGTGGATCGAGCGAACCGAGGGTCTGGCGGCGGCCGGTCACTTCCAAGCGGCCTGGACGATCACGAGCATGTACATCGGGTTCGCACTCACCGCGCTCGCAGTGGAGTACTACCCACGGATCAGCGCGCTCGCCGACGATCCACAGACGCTGAACCGCAACGTGGATGCTCAGGTGCGCCTCGCGTCGGTTCTCGCCGGCCCTGTCCTTCTCTGGATGATGGTCCTCGCGCCCATCGTGCTAAGCGTCCTCTACGCGACCGAATTCGACGCCGCGACCGGGCTCCTGCGGTGGCAGCTCTGGGGCGACGTCCTGAAGGTCGTCAGCTGGGCCGTTGCGTTCCTTCTCCTCGCGCGCAGGGCCCGGGGGGCGTTCTTCCTCGGCGAGCTTTGCTTCAACGTCGCGTACATCGGGCTCGCTGTGCCGCTCGCGTCGGTCGGCGGGCTGACCGGTCTCGGCGGCGCCTATATGGGCGCTTACGCCCTGTACGCCCTGACGATACTCGTCCTCGCGCACAGGGAGACGCGTTTCTCACTCCGCCCGGTCACCTCGGGCGTAGCGGGTGCGTTTCTCGTGCTGGCCGGAATCACGATGTGGACGACGGAAACTGGTACCGTCGCCGGGCTGGCCTCCGGGATCGTAATCGCCTCGCTGGCCACCGTCGGTTCCATCGCGATCTTGCATCGCATGCGTGCGCTCGAGCGGCGGACTGAGGACGAAGCGGGCGCTGGTCCCTAAGCCGTGCGATGGCGGGTCGGCGCGAGGTGCTGCCAGGGCGGGCGGGTTTCATCGAGATGGCGGAACTGGAGGTAAGAATGGCTACCGAGCATACGCGGCAACGCGTGGCGGAGAATCGGGCGACCTTCGAGACTTTGATTGATGCGGCATCCCGCGACATCGAGCACTCAAGATTTCGAAGCGCCTCCGCGCGTCTTCAATCAGCCGCGAGATTCGCATGGTTCAACCACCCCGGAATCTATCGCAGCGTCAGGCTGGAAGCACTGGCTGCCCGCATCGCCGGCCACTTGCCAACGCCGAGGTCTTCGCGGGCTCAACTCGACGGGCACGTCGTCCATGTCGTCTCTCAGGCGTACGAGACGGGTGGGCATACGAGGCTTGTGTGGCGTTGGATCGAGAACGACTCCACCCAGGTGAGCTCTCTGGTTCTCACGGGGCAGCAGGGTGTCCCACTACCCCTTCGGCTGCAACAGGCGGTGGCGACCTCCGGCGGTCGAATCGTCGATCTGGGTGAGATCTCCAGCAGTCTTCTGGTGCGCTCGGCCGAATTGCGGAGTATCGCGGCTGTGGCGTCCACAATCGTGTTGCACGCGCATCCCTACGATGTCCTGCCGTCAATCAGCCTCCACGACGTCGCTGCCAACGTCGTGCTCGTGAATCATGCTGACCACGTCTTCGGGCTCGGAGTGGAGGTCTCCGATCTCGTTGCAGACATCCGGCCCGCGGGGCAGCAACTCTCGATGGCCGCCCGCGGCGTGCAGCCAGCCCGCTCGATGATCCTCCCGATTCCGATCGGCATCCCGCCGCAGCCCCACCGTCGTCAGGCTCGTGAACGACTTCAGATTCCGGATGGGGCGACCGCAATCATTTCGATCGCGTCGGCATACAAGTACGGCGCGGCGCCGGGAGCGCACTTCATCGATATCCACCGCGACTTCGTGCATTCGCACCCGGATGTCGTGTTGATCGTCGTCGGCCCGGAGAATACGGGCAGGTGGCAGAAGATCAGCGCTGAGACGTCGGGGCGTTTCCGTGCCGTCGGGACCACCCGCGAGATAGACGCATACTACGACGCTGCAGACATCTACCTGGACTCGATACCGTTCGCCTCGCTCACTTCACTCCTGGACGCCGCGGCCAGAGGCATCCCCGTACTTGCACTCAACGAGGACAACCCGGACACCGTCCTCACGTCGAATGACCTGTCTCTAGTCGACAAGCCCATCCAATTCGCCGACCGCGGAGACTACCTCACTGAACTGGATGCACTCGTCGGCGACGCCTCCTATAGACGTCGGGTTGCGGACACCACACGGGCCAGCGTCGCGCGAGACCATCTGTCGCCAGGTTGGAATCGGCATCTCGGCGCGTTGTCGGAGTTGCTCGGTGCGTCTTGGCTTGGGGAAGCGGCGACCGGTAATCGCGATACGGGTACTCGCGATGAGGCTCTTTCCGAGGCACTGGTCGAATTCCAGGTTGCCGCCGGTCTCGATGAGCCTGCTTGGCTCGCTGAATTGAGGGATGCGCCTTACCTGCCCATGGCTGCGCGCGCGCGACTTTTGATGGCGGCACCCGCCGGACGCAGACTCGCGTCGGTGAAGTTCATGATCCCGGACAAGCTGCGTACGAAGGTCAAACTTGTGAAGGGTCGACTGTCCAGGACATGACCCTGTTCGCCACCCGCGGGAGTTGAGGGACACTGCTTCAGCATCGTCCACAGGTGCAGGGGATAACACTTACCGTCCTGTTATCCTTGCGTCGGTGCGGACAAAGCGTGGTGGCCCCTGCGTGAATGAGAGTACGTCTGGGAGGCGGCAATTGCGAGGCGAGGCGTTCCAAGAATTGAGCCCCCGGGGAGCTCTCTCGGCCGTCTCGCAATCATCGACGGCGACGGATGCCCGCAGGTGAGCGCCTCGCCGCCTTTCGGCGCAGAGCGAGCACCGCGAGTGCAGACTCAACGGGACGTCGGGTGGCCGCGGCGGTACGCCAGCCGACTCTTCTACTCGGATGCTGGCGTGATTGCGCTCACCTTCGCGGCGTACGCGTTGTCTCGCTGCTCGACGAACTCAGTCGAGCCGGTCGCCTGGCCAGGCGCCTTCGCCATCCCGTACTGGGTGCTGCTTATCTTCGTCAGTGTGTTTTGGCTGCTCGCCCTCGACGCCATCGATACGCGCGACCGTCACATCGTCGGGCATGGGATCACCGAGTATCGACGCATCGTCAACGCGACACTCGTCGTCTTCGCGCTCTCATCGCCCTGGCCTTCTTCCTCCGAATGGATGTCGCACGCTCCCTCTTCGTCGTTCGCCCTCCCGGTGGGCCTCGCGGCACTTCTCCTGTCGCGCTGGCTGTGGCGTCAATGGCTGCGCTCGCACCAGCGCAAGGGTCGGTATATCTATCGTGCGGTCGTGCTCGGCGAGCCCGCGAAGCTCAAGCACATCATCAGCCAGATCCAGCGCACTCCCGATTCCGGCTACCTGATCGTGGGTGCGCTCACGGCCTCGGATGTGTTCGACTCCATCGCCGGAGTACCGGTCGTCGGTGGCCTGGGCGCAGCGGGCGAGGCGGTCGCGAGGCTCGGCGCCGACACCCTGATCGTGTCCTCAGCCGACGAACTCGATCCGGAGGCAATGCGGCGTCTCGGCTGGGAGATGGCGGACCGGGAAGTGAACTGGGTCGTAGTCCCGGCGCTGACGGATATCGCAGGGCCCCGCATCCACGCGACTCCTGTTGCCGGCCTTCCGCTCATCCACGTGGAGTTCCCGACGCTCGAGGGCTATAAGCGATTCGGCAAGCGCGCGTTCGACATCATCGGCACATCACTGCTCATCCTGCTGTTGTCACCGATTCTGCTTGTGCACCGCAATCGCAATCCGCCTGGATGGCCCAGGATCGATCTTCTACCAGCAGACGCGGATCGGCCGACGCGGTCGCGAGTTCGGAATGTTCAAGTTCCGCTCCATGGTTGCCAACGCGGACGACCAGCTCGCGAGCCTTCTCGATCTTCAGGGCACCACCGACCAGCCGCTGTTCAAGGTCACGGATGACCCTCGCATCACCAAGGTGGGTCGTTTCCTTCGAAAGCACTCGATCGACGAGTTGCCGCAGCTGTTCAATGTCTTCATTGGAGAGATGAGCCTTGTCGGACCGCGTCCGCAGCGGGCGGCCGAGGTGGCCCTCTACGACGATGATGCCCACCGCCGCCTGCTCGTGAAGCCCGGAATGAGCGGTCTCTGGCAGGTGAGCGGCCGTTCGAAGCTGTCGTGGGAAGATGCGATCCGGCTCGACCTCTACTACGTCGAGAACTGGTCGTTCACGCAGGACGTGCAGATCCTCTTCCGCACGATTCGGGCCGTTCTGGTACCGGGTGAGACGGCTCACTGACCGCGCCTATCGGCAGTGTCACAGGCCGACCCCGATAGCATCCTCTGGTGTCTCGCAAACCCTCGCCTGGGCGTTATCGCCGCGGTCGCAGCGGCAATCATGCCCCCGCGCCCCGCAGGCGGCGACGGTGGCCGTGGGTGCTGCTGGCGGGCGCATTCGTGATCCTCGGTGCGGTCGGGGGCGTCGGCGCGGTGTTCGCGGCGCAGGCGCTCGAGGTCCGCGACGACCTGCTCGAGGCGAAGGCGATGCTGGGCAGTCTCCCGGAGGCGGTCAAGACGGGCGACACCGCCCAGCTGCAGACGGTAGGCACCGAGGTGCTCGCCCTGACGACCAGCGCTGATGCGACCGTGCAGGGACCTCTGTGGGATGCGGCATCCGCTCTTCCCGTCGTGGGCGAGAACGTCGAAGCCGTCAAGCTCGCCACCGAGGCGACCCACATCATCGTGCGCGACGCGCTGCCTCCAGGGATCGAACTGCTCGGCATCATGTCTCCCGAGAAGCTCAAGCTCGAAGGCGGCGGTATCAATCTCGCGCCGTTCCAGCAGGCACAGCAGACCCTTCCGCAGATCAAGGGCGTTCTCGCGAACGCGCAGGACCGTATCTCGGGCATCGACCGCGAGGCGCTGCTTCCGGTCGTGGATGGCGCCATCGGCCAGCTCATCACCGTGGTCGACCAGGCCGGCCCGCTGCTCGACACCGCGGAGGAGCTGCTTCCGATCGCGCTGCGCATGGCCGGATCCGAAGGTCAGCGCAACTACCTCGTGGTGTTCCAGAACAATGCGGAGATCCGAGCCACGGGTGGAAACGCGGCAACGTCCACCGTGATCCGCGCTGACAACGGCAAGATCGAGAAAGTCGAGGACGAGACCGTCGAGGACTTCTATCTCGCGGGGGTCAGCGGCCGGCTCGACTCCGATCTCCCCGAAGCCACGCTTGCTCTGTACGAGAAGGACTTCGCACGCAATGCGCAGAACTTCTCCCGCACCCCCGACTTCCCGACCACCGCGGGGATGTTCTCGCAGCTCTGGAATCAGACGAACGGCACCCAGCTCGACGGCGTCATCTCGATCGATCCTGTTGCCCTGTCGTACATGCTTGCGGCGACTGGACCCGTGCCCCTCGACGACGGCACGGAGATCAACTCCGAGAACGCAGTGCGCGTGCTCTTGAGCGAGACTTACGAGCGCTTCGGCTTGGATGGACTTGCCGCCGACGCATACTTCGCGGATGTCTCATCCCGTGTGTTCGACAAGATCGCGAGCGGCTCGTGGGATCCGATGGCGATGCTCGATCAGGTGCAGCGGTCCGTGGATGAGCAGCGCATCTACGCCTCGTTCACACGCGAAGACGAGGATGCGCTCGCGACGGAGTTCAAGATCGACGGCGCGCTCAGTGCGGACAACGCCGCCAACACCCAGGTCGGCATGTACCTGAACGACTCGTCGTACAGCAAGCTCGAGTACTACCTGTCGACGGCGATCACGGTGTCGTGTGACCCCGCCGCCAGGACGATGACGACCTCGATGACGCTCACCTCCACGGTGCCAGGCTCGAACCTCAGCGGCTACACGCTCGCATGGCGCAGCAAGAGCCTCGGCCTTCCCCGCACCACGATGATCCTCGACGTCCTGTCGGTCGCCCCACCGGGTTCGACGATCGTCGCGACCTCGCCTGCCAAGGGAGACATGTCAAAGTGGGATCGAAGCGGCGCGGAGAAGGGGCATGCCGTCGCCAGCCGCACGATCCTGCTGCCGATGGGCCAGACCAAGACAGTCTCGTTCACCAGCACCATCCCCGAGGGTGAACTCGGCCCTGTCGCGGTGCGGTTCTCGCCGACCGTCACACAGACGCCCGTGACGATCGACCCGTCATGCCAGGCGATGTCGGGGGGGACCGCTTGACAGGCCGGCTGCCGAGCACGAGCGGGCCAAGGCATACCCTCATCGCGCTGCTCGCCATCGGATACGGCGCCTTCCTCGCGTTCGTCGTCTTCTGGCCGAGCCCGATCGATGCCCCCGTCCAGGGACTGCTCGAGCGGGTGATCGCAGAGTTGCACGAGCGCGGAGTTCCGACTTTCGTCGACTACGGGCTCATCGAAGCCTTCGCGAACATCCTGCTCTTCATCCCGGTCGGCCTGCTGTTCGGCTTGATGGTTCCGCTGCGGTGGTGGCCGATTGCGCTCCTGCTCGGTCCGGCGCTCTCCGTCCTCATCGAAGTCGCGCAGCGATACGCGTTGGAGGAGCGCTACTCGACCGTCCAGGACGTTATTGCGAACTCCATCGGTGCGACCATCGGCGTCTTCGCGGCGGTGATCCTGAGAGCTGTCGTGAAGGCCCGCGACGAACGTGTGATCGAACGCCATGACGCGCTCGCACAGGCGCCGCTCTGAGCTGAGGTGATCCTAGGGAAGAGGTCAGCCGTTCACGGAGGATTCCGGGCTTTGCCGGGATATGATCCACGCGTGCCAGAACCCCGCCCTGCCTCGAACGGACCCGACCGTGGCTGACGCCGTCCGCGTGCCGCGGCGGCACCGCGTCTGGCCGTGGGTGCTCGGCGTCTTCCTGTTCCTGCTTGTCGCGCTGGCGGGCATCGCCGCGGCCGGAGTGGCGCTCGCAGCGGAGGCGCTGGACGTCAGGGACGACCTTCAGGCCGCGAAGTCGCAGCTCGCCGCGATGCCGGAGCTGGTGAAGGCCGGGGACACCGCGCAGTTCGACCAGGTTTCTGCGCAGGTGCTCGAGCAGACCACGAACGCCGACGAGGTCGTCCAGGGCCCACTGTGGTCATTCGCATCCGCGGTGCCGTTCGTCGGTCAGAACATCTCAGCGGTCAGGGGTGCGACCGAGGCGACCCACATCCTGGTGCGTGACGCTCTGCCCGGGACCTTCGCGGTGCTGAGTTCGGTGCAGGCCGACAAGATCCGATTCGAAGGCGGCGGCTTCAACCTCGAAGCGCTGAGGGGGACTCTCGCCGCATTGCCGGCGGTGGACGAGGCCTTCGCGGCCGCGCAGCAGAAGGTCGACGGTATCGACCGCAGCGCATTGCTCCCGATCGTCGACGACGCGATCGGGGAACTGCTCGCCGTCATCACCGACACGGCTCCGCTCGTCCACAGCGCGACCGAGATGCTCCCCACCGTGCTGCAGATGCTCGGCGAGACCGAACCGCGGACGTACCTCGCCGTATTCCAGAACAACGCCGAGATACGCGCGACGGGCGGCAACCCCGCAGCATCCATGCTGCTTCGCGTGGAGGGCGGTCGTGTCTCGCTCGTCGACCAGGCCAGCTCGACGACTTTCGCGGGTGAGCTCGGCAACCGCAGTTTCGTCGATCTGCCTCCTGAGACCCTCGCGCTCTACGCTCGTGACACCACGCTCTACTCGCAGAACTACACCCGCACGCCGAACTTCCCGACCACGGCGGCACTGTTCCAGGGGATCCTCGGCGCGACGGGGCAGCCTATCGACGGCGTCATCTCCCTCGACCCGGTCGCGCTCTCTCACATGCTCGCGGTGACCGGGCCGGTGACGGTCGACGGCATCGAGCTCAACTCCGAGAACGTCGTCCGGGTGCTGCTGAATGAGACCTACCTGCGATTCCCCGCGGATCAGGCACCGGCGGATGCGTTCTTCGCCGCGGCATCCGCGACGGTGTTCGACAAACTCGTCAGTGGCAGCTGGGATCCGCTGCAGATGATCGACGCGATGAACACGTCGATCGCGGAGCAGCGCGTGTATGCGTGGTTCACACGCGAGCCGGAACAGGCGATGGCGCGCGAGCTCAAGATCGACGGTGCGATGAAGTCCGACAACGCTGACACGACAGAGGTCGGGATCTTCCTCAACGACTGGGGCGTCGGGAAGATGGAGTACTACCTCTCCACGTCGGTAGCGGTGGATTGCAACGTCGAAGCGCGCACCGTGAAGACGACGCTCACGATGGCGAACTCGGTCGACCGTGACGACCTCACCTATTACATCCTCTCGCTTCGCGCGCCGAGGTACGGGGCGCCGAGGACTTCGATGCTGCTGGACGTGCTCTACTTCGCGCCTCCCGGCGCGACGATCGATGCCGTCGAGCCCTCCCGTGGCGACATCCCCTCGCTCTCGAGGGCAAGCACCGAAGGCGGCCGAACGGCGCAGAGCATCACCATGGTCCTCGACCGTGGCGAGACCCTGAGTGTGAGCTACACGAGCAAGCTGCCGGAGGGCGACCTCGGCCCGATGTCGGTGCGCCACACGCCCACGACGAGCGCCACGCCAGTCACCATCTCGCCCGTCATGTGCGACGCTGACGGGCGAGCCGACCGCGTAGAACAGCGAGCCGTGAACGTCAGCCCGCGGCAACCAGCGAGATGTGAGGGCTCAGCCAGTCCCGCAGCAATCGATCGAAGACCGAGTTGTCGAACAATCGGGCATGGGCGGCAACCTGTTGACGGGGGAGCGTCGCGCACGCGGCCGCCGCCGCGCGGATGTCCTCGGCCGAGCGCGGATCGAACAGTGACCCGGATACGCCGTCCTGCACAGATTCGCCCGCGCCGCCTATGCGGTTCGCCATGACCGGCGTCCCCGCAGCCATCGCTTCCACGGCAACGATGCCGAAGTCTTCGATGGGTGGGAACACGAAGAGCAGAGCGCGCTCCATGAGCGCGCGGACCATCGCATCGGTGGGATGGACGACCACCTCCACCGGCACGCGCGCATCCCGGCCCCGGGCCCGAAGCTCGTCCTCGAGGGGTCCGAGTCCCGCGATCACGACGGGAACGTCGAGCAGCTCGCCGACCTCGACGACGATGTCGAGGCGCTTATAGGGGATGAAGCGCGACACCCCGAGCACGAAGGTGGGAGGGAGCGCGTCGAGGGTCAGGCGCTCGGCATCGGTCAGCGTCGCCCGCCACTGACCCGACTGGATTCCCGCCACATCGACCGGGGGGTGGATCACTGTGGACTCACGCCCCCAGGCTCGTTCGACGCGGTCGGCGACGAATCTGCTGTTGGCGGCGATGGATGTCGCGTCCTGCGCCGCGCGTCGGTCGATGTGCCGCAAGGGCGGCCCGGCGACGCGTGCCGCGAGACTGCTTCCGCGGGCATCCAGCTCAGGAGCCCAGAGATACCGCGCAGGTGTGTGGACGTAGACATACTTGGGAATGCGAGGCGTGTCGAGCCGCACGTGATGGGCGAACATGTGGGAGGCGACGAGCGCCCACTCGTGATGCTGCTGACGTGACCGCCAGGTGATCGGCATGAGCGGGAGCGTGAGCGCCTTGTGTCGGCGCAGTGGTGTCCGTGCGAGCCACGTCTCGCGCACCTCCCGTCCGGGGTATCGTTCCGGGGCGTCGTTCCAGAGGCAGAGGATGTCGGCATCCGGAAGCAGCTGGGTCATCCGGTCGAGCACGCGCTCGGCGCCTCCGGCGCGTTCGATCCATTCGGTGACGATCAGTCCGGTCATGTCGCCGATCCGTCTGGCGCCAGTGCCGCGCGGAGCGTCTTCAGGACGATCAGGAAGTCGCCGACGAGTGTCCAGTTCTCGACGTACGACAAGTCGAGGCGAACCGACTCCTCCCAAGACAGCCTGGACCGTCCGCTGACCTGCCAGAGCCCGGTGATCCCGGGCTTGACCAAGAACCTGCGGTGGACGTGATCGGCATATCGCTCGACCTCGCGCGGCAGCGGCGGTCGGGGTCCGACGAGAGACATCGTCCCATTGAGGACGTTGAACAGCTGCGGCACTTCATCCACGCTGTATCGGCGCAGCACGCGTCCGATGCGGGTCACCCTCGGGTCGTCGTGCATCTTGAAGAGGACCTCGTTGCCACTCGTCCCCTGCAGATCGAGCGTGGTGAGCAGCTCCTCGGCGTTCTCCACCATGGTCCGGAACTTGTAGAGACGGAATTCGCGGCCGTCGAGTCCCACGCGTGTCTGCGCGAAGATGGCGGGCCCGCCCGTCGAAGTGCGGATCGCAATCGCGATCGCGGCGATCACGGGGCTGAAGATGATCAGGCCCCCCGCCGCGACCAGGAGCTCCGTGGTCCGCTTCGCGAACAGCTGTCCCTTGCTGTATCGCGGTGTCTCGACGTGAATCAGCGGAAGGCCGGCAACGGGGCGGGTCTGAATGCGCGGACCGGCCACATCGACGATGCTCGGCGCGAGCACGAGGTGCTGCCGGCCCGCCTCCAGCGACCAGGAGATCCGCTTGACGATCGATGGGGGGAGTTCGTCCGTGCTCATGACTGCAACGGTGTCTGCTCCGGTCTCGGCCAGGGCGGTCGCTATGCTGTCCAGCCCGCCGAGCAGCGGGATCGTCGTGCCGTCGACCGTTCCCCCTTTGGATGCGCGCGGAACGCACGCGCCGACGACGTGGTAGCCGGCGCTCGGCGCGCGACGCAGAGCCTGGTCGATCTGGGCTACGGATACCGCGGATCCGACCAGGATCACACGAGCGCTGAACTCGCCCCGTTGGCGCCGCGCGATCAGCCATTGCCGCCAGACCCACCGCTCGAGGAGCAGCATCCCCACACCCAGAGGAAGGCTGATGAGCAGGTAGCCGCGTGCGAGATCGACGCGGAGAAGGAACGCGAGGATCGCGAGGATGCCGAAGAGCCGGATGCTCACCGAGATGACTCTGATGTACTCCGTCGACCCGGTGCCGATCACGCGGTCGCTGCGCGAATCGATGAGGCTGAGTGACCACATCCAGACGATGATGAGCCCGGCCGAGAACACCCAGTACGAGAAGACGCTGAGGCGCGAGTCCTCACGGATGGCCACGTCCGCGTTGCCGAGGCCGAACCAGGTCACCTGCGCGCCGAAGACGACAAGCGCGAGTACGGCGAGATCGCTGATCCAGAGCAGGCGCGAATAAGCCGCCCGCCAGCCGGGGTCGCCGAGAAGCGACACCCCGCCGGCTGGCAGGCGCCCGAGCTCCGATTCGGCTTCCGGCTCCATCGCCGGGCCCAGCACACTCGACGCCACTGATCCCCTCTCCCGTCCGCGCGCGGACACCGCCCGGACACGGCCCCATTTCCGTTGACTCCGTCGCGGCAGAGTCATTCTGCCACTGTCTGGGGCGCGTGGCTCCTGGGCTTGACAGAATGGTCTCGTGTGGCCCCGCCTCACAGATCAAGGAGGACGCAATGGGCATCGATGACCTCGTCAACCAGGGCAAGGAGTTCCTGGATCAGAACAAGGACAAGATCGACGACGCGCTGAAGTCGGAGCAAGCGGAAGGCATCAGCGATGACGCGCTCGACGCGGCCGCCGACTTCGTCAAGAAGATCGCGCCCGACTCCGTGGACGCGCACGTCGACGGAGTGCGCGACAACGTCGACAAGGCCGTCGGAAACGAATAGAACCACGTGAGGGTGAGCGGCTCGGGGTCCTGGCATCCCGGGCCGCTCGTCTTTCCAGAGACCACACCGCCGCGGCGAGCCTGGGAACCTGCCGGGCGATGGGTCTCGCGA
>CAVVTB010000002.1:0-1520375 GCA_963751055.1 uncultured Actinomycetota bacterium | reverse complement strand
CCAGACAGGGGTTCGCGTGCGACGATCAGCGGCCGACTCGCCACAATCGAATTCGCGGCTCATGCTGTTGCAGTGAACGACCGGCTTGGGGACGCAACGCGTCATCAAACTTCACTAGCGCTCGTCGCGGCTTACGCCGGCATGGCACGCGGTCCTACAATCGCGCCATGAGAACTGGACTGGCGAAGGCCGGCTGGATCGTGCTGATCGTGCTGAACACTGGGATGCTGCTCAATCACCTGGTCGCGATCTTCTTGGTGGCCACGTCACCAGACGAGGGCCGGATGTTCATCGCCTACGCGGTCGTCAACGCGTTGGCCCTGCTGATCCTGTTCTTCCCCTACCGCGCCAGGCAGCGCTGGGCGTGGGCCTCGATCTGGCTCGTAGTGCTGGCGACCGCGGTCACGATCGCCTACGGCATCGACACAATCGGGCTGATCTACGTCGCCGTGGCCGGCGTGATGGCACTCGCCCAGTTGGCGACGGCACGCGAGTTCTTCGGCGCGGTGCAGGCTTAGTGGTCGGCGCCGACGTTGCCGGTGAGTCGTCCGTGGAAAGTGCTCCAGCGTCGACCGAGTCGCGGCCCACCGTGGAGGACCATGGACTGAACGCTGACCGACCCTCGGTCGGGTCCATCCAGTGCCAGGGTGGCCGCATGGAGATCTTTGAGTGGTGGGCGGGGCTGGACTCCGACGCCAAGGCGTGGCTCATTGCCCACAACGGCGAAGCGGTGTCGCCGGAAGTGCTGAGCAAGATCAAGGGCGGTGGGCGGCTCTGTGACCTCGAGTGCGTGGCAGGTCGGCGAGTCAGGACCCGACGGCGTCTTTCTCTCGGACGAAGCAGTCGATTGGATCGAGACCGCCGCGAACGACGAGTCCGACTGACTCGGCCGTCCCACGGGCGAGTCTGCGATCGCTCGGCGCTCAGCAGTTTGGGCGAAGGAGACGCCGGGCGCCACGACTGATCGAATCGATGCCGGCGTGGCGGCATCGGTGCGGGTCTATGCTGACCGCGTCGAAGGAGGATCACCATGACTGTCGACATCGAGGTCGTCCCGCTCGAGAAGCCAGACGATGTGAACGTCATCGTCGGTCAATCTCATTTCATCAAGACGGTCGAAGACCTACATGAGGCGCTCGCCGGGGTCGGCGGCACCCTGAAGTTCGGAGTCGCGTTCTGTGAAGCTTCCGGTGCACGGCTGGTCAGGCGCACCGGCAACGACGACTCACTGGTGGACCTCGCGGTCGCGGCGGCGATGGCCATCGGCGCTGGGCACTGTTTCGTGATCATGCTGCGTGACGGGTTCCCCGTGAACGTGCTCAACCAGGTCAAAGCGGTCCCGGAGGTGTGCTCGATCTACTGCGCCACTGCGAATCCGGTGCAGATCCTCGTCGCCGTCACCGACGCCGGCCGCGGCGTGGCAGGAGTGATCGACGGCGAACCCCCGGTCGGTGTCGAGACCGAGCAGGATGTCGCGGACCGCAAAGACCTGCTGCGCGCGATCGGCTACAAGCTCTGACACGGGCGAACCGACGAGCGCAGAGCGACCGGCTTGCGGGCCCTTCCTCGCGGACGAGCTGAGAGGCGAGCACTCTCGGCGCCAGCACCGGGGGCGATGCGCCTGACACCGTCGCGGCGAGGCCCCACCCGCCCCGGTGGCCCGGGCGAGGGCGGTTGCCGGGAGTTGCTGCGTGTGAAATCGGGCCAAAACCCGGGTGTTCGCTGCATAGTGTCGTGTGGGAGGGGCCACGGTGCGCCCTCATATCCGGATGCGCATCAATGCGAGCGCTGACGGCCCTGGCGTGGAATGAATCGGTTGGACGAGAGTTGTGCGAGAGGGAGGAGCACCCGGATGAACGATGAATCGTTGTGGGGAGACGCGAAAGTATTTCCGCGGACTGGCACGGCACGGCACAGCTCGATCAGCGCAAGACTTCTGGACGCATCGAGGACGTGGTGGGACTGGACCCGGACGAATGGTGGGTCATCGGACTAGAGATCCGTGACAGGAATCGTCTGATTACCTCAAAGTCGTCGCCGTCAGGAGAAACCAGATCCCGGAAGGAAGTGACCCCCTCTCGCGCCTCGCCGATGAGAACGAAGGTGAGTTGCCTGTTACCGAATTCCTGGTGCACGTGTTGACCCGTTTCAGGTGCTACGCGAGGCGACGCACGTTTTCAACTGCGCATGCGTAATCGCGGGGCACGAGACTTACCCATCCGTGTGCTGAAGGAGTCGGATAGCTATCCCGAACGGTGAACCTGGCTCTTGGAGGCGTCTCGGCCGCGAATCCCATCCGTCAAGCCGTTTTGCGGCCGGTCAAGGACCGGCTGCCGGGCGGGAGTAGCCGCTTTGGCTTGGAGGTCTTAGCCTGTGACCGCTGACCCAGTCGTGGTATTACGACGTTCCGATCGGAACACCCGCTGTGGCGCGTTGTCGGCCCTCGCCGCTGGTGCAACACTTCACGTTGACCGAGCGCACCGTTGCTGTGACTACACGACATTGACATCTCGACAGCTTCGGCATTAGCGACGTTGAGCACCGTCCTACTGCTGAGCGGCGCCATTGCCTTAGTCGGGACGGTCGTCATCGCCAGCGTAAGTAGCGAACTTCGCAACATGACCACCGGCTGAAGGACCGCAACGCCGGGAACCGCCCGTCTCGCGTCCGTTGAGGGACCGGCTTGCGGACGTGAGTGATCCGGATCGCGGGTGCGTGTTGCCACTGCCCATGGCGGCCACGAAGATGAAGTCTGAGAAGCGTCGGCTGTACCACATCGCCGGGCTGGGCGGCGTTGGAGCGTTTGTCGCGGGGGCAGCCCAGCCGGTGGTCGCGTCGGACATCGCCGATGCGCTCGGCATGCGAACGCGGGATGTGTTCGACCACGACGGCCGCGCTCGCGAAATCCCCATATTCCTGGCTAGCTGTACTGCCCAGGCAGGTTGGTCAACCGGGTGATGGGTGGGACCTTGCCGATGGCGGTGTGGGGCCTGTGGTGATTGTAGTGATGCAGCCACGCGGGCAGGGCGTTGCGGCGGGCTGATTCGGAGTTGTAGTGCCGGCTGAACGCCCAGCCGTCGGCGAGGGTGCGGTGGAAGCGTTCGATCTTGCCGTTTGTCTGCGGCCGGTAGGGGCGGGTTCTCTTCGGGCGGATGCCGAGCTCGGTGCACGCGTCCCGCCACGCGTGGGACTTCGGTAGGCGCGCCGTTGTCGGACAGCACCCGTTCGACGGTGACGCCGCGGGCTGCGAACCAGGACACCGCCCGGCGGAGCACGCCGATCGCGGTGGCGGCGGTCTCGTCGTCGTGGATCTCGGCGTACGCGACGCGGGAGTGGTCGTCGATGACGGTGTGCACGAACGCGTGCCGCATCAGCACGCTCGTGGTGCTTGTTGCGGTCCTTGCCCGGCGTCGCGGCGCGGTTCCTGTTGCCTTGCTGCCGGCCGACGGTGCGCCAGCCGCCGCCGTCGGGGATGTTGCCGAGCTTCTTCACGTCGACGTGGATCATCGACCCCGGGTTAGTCGTGCTCGTAGCGGCGGACCGGTTCCCCGGTGCGGAGTCGACGTGGCGCAGCCGGTTCAGCCGGCACCGCACCAGCACCGCGTGCACGGTCGAGGCCGGCATCCCCAGCCGGCCGCCGATCGCGACCGGGCCGAGCCGCTTCTTCCACCGCAGGTGCACGACCTTGCGCACCAGCGCCTGCGGCGTGCGGTTCGGTGACCGGTGCGGGCGCGAGGACCGGTCCTGCATCCCGGCCTCGCCCATCGCCGCGTACCGGTCGGCCCACCGCTTCGCGGTCGGCCACGACGACGTGGAAGAACACGGCCGCGTGCGCGACCGGCCAGCCGTCATCGACGATCAGTTGCGCCGATCCGCAGCGTTGGATCGGAGTCAGAGCAGCGTTAGCGTGGGACACGAGGACCTCCTGGTCGACAAGCGGAACCTAAACAGCTCCACTCCACGACCGGAGGTCCTCTTCACGTCCAACGATCTACAGCGAGTCGTCACACATCAACCAACGTCCCTGGGCAGTACAGCTAGCCCTGCGACGCGTATGGGTCGGCGCCCACCTCGTACTCGTAGACGTGCACTTGGTCGCCCTTGAGCACGAATCGGGTGAGACTATCCCTCGGGATCTGGTGGTCCCTGATGGTGTCGATGCCTGTGGGGAACACGCTGCGGAGCTGAACACCTGGCCCCTTCCCCTCCCGGGGACGCCACGAACAGGCAGGTCATGCCGGAGCGAGATTCTCCGCTCCAGACGCTGAGGCTAGTGGGCCTGGAAGTCCTCGTAGCGCCTCAGCTCATCGGCGACGATGCCCAGACCCTCGAGAGTGCCGTTCGGGTCGATCGACTCATCGGCGTCCTCACCGACCGACTTCAGCGCGAGCACATAGTCCGGTGAGGGCACGTTGGACCCATGTCCCGGCATACGGGGAGCGGGCGGCATCTCCGCCGTCGCCGTCTCGGTCGGGAGGGGAGTGGACCCATCAGCAATCAGCCGCGACATCCACGCCACGCGGCCGCGATCAGGACGAGGGCCGCGATGGCGCTGCCGAGGATCACCAACCAGCGGCGGCGCGCCACCACGGTGCCGCGGAGGTCCGTCGATCGGGTCGGAATCGGCGATCGACCCCTCGGCGGGGTCTTGCCCGGTGACCGACACTCCGGCAGGCTCACGCTCGGTGAACGCCCCGTCGACAGGCTGCGGGACCGATGTCGAAGCAGGGCGCTGCCCTTCGACAGGCTCAGGGACCGGGACGCGCTCCGAGACCTCGGCGGGGCCCCTCGCGGCGGCATCGACGACGGGAGTCAGCTGTCGGCGTTGGGCGGCCTCCAGTTCGGAAAGCCGAGCCTGAGCCGCCGCATCCCCCGCGATGTCGGCATCCGGTCCGTACGCGCGTCGTCGCAGGCGCCCCAACTCGTCCGCTTCCTCGAGCTCGACCGACCCCGCGGGGCATCCATGCCCTCATTCTCCGCCCGGGCACGACCCGGGGCGAGGGGCACGTCCCGTCAGGCAGCGCACCATCAGCACAGGGCGCGAGGCGGGCCGCGTGTACGCCAGGTTCACTGCGCCGTCGACGACCGCGGACGACCGCATGTGCCCACGACGGCCCTTGTGCGCGCACCGTGCGAATATGGACCGGCGTCCGGTTCCCCGCGCGACTGACAGGGTGCGCAACGCTCGAATGCCATCGCCGCGGAGTCCCCCGTTCCGGCCGTGCTTTGCCGGCCAGGGAAGTTCGGGTTTGGGCTGCGCGGCCGCTTGCGATCGATCAGGATTCGAGAGGTCGAGCGCTGTCGACCCTCTCTAGGATGTCGCCATGACCACGATCGAGTTCGTCACCATAGAGGTCGGGGACGTCGCTGAGGCTGAGGCGTTCTATGCCGCCGCGTTCGATGTAGGCGACCGGGTGCGGGTAGAGGTAGCGCAGGAGCCGAGCTCCGGATTCCGGGGGTTCACGCTATCGCTGGTGGTGTCCCAGCCCGCCACCGTCCGCAACCTGATCGACAGCGCCGCCGCCGCGGGAGCAACCGTGCTGAAACCGGCCGCGAAGTCGCTATGGGGCTACGGCGGGATCGTACGGGCCCCGGACGGCACGATCTGGACGGTCGCGTCGCCATCGAAGAAGGACACCGGCCCCGCCACACGGAAGGTCGACGAGTTCGTGCTGCAGCTCGGCGTCGCCGACGTCACCGCGAGCACGCAGTTCTATGCTGACCGCGGGTTCTCGGTGGGCAAGGGCTATGGCCGCAGATACGTCGAGCTCGATACCGGCGCCGTAGCGCTGACCCTCAACAACCGCGCTGCGCTTGCCAAGACCACCGGCATCCCCGCCGACGGAGACGGATCGCACCGGCTCGTGATCTGCGGCACCGCCGGCGACTTCGCCGACCCTGATGGATTCATCTGGAAAGCACCCTCAACCTGAGCCGCGACCGGCCGCAAGCCGACCGGCTCCCGAGCGCAGAGGGACCGGAAACGCGCGCCTCAAGTTGACGTTGGGGGCCGCTTCTGGGCAGTGCCGCAAATGGATCCGTCACGTCCGACGCGTGGATGGCACACTCCGAGCGGTTGACGTCGGCATCAACGCTCTGCCTTAACTCGGGCATCGGGATGCGTCGCCATGTGATGGGGGAAGCAGGTCAGTGTCCAGTGATCAATCGAGTAGCGGCGTTCAGATCAAGTGAGTTCGCGGACGCCTCGTCGCCAAGTTTGAATTTCTCGAGGATCCTCTTGGCGGTGTCAATCGCTTCCTCGAGCCGATCGTCGGTGAATCCCATGGCGCGAAGTTGCTTCCTATACAGAATCAGGAACGAGTTCAGCTTCACTTTGGACAAGTCCACCGCAGAGCGAACCGCGACGAAGCAACTTACCATCGACAGCTGTGTGCTGAGACCGGAGCCTACGACCTACGCTTCCACACCTTGAAGTCGAGCCGCTCAATTCCGAACCCACTCAGATAGACAGCCATCCTCTGCAACGTATAGTAGGTCGCGCCCCCGCTTCCGAGGAAGACGTGAACGGCGGTCCCCAGCATGTTTCCGATTCCGTCTATCACCTGGCTAGCCTTCTCATAATCAGACATATCATCACCCCATGACGAACTGCTTCACACCCTTCATCTAACTCTTCGATAACAAGATCATGCGATTCGGACGACATAGCATGGGTCTCTTTCGTCGTATCAAGCCACGACTCAACGGGTAGCGAGCGATTGAAATCTGTATTGGCCTCGGCGATATACTTCTCGATCTCTAAAGCGAAGGCATCGGCTTTTGTGGCCGCAAGCTGGGCGAGTGCTTCGACCAGTTCCCTCTGCTCGCTCGCGACGGCCGGCGCCACGTCGAATTGTTTCACGGCAGTACGAATTGCACCCATCCGATTCCCCCTTGAATCGACCAGACATCGGGCTACTCTGCGTCCCGAGCCCAAGTTATACGGGGAAAGGGACCACCGGCGCAATGGCCGACCTATCGAACCTCCGCCGGATCGATCGGCCGAAACTGCAGTCAGAGCGACACTACATTCTCCCGGAACCACCTGATCGACCCCGCTACCGACCCCGCTCCGCAAGCACCGTCGCCGGTGTTTCCGGCGTGTCCGCCCGCTTGACGCCCGCACCCGCGGCTCTTAACTCCGGAGACGAACGACGACTCCGCTGGCGCCCGCTAATAGCGCGGCGGCGACTCCGGCCGGACTGCCTCCAACGCCGTCGTTCCGGAAACCCGCAGCCGCTCCGCGGTACGCGGCATCGGCACGCCCTGCGCCGCTAGGCGTCCAGCTGCGGCGCCTCCGTCCTCCAAGGAGATCGCTTGTTCCGTCCCAAGGGTCGCTCGTCCAGCGTCACGATCCGGCCGAATGCGCGCCAGCGGCCCCGCTTTCGATCCTTGCTCGCACGAGGACCGCCTTGCGGGCGCTCACGGGACATGGTGTTCCACGCGGCTACGTCGTTCGACGGGATTGGCTCCCACTACCGGATGAGGCCGCTACGGCTAGGCGCGATCACGCGCCCTGACTCGCGGAAGTGTCGGCGTAAGTGTCGCGCCTCCCCTTGCGTGTAGTCCTCGCGTCGAAGAGATCCAGCGCAATCCGGAACAACGACACCGCCAGCGCACCCGTCGAAAACAGGGTGCTCATCTTGCTGCTGAACACGACGTGCACCGTCCCGTCCTCATTGTCGCTGGCATCGCTCATGTTCATGGTCGACGTAGCGCGCATCAGCGAGGGGTGCGTAAGACCGCTGACCTGCTTCCAGAGGAGCTCGCCGTATGCAGCTGGCGTTCCGGTCGCCGCATTCGCGCCTCCGACGATTTCGGCGAACCCGACGCGTGCGCTGAGGGTCGGGTCGGGTAGACCCATGTCGCGCCCCCAGCCGCAGATTTGCTCGGTGTGAAGGGCATACCAAGTCTTGTAGTCCTTTTGCTCACGACCGATGACAGAGCCCTTGATGCCGAGCTCGTTGCGGTTTTCCGAAGCGACCTTCAATGAGAACTTGCGGAGAACGCTCTCCTCGTACACTTCGCGCGCCGCATTACGCAGGTGGCGATCGATTCGCTCTCGCGGGTCGTTTGGGGCGAGAATCCAAGCAGCCAGTGAGGCGCTCTCCAGCACTGTACAGAGTCAAGGGGTACGTCGCGACAAATGGCAGCGCCGCGTCGGCATCGCTCTTTTTAGGAGCCCGTGAAGTACTCGCAAGTTGTCTGCAGCCATGTCGAGCGCGTAGCGGACGCCAGCGCTCAACCGCCGCCAGTCGGTGAATTCGTCATCCAGTCGCATCTCGCAGTCCGACAGCCATTCTGAGTCGCGCAGCCGATTCCACCACTTAGGAGGAACGGCACATCGCGGAGCATACGCCGCAGCAGATCCAGATGATCGCGTTCGTCCCCCTCGATGGGTTGCTCGAATAACCCGCGCTACGATCGCCTTCACTCATGCTCAGACATTAGAGGTCACGCCGTCCATAGATGCGTAGCCCGACACGGCTCGATCGAGGCGTATCGGCGAGCGGCCAGCCTGATGGGGAGCACCGCCCATTAGGAACCGTCTGCTGCGCGATGGCCGACCGGCTTGCGGGCTGCACGCGGAGCCTTCACAGACTCAAGCCCGACAAGCTTCACGCCTGGTCTGAGAGTGGGTGTGCAAGAACCTTCCGCGCCCAGGTGTCGTCGAATCGGAGAGGGAGGTGCAGATCGTCCGATAATCCGTTCAGCCTCTCCAGCATTGGCTGGTCGTTGAGGATATGGGCGACGATCCACGTGACCATCATCGCGGCCATCGCGACTGCATAGGTGGTCTGGTGGCGATATAAGTCCGGCGGCGCGACGTGGTCGAGGAAAGGTATGTCAACCTCGCTCACGAAAATGTATGAACCAGTAAGTGCGGAACTCGTCACGTGATTGTCCTGCGATAGCACGGCATATGACTGCTGAAGGAATACGCTGCCAGGGTCGAGGGCATCCAGGATGCCGGCAGTGTCAGGGAGCAGCTTCCCAGCGGGCACGATGATCGAGTCAGCGATCCGTTGGAACTCCGCGTTGCCGGTCCACTTCGCCATCCTTTCGGCGAGCGACCGGCTGCTTTCGAGCGCGCTCCGATGCAGGCGATCGATTCCACCCTTACGAAGGTACGAGTACTGCATGGTGGCAGCGTGTTCGAGCGCAGATCGGGCAAGCACCCGGCCCTCAGTTCCCAGTCGCGCATCGCGAAGCAGGAGGAATCCACGAACGAATCGCATCGTCTGGGCGCACCCGCCGAACAACATCTTGAACTCTCGTCTTCGCTCTACCGGCACAGTTGCGCCGTCCTCCATGTCGAAGTAGTCGAGGCATAGGGCGAGAAACGCGTTCAGGTCAGCTTCGATGGGCAGAGCGGGCGCGGCATCGTCAGGCACAACTAGACCGTATAGGGCGAGCTACACGGGATTGCTTGCGCTCACGCGCTCACGCTTGGATACGGTCAATCGCATCCGTTGGGCGACCGACTTGCGGGCGGCATCAAGCTCTGCTGAGCATCATCGCCGAGGACAGCTTCCATCCCCACTTCGGGGACGCGGCGGGAGAAGAGATGCCGCGAATCTCCGCTGCTCAAGCGAACGACTCTCGACGGCACGCCTCCGGCGCTTGAGTATGTACTCAGTGGCGGCCGCCACACATTCAACGCCACGGAAGGTTCAACGGATGCGAGCCCGACCTCTCACCCTGATCGTTTTGCTCGTCTGCCTGTCCGCCACCGGATGCACGGGAGCTCCAGGATCGATGGCAACGCCATCGGGTGCGGCCGCCACGTCGAGTCCCGTCCAGACGCCGACCCCAGCCCCAACCCCAGATTTTCGAGTGTCCGCGGAGGCGGCCCAAACCGCGCTCATCCCCGCCGGCACCTGCGGCGATGGGGAGAGGTTCGGATGGGATCAGCGGTATCCGATTCAACTGGAGGACGGCAGCGGCGAGGAGTTCGACGAAGCGGGCGTCGGCGCAGGCATCATGGACTCGCGGTTGGTGGGCGCCGAGGACATGAACGGTGACGGCGTGGAAGACGCCGTGCTGGTCGTCGACTGCACCGGGTCGCCGAAGGATGAGTGCTGCGCGGGTCGGATGTCGACAGCCAACTTCGTCGTCGTGCTCGACATGAGCGGTGCGACATCCACACGAATCGGCGATCCGATTGCGGCGACACATGTGGAGATCCCCGAAGGGGACGGGTCCCGTGAAGTCGACGGCGAGACGGTGACTATCGAGGGGAATCAGATCCTCGCTCACGTGAGGCTCGTCTATCCGGAAGGGCTGGACCCCGCAGACGTCGCAGCCAACGAAGGCTGGTACCGGTACACCCTGACGCCGCACTGGTCCGGTACACGCGAATAGCGCTCGCATCCCGGCTTGCTACCTGCGGGAGGCGGGTGAGCTCCGCACTCCGTCAAGCGTCATCGGGGGCCCTCACCGTGGCGGGACCGACTCTGCCCGTTGACCGACCGGGTGGCGGGCGGCACTCGTCATGTGTTCGGGCGCTAGCACGACGGTGCTTTCGGCGAGCGCCCCGGGTGCTTCGGGCGGACGGATCGGTGGCGACTTAGGGGAGTCGGCGCTCGGCGCGGACAACAAAACAGCTGGGCAGGTAACGGCTGATGGGGTTTCCATCGGATTCGAGTCGGCGGTCCTCGAAGAAGCCGGTGATGATGAAGCCGGCACCGAGGATACCGCCGAGCTGGGCTTGCATGGTGTGGCTGAAATGGAACATCTCACCGGCCGCGCGGCGGGCGGCTGCCTCCGCCGGTGACAGGGTGTCGTGTTCGATGTAGGGAAGCGGATGACGCATGATGAACTCTCCGCGTTGGTCCAGCGCATCGGCGTCGAAGGCGAACTCGTCCGGGTTGAGGAAGCCGGTGATCAAAACGCCACCCGGGATGAGTGTGCGGTGGCATTCGCTCCACACCGGTGTCAGCTCAGGAACGAAAAGGGTCGACACAGGGTTGAGGATGACGTCGAACTGCTCCTCGTCGAACACTGATAAATCGGCCATGTCTCCCTGAACTGTGGCGATTTCGAGTTCCTCTCGGTCCGCGACCGCGCGATCTTGTGCCAGTTGTCCGGTCGAGGCGTCGAAAACGACGACCCGAGCGCCCGCTGCTGCCAGGATCGGCCCCTGCTGGCCACCGCCTCCGGCTAAACAGAGGATGCGCTTGCCGACGACATCGCCCAGCCAGTCCGGGGGCAACGTCTTCGTATCGCTGATCCGAATCCGCCAACGACCCTGCCGTGCGTCGGCCACCTCTTGGCCGAAACCGGTTGCGCATAGGGATTGCCTCGCTCCGCCGCCCGATCCCACGCCGCTTGATTGGCCTTGAACACGTCCACCCCTCCATCGTGCAAGGCCCTAGTGCGAAAGTCACGCAGTCCGAGCAGGAGGAACACCATGGACAAAGCGACGGGTGAGTAGCGTTCACCCGCCCGCAGCAGTAGGGACCACTCGGTGTGGTCCTGACATGCTCGGTGCCTGAACCTGGGCCACTCTTGCAGCCAACCGCGCAGCACAGCGACTCCACCTGCCCGCGCAAGGACCGCTCAACGACCGGCGTGCGTTCGGTCAACGACCAAGCATTCGCGGCCGGACCACTCAGGGTGTGCCGCGGAGACTTCGATGATGACGCGCGGTGCGTCAAGCAGCGAGCGTCGACGTCGCGGAGCCAGCCGGAGGTTCGGGACGCGCCATGCGGAACGCTACCGCTTCGCCGAATAGACAGTCGGATGGGGTGGAACCGTCGACGCGGTGGTCTCCCCGGCGAGGGCCTCACCGCGAGCGCGTGCCCGCGCAGTCGGGATGGTTCGGCATCGTCTACTTCATGACTCAGCCTTTGCCTCGATACGTAACCTCTGCGCTCGTGGAGGAAGGGCCGGGATGGGTGACGGTGACGTGGGGATTTGGTGACGTCATCCCGGGCGAGGTCGAGTACTTCGGCTACGGCGTTGACTACTTCGGCCTGGACGGCAACGGCGGCAAACGGTTCGGCGTCCGCTTCCACGAGAAGCCGTCCGCGCACGTGTTCGAGTGGAGCGGCGCCACGGAGGCGAACTACGAGCCCGACAGCATTGCCTACGACGATGATCGGCTCGTGGTCCATTACCGCGACGCAGACATTGGGCTACCGGAGGTCGGGACGATCCGCGGTTTCAGCCACCTCAACGGAGCCGACGTGCAGACCGGGCTGTCGGTCACCATGCTTCGTTAGACAAGTTTGCTGGCCGGCCCTCGCGGGCATAGATCCCCGTAAGCCCGCACGCTTAAGGGTTCGCCGACAGCGTTCCTTTCAGTCCCGTATCGGTGCTCGCTGACGGAACCCATTACTGCAATTACCAGTGACCGCGCGCCGGCATCGCGGACACGTGCTGTCGGTATGCCTCCAGAAGCTCCAGTGAGTTCGTTAGGTCGATCGCATCTGGCGCGCGGGAGTCTGGACTGCGACAATGTAGTTCGGTTGGGAATCCCTGCCGAGCCCCTCCCTCACGGACCCGACGCAGGGTGAATCTCACCACTTCACTGAGTGCAAGGGGACGACCCAATGTCGAGCGATTTCACTGTGATTTTTGCGGTTCGTCAGCGTTCGGAGACAGCGATCCCGAGTTCAGCCTTCCTCAGGAACTCGAAGCACCATTTGTCGGTGCATCGAAGGAGTTCGCGTTCGCTTGCCCGGCGTGGACTCCACCGAGATGGCAGTCCTTCAGTTCGAGTCTTCGGAATTCGCGCGGGGACGTTCCAGCCCTTTGTTGTGCCTCAACCTCCACCCAGGAACGTCATCCGTATCAACGGGACCGACCTTCCCGGAGGTCTGACCCCGGGTCCGGAAGAGAAGATTAGCGATGGGGTTAAACAGAACTTCTGGCGGACGCACTCGCTCCTTGTGCCAGCCAATGTCCTTCGCGAGCAGAACGTGTTGTTCGTCGAGGCGGTCAGGTTTCGCCTTACCTCGAATCAGCAGAATCTCGACAACTTCATCATCGATAACGTCGTCGTCCATTACAAGGTCAGGGGCGAGGTGCCGGCCATTGAGCTGTCGACCAACCAACCGCGCGAGGTCAGTTAATCGGCGGCCCCATCGACGCGAGCCAGTCGACCGCTGAGCTGGCTGGTCGGGGTTTTGCTCGGCAACCCACCCGTCTGGCGACAATCGAGCGAGGCGGTGCCAACACCCTGCCTGGGGATCCGAAATCGGCCGCCCGCAGTGGTCCCCGCTTCGGGCACGGCCCGCTGAGGGATCGCGAGCGCAGCCATCACCGTGCGACGCGCGGCGCCAGTGAATCGGCCGTCGTCGAGTGTCAGCGCTCACAGAACGCGCACCGCCATGACCACACTGTGACCCCGACTCCAACATCCGTCAAGACGGCTGATATCGGGCCGATACCAGCCGACGGGTGCCGTTATCCTGCTGATACACGCAAGTCCTTGACTGATCGAGCAGCCCCGCGCTGCAGATCGAGGGGAGAGGACGTGGACATGTGGACTTCATCCCGGCGCACCCGCGCCGCTCACGCGCCACGCTCGCGGCGGGTGGGTCTCGCCGTCGCATTACTGGCGTGCGTCGGCCTCGCCGCGTGCACCGCGGCCGAGCCGCCGTCCCCCGCATCGACCGCGGAGGCTGACACGGTCGCACCGTTCCCGCGACAGCGGCGTACTCGATGCCGGCACATACCTCGTCACCGGCTACCCGGTGCCCTTCGAGATCACCGTCCCAGACGGCTGGGAGACCTTCGACGGCGCGGGCCTGGGCAAGGACGACCCGGATCTCCCGGACTTCATGCAATGGCACCGTGCTTTTTGGCCCGCCACCTTTGTCCCGACGGACGCATGCGCCTGGCAGGGCGCGCTCGTCCAGATCGATCCGACGGCTGAGGCGTTCGTCGATGCGATGACGGCGCAGGCGTCATCGGTGACCACCCCTCCGTCGAGGTCGTGGTGGGCGACTACTCCGGCTTCGAGTTCGACTACGCCGTCGAGAGCGACGTCGACTTCACCGACCTGCGACGGCGGCAGGTTCTGCGTCTACTCCGATTCGGCGCAGGACTGCAACCCCGGACGCGTGTACGCGAGAGGAGGGCGAGCGCGAAACATACCTAGTGGTCGACCTGAACGGCGACCGCGCTGTGATCGCGGCGGGCCAATCCGACGAATCGATCGATCCGGCGCTGATCGAAGAGGCACGCGCCATCTTCGACTCGATCGAGTTCCTCGGACCCGACGAGTGATGGTCGGCCCGGTCCCGAGTAGTCAGCGGTGCGAAAGCCTTAGCCCCGCGGAGGGGGCTTCGTCTTGTATCTACGGCCCCCTGGTACAACAGATCGCGCAGACCCCTAACGCGGCGCAGTGTGAGAAGGCGCAGGGACCGACGCGCCTTGCATCCGGCCGCGGCTGTCGGGGGGCCTCAATCAGGGCGATCCGGTGGACCATGCAGGACTCACTGAGCGGGTCGAATGAAAAGCATCAGGTAGGACGACGCCGGAGGATCTGCACGCGACATGATGGTCGATTTTGTGCAGCGAAGATTCTTCCAGCGGCGGCCGCCACGGCCTCAGTTTCCCAACGAAGCCCGGGAACTTTGGAGGGATACTCGTCGCCCAGCCTGGAGGCGACATCGAACTCGTCAACCCGTTCCGAACGCTTTACAAACTCCGCTCTTCAGGTGGCTTGGCTCGCTGGGCGGAAGCGAGGTGGCCAAGACTATCGAGAAGCTTGGGCTAGCGGGGATGACCCCATCGGAGGTTGTCGAATTCCTTGCGACGGGTCTCGACAAGAGTTGCCAAGGGATGACTCTGCTCCTGGAACCTGCGACAACGTAGATCGACCACTACTTCGGGGGTGAGTGGTGAGGGCTCTCTCTACCGGCTGGCGGACCGCCACACCGCGGCAGGCCCCGCAGGAACGCCGGCGTCGCGTTTCACAACCGATCCTTGTGCGCGTCGCCTATCCCACCAAAAGGGCACTCGAAAGCATCGCCCCGGCTGCATCAACCGAGCAGCGCAATCGCTCCTCACCGCTAACAGTGCGTGCGCGCACTTGGCGCACGCAGAGACGTTGTCAGCGAAAGGACTGGCTAATGTCTGATGTCAGTGCGCCCTTCATCCGACTCGGCGACGACGGCGACGATGCGCCGCGGCTGAGCACTCGATTCCCGAATCGACGAACCACGTCGGCCTCAGCGTCATCTGCGTCGACGTGGATCAAGGCGACCTCAACGCCGAGACCCTCGCGCGGGTGCGTGCGAACGCCGACGCAAAGAATCCGGGCGGTCGCCCCCGTCCGATCCGCCTGACCTCACGGTCACCGGCCTCACTGTCGTACCGAAAGGGCCTCGGATGGCGACGGTGAACAGCGTCGCCGCTGTCGCGAAGGTCTATGAGCAGAACCCGACGAACTTCATCTACGCGCCTTCTTGAGGGCATGCTCGGCTTCAGCGGTGATTTCGACATCATTCTGCCCCGCCCGAACCCGCCGGAGCAGGTCTTCCCCAAGATCCTCTTTTCGAGAAGCTCCAGATCTCCACTTTCCTCGGCAACTACGGCGCGGGGAGGGTCATCAAGACGTTCTCGCTGTTCCCCGGCGAGAAGACCAGGATTTCGCTCAAGAGCTACCAGAAGATCAAGCAGACCGACGAGACGACGGTCAACTTCGGCTCCTCGGTGCTCGATTCCGTGACGGAAGAGGCGGCTGTCGACTTCGAGAACTCGATCCAGTCCGAGAGCTCGAATCAAGTACACCGAGAGCGAAGCGGACATCCTCAGCAGCCAGAAGAACCACTCCGCCAAAGAGGGCTCCGGCGGAGCCAAGGTGCTCTGGGGGCTGGTGGAGGCAAGCGGCAGCGGCGGTTCCACGAGTTCGAATGAGACCACCGGCGAGTGGGGCACGCGCTCCGCCCGCGAGGATTTCGCCAAGACCGTGTCGAACGCGTTGTTCAAGCACTCCGCGCGCGCATCGTCGAAGCGGGATGTCGAGATCAATACTTCGTCGGAGCAGAGCAGCACTTCTGTCTCTGAGCAGGGGTCGGAGCAGACGATCGAACGGCAGATCGAGAACGTCAACGTCCGCCGCACGCTGAACCTCGTCTTCCGCCAGATCGTACAGGAGTATATTTCGGTGCTGCACCTGACCGATGTCAAGATCGCGCTCAACGATGAATCGCCAGGGCCTACCCGCAGTATTCAATCCACGAGCTCGATCGATTCCTCGATGCGTACTTCGATGACGACGACGAGGTCCGCACGCGAGTCCTTAAGGGAATCATCCGGGAGCTCTTCTTCATCTTCGACTATCGGGACGAGCCTCCAGCAGTTCCTCGAGCAGGTCGACCTCGTCTTCCCGCAGAGACCAAGATCGAGGTGGCCGGCCACGAGATTTCGCTGGCGACCGTGGGCTACCTGCGCGTGAACAAGTCGCTGCGCACGCCCCTCGCCGATCGGGAGTTCATCGAAGTGCCGGGTGTCGTGCTGAAGGAGAACGTCATCACGATGCGCACCCCGAGCAGGCATCGTGGTCGACGGATTCCTCAGCAACGGCGGCGATCCGGAGGCGGGCCTGCTCGACACCTACTCCGCTGCGCTCCCAGGTTCAGACCATCCGGGGCATGGAGTTGAAGAACGCCCTCACGCAGGAAGAGATCGCCCGCGCCGCCCTGGGGCGCGCCGGTCGTCGAGGCGAGCAATGCGGAACAGGGCGCCATCTTCCGTGAAGTGTTCCACTTGGATTCGGATGACGACGATTCGACGCCGGATGAAGGTGAAGAGGATGACGACGCTTGACCTCATCCTGTCGCGCGTCGTTCTGCAGACCGATGCACTCCGCGACCGGGTCACCGGCGGTGCGGAGCAGGTGCTCGGCAAGCGGAAGAGCACGCCGAGCACGGACAATCTTCGGCGGGAGTCGCGACTTCCCGAGTCCGTGGCCTTCCGGGGCCGAGGAGGCGGCCGCGATCCAGGCTGGAGGCCTGTGGTTTCCAAGCGAGGTGGACCTCGCGGCCGCGATGAAGAACAGCGGGTTCAGGGGGCGCGACTGGCTCAAGGTTGACTCGACAGCCGGATTCGTGTCGCTGATCTTTTGGCGGCCGAAAGGGAGCATCCAGAGGGTGAACTTCGTCACGCACGGCGCGAGCGACGAGATGGGACTGACGGGTACCGTCGAGCCCGGCAGCGTGTCGTTCACCGACGGACTCGATGAAGCGGAGCTCGACGGATTCCGCGCGAACGGCATCCAGAACGACGACGGCACTGTCACCCCGTGGTCAGAGGTTCAGGCACGTTTCGCGCCGGGTGCCCAAATCGTGGTCTACGCCTGCAAGGCGGCCCGCGACCAGGTCTTTCTGCAGTACCTCGCCGACACGTTCGGCGTGACGGTCAAGGCCTTCACAACCAAGGCCGCTCCTCCATTACGTCTACCCCGGGCCAGACCTCGACAAAGGGCTCGTGCCCCGGCAGAAGCTCACCGTCGACGGGGTGAGCGATATCACCACCCTGAAGCCCAATGTCGAGGCTAAGCCGCGCGCGCTGACCACGACGCCGCCCGGGGGCTGAGCGCTCTGCGGATCTGGAGTTCATCAGCTATCAGCGCCGCAGAGCCCTCAGTCCTCCTAGCGAGCGCAGACCCCGACACGCCGGTCTACGCTCCCGCAACATCGCCTCACGTGGACTGATCGTGCCGGTCACCCGACGTCCGGTGCGAGAGGCAACCCATGATCGACATCACCCCGATCACACCGCGGCGCGGCATCCGACTTCTCGCCGCCGCATCCGCAACCCTCATGGTCACGGCGCTCACGCTGGCGCCTCGCGCGAACGTCGCGCTGGCAAGAAGCGCAATCTCATCAGGGGCAGGCATTTTAGGTAGCAGACGACCCAAATCGGTCGACATGCTTCGACAGTGGCCAATTGGGGGCGTTCTTCGAGTTTCGCGACGGCCAAGTTCTTCAGGTCACCACCCATGCGGTCGAGGTCGATTCACCGGGGACCTAGGCTGCATGCGCAACGGCTGTTCGGTTGGACGGCTGCCCGCTTAGGGATCCTAGGCGAGCCGGCCGCGCTCGAACGCCCAGGCGGCTGCCGCCGTCCGCGATTGCACGCCGAGCTTGGCGAAGATGTTCGACAGGTGACGGGCCACCGTCTTCTCGCTCAGGTGGAGCGCCTCGGCGATCCGCCGGTTGGACTCCCCGGCGGCGACGAGGCGGAGTACCTCCATCTCGCGGTCGGTGAGGGGGTTGTCGGCGTCGAACGCGTTGCGGCGCAGCAGCGCCTGCGCGGCCGCCCGCTCGCCGTCATCGCCGAGGAGGGCGGCCAGCGCAAGGTGCGCCTGTGCCGCTTCCCACGGGGACCCGAGCCTCCGAAACGCCGCCGCCGCCGCGCGGAGATCCGCTTCGGCGGTCTCGCTGCCGACTCGGGCAGCCAGATATCCGCGGGCGAGCGTCGCCTCCGCCTTCACGCTCTCCGTGCCGACGATGGCGGCAGTGTCCTCGAGCGCTGCGACAGCCTGCTCGGCCTCGTCCTCGGTGCCCGCGACCACGAGCACCTCGGCGACCGCGGGCAGCGACCTGGCGCGACGTGAGATCGGGGCGTCGGAGGTCAGCAGGCGACGTGCTGTGGATGCCGCTGCCTCGTGCTCGCCCGTCGCGAGCTGCAGCCGCATCTCCTCGATCCGAGGCACATATCTGCTCCGTCGCGCCCGCTCGAGGGCGGTCGCGGCTGCGACCAGATCCCCGCGGCGGCGGTGAACCTCGGCGAGCTCCGCGAGCGCCGCCCCGGCGGACTGCGACGCGCCGTCGGATTCGTAGCGGGTCACGGCCCGCTCCAGTTCGTCGACCGCGCCCTCGAGCGCGCCGCGGGTGCGCATGATCTGACCACGATGCAGCGCGCACTGCCCGGTGAACGCCACGAGCTCGGGCTGCAGGTCGCACCACGTGCCCAGTGCGAGCGTCCATTCCGCCATGCGCTGAAGCTCTCCGATCTGCTGACACGCCTCGATGCACGAGCAGTAGACCCGCCCGGCTTCGACGGGCGACAGCTCCCCGGCGAGCACGTCGACCATGGCCTCGTCCAGCAGCGTCAGGCCCGCCGCGACGTCGCCGCGATCGATGCGACACCGCCCGAGCCCCATGAGCGCCTTCGCCCGAAGCTCGACGTCGCCGGACTGCTCGGCGATGTCGAGCGCGCGCTTCGCGCGATCGAGGGCCGAATCGAGTCGTCTCGCCATGAGGTCGGGAACGATGCCGCTGAACAGCAGGTGCCCGATCGCGGCATCCCCAGGCGGCAACGCCGAAGCGAGCCGCTCACCGCGACCGAGCCACCCATTCGCGACGGCGGTCTCGCCATGGAGGACCAGAACCTCGACGAGGAACGCGGCGCACCGCACCGCTCGCCCGAGCTCGCCGTGCTGTTCGTACAGCCGGCATGCGCGCGCCATCGCATGCATGAAGTCCTCGTGCCGTCCGGCCAGCTGCGCCGCCGTGCCGAGGTCGGCGAGGTCCGCGGCGGAGAGGGCGTCGCCGAGCTGCGACAGCTCCTGGTACGCGCTGAGCCATTCGCGACGCTCGTACGCGTCGCGGGCACGTTGCAGGACTTGGACGACGTCCATCGATTCGACGATACGCCGTACCGCTCGCGTCATGCGGCGACCGAGTCTACCTTCGCACGCTCCGTGATCCGCTCGGTGATCTTGCGCGCCACGAACTCGGCGTCCCGGCCGACCCCGGGAAACACCATGCTCCCGAACCCGAACTGGAAGGGCAGCCCGCAGAAGAACAGCCCCGGCACATCCTCGGCGACTCCGCGGTACTCGCGCGGGTAGCCGTCGTCGCCGACGATCGGGATGTCGAGCCACCGATGGGCGAGGTCGTACCCGGTCGCCCAGACGACGCTGCGGGCATCGACGACGGTACCGTCGGAGAGCCGTGGCAGGCCGTCGCTCGCCGCTCCGAACCGGCTCAGGTTGCGGGTGACGCCGCGGGCGTCGAGATCTTCGCGGTGGATGCGGATCATCGGTCCGCCCCCGTGACGGATCTCCTTCATCATCTTCCGACCTATCGGCGTCCGACGGGTGAGGACGTGCCGCCACGCGAAGACGACGAGCGGCAGCATGAGGCGCGCCTTCCGCTCCTCCGGACGGAATGGAAGCTGCCCGAGATCGCGACCGCACAGCGTGACGTCGTGGCTCTCCGCCAGCTCGTACGCGATGTCGGTGCCCGAGTGGGCCGCTCCCACCACGAGCACGCGGCCCGGAGGCAACTGGTCGGACCGCCGGTACTCGCTGGAGTGCAGCTGCACGATGTCGGGGCTGAGCTCCGCGGCCTCGTGCGGCACGGCGGGGCGGCCGGCGAGTCCGGTCGCGGCGACGACGTTGTCGCAGGTGATCCGGCCGCCGTCGAGCTCGACGATGAAGCCGTCCCCGCTCCTGCTGACCCGCCGCACCGGCGTGTGCGTGCGGACGCGGAGGCCGTGGGTGAGCGCGTACGCCTCGAGATAGTCGGCCACCTCGTCGCGGGAGGGGAACGTCCATGGTTCGCCGGGGAACGCCAGCCCCGGCAGTCCGCTGTATCTGCGCGGGGAGTAAAGCTTCAGCGACTCGTAGTGGCGCCGCCACTGATCTCCGATGCGCTCGGCGGCTTCGAAGACCGCGTACTCGCGGCCCTGCTGCGCGAGGAAATACCCCGTCGAGAGTCCGGCTTGACCGCCCCCGACGATGACCGTCTCGATGTGCTCGTCCATGATGCCTGCTCCTTAGTCGATCGAGGTCGACGCTACGAGCGCAGCGGAATCACGGCATCGGGCGAACTGCCCAAGTCCGGGTGTCGCCGCATGGGCATTCCTCCGCATCATGCGGGTTCGAGGCGGTGCGCTCGGGTCGGTGTTCGCAGGTTCGGGTCAGTGCTCGTGGGGAAGGACGGCGGTCGACCCCGTCGTCGAGACACGACGTGCCGTCCGAGCCGGTTGCGCGCGCCCGACCCGCCAGGTCGATCGATGTCCAGCCACCGAACCGTGGGGTGCTAGGACGCGTTCAGATTCACCAAGAACACGACGAGCACCCCCGCGAAGGGCAGTAGCGCAACCACGATCGTGACAATCGGCAGCGCCTTCCGAGCGCCGCGCACCAGGTGCACGATCGACACTACGATCGCCGCAGCAGCCATGACCAGCCCCACGATGAAGACCACCTGGAAGACAGCCGACCCGGAGCCGCTCCCGTCGAGCGCGGCCCTGATGCCGAACACGAAGCTCACGGGTACCGCGATCGCTGAGGCGATCGCGGCGACGAGGGCGGGAACCCCGAAGACGGGGCGTGAGGCGGTGGGGCTCCCGGTCATGCCGCAACCGTAGCGGACCGATCGATGACCAAGTACCGAGGTGATGGGCGCAGATGTGTCACGCTGGCCGCTATGGGATGGTCACCGAACTGAGAGTCGGTATCGAGAATAACCGCTCGGGGCCGCGTGCTCCAAACCCGCTTCCGTTGCTCCGGATCGAAGGCCAGACTGTGCCCATGAGCGATCAGCAGCCTGCCGAGCTTGTGGGGTCGCTTGCCACAGGATTCATGGGTTCCCGCTGTCTTCACGTGGCGGTCAGCATGGGGCTTGCCGAGACGGTAACCGACAATCCGCGAAGTATGACCGACCTAGCGGCGGAAGTGGGTGCGGATTCGCGCTCGCTGGGTCGCCTGATGAGGCACCTCGCAGCTCTGGGGGTTTTCGAGTGCAGTGGCGACAGCATCCGGCACAACGAGGCCTCACGTCTTCTGCGCCGCGACCACCCCAGCAACTTGTCGTCACTGGTGCTGATGATGGGGATTCCGGTGATCTGGGGATCGCTCGGCAACCTCGAGGATGCCGTGCGGACCGGCCGACCCGGCACAACGTTCATGGACCCGAATGGATTCTTCTCGTACCTCGCCGCCCACCCGGACGAGTCCGAACTCTACGACAGAGGCATGACCGGGATGACGGTGCGGCGGATATCGCGGATGGTCCCGCACTACGACTTCACGCCATTCGACGTCATCGCGGACATCGGCGGAGGACGCGGCCACCTCCTGCGCGCCGTTCTCGAGCAGACCCCCGCCGCGCAAGGAATCCTGTTCGACCAGCCGCACGTCGTGATGGATCTGCCCCCGCAGCCCCGCATGAGCGTCGAACCTGGAAGCTTCTTCACCGACTCGCTGCCGCGTGCCGACTGCTACCTGCTGTCGAACGTCATCCACGACTGGGGCGACGACGAGGCACTGTCGATCCTGAACGCCGTCCGCTCCGCCGCCGACTCCACATCCACGCTCTTGCTCTTCGAGTTCGTCGTGCCCGAGGATGCGGAGGACTTCACTGCTACCGACATAGACATGTGGATGCTGGCACTGGTCAGCGGCCGCGAACGCACCTACGCGGAGTACTCGGTCCTTCTCACTCGCGCCGGATGGCAAGTGAGCAGGACCGTACCGACACCGGTTCAGACCATCATCGAGGCGATCCCGGCGGCGTGACAGCACTAGCAAGTGCTGCCGGGGTAATGGCCGATCGTCCGCACAGCAGGAAGGGAGCCGGACCCGCAAAAAGAATCGTCAGCGGCTCAATCCGTCGGGCAATGCGACCGCAGACTCGGAGTAGCGGGAGCTCGTCCGCCCAGCACGCTAGGAGATCCGATTCGTCCCACTGCCCGATGAGGGATCCCGTGAGTTATCCCTTTAGCTTGTAACTTCGCCCTCGGCCATGGGACACACGACCTCGAGCTTGAATCCGTGAGGGTCCAGGAAGTAGACCGCGTAGTAGTCCTCGCCGAACTGCGGGAAGACCCGCGGCGCGTGCAGGACTTCGTCGCCGCGACCGCGCACCCAGTCATGGATTGCGTCCACGTCCGCTCGACTGGCAACTGAGAACGCGATGTGCTGCAGCCCGGGCCGGTGCCGCAGGTACGCCTCATCGCGGGCCTCGTAGAGGAACAGCTGCGCACCGTTCCAATCGATCGGGCAGTATCCATTGCCGAAGCAGGACTGGAACCCGAGTTTCGGCATCAGGTCGTCGTAGTAGGACTTGGCGGCTTCAAGGTCCGGAACACCCAACCCGAAGTGGTCGATAGGCACGGCGCCTCCTCACACACCGCGCCCGGCGCACGATGCGTCTATCCAACGTACGCACGCCGCGCGAGCGGTCAAGGGTGACCATCCGTTGTAGCCAGAACCAGGTCGCGAAAGTGGCCTCCCGCGCGCAACTGCGTCAATGGAGTGGCCGCCCGTTGAGGGATCCCAGCGGCGCACGTGCCACGGTTCGGGTACAGTGCAGGGCAACATCCGGAAAGGGTGCGGATGAGTGTTGCTTTCCTGTTGACGACCTTCGTCGTGGTTGCCACCCCGGGGACGGGGGCGGTGTACTCCATCGCGGCAGGTCTGTCGCGCGGCGCCAAAGCTGGCGTCATCGCTGCGTTCGGCTGCACCCTCGGTGTGATCCCACACATGGTCGCGGCGATAACCGGGCTCGCGGCGATCCTTAACTCATCCGCTGTCGCCTTCCAGACCATCAAGTGGCTCGGCGTCGCATACTTGCTCTTTCTCGCGTGGCAGACCTTGCGCGATAAGTCCGCCATCCAGATCGATGCAGCGGCGACGCAGGTCTCGTTTTGGCGAGTCGTCCGCACCGCGGTGCTCATCAACCTGCTCAATCCCAAGCTAACAATCTTCTTCTTCGCCTTCCTGCCGCAGTTCGTGCCCGTGGGTGAACCCAATGGGATCTGGCACATGGTCGGACTGAGCCTCGTGTTCATGGCCATCACCTTCATCGTCTTCGCCATGTACGGGATTTTCGCTGCGACGATGCGCGCCCAGGTCATCAGCCGTCCCAAGGTGATGACGTGGTTGCGGCGCACCTTCGCCGCAACATACGTGCTGCTCGCGGGCCGCCTCGCCGTCGAGAACCGGTAGCGGCTTGCGACGCAGGTCGGTGTCTCCCTCGTGCCTGCTCAGGGGTCCCGAAGTACCTCAGTCGCCGCGCTTGTGTGCGGGTGGACTGCGAGGGTCGCTAGCTCCGCATGATCGACCCGCCGCGGATGGACGATACGAGCCAACCCGATCAAGTCGCGTAATGGACCGACTCGGTCGGAATCTCTTTGAGTGAGGCCGGTCTTTGGTGATCACCTTGCGGGCGCCATCGCAGGGGGAGGGCCCCGGCATCACATCCGCGTGCGGAGGAAGGTCAGCATGGGCAGGTTCATCTACGATTCCGCGGGTGCTTCAGTCGACATCGAGGACCGTACGCTTGCCCACCTCCGAATCGTCATCATGACCAAGCTTCGCCGGTCGGAGTCGTTCATGTTCGAAGCGGAGATCGGGGATGGTAGCGGGCGGCGCTGCTTCTGGATCTCGCCGTCCGTGCCGATCCAGCTCCACTTCTTCGGAAGCCGTCAGCCCCGCATCAACCGCCTGTGGATCGAACAGCTCATGCAAGCCGCGAGCGGACCGAACGGACTGACCATCCTGCCGGAGCCGGCGGAGGAAGCCTTGACAACAGCGGTGGAATCTCCCGAGCGCGAACCCCTCGCCATCAGATAGATCGCTGTGAAACCGCGTCGCGGCACGCCACCGCCTTCCCTCTCCGAGACGGGCCGTTCCACCCCACGAGGAGAGGCTTGATGCTCTCCAGCTAGCACGCAAAGGGATCGATATCGTGCCGGGGCCGTCCAAGCGTCGGGATTGGATCGGTTGTTGCCTGGTGGCTGAAGGTGAACAGGCCGACGTGGCTCACCGGGTCACCCGTTGGCTGTGACTCGCATCATCTCGACGAGCTGTGCTGCAGCGAGTCCCAGCGGGTCGTGATCGGGGTTGTACTCCACAAGGAGCACGCCGGCGCAGCGCGGGTCGGCGAAGAGTATCCGGAGAAGCGCGGTGAGGTCTTCGATGGAGAGTCCTCGTCCGTAGGTCGGGATGTCGGCGGCGGGGACCTGCAGGAAGTCGAGCACGTCGACATCGATGTGGATCACAATGCTGGCGGCGCTCAGCGCCGCAAGGGCACGGGATGCGGCCGCCTCAGGATCGGCGCTGACGACGGACGCCGGGATGCGCTCACTGTGCACAACGTCATGGATGTCCTCCTCGTCGTCGGCGTACCCGAGGAAGACGATGTCCGAGTCCCGCAGGAGCGGCCGCCGCGGGCCGATGCCGGAAATGGCGTCCTCGGTGCCGGGAAGGTCGAGCATATGTGCGACACCCATGCCGTCGAGGATCGGTTCGTCTCGGTTGTCGACGGGGGTCATGAGGTCCTGCCCGCCGTCCACGTACACCACTCCCACATCGCGACCGCACTCGGCGAACGCGCTCACCATCGCGACAGCCAGCGTGCACTCGCCACCGATCACGAACGGGCGGAGGTTCTCCCGCAGCACATCGACGATGCGCTGACGGGTCTCGTCGAGGACCGCGCGGACAGCATCGACGTTGTTCGCCCCGCTCCCCGTTCGGCGGGCTGTCCAACGGGCGACCTGCTGGTCACCGAAGTCCATCACCGCGCCGGATCCGTCGGACAGCGCACCCACGAGTCCGGCCGCTCGCAGCGCGGCAGGTGCCTTCTCGATCCCTGCCCAGTGCGCTGCGGCGCTGGACGGGGCGCCGACGATCCCCCACGGTGCGGATGCGCCCGCGCGCTCACCCGCAGATGCTCCTGCAAACCGCTCCATCCAGTCGACACTGCCATGTACAGAGGACACTGGATGATCCCCCGCCGATCCACGGCTGCACGTTGAGGGATCCGATTCGCCCTCCGGCGCGCGAGGGATAGCTTCCCACCGCTGTGGGACCGACTTTGGTCATTGTTTTCGTCGGGCCTGTTCGCGAGTATTCGCACATGAGTGACAAGTCCGATTCCGAGCAGATTGACGACATCATCACGCAGCAGAGCGGCTGGAAGCGCGACCTACTGATCGCGCTTCGAGGTGCAATCAGAGCTGCCGACCCGGCCGCCATCGAGGTGGTCAAGTACAAGAAGCCGTCCAAACCGGAAGGAGTCCCGTTCTGGTCGCACGACGGAGACATCTGCTACGTCGAGGTGCTCAAGAGCGCAGTGAGGCTGACGTTCTCCAAGGGTGCCCGCATGGAAAGAAACGATCTGTTCAACACCCGACTGGACAGCAAAGTCGTCCGAGCCATCGACTACTCCGAGGGAAGCCGCGTGGATACGGCTGCGGTCAAGGCGCTCGTGGCAGAAGCGGTGGAACTCAACGTCGCCGCCACGTGACAGCGTCGCGCGAGAACCGGAACGGACGAACCCACCAGGCACCACCGTCCGCTGCACGCGACTTTCGTGGTGCCGCAATTCGCACCGCAGTCGTTCGCGCCCGCTAAGGGATCCCTACCCGCGTCTGGTCACGTGCTCGGGCGGGAGTACTGACGCGAGGTGAACAGGTCCGCGAGCACGAGAGCTGATTGGGTCTCGGCCGTCCGTTCGGTCACGCTGTGTCCGAGCAGCGACTGAATCCGCTCGAGCCGGTTGATAAGCGTGTTCCGGTGCAGGAAGAGGAGTTCGGCGGCCGGAGCGATGCGCATGCGTGTGTCGAAGAACATCCGGAGGGTGTTGCGCATGTCTGTCGCTTCCGGGCTGTCACCCGCAAGATCTCGCAGCTCATTCTCGACGAACCAGCGAGCGCGCTCCTCATCCCGGCTGAGGAGGATCGCCAACGCCGCATCGACGTAGGAGACTCCGCCGCTGCCACCCAGACTGGCCGCCAGCCCCAGTGAATCGGATGCTTCGAGAAACGTCCGCCGGAATCCCTCTACGCCGGGGTGTGGTTCGCCGATGCCGACGAGAAGCGGCGCCGGCACGCGGAGGTCCTCCACCCGCGGTGTCCGCGGCCGCTGATCGGTGGTCACCCAGAGGTGGACCGTTCCGGCGCTCGTCTCGTATCGCAGCATCCGCTCGCTTCCGGCCTCCCGGCCGAACACGTACACGATGCCATCCAGGACTCGCCGCTCGACGGCGATTCCCGGTGCTGCTCCGATGGCGCAGCCCAGGTGCCAGCCGGCCAGCGGCACGCCGAGCAGTCGCGTGGCAGCTTCGACATCCACTGGCTCTGCCGTCACCAACGATTCGATCGCACTCCTCACGCGCACCTGCTCGACCAGGTAGACACGCCGGCGCTCCTCGGCGACCGCATCCGTCGCCGCTCCGATCCAGGCATCCATCGTCTCGGTCACCGAAGTCGCCAAGGCCGGGACGACGCTGATGCCGTCCGGACCGAGCCTTATCGCGGCATCGATCAGGAGCGACAGCCACTCGCGCTGAGCGGTCCGCAGCGCTCGAGTGACCACCGACAGGGGTATGTCCCGCGCGACGGAGTCTTCCGCGAGAACTCGATCGATCGCATCCTTCTCGGCTGGCAGCTCATCCTCTCCGGCGAGTCGGAGCAGGGCCGAAGCGAGTACGTGCTGCCCGAACGAGCGAAAGATGTGCCACGGAGCGAGCGAGTCGTCAATCTGCGTCCCGAGCGCGGCGAGAGACTGCTCCACGGCCCCGGCCACCCATCGGATGGCACCCTCCCCGAGGTGGGACTGCAGCCGCTCGGCCTCGTCTGCCGCGAGCGGGGCCGGTCCGAGGTCACCCTCCCAATCGAGCGAGGAGATGACCTTCGCCATCACGGCTTCGGTCGACACGCGGTCAGCCTAGCCGAGGAAGTGCACAGTGCACATGCACACGTCGAGCGAGGCGGCAGAGCGCACGATGCCCTGGTGACCGATCCACGGGACCGTTGACATGTCGCGGAAAATCCGCGCAATTCCCATAAGGAATCAACGTGATCTGGAGGTCACAACATGTCGGCACACAATGTCATCGCAGTCTCATTCGAGGACCGCAGCAAGGCATACGAAGCGCTCAGCGAACTCAAGGGTGCAGCGCTCGAGGGGCGGGTGGATCTGCTCTCGGCGACGATCGTCACCCGTGACGAGTACGGTCGCCTCAGCAGCCCCGAAGGAGGCGACGTCGTCGCTGGAGCTGCCACCGTCAGCGGAAGCCTCATCGGTCTCATGATCGGCGTCATCGGTGGCCCGATCGGAATGCTGTTCGGCTGGACCGGGGGCCTGCTGGTTGGTGGCGCCTTCGACATCCGCCGTGCGGACCGCACCGACAGCGTGCTGGGCGAGATCAGCCGCGCCATCCCGCTGGGCGGCACCGCCGTCGTGGCGGAGGTCGATGAGTACGCGTTCGAGGTCGTGGACACTCTCATGCTCGAGCTGGGCGGGACCGTGTATCGGCGCCCCACCGAGCTGGTGCTCGCCGAGATCGAGGCGGCAGAGGACGCATACCGCAAGGCGCAGAAGGAAGCGGACCGCATCGTGCGCGAACAGCGCAAGGCGGAGCGCCGCCAGAACGCTCAGGAGCGGATGGCGGATCTCAAGGAGAAGCTCGAGTTCGCCTGAGTCTCAGGTCGGCGGGGCACTGGGGCGCATTCCGCGCGCCGGTGCCCCGCTCGACCCTCACTCCTGGAGCGCAGATCATGAATACGGAGCGATGGGTTGCCTTCAGCGGCGGCACCGATGGAAACACGGATGCTGCCGACGGCGAGCGTGCAACGAAGGGTCGCGGCAAGCAGCCGGAGGCGATGACGCAGCACGCCCGCGAGGCGCTGTACGCATCGATCACCGGCATCGCCACTCTGCTGGTCATGATCCCCACGTCGGAAGCGTTCAGCGGACGTTCGGCCGCGGGCGGGCTTCTCGGCACCATGGGCGGACTCTTCGCCGCCAGCCTCGTCGCCGACACGATCGCCCACGCCGGCGAGCACGGCGGAGCAGCACGGCGCGACACGATGCGCAGCATCCTTCAGGCTTCTCTCCGGGCCCTCGAGATCACCATCGTCCCGATCGTCCTCCTGCTGCTCAGCGAGACCGGCATCTGGAGTCTTCGGACCGGGCTGATGCTCGCTATCGCAGCTCTCGCTGTCACGCAGCTCGGCCTCGTGCTCTGGGGCTTGCGCGGGAGCGCCACCACGAAGTGGCAGAAGCTCGGCTACCTGCTGCTCCAGCTCGCCGCGGTCGGCGGGGTCGTGCTGCTCAAGGTGCTCGTCCATTAGTCCAGATGCGTCTGGTGAAAGAACAACGAGAATGCGATATCAACCCAGCTATCTGACACGGCTCTGGAGCAGCGGTTTCGGGCGCGCCGCTACACGCGGTGCGCAGATGCTCCTCGTCGCCGCGGTCGTCGTGGTACTGGTCTGGCTGCTCAGCCGGCTGTCGATCGTCACAATCCCCCTCGTGCTGGCGCTGATCTTCGCAGCGGCATTCGAACCGTGGATGCGGTGGTCAGAGCGCCGCGGTCTGCCCTCCGCCGGCGGCGCTGCGCTGGCACTCGTGTTTCTGCTCGCGGTCATCGTCGGCTCTCTCCTCTTCATCGTGGGTTCGGTCAGCCACGAATGGAGCGAGCTCGCGATCAAGGCTCGAGAAGGTCTCGAGCGGGTCCTGGCCTGGCTGCAGACTCTGCCGTTCTCACCGGACATGCGACAACTGAACGATCTCGGCGAACAGATCAGCGGCTTCGTCACGAGCGCCGAATTCGGATCAGGCGCGCTGGGAGGGATTGGCGCCATCACCGAAATCGCGACCTGTGTCGGGATGATGGCCATCATTCTCTTCTTCATCCTCAAGGACGGCCCCCAGATGTGGGAGTTCCTCGTCCGGCCATTGGAGGGAGTCGCGTACGACCGCGCGGAGCGCATCAGGCGCAAGACCGTCAACGTGTTCGGTGGCTACATCTCGAGCACCGCCGCAGCGGCACTCTTCGACGCGGTGGGGGTGTTCATCGGCCTCCTCATCCTGCAGGTGCCCCTCGCCGTGCCGCTCGCGATTCTCACCTTCCTGCTCGCCTTCATCCCTATCGTCGGCGCCGTGACCGCCGGCGCAGTCGCAGCGCTGGTCGCACTCGTCAGCAATGGACCGCTCAACGCGGCACTCGTCGTGCTCGTCGTCATCGTCGTCAATCAATTGGAGTCGAACGTCCTGAAACCGATCCTGATGGGCAAGACGGTCAGCCTCCACGCACTCGTCGTGCTCGTGGTCATCGCCGCTGGCACGGCCGTCGGCGGAATCGTCGGCGCCCTGATCGCCGTGCCGCTCACTGCGGCAGCCTGGGGCGCCGTGCAGGTGTGGGACGGCGACGAACTCGCTGCGCGCTGGGCGAGGCCGAAGGCTCGCGGGCCTGGTGCCGAGGCCGGTGGCAAGACCGGTGCCAATGCAGAGTCGGCGGACGCGCAGCCCGCCCGTCACGCCGCTACGTCGGGATGACGGCACCGCGTGACGTCTCATTCGGGGCCCCTCATCGAGAGACGGTGTCGCCGATCTCGCGGTGCGCCCGGGTAAGGATCGCGCCTGATGCTCGCCGAGGAATCACAACATGCGAGTGGCGGGCATGATTCGACCGCTCGAGAATGACGTACATGAGCTCCCGCGCATTGGGCGAATCGTGGACATCGGAGGAGTTGCGCTCCCTGGATACGTCACCTGAGCTGGAGATCGCTGCGCGGCGTGCTGACGAGGATCCTGGAGTCTGGACGCCGATCTGGGTCGTCGTTGTCGAAGACGAAGTCTTCGTCCGCACGTGGCACCGCCGTACCACCGGTTGGTACGGCCGGGCAGTCGCATCGGCGCAGGCCTCGATCCGTGTGGGCGGCCACTCCCTTGACGTGACCGTTACGGTAACGGGTGAAACGCATGCCCAAGCTGTCGACGCTGCGTACCGGACCAAGTACGGGCCGGCTGCCGCGCAGTCGATGACCACCGCGGAAGCGGCGGCCTCGACCCTCCGCCTCACGCGCGCCTCGTGAACCCTCGCCCCTTAACGTCCGAGCTAACCTCAATCAGTCGCGGTGATCGGAGGCGGCGACGACTCGCGCGCAGCTGACCCGCATGGCCCGTAGAGGGATCCGCATCGGACATGCAGACTGTCGCGCTGAGGGACCGGCTTGTGGCACGCTCCCGGCACTGTCAGGGCGTGAGCGCGTTCCGGGTTACAGCACGGGCAAGCGGTTCTCGTGCTCGTCGAGCACCCATACCTGCGACGCGGTCGCCAGGTACAGCCGGTGGGGGGCGCCTCCCGAGACCTTCGACTTGTCCCACGTGGGCAGACCGGACGCCTCGCACTTAGCGTTGAACACAGCAAGCGGATCTGCGAGTTCGTGGTCGGGCACCTCGGCTGCGGTCGCCTCGACGTACACCGCGCTCGCGGAACCCACCGGGAGAGTCGAGTCGAACACGACGAGCGCGATCTCGGTCCGCTGGGCGACGTTCTGTGAGTGCCGCCGCGTGGTTCGGGACACCCAGACGAACTGGCGCAGTCCCCGCTCCGCGAACCAGACGGGTGTCACCCACGGACGCCCGTCGACGTCGGCGGTCGCGACGGTTGCGTAGGAGTTCGCATCAACGATGTGGCGCGCAGCATCTGTGGGCGACTCGCCTGGGGTAAAGGTCATGCTCATGGCTACCAGACAGGGCGCCGCCCTGAGAAGGGGTCTCCCTTCGTGCGTGACATCGGAACGCTAAATCCACGGCCTCCCAACTCCTTCGCGAGCGTTCCAACGACGCACGTCGAGGGACCCTCACTCGTTCGAGTTACGCATGCATGCAGTTGCTCCGTACGAGATCGACCTTCGCGATGCCCGCAACGACGACGGGAGGAGTATCCGCCCGGTTCCTCCTGCGGCACCTGGCGCGTGGGAACCAGTCGATTTCACATCAGCGAAGCGTCTAGTGCCGAGAGTCGCGCGTCGAGGAGATCGCGGAACCGCGCGACGTCCACCCCTATTGCCACGTCGCAGTTCGGCTCGCCGAATCGACCCGATGTGTCAACGACCGTCATGCCGGAGGTGAGCCGGCCGCAGTTCTCGACGTCGACGAAGCCGGGCACCGTCGTGATGATGTCAGGGTCGATGACCCTGGCGACCGCGAGGGAATCATGCTGCGGGAATGCATCTGCCGCGCCACCCCGCCCGTCGCGATAGCCGTCGAGGAGGCGCCCAACGATCTCCGCAATCGGCCCCCTGGATGCGAACAGCCGAGGAAGGTGCATTCGCCCAACCAGTGCCTGGTGCGTGGCGTTCAGTCCGACCATCGTGATGGGAACGCCGAACGCGAAGACACAGGCTGCGGCATCAGGGTCGAACCAGATGTTGAACTCGGCCGCTGGGGTGATGTTGCCGAGCACGTCGAGCGTGCCTCCGCCCATAATCACGATCCGCTCGACCTTGCGGGCCGTGTCGGGGTACTGGTTGACCAGCATCGCGATATTGGTCAACGGCCCGATGGGCACGATCGTGAGCGGCCGGGGGCTCTCTTCGATGAGTCGGGCCAGCAGCGGGATGCCGGCCTCGAGAATGCGTCGCGACGGGGGGAGGTTATGCCCCGCCAATCCGTTCTCGCCGTGGACGTGGTGTGCAAAGTCAATGTCCTGCCGCCAGAGCGGTCCCGACGCACCCCTGCCCACGGGACAGTTCAGCCTGAGCAGGTCGGCGAGCGCGGCGGCGTTGGCGGAGGTCTTCTCCAGCCCCACGTTTCCTGCCACGGCCACAATGCCTCGGATGTCGACCTCCGGGCTCGCCGCAGCCAACATGATAGCGAGCGCGTCATCGATGCCTGGGTCGGTGTCGATCACTATCGGCACGGCAGTCACAAGATCACCCTTCAACGCCAGGGTCTAGCGACACAATCTCAGCCCGCGACGGAGGGGGTGATCAGCCATGAGCCCACCCTACGCCGCGGGCGATGGGGCCTCACAGCCAGAGGCCTCGTGGCCGAGACCGGACGCCGGGAGAGACGCGTCCGCTCCGGTAAGAACGATCGGCCAAGCAGTGAGAGTGTGCACGCACAGCCACCGGCTTGAGAGCGACCGACTGCACCGTCGCTTCGCGGGGCTCCGACCGCCGTGTCCACCACGCGAAGGTAAACTGATGCTACGATGATAAATAATCATCATTGCATCGGAGAATTCATGTTTATCGCACCCGCTCTAGACAGCGACGAGCAGGCGGTTCGACGCGAGATTCAGAAGTTCAACGACGCTCTAGCGCTTCAGGTTCGTCAGGGCAACCGGTGGACTGCCCCTATACGCCGCATGACCTTCGCCCGCAACGTACAGGGTTCAAACAGCATCGAGGGCATCAATGCCAGCGTGGATGATATTGCAGCCATCGCCCAGGGAGAAAAGCCTGCCTCGGTCGACGAAGAGACGGAGCGCGCACTCATTGGGTATCAGCTGGCGATGACATACGTCCTCCAGCTCGCGAAGGATCCCGTGATCGTGGACTCGACTCTCATCCGCAGCCTGCACTACATGGTGACGTCCCACGACCTCACCAAACGGCCGGGCCGTTATCGAGTGGGGCCCGTTTACGTGCAGCAGGAGTCCACCGGCGACATTGTGCATGAGGGAGCCGAGGCGAGCGCGGTGCCGGCGCTGATCGATGAGCTAGCGAGTTCCATCATGGGAAGCGGTGACCGGCTCATCGACGCGGCGATGGCGCACCTGAATTTCGTTCTTATCCATCCATTCAAGGATGGGAACGGGCGGATGGCGCGGGTACTTCAATCCCTTGTTCTCGCCGCGGATGGCGACATCTCACCGGTGTTCTTTTCGACCGAAGAGTATCTCGGGCGCCACACTCAGGCCTACTACGACGTACTCGCTGCGGTCGGCCAGGGTCAGTGGGACCCAGAGTCGTCGACACCCGAGCAGGTGCGCCCATGGATCCGCTTCATCCTCACAGCCCATCTCAATCAGGCGATGGAGCGCGCCGCCCGAATCGTCGCCGCCGGGCGAGCATCCACAGCGCTCGGCGATCTGCTCGAAGCCGCAAGCATCGACGACAGAGCAATGGATGCCCTGTTCGACGCGCTGCTCGGGGCAACCGTCACTCGCGGTCGCTACATCAACTCCCTCGCGGAGGCGGGAACGGACATCAGCCCGCAAACAGCGACACGGGATCTGACCGCGCTCGCCCATGCGGGCCTACTCACTCCAACGGGCGAGAAGCGTGGCCGTGCCTACACGGCTGCCCCAGCCCTCCTGGATATTCGGCGTGAGGTCGGCCTCGGACGTGCGTGGAAGCATGTCGACCCGTTCGCCCGCAATTGAACCGATGGTCGGCTCCCACTGCCGACCACAGCGACGAACGTCGAAAGGAGCGCGCTGAAGCACCGGCTTGCGGTCGGTGGGCGGCCGGGTGGCGTGAGGCACTGGTCATGTGTTCGGGCGCTACCACGACGGTGCTTCCGGCGAGCGCCCCCGGATGCTTCGGTCGGACGGATCGGTGGCGATTTAGGGGAGTCGGCGCTCGGCGCGGACAACAAAACAGCTGGGCAGGTAACGGCTGATGGGATTTCCATCGGATTCGAGTCGGCGGTCCTCGAAGAAGCCGGAGATGATGAAGCCGGCACCGAGGATACCGCCGAGCTGGGCTTGCATGGTGTGGCTGAAATGGAACATCTCACCGGCCGCGCGACGGGCGGCTGCCTCCGCCGGTGACAGGGCGTCATGTTCGATGTAGGGAAGCGGATGGCGCATGATGAACTCCCCGCGTTGGTCGAGGGCCTCGGCGTCGAAGGCGAACTCGTCCGGGTTGAGGAAGCCGGTGATCAAAACGCCACCCGGGATGAGTGTGCGATGGCATTCGCTCCACACCGGTCCAGCTCAGGAACGAAAAGGGTCGACACAGGGTTGAGGATGACGTCGAACTGCTCCTCGTCGAACATGGATAAATCGGCCATGTCTCCCTGAACTGTGGCGATTTCGAGTTCCTCTCGGTCCGCGACCGCGCGATCTTGTGCCAGTTGTCCGGTCGAGGCGTCGAAAACGACGACCCGAGCGCCCGCTGCCGCCAGGATCGGCCCCTGCTGGCCGCCGCCTCCGGCTAAACAGAGGATGCGCTTGCCGACGACATCGCCCAGCCAGTCCGGGGCAACGTCTTCGTATCGCTGATCCGAATCCGCCAACGACCCTGCCGTGCGTCGGCCACCTCTTCGGCCGAAACCGGTTGCGCATAGGGATTGCCTCGCTCCGCCGCCCGATCCCACGCCGCTTGATTGGCCTTGAACACGTCCACCCCTCCATCGTGCAAGGCCCAGTGCGAAAGTCACGCAGTCCTAGGAGGAGGAACACCATCCGCGCCGCACAGCTACTCCACCTGCCCGCGAAGGACGGGTTTGTGGCACCCTGCCGGCACTGTCAGGGCGTGAGCGCGTTCCGGGTTACAGCACGGGCAAGCGGTTCTCGTGCTCGTCGAGCACCCATACCTGCGACGCGGTCGCCGGGTACAGTCGGTGGGGGGCGCCGCCCGAGACCTTCGACTTGTCCCACGTGGGCAGTCCGGACGCCTCGCACTTAGCGTTGAACACAGCAAGCGGATCTGCGAGTTCGTGGTCGGGCACCTCGGCTGCGGTCGCCTCGACGTACACCGCGCTCGCGGAACCCACCGGGAGAGTCGAGTCGAACACGACGAGCGCGATCTCGGTCCGCTGGGCGACGTTCTGTGAGTGCCGCCGCGTGGTTCGGGACACCCAGACGAACTGGCGCAGTCCCCGCTCCGCGAACCAGACGGGTGTCACCCACGGACGCCCGTCGACGTCGGCGGTCGCGACGGTTGCGTAGGAGTTCGCATCAACGATGTGGCGCGCAGCATCTGTGGGCGACTCGCCTGGGGTAAAGGCAAAGGTCATGCTCATGGCTACCAGACAGGGCGCCGCCCTGAGAAGGGGTCTCCCTTCGTGCGTGACATCGGAACGCTGAATCCGGGGCCTCCAGCTCCTTCGCGAGCATTCCAACGACGCCCGTCGAGGCACCGGCTTATGAACGCTGAGCGATCTTTACCAGAGCTTGGCGGTCTCGCGCCCCGGACTCCCGTCTGCCCTGGACGGACTCCTGAGAGTCAGCGCGCTACTGAGCCACCCACACCGGCCCTCATCGGAGCTTGATCAGTCCGGCCGTGGTCGGGAGGAAGCCGCACGCGTCGAAGTAGAAACTCCTGAGATGGTCTTCAAAGTCGACGTGCAGCCATTCGCAGCCTGCGTCGGCGGAATGCGTGCGAGCGACCTCGATGAGGCCGGCGCCCACCCCGTGCCGGCGGGCACGATCCGCCACGATGGTGTCTTCGACGAAGGCGTGGACCAGCCCGTCCCAGATGATGTTCACGAACCCGACCAGTCCACGCGCGTCACGCGCGGTGACCCAGCCGAGGCTGTGGCGGCCGAGCCGCTCCTTCCAGTCATCGTCGTCGACAGGGTGATCAAAAGCCTCAGCATGCAGCACATTCACTTCTTGATTGGTGAACGATCCGCGCCACTCATGGCGTACGGCACCTGGATCAGGACTTGGCAAACCGGGCTCCTTCGTTGGCGGGCAGTTCCGGTGGTTCCTAGCAATTGCTTGAGAACAGCAGAGCTCTGTTTCGCCTGCTCCGCCCGGTGCCTTGCACACCTAGCCGTTGCTGTCGACGGTAACACCGCCTTCCGGCACGCTAACGGATCGAGTCTGAACGCTGCCGTCTGCGGTCGATAGGGTGTCCACGTGGAAGGCGAATACATCTGCGCGCGATAGCGGATCCCGAGCGCGCTTAGAGGTCACTTCGAGGCGCCCGGGCTCCTTCAGACATCGAAGTCCGGAATGGCGTCCCGATCGTCGCCGCTGGTCACGGCGCCGGGTGCGACAGATCCGTGCCGGCGCAGCCGGGCCGCCTCGTCATGCATCCAGGTCACCAGCTTGTGGTCTATCGCATCCTCGTACGGCGACTCCTCGGTGTCCGAGATCAGCTGGCTCGCCGGGCCGATGAGTAGCTCGGAGCGGCCGATGGATCCATCGCTTTCATTCACCACAGGGATGTCGACCGTCGCCGAGGTGTCCGCCACAGCCAGCGCCTGCGCGTACTCCAACAGTGCGCGAGCTATCTCAGTGCCGGTCAGAACCGAGTCCCCTGCGTAGTGAATCCTGTCCATGCGGATATTCAACCTCGCACCACCCAACCGCCGCCGCCGGTTGCATTCAGGCCGAAGGCAGGTTATGCGCCGACGTCCCCCATCGCCGCCGGTGAGGCGTGCCGGGAAGGCACTGCCCCACGGATGACACCTACCCTGCCCAACGGGACGATCGTCAAACCCCAATAGCGAAGGCCCGCTCAGGGATGGTTGCCGATGCAAGAGGCGGCGCCGTCGTGGTATAGAGAGTGACCTCTGTGGGCCGTGTGCTCCAGAGTCCGCTTCCCCCGTTCTGGGTGGTGGAACGAAGCGGATGGCCGTCAGCGAAGGTCGCGATCTGTTCGGGCAGGGCCGTGCCCATGGACGGCCCGCGCCAGGTTGCTGCTGTCGAACGGTCCGTCGAGCTTGCCCGTGAAGATGTGATCGTGCCCAATCTTCGCGCCTCATCGAGCCACGGGATCAGTTCGTCGCGCTGCGTCCCGGCCCGAGTAGGCTCTCACCGCGTGACCGCGCGGCTCTGGCCGCGAACGTCCGGCCTTCTGCTCACGGCGGTGCCGCGTACCGCTTGAGCGAACGAGTGCGACGTTTCGGTTTGACGTCACTGAGCCAGCGGGGAGGTACCTGAGGTTGATTATCTCGTCGCGGCTCTAGCGCCTCGCGGAGGTGGATCATATTCGCCTTCTCGTCGCGCCGCAGTCTGCGTAGCAACAGGGGGAGGACCAATCGGAACAGCCCGTGCGGTCTCGCATCGAACTCGACCGACAATCGGGTGCCCTCGGTGACCGAGTCGAGATGCGCGTTGAAGACCACCTCCAGCGGGCCGCCGTTGCGTATTTCCCACGCGTTGGGTCGGTCGTACTGGACCATCGTCGCCTCGACGAACGGTCCACCCTTCCACTTCGCGCGGAACCGCGTTCCGATGCCAATCGGCCCGTCGGTGAGCTTTCGACCGACTCGGCCGCTGGGTTGAGCTCGTTACGCATGTTGCTGATGTAGTCAAAGGCCTGTTCGGTTGTGCAGCAGATGGCCGTGGAGTTTCGAATTGTCGTCACGATTGACCCTTTCCGTTGTCAGTCCGAATTGCGTCGGTCACCCGGATCCGAGACATCTAGACCTCGTCCCGTCGTCGACCGCTCAGCCCGGGCTGCCTGCCGCGGCGACGACATGTATCGTCACGGTGCCGGCCCATCCGTCAACGGTGATGAGCTGTCCGTCTTTGATCGAGGTCGTCGCATCGCCCACCGCAACGACCGCGGGGATGCCGAATTCGCGCGCGATGATCGCAGGATGCGACAACGATCCGCCGACATCGGCGACGATTCCGCTCAGTAGGGAGAAGATCGCCGACCATGAAGGACGAGTCGAGGGGCACACCAGGATGTCGCCAGGTCGGAGTTTCGCGAAGTCTGCCTCGCCTTGCACGATGCGAGCTGGGCCCGTCGCTGTGCCGCGTGAGGCCCCGAGCCCCACGAGTTGGCCGGGGGGCGGATCGACTGACGGCGGCGTCGCGGACATGATCATCTCGCCCATGAGCATCTCCGACTCCGTCGGAAGCAGCTCTGCGCGGGTCAGCCCGACCATCCGTGGCGGGGGTCCGGGCTCAGTGCCGTAGGTGAGCGGACCAGGATGAGAGGCCGCCCAGTTCCATTCCCCTCGGCGATGTCGGGCTCTCTACCCGGGCGTAGATTCACCTCTTCACGCTCTCGCAGGGCGGCCACCGCTTCCTCGATCGTCAGGTGAAAGACGTCGCTCGCGGTGTCCAGCGCCCCGCGCGCCGCCAATCGGCCGCCGGCCTCGAGCGCCGCATAGCGGACGAGGGCGAGCGGAGCATCGATGCACAGGAAGACGTTGTCGTCGCGGATGCCGTAGACCTCCTCGGCGCGCGCCAGCGCGTCGTCGAACCTGCTCAGGGCGCCAACTCCCAACAGCTCGCGCGCTTCGGCAATCCGGACAGCCCGCTCGGCCGACACCGCGTCCGCGCGTTGCGCCGCCACCACCGCCGCGCCGATCATGGCACCGAGGATGCCCGGTGATTCGGCGAGGGTCGGTTCCGAGATCTCGATGTCGAGCGCACGGCACCCGTAGAAGCGCTGGAAGCGCTCTAGTGCGTAGCCGCGCTCCGGCCCGTCAGCCGGCAATGCCGCAAGGGCCGCGAGTTCGCGCGCCGGCTCTGAGGCCACGTCCGCAAGGCCGGACAGAAGGTCCATGGCCTGATCCGCCGTCCAGCCCAGGTCGCGGAGGCACACCTCGATGAGTGGGAGAAGGCCGAGTCCGTACGGCATGCCGACGGAGAAGTGAGTCTCGGCTGTCCCGCGCAGGAACTCCGCGCGTCGCTCGAGTTCGAGGGCGACGGCCTCGTCCTCGAGGCTTCCCAGATCAACGCCTTGATATCGCATGATCTCACGGCGGTAGTACGGTGCCTGCACGTCGCGCCACTCCTTCAGCACGGCACCTGCGGCGTCCGTCCGATACGCCGCGCGGGCGGCTCTAAGCCCGCGACGACCTTCTGGGTGGAGTCTGAGCAGCCCGGCGACGAGCCAGCCCGGCGGTGCTTTCGGCTCGGGACCGGGGCGCGGCGCCGGGCCACCGACCGGCTGGATGCCCATATAGGTCCATCCGCCGATCTCGACAGCGACGAAGTCGACCAGCACACCGAAGCGGCGGGAGGAGGGTGCGAATGCGGACGACTCGTCCACGACCGAGCGCAACATCGCGGTGCGTGGCAGCCTGCCGTGGCTGGGGTCGCGTGCCCAGAAACCAGCAGGCACGACAACCTCGATCGGGATCTGCAGCGGCAGGGCGGTCACCGGCCGTGACTGTAGAAGCCAGACGTGACCGTCCTCGACTGCCCACTCCACGTCCTGCGGACCGCCACGTGCGTCCTCGGCAGCCAAAGCGAGCCGCACGACCTCGGCGAGGACGTCGTCGTCAATCGGGCTGTGTTCGTCCGCCACGGCGATGGTGAGCCCTGCGTCCTCACGCCGGATCCGAACCTCCCATGGGGTCGCAGCGCCGCTGACGAGCACCTCACCCAGGCCTGGGACCGCGTCGACGACGACAGTCGGCGTACCCGTTACCGGATCGATCGTGAACGCCACTCCGGCGGCATCCGCGTGCACCATCTGCTGTACAACCACTCCGGCGCTCGCGTCGCCCATCGAAGCGACCACGGCCTCGACCGCCTCCGCCACCGCCCGGGTGTCCTCGGCGGCGACGCCGAGGACAGTGCGGTAAGCGCCCGCGGACGACTTCTCAGACCGGTCTTCGTCGCGTCCTGACGAACGGATGGCGACACTCCGCCAGCCGTGCTCGGCCACTGCACGCAGAGCGAATTCGACGAGGTCAGGGATGGGCGTGGATCGCGCATCAAGCACGATCCCCGGCGGGACCGGCAGGCCCGCGGCGATGAGAGCGGCAAGACCCTCAGCCTTTCCGCCGTGCCTTGTATCAGCCGCGGCCAGGGAAACGATGTCGGTGGTCTTCATGACGCCATCGTCCCGCCGGCGTGCTGCCGCGGCATCCGCGCGGCCACGTACATTCCGCGCTTCACCCATCAGCACCGCGAGGTGTTCGCGCCGCGAATCTCGCAACAAGTGCAATCCGCGAGTCGACGCCCAGGCGACGGTAGACGTGCTGGAGATGGGTTTCGACGGTGCGCTCACTGAGGTACAGACGTCGCGCGATCTCCGCGTTCGAGAGACCCTCAAGCACCAAGGTCCACCACGTCGCCTTCGCGGCGGGTGAGCTCCCCCGTGCCGCCCCGGCGAGCTCCGACGCGGATCCCCAGCGTGCGTGCAAGCCGTCGGGCGTGATCTCCCCAGTCATCGAGGCGACGCGCGTCGAAGTGTGAGATCAGTTCCACCACCGCACCTCCAGGGTCTTTCTGGCCGCTTTCGGCGGCGACCTCAGCCCACTCCAGCTGAGTCTCGGCGGCGAGTGTCGCGAACCCGAGCTCCTCGAGCCGCGCGGAACTCTGGGCGAGGGCATTCACTGCCTCACGGCGCCGCGTCGTGGGAAGCAGCTGCAGCGCCCGCAGCCGCTGCGCTAGCGCTGCAGCTGGCGGACTCGGTGCGAGCCGATCGAGTTCGGCGAGCGCACGCGCCACGGTAGGCTCGTCGGCTCGCGCCAGCGCGAGCCGCGCAAGGAGCATCGGCAGCAGCAGTCGGGCAGCACCTTCGATCTCGTTTCCAACCGCATGTCGCACTTCGGCACGCGACCGGAATCGCGCAGGGCGATCTGTGCGCGTGGGAGATCGACGACGGCGACCAAGCGGGGGTGGCCACCCGTGGTGAGCAGACGGCTCGCCTCAGCGACGAGCAGCGTGGCACGATCGAGGTCACCCGTCATTGCGCTGATCAGTGCCGCCCAGCTCGTGCATCGGACGAGCCCACGAGGCACCGGGGTGAGGCGCAACATCCCCAGTGCGCGGTCGGCCTCCTCCGCGGCTGCGCCGATCTCGCCCTTCAGCACCAAGAGACTCGCACGCTGTGTGACGGCCGCGGCCTCGATGAATTTGGGAACCCTGCCTTCGATCGAGTACGACGGGCCTTCGCTGTAGCGGAGCGCAGCGACGAGGTCGCCGGCGAGCACGCTCAGTCGCACAAGCTCGCGTTGCGTCGCCCCGTGCAGAGCAAGCGATTCGTCGCCGGCGATCGCGCGGGAACGCTGTGCCTCGCTCCGAGCGACCTCCACATCGCCGGCGACCGAGGGCGCGAATGGAACGGCACCCAGGGCAGCAGCGCCGCGCTGGACCGCCATGATGCGGCGGGACCATCGCATGCGACCAAGTGCGCGCAGATCGCGTCGAGGCTCCCTTCGAGGTCGTCACCGCGGTCGGTGAGGAAGAGCCGCAGAATGAAGCCGATCTACATCGTCCCTGTCCGAGGACGACGCAGGGGGTGCCTCTGCCGAAGACGCCGCGATCGGAGCGCGAATACGCGTGCATCAACTCCGCCTCGATCACCCGTGCCTCGGGCACCGCATCTCTCAGTTCCAGCGCACGACGGTTCGCGGCGTCGGCTCCGAGGGTGTCGCCCTCGTTGTACCTCGCACTGGCCCTAGCGTCATCATGACGTCGAAGAGCCTGGCGCGTTCGAGCACCGCAGGAGAAGCGCGCTCAAGCACATCAGCAGCGAGCTCGAGGTCTTCTGCAGCGGTCGCGTTCTCGGAGGCAGCGAGCGAACGATCAGCGGCCGCCAGCAGCACATCGAGCGAGAAGCGTGCCGGAAACCGGTCGACGACGGCGCGCACATGGGGCGCGATCTCCCGCGGGTCCACGCTCTCGAGGCCCCCGAGCGACTCACGAACAGCACCCGCAGTTCCGCCTCACGGCGAGCGCCGACTAGGTGCACCAGGTTTTCTGCGATGATCGGCACCGTCGATGCCCAGCCGGCCGCCAGTCGGTGCACGACCAGGCCCGCATCGACCAACTCTGCAGTAGCCGCGTCGAACGGGCTCGCTTCGCACGATCCCTGGCCGACACCAGCGCGGCTGCGGCGACCCGAGTCGCCAGGCCCACCGATCGCGAGGATTTCGAGAAGGGTTCGAGCCTCGGCGGAGACGTCCGTCAGCAGGTCCTCGACTGCCAGCCGCACGGCTGTGCCCCTCATCGCGGGGCCACTTTCAGCCATGAGCGCGGCGGTCAGCAGCCGAAACCGGCTCCCCGCCTGGATTGCGGCGCACCGGCCGATCAACCCCACCCGCGCCCTGCTCAGGCGCCGATGCGACCGCCGCGACCGCCAAAGAGCCGTCGAGGGCGTCGACGTCTATAACAGCAGCCGGATCGACACGCATCGCCTGACGCACGAGGGGAGCTAGCCTCCCTCCGAGCGGGCGCCGACCCGACAGCACGATTACACGCGTAGCGTCGTCGGATATGCCCGCGCTCAGACGCTCCGCATCCGTGTCCCGCATCCTCTGCGCATCGTCAATCCACCAGACCAGCGCCTCAGCGTCAGCCGGGATCGAACCCGACGCACGAGACACCTTCGGGGTACAGGCGCTTAACGCTTCCTGGACTACGACGGTCGTGCCCACACCGGCCGGACCGCTCACCGCGATAGTACCGCCGCCCCTCAGACGAGCGCGCTCAACCGCAGCGGTGGTCCGAGCGACGACCGCATCCCGTCCCAGCAGGTGCGGCATGGCAGTCCTCCTGGCCTCGCTCGCCACCGTATCGCGCGGCCGCGGGGCCGCGCCAGTCTCGCGGAGCTGCGGTCCCCGTGTCCGTGTCGGAGCGCGATGAATGAGCGGCGTAATGTACGCGGCTCCACGGATGTCCGCGAGAGCGTTCCCCGCCACGATGAGTCATGAGGTCCAGGGACATTGCTCCCTAGATCGATCATTGGGCAACCGGTCACTCGGCGACTACCGAGCGGTTGTCAAATTCCATTAAACAGAACGAGGTGAAGTCATGGGCGCAATCACCGACCTTGGCGTTGCAATGCCACTGCCCGAATCAATGGGGAGGACCAGTGCGCAGCGCCGAGGAGCAGCATGGTTCGATGGAGCGATCTTCGGAGTCGGCATTCGCACGACGATGTTAGTCGCGGTCTTGGCCCTCGTTGGTTGCGCGCCGACCGACGTTATCCCAGAGACCGCCGAACCGTCCACAACCCCGCCTTCGAGTGTGGCGACCGTGGATGGCAGCTTCGAGGTCGAGGCCGGCAGATCTCTGGCGCTCGCCTGCGTGGGCGAAGGGTCCCCGACGGTCATTTACGACGCTGGCACGGGGACAAGCGGAATCGCGACCCTTTCCCGGGCATCCCAAGTGTCAGCGGAGGTTCAGGCGCTGTCGAGCAGGACTCGCGTGTGCTCGTTCGATCGAGCCGGCATCGGGCAGAGTGATCCGGCGCCGAACCGAGCCCGCACCGTGGACGATCTGGTTGAGGACCTGCACGCGCTCCTGGCGGAAGCGGGAGTCCCCGGGCCGTACTTGCTGGTCGGGTCATCGGGCCGCGGGGGCAATGTCTACCACTACGCCGGACGCTATCCGGGAGGAGGTGGATGGGCCTCGTCATGGACGATGTACCGGCCCCGAAGGCCGACATGCCTGCCACTCGAGGTCCCTGCACTGGACAGCCCCGATAACCCCGAGCACATACATCATGTCCTCTGGGAACACCAGCTTGCAGTGGACCGGCTGCCCATTCCTCTAATCCCTGTCACCGTCCTATGGGCAACCAACGGGCAATCCGAGACGCAAGCGGAGCAAGCACTCTGGTTAGAGGGGAGCTCCGACCTCATTCAGAGGTCGCCGTGCAGTCGGGTCACGACATCATGCACGGCAACCCCGCAGCCGTCGCCACCGCAATCGACGACATGCTCACGGCCGCTCGCGGAAGAACCGATTCATGGCGGTGACCGATTAGATCGCGCGCACCGAAATCCGCGGGGTGGGCTCGGCAGAGCTCCTCGGCATCTAAGCTGCAGGCGCCAGAGCACTCCCTCTGATCGCCGCGCCGGCTCGCAGGCTTCCCGGCTGCAGCAGCGGCGCAATGGCGGCCCCGCGGCGAAGCCGCGCGGGCTCCTGGATACTCCGGCGAAGAACCGTCGCCGATCCCGCAGCCTTTCGACGACTCGCCCGGGCGACGCCCCTAGCGGCGCACCGCCCGTAAAGGGATCCTCTGCGAGCAACAGGCCCCACTCTCGTAGCCGTTCTCGGCGCACAGAACCGGCATTCGAGCGGCACGCCACCTAGTGGGCAGCGGGGTGACGCTTGGGCCTGTGCTGGTCCGACAATCGCGACGACGACTCCGCCGACAAGCAGACTCCCTGCGAGTGCGCCGATGATCAGTGGCAAGACCACCGTGGGCGGAGCCAAGGGCAACGGTCCGGAAAGCTTCGTCGACCCACTGTGCCGTACTCGGTTCCGTAGACGACGAGGAGGACGAGAATCACCCCGCCGATTGCAGCGGATGTCGCGCCCCCGATTCGAGTCAGCATGACAGCACTCTGTCATCAGAGGGCGCGGATCGCCCGCAGGGGCGATCCCCGCCGAGCGGATCATGAGCCGAACCGGGACGCGCGGTTGAGATGACCCGTTTCTGGGGCGATCGACGCCGGAGCGAATGCGAACTCCAGCCCCGCGTGTGCTCCGCCCCGCACATCAGCTCTCCGGCCCTTCCTGCGGTGCGCGTGGCTCTCGCGGAGCCTGCTCCGTCGCTGGCAAGGTGAGCTGCGTGACCTGGTGGAGCTACGACTGGTGGAAAGACATCTGGATTCCCGCTCTTGTGGGCATCGGCACAGTGCTGCTGGCAGCAGCGTCGGTCGTGGTCGCACTGGTATCTCTGCGCATTTCACGGGCGGTCCGTAGAGGCCGCTAACAGATCGGTTGAAGCCGCCAACCGATCGGCAGCGGCGGAAGAGCGATCGAATGCTCTCGCCGAGGAACATCACGAGGCAATCACGGAGGAGCAGGCTCGGGCGGCGAGATCCCGTCTTGCGGGCCAGCTCAAGGTCGTGTTCGGCAAGGAGCTGCTGTGGACCAAGAGGATGGTCATGACCCTCGGCCAACGACGAAGAAGATGCAAGAGTCAATCTCGCTAGCGATCACGGAGGTTGGTATCGACTCAGCTCGATCCCTGAGGAGCGATCTGGAAGCTCTAACACACATGGTCGCGGGCGGCGCGAAGAGTGATCCCGACGACATCATGGACTATGTGAATCAAGGGTTGAAGGGAACGAGCTGGATCGAGGAGTGGCGACTCGACCCGTCCGCGTACACCAGGCGCATTAGCGCACTGGAGGGCCTTCAGCTTCTTGAGAGTGCGAGGGACGTGTATGACCCGAACCGATACCCGACGGACACGTCCTCCGGATGACGGTCAAAGTGCTCTCAGGCGTAGCCTGACGCCAGGACGCTAGGGCTGCGCGGCGATCGGCGTTCAGGCGGTCGCGCGCAGCGCGGTCCTGCTTGTCGCGCCGCGCGGTGAGGCGGCGCTCGATGTCAGCAACGGAGGGGGTCGGGCACTGACCGCGGCTTTGGCTCGTAACCGCCCGCGATCCCTCCTATCGACCCCTTTTGGAACAGCTGATGCGTGACCGTCTACCCCCGTTGTGCGGTAGTGGCCTGAGATCCTCCCGCGACATCCAACCCCGAGTTGCGTCCATGCGTTCCCGCGTTCGCGTCCTGGCCCTGTGCAAAGTCGCCCGATGAGGGGATCCCATCGGCGGGGCCGCCCGCAAGGGGATCCGTGCTCGAGCGCTCATCCTTTGGCGGTTAGCGCTGGCGGGCCGCCGCGACCCACTCAGCGAAGCCCATGAGGGAAGGGTTCAGGGACCTGGCGAGGGTGACATCGCGCCGGCTGGTGTAGCCGTTGTCCTCGGCGACGAATTGGAACATGTTCGCGGCGAGGTCGGCGCCTGGGAATGGAAGCTCCCGGAATACCTCGGCGGGCACGTGCTGGTAGCGCACCGGTTCACCGAATACGTCCGTGAGCCCAGCGGCCAGTTGGTCGCCGGTGGTGTGCTCGCCGGCGATGCCGACCGTCTTGCCGATGAACCGTGCCGGGTCCTGGAAGATCGCGTAGGCGCAGCGGCCGATGTCCTCGGCGGCGATGCCCGGCAGCCGCGCCTCGCCCAGCGGCATAGCGAGGGTGCGGACGCCGTCTGGACCGGGTTGGGGCGCGCCGAGCCCGAAGACGAACGCCTCCCAATGGAACGCCGTCAACAGGTAGGTGGTCGGGACGCCGGCTTCGGCGAAGAAGTGGTCGCCCTCGCCCTTGCCGTCCCAGTTGGGCACCTTGTAGCCGCCGTGCAGGGTGGGCATGCTATCGTCGTCGAGCGGGTACCACTTGCGGGTGTCCTCGGCGGTCGACCAGATCGCGTGGCTCACCCCGGCCGCCGCCGCCGCCCGCGCCTGGTTTGCGGCCTGCGCCGTCTCCTGCGCGGCGGAGAAATGCTCGAAGAAGTTGGTCATGCAGAACGCACCGTATGCGCCGTCGAAGGCGCTGACAAGGCTGTCGTAGTCATCAAGGTCGGCCCTGACCACCGTGGCTCCTTGGTCGGACAGCGCACGCGCCGCGGGTGACGCGGGATCGCGGGTGAGAGCCCGGCAGGCGTAGCCGCCGTCCGGATCGGACAGGATCGCCCGGGCGAGTCCGCCGGCGGTGGCTCCGGTAGCGCCGACGACGGCGATGGTCTTAGTGACGGGCATCTTGCAACCCCTTTGGATTGAGCATGACTTCAACTGTGTTGCGGCGCGGGGCCGGTGAGTTGGCGCATGAGGGCTGGCGTCGTCGCGGACGGCCCAGTGTTCTGCGCCTTTGCCGTCGACGATGCGGATCATGTGCATCTGCCGGTATGAGAATGGGCGTCCGGTGGCCGGCAGGTCGAAGAAGGGACCGGTGTGTCGTCCACTGTGGGTGCAGTACACGACTGCGGTGTCGCCTTCCGCAATCACCTCGTGCACGGTCCACCGCTGATCGGTGAAAGCGCGAGCGAGAGCGTGCATGTAGAAGATCGCCCCACCGGGACCGGGCGGGGTGCCGGGCGGCGATTCGTGGTTGACGAAGTCTGGGGTGACGGCGGCGATCAGCGCTGCCTCGTCGTCGGCGGGAAAGATCTCCTCGAGGACGCGTCTGGCCGCGGTCTTGATGTCGGTGAGGTCGATGGTGTCAGGCATGGCGGATCCTTCTTTCAGGAGAGTGAGGGCGTGTCGCACACGTTCTCATATTCATGCCAGTATCATTCTCCTTAATGTCGGAGAACGCAAGACCCAAGCGTCGCTACGACGCATCCAATCGGCGCGCACGCGCGCTGGAGAACCACGCGCGCATCATCGACGCCGCAACGACGATGTTCCTGGAGAACGGTTACGTGGGCGCGACGATCCCGGCGATCGCCGCTCGCGCCGGTGTCGCGGTCGAGACCGTCTATCGGGCAGCGCCCGGCAAAGCCGGCCTGCTCGCGGCGGCCGTGCAAGCAGCACTCGCGGGCGGCGCCCAGCGCGCCGATGTTCCTGTGGAGGAGCGTGAAGCAATACGGCGAGTCATCGATGAACCGCGACCCGCGCCGGCAACTCCACGCCTACGCCGCCACTCAGCCCGGAGTATGGTCCCGGGTCGGGCCATTGCTCCGCGTTCTCGATGAGGCGGCCGCCGGCGACGAGGAGCTCGCCAAGCTCAGAACCGCGCACGAAGAGCAACGCCACGCTGGACTGCACCGATTCGCCGAACTGCTCGCAGAACGCGACGCTCTTCGCCCCGACATCACCACCGACCGTGCTGCGGACATCCTCTGGACCCTCTGCGCCCAGGCCACCTTCGAAGCACTGGTCACGGCGCGCGGATGGACCCACGCCGAATACCGCGAATGGCTCGGCGACACCCTCAGCGACGCACTCCTCCCGAGAAGCGGAGCCCGCTAAACGATACCTTGCGGACGAGAGCCCACCGGCTGACGGCGGACGCGGCCTGAAGATCCTGACTGTCAGGAGGCGGAGCACTGCCCGGCGAACCAGCGTGGGCGACTCAATCAGCCGGGGCGATCCAACTGGAGATGGTCTGCATGAGCAGGTGAAACCGGTGCCCGCTGAGGGATCCCAGTGATCACCGGCCACGACGATGAACACGGCCGCGGGACGTTACGCGGCGCGGCTCGTGGAGGAGCGGCACGCGACATGACTCGATCGCTGCAGGCCAGCGTGGGACGACTCGGCTAGCGCGGCAACGGATTCGGTCCTGTGGCGGTGACCAATCGCTGGGGCACCCAGCCTTCGACATGATGGATGCCGTCGAACCGACCGCCCTGCAGTTCGATCACCTTTCTCAGCGGAAGCTGGTGGAACTTCACGTGCGTGAAGTCCTCGAAGAGGATGTAGTACGGCTCGTTCCATCGGTTCTGGAACTGCTGCCCGGTCAGCGCTTCTCGATGCCGGCGAGAGAAGTCCTCGGCCTCCCCGAGGACCACACCGAAGTGCTCCATCCCCATCTTGTAGACGCGTTGGTGGACCGGCGGGATGAGCTCGATGAGCGAGATCTCCTGACCGTCGAGCACACGGAGCGCGTCCGTCAGCAGGAGCATCGACATCGGCCGCCCGTTCCAGACACCTTCCACGTTCGCTGTGGAGTGGCGCTCCAGCAGGGTCCGCACGTGCAGATATTGGTCCCACTCCGGTACCCGGAAGGCGAGGTGGCTGAATTCGTACCCGGCAATGTCGATGCCGCGGATGCGCAGTCGGTCCCGCTGCTGGGCGACGAACGCTCGGTAGTCCCCGATGATGTCCCGGACTGGATCGGCCATGACCCTCCCCCTCGGCCGTCATCCTACGACGTGGTCCGACCGGACGCACGGGACAGCCGCGCGGCGGCTGGAATGCTCTAATCAGTCGAGGCTGTCTGTCCCACAGCCAGGCAGGCAGCGAGTCCGACCTGCCCGCTGAGGGATGGCACCCGCACGTGTAGGCGAGGCGTAAACCCACCGGTCAATGCTCGGAATGCAGTGGCTACCTGAATCCATCGGCATACCTCGGCGCCGATCGGCACTCAGTGGGTCACGGCTTCCGCGGCTCCTTAAGGTCGGCGGTGAACCGTTCGAAGTTGTCCTCCAACGGCGGGATCATCCGGGCGACGAACGGGTAGAACGGACCGCCGATGCGCTCAACGATCTCCACTCGCGTCCCGCCGGCATCACCGCTGAGGGAGCACGTGCGATGGAGCATCGCACTCGCGAACGTCAAGCGCGCGTTCGGCTCGAACTCCTTGACCTTCAGCGAGAACGTCCGGCTCCGGTCGAGTGTCGAGACGAGCTTGATCGTCGAGCCGAGGGAAATCTGGCCATCCAGCGATACGACCGTCGAGTTCCACCGCGGGTACTCCGCGGCCGTGGTCAGCAGCCGCCATACCGTGGGCGCGTCGGCGTCGATGTGCTGGGCGATGCGGGTGGATTGACTGAACATGGTCCGGGTGGTCGACGCGACTCCATCGGACGCAGTGATGGACATGCGATCCCCCGCTCTCTGCTGGGGCGATTCTAGAGGTGGATGCCCGTCCACCCATTCGGGTCGACCCAGAACTGCGCGCAGCCGCACGGCTTTCGCGCACGGCGCGGATAGGGATCGTCCGTGCGTCGTCTGGGGACCGGCGGTCGGGCGCTTCCCGGGGTGGAGCGCTCCGACCTACTCCCGTCCACGCAGCGCCACTACGATGCGGGCATGCCGTTGCTCCGCGCCGTGGTCCTGCCGGGGCTCGGCGCGATCGCCGTGTTGGCCGCGGCGGGGCGGGCGATGCGGCTCCTCGGCGGCGACGACCCACGAGAGGACCGGGCCGTGCGTGCGCTCCAGGACGCGTTCGGCCACCGGCCGGACGACGGCGATGCCGCCGTCGCGACTAACCCCGCCGACCCGACTGGGCCACGCGAGCCGATCGACCAAGTCACCGAGCCGCTCTCGTGGTACTCCGACGTGCCGCAGACCATCGCGAACGGGGCGATCTGGTGCGGCATCACCTGGCTGTTGACGCGCGACCGGCGCTCAGCGGTCGCCCCTGCGGCGGTTCTCGCCCTCGAGACCGCGTGCTTCGTCGCATCCGCGGCGTTCGTGGGACGGCCACGACCCGAGGGGGTGTGGCGCCCGGAGCAGCCGCACGCGACGTCGTCGTTCCCCTCCGGGCACACGGCGGCAGCCTTCGCGCTCCACGGCACGCTCGCCGACCTGCTCGATGACCACGGCGCCCGTGGCGCGCGGCTCCTCGGCCCCCTCCTTCGATACGGGATTCCCGGAGCGATCGCTTTCTCGCGGGTCTACCGCGGCCAGCACCACATCTCAGACGCCGTCGCAGGTGCCATGCTGGGGCGATGGAGCGCCGCTGTGGTGCGCCGGGAGCTGATCTCTTCGTAGCCGGGCGGGACGCCCCCGCCCGACGGCCGCGCAGGTCTTGCAGGTCGCCCGCTTACCGATCGGGCGCGGGCATAGCGGAATGGGCGGCGACTGCACGGTATCACCCTCGCTACCCCCAGCCTCATTGCATGTGAGCGCGCCCGCGTTCACGCACGAGCGAGAGGGCCGAGATGCCGAACCTAAATCAAGGCGCCTGGGTGCCGGGGACCAACGAATATCGCTTCGCCTACAATTCCATCCCGGTGATCCCCATCACGGGGGCGCCGAACGACGCGAACTTCGCCCGATGGGCGATGCTGCACGACGGAGCCGACTACAGGCTCTACTTGTTCCGCAGCAGTTCCAGCGACACCCTCTACCAGTTCGCCTGGAACGGGTCGTCGTACGAATATGGCTACCGATCGATCCCGGTGCTGACGCTCGTCGGATCGCCGCCCGACGTCGATGCGTCGAGCATCCGCATGCTCCACAGCGGCGCTGCATACCACGCGTATATGCGCCGCCTCGGCGACCCCACCACGCTCTACCAATACATCTGGCAGCCGGGGACGACAACGTATCGCTGGGCTACACCGGGCTTCTACCCGAGCTTGCCGGTCACCGGATTCCCCAACGACGCAGACTGGACGCGCTGGAACATGCTCCACGACGGCGCGGACTATCGCATCTACACATTCCGCTACGGCAGCGTCGACCAGATGTACCAGGGCGCATTCGATCCCAACGCCGCAGGATACGCGTTCGGCTATCGATCGATTCCCCAGCTTCGTCTCAGCGGATATCCCGCAAACAGTCACCCCGGCCGGACGGCGATGCTGCACGACGGGTTGAACTACCGCCTGTATTTCCAGACGCAGTAGTGGTCTCCCCTCAAGGATGCGAGGAGCTCCGTCAGCTTCGTGTCTGGCCGCCCGCGAGCGGATCCTCGCCGGGCACGGGCCTGGAACAGTCGGATACCGATACTGCGTTAGCGGCGGCGTTGGGGATCGCCAGCTACTCGGAATGCCGTCAGGGAACGCTGGGGTAAGCGGATCGGAGCCGGATCGCGGAATCTACTCGCCCTGCCCACGCTCACACCGCCGGGTCGTATCGTGAGGAAGCGAGCTAAGCACGACGTGATCAGCACCGGTCGAAGGGAGGTCGCCAGATGCTGGATCGACAGAGAGTGGTCCGATGGTGGCCGTTCTCCAGTTCGTCGAGGGGTTCAACAACGACGAAATCGAGCATGCGCAAGCGGCTTGTGCGGATGAGACCTCAATCATCGATGACTTTCCGCCGCACGCCTGCACGGACGTGGAGCTACGACGAAGTGGTATCGAGACATGGCCACAGTGGCCGTGGAGTACCGTATGTCCGACCGGTCGGTGATGTTGGACGACCCACGCCACGTCACGGTTTCGGACCAGCAGCGTACGTGGTCGCTGCCGTAGCCGCGCGATGGCTGCAAGACGGAAGACCGACACAGAGGACGGGCTCCCTCACGGCGGCGCGCCGCGAGGGCGCCGACGGGTGGCGCATCACTGCATTCACATGGACATGGAACTAGTGCTCCGTAGAGCCACTGTCAAGTGAGCAGTGCCCGCTGAGGGACCGGCTAGCGAACGGGCGCCCGGGACGGCGTCTCAGAGGTTGCGGCGTGCGTCCGGGTCGTCTGCGAGCCGGTCCGCCTCGCGCGCCACGGCCTCCTGCTCGGCCTCGCTCAGCGGCGGGAGGCCGACTTCGTCAGCCGGCATGCCCGCGTAGGGGTCGGCGCCGGGAAACTCCTGACTGAAGGAGCCCGCGACGACTCCCCCCGGGGGAACCTCGTCGCCCGCGGCGCCCAGCAGTGTCTCCTCGCCGGGAGCCTGCTCCGGTACATCGTCTCCGAGGTGCTTTCGATGCCACTCGCCGCTCATGTTCACTCCCATCAGTACCAACAGCGCCACACCGATCATCATCGAGACGATCAAGATGTGGGCGACGTTGCATATCGCCGACATCATCCACGGATTGTTGATGAAGTCTACGACGACGTGTCCGACCGGGAACCCCCAGCACGCGGAAGGGACGGTCGGTCCTCCTGGCACGAGTGCAAGCCCGGAAAACGCCCGCCCAAGGACCACCTTCCGCTCAGCCTCGTTGGCGATGGCATCCGCGACTGACGGTGACAGGATGACGGCGTGGCACGCGTGTCACGGTCGATCCGTCTCATCGCGGGCGGAGCGATGTTCGTTCGCGGACTGCTGACCGCGATTTCGGCACCCCGGTCATCACCGGCTTTGTGGTGGCGACGGACGTTGCTTAGGTCGTCCCAGTGGTGTTCTGCGGTGTCTTCGCCCTGACGAGAGCCGCGGCCCCGATTGCAGCGAGGCTGATCTCCCCGGCACCGGCCGGTCGCTTGAAGTGCTCGCTGATGTGCGCCGTGCGCTTCGATGGATTTCGGACGTGCGGGGGCGCACCCCCGGCGGAGCCGGAACGGTCCCGGGCCGGCGAGGTGAGCTGATCTGTCAGATCGACGGGCCGGCCGCGGCTGCTTGCTGGGCGTGGCTACGGCGGACGTGACTGCGGGCGTGCTCCACGGCGGCAGGCAGGTCCGTGAAGAGGTGATTCTGGTGTCTCAGTGACGAGATCACACCGACCCGGGTGGCGACACGCAGGTGGCGTTCCTGGATCCCCTTGATCAGGACCGTGATGTCTCGGCGCTCCAGGGATTGGACCAGCTCGGTGATCACGCGGGCGCCGGTGGCATCGAGCACCTGCAGCTGGGACAGCCGCAGGATCACGACCGAGACGTTCCGGATCCGGTTGACTTCCTCGATCATCCGGTCTGCGGCCCCGAAGAACAGGGCCCCGTCCAGACGGAAGATCGCGATCTCGTCATCTCCAGGCTGACGGGTTTCGGGGATCTCTTCGCGGTGCACGCCCCCGGAAGCGGCAAGGGTGCGCAGGGCGAAGAAGGCTGCGGCGGCGATGCCGATGCCCACGGCGATGATCAGGTCGAAGGACACCGTCACCATGGCGGTGCCGATGAAGACAGCGGCGTCGGGTTTGCTGGCCGTGATCACGCTGCTCACGGTGGAGCGGGAGATCATCCGGGTCGCGGTGATCATCAGCACACCGGCCAGAGCGGCGAGGGGTATCTGTGAGACGGCGGACGTGGCGAGGTAGACCACGGCGATCAGGACGATGGAATGGAGCACGGCGGCGAGCCGGCTTTGGGCGCCCGAGCGGAGGTTCACCGCGGTGCGCGCGATCGCCCCGGTCGCCGGCATCCCCCCGAACAGGCCGGATGCGACGGATGCGAACCCCTGCCCGACGAGCTCCCGGTCGGCGTCATACGGGCCGGTGTCCGAGATCGATGCGGCAACCCGCGCGGACAGCAGCGACTCGATCGCCGCGAGGGCCGCGATCGTGAGTGCCGGGCCGGCCAAGGTCGCCAGCAACGGAAGACTGACCGCGGGGAAGGCCGGCGCGGGCAGTGCGGAAGGCAGCTCCCCGATGCGCGCGATCGGGATGTTCGCGACCACCACCACGATGGTCACCACGATGATCGCGATAAGCGAGGCCGGGATGTGCCGGTTCAGCCGGGGCAGCAGGAGCATGATCACCGCCACCGCGATTGTGGCCGCGATCGCCCACGCCGATTCGGGCCACGTCACGGCCGGGAGTGCCTCGATCACAGCGACCAGGGTGTTGCTGCTCGGCCCCGGTGAGACACCGAGAGCAGCCGGCACCTGCTGCAAGAAGATGATCACCGCGATCCCGAGGGTGAAGCCCTCGATCACCGGCCACGGGATGTAGGAGACGACGCGGCCGATCTTCAGCACACCGGCGATCAACACGAACACGCCGGCCATCAAGCTCAGCAGTGGCACCACCTGCGGGCCCTGCGCCGCGACGATCGGGCCCAGCACGACCACCATCGCACCGGTCGGGCCGGACACCTGTACGTTCGATCCGCCGAACACCGCAGCCACGATCCCGGCGATGATCGCCGTGATCAGTCCGACCTCCGCACCTACCCCGGAACTGACCCCGAAAGCCAGCGCGAGCGGGAGGGCGACGATCCCTACCGTGATCCCCGCGATAAGGTCCCCGCGCCACGTGCGCGGCACATGCCGGTAGTCCGCGGCGCCAGGGAGAAGGGGCGCGAAATAGCTGCGGACACTCACCGCGAACCCGCGACCCGCTCCGGGAGCGCCGGGAGGCCCTCCGAGTCGCGCATCTGCTGCTGAGCCTGCGCCAGGATGTCCGCGAGCAGCTGCCGTGCCGCGTGCAGCAGACCGGCGACCTCGGGAAACGCCGGACGGTAGAACACCTGGCTCCCTCGGCGTTCAGACACGACCAGGTGGTGCCGGCGCAGCACCGACAGATGCTGCGACAGATGTGACGCTTCGATGCGCAGGTCCTCGATCAGGGTGCTGACCGCGACCTCATCGGAGGCGATCAGGATCTCGAGGATGCGGACCCGCACCGGATGCGCCAGCCCCTTGAACAGATTGGCCTTGACCTCATACAACGGGCGATCCTGACCGAGCGGACCTTCCACAACGCCCTCTTCCTCAATCGCGGCCGCACCACCGAATAACGCGCGGATCAATGATTTGATAATCTCATCATGTCATGCCGCTGGCCTTCATCATCCCGATCATGATCGGCAGTCGCGGCATGCGCTGACAACGACCGGCATCCGAGCGGGCTCGGCTCCACATGTGCGTCGAGGGACCGGCTTCAGGGCTTGATCGAGCAACTGCTCGCTGCTCCGAGTGACGCGCGAGATCCAGTGCCGTGTCGCCATGAGTGCCATCCAGGAAGCCGCACCGGCAGCCCGTAACAAGCGCGAGTTGCGGCCGGGGATGTTCCTTGTTGTTGGCGTCGTAATCGTGCCCGCATTGATGCTGCTGTCCTTCGACGGAGCAGGCGTGGACGGATCGCGATCTTCGCACCGATCGCCGTCGCAGTAGCCGCGTTGGCTCTGAACACTGCGAACTCGTTCGCGGAACAGATCGTTCGCGCCTTGGACAGCTAAGGACCGCGGCAGATTCGCCGCCTCGGCGTGTCGAACCCAATTGCCTTCCCAAGCGGGACGCAGCACAGCCCCGGCTTGACGACACCGGAGGGGCCTCTGTCAAGGGGGCTTACACGCGCACACTCCACGCCGAAGGTGGGAAGACGAATCACACGATCCATGAACGGAAGGCAAGGTCCGGAAGTGACCACGGAAGTTCCATCTGACAAAGGTCCTGTAGACGAGGCAGGCGAGCAGCCGGATGAGCGGGGTCATATGCCATCCAGCCAGATCAGCGAGCTTTTGGCCGACATGGAACCTGCCGCTGACGCACCGCAGGACCCTCCACTCGACGCCAAGTCCGCCGCGCTTACCGAAGAGAGTAAAGGTTCTGCTGACGACGACCGCTGATTTCAACCAGGCGCCCGGCCTCTTGATACAGCCGTCGCACGAAAAGAAGGTTCTGCAGCTGGATCGCGATGCAAGATCGCCCACCGGCATTCGGGCGCGAGCTAGCTGGGAGCCCTTCCGGTCGAGGTCGGTGCCACAGCGACTGGCTCCGTGCCGCTCTGCGTCGGGGCGCTGGATCGCGGCATGGGATCGAGATAACGGGCTTCGGTAGGGTCACGTCAGTGTCAGGGTGACAGTGCCGCGTTGCGGTGGTTGGATCCTGATCACCGGGTGTCTGGCTCCTAGGGTCAATGCCGCCTTCGGGTTGGCGTTCATGCGTTTTGCCGGCGCCGGGTGTGAAGGACCGGCCGGCGTGACTTGATAGGAGCGTGGCGACGCGTTAGTCACTGGCTTGATTACGCGTAACGCCGCTGATCTCGGCTTTCGCCCACCAACGGGCTGGCGGGCAAGGAACGACGCCTACGGTAGCGGCCGTCCGCAGGAGGACCGGCGCGCGCGGTAGCGTTTTCGGGTGCAGGTCACACGACTCCGCGTGTATCCCGTCAAGTCGTTCGCCGGCGTTGACGTCAGTATTGCGCGAGTGTTGCCGTGGGGGCTCGCGGACGATCGTCGCTGGGCAGTGGTCGATTCCGACGGCCGACCCGTTACGGCGCGGGAAGCGAACGTGCTGCTCTCACTCACCGCGGCAGTACGGCCCGACGGCGGTTTGCTGCTGGCCGATCGTCACGGCGGCGGTGCACCGCTGCGGGTCGATGTTCCGACCGGCGCGGCGCCGTTCAGCGTGGGCCACTCCCGTCAGGGCACCGCGTTGCCGGCCGGCTCAGACGTCGATGCCTGGCTGAGTCTCCGTCTCGATCGTTCGGTGCGGCTCATTTGGCAACCCGACCCCCGGGCTCGACCCGTGAACCCCTTGCACGGCGGGCGTCCGGATGACCGAGTGTCGCTCGCAGACGTCGCGCCGTTGTTGTTGACCAGCGAGTCCTCATTGACCCAGCTGGATGCGTGGACCGGTGATGATGAACCGCCGCTGGATATGGTGCGGTTTCGCCCAAACGTGGTTGTCGATGGCGACCCGAGCGAGCCTTTCGCCGAGGACACCTGGCCATTTGTGCAACTCGGCGAGGTGCGTTTTCGGGTGATCGGAATGTGTGACCGATGTGTGATGACGACAATCGATCCGCGGTCGCTGGTGCGGGGCAAAGAGCCCATTCGCACCCTTGCGAACTACCGCAAGTGGGACGGGAAGACCTGGTTTGGCGTCTGGCTTGTTCCCGATCTCGCGGCGTCACCGACGCAGGCTCTGATCACGGTCGGCGACTCGGTGGTTGCGGCCTGAGACTTGCGCAACCGTGGTTTGGTGGACGCGCCCGGGTGCGCCGACCACTCGCGGCTCGGACGAACGGACGCTTGAGGATCGGCAACGAGATCACAAGGTGTCAACCCGTGGCGGAGGCGCTCAGGAACCCGTGCAGCTGAGGCAGGAGCATCGACAAACCCGAACAGACGAGGTACGCCGGGCGAGCACGAGGAAGCGGACACCGCATCTGGTGGTGTGCCGGAAACGCCAGACACGACGGACGACGCGGGGCGCCGGTTGAGAACCCTTCCGGCTGACCTGCGCGTTGGATCTGTCTCGGCTCAGCGTCGCACCGGAGTCTCAGGGCTGCCCGCCGAGGGATAACGCTGCGGCGTCGAAGCTGCCTGTGACAGCGTGACTCGGACCGGGGTGACGGTCTGATCGGGACTCGGGCGTAGCGGTCGGTCACTCCTCCAGGCTACGAGGAGCGGCGTCGCCGTTGGAGCCCCACCAGCGCCACCCGCGCCGGTGGGTACGGCCGGACTGGCTCGAGGGCGGGGGCGGTGGCTGTGGGATCTGCTCCGGAGGTCGTGCGGGGCGCGGAAGATGGTTCCTCGAAGCGACGGCGGCATCGACGCGGGCGATGGTCTCGAGACCGAGGTCCTCGTGCAGCGTCGGCTCGATGTGGACGACGAATCCGTCGCAGCCGATGAGCGTGCGCGCCCCGTCCGGCCACGTCTCCATGGCCACGCAATCCTCGAAGCGGACCGTGATCCGACCTTCCGCGCCTCGCATCATGACGCCGTCGTCGCCGATGACCAGCTCGCCGTCCGCCTGATCGAGGCGGGGGAAAGAGCGACCGGTGATCTGGGCAGTCGACCGCGTGGGGACGGCGGCGAACCCTGCCCAGTCCAGGGCGCCTTCCGGGATCTGGACGAGGGCGTCGTCCCACACCGCCTGCGCGACGGCGGCGATGTCCGCGATGGTCACCGCATCGCCCTCCCGCTGCAGCTCGGCGGCATCTCGGTGCTCGCCGCCGACCAGCTCGTTCATGGCGAGCGCCGGAAGCATCGCGGCGCCGAGGAACGGGTCGTCGAGCGCGAGCCGGGCGGCTTCCTGGCTCGCGAGAAGGTCGTTCGCGTCGACCGCTCCTCCGCGGAGTGCTGCCAGGACGTCGACCATCCCTCCCACCGCCGCCGCCTGCGCTTCCTCGAGCGCGTCGGCGTACATCGTGACGCGCGCCGAATCCGCCCCGATGGGCTCGTACTCGCACTGAGCGGCGTACGAATAGCCGCCCTCCTCCCGAAGCGCCCGGAACAGCGCGCGGGAAGCCACCTTCGCAAACAGCGATGCGGCGGCCGACCGGGGGACGACGGCATCCAGCAGTACGCCGCCCGGATTGCCGCGGCAGAACGCCGGGGTGCTGATGAGGGTCTCGGTCCAGACCGGCACCGGCCGGCGCTGCCCTGGGGGAAGCCGGAGGTCGAGGTCCGGCGGGATTCCCGCGCTGGTGATCCACATCACGGCGTTGCCGGTGACGAACCACTCGCTCACCCAGTCGCGCACATCGTCGGCGGTGATCGCACTGAGGCCGAACCCTTCGAAGCCCGCCAGACCCGGGCCGCGGGCGCCGTAGCGCTCGAGTCGCTGCCGGTCGCGCGCGCCGAAGCTCCGGCCGGCGGCTTCCGTGCGGAGGATCTCCTTTTCCGTCTCCATCCGCCCCAGCGGCAGCTCGCGCAGTGCGGCGCACGTCCCGCTCAGTGCGGCCACGACCTCGGCCTCGGTGCCGGTGGCATGGAAGTGGGTGATCGATTCGCCCGTCGCCGCGTTGTGGTGCCCACTCACGTCGTGACGGCCGTGGAGGGCGAGATGCTCGACCAGATGAGTCAGGCCCGCCCGGGCGAGCGGCTCGTCCGACCAGCCGACGCGGAAGAGGAGACCCCCGCTGACCGGGCCGGGACGGTCGGCGAACAGCACCCGCACACCGTGCACGACGCCGGATCCCGTGGCGGCCTCGGCGCCGCGGCTCATCTCGGCGCGTCCTGCGGGCCGAGCACCTCGTCCGCCACGACGCGCAGGGCATGCGGACCGGCGACGGCGTGGTCCCACGGAAAGGCACTCGCCCGGCCGCCGAGTGCCCGGAGGTGCACGGCGGCATCGGCGCGCTCTCCGGCCAGCCACAGTGCGAGTGCGAAGGCGCTCTGCGCCTGGATTCCGAGAGGGCTCGGCACGTGCGAGGGATGCAGCACCGACCGTGCGGCAGCATCCCCGATCTCGGCGAGCACCGCAGGCTGCGCGAGGATCGCCCCACCGGCCTCACCGCGACCGGCTTCCATCCAGCGTTCCAGATGATAGAAGGCGATCAGAGATCCGGAGTCGGATCCGTCTGGCGCCTCCTCCAGCGCCCTCAGTGCGAAGGCGTGTGCGGTGCGATTGTCGCCGTGCCACCGGGGCGACAGGTAGATCAGGGCGTCGCGCTGCCCGGGAAAATGGTGCGGGAAGACCGCGTTCAGCTGCCGGTAGCGCCGGATCGCCTCGGACTGCCCGACTTCCAGGCCCCGGGCGGTGAGGATGCGCGCCGCCCAGGCGGGTGCGTAGGCCGGATTGTCCGCGCACACAGCGGTGAGCACCTGCTCCGCGCGGATGAGCCACTCCCGGAACGCGTCCATCTGCTCGCGGGACGTCTCGGATGCGACGGCGTGGCCGCGCGCCGACCACCCCAGGACGATCCACCGTGCCGCCAGCGCCGTGCGCGCACGAGCCGACGCGGGGTGCGCCACGGCGGCACCCTCTAGGAACGACTCGACGTCGTCCTCGTCGGCGAGGAGCTCCAGCGCGTACGACTCCTGGTCGGCAGGCAGAGCGCTCAGCGCCTCCTCCGCCCCCGGCCAGTCCCGGCGCCCCACCGCGTCCGCGAGGGCGGAGAACTCGGGAACCGATCCGAGCCGGTCATAGGCGTCGGCGACGCGATCGTCAGTCTCAGGGCTCACGGTCATCCTCTCGTGCCGTCGGCTCCGGCGCCGGCGGTGCCCGTCACGCTAACAGCGCGGAGCCCGACTCGAACAGGGGTTGCGCTCAGCACCGACAACCACCGCATCACCCTCGAGTTACGTCGGGATCTCAAGCCAAGGTTCGTGGTACCGCCGAAAGCTGTCGGCTAACAGCAGGGACAAGCTTGCGAAACTGATCTTCAGACTCACTGCGGTGATGGCGACCGGAGACCCGAACATACGGTTGTTGGCGATCGCAGCAAACCGGGGGAGTCCACGCAGGCGAGTCAGGTAGAGCTCCGGGTCTCGGACGCCGATGACGACGAACGACGTCAAGGAGATGCTCAGTTCCGAAACCGCAGTGACGTCTGCCCAGAGCACCCGGCCCACCGCCGTGACGGAACTGGTGTCATCGAATCCGGTGTCGTCCACGACGAGACCGGGACCAGCTCTGAGTAGAACGACGATCCAGCCGATCCCGAACCCGACGAAGGTCAGAACACCCACAGCGCCGACGATCAGCGTGAGAGCAGATCCCTCGGCGATGATCGCAAGCGAAGCCGCGACGAAGAGCGCACATCCCAGAAGGCAAGCCAGGCTCTTGACTCGGCTACGTGCAACCACCACCTGCATGGCGCCATTCTGCATGAGAAACACCACCCACCTGCGCTCTGTTCAACCTAGAGTCGCGGTGACACACGGCGCGTGACTCCCCGATGTGTGCGCAGATTGCAGAGGTGGTCTATGACTGTCATCCTCGTCGAGGGTGAGAGCGATCGCATCGCGCTGGAGGTTCTTGGCTCGAGAATGAGCGTTCAACTTCCGAAGGTTGCGGTTGTGAATGGCGCGAGTGGTGCCCGCCGTGTCGTAGCAAGCCTATGCGGTGAGGAGATCCTCGGACTAGTCGACGCGAACGAACGAGTGCAGTTTGAGAATGTGATCGAGCGTGTGTTCGTGTGCGATCCAGATCTCGAGGGAGAACTGGTCCGAGCACTCGGTGTCGACGCGGTGGAAGCTGTCATCGCGGCGGTGGGCGAGCTTCAGTCCTTCAGACGGCTCCAAAATCAACCAGCGCAGCGCGGCAAGTCTGCGGAGGCGCAACTCGCTCGCTTCTTCGGCGGCAGGAGCGGGAACAAGCGTCGGTACGCCAGCCTGCTCGCAACGGCAGTTCCCCTCGATCGAGTACCCTGCCCTCTTGCCGCCCTCATACGGGCCGCGGACCTCCGGTAACGCATCGTCTCGTGACTAGGACATGGCACGGCAGCGCGATAGCGGATCGTCGCTGACTCAATCAGTCGAGGCGACCGAGGTGCGTGACGAGGCCAATTCGCCGTCCAACTCGATGCTCGCAAGCGGATCGGTAACGCACGCGGGTATTAGTCAGCCTGGGGGAAGCCGGTAGAGCAAGGGTTTGGGGGGAGGACTGTGGCGGGCCTGCCTCCAGCGCGGTACTGTGCGAGAACGCGGCACCGCGACACCCATATCATGAGCACTCCGGCCTCGGCCTCCTCGCCACTGGGCGTGAGATCTCACGCCCGCGCAACTGTGCGTTCCCGCGGAGTGAGTGCGGTGCTGTTCGCGGTATTGATGGCACTTTCCGCTTGCACGCTCCCCGCTGAAGACGACGTCCGCGTGTCGTCTGCCGATCTGCAAGTCCGGGTGAGCGACTACCTCGACAAGCTCGACGAATACGACAAGGTCCGGGCGGTCCTCGTCTACCAGGGCGGCGAGCCCTTCCTGGAGTACTACCGCGGCGAAGACGCGACGGACTATCTGAACACCAGGTCGGTGACGAAGAGTGTCATCTCAACCTTGATCGGCATCGCGATCGACCAGGGAGCCATCTCCGGGGTGGACGCGACGCTCGGCGATCTGTTGCCGGCGTACCGCGACATCATGAACGCCGAGGTGGCCGCGATTCCGCTTCAGAGCATCCTGACTCACACCGCAGGCTTCGCCGCCGGCGGCACGAGCTCCGACGTGGGGCAGTTGAACTTCTACACCACGCCCGACTGGGTCGCCGCGATCATCTCCGACCGGGTCGAGCGCGGGCCCGGCAGCGGCCGATTCATCTACACCAACGCCGGCGCGCACCTGCTCGCGGCGATCCTCGACGAAGCGACGGACGGGACAGTGCTCGACTTCGCGCGAGCCGAGCTGTTCGATGCGCTGGGGATCGACACCGAGCCGGCGTGGGTGAAGAAGGACGACGGCACCCCCGAGCAGCTGGCGGCCCTCGCCGAGGAGTACTTTACGGCCGACTTCGCGTGGCCGACCGATCCCCAGGGCATCAATCAGGGCTCGAGCCTGCTGAAGCTGCGACCCGAGGACTTCGCGAAGCTGGGACTGCTCTACCTCAATGAGGGCGCATGGGAGGGAGCATCCATCGTCTCCTCCGCCTGGGTGAAGGAAGCCACCACCGCCCATGTCGACACCGACATCACGCCAAACGGGTACGGATATGAGTGGTGGACCGACAGCACAGGGATGGATCCGATGTACCTGGCTCGGGGATTGGGCGGAAATGTGATCGCGGTCGTTCCCAACCGCGATCTCGTCGCGGTGGTCGCATCGGAATACAGGGGCCTCGATCCTGTCGACGAGGCTGAGAAGTTCGAGGACTACGAAGCGATCGGCCTGGTGCAAAATGTGATCCTGGCGCAACCCGATTGACCCCCACCGACCACATCGCCACAGTCGCCCCGCTCTGGGCTCCGCGCACCGCCTGTCCAATCGGTGACAGGACGACAATCCGAACGTGCCCCTTCCAGCACCGATTGGATTTGCCCGCTTAGGGATCCGCTGGAGTCCAAGGAGAGACGGCGTAGCCCTCCAAACGAAGCCTGCTTGGGTGGAGGGCAGACCTCACTGGGGTTGATCGTCTCGATTGTGCGGTGTGCACCCGAGACCCCTTTCACCCCCCAGCTAGGCACGTATTGCGCGTGGTGTATCACCGGCGTCGAGGAGTGCGCGCAGTCGCGCGGCTTCTTCGGGACGCATGCCGTACCCGTGTTCGGGTTGCGGGTATGCGCGCGCTCGCACCTCGTCGGTGTACGCGCTCACGGCGGTGACCATCTCGGTGCGGAGGTCGGCGTAGCGCTTGACGAAGCGGGCGGCGTGTCCGTCGTAGAGGCCGATGATGTCGTGGAATACGAGCACCTGGCCGTCAGTGTGGGGGCCCGCGCCGATCCCGATGACGGGGATGTGCAGCCGCGGCATGATGGCGTCGGTGACAGCGATGGGGATCGCTTCGAACACGATCGCGAAGCATCCGGCGGCCTGCAGGGCGAGCGCGCTCTCGCAGACTGCGAGGGCCTCTTCTGCGGTGCGTCCCTGTGACCGGTAGCCGCCGATGGTCGCGGCGGTCTGCGGCGTGAGTCCAACGTGTCCCATGACCGGGATGCCGGCGGCGATGATCGCGCGGGCACGGTCGACCGACGAGCCGCCGCGCTCGATCTTGACTGCGTCGCATCCGGTGGTCTTGATGAACCGCTGCGCGGTAGCGACGGCCTGCTCGTCGGAGACCTCGTACGAACCGAACGGCAGGTCGGCGACCAGCAGCGGGGTGGACAGGCCGCGGCGGACCGCGGCGGTCAGCATCACCATCTCGTCGACGGTGACAGGCACGGTGCTGTCGTGTCCGAGCACGGTCATCGCGGCCGAGTCCCCGACAAGCACCACGTCGACCCCGGCCGCTTCCGCGATCTGCGCACTGGGGTAGTCGTACGCGGTGATCATCACGATGGGCTCGCCGCTCGCCTTCTTCGCGGCCAGTGTCGCCATCGAGACACGGGGACGGCCGGACGGTGCGGCAGGGGAGACGGGTCGCGTGCTCATGGCGTGGGCTCCAGGATTCGGTTGTCGATGAGTCGGGCCGGCCCGACCATTGCGGCGACCGCGAGAAGTGCGGGCCGATCGACCGCGTGCAGTTCGCTGAGATCGTTGGGGGATCTCAGTTCGAGGTATTCGGGCTCGATGCCGGCGTGGCTCAGCACGTGGCGGGCCGCACCGAGCACCGCGCCGGCCTCGGCCTCCCCCGCCGCGACCGTCGCTTCGGCGGCATCCAATGCGCGGTTCAGCGCGGTCGCCTGCCGGCGGGAGGCCGGGTCGAGGTACGCGTTCCGGGAGCTCATCGCCAGGCCATCCTGTTCGCGAACGATCGGGCAGGCCACGATGCGCACCGGAATGTCGAGGTCACGGGCGAGGCGACGGATGACGAGGATCTGCTGCGCATCCTTCTGCCCGAAGTAGGCCGTGTCGGGGGCGACAATCCGGAACAGCTTCGCCACCACCGTCGCGACGCCGTCGAAGTGGTGCGGTCCGCGGGACGCCCCACACAACACTTCCGTGATGCCCGAGACATGGATGCTGGTGGCGAAGCCGTCCGGGTAGATCTCCTCGACCGGCGGGGCGAACAGGATGTCGGCGCCCGCCGCCTCCGCGAGCGCGGCATCCCTCGCTTCATCCCTCGGGTACGCGCCCAGGTCTTCGTTCGCGCCGAACTGAGTCGGATTCACGAACAGTGACACGACGACCAGGTCGCTCTCGGTGCGGGCTTGTCGCATCAGCGAGAGATGCCCGTCGTGGAACGCGCCCATCGTCGGCACCAGTCCCACCAGGTCGCCCGCAGTACGAGCGTCGCGGACGGCGGCGCGCACATCGGCGATGCTCCGCACGATCCTCATGCCGTTGTCTCCCCGGTGGCGGCGAGCGCGCGTGTGCTCTCGCACAGCACGTCGAACAGTGTGAGAAGCTCTGGCGCGCCCGCGGCGACGGCGGCACGCTGGCGCCGTACCGTCGCCTCATCGCCGCGGGCGATCGGTCCGGTGAGCGCCGCGTGCGGGCCATGGGCCGCCCAGTTCTCGACGGTGCCGCGTACCAGCGGCGCCAGGTGCCGGCGCATGTCGGATACCGCAAAACCCGACGCGGCGGCCATGGTCTCGGCGGCGGCCTCGAGGGTCACGAGAAAGTTGGACGCTATCGACGCCGCCGCGTGGTATCCCGCCCGCTGAGTATCGGCCACTGGAAACGGCTCACCGCCGACCGCCAGCGCGAGTTCCTCCGCGAGGCCAAGCGCCTCTGGCGACGTGCCGGCGACGGCGCACCCGATCCCCTGGAAGGCATCCGCGCCCTCAGTGCCGACGAACGCGCGCAGCGGATGCAGACCGAAATCGACGCCGACCTCCCCAACGTGCGTAGCCCCGGACGTATGGCCCACGAAGTCCGCAGCGCCCCGCACGGCGTCAGCGGCCGCTGCGATCTCACGATCCGGAACGCACAGCAGCACAACCGTCACGCGCTCGAAGGATTCGCCGCGGCCGCGAGGGCCCGAGACCCGATACCCCACCGAGCGGAACGCGTTCGCGGCGGCACGACCGACCCGTCCGGGGCCGACGATGGCGAGGGTGGTGTCGAAACGGTGAGGGACCATTAGGGAGGTGTTGTTGAGGCTCAGATCCCGAAGAAGTGCCTTCGGTATGAACGAGTATGCCCTTTACTGCACCCTGTCCAAAAAGCGCGGTCGCTTACTTAGCTCCTTGCCTCAAGTCGCGTTCATGGGAGCCGGCGGTGCCGTCGTGAACGACATAGCCGTGATCTGCTGGAACTTCCGGGGACCCACCTGACCCTCGCCGTGGATCCGGGGACGGACCAGAACTCGGCATGGAAACAGGCGCATTGGACGGATTGGCGGAACAGGGTGGGGACGTCGGTGACCCTCAAGCGTCGGCCGGCGTGAAACATTCGCGCTGGAGGGTCGTTGACCACCCATAGCGCGACCTGCCACGCTCGTGTGACCGTCTCGGAGAGGAGCGACCGCTGAGCGAATCTCCGGCAAGGGTCTTCGCCCGCCTCAGCACACGGGAGCGACCGGATGTCGCACCCGCGCGATTGCGGCGCGCGGTCGTGCTGGGAGGCAGCGTCGCGGGTCTGCTGGCCGCACGGGTGCTGGCCGACCATGCCGATGAGGTCGTCGTTCTCGAGCGGGATGGGGACGTGGACCGGGTCGGCGGCGAACGCCGGGGTGTTCCGCAGCGACTTCAGGTGCACGCGCTGCTGCCCGGCGGACGTGCGCAGATCGAGCGGTGGTTCCCGGGGTTCGGGCGGGAGGCGGTCGAGCAAGGCGCGCTTGCCTCCGCGGCGCACCAGAGCGAGCAGTGGATCGACGACGTGCGGGCGGTGTCCGCCCCGAACGTGGTGCTGCTCAACGGCAGCCGGACCTTCATCGAAGCACTGCTGCGCCGTCGCACCCTGGCACTGCCGAACGTGCGACTGCTGCCGAGAGCGGCGACGGGACTGACGTATCGCGAGGGGCGCGTACGGGGCGTCCGGGTATCGGCCGCGGACGACGAGAGCGTCGTGCCGGCCGAGTTCGTCGTGGATGCGATGGGCCGGTCCAGCCGGCTGGCGGCGTGGTTGGAGCGCGACGGCTGGGAACCGCCGCCGCTGCAGCGCATGCAGATCGACGTGAACTACGCGACTGCCTACTTCGCCCGCTCCGAGAACGAGCCACCGGTCGCCGTGGCGACCTCCCGCGTCTCGCCCGGTTACCCGAAGAAGACGCACGCGGCGCTCACCGCCGTCGAGGACGGCCGATGGATGCTTCTGCAGATGACCTATGGCGAGGATCGGCCGCCTCAGGACTGGGACGGATTCCTGGCCCGTTGCGCCGACCTTCCCCCGGTCTTCGCGGCGGTCGCACACAACCAGCCGATAGGAGAGGTGCACACCTTCCGGCTTGCTGACGCGCGGCGGCGCCGCTACGACCGGTTGGATCGCCTCCCGGGTGGTCTCGTCAGCGTGGGGGACGCGGCGGCGTCCTTCAACCCGATCTACGGCCAGGGCATGTCATCGGCCGCGTTGCAGACGTCATGCCTCTCGGAATACCTGTGTGGCGCGTCCGATGCGACCGGCGTGGCGACGCGCTTCTTCGAACTGCAGAAGGTCGTCGTGGATGCAGCGTGGGACCTGTCCACCCAGAGTGACGCCCAGCGGCTCGAGACTGGCCGGCCGCCGCTGCCGATCCGGTTGCAGCGCGCACTGGTCGATCAGGTGCTCGCTGCCGCCGTGGTGGACATTCCCGTCGCGACGGCGTTCAACGAGGTCGCGTTCATGAACGCGCACCCCAGCACTCTGGCAGCGCCTTCGGTGGTGCTCAGGTCGGTGGTCTCGAACGTGCGCACTCGCGTCCACGCGGCGCGAAGAAGGCTTGCGCTGGGAGACGGCACGCCCGGGTGACGCACCCCGCTTCGCGGCCGTCTCGGCAGCGCGGAATGACCGGTGGTGAACCGCAACAACTGGAGGCTCGATGCCGGACGCACCATACGATCGCGGCGTCACTGTTCCTGAGGATGCTTGCCCTGAAGCGGATGCCTCTGCGCAAGGCGCGACCCGGCGGAACGAAGTGCTCGAGCGGTGATCAGGCCGACTTGTCGTTCGTTTCCTCGGCGACGGTTGTCAGCTCGAGGATCCGCGCTTCGAGCGCACGCAGGAGTGGTTCGCGTCTGGCCGTCTTCAGCACTTCGTTGATGTAGGACTGCGCGAGTCCTGTGGCGACGAGGCCGGCGTAGCCGCTGTCTTCGATTTCGACGACGAGGTGACTGACGGCGTCGACGTCGTCGGCGACCATCGCGCGGAGAAGTCGTGCCGCGAGGAGATCTGGTCCATCCATGTCGGATTGCTCCCTTCGCTGCGGGATTCTACGAATTGATCCGGCATTGCTCAAGGGCGCCGGCTACACCTCGCACCAGACGTTTCGCCCTTGGGGACAGCATCATGCTTTCAGTGCAGCCCCGCCCAGATCAGCAACGGCACCAGAATCGTGAACAATTTTGGCGTGAACACTTCCCTTCGTTCATAGGTAACGGTTATGGTCGCCGAGAGGGACCGCCCGCCCTCTCGCCATGTCGGGCCGCGGTTCCGTCGCTCAACACTCAACGAGGAGAATCATGCGGAAGCGAAATCTCGCTGCGTCAGCGGCGGTCGTCGCGCTGGTGGCGGCGATGTGGACAACGGGTCCGGCGCAGGCGAAGCAGGACCCTGTGCCGTTCGGTGCGGCGCAGTGCGCCGCCCTGACCGCTCTGGAGGTCAGTGCGAAGGCGATCGATCTGCCCACGACGGGTGCGGTAGTCACGGAAGCACTGTGGGTGCAGACGCCGTCGAACGGTCAGTGCAGGGTGAAGGGCAGCATCCGCCCGGTCGACCAGGCCGCACCTGTCATCGGATTCGAGGTGAACCTCCCGAGCAACTGGAACGGTCGGGCACTGCAGATGGGCGGCGGGGGCCTGAACGGCACGCTCGTCACCGGGCTGACGCCCTATCGGAACCAGCCCCCCGGACAGCCGACACCCCTCGAGCAGGGATTCGTGACCCTGGGCTCGGACGGGGGCCACCAGGGCGGCGGCGGAGCCTTCGCCCTGAACGACGAGGCGCTCCTCAACTACGGCCAGCAGTCGATCAAGAAGACCCACGACGTCGCGATGGCGCTCATCGACGCTGCGTACGACGACGACCCGGAGTACTTCTACTTCATCGGCTTCTCACAGGGCGGTCATGAGGCCATCGATGCCGCGGCTCGCTACGCCAAGGATTACGACGGCGTGGTGGCGGGGACACCGACGTACAACGTGACCATGATGCACGCCGGCCACGGCTCGGTCTATCGTGACGCGCTCTACGCCAACGGCGGCGCCGGCTGGGTGAACCCCGCGAAGCAGGCGCTCCTGGTCGACGCCGTCTATACGACGTGCGACCCGATCGACGGGCTCGCCGACGGCATCATCTCCGACACTGAGGGATGCCTCGACACATTCGACGTTCAGACCCTCCGTTGTGCAGGCGGCGCTGATCTCGGCGACACATGCCTGTCCGACGCGCAGATCGCGACGCTCAACACCCTTGCCTCGGACAACGACCTGGGGTTCGAGATCGCAGGCAACAGCGTCGCCGCCGCGTTCCCGGTATACAACGGCGGCCTGCTGGGCACCGAGTACAGCACCGGGCTCTTCGGCCGCTACCACCTCGGCCTGACCCAGGTGCCCCACAACCCTGCCACGAGCCAGGATGCCTGGCACTACCAGGTCGGAGACACCAACGCGAAGTACTTCGTGACGAAGAACCCGACCCTGAACTACCTGGACTTCGACCTCCATGCCTACGAGGACCGAGTGCAGGAGCTCGGCACGATCATGGACACGACAGACGTGAGCTTCCAGCAGGCGTTCGCCAAGAAGACCAAGGTGCTCATGTACACCGGGATGGCGGACGACGGGGTGTCGCCGTACAACACGATCCAGCTGTACGACCGGATCGTCGCCGACCTCGGCCAGAAGAAGGTGGACACCTTCCTGCGGTTCTACACGATCCCCGGGATGAGTCACGGATTCGGCCCGTTCGTCGCGGGCTGGGACTCGCTGACCGCACTGCGGAACTGGGTGGAGAACGGTGTCGCGCCTGGCGCGCAGACGGTCGTCGACACCAATGTGGCGACAGCCGGCCGCACCCGACCGTTGTGCCAGTACCCCATGTGGCCGCAATACGAAGGCGGCGACGTCAACTCGGCCGCCAGTTTCATCTGCGTCTCCTAGTGGCGTGACGGATGCCGGGACCCATCGCGCACGGCGGGTCCCGGCATCCGTCAATTCAAACCGGGCCGAGGTCACGGCCTACGGGTCGAGCAGTTCATCGACCAGGACTACATCGACCACGCGACCATGATCGATGGCCGACGGTGGCAACGGCGAACCCTCCGAGAGAAACTGCCGGCCACCGCTCCGATGGGCAGCGGTCCCGAGGACTGAAGGCGCGCTACCCGTCAATGCCTCAAGTGAGCCGCCGACGCTGCCCATCGTTGCCCCCATCGCCGAGGTGCGGCGCTGTCGTCTAGCCCTGGTTGGGTGTAGCGTCCGGATCAGGTCGGGCTCGCGATGAAGCGTTCCGAGGGTCCTGGGGACCTTGCGCCGACTCTGGGGGAACGGGGCGCATCATGCGCGCAGTCGGAAGAACGTCGAAGATGTGGGTGTGGGGCGCGGTCGCCGCCCTCACGATAGGGATGGTCGGGTTCGGGGGTCCCGCGAACGCCGCACCACCCAAGACGAATAGCGCGCCGGTGGCCACGGCGTCCGCCGCCGAACCGGTCGGCGGCGAGGTGACCATCACCTACTCGATCAATCGTGCCGTGAAGCAGGGGAACCCGTCCGTCTCGTGCACCCTGGATGGCACCCCGCTGGTCGATTGCGGCACCCCGGCCGCATCGGCGAAGAAGCTCACGTCGTACACACTGAACCTGTCTGGCCAGCTCGACGGCACGCACGTGTTCGAGGTTACGTTCAGCCTGACAGACGGCGGCACCGCCACTGCCACGGCACAATTCACCATCGACGGGTTGCAGCAGGCGTGCACGGAACTCATCAACGGGGTCGTGGCCCGCAACCCCGACGCCAGCACGTTGTGGGCATGCGCGTCTGCGACTCCGTACGGCGGACCGCAGCCGGGGAGCTTAGAAGGGATCAACGCACTCTTTCAAGAGGCGCGTTCTGGTCTGCGCCTCCTTTGCCCTTCGGGAGTGGTCGGTTCGTCGCTTGCCGTCGTTGACGACTTCGTCATTGAGTCGCTATCCGTCTATTGCCTCCTCTGACCCCCTCGACGGTTAACGTCAGAGCATTACGGCGCTGAGCCGCGCGTGAGGTCCCCGCGTCAGAACCGGGGACCCTGTCCGTGCTCCGAGTACGGTTCTAGAGAACAGCGGTCAGACGGAACGCCGGCCGCGAGCGTCGCATTAGCGCAACTTCGAAGGGGCTCACCCGTGGCCAAGGGATACTCGCACATCGTCATCGGTGCCGGGGCGATCGGTTCAGCCACGGCCTATTGGCTGTCCGAGCGCGGGTCCGAGAGCGTGCTGGTGCTCGAGCAGTTCGATCTCGTCAACGCCCTCGGTTCCTCCGGGGATCACTCGCGGATCATCCGTCACGCTTACCACCGCGCGGACTACACGAGGCTGACGCCCGCGATGTTCGACACGTGGTCCCAGATCGAGCGGCGATCCGGTCTGACCATCTACACGAAGACCGGAGGGCTCGACCTCGCTCCCGCTGGCACCCCCGGCGCCGCAGAGATCGACGGATACAAGGCAGCAATGGATGCCGCCGGAATCGAGTATGAGGATCTCACGGCGGACGAAGTCAGAGACCGCTTCCCGCAATGGCGCATCTCCGACGACACGGTTGGCCTGTACCAGGCCGCGGGAGGCATTATCGATATCCGCAAGTCGGTGTCGGCGCATACCTCGCTCGCGATCAGCAATGGCGTGGAGTTCTTGTCTCGCACCAGAGTGACTGGGGTCAAGATTCACGAGCAACACGTCACCGTCACAACCAACCGCGGGACGTTCGATGCGGACTATCTCGTTGTCGCGGCCGCTTCGTGGCTCGGTGAGCTGATGCCGGATCTGGGACTCAACTTCTCACTGACCCTGTCGCAAGAGCAAGTCAGCTACTTCGCGGCACCGAGGTTGACCGACTACACGCCGGACAGGTTCCCGATCTGGATCCACCACGCAGACGAAGTCCACTACGGCTTTCCGGTCTACGGAGAGGCCGCCATCAAGATCGCCCGTGACATGCGTGGACACTTCATCACCAGCGACGAGCGGGTGTACGAAGGCGACGATGACGAGGCGCGTGTGCTTCACAGCTTTCTCGCCGAGTATCTGCCTGGCGCCGCCGGTGTGGCGCTGGCGAACAAGACGTGCGTCTACGACATGCCGGCCGACCGTGACTTCGTCCTCGACACCATCCCCGGGAACCCGCATGTGGCCGTGTTCAACGGCGCAGGCCATGCGGGGAAGTTCGCGAGCCTCGTCGGGCAGATCCTCGCCGACCTCACCACGAAGGGGTTCACCGAACATCGCATCGAGGCGTTCAGCCTGACACGCCCGGCGATCGTGGACCCCGAGTTCGTTCCCGTGTTCCGCCTGGTTTCCACGGCGTAGAGGCGGTCTACATCGGTTGACGATCCTCGCTGAGGGCGGTCAACGAGGCGAGGAAGCGTTCGGCCGCTGCGTCGACGTCGGGGGACGGCGCCAGTAGTCGCTGCAGCAGCAGCCCTCGCAATGAGGAGGTAGCGATGATGCTCAGCTGCCTCGCATTCGTGGGTGTCGAACCGTCCCGAATGGCGGCTGCCTCGAGCAGCTGCCGCAGGTCGTCGATGTCGGCGAGGAAATGCTCGAACGCGTCGCGCTCATAGACCGCGAGGCCGACCAGGTGGAAGAACGCGCGGCTTCGATCCTCTAAGGCATCGTTCGCGTAGAAGCGCCAGACGGCTCTGCACAGCGAGACGAACCCGAGCTCATCGTCGGTCGCGGCGATGACGAGGTTGTCGCGGCGGCGCGCCTCGGACAGCACCGCAGCCAGAAGGCCCGGCCGCGAGCCGAAGTGGTACGTCAGCAGTGTGTGGTGCACACCGAGGCGCTCGGCGACTTGACGCATCGACAGGTTCGGGCTCGGGCCGCTTTCGCCGAACACCTCGAAGAGCGCCTCCAAGAGGCGCTCCCTTCCTGCTCCGACCGGTGACCTCACGTTCCCTCCGTTGACACCTTCACCACTGTTGAGTACGTTAGCGCACAACGAATTCACCACTGTTGAGGACATTGCCGTTCTCTCGAAAGCAGCTTGCATGAGGGATGTCTGGTTCGCGCACGGTCTCGTCGCCGACGGCTCCGGGGAAGACCCGGTGGTGGTCGATGTCTGCGTGACGGGCGACACGATCACGGGGATCGGTCACGCGCCGGCGGATGCAGAGTCGGTCGATCTCGACGGCATGGTCCTGACTCCCGGGCTGATCGATGCACACGTGCACTTGGGGCTCTCGAGCCCGATCAGGGCGCAGTTCGGCTTCCAGCTCTCTGTCGCTGAGATGGCCGCCGACATCTTCGCCAACGCAGGTCACGCCCTTGACGCCGGGTTCACCACGGTGCGCGATACCGGCGGCATCGACGGAGGGGTCGTCGACGTCATCGAGAAGGGCAAGGTGCGCGGACCCCGGGTCCTCAGCTGTGGTCCGGTGCAGTGCCAGACGGGTGGGCACGGATACTACGGGGCCGCATGGGAGCCGACCGAGATGTGGAACGCGCATCACATCCCCGGGCTGTGCGCTCTGTCGATGATGTCGGGTAACGCCGACGAGCTGCGGCGCAACGTGCGCGAAGCGTTCCGTCGCGGCGCGACGTTCTTGAAGCTGTGCGTCACGGGGGGCGTTGTAGGGGGCCACGACCACCTCGACGACACGCAGTTCACCGTCGAAGAGATCGCCGTGGCGGTGGAGGAAGCGCGAGCTCGTGGCACCTACGTCACGGTTCACGCGCACAACAATGCGGGTATCCGCAATGCCGTACTGGCCGGCGTGCGCTGCGTGGAGCACGGTACCGATATCGACGAGCCCACGGCCGAGCTGATGCGGGAGCACGACGTGGCACTCGTCCCCACGTTCGCTGTGATCGAGCAGCTCATGGACACCGAGAGCATGGACTTGGATCCTGCAGCGCGCGAACGTGTCAGCGGGGTCCGCGAGCGCATGGCCGCAGCGCTGGGGATCGCCCGCACAGCGGGCGTTCGGGTCGGCCTGGGCACGGACCTCATCGGACCGCACCAGCGGCGACGAGGAGAGGAGCTGCGCCTGCGCGCTGAGCTGGAGTCGCCCATGCAGGCGCTGGTGTCGGCCACCCGCGTCAACGCCGACATCGTCGGTCTGGGTGAGACCGTCGGGATGATCCGCGTCGGGATGCGGGCCGACCTGGTCGCGTGGCGCCAGGACCCGCTCGCAGGACGCAAAGGTGTTCGCCGATCCGGACATGGCCGCCCTCGTCGTGAAGGCCGGCCGCATCGTGAAGGGAGATGCTTGATGAGCGACATGTTGAACGGCTGTTTGGCAGACACGGAGTACTTCGAGATCACTGCGAAATCCGGGCACGCCTACGGCGTGTGGGTGACCACCCCGCCCGGCTACGCGGACTCCGCGGATCCCTTGCCACTGATCTACGTCATGGACGGCAACTTTGCCGTTGGCCTCACCGCGCCACTCATCGTCACGCAGCTGGACCCCTATCTCACCGTCGCGCCATACATTCAGGTGAGCGTCGGCTACGCCGGCGAGGAGGCCGCGCAGTGGGCGAGCCTTCGCAACCGCGATCTCGTGCCGCCGGGCGAGCCGGTCAGCGACGACATGGTGACAACGCTCACACAGGCTCGCGACGCAGGCGCGATGACCCAGGAACACATGGACGCGTACCTCGCGCAGCTGGCCGACACCCACGGCGATGTCTTCCTCGACTTCCTCACTGACGAGCTTCACCCCGTCCTCCAGGAGAAGCTGCGCGTCAGTGAGACCGGGCACGGCCTCTTCGGCTACTCCTATGGCGGCATCTTCACCCTCTACGCGTGGTTGCGCCGCGCGGCCCCGTTCTCGACCATCGGGGCGGGAACCCCGGGCGTCGCGGCCACGAACAGCCAGATCTTCTCACTGCTCGAGGCGTTGCCCGAACGAGAGGCGGACTCTTCCACGCCGCGCCTGCACATCACCCTGAACGAAGCCGAAGTGATCGGGACCATTTCGATCTATCGCGGAATCGCCCGCAACGTTCTCGCCGTCCTGGAGCAGTTGCACGCGCGCGGATGGTCCCAGGACATTTCGACCGCAATGATGCACGAGACACACGTCACCGGGTTGCAGGCGTCATTCCTCAGCTATCTGAAGGCGTGCCACACACGCTGAAGCGCGCTTGTGTTCGTATCCGGTATTTCGCCTGAGCGCGTCAGGGACCGCACCACTGGGCATATGCGCGCATTGACTGGCTGCCCAAGCCGGAGCGACCGATGTGGAAGAGGCAACTGACTACAACACACCCTGGGGCGTGCATCGTCAGGGAGGTTTTACCGATCCCTTTGGTCATCGTTGGTCGGTAGGCGACCGGACCCCGCTGGAACAGTTCCCGAAGTAGTGCTGTCCACGAACCGAGCCGTTCGAGACCGAACGTCTCCAGGCAGCTGGACATGCGGGCAGGCGGCTCGTCCTTAATCGGTCGAAGCAGAGGTCGAGAGAGACGCGACAGCCAACTTTGTCGGGGTCCGCGAAGCGAGGACAATCTGGAGCACTTGGCTGCCAGCCGCCATCGCAAGCGCGGGGGAGCGCCATACGGTGGTATCAGAGGCGTCCGAGGTGAGTCGCTTGCATCGATCACCGTCACGTTGAACAAAGTGCGATCGATTGGTGGGGGACATGAATAGAGAACGCAGCGAGCTCAAGAGCACCGGATACGAGATCTTCGTCGGCATCCTGTCGATCCTGTCCATCCTGAACCTGTTCCTGCTGCTCCTGGTGCCGGATGAGTCGCTGGATACCGTGCTGTGGGCGATGAACGTGCTGTTCAGCATCATCTTCCTCGCCGATTTCACGTATCGGATCTTCACGGCGCCATCAGCATCCGCCTATTTCTTCAAGCACTTCGGGTGGGCGGATCTTCTCGCCAGCCTCCCGTTTCCGCAGTTCAAGATCCTGCGGGTGTTTCGGCTGATCCGGGTGTATCGGCTGCTGCAGGCAGTGGGCATTCGCGCGATTGCGCGGACGCTGATTCGCGACCGTGCCGGCAGCGCGCTCTACGTGCTGCTGCTGATGGGGATCCTCGTGCTGCAGTTCGGCAGCCTCACGATGCTGGCGATCGAGGGGCACGCGAAGGGCGCGAACATCACCTCCGCGTCGGACGCGCTCTGGTACACCATCGTCACGATCTCCACCGTCGGGTATGGCGATCAATACCCGGTGACGAATCTGGGGCGCCTCTGCGCCGTGGTGATCATCGTCATCGGCGTCGGCATCTTTGGAACATTCACCGGCTACCTGGCGACGGTATTCCTTGCTCCGAAGGACACGGATGCCGCGACCGCGCCAGCCGACAAGTCCACCGAGCCGGCACCGACGACGGTGGAGGAGCTGCGTAAGCGGCTCGCGGAATCCGAAGCCCGGCTCGCAGAGATCAAGCGGCTCCTCGTCTAGTTTCGTAGCCTGCTAGCCGGTGCGGCCGGGGGAGACGCAGCGGGCCGGACAGATCCCGCTCGCGGGCCCAACTCGGTCGAAGTGACACTCTGCGGGGGACCGCCGGGATAGGTGATTCCTGCGACCGTCCGGTACCGCAGTCCCTCGAGACGCGCACCGTCGTTACGTGTGTTCCTCGGCTAGATCTGTTCCGCACGCTGGTTCTGGAGTTGCTCCACACGGCGAAGCGGTGTCGCCGGAAGTGCTGAGCAAGATCAAGGCGGCTGGTGGCTCTGTGACCTCGAGTGCGTGGCAGGTCGACGAGTCAGGACCCGACGGCGCTTCCGGACGAAGCAGTCGACTGGATCGAGACCGCCGCGAACGACGAGTCCGACTGACTCCGGCCGTCTCAGGGCGAGTCCGCGATCGCTCGGCACTCAGCAGTTTGGGAGAACGAGACGCAGGTCGCCACGGCTGATCGAAGTGCCGGCGTGCGGCGCCGTGCGGGTCTATCTGTCCGCGTCGAAGGAGGATCACCATGACTGTCGGCATCCAGGTCGTCCGGCGCACGATAAGCCAGACGACGTGAGCGTCATCGGCGGTCAATCTCATTTCATCAAGACGGTCGAAGACCTACATGAGGCGCTCGCCGGGGTCGGCGGCACCCTGAAGTTCGGAGTCGCGTTCTGTGAAGTATCCGCTGCACGGCTGGTCAGGCGCACCGGCAACGACGACTCACTGTGGACCTCGCGGTCGCGGCGGCGATTGGCCATCGGCGCTGGGCACTGTTTTGTGATCATGCTGCGTGACGGGTTCCCCGTGAACGTGCTCAACCAGGTCAAAGCGGTGCCCGAGGTGTGCTCGATCTACTGCGCCACTGCGAATCCGGTGCAGATCCTCGTCGCCGTCACCAACGCCGGCCGTGGCGTGGCAGGAGTGATCGACGGCGAACCCCCGGTCGGTGTCGAGACTGAGCAGGATGTCGCGGACCGCAAGGAACTGCTGCGCGCGACCGGCTACAAGCTCTGACACGGGCGAGCCGACGAGCGCAGAGCGACCGGCCATCGTGCGGGTGCTGGCGGCTGCGTGGCATGTCTTGCGGTCCTGGCGGTGAGCTTGGGGTTCGCCGTTTCGGCCGGAGCAGGGCAGAATCGCCAGGTGGCCTCGGAGTATGACGACACTGAGTGGTTTCGCTCGTCAACATGGGACGAGTCCGTGGCGACCGCGTTCGAACTGAAGCTTCGGCGCGCACGATCAGCCAGTCGGGCGCAATACCTTCGAATCCAGGGCGAGCATCTGGCTGCGCAGGCCGAGCCTGCCACTCGAGAGTCGGGGCGACTCCTCTTTCAACGCGTTGTCGACGAGTACGGCGATTCTGATCGGCTGCAGGCCACATGGGCAGCCGAGAGCCTGGCCCAGGCCTATGCAGCGGACGGGTATCTCGGAGAAGCCGAATCGGCGACCCGCGACCTTCTGCAGCGACGGGACGCCGACCCTGCAGCCTGGCGCGGTGGCCGGACCGATCTCGACTTGGCGATGGCCGAGATGTTGCTGCTTCGCGGAACCCCTGAGTCGCTGGAAGAAGCCGACTACTGGCTTGATCGAAGTGAAGAGTCCGTCGCGCGGTCAGCCATCTTTCGCAACCTCGTGCTCCGTCATTTCACGGCCCGCGCCCGGGTCGCGAGCGCCCGTGGCGATGCGCGCCGTGCGCGCCGTTACGCAGATGCCGCCCTCGGAGTCGCCATCGAGACCGATCCGTCCATTCCGCGACACCCCAAGGTCGGCAGACCCAACGCGACCAGGGAGCAACTCGACGAGCTACGAGCAATCTCACGTTCGTAGACGGACCGGCTTGCAATGTTGGATCCGCCGCGCCCCGACTCCGCCGCCACCAACCGGTAGACCTCGCCCGAATACTTCGCTCGCGTGACCGCGTCCGCCTTCTTGACCTTCGCCTCGGCGCAGGCCATCGAACAGGCACACCTCGATGAGGGATAGTCCGACTGTGCCGCTGCCCGCGGAGACCTACGGCTCGGGAGCCATCTCTTCAATCTGGTTCATCACGCGCTGGAACGCGCCTGGACCGACGGAGATCGACCCTTGATACGGCCGGTCCATGTCCGACGTGACGAACATGACGAGCCCGATGAACAACGCCAGCATGCCGGCCATGAGGAGGTGCAGCCGCCGGCTCTTCACGATGATCAGGCCGATGAGCACCGCGTTCACCGCCGCGCCCACCCAGAGCGCGACCCAGAACAGCGTGGGAAGCTCGAGCGTGGTGGCATCGATGCGTTCGCGCCGAGTTTCGACGAAGTCGTCGAAAGTGGTGAGGAGCTGCTGGAACTCGGCGAGTTGCTGAAAGTCCTCCGGTTGGTATTCGTGGATCTGCCGCTCGAGCTGGTCGACGAACCCGGTGCTGGCCATAGGCAGCAACCCCTGCCGCTGGTCCGGCCAGTCTTCCTCGATCACGACATGCAGGTAATTTCTGATCGTCTGCTCCATGGGAGCCGCGACGTCCTCGGGTAGACCGGTGGTACCGCGATAGAGCGCGGTGATCTGCCCCGCTTCGTGCAGGGCCGCTTGCCGGGTGTCCGCGTAGTTCTCGTACACCGACACCGCCACGAGGGCGAGCAGGATGCCGAAGAATACGCCAAAGGTGCCGATCACGTGGCCCAGAACTCGATCCCACTGCTCCGTGTCGTCGACCAGCCTCCGCACGACCGGCCGCAGCCCGACGACGATCAGGCACGACACCAAGACGAACCCGCCGACGAAGAGCGGCAGCGAGAGTGCCAGGGGAAGCTCGCCGAACCAGAACACGTGCGGCCCTCCCTCGTGAGTGGATGGATGCTGCAGCAATCTGAACGATAGCGAGCATCAGCCTAGGGACTACGGGGGTCAGACGCGACAGCCGGCCTGGTCCCAACAAGGCGCAGCGCGCGTGCGCCCCTCACTCAGGCTTGCCCGCGTCGATCCAGCGGCTGAAAGTGGCGATCTGCTCGGCGCTCCAGGTGCCGTCACATGGCATGGTCCCCTCATCGACGCGGCGACGGATGGAGTCCGCGTGCTGGGAGACATCGTCGAACGACCACAAGTCGAAGGCGAACCGCATCGAGTCGCGGTCCTTCTGACGAAACAGCGTCTTGATATCCCTTTCGAACACACCCGACGGCCGTGTCGAGTCTGGCGGCACCAGTGCCGCGGATGGCGGAGGTTCCCCGGCATCCTCAGCAGTGCTCGTAAGGAACCGGCTCGCCGCACCCCAATCTGCGAAGTGTGCGGCAAGCGAGTCAGCCACCGCGATGAGGGTCTTCTGCGCAATGCCGACCACCGGTGCGACGTGATCCGGCGCCGTGCTCGCGATGGCCCCAGCCAGCGCCGCAGCCTCGCGTGCTCGCTCCTCGAGGAGGATCCACGCCGAGTTGCGATGTGGGAGAAAGTCGTCGCCGACGTAGAACATCTCGAAGCTTGGACCTGCCGCCCGACCAGGCAGGTGTGGCCCGACAGGCAGCCTGGTGATCAGCTTGCCGACTGGGCTGAGCATGCCGTTCATGAGGACTCGAGTGGTGTTCGCCAAAGTCGCGAGCTGGTCATCAGTCTCGTCGGTATGCGCAAAGTACCGCTCCATGATCAGCACCAGAAGCTCGTAGCCGACGTTGAACAGGTCCGTGCACCGGGCTGTCAGCTGATCTTCGATGAGTGGGACGGACGTGTCATATTCGCTGCGACGGACGGTCGCGAACGTCACGGGTCGCGCGGCGGCGAAGTCGGGATGTTCCGCCTGCATTGTGCGGTACTCCTCGAGAATCGCCACAAACTGGCCGAAGTGAGAGGTCTCCCATGCTCCGCGGGCGCCCTCGCCCTGCTCGAGGATGATATCGATCGCATGCTGGGCCGACGCGACATCCGTGACTGCCACCAACTCGGGCAAGTTGAAATGAGATGCTGTTGCCTGCGCACGCGGTGGACCCACGAACAGGTTGGCCTCGCCAATCCTCTCGGCAAGATGAGCGATGCCATCCTCGATCGAGCGGTAGAGATGGCTGATAGTTGCGAAGTCCTGCAGCTGAGGGACGATGTCATCGCTGGCCAGCGGCGGAAGCACATCGCGCTCCGGAACGTCATCCAGACCCGGCGCACCGGCGAAGGGCAGTCCCTCCGGGCGTTCGAGGAATATGAAATGCAGCAGTGCCTCCTCGCTGAACGGCATCAGCATGAGGTTGACGCCAGCCGGATAGTGATGCACCGGCGCGGGGAGGTTCGGCCGCGTCAGGTGTGGCGCCGCCCCAATCGCTGAGAGCAGGTTCTGCACAAGAGCGAGGTGCAGCATCTCCTCAGTGGCGACGTGAGCGACGGTCCTGCGCCAACGGCTGACGGTCTCAAGCTGGGTGGCGGTCAGGCCCTCGTCCGCCCCCTGCTTCAGTGAGTACGCGGCGAACAGGTACTGGATCATGATCCCGTGCTCGAGCTCCGCCGCCTGACACAGCATGTAGATCAGCTCTTCGCGATGTTCGATCACGAAGGGCGCTTCCCGCTCCGCTCTTCCGCCACGCAAGGCCAAGACCTGCGCGAGCCTTCCCCGTCCCGCCCTCCAATCAGCGGCTTCCTGACTCGTCACGGCATCTCCCTCCATAGAACCGCCACGCCACTGAACCGGCAGGATGTGTATCTGCGACACGGTGCATGTCACGCGCCCCAGCGCATTCGATCGCCGCATCCGTCGCCTGACCCGCAACGATAGCGCGATCGGACCTGTGTTCCGGTGGCTCAGGAATGCGAGCGAGTGAAAGGGTCGACATCCCGGCAAGTGCCGGTCCAGTCGATGCGCACCCCTCATCCGAAGACCAGATACTTCCCGGGCTTGCCTGGCTCGAGCAGTTCGAAGCGCAGGCGCAGGTCGGTGTGGGTGAGAAGGTCGAGTTGCTGTTCGAACTGCTCGTTGGTGACATACGCGGTGCGCGCGAACGACCACTCCTCCCGCATCCACGCTCGGAGTGCGGCGAGGAGGCGCCCATCCATCGCTGTCACCATCCGCGACCTGCGAACCCAGAAGTAGATGACGGCGTCGAGGTCCGTCCACAGGTCGTCGCCAATGGCGGTCACTGTGGACTTCGCGAGGAACGTGGCGGTCGTCGGAAAGATGTAGACGCACCCAAGGCACTCGACGTCCTGCGGGTCCACCACCGTGTAGGTGAATGCGCGATGCTCTGCATGGCGTCGCTCCAGATCGACGAGATCCTTGCGGTTCGCCTCGACACTGAAGTTCTCCTCGGGCCAGGCCGACTGCTCCCACACCCGAAGGTCTTGCCGCGTCTCCATCACGGCGGCGTGATCGCATGCCGCGTCTGCGGCCCGGATGGGACGCAGGACGAATTCCTCAGTCTTCAACTCCGTGGGGACGGGAATCTTCGGATCGCTGAATGACATAGGAACTCCTTGCCGTCACTAGCGCAACTGCCGGCGTCCGCACTCCGTCAAGCAGTGGCGGTCCCCAAGCCAGCATGCGCCCGATTGCTCAAGCCCGATCTGCCAGTCGAGCGGCAGTGGTAAGCACCCGCGGGTCGGGGAAGTCTTCGCAGTATTGATACGAGTAGCCGAGCCTGATCACCCCGTTCTGCCCGACGATGAACTCGGCAGCGGCACGCCATGGGTCATCGACCATCGGCCGGCCCTCCGCCCGTCGAGACTCGACCAGGCCCTGGCCGAGTTCGCGCGGGTGTGCGAGGTACTCGACCGGGGCATCGAAGAGAAGCTGCTCGGGCTGCCAATGGCCGACGCCGTAGGCACGGTAGACATCGGCGGTGGGGTCGACGAGCACCGGCACGGTGATGCCGTGCTCGTCGGCGTATTGAGCGGCTTGCGTGGGTTGACCTTGTCCCACGATGACGACAGCGAGGCCCGCCGCACGGTAATCGCCGAGCTCCGCGTCGAGGCGGCGGGCGCGCTCCATCCCGCACCGGCATCCAAAATGCCGCCAGAAGATCACCAGCGCGGGGCCGGCTGCCCAGCTCTGCGCAAGCTGCCTCGTTGTACCGGTCGCATCGGCCAGCTCGGCGTCAGGCGCGGTGTCGCCGCGCCCCAGCAGTCGGCTTGGCGGCTCGGTGGGGCCGGCCTCGAATCCCGAGAGCCAGCACTCCTCTGCGTGACGGATGAGATCGTCGGTGGCTGGCATCCGGGTCCTCTCCACGAATCGAAGTGAGCCACACGCTACTCCGGCTGGACGTCCCGAACCATCGGTCCCACCGGTCGCGGCCCGGTGCACGCGAGCCGCGGTCAGCGCGGCTGAATCTACCGCGGGACGAAGGGCATCGAGGATGCCGCGTGCAGCCGCAACGCGTGCGTGATGCCGAAGATCGCGATGGTGAGGCGATCGACGGCGGCCATAGGCGTCTGCCCGATGGGAACGAGTTGTGGCGCGGTCGCGTGGATCTCGTGGCCGTCGTGGAGCACGGTTGCGCCGCCGGCGGCGCGGACGTTGCGAAGCCACTGGGTTCCCTCGCCGTAAGGGAGGGAGATGTACAGCACGTCACCCACGCGCTGCACCCCGACCGGCGTGTCGTAGACCCTGCCGCTGACCCGGCCGGGTGCGCGGACGACGGCCCAGGGCGAGCCCGTGGTGCCGGCATCCCGCACGACCCCGGGGTTCACCATGTCCCGCTGCATGGCACGCGCGAAGCGCAGCACGTGAGGGCTCCGAGTGCGAACCCCCACGACGAACGCCACCGCAGCGATGAGCGCGGCGCCGACCAGAAGTGCCAGGAAGAGGGAGAGCTTGCGCACAACGGCCATTCGTCCACTCTCGCCAGACCGTGAGGGTGACGCAAGGGGATCGTCATTCGACGCCCTCGGCGGACAGTCCCGTGCCGGAGGAGACGTTATGCAACCAATCCGGCGGAACCCATCACGTGATCAGGTGCGAGTCGAATGACCACGCGCAGCGGATTCACGCGGGGCTGCCGATAGCGCTGCGCGTAGAGGGCCACCGCGTGGTCCACCGCATCGGCGTCCCGTTCAATCACCGCCGAGCCCGCGATACTGAGCCACTGCGGGCCTGACACCTGCGCCACCGTCGCCCGTGCGTCGCGCTCAATGTTGCGGACCTTCTGGCTGCGATCGCTCGTGATGACGCGCACGATGCCTTCATCGACCGTGTAACCCACCGCGACGACGTGAATGGCGCCGTTCCGCCCGATCGTCGAGAGAGTTGCGAGGTGGTAGTCCGAGACGAATCGGCGCCCGTCGGGGGTCAGGGAGTCGAGGGATGCCATGGGTCCATCCTCCCTTCAGGCTCACGAGGTCTCGACCGCCGTCAGCATTTGAGCGCCATTTGCATAATTTCCGACTGACCCTTGCCTACGGAGAATCCGGCCGAGGTACTTGAATCACGGATGCGGCAGGCGCACAGTGGAAGGAGAGAGGGAGGTCCGATGCGCGACTGGATGGGTCACCCGGATGTCATGCCGATCCTCTCCCCGGGCCGGCACCGCTCGCCGCTGCGCGGGGCCTGCTTCATGGAATTCGCGTCGTACCTCGCGGGAGAGCGTTGGAGCGACCATCCCGCGTGTACGCACGGCACCCTCGCGCATCTCGCACGGCTGGTGAACGACCTGACGAGCGACGCTGGCCGCGCCCGGCTCACGCCGCTCATCCCGACAGTGGTCGGCTTGACGAGCGACGATCCGCTGCTCGACGTCCTGCTCACCGTGCGAGCTGCCAGCGCCGCCCTGCCTGTCGCCGCTGAGGAGCGGCAGCGTTCACAGGCGGTGGGGGTGCGCGTCGCCCTCAGCGTGCTCGCGGAACGCGACGACGAGCTCGCCGCGGAGTCGCGCGAACTGGCGGAGGCCGCCCTCCGGGCCGCCCCCGCCGCCGATGCCTGGGCCATCCGGTTCATCGAGAAAGTCGGTCCGGGCCGCCCGGGCATGACCGTGCGGCAGTGCCGGGATATCGTGACCGGCGCCGTCGATGGGATCGCGCGAGCGTGCGGCGGGGACCCCGATGAACGCCTCGTGGCCCTGCTCACCGCCGCCGTGTCGGACACGGCGCGCTTCGTGGGCGCGACGCGCGAGGCGTCGGATGTCCGCGCCGAGGCCTCGGGTCGCCGGGCGTCAGATGCGTCCCGCGTGGGTTAGGACGCGGAGTGCGTCGAGGGTGACCCAGTCGTTGGATTTGGCCGCACCGGTGGCACCCCACCCGATCGACTCGATGTTGGATCCGGTACCCGCGACTTTGTACCATTTCGCGTGCGCCGGCCAGCCACCCGCCTCGAGGCGAAGGGACTCGAGGCGGTCAAGGGCTCGGGCGCAGCGCGCGTCGCCGAGCCGGTGCGCGTCGGCGAGAGCGGTCAGCCCTGCCAGCAGGTCGTAGTGCCAGTAGGCGGGGTAGTGGAGTTGCGCGACGGCCGGGTGCAGCGGGTTTCCATCGGTGCGGCGGTAGATCACGTGCCGGTCGAGGAGGAACTCGCACGCGCGATCGGCTGTGTCCGCGCGATCGCCAAGTGCGAGCAGCCCCTTAACATCGCGGGTCGCCCGGAAGCGCGCGTTCGACACCGACGGCCCACTGGGCTCAGACGGCCCACTGGGCTCAGACGGCGCGGTGGTTGCCGACTTGCTGGGGAAGCCTCCGGTGTGACTGGGGCGTCACTCTTCCTGCGCCCGCGCTTGCGCGTAGGCGATCGCCTCGTCGGGTCCCATCCGCATCCCGGCGTCGACTTCGGCGCGAGCGCGCTCTTCGCCGAGTGCGGCGCTCAGAACGGGGAAGTAGTCCTCCACCGCCATGAATGTGAACCTGCCGCTGATCTCGCGGCGGCGGCGGCCCGCTCCGAGCAGACGTGCCGAACGCACAACATCCCCGTCGCTTGCGGCGAGGGCGCCGAGCCTCTCCAACCCGTGGGCGATGCCCTCCTGGTGCCCGAGCCGCACGGACAGCGCGAACGCTTGCTCCAGTTTGGTGCGTCCCTGGTGGATATGTCCTTGCGCGATGTCGACCCAGGAGAGTAGGTCGAGTATCGCGATGAGGGCGGGCTCATAGCCGGCGCTGAGGAGCTCGACGTGCAGCGATTCGAATTGCGTCCGTGCGGCGTCGAGGTCGCCCTGCATCAGCGCCAGTTGACCGAGCGTCAGCAGCGTCAACTGTTTGTTGAGTATGTCGTCGGAGCGTACCGCCAGGTCGTACGCGGTGAGCAGCTCGTGTGTCGCTCCTTCGAGGTCAGGCGGTGTCTGACTGAGGCTGGCCCAGCTGAGCATCGTGCGCGCGAAGGCTTCGCCTTGGAGATCATCCAGGTCGTGAAGGAGATCGGCATGCGCTGCCAGCCGAGTCGGATCGTGAAGGCGGCCACTGCCTGCAATCGTCGAGTCGGCGATGGCAGCAACCCTTGCATGGGCACGCGGCGAAAGCGCGTCGGGGTGGCGGAGGGAGGCGTCGACCCAATCGAGCAACTGAGGGAGCTGGCTTCCCACCCATGCCAGAAGGAGGAGACTCCACGTGAGCCGCGCCAGCTTCTCGGCCTCACCCTCTGCCGCGAAGCGGTCTCCCGCGGCCCACAATTCCCCCTGCAGGAGCGTGAGCCGGCGATAAGCCTGCACATCGGCTCCCACGGCGCCCGCCAGGCGGCTGTCCTCGGCGACTTGAAGGAAGTAGTCGCCATGGCGCCGCTGGAGGGCCTCGGCTTCACCGCTCGATTCGAGCACCTCAAGCGCGAACTCGCGCACCGTCATCAACATCGCGAAGACCAGCCCGTCCGCCACCTCCTCCTCTCGCACGAGACTGGCGTCGACCAGCTCCTCGAGGTGTGCGACGGCGGCGACATCGTCCTCGTCGGCGCCGCACACGGCGAGGATCGCTTCGAGGTCGCATCCACCCGTGAAGACAGCGAGCCGCGCGAACATCTCCGCGGCGGCCGGACTGAGCAGGTCAACGCTCCATGCAATCGTGTCGCGAAGGGTTCGCTGCCGCGCGGGCAGGTCACGTGGTCCACGATCGAGTTCGGGAAGCGTGCGACCGATCCGCTGGAGGAGTCCGGACGCGCTGAGCGGCCGCATCCGGGCGGCCGCGAGTTCGATAGCGAGCGGCAGCCGATCCAATCTGCGACAGATCTCGGCAATCGTGGCAGACTCGCCGGCCGAGCCCGCGAAGTCGGGCCGAACCGCGCGGGTGCGTTCGATGAAAAGAGCATGCGCGGCCTGCTCGGGAAGCGGGCCCACGTCAACAGTGCGCTCTCCGCCTACGCGCAGAGGACTGCGGCTGGTCACCAGCACCGAGAGGCCGCGAGTTGCCTGCAACAGCGCCACGATGTCGACGCCTGCAGTGAGTACTTGCTCGAAGTTGTCGAGCACGATGAGAGCCTTGCGATCGACCAGCACCCGCGCGAGCCGGTCGCCAATCGGCGTCCCCGGCAACTCGCGCACCCCGAGCGTCTGTGCGATCGTGACGAGCACGTCGTCAGGCTCGCGCACAGCAGACAGGTCGACGAACCACACGCCGTCCACAAACCCGGCTGCAACGACATCGAGCAGTTCCAGAGCGATGCGTGTCTTTCCGCTTCCTCCAGACCCCACCAGCGTGACGAGCCGGACCCCCGGCGTCGTGAGAAGGTCCCGGATCGTAGCGACCTCCTGCTCACGACCCAATAGGGCGGTGAGCGGGACGTGGGGTGCCGCTGGCGAAGGCGAATCCGAATCGCCGGCGCGTGGCGTCGGCTCGAACCGCTCGCTCATCATCAGCGCGAGATCGTCCTCGACCAACATCGCGAACTCGTCGACCGAGGAGAACGACCGATACGAAGCCGTGTCGTCGTCCCGGATGCGGTCAAGGAGCTGCTCGAGCCGCTCATCTCGGGTGTCGGATATCGCCTTGACGTAGATGAGGCGGGGAATCCCCGCCGACAGCGCGTACTCATCCTCGAGGCCCGATACGGACTCGCCGGGCGCAACCCAGCCATACCGCTCCCCGTACACGCCGACGAATATCTGGCTCTGGGCGAGGTAGGCCCGGTAGAGGTCACGTGGCGGGTGGGGACGGGCGCCGAGCTCGAACATCACCGGTGCGAGATGCAGGCGCTCGATGGCGGTGCGCGCCACAGCACGCTCGGGCGCCAGTTCCTGCAGGGTTGAGCTGACGAAGACACGGACGCGCTGGTCAGGTGTGCGGATCTGCGGCGGGTCGGACATACGCGAAACCCTCCCCAGACGAGCGACGCCGCAAACTCTACTCGCCACCTCGCGTCGTCACTACCGGTCAGCCGCTCTCGGCGTGCCCGTAGCGGGAGACGCGGGCACGATGATCTCAGAGTGAACGGGTGAAGGTGACTCGGTGTTCGCCGGGCCCGTCGTAGTCGAGGTAGGCCAGTACGCCGTCGACCTCCGTGTCACCGGCCAGGGTGAATCCGAGTGCGCGGTGGAACGACTGCGAGCGCCGGTTGATGGGACCCGTGATCGCTTCGACCCTGGTGCATCCTTGGTCTCGCATCATCGCGAAGAATCGTTCGTAGAGATCTCGGGCGAGCCCTTGTCGTTGCAGCTCGGGCGCCACGCCGACGAAATGGATGTAGGCGGTCTGCGGCTGGGATGCTGAGCGGAACCCGATCAGGAACGCGGCGAGCCGTCCGTCGTCGTCTTCGACGAGGATGGAGGTGTTCGCAAAGTGCTGGAAGAACAGTCGCGGCAGCAAGCGGCTCGGCGCAGCCTCGGGCGGCATCTGCCACCAGATCGGAATGGCTTCGACAACCCGAGTGTGGTCGGACTCGTCCGGCCGACGGTAGTGAAGAGCAGTCACAGCGGCGACGCTACTCCCGGGGACTGGCGCGAGCGGGCCGGCATGCTGCACGAGGTCTTCGTCCCGCTGCGATTCGTATCACCCATGCTTGTGCGCGTTCAGCGGGTCCAGAAGTCTGCTGGACGGGATCCCGGCCGGAATCCGATGGCCTCGAGCATTGCCGTCGCCTCGGGGAAGTTGGCCGCCAGAGCGGCGGGTCCGTGAGAGTCGCTGCCGAACGTCACCGCCCGTCCGCCCTCGTCCGCCCACCATTGGGGAATCCAGTGCCAGAGTCGTCGGGTGTTCATCTCCAGCGCCCGCCCCGAGTTCGCGATTGCTCGCATTGCCGCCCGGAAACCGTCTTCGAATCTGCGCGGGTCGAAGGGTCCCGCGGTGGAGACAGGCCAGGAGCGCACCGCGTAGTCGATGTGTGTGAACACGACGAATGAATCGGAACCGGCGACCATCCGCGGGATCTCGTCGAGGTACTCCCACATAACGGAGTCCGCTGGCCGGTAGCGGTACAGGGTGCTCGGCTCGGCGCGATCGCCGGCACCGAACGGGAGCATATGCAGCGATCCATTGACGCGATCGATCACGCCGCTCGCCAACAGCGGCGCGGCGTGCGCGTCCCACAAGTGCGGCTGCCCGAACTCGACACCCGTGAGGATCTGCAGCTGGGGGTACGCGTGGCGGCAGCGATCGATCGCCGAGAGGAAGCCATCAGCATCGAAAGGGGGCAGTCTCACGTGGCCTGACGCGTCGACGTACTTCTGCGCATATTCGCCGATGTCACCCTCGTCGGCTCGCCAGGAGTCTTCGAAATCGAGGTGCTCGGTGAAGACGATCGCGGGCAACCCGATCCGCACCGCCTGTTCGCACATCCGGGACATCGACCCCGTTGACTCCGGATGCGAACCCCAATCCCACGACCACTCGCTGTGGACGTGCGAGTCGGCGGGCAATGTCCTCACCCCGCCGACAGTAGTCCCCAGATGATCGTGCCAAAGACTTGCCGCACACGCTCGATGTGTGGCGTTGACTGATCCACCCGTCCGTGAGTCAACGGATCGCTGAAACCTCGGCGACGGCTCCCGTCGACGCCCGGTGGTGCAAAACGGGCAGGACGTACGTGCGCTGGACGGGACGGCGGGCTCCGTCCGAGAGCCGGTCGACCATCATCTCGACCGCCAGCCGGCCGACGTGCTGCTTGGGCGGCCGGAGGGCGGTTATCGGCGGCTCGGCGCTCTCAGCGACTTCGTCGTCGTAGGCGATGATCGCGAGGTCGTCGGGGATCGCCCAGCCATGGTCGCGCGCGTACTGCTGCAGCAATACGGCTTGAGGGTCGGAGTGGATGAGGAGAGCTGACGTCGAGGTCGCGCGGCACTGTTGGAGCAGCTCGGCGATGAAAGTCTCGCGAGCCACGCTGTCCATCGAGTCGAGGGTGGCATCGACATCGATCGGACACTCCAGACCCAGCTCCCCGAGCGCGCGACCCCAGCCGCGTCGCAGCTGCCACGAAGTGGGCGACCCGGAAGAGGTCAGGATGCCGACGCGCCGGTGCCCCATCGATGCCAGGTGGTCAGCGGCGAGCGAGCCGCCGAAGACGTGATCGGATGTCACCCACTCGAGGTTCGTCAGTGCGAGCGCCGACGGCGCCCGGCGCTCGGCGAGCACGACCGGAATGGGCAGCGCCTCGAGCCAATGCAGGAGCGCGCGGCCGTCGGGGCCGGTGGTCTCGGGAGCCGCGATGATTCCGTGGAGGCTGCCCGAGTCGACGAGCGACGTGATCTGGCGCCGCTGGTCCTCGACCGAGTAGCTCGCCCCGCGGAGGACGAGCTGCACGCCGTGATCGGTCGCCGCCGCACGCGCTCCGATGATGATCTGCGGCCAGTAGTAACTGAGCGAGGGAACGACCATCCCGACGCGGAATCTGAGCGGCGCCGGTGCGGGGGAGCCGATCGGCACGGTGGTGTCGAGGCGGCTGCGGAGTGTCGCACCGCCGTGGACTCGTGTGACGAGACCCCGGTCGGCGAGGTACCCGATGTCGCGACGGATCGTGAGTTCCGCTACGCCAAGCTCTCGGGCGAGGTCGCCGACCCGCACGGAACCGCTGCGGCGCAGCTCATCGAGGATGCGCTCCCTGCGCGAAACGCTGAACCGGGGCGGGTCGGCGGACTCACTCATGGATGGCCTTCGTATCGATTCAACTTTGAACGAATTTGTTCGAATGCTTCGTTATCGGACTGGATCCTCAGAAGAATCAGGGTACACGCACGCAGTCGTCGAAGGAGAGCACGCAATGTCGGAGGCAAAGATGCCTCGTCTCAAGGACGAGTCTGGAACACGACGTCTGCGGATCGCGATGGCCGTTGCGGTGACCGCTGCCGTGGTTCTCGCGCCGCTCGCGGTGCCGGCGAAAGCGGATGCTGCGCCCACCGACCCCGTGGTCGTCACCGTCAACGGCGCCGACGTCGCGGCGGCGGCGCAGAACCGCAACGGGCTCACGTTCAAGGGTTTCGGGGTGCTGTCGGCGAACTCGACCAGCGCCCTTCTCCTCGACTACAAATCGCAGCATCCCGACAAATACTGGGAGCTCATCGAGACGCTGTTCGGCGGGGACCACCCGATCATGAACACCGTCAAGATCGAGATGGGGAACGACCGAAACACGTCTACAGGGCCCAACGCCTCGACGATGCGTTCGCGTGACGAGTATCCGAACGTGCTCCGCGAGCCTGGCTTCCAGCTCGCCGCGGACGCACAGCTCGTTGCCCACGGCGACATCCACGTCAGCATCCTGCGCTGGAACCGTCCCGTGTGGGTGGCGAACCATCAGGACCAGTACGTGTGGTTCAAGAACACCGTGCTTGCGGCGTACCGCGAGTACGGCGTGATGGTGGATTCGATCAACCCCGACACGAACGAGACCGGCAGCCCAGACATCCAGCTCTACAAGGACTTCTCGGGATGGCTCCGCGCCGACACGAAGGGCTACGAAGGCGTGACCGCCGGCGACCCGAACAACGGGTTCACCTCCGACGAGGAGAAGAGCCTCTACCAGGCCATCAGGACGGTCGCAGCCGACACGGTCGGCACGCCTCCCGTCTCGTTCGGCAACCAGATGACCTCGGTGACCGACCCGTCGCTGCGCGACGCCGTCGACATCGTCGGCTTCCACTACTCGAGTGCCGACGACAGCGCCGGCAACATGAAGAAGATCGCCGAGACGCTCGACCAGGAGGTCTGGAACTCGGAGGGACAGTCGACCTTCTCGAGCTCGGCCGACCGTCCCAACAACAACGCGAGCGACGAGCAGGGCGGCTTCGGCACCCAGTTCGGCGGCACCAACAGCGCGCTCGAGATGGCCAACTGGGTCACGACCGGCTTCACCGCCTCGCGCCGGACACTGAACATCTTCCAGCCGGCGATCGGCTCGTTCTACGACGGGTTCCAGTACTCGTCCAAGGAGCTCGTCAACGCCCGCGACCCATGGTCGGGGTGGATCTACTACGACGGCGGCCTTGCCGTCCTCGAGCAGTTCACGCAGTTCGCGACCCTCGGGTGGGAGAACGCCGACAACACCGCAGGCATCTGGCGAGCCATCCCGCAGGCATCGGGCAGTGCGCTCGGCACCGGCAACCCGCCGAGCGGCGCCCGCGCGGGCGGCGCTTCGTACACGACGCTCGCCGCCCCCGATGCATCCGATTTCTCGACGGTGATCGTCAACGACAGCAAGTTCACCAAGACGTACCGGATCGTCGCGAACGACCTCGACCTCGGCGCCGACCAGACCGCAGAGCTGTGGGAGACCCGTGCCGCCGACGACGGCGAGGCGTACGACGCCAACTACCTGAAGCCGATCGGCGAGCTCGCACCCGCCGCGGACGGCACGTACACCGTGCAGGTGAAGCCCTGGTCGGCCCTCACTCTGACGACGCTCGACCACGCGACGGTCGGGGCCGGCGGCGCGATCGCCGCGAAGGACGGCTACGGCAGCTCGCTGCCGAGCTCGAAGGAATACACGGATGCCGATGGCGGGCGTGATGTGCTCGACAGCGACGCGAGCGGCAACGTCAACGGCGTGACGGACGACGGCTTCCTCTATGGAGACGACTTCGACTATCGCGAGCAGGGCTCGATCAAGAGCTACGACCCCGCGTCGGGGCAGCTCGTCGACAGCGGCGAGTCCTTCCTCGACAGCCGCGGGGGCAAGACGAAGCCCGCGGGCACCCCCACCGTCCAAGGGGAGGACAACGGCGCGACCCCTCGCTACACCAACGACACCAATGGGGCGTTCGAGTCCGTGGCGACGGCCGATGCCGGCCACGGCCGCGTCCTCCGTCAGCAGGTCGGCCCGGGCATGGCCGGTGGCGCGTGGAACAGCGGCGACCCGAAGACCACGATCGGCGACGCGCGCTGGGCGAACTACACGGTCTCGGCCGACGTGCTCTTCGAGGCCGCCGGATCGCAGTATGCGAGCATCGGCGCACGCGAGCAGGGCGGGACGGCGAACGGCCAGAGCGTCTCGGCCGCAGAACTGAAGGTCGACTCGACGGGAGCATGGACGCTCATGCGGTTCGGCGCGACGGTGTCGACGGGCGCGGTTCCCGCGAGCGCCGCCTTCAAGGCCGGCGCAGGCGTGTGGAACAACGTGGCGGTGAAGGTCGCCGGCTCGGTCTACACGGCCTACATCAATGGCGTGCAGATCGCGACCTACACGGATGCCGCTCCCCAGGCCACCGGGCGGATCCAGCTGGGCTCGAGCTTCTCATTCGTCCAGTTCGACAACCTCAAGGTCGAGACCGTGCCCGGCTACACGCCGTACTACACGGCGATGATCGACGGCATGCACCAGACCAGCTGGGACGACAGGTCGGTGCGGATCCTCGAATTCGACGGCAGCTGGAGCCACATCAACGGACAGGGCATGTTCGAGTGGCAGCGCACCGCGTCGAAGAGCACGGCGAGGGGCGCGTCGCTGACGTACTCGTTCACCGGCACCGGGCTCGACATCATCGGGACCAACTCCGGCACGCCCACCCTCGACGTCATCGTCGACGGCGTCACGATCGTCGCGGCCGCGCCGACCTACAGCGCGGGCAGCGAGCGCACCGCGTTCATCCTGCGTGGTCTGCAGAACGGTCCGCACACCGTCGTGGTGAAGACCGCGAACGACGCTTCGATCAACGTCGACGCGGTCGGGGTGGTCACCGCGACCGCCGACTCGGCGAAAGTCGACACGACGGCGCTCGCCGCAGCGATCGACTCGGTGGATGAGCTCGAAGAGAGTGAGTACAGCGCCGACACCTGGGCGGTGTTCGCGGGCGTGCTCGCAGGTGCCCAGGCCGCGATCGACGACCCGGTCGAGTACGGCCTCGACGCCGAGGGGGCCGCGGCGCTCGCTGCCAGGCTGAGCTCAGCCGTCGACCGCCTCACGCCCAAGGACGTCAGTCCCGACATCCTCGACCTCGGCGTCGTGACGATCACCTCGAGTGAGCGCGTGCTGCCGGCGACACTGGACCTCGGCGACGCTGAGGTGAAGGTCACCTGGAGTCTCTCCTCGGTCGACACTGCGAAGACCGTTGCCGAGCTCGGCACGTTCGCGGCCTCCGGACGATCCACCGAGAAGACGGCATCCGGCCTCTACCAGCGCTTCAGCGCGACGGTGCTCGTCGTGCCTGCCGATCTCGACTACTTCATCGATTCGGGAGCGTCGGGGGCGCCCGAAGGGTCCGTCTACGCCGGGGTCAAGGCATCCTTCCCGGATCTGCTCAACGACACCAGCGATCGGAAGTGGGACGGCACGAGTGCCGGGGCCACCTGGGGCTACTCGACCACTGCGACGACCCTGGCGTCGGGCACGCCGAAGGACTGGGGCTCGTCATACGTCGGCGCCGACTACAACAAGCCGGTCACCTATCACCTGACCCTTCCTGCAGGCTCGTACAACATCGTCGCGGTGCAGGCGCCGCGAGCAGGGCTGACGACCAACGTCTACTCGAAGGTGAAGGCCGCCGGGCAGGAGACCACGAAGTCCGCCGTGTCGACGGGTGCCGCGACTCCGGTCGCGCAGCGGCTCACGCTCGATGCGGACGCCGTCGTCGATGTCGAGTTCGGCACCACCGGCACCAGCGGGTACAACGCCCGGCTCGCGCTGGTCTACGTGCAGAGCCTGCCGCGTGACGTGGGAGTGCAGGGAGCGCTCGGCGTCGAGGACGATCTGCCCGGCACCGTCGACATCGCAGGAACTCCGAGACCCGTGACGTGGGATGCGGACTCCGCCGCGCAGCCGCGCGCCGAGTTCGGCAAGCTGACGGTGACCGGCCGGCTGAGCGACACCGAACAGACCGTGATCGCGAGCTTCGAGATCGTTCCGCCCGCTCTCGTGTACTACATCGATTCCGGCACCGGCGGCGTGAGCTCTCCGCAGTACTCAGCCGTCGCTGACGCGGTCTCAGGCCTGCGCAACGACAAGGTCGATCAGGTGTCGGCTGCCGCCGATCAGTGGGGCTATGTCGCAGACGGCATGAAGGTCAAGGGCACCACCGACATCAACGACAAGTACTCGACGGGGCTGTACCAGGACACGACGAGGCTCGTATACCGGCTTCCGCTGGATGCCGGGACCTACAGGCTGACCGGGGGGTTCACCGAATGGTGGGGACTGAACCGGACGATGTACCAGACCGTCTCTGTCGCTGGTGTGGAGCTCGCCAAGGGCAGCGTTCCGCTCTCCGGGTCGAGTTCGCCGCTTGCGGCATCCCTCACCTTCACGCTCACCGCGGCCGCGACCGTCGACTACGTCGTGACCAACGAAGGTGCCGGCGGAGAGAAGCCGGTCATCTCGTGGCTCGCAGTCGCCGACACCACGGTGCCGAGCGCCCCGCAGAACGCGACGGCGGTCGCGACGGGCGACACGACGATCAAGGTCTCGTGGGATGCTTCCGCCCCCGCCGGGCCCGGATTCTCGGGCTACCGCGTCTACGAGGCCGGTGGCACCGAACCCGTGTGCGAGACGGCGTTGACGACGTGCACGGTGACCGGCCTCGAACTCGGGTCGACGCATCAGTACGAGGTGTCGGGCGTGAACGAACTCGCCGAAGGGGAGCGGTCGCCGGCGACGGCATCCGTCACCCTGCCGGAAGTCCCGTCGAACGATGGCGCCAAGGCGGCGCCCGGCAAGGGCGTGCTGGCATCGAACGACGGCTGGGACACCGGCCTCAAGGACGGCACGTTCCAGGTGACGATGAACCTGTGGTGGGGCGAGAACGGCTCGCTGTTCAAGCTCTACCGGGATGGCGAACTCGTCGCCAAGGTGCCGCTCACGATGATGACGCCCGGCGCGCAGCTCGCGGTGGTCGACGTCGCGGGCCTCCCGAACGGGACGTACGTCTTCACCGGCCAGCTGCTCAACTCGAAGGGCACGACGGCGACGCAGTCGCTCACCGTCAAGGTTACGGATGCTGCGCCCGGCAAGCCCGCCCTCTCGGCCGACAACGGCGACGGCGACGGGAAGTACACCGTGACCGCCGACCTGTGGTGGGGAACCAACGCGACGTCGTACCGGTTCCTCGAGAACGGTGTCGAGGTGGGTGCAGGCTCGCTGAGCGCCGCGAGCCCGAACGCGCAGCAGGCAAAGCTCGCGGTGACGGGCAAGTCCAAGGGCTCATACGTCTACGTCGTGGAGTTCACGAACGCCGCGGGCACCACGACGTCGAAGGAGCTGACGGTGAAGGTCACCCGATGATCCGCTGAGCCTGCGCGCTCGTCGAATCAGCGCCGAGATCGCACGAACCGCTCCTGACTTGGACGAGTCAGCGCAGTTCGTGCGATTCGGGCGGGATGCCGGGTCAGGCGCCGCGCGGCGGCGCGGTCGAGCCGCGGACGTTCAGTGTGGGACTCAGCACGACCCGGTGCACGGCACGCGTGGGGTCCTCGAGCCGCCGCGCGAGCAGGTCGACCGCGGCCTCACCCACCCCGCCGCGCGGCGGGCTCACCGCGGTGAGTGCAGGGGTGAACAGCTCGGCGACCTCGTCGTCGTAGGCGATCACCGACAGGTCGTCGGGCACGGAGATGCCGCGATTGAGCGCGAGGTCGACGAACGCCATGGCCTCGGGGTCCGAGTGCACGACGAGTGCCGTCACCCCTGTGCTGAGTGCAGAGTCGAGGGCCGCATCGACGACGGAAGAGAAGTCGGGGCTCGTTCGCGGCGGGAGCATCGACTCGAAGTGATCGGTCGGGGTGAGATCCAGCTCGGCGCACGCGGCCTGCCATCCTCGCGTGATCTTGCGGGAGGTGGGGGAGTCGCGCGAGATGATCAGGCCGACCTTGCGGTGGCCGAGCGAGGCGAGGTGCCGAGCGGCCAGCACTGCGCCGAGCGCGTGATCCGTGGTCACGGATTCGACCGGGGTTCCGCCGGGGAGGAGCACGGCATCGCGCTCGACGAGCACGCTGGGCGTGCCGCAGTCGGCGAGCCACTGCACGACATCCTGCGCGTGAGGCGTGTCGGTGTTGGGCGCGACGACGAGACCGCGCACGTTGTCGGCGTGGACGAGGCGCTCCAGCACCGGCCGCTCGTCCTGCAGCTCGTACGATGCTCCGCGCAGCACGATTCCCATGCCGAGTCGCTTCGCCTCGGCCTCGGCGCCGCGGACGACTCCTGGCCAGTAGTAGTTCAGCGACGGCACGAGCACTGCGATCGAACCGGCGTCGACGACGGTGCCTGCCGGTGCGACAGCACTCGCGGCCGCGCCGTCCTGCGCGGGCACGGCGCCGCCGTGCACCCGCACGAGGAGGCCCTCGTGCTCCATCTGCGCGAGGTCGCGGCGAAGGGTGACCGGGGCGGCGCCGAGCTCGTCGATGAGCTGCGAGATACGCACGACGCCGTCCCGGGCGAGGGCGGCCAGGACGTAGGCGCGGCGCTCGGCGCCCAGCGGCGCCTGGGGTCCATGGTCCGTCATCGGAGTTCCTCACCGGTCGTGTTGTCTAGTTCTACCGTGACCGACAGCGCGTGGCCGTCAGCTGCGATCAGGTCGAGTCGTGTCAGGCGCGGTCCCCACACGTTCGAGAGCACCGCGTCGTCCAGTTCGCGCTCGACGAGGCGTGCGCGAAGCGCGGGACTCCACCGCACATGCACGGGGCTCGCGCCGTCGAGGGGCCTCACGCGCGCGGAGGCGCCGTCGATCTCGACCTCACCCGCGATCAGGAGTCGGACGGAGGTCTCGCCGTCGAGTCCGCGAGGGTCCCACGCGTCGTCGATCGTGACCCTCCCGCTGCGGTCGAGACGCGCGGTCCGTCGCCACGACGTCACCCCCTCGTAGGCGCCGGCGAGCTCGAGGCTCAGCGAGGACGCCTCGTCGCCGATCTCGACCACGACCTCGCGTGCCGCGTATGCGGCGCCGGGGAGCTGTTCTCGGCCGGCGATGACGGGCACGTTGTGCCATCCGCTCTGCATCGTCCAGATCGCGTAGCGGTCGGGGCCGAACGTCTGGGCGGTGTAGGTCGGCCGCCCGGCGTCGACGATCACCGGCACGCCGTCAGAGGCGACGACGAACGATCCGACGTCGTTGTGGTTGTGATGCTCGCCGTTGTGCCCGCCCTTGACGGCGAGGGTGAGACCCGCGGCCGTTCCCGCGCTCTGCCGCGCGACGAGGACCTGCGTGGACGGCAGCCAGACGTCGCGGGGGAGCGGCGACGCGCCTTCCGTGGCGCCGATCCAGGCGGCATCCGTCATTCCCCGGAGGAGCCGGCCAAGGCCGTCGGTCTCGGTGGCGGCGGCGGTGGCCCGGTGGGCGGCCGCGTGCGCCTGTGCCTCCGCGTCCCCGGTGCGGCGGGCCGCGCGGTGGAGCGCGTGCCACGGCTGCGCCGCCGGCGGCCGGGCGGGACCATCCGCGAGGTTCAGGTACCACGGTCCGCCGAGGTGCATGCGGTGCGGGAACCCGACCGTCGCGCGAAGCGCGGGCACGTCGGACGCGTCGAGGCGCCCGTCCGTCGCGTACGACAGGATGTCGAGCGCCTCGAGGGCCCGGCACGCGCCGTTCCACCAGTAGGCGTAGCCCTCGTCGATCGCCCCGTCCTGCGGGAGCACCGCGACGTAGCGATCGATTCCCTCGATCACGAGCGCGACCACCTCGGCGCGGGCCGGGTCGTCGGCATCCATGAGCACCAGTGCCGCCACGAGCACATTGCCGTGGATCCAGGGGTTCCAGTTGTGCACGTCGCCGTCGAGGCCCAGCCAGTGCCAGTCGCGACGGCGGAGGAACGGCTCGACCACCCGGATGCGCGCCTCGCGGCGGATGCGGGCGCGCGCGCCGGGGTAGCGGCGCTCGAGTCCTTCGCCCACGAGATGGTCGAGCCAGGCGAGCTGGCCGACGACCTCGCCGGCGCCGAGATCGAGGTATGGATCGTCGACGGTCGCGAGCACGACGGCGCGATCGCGGAAGACATCGTCATGAGCCGGCCAGCACCACGAGCTCTGCTCGCACAGCATCCACACGCCGTCGAGCACCTCGGAGTACCACCCATCGCTGTCGGTGAGTGCGGCTGCGACCACGGCACGGCTGAGTCGCCGCTGGCGTTCGAAGGCAGCCTGCTCCCAGGTGTCGCGGTCGCCATCCGAGTGCATGCGCGCCGCATCATGCGCGCGCGGCTGCGGCCACGGGCGCTCGATCTCGGCGGCTGCGCGCTCCAGGATTCCGTCCGCGGTGGCCGCGTCCACGCCGCCCGGCCATACCGATCGATCGGATGCAGGTGGCACCGGCAGCGCCACGGCCGGGTCGCGCAGCAATCGTGCGAGACTCCAGGCGATCGCGCCGCGCCCGCCACCGAGCTCGGGCTCGTACGCCGCAGCGAGCGGACCGCGGAACGGCTCGACGTCGGCGGCCGATTCGTCGGTGACATTCGCATGAGCGACCATAGTCGGGGCCGATTTCCTCTCGATCGAGTGACCGCTGGGCCTCCAACGAGGCTAAAGCGATCAGAAACGATCATAACAACTCGGAAATCATCTTGCAATGACCGAAAACGATTGATACGCTCCCAAAACGGTCGCTTCAACGGCGAATGGTTCACTCAAGGGAGATTGCGTGTCGATCGAGCACCACGACGCGACTCAGGTCGCGCAGCGAGAGCCGCAGGTCGGGCCGCAGGCCGCCGACTGGACTCGCGCACAGTGGCTCGATTACGCCGATCGCCTGCTCGATGCAGCGCGCGCCTGGGCATCCCCCGGATGCGCACGCATCACGCCTCCGGGCGAAGAAGGCGGCTACGGCCGCGCGGTCGACGGTCTCGAGGGATTCGCGCGGACCTTCCTCCTCGCGGGCTTCCGACTCGTCGGCGAGCAGGGCCACGGCCTCGACGACCTCGCCGACTTCTACCGCCGTGGCGTGACCACGGGCGTCGACCCGGACGCCGCGGACCGCTGGGTGCGCATGGACGAGCACCCCCAGGCGAAGGTCGAGGCCGCCTCGATCGCGCTGGTCCTCGACATGACCCGCCCGTGGATCTGGGATCGGCTCGACGCCGTGACCCAGCAGCGCGTCATCGACTACCTCGCCCCCGTCGTGGGCGATGCCACCTACCCGAAGACCAACTGGCTGTGGTTCCGCATCGTGGTCCAGACCTTCCTCCGCTCGGTCGGCGGTCCCTGGTCGGCCGATGACATCGCCGACGGACCTCGCCCTGCACGACGTGCTCGTGCGTGAGGACGGCTGGATGTCGGACGGCTTCGAGCGGTCGTACGACCACTACGTCGGCTGGGCGCTCCATCTCTACCCGGTCCTGTGGGCACGGATGCAGGGCGCCGCCGAACTCGCCGCGGGCCGTACCGCCGCCGACGTCGCCGCGCTCGACCGATTCCTGCTCGACGCCATCGCCCTCGTCGGCGCCGACGGCTCACCCATGATCCAGGGACGCAGCCTCATCTACCGGTTCGCCGCCGCCGCGCCGTTCTGGATCGGCGTGATCGCGGACGTTCCCTCGCTCTCGCCGGGCCGTCTGCGCCACGCGGCAGGCCGCATCGTCGGTCACTTCGCCGAGAACGGCGCTCCCGACGCCGACGGGCTCCTCACGATGGGCTGGCACCACGAGTGGCGCGCGCTCGCGCAGTCATACTCCGGCCCGGGCTCGCCGTACTGGGCGGTCAAGGGCCTCATCGGCATCGCGCTCCCGGCGGACCACCCGGTCTGGACCGCTCCGGCCGAGCCTCTGCCGGTCGAAGCGGGCGACACGCTCGGCGCGGTCCGCTCGGCGGGCTGGATCGTCTCGGGGACGCACGCCGACGGCATCGTCCGCCTCGTGAACCACGGCACCGACCACGCCGCCGAGGGAAGCCTCGTCGGCGACTCACCGCTGTACGCCCGCATCGGGTACTCGACGGCGACGAGCCCGCTCGTCGACCAGACCGCATGGGAGCAGCCGCTCGAGCAGTCGGTCGCGATCGTCGATGCGCAGGGCCGGGCCACGCATCGCGCGGCAATGACGCTCATCGATGTGCGGATCCAGGATGACGAGCACGGCCGCCTCGGGATCGCGGCGTCGACCTCGCAGGCGCACTGGCTCACCCCGCGTCCCGCCGCCCACCGTCACGGTTCAGGGGTCGAGGGCGACGTCGAGGTCGCGGCCCGCCTGACGGTCCACTCGCTCGTCCGCGGCCCGTGGGAACTTCGCCTCAGCCGCGCCGACGCGCTCGCGTCGGACGATGCGGGTCTCACTCTCCGCGTCGGCGGCTGGCCGCTCGCCGGCGATGCGCCCACCGCGGTCGTCGCGCCCCTCGAGGCCGTCGTGTCGACCGAGAGGCTGCGGAGCAGCATCCGCTCTGTCCTCGGTGATGGAACGGCCGCGACCGCCTCTCGGCGCGACGCGAGCCCGCTCGGGGCGGATGCCGTCGTTCCCTACATCGACTACCCGCTCGCCCCCGGCGAGTGGGTCGCGACGCTCGTCGAGCTGTCCGGTGCGCCGGCGGCGGCGACGCACGACGTCTCCCTCTCGCTCGACGAGCGCGACGGAGCGACCACGGTGACTGCCACCTGGCCCGACGGCCTCGTGACGATGAGTCGCCTCGAAGACCCCGGTCCCGCCTGACGCACGGATCGGCACCCCGCGGGAGCCCGATGACGGGTTCTCACGCAATCACAAAGGAGTAGCAACAATGAAGCGCAAGTTCGCAGCAGCAGCCGGCGTCGCCGTCGTGGCCACGCTGGCGCTCGCCGCCTGCAGCGGTGGTGGCAGTGGCGAAGGCTCGGAGCCCTCGGAGTCCGCCGGTCCCGTCACCATCAGCCTCTCGGGCTGGAGCCTCGACACCACGCCTGAGTTCCAGGCGCTCGCCGACGCGTTCCACGAGGAGAACCCCGACGTCACCGTCGAGCTCAAGGGCTACGACGCAGCCGAGTACAACACCCTGATCACCGCCGACCTCGCCGCCGGCGCAGGCCCCGACATCATCACGCAGAAGGAGGTCAAGTTCGTCCCGACCTTCGTCGATGGCGGCCAGCTCCTCGACGTGTCGGATGTCGAGCTGCCCGAGGGCATCAGCGGCGCCGGCTCGTACGAGATCGACGGCGCCGCGTACGCGGTGCCGTACCGCAACGACTCGTGGGTGCTCTACTACAACAAGGCACTCTTCGACGCGGCCGGGGTCGACTACCCCGACGGCTCGTGGACGTGGGACGACTACAGCGACGCCGCAGCCGAGCTGACCGAGGGCACCGCCACAGCGGGCGGAGTCGCCAAGGGCGCCTACCTGCACCGCTGGCAGTCGACCGTCCAGGGCTTCGCGAGCGCGCAGTCCGACACCGACGTGCTCGAGGGCGACTACGAGTACATGGAGCCGTTCTACGACAACGTGCTCGCGCTGCAGACCGCGGGCGACCAGATCGACTACAACACCAGCGCAGCGAACCAGCTCACCTACCAGGGCGAGTTCGGCAAGCAGAACGCGGCCATGCTGCCCATGGGCACGTGGTTCGTCGCGACGCTGATCGCCCAGCAGGCCTCGGGCGACGCCGACGACTTCGAGTGGGGCATCGCACCCATCCCGCAGGTCGACGACTCGACCGCCGGTCTCGACAACACCCCGGTGACCTTCGGCGACCCGACCGGCTTCGGCATCAACGCCGCGATCGACGAGTCCAAGGTGCAGGCGGCCAAGGACTTCCTCGCCTTCGCCGCGGGTGAGAAGGGCGCGCAGGTCCTCGCGGGCATCGGCATCACGCCCGCACTTCTGACCGACGCCGTCGTCGAGACCTACTTCGCCGTCGACGGTGCCCCCACCGACGATCTGTCGAAGTTCGCGTACTCGACGCACGAGGTGCACCCCGAGAACCCGACGTCGAGCAAGACGGCGGCGATCCAGGGCATCCTGAACGACATGCACACCGCGATCATGTCGGGCTCGACGCCTGTCGCCGACGCGATCAAGGAGGCGCAGGACCGCGTCGCCAACGAGGTCGGACTCGACTGAGTCTCCCCAGGTGGCCGGCCCGGCGCATGACCGGGCCGGGCCGGCCACCACCCCCGATCCTTCCCACCACTGGAGGTCCGCCATGGCGACCATCACCGCCACCGAGCCCGAGACGGCGCCGCCGATCCCGGCGTATCGGCGGGGTTCGAAGCTGCGACTGCGCAACGCCCTGATCGGGTGGAGCTTCATCCTTCCGAACTTCATCGGATTCGGCCTGCTCACCCTGGTGCCCATCGTGGTGCTGTTCTACATGTCGTTCACGAACTGGAACGTGTTCGGCAAGGCGGACTGGATCGGGCTCGCGAACTTCCAGCGCCTCCTCGGCGACGGCAGCTTCCGGATCTCCGTCGTCAACACGCTGTACTACTCGGCGATGCACATCCCGCTGACGATCGTGGTGTCGCTGGGTCTCGCGCTGCTGCTCAACAACAAGCTCCGCGGCGTCGCCTTCTTCCGCACGGCCGCTTTCTTCCCGTACATCACGTCGATCGTCGCGATCGCCGTGGTGTGGAACCTCCTCTTCAGCCCTGAGTACGGACCCGATCAACGAGTTCCTCCGGTTCATCGGCATCCAGAACCCGCCCGGATGGCTGACGTCGCCCGAGTGGGCGATGCCCGCCGTCGTGATCGTGAGCACGTGGCGCGACATGGGCTACTACATGATCCTGTTCCTCGCGGGTCTGCAGACGGTCCCGCGCGAGCTGCATGAGGCCGCCCGCGTCGACGGCGCGAGCGTGTGGCAGCGGTTCGTCAACGTCACGCTCCCGTGCCTGCGTCCCACCATGTTCTTCGTCACCGTGATGCTGACCATCAACTCGTTCAAGATCTTCGACCTCATCCTCGTGATGACCGAGGGCGGCCCCGGCCAGTCGACGCTCGTGATGTCGCAGTTCATCTATCGCAAGGGCTTCGAAGAGAGCCAGTTCGGCTACGCCTCCGCGGCGGCCGTCGTGCTCTTCTTCATGTGCATCATCGTGACGATCCTGCAGTTCCTGTGGAACAAGAAGCGGAGCATCTGATGGCCGAGCAGATCGAGAAGGACGCCGAGCTGCTCGTCTCGGACTTCACGGCTCCTGCCGCCAATCGCCGCGGGCTTCGCAAGCTGGCCGAGGGCGACGAGCCGCCGCGGGTCGACACCGACACGCGACCCATGACCCCCGCCAGGCGGGTCGGCCGGATCGCGATGTACATCGGGCTGATCATCTTCGCGATCTTCCTGCTGGCGCCGTTCGCGTGGATGGTGCTGAGTTCGCTCAAGTCGGCGAACGAGGTCTTCTCGGTGCCGGTGAAGTGGCTGCCCGAGACCTTCGTGTGGCAGAACTACATCGACATCTGGACCGAGTCCGACATGCTGACGTGGATCCGCAACACGCTGTTCCTCGCCGTCGTCGTGACGTTCCTGCAGGTGCTCACCGGCTCGTTCGCCGCCTACGGCTTCGCCAAGATGCGCTTCCGCGGTCGTGACGTCCTCTTCCTGCTGTACGTCGGAACGATCGCCGTGCCGTGGCAGTCGTACATGATCCCGCAGTTCATCCTGCTGTCGAACTTCAAGGTGTCGAACACGCTGTGGGCCATCATCCTGCTGCAGGCGTTCGGAGCGTTCGGCGTGTTCCTGATGAAGCAGTTCTACGAGACGATCCCCGAGGAGCTCTCCGAGGCCGCGCGCCTCGACGGGCTGAGCGAGTACGGCATCTGGCGCAGGATCATGCTGCCGCTGTCGATCCCGGCACTCGCCAGTCTCACGCTCCTCACCTTCGTCACGACCTGGAACGACTACCTGGGCCCGCTCATCTACCTGCGCAACCCCGACCTGTGGACGATCCAGCTGGGGCTCAAGAGCTTCGTCTCGAACCTGTTCGACACGAACTACGCGCTGCTGTTCGCGGGACTCACGATCTCGGTCATCCCGATCGCGATCATCTTCCTGCTCGGGCAGAAGTACTTCGTCGAGGGCATCGCGACGAGCGGTCTGAAGGGCTGATCGTGAAGCGCCTCGTATCGCACGACACCTGGGCGAGCATCATCGGGATGCTGTACCTCGGGCTGATCGTCAATCTCCTGCTGGTCGTGTCGAGCCTCCCGTTCGTGGTGCTGCTCGTGACGACCGACCCGGCCCTGTCCTGGCCCCTCCTTGCGCTGGCTGCACCGCTGTGCGCACCCGGTGTCGCGGCGGCATTCCGGGCCTTCCGGGAGCACGGCGACGGCGGGCGCAGCCCGGTCCGCGCCTTCTGGGCGGGCCTGCGCGAGACCTGGCGGCGGTCGCTCGCGGTGGGTTTCGTCGTCGTCGCGGTGGTCGTGGTGCTGCTCGTCGATGTGCGGATGCTGTCGAGCGCCTCGGTCGCGGTGTTCGTGGTGCCGCTCCTCGGCGTCCTCGCCGTGCTCACCGCCGCCGTAGGCGTGCTCGCCCTCGTCGCGATCGCCGAGGCCCCCGGTGCCCGGCTCCATGACGTGGTGCGAGCGAGTGCCGTGCTCGGCATCCGCCGCTGGTACCTGACGGCGGCGTCGCTGGTTGCGCTCATCGTGCAGGCCGGTGTGTTCGCCGCAGCGCCCGCGATCGGGCTCGGCATCACCGCGTCGGCGATCCTCTTCTTCGTGTGGACGAATTCGCGCTTCACGCTCCGTCCCGTCCTCGACCTCGACGAGTCCGTCGCCGCCTAGTCCGCGACGTGACCTCCCTGAACGAAAGACCTTCTCCAATGACGTCCACACCGCCCGTCCCGGGCATCAGCGCGACCTCGACCGACACCGCGATCGCCGGTGCGCTGTCGACGATCCGCCGCAACATCGAGACCTTCGGCGCGCTCTATCCCGACGACACCACAGTGGACGACCGCTACCGGCTGCGGCCGGCGTCCGGCGGCATCGGACTCGGAGGCAACCGCGGGTGGACCACGAGCTTCCGCACGGGTCAGCTGTGGCTCGCATGGGAGCTCACCGGCGACGACGTGTTCCGGGATGCCGCGCTCGCCGACGCCGTGGACTTCGAGCGTCGCGTCCGCGAGGAGCAGGACCTCGAGACGCACGACCTCGGCTTCCTCTACACGCTGTCGACCGTCGCCGCGTGGCGTCTGCTCGGCGACGAAGACGCGCGCGCCGCGTCGCTTCTCGCGGCGGAGCACCTGATGCGCCGTTTCCTCGAGCCGGCAGGGATCATCCAGGCGTGGGGCGACCTGTCCGACCCGGCGCAGCGCGGGCGCACGATCATCGACAGCCTCATGAACATGCCGCTGCTCACGTGGGCGGGCGAGCAGACCGGCGACGATCGTTTCGCCGACGCGGTCAGCCGGCATGCTGCGCAGCTGCGCGAGCACATCCTCCGCGAGGACGACTCGACCTTCCACACCTTCTATTGGGATGCCGACACCGGTGAGGCACTGCGGGGCGCCACGGAGCAGGGCGCGCACGACCACTCCTGCTGGGCACGAGGGCAGGCGTGGGGCGTCTACGGATTCGCGATGAACTACTCCGAGACGGGCGACGAGCGACTTCTCGAGGCGTCCCGTCGCTGCGCCGACTACTTCCTCGCCCATCTGCCGGAAGACCAGGTGCCGTTCTGGGACCTCGTCTACACAGACGGCAGCAACGCACCGCGCGACAGCTCGGCTGCCGCCATCGCCGTGTGCGGTCTGCTCGAGCTCGCGAGCGTCGAGACGGATGTCGCCCGCGCCGCCCAGTGGGCCGGCCGCGCCCACGCGATCCTCGCGTCGCTGATCGAGAACTACACGCCCGTGCGTCCGGAGGATTCCGACGCCCTGCTGCTCCACGGCGTCTACGATCTGCCCAAGGAGAACGGCGTCGACGAGGGCACCCTGTGGGGCGACTACTTCTTCCTCGAGGCGCTCGTGCGGGTCTCGCGCCCTGACTGGAAGAAGTACTGGTGAGACTCGTCACCGTGCGGACCGCTGCGGCGTCGCGGCCAGGTGCTGTGGTCTCCATGGGCGGGATCGACCGGGTCGTCGATCTGGCCGTGGCCGGGATCGCCTCGGTGGAGGACGTGCTGTCGCAGCCTTCTGCGCGTGCCGTCGCCGAGCGGCACGTGTCGTCGTCGCCGGAGACCGCTCCGATGCTCGCCGACGTCGATCTCGACGTCCCGGTGCGTCCGGGCAAGATCCTGTGCCTCGGCTACAACTATCGCGGGCACGTGCCGGACGGTGTCGATCCGACCGCCGATGACCCGGCCTTCCCCGACGTCTTCGTCAAGACCGCGAACACGCTCGCGGCACCGGGTGATCCCGTGATCATCCCCGTCGCGGCGGAGGACGTCGACTACGAGGGCGAGATCGCCGTCGTCATCGGCCGCCGCGCGCATCAGGTCTCGCTCGACGATGCGCTCGACCACGTCGGCGGGTACACGATTCTCAACGACGTCTCTGATCGGGCATGGCAGCGCCGTCAGAGCCAGTGGGCCATGGGGAAGTGCTTCGACGGGTTCGCCCCCCTCGGTCCGTGGGTGGTCACGGCCGACGAGATCCCGGATCCGCAGGACCTCCTGGTGGAGGTGGAACGTGAAGGGCGGGTGACCGTCTCGCAGTCGACGGCCACCACGATCTTCCCGGTCGCCTTCGTGGTCCATCACCTCAGCCAGGTCATGACGCTCGACGTCGGCGATGTCATCTCCACCGGCACCCCGCAGAAGCTGGCTGACGCGCAGGCGTCGCACCGATCGCTGCGTGCCGGTGACGAAGTGACCGTCCGCGTCTCACGACTCGGCGAGCTCAGCACTCGCTTCATCGCACCCCAGGAGGCGCACGCATGATCCTCGATTCATTCCGCCTCGATGGCAAGGTGGCCTTGGTCACGGGATCGAGCCGCGGGCTCGGACAAGGGGCCGCGGTCGCGCTCGCCGAGGCCGGTGCCGACGTCGCGCTGCTCGACCGCGGTGACGCCTCCGAGACGGCCGAGCGCATCCGCACTCTCGGCCGGCGCGTGCACCCGATCCGGTGCGACTTCGCGAACGCGACGGTCGCCGACCTCTCTTCGGCGGTCGACGAGGCGATCGACACACTCGGCGGCCTCGACATCCTCGTGAACAACGCCGGCACCATTCGCCGCGCCCCGGCCGCCGAATACGCCGCGCAGGACTGGGACGAGGTTCTGTCGGTCAATCTCGATGCGGTCTTCCACCTCTCCCAAGCCGCCGGCCGGCACATGATCGCCCAGGGCTCGGGGCGGATCATCAACGTGGCGTCGATGCTGTCGTTCCAGGGCGGCATCCTGGTCCCCGCCTACACCGCGTCGAAGCACGCTGTCGCGGGACTCACCAAAGCCCTCGCGAACGAGTGGGCGTCGGCCGGGGTCACGGTGAACGCGATCGCGCCCGGCTACATGGCGACCGACAACACGGCCGCGCTCCGCGCCGACGTCGAGCGCGAGCGCTCGATCATGGCCCGCATCCCCGCAGGACGCTGGGGCGAGCCTTCCGACCTGCAGGGGACGTTCGTCTTCCTCGCCTCCGATGCCGCGGCATACATCACGGGCGCCATCATCCCCGTCGACGGCGGCTGGCTCGTCCGCTGACCTTCGATATCCGACCGAATCCCCGAGGAGCACCCTATGCAGCAGCGCTACGCAACCAACCCCGCCCAGATCCCCGGGATGACCACCGACGACCTACGTGAGACCTACCTCGTCCCGGAACTGTTCGTCCCCGGCGAGATCCGCGTCACGTATACGCACCACGACCGCGTCGTGCTCGGCGGCGCGGTGCCCGCGGGTGCCGACCTGGTGCTGCCCGGGTATCCCGAGATCCGCAGCGACTACTTCCTCGAGCACCGGGAGGTCGGCATCATCAACGTCGGCGGAACCGGGACGGTCACCGCAGACGGCGAGGTGCACACGCTCGTGAAGGGCGCGTGCCTCTACCTCGGCCGCGGCATCCGCGACGTCATCTTCGCCGACGCCGACGGCGCCGCGCAGTTCTACCTCTTCTCCGCGCCCGCCCACACCGCCTACCCCGCGGCGCTCGTCTCCCCGGGCGAGGGCACGGTCCGGGAACTCGGCGACCAGCTCACGTCGAACCGCCGCACGCTCAACCAGTACATCCATGAGAACGGCGTCCGCTCCTGCCAGATCGTGATGGGCGTCACCGAGCTGCACCCGGGCTCGATGTGGAACACGATGCCGGCGCACACGCACGACCGTCGCACCGAGTGCTACCTGTACTTCGACGTGCCCGCGGATGCGCGCGTCATCCACCTCCTGGGCGAGCGCTCCGAGACCCGGCACCTCGTCGTCGCGGACCGGCAGGCCGTCATCTCGCCGAGCTGGTCGCTCCACTCCGGTGTCGGCACGGCCGCCTACTCGTTCATCTGGGCGATGGCAGGCGAGAACCAGGCGTTCGATGACATGGACGCGGCACCCGTCACCGACCTGCGGTAGCGTCCCAAGGTGGGAAAGACGCTGCTCGCCATCGGCGAGACGATGGCGATGGTCACGCCTGAAACGGCCGTGCGGGTGATCGACGCGGAGCGATTCCGAGTGGATGCCGGCGGTGCCGAGTCGAACGTCGCGGCCCACGTCGCGGCGCTCGGCCATCGCGCCGAGTGGTTCAGCCGCCTCGGCACCGACGCGCTGGGCGACCGTGTGCTCGCTCAGCTCTCGCGTCGCGGACTCGACACATCGCGGGTGATCCGCGACGGCGGCCATCGCACCGGGCTCTACGTCAAGGATCCCGGGCACGGGGTGTCGTACTACCGCGCGGGATCCGCCGCTTCGCACCTGTCACCCGCCGACGCCGAGGGGCTCGCGCTCGAGGGAGTCGACATCGTCCACCTCTCGGGCATCACGGCGGCGATCTCATCGTCCGCCGCGGAGTTCCTCGACCGCGTCATCGACCGCGCCCACGACGAAGGCGTGCTCGTGAGCTTCGACGTCAATCACCGCATGGCGCTCTGGAGCATCGACACCGCCGCTCCCGCGCTCGCCGCTCTCGCGCTCCGGGCGGATCTGCTCTTCACGGGGCGCGACGAGGCCGAGACCCTCTGGGGCGCAGGGCGAGACGACGACATCCGGGAGCTCTTCGCCGACGTGCCCGAGGTGGTCGTGAAGGACGGGGATGTCGGTGCGACGGCCTACCTCGGCGACCGTAGGATATTCGAACCCGCGCTGCGGGTGGACGTCGTCGAGGCGGTCGGTGCGGGGGACGCCTTCGCCGGAGGCTATCTCGCCGCGCGCCTGTCGGATGAGAACGCCGACGAACGACTCCGCGCGGGGCACCGCCGCGCGGCATTGACACTCAGGACGACCGGCGACTTCGTCGAAGAATGGACTCAGGCATGACCGCATCCGACTGGTTCGAGGAGGCCTTCGCGGGCGCCCCGCTGATGGCGATCCTCCGCGGCATGGGGGTGGAGCGCTCCGCGCGCCTTGCGACGACGGCGTGGGACCTCGGTCTCGACTCCGTCGAGGTGCCGCTGCAGACCGAAGAGGATGAGCGGGCGCTGCGCGAGGTCGTGCGCCTCGCCGCAGAGCGGGGCAAGGTCGTCGGGGCGGGCACGATCGTCACTGCGGACCAGGTGGAGCGGGCGGCTGCGGCCGGCGCCGCGTATCTCGTGTCGCCGGGCATCGACCCGGTCGTGGTGCGGGCGGCGCAGGAGCGCGGCATCCCGATCCTGCCCGGCGTCGCGACGCCGTCGGAGGTCCAGCTGGGTGTGTCGCTCGGCCTGACGTGGCTCAAGGCCTTCCCCGCCGAGTGGCTCGGGGTGGACTGGTTCCGTCACATCCGCGGACCGTTCCCGCAGGTCCGGTTCGTGGCGACCGGGGGCCTCGATGCCGGCAACGTCGCGTCGTTCCTGGACGCAGGCGTCCGTGTCGCGGCCGTCGGCTCGGCGCTCGAAGACCCGAAGCAGCTCGACGCGCTCGCCGCCGTCGTGCGTGGCGCGCGCTGACGGTGGGTTCGTTCGCAGTCGGTGAGACCGACTTCCTCCTGGATGGCCGCGCCCATCGCATCCTCTCGGGTGCCATCCATTACTTCCGGGTGCACCCCGATCTCTGGGCCGACCGCATCCGCAAGGCCCGGCTCATGGGCCTCAACACGATCGAGACGTACGTCGCGTGGAACGCCCACGAACCGCGCCGCGGTGAGTGGGACGCGACCGGCTGGAACGACCTCGGCAGGTTCCTGGACCTGATCGCCGAGGAGGGCATGCACGCGATCGTGCGGCCCGGCCCGTACATCTGCGCCGAGTGGCACAACGGCGGGCTCCCCGTCTGGCTCACCGGCATTCCCGGCATCGGACTGCGGCGGTCCGAGCCGCAGTACCTCGCGGAGGTGCAGACCTACCTCCAGCGCGTGTACGAGATCGTCGCGCCGCGCCAGATCGATCGCGGCGGACCGGTGACCCTCGTCCAGATCGAGAACGAGTACGGGGCATACGGCGACGACAAGGACTACCTGCGCGAGCTCGTCCGAGTGACGCGGGATGCCGGCATCACCGTGCCGCTCACCACGATCGACCAGCCCACTCCGCAGATGCTCAGCGACGGCAGCCTCGAAGGGCTTCACGCCACGGGCTCGTTCGGCTCGCGAGCGACGGAGCGGCTCGCCGCACTGCGCGCGCATCAGCACACCGGACCGCTCATGTGCGCCGAGTTCTGGGACGGCTGGTTCGACTGGTGGGGCGGCCATCATCACACCACGAGCGTGGCGGATGCCGCAGGCGAACTCGAGTCGCTGCTTGCCGCGGGCGCGTCGGTGAACTTCTACATGTTCCACGGGGGCACGAACTTCGGCCTGACCAACGGCGCCAACGACAAGGGTCGCTACCTTCCCCTCGTCACGTCGTACGACTACGACGCTCCGCTGGACGAAGCAGGCAACCCGACCGAGAAGTACTTCGCGTTCCGCGACGTGATCGCCCGCTATGCCGCCGTGCCCGACGAGCTGCCGCCCGCGGGTCTGCCCGCGCCGGCGTTCGCCGTCGAGCTCGAGCGCGGTCAGCAGTCGCTGGGGTGCAGCATCCGGTGCGTCGGTGCACAAGACCCCGCCGACCTTCGAGGAGCTCGACCACCTGAGCGCGCTCGTGCGGCACGAGGTCGACCTGCCTGCCGGCGACGCTTCGCGTCTCCTCACCTTCGACGAGGTCCGCGACCAGGCCTGGGTGTCGGTGGACGGCACGGCGATCGGCACGATGTCCCGGACGCTCCACCAGCGATCGATCATGGTGCCGCCCGGCGCGCGCCTCACGCTCGTCGTCGAGGAGCAGGGCCGCGTGAACTACGACTCGCGGATCGGCGAGCACAAGGGACTCATCGGCATCCCGCTGCTGGGCGGCGTGCCGCTCGAAGGCTGGAGCGACCACTGCGATCGACGTCGCGGCGCTGGGCCGTTCGCTCGCGTCGGAGGAGTTCGTGTCCGACGGCCCGCACGCCGGGCCGATCGCCCTGCGCGGCTCGTTCGACCTCGACGAACCGGTCGACCTCTTCCTCGACACCGGGAACTGGAGTACCGGATTCGCCGTCGTCAACGGGTTCCTGCTGGGCCGGTACCGGCTGCCGAGGCCCGCAGCGCACGCTCTACGTCCCCGCGCCGATCCTGCGGGCCGGCGAGAACACGGTCGTCGTGATCGAACTGGAGCATGTGACCGAGGAACGGGCGGTCTTCGTCGCGCAGCCGGAGCTCGGCCCGACCAGCGAGTGAGGGCTCCCTTCGCCGCTCAGCAGTCGAAGAGGGATGCCGCGGGCTCAGGTCGATGGACTCCTCGCGGGCGGTAGCCGAGCGCTGAAGAGACGCCGCAGAGGTCGGCGAGGTACCACACGACAGCCAGCCACATCTCGGTTCCCTGCAGGCCCGGCTCGGTCTCGGGGAGTCCCCGAGCCGCGGCGTCCGGAAGGCGGAACGGGAACCCCGCGTCGTCGATCCACGCGGCGAGCGCCTCGTCGAGGAGACGCGTCGCCAGCGCCTCGACCTCGTTCGACCGGTAGCCGGCGCGGCGCGTGAGCCACAGCGGGTGGGCGACGTCGAGGACGTTGCAGGCCGTCAGCCTGCCCGCGCCGAAGTGGCGTGCATCGCGAGCATGGCGCAGGACGGTGTCGATGACCCGCTCCGGATGCGGCACTGCGACGCCGAACTGGGCGAACGTCCCTCGCGTGGCGCGATAGTAGCCGTTCACCATGAGGAGCAGGTCGCCGGCATCGTCCGCGCCGCCCCACATGCCCGTGTCCGGCGACGCCCGGGTGAGGAGCCAGCCGAAGAGGCTCTCGGCAAGACCTGCGGGCAGTGCGTCGCCGCGTTCGAGGCTCCACCGGATCGCCGTCCCGTAGGCATCCACCCAGTGTCCGGCGTGCCATGGATCCGTCGCCCAGGGGAGTGCCGCGACGCTGCTCGTCAGGGCGCCCGCTGAGGATGCCGTCACCAGCGTGATCGGCTCTCGGAAGCGGTCGCCCAGCAGCTCGAGTCCGTATCCGACGCTCAGCACGTGGTACGCGGCATCGGGGTCCGAGGGGTCTGCCCCACGCGGGATGCCGTCGCCGCCGAGCGGGGCGACGAGGCCGGTCGCGGCATCCTGCCACTCGTGCAGCCGCGCCAGCTGCTCGGCCGCCGGCAGCTGCGGGGGAGCGGAGCCGCGCAGCAGGTCGGCGATCTCGATCGCGTCGCACTGGGCGCGGACGGTCGCCGCGAGTCCCGGGCGGTCACGGAAGAGGCGCTCCTCGGGCATCCAGGAGCGTTCCAGGACCGCGCCGGCCTGCGCGCGGGCGCGCTCGGCGAAGGCCGAGAGCCGGCGGGCGAGATCCCCGGCCGACGCCGGCACCGCGTCCGCCGGCTGCACGCGCCAGCGGATGAGCTTCGCTGGATTGCCGCCGACGATCGCGCCGGCGGGGACGTCCCTCGTCACCACCGCTCCCGCGGCCAGCACCGAGCGATCGCCGATGATGACGCCGTCCAGGATGACCACATGCGACCCGATCCACACGTCGTCGCCGACGGTGATGCCCTTGCTGTGGAGCGGCTGCCGGAAGACCTCGACGTCGGGATCGGACATCGTGTGGTTGAACCCGAGGATCGACGTGTGGGCGCCGATGCGGACGCCGTCGCCCAGGCGGACGTTTCCGCGGATCACCGAGTACGGGTTCATGCTGCAGTCTCGTCCGGCGGTGAGGCTGCCGGTGACGTAGGCGCCGGCGGCGATGTAGGTCCGATCGCCGAGACGCAGCTCGTCATTGTCGACCGAGGCGGCATCCGAGATGAAGCAGTGCTCGCCGAAGCTGTGGCCGTCCCGCTCGCCGAGGGTGGTCTGCACCTGCCGCTGTCGCTCGCGGGCCACCGGATCCGCATCACGCCAGAAGTCCCAGGGCGAGAACTCGTGCGGATCGATCATCCCTCCATTCTTGCCCCTTCACTCGCGATACGCGGCGGACTAGCGTGAAGGCGTGGCCGCTCCGGCAACCGACGCGCGAACCGCTCACGCCGCCGGCGTCGAGCGCCTTCTCGAGAGCTATCGCGCCCTTCCGGCGACGGCGCCGGTCCGGCTCGCCAAAAGCACCTCGAACCTGTTCCGGACACGCGCGAAGTCGGAGGTGGCGGGCCTCGACACATCCGGGTTGACCGACGTCATCGCGGTCGACCGCGAGTCGAAGACCGCCGACGTGGCCGGCATGTGCACGTACGAGGACCTCGTCGCGGCGACGCTGCCGCTCGGGCTGACTCCGCTGGTGGTCCCGCAGCTGAAGACCATCACCCTGGGCGGCGCTGTGACCGGCCTCGGCATCGAGTCGACGTCCTTCCGGAACGGGCTGCCTCACGAGTCCGTGCTCGAGATGGACATCCTCACCGGCGCCGGAGAAGTGGTCACCGCCACGCCCGAGGACAACTCAGACCTGTATCGCGCGTTCCCCAATTCGTACGGGACGCTCGGATATGCCGTGCGCCTCCGCATCGAGCTCGAGCCCGTGAAGCCGTTCGTCGCGCTCACGCATCTGCGCTTCCACTCGCTGGTCGAGCTGATCGCCGAGATGGATCGCATCATCGACACCGGTCGCCTGGACGGGGTACCGGTCGACTACCTCGACGGCGTGGTGTTCAGCGCCGACGAGAGCTATCTCTGCGTCGGAGTGCAAAGTGCGGCATCCGGTCCCGTCAGCGACTACACCGGCCGGCAGATCTACTACCGGTCCATCCAGCACGACGACGGCGCCAAAGCTGACCGGCTCACCATCCACGACTACCTCTGGCGGTGGGACACCGACTGGTTCTGGTGTTCGGGGGCGTTCGGGGCGCAGCATCCGCTCATCCGCCGGCTCTGGCCGCGGCGGCAGCTGCGAAGCAGCGCCTACTGGAAGCTCATGCGACTCGAGCGGCGATTCGACATCGGCGACCGGCTCGAGAAGCTGCACGGCCGCCCGCCGCGCGAACGGGTCATCCAGGATGTCGAGATCCCCATCGCTCGGTGCGAGGAATTCTTGGACTGGTTCCTTGCCAACGTGCCCATCGAGCCGATCTGGCTGTGCCCGCTGCGACTGCGTGACGATGAGGGCTGGCCGCTGTACCCGATCCGGCCGCGGGAGAAGTACGTCAACGTCGGCTTCTGGTCCACCGTTCCGGTCGGTGAGACCGAGGGGGAGACGAACCGGCGGATCGAGCGCAAGGTCAGCGACCTCGAGGGGCACAAGTCGCTGTACTCCGACGCCTACTACTCTCCCGGAGGAATTCGATGAGCTGTACGGCGGAGACACCTACCGGACCGTGAAGAAGCGGTACGACCCCGACTCTCGACTCCTCGACCTGTATGCGAAGGCGGTGCAACGGCGATGACCACATTCAAGGACAAGGCATCGGATGCGGTGGAGACGTCCACGACGCCGGGCAAGCTCACCCTCGCCGAGGTCCTCGAGATCTTCGCCGGCGGCCGGCTGCCGCTGAGATTCACCGCTTACGACGGGAGCTCGGCCGGACCGCCTGACGCACCGTTCGGAGTGGACCTGAAGACACCCCGCGGCACGACCTATCTCGTGACGGGCTTCGGAGACCTCGGACTGGCCCGCGCCTACATCGCCGGTGACATCGACATCCATGGGGTGCACCCCGGTGATCCGTACGAGCTGCTCAAGACGCTCGCGGAGAGTCTCGAATTCGCGCGGCCGCCGGCGCGGGTGATGGCGCAGATCGTCCGCTCCATCGGGTTCGAGCATCTGCGGCCGATCGCTCCACCGCCGCAGGAGGTGCCTCCGCGCTGGCGTCGTGTCGCCGGCGGACTCCGGCACAGCAAGTCACGCGACGCCGAGGCGATCCATCACCACTACGACGTCTCGAACACCTTCTACGAGTGGGTGCTCGGCCCGTCGATGACCTATACGTGCGCCTGCTACCCGCGCGCTGATTCGACACTCGACGAGGCGCAGGAGAACAAGTACCGGCTCGTCTTCGAGAAGCTGCGACTGCAGCCGGGCGACCGGCTGCTCGACGTCGGCTGCGGGTGGGGTGGGATGGTCCGCTATGCCGCCCGGCGCGGGGTGAAAGCGACGGGTGTCACGCTTTCGCGAGAGCAGACGACCTGGGCGCAGCAGGCGATCGCCGACGAGGGCCTCGGCGATCTGGCCGATGTGCGCTACGGCGACTATCGCGACATCGCGGAGACCGGCTTCGATGCGGTGTCGTCGATCGGGCTTCTCGAGCACATCGGGGTGCGCAACTATCCGGCGTACTTCCGCTTCCTGCAGTCGCGGATGCGTCCCGGCGCGCTGCTGCTCAACCACTGCATCACGCGCTCCGACAACAAGACGGAGCCGTCTGCGCAAGGGTTCATCGACCGCTACGTGTTCCCCGACGGAGAGCTCACCGGCTCCGGCCGCATCATCACCGAGGCGCAGGATGCCGGCCTGGAGGTGCTCCACGAAGAGAACCTGCGCCCCCACTACGCGTTGACGCTCCGCGACTGGTGCGCCAACCTCGTCGAGCACTGGGATGACGCGGTTGCCGAGGTCGGGCTGCCCGCCGCGAAGGTATGGGGCCTGTATATGGCCGGTTCCAGGCTCGCCTTCGAGACGGGCGGGATCCAGCTCCACCAGGTGCTGGCGGTCACACCCGACGACGGCGCGGCCGAGCTCCCGCTGCGCCCATGGTGGACTCCGTAGCGCTCAGCCGGCGGTCAGTGGTTGCGCAGCGACTGGATGAGCTCCTTCTTGTTCTTCTTCGAGTAGCCGGCAAGGCCGAGTTCCTTGGCCCGCGCCTTGAGCTTCGGAACGGTCCAGTCGTCGTAGCTGCCCGATTCTCCGCCCTTGCGAGCGGTGCTCGACCTGCCTGATTCGGTGCCGCCCGCCGCGTTGGAGATTCGCGCCGCCTTCTCCTTGGAGGCGCCATCCTTCCGCAGCTCCTCATACATCTCGGGATCCTTCAGACGGGAGTTCTTTCCCTGGGGCATGGTGTTCACCTCTCTGTCAGGACGCCAGCGAAACACCGCGCGCCAGCGCGCAGGAGAGGGTTGACAACGCCGAGGAGACGCTTCTGCGGCCGATGTCAAGGGGGTGGGCCATGACGTGCACACGCGTCGAGGCTGGGACAATGAAGCACGTCACGTATGCGGAGAAATCTCTGCTCATGGATGACGCATCAGCCGAAACTCTCATCGAGTACGCCGCGGCGCTGGCGAACAGCGGCGGCGCGGATAGGGTTCATCTCAAAGCAGTCGGCGTTGACGGCAACAAGGTGGAAGTCGAGTTCCTGCTGAACTCCGCCACGGTGCTGATCGTGGAGTCGGCGAGTGCGGACCTGGACCTGGAGCCGAACGACGAGGCTGTTCGCTGGATGGAGTCGAGAATGGATCGCATCAAACATCCGCCGTCGGCACAGACGGAATCGCCTGACGGCATCGAGTCGTTCGACTTCGACCTCGACGAGATTCGCTGATCGCCATGTCCAGTCGCATTGCCGCACGGGCATTCGTCGCCACAGCATTGGCTGGGCTGCTCGCCGTCTCGGCGGCGAGCGCAGCTCAGGCACTCGGTTCTCCGCACGGAGGCGGTGCGGTCGAAGACGTGATCGAACTGCCGAACGGCTTCCTCCCCGAGGGGATAGCGATCGACGCACAGGGGACCGCCTACTTCGGCTCGCGTGCCGACGGCGATATCTACGCCGCCGACCTGCGTACGGGCGCGGGCGAAGTCATCAGCCAAGGTCCTGGCACCCCGTCGGTCGGGCTGAAGGTCGACCGGTCCGGCCGATTGTTCGTCTCGGGAGGACCCGCGGGTGACGCCCGCGTGATCGACTCGGCGACCGGTGAGGTGCTGGCGACCTACGACCTGACGGCGGGCCCCGCCTTCATCAACGACGTGGTCCTCACGCGCGATGGCGCCTGGTTCACGAACAGCTTGGCTGCCGAACTGTACTTCCTCCCAGTGGGTCCATCCGGCGATCTGCCCGATCCTTCGGACGTCGTGACCCTGCCGCTGACCGGCGACTGGGAGCAGCAGCCGGGATTCAACGCGAACGGCATCGCGGAGACGCCCGACCATAGGGCACTCCTCGTGATCAATTCGGCGACCGGGACGCTCTTCCGCGTCGACCCGGTCACCGGTGTCGCGGCCCTGGTGGACCTCGCCGGTACGACCTTGCCGAACGGGGACGGCCTGCTCGTCATCGGCCGCACGCTGTATGTGGTTCAGAACAGGCTGAATGCGGTCGCAGTCGTCCGATTGGATGCGGGCGGCACGAGCGGTTCGCTGGTCGACACGCTGACCAGCCCTGCGTTCGACGTGCCGACAACGATTGCCTCCTACGGCGCCGGCCTGTTCCTGCCGAACGCGCGCTTCACCACTCCGCCGACGCCCGACACAGAGTACGACGCAGTGCGGATCGACCGCTGAGCCGGGTCGCGAATCACGGGCGCCCCTGCGACAATCGGCGACGTGAGCCTCCTTGTGGACGTCGTCAGTGTGTTCGTCGATGAGGGCGGTGCGCACGGCAACCCGCTGGGCATCGTCTGGGCCTCCTCCTCGACGCGCAAGCATGAGCAGCAGATCGCCGTGGATCTCGGCTTCAGTGAGACGATCTTCATCGATGCCGTCGCAGGTGGATCGGCCTCGGCGAGGATCTTCACTCCCAGGGCGGAACTGAGGTTCGCGGGGCACCCGACCGTGGGCCTTGCCGCGTGGCTCCGCAGCCACGGCGACGAGGTCGATGCGATCAACGTCCCGGCGGGAAGCGTGCGAGTGCGGTTCGATGACGACCGCGTGTTCGTGACCGCGCTGCCGGAGTGGGCTCCGCAGTTCGAGATCGCTCGCCTCGACTCCGCCGCCGAAGTCGAGGCGGTCGATCCCGACGCCTATGCCTCCGGCCTTCACTACGTCTGGGCATGGATCGACGAGGGGACGCGGCGCGTCCGGGCTCGGATGTTCGCACCTGATCTCGGAATCCGCGAGGACGAAGCCACCGGTGCCGCGGCGATCCGGCTCACGGCCGAGGTCGGCCGCGACCTGGAGATCGTCCAGGGGAGCGGATCGCTCCTCTCCACGCATGTCCGCCATCTCGGCCGGCAGATCGAGGTCGGCGGGCGAGTGTCAGCGGCGCGGACGATCGAGCTGCGCTGATTCAGCAAACCGCGTGGGTCAGGCAGCGGCCACGGCTCGGTGGGCCTCCTCGTGTGCGGATGCGGTGTGCGCCGGCTCATCCGCCCAGTCGATGATGAGTCCGTTGGCCGAATTGGCGCTGTTCACGAGCGTCTGCAGATAGTCCGGATCGAGCTGCTCGGGCTCCGATGCATCGAAGACGAACCGCAGCGGAATGGAAGGCTGCATCCAGATCGATGTCCGGCCCTCCGGAGTCCCGGCGGCATGCCGCCAGGTCAGCGTGAAACTCTCGCCGCGCCGGAGCTTCGTCGTCGTCACGAGTTTCAGATGGGCGAGGATCCGGTCGGGCATCTCTGCTGGCTGCGTCTCGGACCCGTAGTACAGGAATCCCACAGTCGTTCCTCTCTCGCGTGTACCTGTATCAGGGAAGCGTTCCAACAATCTCGTGATCTATCAATCACAGTAAGTATGTATCACAAGTTGTGTGTAGTCTAGTGGCAATCACGGAGAGTGTGTGGTTAGAATTCTCTTGCGAGACGTCGATCAGTCCAGGGGGTACGCATGCCGAAGACCGTGACGCGACACGAAGGCGAGCACCTTTACGCAGAGCAGCCCCGGACCCGGGCCGGTCAGGCTCTGAGTGAGGCGATCCTGCATCTCCGCAGGGCCGAGAGGGTGCAAGCCGAGCGGGCTCTGCGCACCTCCGGGCTCTCGAGCATGGATCTCACCGCGCTGCGGTACCTCGTCCAGGGCTATCGCGATGGGCGTGACCTGAGTCCGAAAGACCTCATCGTGATGCTCGACACGTCCAGTGCCACGGTGACGAACGTGGTGGAGCGTCTGGTCGAGCGGTCCTTCCTGACGCGCGTGCAGCATCCCACCGACCGGCGCGCCCACTACCTCGTCCCGACCGAGGCGTGCGATCCGCCGCGTGGACGACTCGTTCAGCGCGCATCACTCCACCCTCGTGGCGGTCATCGACCAGCTCACGTCTGAGGATGCTGAAACGACAGCGGCCGTGATCACAGTCGATCGCCGACGCTCTCGACCGATTGGCCGCGTCCGAGCGGAAAGCCTGAGTTCGCCGCATCCATATACTGCGTACATGCATACGCAGGATCCCTTTCGCGGAGCCTCGGAGGGGAGATGACGATGTCGGTGCGGCAGAGCCTGCTGGCGATTCTCGATCAAGGGCCGTGCTACGGCTATCAGCTGCGAGCGGAGTTCGATCGCCGGACCGGCTCGACATGGCCGCTCAACGTCGGCCAGATCTACAGCACGCTCGATCGCCTCGAGCGGGATGGACTCGTGGCGAAGGGCGAGACCGATCGAGCACGGACACGTCTACTACGCGATCACGGATGCCGGATCCGCCGAAGCAGCCTCCTGGCTCGAGTCTCCTGTGGAACGCGGCCAGGGCACACGTGACGAGCTTGCGATCAAGCTCGCGCTGGCCGCGACTCTGCCAGGCGTCGATGTCGCCGCCGTCATCGACGCGCAGCGGCAGGCATCGCAGGCCAGCTGCAGCAGCTCAACCGCGCGAAGTACGCCGGCTCCGATCCGGATGGTCCCGAGCAGCTCGCGTGGGCGCTCGTCGTCGACTCGATGATCTTCGCGGCCGAGGCCGAGGTTCGGTGGCTTGATCACGCCGAGCAGCGGCTGGGGCGACGTCCGCGGCACGCCATGGCACTCTGGAACTGTCGAACGAACGGCCCAAGCGCGGGCGGCCGACAGCTCGCCTCTGACCCGGGTCATCCGCGGCTGCCGACCGCCGTCGGGACACGCCGGTCGCCGGGGCGTGGCATTACCAGCCGCTGCGCGTGGGGGAGTGGCCTTCCCTGGCGTCTTCGGGCATCGACATCTCCGCTCGCACGCCGAGCAGCCGGATCGGGCGATCGGGTTCCATCTTCTGGACGAGCTCCATCGTCTTCGCCAGCACCGTGTCACGATCGAAGGTCGCCGGGATCTTCTTCGTGAAGACCTTCGTGAAGAACGGCGCATAGCGCACCTTCAGCGTCAGCCCGATCACCGGTCTGCCTTCGGCCGCCACGTCGCGGAGCACCTGGCCGAGGATCTCGCGCACCGCGTCCTCGACCTGCGCGGGATCGGTCAGGTCCTGCTGGAATGTCGTCTCGCGGCTGTGGCCGCGCGCCACCCACGGCGTGTCATCGACGACCGAGGAACCGTCGCCTCGTCCGAGCTGCCGGTACCAGAGACCCATCTTCGGACCGAACTCCGCCACGAGCGGCGCCTCGTCGGCCACCGCGAGGTCGGCGACGGTGTGGATGCCGAGCCCCTCCAGCCGGCGGGAGACCTTGGTCCCCACGCCCCACAGGTCGATGGTCGGTCGCGCGCCCATCACCTGCATCCAGTTGTCCGCCGTCAGCCGGAAGATGCCCGCGCGGCTTGCCGAAGCCGGTCGCGACCTTGGCGCGGACCAGCGTGTCTCCGATGCCGACCGCTGCAATGCAGGCGCGGTCCGCTCCAGCACGGCCGTCTGCAGGTCTCGGGCGTATCGCTCCGGATCGTCCGTGCCGACGCCGATGAATGCCTCGTCCCAGCCGAGCACCTGCACGACGGCACCCGGTGCGGCCCGAAGCGTCGCCATCACCTGCTCGGATGCCGCTGTGTACGCCGCGGCATCCACGGGGAGGATGACGGCATCCGGTGCCTTCCGCGCGGCGATGCGCAGCGGCATCCCGGAGCCGACACCGAACTCGCGAGCCTCGTATGATGCGGTCGACACCACCGCGCGCTCGGTCGGATCGCCGCGCCCCCCGACGATCAGCGGCAGCCCGGCCAGTTCGGGGTGGCGCAGCACCTCGACGGCCGCGATGAACTGATCCATGTCCATGTGCAGGACCCATTGACGACCGACGCCGCTCATGGGACCAGTCTGCCGTCCCGACGTCAGTCCGCCGAGAGGTCCGTCGACTCCGTCGCCGGCCACGTCGCCAGCCCAGGGGCGAGCATCTCGTGGATCTGCGCCTGATTGTCGACGGCGGGAGTCGCCGCATCCGGCCAGGTGGCCGTCTGCTCCAGGGCCCAGGTCGCCCACTCGATGATGTGGTCGTAGTGCCCGATCATGAATCGGTTCGCCATCGCCAGCAGGTGCCGGCGCTCGGGGAACGTGTCCTGTCGTTCCGGCGAGCGTCGCTCGCGTGGCGGGCGAACAGCTGGCGAGCGGCGATGGACTGGCTGCGCATCGTCTCGAGCGTCGCGCGCAGATCCTCGATCGTGCCCTGCTCGGCCAGGAGCACGCGGATCATTCCCTCGAACTCGAGCATCGGCGGGCGCGATTCGAGGGTCAGCCAGCGGGACAGCTCGGCGCGACCTGCGGGCGTGATCGAGTAGATGGTCCGCGTCCGTTTGCCCGACGGCTCGATCCGCGCGGTACACGAGGCCTTCTTCGAGCAGCCGCTTCGGTGTGATGTATCGCTGGCGATCGGCCCGCGGCCACAGCTGGTCGACCCCGCGGCCGACCTGCTCGGCCAGCTGATAGGCGGACCAATCCTGCGAGGTCAGCAGACCGAGCGTGATGTACGCGGCGGTCGTCAGTTGGCGATCTGCCATGGATCCCCCAATCGACGCCGTGCCCCTGAGCCTATTGCGTTCGAGGCGACGAAACCTGCGCTACTGTTCTTGACATACTGCACTCGTCAGTATGCCGGGGGGCGGTGTGTGCGCCGGCCGGCCGGAGGACGTGGGGATCCGAGGGCCGGCCGGTGCATGCAGCGGCGGCGCTACGAACTTGCGCGGGCGCGGCGAGCAGGTCTTCGAGCAGCGTCAGCGCGGCATCCTGCTCCACCAGCGGGTCGAGGAGCCATTGGGTCTGCAGGCCGTCGGATGCGGCGATGACCAGCGCGGCGACGGCATCGGCGTCGACGTCGGCGCGGATCCTTCCGCTGCGCCTGGTTGTGTCTGACGCGTGCCGCGAGGCTCTGTCGCAGCTCGGCGAATCGCACGGTGGCGAACTCGCGCGCGGCGGGATGCCCCTCCTCGAGCGCTGATGCGACGAGGGTCGAGTACAGCTGGACGAGTCCGGCCACCTCGCGATTCACGCGAGCGGACTCGGTCATGATCTCGACGGGTGTCATGTCGGGCGCCGCCGGGTGCAGCGCTTGGACGCTGGCGCTCGGACTCGCGGTAGACCTCGACGAGCAGCTCCTCGAGCGAGCCGAAGTAGTGGGTGAGGGCGGCGTGGGTGACGCCCACCTCCTGGGCGATCGCGCGGAGGCTCGTCCTGTCGGCACCGCGTCTCGCGAAGACCTCGATCGCACGGTCGAGGATCTCCTGGCGCCGGGCGACGCCCTTGGCGTACGAGCCCCGTGCACGAGCGGGCGGCGGCGGTTCGGTGGCCATGCGAGCATCCTATTCGATAAAAACCTCCATGCGGAGGTTTCTACTGCTACGCTGTGACAGCGGCCGGATGCTGCCGCCATCGTCGCCGACGACACGAAGGAGACTGACCGATGCCGGTCCTTACTTCCGTCCAGCTGTTCACCGTCCGAGAGGCCCTCGAGGCAGATCTCGACGGGACTCTCGCCGACCTCGCATCCCGCGGATTCACCGCCGCCGAGCCGTACGACTTCGTGCGGCGCGCCGAGCCGCTGGCGGCGTCGCTCGCGGCGCACGGGATCTCGGCTCCGACCGGCCATGCGTTCCTCGCCTCGGAGTCGTTCGTGAACCCCGATGGCAGCGGCTCCACCGTGCCCGTTCCCGACGCCCGAGGTGGTCTTCGCCGCAGCCAAGGTGCTCGGCATGGGAACCGTCATCGACCCGTACACCGCGCCCGAGCGGTGGACCACAGTCGAGCAGATCGAGGAGACCGCCCGCCTCCTCAACGCCGCCGCCGAGATCGGCGCCGCGCACGGCATCCGGGTCGGGTATCACAATCACGCGCACGAGCTCGAGGCCGCAGTTCGACGGCAAGTCCGGCCTCGAGGTCCTCGCCGAACTGCTCGATCCGCGCGTCGTGCTCGAGGTCGATCTCTACTGGGTGGCGCGGGCCGGCGTCGACTCGCCGACGCTGCTGCGCACGCTCGGCGACCGCGTCGTCGCCGTCCACGTCAAGGACGGCACCCTCGATCCCGAAGCCATCGCGGCGTACCCGCCGGCCGACCAGGTCCCCGCCGGCACAGGGGTCGTTCCGCTGGAGGAGGCGCTCGGCCGCAGCATCCGCTCTCGAGTTCGCGATCGTCGAGTTCGACCACTTCGACGGCGACCTCTTCGACGCGATCGAGCAGAGCCGCGTGTTCCTCGACGAGAAGGTCGCCCGCTGATGCGGCTCGACGTCCGGACCCGTCGGCGTCGGCATCATCGGCGCGGGCAACATCAGCGACCAGTACCTCAAGAGCCTCACCAGCTTCCCCGATGTGCGCGTCATCGCGATCGGCGACATGCTCGAGGACCGCGCGCGAGAGCAGGCCGCGAAGTACGGCGTGCCGAACGCCGGCGGAGTCGATGTCGTGCTCGGCGATCCCGACATCGACATCGTCGTCAACCTCACGATCCCCGCCGTCCACGTCGAGGTGTCGGAGGCGATCATCGCCGCGGGCAAGCACGTGTGGACCGAGAAGCCGATCGGGGTCGATCGCGAGTCATCGCTGCGCATGCTGGAGAAGGCGGATGCCGCCGGGCTGCGTGTCGGCGTCGCGCCCGACACCGTGCTCGGCCCCGGGATGCAGACGGCGAAGCGCGCGATCGCCCGCGGCGACATCGGGCGCCCGCTGTTCGCGCAGACGTCCTTCCAGTGGCAGGGTCCGGAGATCTTCCACCCGAACCCCTCCTTCCTCTACGCCGTCGGCGGCGGCCCGCTGCTGGACATGGGTCCCTACTACGTCTCGGCGCTCATCCACGTCTTCGGACCGGTCGCGGCCGTCGCGGCTCTCGGACTCAAGGGCAGCGAGACGCGCGTGGTGCAGGTGGGTCCGCTCGCCGGCGAGGAGTTCCCGGTCGAGATCCCGTCGACCGTCTCGGTGCTCATGCAGTTCGAGGAGGGCGGTCAGGCGCAGAGCCTCTACAGCACCGACTCGCCGCTGCTTCCGCCACGGCGTGGTGGAGATCACCGGCACCGAGGGCACGATGGTCATCCCCGACCCGAACACGTTCGGCGGCGGTGGCGCCATCACGATCACCCGGCCGCTCACCGAGGCGGTCGTGCCCCCCGCGCCCGTCGTGCAGGAGGTCGTCGACGTACCGCAGGAGGGCGTGCTCGCCGGACGCGGGCTCGGCGTGCTCGACATGGCGCGCTCGATCCGCGCCGGCCGTCCGCACGTCGCGACGGGTCGGATCGGCTACCACGTGCTCGACACGCTCCTCTCGATCGAGGAGGCGGCGCTGAGCACGGCAGTTCGTGCAGGTGGCGAGCACGGTCGACGAGGTGGGCTCGCTCGCGGCCGACTTCGACCCGCTGGCCGCGACGCTGTAGCTCGCGGCGCCTGCTCGGCGCGCGCTCGTCAGACCTTGACGAGCGCGCTGAGCGTCTCGGGTGAGAGCACGTGCTCGATCGCGAGCATGCTCGCACCGAGCACGGCGGCGTTCTGGGCAGCCGCCGACTGAACGATCGCGAGGTGCTCGGTGGCGAGCGGGATCGAGCGCGTGTAGACGACCTCGCGCACGCCGGCGATGAGGTGCTCGCCGACGCGGGCCATCGATCCGCCGATCGCGATCACGGACGGGTTCACGAGGCTGACGCACGTCGTCAGCACCTCGCCGATGTCGCGCCCCGCCTGTCGGACGGCCTGGATCGCGTCGATGTTGCCGCGCTTGACGAGGTCGACGACGTCGTTGCCGTTCTCGGCCGGCACTCCCTGGGCGCGCAGCGCGCGGGCGATGGCGGGTCCGGAAGCGAGCGCCTCGAGGCATCCCTTGTTGCCGCAGTGGCACGGCACGCCGGCGCCGCGCGCCACCTGCACGTGGCCGATGTCGCCCGCGATGCCCTGGGCGCCGCGCTGCAGTGTGCCGCCGGAGATGAGGCCGGCGCCGATGCCGGTCGCGACCTTGACGAACATGAGGTGCTCGACGCCGGGCCACGCGGTGGCGCGTTCGCCGAGCGCCATGATGTTCACGTCGTTGTCGACGAGCACGGGCACGTCGAGGTGCTGCCGCACCCAGCCGGGAACGTCGAAGCGGTCCCACCCGGGCATGATCGGCGGATTCACCGGCTGCCCTGTGGAGTGCTCCACCGGACCGGGCACGCCCATGCCGATGGCGGCCAGGTCCGCGGTCGAGCGTCCGATCCGCTCGAGCAGCGCGACCGCGTTCTCGACCAGCCAGGTCAGCACGACCTCGGGACCCAGGCGTCACGTCGAGCGGCTCGCCGTGCTGCGACGATGATCGAGCCGGCGAGATCGGTGACGGCGAGATTCGCGTGCGAGGCGCCGATGTCGGCCGCGAGCACGAGGCGGGCGCTCGGATTGAGCGCGAACTGCGACGGCGGCCGTCCGCCCGTCGAGACGGTCTCGGCGATGGGCGTGATGAGACCCATCCGCATGAGCTCATCGACGCGCGCGGCGATCGTGGAGCGCGCGAGGCCGGTCGACTTCGCGAGCTCGGCGCGAGTGCGCGGCACGCCGTCGCGCAGAAGCTGGAACAGCTGGCTCACACCCGACACGCCGGGCGCCGGCTCGATGCTCATATTCGCCACATTTCAATCTATCCGCGGGTCATGGCCGCGGAAGTCCGCGATGACTTCTGACGGGATGCCGCACCCCGGCAGCCGCGGAGCGTGCAATAGTCCGCGGCGTCGGGCTGCGGCATCCGTCATGTCGCTCGTCCGGTGGGCTTGGCGAAGCGCTGCTGCAGCAGCACAGCGATGACGATGATGATGCCCTTTGCGACCGCCTGCACAGAGGAGTCGATGTTGTTCTGCACGAACACGTTCGTCAGGGTGGCGAAGATGAGGACGCCGAAGACGGTGCCGGTGATGGTGCCGCGTCCGCCGACGAGCAGCGTGCCACCCACGACCACTGCGGCGATCGCGTCGAGTTCGTAGAGCTGACCGTGGGTCGAGGTGCCGGCGGTGGTGCGCCCGAGGATCATGACGGCCGCGATACCGGCGCACAGGCCAGACGATCGCGTAGAGCCACATGGTGTGGCGCTTCACGTTGATGCCCGCGAGGCGCGCGGCTTCGCGGTTGCCGCCGATCGCGACGGTACGGCGGCCGAAGGTGGTGCGGTTGAGCAGCACCCAGCCGAGTGCGGCGACGATCGCGAAGATCCAGATCAGGATGTCGACGCCGATGATGTCGGCGTTCATGAACTCGATGAAGCCGCGGTCGCCGACCGGCAGGGTGCGGCGTTCGGCGAGGATCTCGGCGAGGCCGCGGGCGGCGACGAGCATGGCGAGGGTGGCCATGAACGCGACCACCTTGCCATAGGCGATGACGACGCCGTTGATCAGCCCAGCGGCGAGGCCCACGGCAAGGGCGGCGACGATCATAACGATCCAGTGGGACTGATCGGCGAGGTTCTGGACGACGGCGATGGTGGCAACGACCGAGGCGAGGCCCATCACCGAGCCGACCGAGAGGTCGATGCCGCCGGCGATGATCACGAGCGTCATGCCGATGCTGATCACGCCGATGATCGAGGCCTGGCGAAGGATGGTGAGGATGTTGCTGACGCTGGTGAAGGTGTCGGGAGCGGTGATGGCCCCCACGACGATGAGCAGCAGCAGCGCGACGACGAGGCCGAGGTTGCGGCCGACGGAGCCGGACATGAACCTCTGGAACCCGGTCTTCTGCCCGCGGCTGTCGGGGGCCGGCTGTCCGGCGGGTTGCTGGGGGATGTTCTGAACCCCGGCGGTGGTTGGCTCGCTCACGCGGCGGTTCCTTTCATGACGAGATCGAGCACGCCGTGCTCGTCGATCTCGGAGGCGGGGACGGTCTGCAGCACGCGGCCGTCGCTGATGACCAGGATGGTGTCGGCGAGGCCGAGGACTTCTTCGATCTCGCTGGAGACGATGAGGATGGCGTTGCCGGCAGCAGCGAGGCGGCGGATGAGGGTGTAGATCTCGGCGCGAGCGCCGACATCGACACCGCGGGTCGGTTCATCGAGCAGCAGCACCTCGCGTGCCGTGCACCAGCCAGCGGGCGAGGAGGATCTTCTGCTGGTTTCCTCCGGAGAGGGTCATGGCGGGCCGGTCGGGATCGGCCGGACGCAGTTCCAGCGCCTCGATCTGCTCGCGGGTGACCTTGCGCTCGGCCCGTTCGTCGAGGAACCCGCCCTTGGCGAATCGCGACATCGACGACAGAGTCACGTTCACGAAGATCGGCTCATCGAGCACCAGGCCCTGGCTCTTGCGCTCCTCGGGCGAGAGGCCGATGCCGGCGTCGACGGCGTGCACGACCGACCCGCGGCGAAGCTGTCTTTCCGCCGACCTTCACGGTCCCGGCGGTAGCGCGCCGCGCGCCGTAGACCGTTTCGAGGATCTCGGATCGTCCGGAGCCGACCAGCCCGGCGAGCCCGATCACCTCGCCGGCGCGGATGGCGAACGACACGTCCTGGAAGACCCCGGCGAGTCCGAGGCCCTCGACCTCGAGGACGGTGGCCGCATCGGCGCGGGACCGGGGTCGCCGGCGGGAACACGTTCTCGACCGATCGACCGGTCATCAGTCGGATCAGATCCACAGTGGGGGTGTCGGCGACAGGGAGCCCGCTCGCCATCGACCGGCCGTCCTTCAGCACGGTGATGCGGTCCCCGATCTGGCGGATCTCCTCCAGACGATGCGTGATGTAGACCACAGCGATGCCGGCGGAGGTGAGCTCCCTGACGACATGGAAGAGGTTCTTGACCTCTTCGCTGTCGAGCACCGCCGACGGCTCGTCCATGATGATCAGCTTGATGTCGTGCGACAACGCCCGCGCCATGCTGACGATCTGCTTGTTCGCCGCGCTGAGCTGACCGACCTCCGTGTTGGGCGACAGATTCGCGTGACCGAGCCGGCGAAGCAGCTCGCGAGTCTGGCGAGAAGCCTCGGAGCGCTGGGTGAATCCGCCGCGCGCGAGTTCGTGGCCGAGGAAGATGTTCTCGGCGATCGTCAGGCCGTCGACGACGTCGAGCTCCTGGTACATGGTCGCGATGCCGAGCTCGATGGCCGCCTCGGGCGTGGGAACCTCGACCTTCTCGCCGAGCCAGGAGATCTCGCCCTCATCGGGGCGATGGACGCCGGCGAGCACCTTGATCAGAGTCGACTTGCCTGCGCCGTTCTGCCCGAGGATGCAGTGCACCTCGCCGGGGAGAACGTCCAAGTCGACTCCGCGCAGCGCCTGCACGCCTGCGAAGGACTTCGTCACGCCTTTGACGTCGAGTAATGCCGATTGATGGTCAACTTTGATCACTTGCCGAACATAACACGTCGAGACGTCGTCTGCCGAGTCCTATCCGCGACAAGCAGCCGCGTGGATGCGCGGTCGGCATCGACCGCGATGGTGCGACTTCCGGCAGTAGATAACGATCTGCGACACTTCTGACGACCGAAAAACAAAAGATGACACCGACGCGCACACTTCTGTTACGGTGATTCCCGTCAGCGTGGACGACTCGAGTGCGGACAGCACTTCCCTCTCGAAGCCAGGACGCTGTCGAAGCTGCATCACATTCAAGGAGGAAGAAAACTATGCGCTCACACCTGAAGGCGCGCACACGGCTGGTTCTGACCGGCACCGCGCTCATCGCGGCCGTCGGCCTGCTCGCGGGCTGCACCGGCTCGGGAGCCGACGAAGACAACGTCGTCGACCAGGGCACCACCACCGAGGAGAACGCCGCGGAGGGCGAGACCGTCGTCATCGGCTTCTCGGGCCCCGCGGCCGACCACGGCTGGCTCGCGCGCCATCAACTCCGGTGCTCAGGCCGCTGCCGACAGCTTCGGTGACGTCGACCTGCAGGTCGCGGAGGGCACCAACGACCCGATCGCGCAGATCGCCGCCGTCGAGGGCTTCGTCAACCAGGGCGTCGACGCGATCGTGCTGCTCCCCACCGACGGCGCCGCACTGACCGAAGCCGCGATCGCGGCGATGGAGGCCGGCATCCCGGTCATCAACGTCGACCGGGTGTTCACGAGCCCGTTCGCTGCACGCGCCACGATCCTGGGTGACAACTACGGCATGGGCGTCAGCGCCGGCACCTACATCTGCAACGAGCTCGGCGACAACCCCGATGCGATCGTCGCGGAGATCGCCGGAATCGACTCGCTGGAACTCACCCAGGACCGGTCGGAGGGCTTTGCCGATGCGCTCGAAGACTGCGGCCTCGAGGTCTCGGCCCGCCAGGCCGCCGACTTCACCGTCGCCGGTGGTGAGGCTGCGGCGTCACAGATCCTCTCCGCCAACCCGCAGATCGACGCCATCTGGAACCACGACGACGACCAGGGCGTCGGCGTCCTCGCCGCGATCGACTCCGCAGGTCGCGACGAGTTCTTCATGGTCGGCGGCGCCGGCTGCAGGAGCGCGATGGAGGCCATCGAGGCCGACGACAGCGTGCTGAAGGCCACGGTCATCTACCCGTCGACGCAGGGCGCGGACGGCGTCGCGCTCGCCCGCCTCATCGCGCAGAGCAAGACGATGGGCGACCTGATCACGCCCGGCATCCCGAACCGGATCGTGCTTGACGCCCCGGTCGTGACCAAGGAGAACGTCGACCAGTTCATCGATCTCGCCTTCGAGTAGAGAACCGAGCAGTACCCGCGGGGCGTCCGGCCAGCAATCGCCGGGCGCCCCGCACCACACCCCGACTGATAGAGGAGCACTGCGTTGACCGACCTGCTTCGCGTCGCCATGATCGGCCACGGCTTCATGGGCGCGGCACATTCCCAGGGCTGGCGAGTCGCCCCCCGATTCTTCGACCTCCCGCGCGAACCCGAGATGACCGTCGTCGTCGGCCGGGACGCCGCCGGGGTCGCGGCGAACGCCCGCAAGTGGGGCTGGGCGGAGACCGCCACGGACTGGCGCGAGGTGATCGCGCGTGACGACATCGACGTGGTCGACATCGTCACCCCCGGCGACACGCACGCCGAGATCGCGATCGCGGCGCTCGAGGCCGGCAAGCACGTGCTCTGCGAGAAGCCGCTCGCGAACACCGTCGCCGAGGCCGAGGCGATGAACGCCGCGGCCGAGCGCGCGGCCGGGCGCGGCATCCGCTCGATGGTGGGCTTCACCTACCGGCGCGTGCCCGCCACGACCTTCGCGCGCGACCTCGTCGCGGCGGGCCGCATCGGCGAGATCCGCCAGGTGCGCGCCGAGTACCTGCAGGACTGGCTCATGGACGCCGAGGCGCCGCTCACGTGGCGGATGCAGAAGGAGCGCGCCGGATCCGGCGCGCTGGGCGACATCGGCGCGCACGCCGTCGACCTCACCGAGTACATCACCGGGCAGAAGGTCGCGACGCGTCTCGGGCATCATCGAGACGCTCGTCTCGGAGCGACCGCTGCTCGGCGAAGGCGTCGGCCTGTCGGGCACCGCATCGACCGAGCGCGGCGAGGTCACCGTCGACGACATCGCGCTGTTCACCGGCCGTCTCGAGTCCGGCGCGCTGGCGTCGTTCGAGGCGACGCGCTTCCGCACCGGCCGCAAGAACGCGCTGCGCATCGAGATCTCGGGGTCCAAGGGCGCGATCGCGTTCGACCTCGAGCGCCTGAACGAACTCGAGTTCTACGACGCGACGCTGCCCGAGACGGGCCTCGGATTCCAGCGGATCCTCGTGACCGAGCACGATCACCCCTATCTCGCGCCGTGGTGGCCGACCGGTCATATGCTCGGCTACGAGCATGGCTTCTCACACCAGGTCTACGACTTCGTCACGGCGATCGCCGATGGCACGCAGCCGCTGCCCTCGTTCGCGGACGGGCTGCACGTGCAGCGCGTCCTCGACGCCGTCGAGCGCAGCTCCGCCGCGGGCAGCGCCTGGACGCCGACCGGCGACTGATCTCACACGATCACCCACCCCGCAGACATCGGAAGGACACCCGCAATGACGCGACCCATCACCCTCTTCACCGGCCAGTGGGCCGACCTGCCGCTCGAGGAGGTCGCTCGGCTCGCTGCGGGCTGGGGCTACGACGGACTCGAGATCGCCTGCTGGGGCGACCACCTCGACCCTTGGCGCTGGGACGACGACGAGTACGTGCAGAGCAAGCTCGACCTGCTCGAGCGCTACGGACTGAAGGTCTGGGCGATCTCGAACCACCTCAAGGGACAGGCGGTGTGCGACGACCCGATCGATCAGCGCCACCGCGACATCCTCTCGGACCAGGTGTGGGGAGACGGCGACCCCGAGGGCGTGCGCCAGCGCGCCGCCGAGGAGATGAAGCACACCGCTCGCCTCGCGGCCAAGCTCGGCGTGAAGACCGTCGTCGGCTTCACCGGATCCAGCATCTGGAAGTACGTGGCGATGTTCCCGCCGGCGTCGCAGGAGCTCATCGACGCGGGCTACCAGGACTTCGCCGACCGCTGGAACCCGATCCTCGACGTGTTCGACGAGGTCGGAGTCCGGTTCGCACACGAGGTGCACCCGAGCGAGATCGCGTACGACTACTGGACCACCGTCCGGACGCTCGAGGCCATCGGCCACCGGCCGGCGTTCGGACTCAACTGGGACCCGTCGCACTTCATCTGGCAGGAGCTCAACCCGGTCGACTTCATCCTCGAGTTCAAGGACCTGATCTACCACGTGGACTGCAAGGACGTGAAGCTCAACCTGGGCAACGGCCGCAACGGCCGGCTCGGCTCGCACCTGGCATGGGCGGATCTGCGTCGCGGGTGGGACTTCGTCTCGACCGGCCGTGGCGATGTGCCCTGGGAGGCGTCGTTCCGGGCGCTCAACTCCATCGGCTACGACGGCCCCATCTCGGTCGAGTGGGAGGATGCCGGCATGGACCGTCTCCTTGGGGCACCGGAGGCGCTCGAGTTCGTGAAGAAGAACGCATTCGCAGCGCCCGAAGCCGCATTCGACGCGGCATTCAGCACCCGCTGAGGAGCGTTCACTGACGGGATGCCTCGAGGGAGGCATCCGGTTGCGCAATGTGCGGTCGGTAGGGTGAGATCATGACGACGACCCCTCCCGGCTGGTACGACGACGGCTACGGCGCGCTGCGCTGGTGGGACGGCGCCAAGTGGACCGAGCACGTCGCCACCCCCGACGCCGAGGCGGTCGAGGGCGTCGTGGCGGGAGGGATGGTGACCGGTGCGGCCACCGCCGATCAGCCGCTCGATGCCACGCCGCAGACGTATCCTGGGGCTTATCCGCCCGCCTATCCCGGCGCTGACGGGGGCGTGTTCATGTCGGCCACCGAACCGCGCAAGTCCAGACGCTGGATCGTGTGGGTTGTCATCGGAGTCGTGCTCCTGGCCATCGTCATCACGCTTGCGGTGCTCATCCCGCTCGCATTCCTGAGGTCCGGCGGCGCGAATCCGCAGCCCACCGTCTATAGCGAGGCCGAGCAGCAGGAGGCGGCCGCGGCCGTCGAACTCTACGACCGGGCGTACCAGACCGCGGATTGCGACGCCTACTTCACTGCGACGACGGAGTCGTTCCGCTCGCTGTTCGAGATCACCGACTGCGACTCGTTCCTCGAGCAGGCCGCCCAGTTCGACGACGGCGTACGACGACTACGTCGTCACCGTGGACTCCGTCTCGCAGAACGAAGCGGCGCTCTCGGTGTTCACCACCGAGACGTATCTGAGCATGCTCGACGATGACGGCAACCAGACCGCCGAGCTGCTGGCCTACGAGGATGAGTACGAGTACATCGTCGTTCCGGTCGACGGCGGGTGGGCGATCGACGACGCCGTCTCGCGAACTGACCCGTGGTCGAGCCCGCCGCCGCCGTCCGCGCAGTCCGCGCTTCATCCTCACCTGCATCGGCGTGGGCCTGCTCGCCGGACTGCTCTCCGGACTCTTCGGCGTAGGCGGCGGCACGGTGATCGTGCCGCTGCTCGTCCTCATCCTCGGGTTCGACCAGCGCCTGGCGGCCGGCACGTCGCTCGCGGCCATCGTGCCGACGGCGACCGTCGGCGTCATCTCCTACGCCGTGCACGACTCCGTCGCCTGGATCCCGGCTCTCATCCTCGCGGTGGGCGCGGTCGGCGGCGCGCAGCTCGGCACCTGGCTGCTGCCCCGCCTGCCGCTCACCGCGCTCCGCTGGGCATTCGTCGGCTTCCTCGTCGTCGTGATCGTGAGTCTGTTCATCGTCGTTCCCTCGCGTGAGGCCGAGCTGCCGCTCACTCCGGTCACGATCGGCGGTCTCGTCGTTCTCGGCGTGATCACCGGCACGCTGGCAGGCATCCTCGGAGTCGGCGGCGGCATCATCGTCGTACCGGCGCTCATGCTCCTGTTCGGCACAAGCGACCTGATCGCGAAGGGCACTTCGCTCCTCATGATGATCCCGACCGCCGTGTCGGGCACGATCGGCAACATCCGCCGCGGCAACGTGGATCTCGTCGCCGCAGCCCTGGTGGGTGGGGCGGCGTGCACGACGACGGCGCTCGGCGCGTGGATCGCGACGCTCGTCGACCCCCTCACCGGCAACGTGCTGTTCGCCGTCTTCCTGGTCGTCATCGCGGGCCAGATGGCGCTTCGGGCGCTTCGCGGCCAGCGGCGCTGAGCGGCGCCGGGGGCCGGGGACCGGCGTGAGCGCTCGGTAGGATGGCACGGTGCCAGTGAACCCCGACATCGTCGGCCGCGTCTTCCCGCCGACGGTCCCGTACCTCGTCGGCCGCGAGAAGGTGCGCGAGTTCGCGCGCGCCGTCTTCGCGGACGACCCGCAGCACTCCGATCCGGATGCCGCGCGCGCGCTGGGCTATGCCGACGTCGTGGCACCGCCCACGTTCGCGATCGTCGTCGCCGAGCAGACGCTGCAGCAGCTCATCGCCCTGCCGGACTCGGGCATCGAACTGGCGCGCACAGTCCACGCCGAGCAGCGCTTCCGCTACACGCGCCCCATCGTCGCGGGCGACGAGCTGACGGCGCACCTGTCGGTCACCGGCATCCGCATGCTCGGGCGGCAACGCGATGGTGACGAGTGAGTCTGAGATCACGGATGCCGCAGGCGGCCACGTCGTCACAGCGACGTCTGTTCTCGTGGTGGGGGAGGGCGACGCATGACCGAGCTCACCGTCGGCGACGTGATCGCGGAGCGCACCGTCCATCTGACCCGGGAATCGCTGGTGCGCTACGCCGGAGCATCCGGAGACTTCAATCCCATCCACTACCGCGACGACATCGCTGCCGCCGTCGGGCTTCCCGGTGTGCTGGCGCACGGAATGCTCACGATGGGGCTCGCCGTGCAGACGATCGTCCCCTGGATCGGTGACGTCGGACGCATCCTCGACTACGGCGTCCGGTTCACCCGTCCGATCGTCGTCGACCCCGAGACCGGTGCCGACGTGGGAATCGTCGCGAAGGTCGGCGCCGTCGAGGAAGACGCAGCACGCATCGACCTGACGGTGACCCACGCGGGCGCCACCGTGCTGGTCAAGGCGCAGGTGCGCGTCCGTCTCGCCTGACACATGCCAGAGGTCACACCCATTCCCCTCGCGCAGCTGACGACGCTGCGCGCCGGCGGCGAACCTGCGCGCATGATCGAGGCCACCACGGCGTCCGAACTCGTCGATGCCCTTCGCTCGGTGTGGGCGGACGGCGATCCCTTGCTCGTCCTCGGCGGCGGATCCAATCTCCTTGTGGGCTGACGAGCCATTCGACGGCACCGTCGTGCGGGTCCTCACGCAGAGGAATCGAGCGGATGCCGTCTCCCCGACCCGGTCTCGTCAGGCTTCGAGTGCAGGCAGGCCACGACTGGGACGCGCTCGTCGCATACGCCGTCGAGCAGGGCCTCGCCGGGATCGAGGCGATGTCCGGCATCCCCGGGACCGTCGGCGCCGCGCCGGTGCAGAACATCGGCGCGTACGGGCAGGAGATCGTCCAGACGCTCGTCGAGGTGGAGCTGATCGACGAGAGCACGGGCGACGTGTCGGTGGTCCCCGCGGATGATCTGGGACTCGGCTTCCGCACGTCCGCGCTCAAGCACCACTACGGTTCGGCGCCCGCCCGTCGTGCCGTCATCCTCTCGGTGACTCTCGACCTCGCGGAGGTCGGGCACGACGAACGGCCGATCGCGGGCGAGCAGCTGCGCTCGGCCCTCGGCCTGCGCCCCGGCGATGCCGTATCGGTTGCCTGGATCCGCGATCACGTGATCGCGACCCGCGAACGGAAAGGCATGGTGCTCGACGACGCCGATCCGGACACGTACAGCGCCGGCTCCTTCTTCCAGAACGCCATCGTCTCGGCATCCTTCGCCCGGACCCTTCCGGACGAGTGCCCGCGCTGGCCCATCAAGCCCGACCTCGATCCGGTGCTCGTGATCCCGCTGTCGGCATTCGACGGGTACGTGCCGCCTCCCGTCGCGGTCGAGTCGGACGTCAAGGTGAGCGCAGCGTGGCTCATCGAGCACTCGGGCCTGCGCAAGGGCTTCAAGCTGCCGCGCTCGAGGGCCGCGCTGTCGTCCAAGCACGCGCTCGCGCTGACCAATCGGGGCAACGCGACGGCGGCGGAGATCGCCGAACTCGCCCGCTTCATCCAGGGTCGGGTGCAGTCCGAGTTCGGGCTGATCCTGCAGCCCGAGCCGGTGCTCGTGAACGTCGAGCTGTAGCCGGGCTCCGCTCAGGGCGAGGCGGGCTTTCGTCGCCCGACAATGCAGTCCTGCAGGTGCTCCCTGTGATCGGGTCGCAGGTTGGCCACTGCGGCGATCAACTCGATGAATGCGTGCGGCATGCCCATCCCTTCCTCCTCGGGTCGTCCATGAGAACGACGAACGGAGGATGCCGGAATCGACATGTCGGCGCGGGAGTCTCCGCGGATGCGATCAGGCTTCGTGCCCGAGTTCCTGCAGCCGACGCGTCAGATAGCGCCGTTCCGCCTCGGTCGGCGCGAGCGCCAGGGCCTCGGCGTAGCGGCGGGTCGCGGCATCCGTCTGCCCCGCCCTGCGCAGCAGATCCGCCTGCGCCGCCGGGAGCAGGTGGTAGCCGGAGAGGGCTCCGCCGGCTTCGAGGGCGTCGAGGGCGGCGAGACCGGACTCCGGCCCTTCGGCGAAGCCGCGGGCGATCGCGAGGTTGAGATCGATGACGGGCGACGGCGAGAGCTCGCGCAGCTCGACGTACAGCGTCGCGATGGCGGACCAGTCCGCCGTATCCGCCGCGTGTGACCGCGCGATCTCGGCCTGCAGCCGGTACGCCCCCCGCACGCGGTACGGGGCATCGAGAAGGATCTGCGCCTCGCGGATCGACGTGCGATCCCAGCGGGCGCGATCCTGCAGCTCGAACGGGACCACGTCTCCCGCGGCATCCGTACGAGCGTCCCGCCGGGAGTGCTGCAGCAGCATCAAGGCCAGGAGGGCTCGCGCCTCGTCCTGGGCAGCCGGCGGGACGAGCTCGAGGGTGAGCCGTGCGAGGCGGATCGCCTCGGCGGCGAGGTCGACCCGCAGCAGGTGCTCGCCTGAGGTCGCCGAGTATCCCTCGGTGAAGACGAGGTACAGCACTGCGAGGACGCCGTCGAGGCGTTGAGGCAGCTCCTCGAGAGGCGGTACGCGGAACGGGATCCCGGCGTCGGCGATCCGCCGTTTCGCGCGCACGATCCGCTGCGCCATGGTCGGCTCCGCCACGAGGAACGCCCGGGCGATCTCGGGGGTCGTGAGACCTGCAATGGCGCGGAGCGTGAGGGCGACGCGGCCCTCGAGGGGCAGCGCAGGATGTGCACACGTGAAGATGAGTCGCAGCCGGTCGTCGGCGTCCTCGTCCCAGCTGCGTGCGACGAGGTCGGCGACGTCAGGCGCGAACGCCCGTTCGGTCAGCTCGTCCATCGCCCCCACCTCCTCGAGCTTGCGCCGCTCGGTCGTCGTACGCCGGATACGGTCGAGTGCGGCATTGCGGGCGACCGAGGTGATCCAGGCGCCGGGATTGGACGGGATGCCGCTGTCCGGCCACGTCCGCGCCGCCTTCTCGAACGCATCCTGCGCCGAGTCCTCGGCGAGGCTCCAGTCGCCCGTGAGACGGATCAGTGTCGCGACGACGCGCGCCCACTCGTCCCGGTGGGCGCGCGCCAGCGCCTCGTCGACGGTCAGTCCGCCGCCTCCGCCGCGTCACGCAGCGGCCAGAAGGGGCGCAGTTCGAGCTTTCCCTGGCGCGCCATCGGATGCTTCGACGCCACCTCGATCGCTTCATCGAGGTCGCGGCACTCGAGGATGTCGAATCCGCCGACCCACTCCTTCGCCTCGATGTAGGGCCCGTCGCTGATGAGCAGCTCGCCGCCGCGGATGCGGACGGTCGTGGCGTCCTCAGGAGGCCGGAGCCGATCGCCCTCAGGGCTCGCGACACCGCGGGCGGTCATCTCGGCATCCCACTGCTCGATGGTGAGGCCCCCTTGCTCGTGCGGATCCGCCACCGGGTCGTGCACGACGAACATCAAGTACTTCACGATGTCACCGCCGCAGCGAGCACGCGTTCCTCGCCCGGCACCCCGAGGCTTCCGATCGGTCGCAGCTCGATCGAGCCCAGCCCGACCATCGGATGCTGTCGCGCGGCGCGCAGCGCTTCGTCGAAGTCGCGGCACTCGAGCACGTCGAATCCGCCGATCCACTCGCGGGACTCGGCGAACGGCCCGTCGGTGACGAGGAGTTCCCCGCCGCGTTCGCGCACGACGGTGGACGAGCTCGTCGGCCCGAGCGGGCCGCCGATCAGTCGCAGACCTCTGCCCTGGACATCTTCGATCCACGCGCCGACGGCGCTCGTCGGCAGCTCGGCGGCTTCTGCCGACTCGTCCACCCATACCAGCAATAGGTACCTCATGTCGCGTTCCCCTTCTCGTTGTCACGCTATGTGAGAACGACGAACGGGGGAACCCGGAATCGACAGTGGCGCGAATCGCGCCGCGCGGCGGTGCGCCGGGTCAGGACGCGAAGAGCTCCTGCATACGTCGAACGCCTTCGAGGAGCGCTTCGTCGCCCAGCGCGTACGACAGTCGCAGGTAGCCGCTCGGCCCGAAGGCCTCGCCGGGCACCACCGCGACCTCGGCCTCTTCGAGGATGATGTCGGCGAGTTCGAGCGACGTCATGGGCGTCTTGCCTCGCCAGGTCCTGCCGAGCAGACCCTGCACGTCGGGGTACACGTAGAAGGCGCCGAGCGGGTTCGGCACCGTCACGCCCTCGATCTTCGCGAGCTCGGCGACGATCAGCTTCCGGCGCCGATCGAACGCGAGGCGGAACTCCTCCGATTCGGTCTGCGGGCCGGTGAGGGCGGCGAGGGCTGCGCGCTGCGCGATGTTGTTGACGTTGGAGCAGAGATGCGACTGGAGGTTGGCCGCCAGCTTGATCGCATCCTTCGGGCCGACCATCCAGCCCAGTCGCCAGCCGGTCATCGCGTAGGTCTTCGCGACGCCGTTGACGAGGATCGTCTGGGCTGCGGCATCCGGAGCCGCTTCGACGATCGAGACGGCCCGCACGCCCTCGTAGGTGAGGTTCTGATAGATCTCGTCGGAGATGATCCAGATGCCGTGCTCGACGGCCCATTCGCCGATCGCCTTGGTCTCCGCAGGCGTGTAGACCGACCCGGTGGGGTTGGAAGGAGACACGAACACGAGGACCGTCGTCCTGTCGGTGCGCGCGGCCTCGAGCTGCTCGACCGTGACCTTGTAGTCCTGGTCGGCGCCCGCGAACACCTCCACCGGCACGCCGTCGGCCAGCGCGATCGCCTCGGGATACGTCGTCCAGTAGGGCGCGGGGAGGAGCACCTCGTCGCCGGGGTTCACGACCGCCTGGAAGGCCTGATAGACCGCCTGCTTTCCGCCGTTGGTCACCACCACCTGTGCGGGGTCGACCTCGAGACCGGAGTCCCGGAGCGTCTTCGCGGCGATCGCCTCGCGCAGCACCGGAAGACCCACGGCGGGCGTGTAGCGGTAGTTCGCGGGGTCGTGCAGCGCCTCGGATGCGGCATCCACGATGAACTGCGGGGTGGCGAAGTCGGGCTCGCCGGCGGCATAGGAGATGACGGGCCGGCCGGCGGCCTGCAGCGCCTTCGCCTTCGCGTCGACCTTGAGTGTCGCGGACTCGGCGATGGCGGAGAGTTTGCGGGAGAGAGGCGCTCGTTGTGTCACCCTACGAGCGTAGCCGGGCGCGTGGAGTCATGCCCCGTGCCGGAGCAGGCCACTCGGCGCAAGCGGCCTGCCCGGCGGTGGGAGGTCCTTATGCGTCCAGGGCATCTCGGGATACGGTGGGGCCATGGGGACCTGGATCTGGGGCGCCGCCGTGATGGCGATCGTGCTCATCATCGCCGGGGGCATCGCCTGGTGGCTCGCCCACGGATGCCCTCTCACGCGGATCGGTGCCGCCGGCGCCGTGCTCGGCGGGGTCGTCGCGCTCGGCTCGCTGGCCGTCATGCTGGACTTCGACGCCGCCCTGCGGCTCTCGGCCACCCTGACGGTGGTGTCGGGTGTCTGGCTGCTGGTGTGGGCGCTCGCGGGCGGCATCCGCGGACAGCGGATGCTGCGCGCCGAGGAGGCCGCGCTCGTCGCGGCCGAGCGGTGCGCGACCTCGCCGCGCGTCTGACTGCAGTTCGACCCGGTGTGCCGGCGTACCCTCGAGGCATGACCGAGCGCTCGGGCGAAGTCATCCGCGCCAGGGTCGCGTTCGATGGCGGCAACTGGTCGGAGTCGTATGCGATCCTTTCCGAGCTGAGTCGCACGGGCGAACTCTCCCCGGAGGGTCTCGAGATGCTCTCGACCACCTCGTTCATGCTCGGCCGGGTCGACGACATGGTCTCCGCATTGGAGATGGCGCACCACGGGTATCTGGAGAACGGCGAGATCCTTCCCGCAGTGAGAACAGCGATCTGGCTGTCCAATCACCTGGCGAGTCGCGACAAGTTCGCGCTGGCAAGCGGCTGGATGGACCGGGCCGAGCGCTTGATGGAGCCGGTTCGAGAAGAGCGGCCCGAACGCGGGTACATGTTGATGCCCCGGATATTCCGGTGCATCGCGGCCAAGCAGTACCAAGAGGCAGCCGAGCTGGCCGGCCAGGCGGAATCCATCGGCAGACGACTCGGCGACTCGGAGCTGGTCGCCCTCGCCATGCAAATTCACGGGCGGGCCCTCGTCAGCCAGGGGAAGGCGCAGGAGGGTCTCAGGCTGTTCGACGAAGTGATGGTCTCAGTGACGGCCGACGATCTCTCTCCGATGGTGACCGGACTCGTCTACTGCAGTGTGATCGAGGGATGCTACGAGATCGGCGACATCCACCGCGCGGCCGAGTGGACAACGGCACTCTCGGCGTGGTGCGATGCCCAACCCGACCTCGTCGCCTTCACCGGCCAGTGCCTCGCGCATCGGGCCGAGATCATGCAGCTCCAGGGGGTCTGGCCGGAGGCGATGCAACAGGCAGCCAAAGCCCACGAGCGAAAGGCCCGGGGTCTGATCGCTGCGCAGGCGTACTACCAGCAGGCGGAGATCCATCGCCTGCAGGGGCAGTTCGCGCGCGCGGAGGAGGCCTATCTCCAGGTCAGCGCGAGCGGCGGTGATCCCCAGCCGGGTCTCGCCAGGCTGCGTCTCGCCGAAGGCAACCCGGATGCGGCAGCCGCATCGCTCGAGCGAGCGCTCGCCGAGGCAGGCGACTGGACGAAGCGGCTCGCCATTCTTCCCGCCGTTGTGGACGTCATGGTCGCTGTCGGCAACCTGCTGGCGGCGCGAAGAGCGTCCGACGAGCTTTCAGAGATCGCCGGCAGGATCAAGGTCGATCTGCACCGAGCGCGGTCGATGTTCGCTCGCGGAGCCGTCGACCTCGCAGACGGAGATCCTGCCGCCGCCATACCGAGCCTGAGGAGTGCACTCGCCGTCTGGCAGGCTCTGGAGGTCCCTCACGAAATCGCCCGGACGGAGGTGGCGCTGGGCAGGGCATTCGGGGCCCTCGGCGACGATGACACTGCACGGCTCGAATTCCACGCAGCGCGGGCGGCCTTCATCGAGCTCGGCGCCACCCCGGAGCTGGACGAGGTCGAGGCCCTCGTCGGTCCGGCGCGGCCCCTTCCGCATCACTTGACTCCGAGGGAACTCGAGGTGCTGAGACTGCTGAGCTCCGGCAGTACGAATCGTGCAATCGCCGAGAGACTCACCGTGAGCGAGCGGACCGTCGACAGGCACGTCAGCAACATCTTCGCGAAGCTCGGTGTGTCGACACGCAGTGCGGCTACAGCTCACGCTTTCCGGCATCACCTGACGTGACCGCACGTGGGTGGAAGTGCCCATATCCCGCCCGCGGAGTGTTGGGTACTTCAGGCGATGCCTGGTGAGCTTCGCCCGCCGTAACCTCAGGGTGCGAGCAGGGAGGCAATCGTGGACCACGCAGCATCGGCAGACCGGTACGACACGATCATCATCGGTGGTGGGCAGGCGGGCCTGGCCACCGCTCACGGCTCGCGATGCGAGGTCTGTCGTTCGTGATCCTCGACGCCGGGGAACGGATCGGCGACTCCTGGCGGAATCGCTGGGATTCACTTCGGCTTTTCACCCCTGCCCCCTACGACTCGCTTCCGGGACTGTCCTTTCCGGCACCGAAGCACGCCTACCCCACCAAAGATGAATTGGCCGACTATCTCGAAACCTACGCGGCGACCTTTGACCTGCCGGTCCGCGCGGGCGTGAAAGTCGACGCGGTCCTGAAGGAAGAAGACCGGTTCGTCGTGATCGCCGGCGAGCTGCGACTGGAAGCGCGCAATGTCGTTGTCGCCACCGGGGCATTTCACACGCCGCGCGTTCCGCTATTCGCCGACGAGCTCGACCCGAGCATCCTCCAGCTTCACTCCAGCGAATATCGGCGACCATCTCAGCTTCGCCCGGGCGGCGTTCTGGTGGTGGGGGCCGGCAACTCAGGTGCTGAGATCGCTATGGAGGCCTCCGACCGACATCAGACCTGGCTTTCGGGTCGCGATACCGGCCAGGAGCCCGCGCGGGCCGGCACTGCGGCGGACCGACTGCTGACCCCGATCATGTGGCTCATGGCGTCTCGTGTGCTGAGCGTTCGCAATCCCATCGGCCGGAAGGCCCGGGACTACTTCCTCGACCCTCCTCGGGGAATTCCACTCGGCCGGGTCCGCCGGAAGGACATCACCGCCGCCGGGATCGAACGGGTGCCGAGGACCGCAGGCGCGCCGAATGGATGGCCGGTCCTCGAGGACGGCCGAGTCCTGGAGGTGGCGAACGTCATCTGGTCCACCGGCTTCATGTCTGATTTCTCGTGGATCGACCTTCCCGTATTCGCCCCGAACGGCTACCCGAGTCACGAGCGGGGCGTGGTGAAGTCGCAGCCGGGCCTCTACTTCATGGGCCTGCTGTTCCTCGACACCCTGAGCTCTGCTCTCGTCGGCGGTGTGGGACGTGACGCCGATCACATTGCATCCCACATCGACCTTCATCGGTCCGTCGCTGCGGACGACCGCGCGCCGGAACCGGACAGCCACGTCGGCAATCGCTGAGCCGATAGGGGACGCCGAGGAGACACGGATGCCCCAGACCGTCGCGGTCCGGGCATCCGTGTCTCCGCGACTCAGTCGGTCTCGACCAGGTACCGCGTGTAGGCGGACAGCGTCAGGAACGCCGGGAACTCCTCACGCAGCGCGACATCCCGGAAGACGTCGGCAGCGTCGTCGAACCGATCGCCCTCGCGGCGCTCGACCTCGCCGAGGACATCGGTGATGAGCCCTTCGACGTAGTCCCGCGTGATGGGCGTGCCGTCGTCCGTCGAACGGTCCTGGTGGATCCACTGCCACACCTGCGATCGCGAGATCTCCGCGGTGGCAGCATCCTCCATCAGGTTGTCGATGGCGACGGCGCCGAGGCCCCGCAGCCACGCTTCGAGGTACCGGATCGCCACCGAGACGTTCGCCTTCACGCCTGTGGCGGTCACGGGCAGCCCGATGTGGACATCGAGCAGATCGGATGCTGTCACCTCGACGTCATCCCGCTGGCGGCCGACCTGGTTCGGCGCGTCGCCGAGAACCGCATCGAACTCGGCCATCGCCACCGGAATCAGGTCCGGGTGCGCGACCCACGTGCCGTCGAAGCCGTCGCCGGCTTCGCGCTTCTTGTCGGCCGCGACCTTCTCGAAGGCCCGCTGCGTGACCTCGGGATCGCGCCGGTTCGGGATGAAGGCGCTCATCCCGCCGATCGCGAACGCTCCGCGCCGGTGGCACGTCTTCACGAGCAGCTCGGTGTACGCCCGCATGAACGGCACGGTCATGGTGACCTCGCTGCGGTCGGGAAGGACGAACCGCGCGCCGCGGCCGCGGTAGTTCTTGATGATCGAGAAGATGTAGTCCCAGCGGCCGGCGTTGAGACCCGCGCAGTGGTCGCGCAGCTCGAACAGGATCTCCTCCATCTCGAACGCCGCGGGCAGCGTCTCGATCAGCACCGTTGCGCGGATCGTGCCGTGCGGGATGCCGGCATACTGCTCGCTGAAGGTGAAGATGTCGTCCCACAGCTTCGCCTCTTCGCTCGACTCGAGCTTGGCGATGTAGAAGTACGGCCCGCGTCCGTTCGCGATCAGCTGCTCGGCGTTGTGGAAGAAGTACAGCCCGAAGTCGACGAGCGAGCCCGACGCGGCCATGGTGCGGCCGGTGCGATCCGTGTACCGGATGTGCTGCTCCACGAGGTGCCAGCCGCGGGGACGCATCACGATGGTCGGCGTCCGCTCGGCGGTCACCTCGTACCGCTTCCCCTCCGGGCTGGTGAAGCTCAACTCGCCCCGGATCGCGTCGCGGAGCGACAGCTGCCCCTCGATGACGTTCTTCCAGGTGGGACTCGTGGCGTCCTCCTGGTCGGCGAGCCAGACCTTCGCGCCCGAGTTCAGGGCGTTGATCGTCATCTTCGGGTCGGTCGGACCCGTGATCTCGACGCGGCGATCCTCGAGACCGGGGCCCGCCCCGGCGACCCGCCAGTCGGCGTCCTCGCGGATGTGGGCGGTGTCGTCGCGGAACTTCGGGTCGCGGCCGTTGCCGATCTCGTAGCGCCGGCGCATGCGGTCGGCGAGCCGGTCGTGGCGACGTCCGGCGAAGCGCTGGTGGAGCGCGGCGAGGAACGCGATCGCCTCGGGCGTGAGGATCTCGTCGTAGCGCTCGCCGAGGCGGCCGACCACGTCGATGGGGGCGTGCGTCAGCGAGCCGGGGGTTTGGGGCGGAGCCCCGGGTACCGTTCCGGTCTCGATCGGCCCCGTGGTGGGCCGGATGTCGTCGATCTCGTTGGTCGTTGTGGGCGCGAGGCCCGTGGCGGTGGGTGTCATGGCCTTGTCCTTCGTTCTGGTTCTCTCCGGGTTTGGGGCGGGATCCATCCGTTGGGGCGCATATTGTGCGCCCCAACGGACGAGGTGCGCCCCAAACCCGGAAGGGTGGGGGGATGCCTGGCCCGGCGTGATCGGCCGGGACACAGCATCCGCGGGATCAGTGGAACTGCTGCGCCTCGGTGGATCCCACCAGGGCGAGGGTTGCGCTGTCTGGGTTGAGCGCGGTGGACACTCGGTCGAAGTAGCCGGTTCCGGCCTCTCGCTGGTGCTTGGTGGCGGTGTAGCCGCGGGCTTCCGACGCGAACTCGGCCTCCTGCAGCTCGACGTAGGCGCTCATGGCGCGCTCGGCGTAGCCGCTGGCGAGATCGAACATCGAGTAGTTCAGGGCGTGGAAGCCGGCGAGCGTGATGAACTGGAACTTGTAGCCCAGGTCGGCCAGCTCCTGCTGGAACGTCGCGATCTGCTGGTCGTCCAGGTGGCGCTTCCAGTTGAACGACGGCGAGCAGTTGTAGGCGAGCAGCTTGCCCGGGTGCTGAGCGTGGATCGCCTTCGCGAATTCCCGCGCCAACTCGATGTCGGGCTCGCCGGTCTCGACCCAGAGCAGGTCGGCGTACGGCGCGAAGGCGAGGCCGCGGCTGATGACCGCGTCGAGCCCGGGGGTCACCCGGTAGAAGCCCTCGCTCGTGCGCTCGCCGGTGGTGAACGCCTGATCGCGCTCATCGACGTCGCTCGTGAGGAGGTCGGCGGCCAGCGCATCGGTGCGCGCGATCAGCACCGTCGGCACGTCCGCGACGTCGGCAGCGAGACGCGCGGCATTGAGGGTGCGGATGTGCTGCTGCGTCGGCACCAGCACCTTCCCGCCCAGATGGCCGCACTTCTTCTCGCTCGCGAGCTGGTCCTCCCAGTGGATGCCGGCGGCACCGGACTGGATGAGCGACTGTGCGAGCTCGTAGGCGTTGAGCGGTCCGCCGAAGCCGGCCTCTGCATCCGCCACGATCGGCGCGAGCCAGTCCTGGGTCGTCTCGCCCTCGGCGTGCTCGATCTGGTCCTGGCGGATGAGGGCATTGTTGATGCGCCGCACGACGGCGGGCACCGAGTTGGCCGGGTACAGGCTCTGGTCGGGATAGGTCTGACCGGCGAGGTTGCCATCGGCCGCGACCTGCCAGCCGCTGAGATAGATCGCCTTCAGGCCCGCACGAATCTGCTGCACGGCCTGGCCGCCGGTGTAGGCGCCGAGGGCACGGATGTAGTCCTCGGTGTGGAGGAGGTTCCACAGGTTCTCGGCGCCGCGACGGGCGAGCGTGGACTCCTCGCGCACCGAGCCGCGGAGCGCGATGACGTCCTCCGCGGTGTAGGTGCGCAGGATGCCGTCCCAGCGGGGATCCGTGTCCCAGATCTCCTGGAGCTCGGCGGCGGTCTGCGTCTGGTCGCCCGCACGGAGCGGGGGCTGGCCGGGTGTGGCGTGGATCGTCATGTCGGTCTCCTGAATCCGGATGCTGCGCTTCGGCCGGCTGAGCTGTCGAAGCACCGTGGGGTGTCGTGGGTCCACTCTGAGTGAAGTTCCACGCCCAATCTGACCGATTCGCGTGTGAAGTTTTACGGTATTTCTGCTTTCGTGACAGAATCGCCCCATGACGACGTCATTGACCCGCGATCCGCTGGCAGAAGTCCCGGACGATGGAGAGGTGGATTCCCTCACCATCGGGCGCCGCATCCGGCAGCTGCGCACCGACCGCGGCATGACGCTCGAAGAGCTCGCCGCTGCCGTCGACCGTGCACCCAGTCAGCTGTCGATGATCGAGAACGGCCGGCGCGAGCCGAAGCTGACGCTGCTGCAGGCGATCGCCCGCGCGCTCGGCACCACGCTCGACGCGCTCCTCGAGTCCGAGCCGCTGGACGAGCGCGCGACGCTCGAGATCGGGCTCGAGCGCGCGATGCGCGGACAGACGTTCCAGGCGCTGGGCATCCCGCCCTTCCGCATCGGCAAGACCGTGCCGACGGAGGCGCTGAAGGCGATGCTGGCGCTGCAGAGCGAGATCGAGCGACTCCGCGATGAACGTGCGGCCACCCCGGAAGAGGCACGTCGCGCGAACGTCGCACTGCGCAAGCTGATGCGGACCCAGAACAACTACTTCGCCGAGCTCGAGGAACAGGCACGCCGGATCCTCGCCGCGGTGGACCACCCTGGCGGTCCGCTCACGCAGCGGACAGCATCCGATATCGCCGCCCATCTCGGATTCACGCTGCACTACGTGCCCGACCTGCCGCAGACCACCCGCAGCGTCGCCGACATCAAGAACGGCCGGCTCTACCTGTCGAGCCGGCTCGCGTCGAAGGGCGACCCCCGCACGGCGGTGCTGCAGGCTCTTTCGAGTCGGATGCTGGGGCACCGCGAGCCCACGAGCTACGCCGAGTTCCTCCGCCAGCGTGTGGAGACGAACTACCTCACCGGCGCGCTCCTCATCCCGGAGGCGCACGCGGTGCCGTTCCTGCAGGACGCCAAGGCGGACCGCTCGATCTCGATCGAGGACCTGCGTGACGCCTATTCCGTGTCTTATGAGACCGCCGCGCACCGCTTCACCAACCTTGCGACGGTTCATCTCGGCATCCCGGTGCACTTCCTCAAGGTGCACGAGTCGGGCACGATCACGAAGGCGTACGAGAACGACGACGTGAACTTCCCGACGGATCGGCTCGGAGCGATCGAGGGGCAGATGTGCTGCCGCCGGTGGACCTCGCGCGTCGTGTTCGACGAGGACGACCACTTCAACCCGTACTACCAGTACACCGACACCGGCAATGGGACGTACTGGTGCACGGCGCGCGTCGAGCTGTCGAGCGAGGGCGCGCACTCGGTCAGCGTGGGAGTCCGCTTCGACGACACGAAGTGGTTCCTCGGGCGTGACACCCCCCACCGCGGGGTGTCCAAGCACTCGGTCGAGGTCTGCTGCCGGCGCGCCCCCGCGGATCTCGAGGCCGCGTGGCGCGACCAGTCGTGGCCGAACGTGCGGACGCCGCGGACGCTCCTCGCGACGCTGCCGACCGGGGCGTTCCCGGGCGTCGACACCACGGATGTGTACGAGTTCCTCGAGGCGCACGCGCCGCGCTGACCGCTCTCCTCCCCCTCGCTGCGCGAGACTTCACGCGCGCACCGAAACACGCCGTGCGCGCCGTGCATTCGTGAAGTCTCGCGCTGCCAGTTCAGGCGTCGACCGCGTGGAGCGCGGCCCAGAGCTCCGCGCGCGTCGCGAACGCGGACAGGTCGCGGCCCAGCTCGCGCTCGACGAGCGCCAGACGCGTCCGCACGGTATGCCGGTGCACGCCGAGCGCGCGGGCCGTGGCCTCGTGCGAGCAGTCGTTGTCGAGCCAGGCGCGCACCGTCGCGACGAGGTGGGTGCCGTGCTCGGCGTCGTGTGCGGTGAGCGGAGCGAGCTCGGCGGCGGCGAGCGCACGCGCTTCGCCGGAGAGCGCCGAAAGCACACCCGAGCGAGCGACGTCGGCGAACTCGGTCACGCGATCCACCCCGCGGTCGCGAGCAACGCGGGCCTGATCCAGGGCGCCGGCGAAATCGTCGTATGACGCCGGATCCGAGACGCCGATCCGCACGTCGAAGCGCTCCGCGACCTCGTCGATCGCCCCGCGCTCGCCCGCTGGCACGACGATCACGAGTCCGTCGTCGGCACGTCCGAAGAACAGCGTGCCGCGCCGCTCGTCGACGCGGAGCTCGAGCAGCTCGGAGATCCCCTCGGCCCGGGATGCCGCAGCATCCGTCACCGCGATCAGCACCGGAGCAGGGGGGAGTGGTCCCCACAGATCGCGGACGATCCGCCGGGCGAGCGACGGGTCTCCGGTGAGGAGCGATTGCACGAGCCCCGCGCGCAGCGCGCCGCGCGCGCGGCTGAGCCCCTGGTGCTGCTCGAGGGCGAGTCCCGCCATCGCGATCACCGCCGTCACCACCCCTCGACCTTCCTGGTCGAGGTCGCCGGCGGCCATCGCGACGACCCCGCGCAGGTGCCCGCCGCGACCGAGGGTCTGCAGCGTGAAGGGGGTGTCGCCGAGCCGGAGCGCGGAGCCGGCGCGCGCCCCCCGCCGGAGCACCGCATCGACCTCGGAGCGGAGACCCGCGGCGGCTTCGGGCGCGAGCCCGCCGACCGGATGCTCTCGCACGAGCTCGCCCGCCGCATCGAACATGCCCACCCAGGTGTCGAGCTGTCGCGCGAGCTCGGCCAGCGTGGCGCCGAGTCCGTCGGGGCGGAGCGCCGCGAGTGCGATCGCCCGCTGCGCGGCAAGCGCCCAGCTGCGCCGTGCGTAGGCCTGCGCGGCGATCGCCTCGGCGTTCGCGCGCGCCACGGCGATGAACGGCGTCCGGTAGGGCACCTCGAACAGCGGCATCCGCTCGTCACGGCAGGCGTCGACGAGTGAGGGCGGGATGCCGTCGCGGACCACCTCCGTGCCGAATCCGAGTCCGACAACGCCGCGGGCCGCGAGGCGCTGAACGTACGCGCGATACGCCTCGGGCGATTCCCCGCCATCCTCGAACTGCGTCCCGGTGGTGAGCAGCACCAGCCCTTCGGAGAGGAAGGGCGTCGGGTCAGCGAGGTCTGAGCTGTGCACCCACCGCACCGGGCGGTCGAGGGCCCCAGCCGGCAGGCCGTCGGCGTCGTCGAGACGCAGCTGCAGGTCGCGGCGAGCGAGAAGCGCACGGAGGGTCGGCGTCTCGGCGACGGACTCCATAGCGGCCTCCCATGTCTTGACGATGTACCAGTCGTACAGTGACCCATCGAGAATGTACAGGAGGGCGGGTGTCGTGGCAGCATCCGACCGCCTACGCTCGCCCTCATGAGCACGACCGACACCCTCACCGCGCCGCCGCTCGGCGGACCCACGCTGCCGCAGGAGCGGCGCCTCGTCACCAGCATCCCGGGTCCTCGGTCTCAGGAGCTGCTCGCGCGCAAGGCGGCCGCCGTCGCCGCCGGAGTCGGGCACACCGTCCCGATCGAAGCGGTCGCTGCCGGAGGCGGCGTCGTCGTCGACGCCGACGGCAACTCGCTCATCGACCTCGGCTCGGGCATCGCCGTCGCGACCCTCGGCAACGCGCATCCCAAGGTGGTCGAGGCGATTCAGGCGCAGGCCGCGCAGTTCACGCACACGTGCTTCATGATCTCGCCGTACGAGTCCTATGTCGCCGTCGCCGAGGCCCTCAACCGCATCACGCCGGGTGATCACGCGAAGAAGAGCGCGCTGTTCAACTCCGGTGCGGAGGCGGTCGAGAACGCCGTCAAGATCGCCCGCAAGTACACCGGCAAGCAGGCCGTCGTCGCGTTCGACCACGGTTACCACGGGCGGACGAACCTCACGATGGCGCTCACCGCGAAGTCGATGCCCTACAAGAGCGGCTTCGGGCCCTTCGCCTCCGAGATCTACCGGGCACCGCTGTCCTACCCGTATCGGGATGGACTGAGCGGGCCGGATGCCGCCAAGAAGGCCATCTCGGTCATCGAGAAGCAGGTCGGCGCCGACAACCTCGCGGCCGTGATCATCGAGCCGATCCAGGGCGAGGGCGGCTTCATCGTCCCGGCCGACGGATTCCTCCCGGCACTGGTGGACTGGTGCCGCGCGAACGATGTCGTCTTCATCGCCGACGAGATCCAGACCGGCTTCGCCCGGACCGGCGAGATGTTCGCCAGCGATGTCTTCGGCATCGTCCCAGATCTGATCACGGCGGCCAAGGGCATCGCGGGGGGCATGCCCTTGGCGGCCGTGATCGGCCGAGCCGAGATCATGGACGCCTCGCACGCCGGCGGTCTCGGCGGCACGTACGGCGGCAACCCCGTCGCGTGCGCCGCGGCTCTCGCCGCCATCGACGCGTTCGAGCACGACGGCCTCATCGAGCGGGCACGCGAGGTCGGCAGCATCCTGAAGGACCGTCTCACGACGCTGCAGGCGGCCGACCCGCGAGTGGGAGACGTGCGAGGACACGGCGCCATGATCGCCGCCGAGTTCGTCGACCCCGCCACCGGTGAGCCGGATGCCGCGCTCACCGCCGCGGTGGCGAAGGCGTGCATCGGGGAGGGGGTCATCGTCCTCACATGCGGCACCTACGGGAACGTGATCCGCTTCCTCCCGCCGCTGGCGATCACCGACGACCTGCTCCACGAGGGCCTGGACGTCGTCGCCGAAGCACTCGCGTCGGCCTGACCAGGCGCGTTCAGTCTCCTCGCTCGCCCGCCAGCGCCGGTCGTTGAGCGAGCGAAGCGAGACGAAACGCGTCGACAATCGCAGAAGCACGAAGACGAAGGAGTCAGCATGAGCGAGATCACCAGGGACGTCGTGATCATCGGCGCCGGCGCGGCGGGAACCACCGCAGCGAACGAGCTGAAGAAGGCCGGTCTGTCGGTCGCTGTGCTCGAGGCGCGTGACCGGGTGGGCGGGCGTCTCTGGACCGACGTCATCGACGGCGCGATGCTCGAGATCGGCGGACAGTGGGTCTCGCCCGACCAGGATGCGCTCATCGAGACGATCGCGGACCTCGGCCTCGAGACCTACGAGCGCTATCGCGAAGGCGACTCCGTCTACGTCGGACCCGACGGCGCACTCACCCGCTTCACGGGGGACGTGTTCCCGGTGAGCCCGGAGACCGAGCGGGTGATCACCGAGATCACCGAGCGACTCGACGCGATGGTCGCCGAGATCGACCCCGACCGGCCATGGGAGCACGAGAAGGCCGACGAGTGGGACACGATCTCGTGGGACGCCTGGCTTCGCGCGCAGACGGACGACGACGAGGCGGTTCGCAACCTCGCCTTCGCCACCGGCTCCGCCATGCTCACCAAGCCGACCCACGCATTCTCGCTGCTGCAGTCGCTGCTCATGGCGGCGAGCGCCGGCAGCTATTCGCACCTGGTCGATGCCGACTTCATCCTCGACAAGCGCGTGGTCGGCGGCCTGCAGCAGGTGCCCCTCCTGCTTGCGGAGCGGCTCGGCGATGACGTGTTCCTCGGGCAGCCGGTGCGGACTCTGGAATGGTCGGATGCCGGTGTCACCGCGTCGACCGACAGGATGACCGTCCGCGCCCGCTACGCGATCCTCGCGCATGCCCCGGTGCTCTACAGCCGCATCCAATTCGTCCCCGCGCTTCCCCGCCGGCAGCACCAGCTGCACCAGCACATCTCGATGGGCTTCGTGATCAAGGTGCACGCCGTCTACGACCGCCCGTTCTGGCGCGAGCAGGGCCTGTCGGGCACGGCCTTCAGCCCGTACGAGCTCTCGCACGAGGCGTACGACAACACCAACCACGGCGACGAGCGGGGGACGCTCGTCGGCTTCGTCTCGGATCGCCTGGCCGACGACGTCTTCACCCTCTCGGCCGAGGAGCGCAAGGAGCGCATCCTGGAGTCGCTCTCGCACTACTACGGTCCCGAGGCGAAGAATCCGATCGTCTACTACGAGAGCGACTGGGGTTCCGAGGAGTGGACGAGGGGCGCGTACGCCGCGAGCTTCGACCTCGGCGGCCTCACGCGGTACGGCGCTGACCAGCGCACCCCCGTCGGACCCATACACTTCGCATGCAGCGACATGGCAGGCGCCGGCTATCAGCACGTGGACGGCGCGATCCGCATGGGCCGACTCGTCGCCGCCGAACATCATCGAGGAGGCCCGCGCATGAGCGGACATATCGTCGTGGGCTACACCGCCACCGACCCGGGGGCGGATGCCGTCGCTCTCGGCGCCCGGCTCGCCGCGGCATCCGATCGAGAGCTCGACATCGTCGTCGTGCTCCCCGCCGACAGCCGGAGCGTGATCACTCCACCCGACGCCGGCTACGACCACTACGTCGAGCAGCAGGCGGAGGAGTGGCTGATGCAGGCGGCGCAGCTGGCGGGCGATGTCGTCACGGTGCGCACCCACATCCGGTACGGCGACTCCTTCGCCGAGGGACTCGCCGACGCCGCCACGGAGTTCGGCGCCTCGCACATCGTCGTCGGTGCTGCCAACGGCGGAATCCGGGGTCGTCACCGGCTCGGCACGGTCGCGAGCGAACTGCTCCACTCCGCTCAGCTTCCGGTCGTACTCGCACCCGAGGGCTCGCGCCGCATCGACCCGACCGCCGGCGTCACCCGCATCACCGCGGCGATCGGCACGCGCCCGGGCGCCGACGCGCTGCTGCAGGAGAGCATCGCGCTCGCCGCATCCACCGGTGCCGAACTGCGGCTGCTGTCGCTCGTCTCGGTCGATCTTCCGCCGAGCGTCGACACCGGCGTCATCCGCATCGCCGGTGCCGCCCACGCAGACGACGTGCTGTCGAAGGCACTCGCAGAACTCCCCGACGGCGTCGACGCCGATGTCGTGGTCGCCCGAGGCGACAGCATCGAAGACGCGGTCTCCCAGCTCAGCTGGGAGCCCGGCGAACTCGCCATCGTGGGCTCCAGCCGCCTCGCCCAGCCGCGGCGGCTCTTCCTCGGCTCGACTGCGGCGAAGATGCTGCACGAGCTCCCGGTGCCGATGGTCGTGGTGCCCCGCACCCTCGGCCAGCAGAGCGCCGGTGACCAAGAAAACCAGAAAGAGGCTGCTCGATGAGCGCTCCCCACGGCGCCGAGGCGCCACTCGCCCCCACCGCCGGCGAAGAAGCCGGCGGACTTTCGAAGAAGGGGCTGAGCGCCGGAACGGTCGGCCTCATCGGCGCCGTCGTCATCGGCATCTCATGCATCGCGCCCGCCTACACGTTGACCGCGGCACTCGGGCCCGACCGTGTCCGAGGTCGGCTTCCAGGTTCCCGGAATCATCCTGCTCGGCTTCATCCCGATGCTGCTGGTCGCGTTCGGCTATCGCGAGCTGAATCGCAGGATGCCGGACTCCGGCACGTCCTTCACGTGGGCCACCCGCGCGTTCGGGCCTTGGGTGGGCTGGCTCGCCGGCTGGGGGCTCATCGCGGCGACCATCCTGGTGCTGTCGAACCTCGCCGGCATCGCCGTCGAGTTCCTCTTCCTGCTGATCGCGCAGATCACCGGCAACGCCGAGATCGCGGATCTCGCCTTCAACCCGTTCATCAATGTCGCGGTGTGTCTGCTGTTCATGCTCGGCGCGACCTTCATCTCGTACCGCGACATGCAGACCACGCAGAAGCTGCAGTACTTCCTCGTCGGCTTCCAGGTCCTCGTCCTGGTCATCTTCTCGGTCGCGGCGCTCATCGCGGTCGCACAGGGGAACGCCTTCGACGCGAGCCCGATCGAGCTCGCGTGGTTCAACCCCTTCGCGGTGGGATCCTTCAGCGCGGTCGTCGCCGGCCTCTCGCTCTCGATCTTCATCTTCTGGGGATGGGACGTCACCCTCACGATGAACGAGGAGACGAAGAACCCGGAGAAGACCCCGGGGCGTGCCGCGACGCTCACGGTCCTCATCATCGTGGCCCTGTACCTCCTCATCGCGGTGTCGCTGCTCGCATACGCCGGCGTCGGCACCGGCGAACTCGGACTCGGCAACGAGGACATCCAGTCGAACGTGTTCTTCTACCTCTCCGGCCCGATCCTCGGCCCGGTGGCGTGGCTCGTGTCGCTCGCGGTGCTCACGAGCTCGGCGGCATCGCTGCAGTCGACGTTCGTCTCGCCGGCCCGGACACTTCTCGCGATGGGCCACTACGGCGCGCTTCCGCCGAACTTCGCCCGCGTCAGCCCGCGCTTCTTCACGCCCGGATACGCGACGATCGTCTCCGCCGTCGTGGCGTCGGTCTTCTATGCGGTGATGCGCTTCATCAGCGAGGACGTGCTGTGGGACACGATCACGACCCTCGGCATGATGATCTGCTTCTACTACGGGATCACCGCGTTCGCGTGCGTCTGGTACTTCCGCAAGCAGTGGTTCGACTCGACGCGGAACTTCTTCTTCACGTTCCTGTTCCCGCTCGTCGGCGGCATCATCCTCGGTGTCCTCTTCGTCACGACGCTGATCGACAGCATGGACCCCGACTACGGCAGCGGATCGAACATCGGCGGCCTCGGACTCGTGTTCATCCTCGGCATGGCCGTGATCCTGATCGGCGTCGCCATCATGATCTGGCAGGCGGTGAAGCGCCCCGCCTTCTTCCGGGGCGAGACACTGTCGCTCGAGGCGCCCGCGAGCGAGCGCCGCGTCAGCAGCTGACCCGCGCCCGAACCCATACGAGATCGGAGTGAAAATGACCGACTACGCCGTCGTGAATCCCGCCACCGGCGAGACCCTCGCCACCTACCCGACGATCACGGATGATGCCCTCGAGGCAGTCCTCGAGAAGGCGGATGCCGCGTACCGCGCCTGGCGCGACACACCGGTCGCCGAGCGCGCGGCGCTCATCCGCCGCGCCGCGGAGCTGCACCGCGAGCGTCGCGACGAGCTCGCTGCGATCATCGTCCGCGAAGTCGGCAAGCCGCTCGCCGCCGCCGAGGGCGAGGTGGACTTCGCGGCGGACATCACCGAGTACTACGCCGACAACGCCGAGAAGATCACCGGCGACCAGCCGCTCGACATCCTGGGGGAGGGGACGGCGGTCATCCGCCGGTCGCCCATCGGCGTGCTGCTCGGGATCATGCCGTGGAACTTCCCGTACTACCAGGTCGCGCGATTCGCCGCTCCCAACCTCGTCATCGGCAACACGATCCTGCTGAAGCACGCGCCGCAGTGCCCCGAGTCGTCGGCCGCCATCGAGAAGATCTACCGTGACGCCGGCCTCCCCGAAGGCGCGTTCACGAACATCTACGCGACCAACGAGCAGTCGGCGACCGTGATCGCCGACCGGCGGGTGCAGGGTGTCTCGGTCACCGGGTCCGAGCGAGCCGGCGCAGCCGTCGCCGAGGTCGCCGGCCGAAACCTCAAGAAGGTCGCCCTGGAACTCGGCGGCTCCGACCCGTTCATCCTGCTCTCGACGGATGACCTCGACGGTGCGGTGCAAGCCGCGGTCGACGCGCGCCTGGACAACACCGGACAGTCCTGCAACGCGGCCAAGCGCTTCATCGTGGTCGACGGACTATACGACGCGTTCGTCGAGAAGTTCACCGCGACGATGGCGGCCGCCAAGGTCGGAGACCCGTTCGCCGAGGACACCGTCCTCGGACCCCTGTCGTCGGTCACCGCAGCGGAGCGCCTCGCCGAGCAGGTCGACAAGGCAGTGGCCCAGGGTGCGACCCTTGCGACGGGCGGCACTCGTGACGGCGCCTTCTATCCCGGCACCGTGCTCACCGACGTCACCTCCGAGATGGATGCCTACCGCGAGGAGTTCTTCGGACCCGTCGGCGTCGTCTACAAGGCGGCCGACGAGGACGAGGCCGTGAAGATCGCGAACGACACCAGCTTCGGCCTCGGTTCGTACGTCTTCACGACCGACGAGGAGCAGGCCGCCCGCGTCGCCGACAAGATCGACGCCGGCATGGTCTACGTCAACGTCGTGCTCGCGGATTCGCCCGAGCTTCCGTTCGGGGGAGTCAAGCGCTCCGGCACCTCTCGCGAGATGGGCCTCCTGGCGGCGGACGAGTTCGTCAACAAGAAGCTGATCCGCGTCGCGGGTTAGGCGCTCACGCCCCCTTCCGGTCGTCTGGCATCGTGAGGCACCTGAGGCACTGTCGCAGGATGCCGAGTGCGGGCAGGATGGAAGCATGGACGAGACAGTGGACCCCGTCACCGCCCTCACCGACGCGCAGTGCTGGGAACGCCTTCATCAACAGGAACTCGGGCGAGTCGTGACGCACGTCGGCGACGTGATCGACATCTTCCCGGTGAACTACGTCGTCGATGAGCAGAGTCTGCTCTTCCGCACGGCCGAAGGCAGCAAGCTGTTCGAGATCACTGTCAACTCGGACGTGCTCTTCGAGGTCGACGACCACACCGAGACCGAGGCATGGAGCGTGGTCATCCGGGGCCGAGCACTCCCGCTCGAGACGAGTGCGGAGGTCGAGCGCGCCGATGACCTGGACTTGAAGCCGTGGATCCCGACCCTCAAGTACGTCTACGTGCGGATCTCACCCGATCACCTCTCGGGACGCGCTTTCCACCGCGGACCCGAACCCGACCGGTATGGCATCCATGAGTACTGAGGCGATTCGCGGGCGTTCGGGGCATGCCGTACACTGGGAGTGCAGTTCAAGTCTGCATTCTTTTGCCGTGCCCGCGGTCTCGGGCCAGCCCCTTTCACACAGGTCACGGCGGATGAGTGCGGGCACTCGAGGCTTCACGGTCTCTAGGGCGGTAGCTCAATTGGCAGAGCAGCGGTCTCCAAAACCGCAGGTTGCAGGTTCGATTCCTGTCCGCCCTGCGCGTCAGCGCAACGTTGACAACACAGTGCGTCGGCGACCGCCGGCACACGAAAGGTAATCAGGTGGCATCGATGGTTCAGGACGAGCCGAAGGGCGACGTCGTCGCAAAGAGCGACGCACCTCGCGAGAAGAAGCCGAATGTCTTCTCGCGTATCGCCCTTTTCATGCGTCAGGTCTTCGCGGAGCTCCGCAAGGTCGTCACGCCCACCCGGCAGGAACTGCTCAAGTACACCGGTGTGGTGCTGGGCTTCGTGGTCGTGATGATGGCGATCGTCTACGGACTCGACGTGCTGTTCGTCTGGATGACCACCTACGTCTTCGGCGTTCCCACCTCCTGACGCCGAAACGCGCGGTCCTGAGCTTGTCGAGGGGCACGACGCGGCGGTCGAAGCATTCGATCGCGTACGAAACGGAAGAGAATCCAAGTGTCTGAAAGATATGTCGACGACGCCGATTGGGCGACGGCCGCTGAGCAGTCGTCCGAGGACGACGAAGCCCAGGAGGGCAACGTCCTGGCTGCGGAAGAGCGTTCCGTCGAAGCCGCCGAGCACGCTGCGATCCACCTCGTGGACGACGGCGACGAGGAGGACCTCGCGGACCTTGACGACATCGACATCGACGACCCGGAGGCGGACGCGATCGTGAACGACGCGCTGAATCTTGACGAAGCATCCGAGACCGAAGCTGCGGCCGAGGTCCTCAACGACTCCATCGCCGAAGAGGAGGCTGAGGCCGCGGCGGATGCGGCGGACGAGGTCACTCCTTACGACGGCCCCGACGTGAACGGCGACGAGGACGCCGATGACTCGGACGACGAGTCGGACGAGGACGAGGACCCCTACGAGTCGTTCCGCTCGGAACTTCGCTCGCTTCCCGGCAAGTGGTACGTCATCCACTCCTACGCCGGCTTCGAGCGCAAGGTGAAGGCCAACATCGAGCAGCGCAAGTCGACGCTCGAGGTCGAGGAAGACATCTACCAGATCGAGGTCCCCATGGAGGACGTCGTCGAGATCAAGAACGGGCAGCGCAAGATGGTCACGCGCGTCCGGATCCCCGGGTACGTGCTCGTGCGCATGGAGCTCAACGAGGACACCTGGTCGGTCGTCCGTCACACCCCCGGCGTCACGGGCTTCGTGGGCAACGCCCACAACCCGACGCCGCTCCGCTTCGAAGAGGCCTTCACGATGCTGAAGAGCCTTGTCGAGGTCAAGGAAACGGTGCCCGCCAAGGGCGGCGCCGCCAAGGGCGGAGCCGCGGTCGCCCGCAGCATCCCCGCCGAGGTCGACTTCGAGGTCGGCGAGACCATCACGATCAAGGAAGGCTCGTTCGCGGGCCTGCCCGGCACGATCAGCGAGATCAAGCCCGAGAGCGGCAAGCTCACGGTCCTCGTCTCGCTCTTCGAGCGTGAGACCCCGGTCGAGCTCAGCTTCGACCAGGTGACGAAGCTTTAGAGACTTCCCGGCTCTGCCGGGAGAACCGCGGTCCGGAAATGCCGGGCGCGCGGGAGAAGCGGATGTCACAGCATCCGGTTCGAATGAAAGGAAAAGGAAATGGCACCCAAGAAGAAGGTGACCGGCCTGATCAAACTCCAGATCAAGGCCGGCGCCGCCAACCCGGCGCCGCCGATCGGGCCCGCGCTCGGTCAGCACGGCGTCAACATCATGGAGTTCTGCAAGGCCTACAACGCCGCCACCGAGGCGCAGCGTGGCAACGTCATCCCCGTCGAGATCACCGTCTACGAGGACCGCAGCTTCACGTTCATCCTCAAGACGCCTCCGGCGGCTGAGCTGATCAAGAAGGCTGCCGGCGTCGCCAAGGGCTCGTCGACCCCGCACACGACCAAGGTGGCCAAGCTCACCAAGGCACAGGTGCGCGAGATCGCCGAGGTCAAGCAGCCCGATCTGAACGCGAACGACATCGAGGCCGCCTCGAAGATCATCGCCGGCACCGCCCGCTCCATGGGCATCACGGTCGAGGACTGAGGGGAATAACGATCATGGCTACGAAGTCCAAGGCCTACCAGGCCGCCGCTGCGAAGATCGCAGCTGACAAGTTCTACACGCCCACCGAGGCCGTCGCGCTCGCGAAGGTGACCGGTTCGGCGAAGTTCGACTCGACCGTCGAGGTCGCGCTCAAGCTCGCTGTCGACCCCCGCAAGGCGGACCAGATGGTGCGCGGCACCGTCATCCTGCCCCACGGCACCGGCAAGACCGCCCGCGTCATCGTGTTCGCGACCGGTCCGGCGGCTGAGGCCGCCATCGCCGCGGGTGCTGACGAGGTCGGCGGCGCCGAGCTCATCGAGAAGGTCGCGGCCGGCTACACGTCGTTCGACGCCGCGGTCTCGACCCCGGAGCTCATGGGCCAGGTCGGTCGTCTCGGCAAGGTGCTCGGCCCCCGTGGCCTCATGCCCAACCCGAAGACCGGCACCGTGACCCCCAACCCGGCCAAGGCCGTCGAGGAGATCAAGGGCGGCAAGATCGAGTTCCGCGTCGACAAGCACGCCAACGTCCACTTCGTCGTGGGCAAGGCGTCGTTCTCCGCCGAGCAGCTCGACGAGAACCTCAAGGCTGCGCTCGAGGAGATCGTGCGTCTGAAGCCGTCGAGCTCGAAGGGCCGCTACATCCAGAAGGGCGCCGTGTCGACCACGTTCGGCCCCGGCATCCCGCTGGACGTCAACGCGCTGTAACCGATCGATCGATAGGCGCGCACGCGCTCATCGAGATCACCCGAAGGGGCTTCGCCGAAAGGCGGAGCCCCTTCGTCGTCCCCCTATGCGGGACACCCCGTTGTCTCGTCCGCGGCGCGCCCGTCAAATGGAATGACTCCACCTGCGGCCCCGAAACGGGTCGAGTGGGGCGTCGATCGGCGACCAGCAGCCGTCGACCCGCACAGCACCGAGAGATGGCAAAGGAGCTATTGTGAAGGACTTCCGAAGGACCGCAGCGGCGACGCTGATCGCGTCCGCGCTCATGGTGACGGCGGGGTGCGCGTCGGATGCCCCGCCCGCCGCGCAGACACCCGCGTCGGACGAAATGGCCGACCTCGTCTCGGCGGCCCAAGCCGAGGGCGAGCTCACCTTCTACGGTGACGCGAACGAGACGTCGCTGCAGGCGTGGACTCAGGGCTTCACCGAGGAGTACGGCATCACCGTCAACATCCTCCGGCTGCCGGGCAGCGAGCTGTTCCAGCGGTTCAGTCAGGAGATGTCGGCATCCCAGCACCAGGCGGATGTATTCAGCATCGCGGACCGGGTCTCGATGGAGACCGCGGTCGAGTCGGGCTGGATCGCGGAGCACACCCCCGAGAACGCCGATCTGTACCCCGCGGATCAGTCCGAGGCGGGATTCTTCTACCCGGTCCAGAACGGGTACTTCCAGACCGTGGCGTACAACCCGACGCTGCTCAGCGAAGACGAGATCGCCGAGATCGAGAAAGACCCGATCAAGGCGGCGGGCGACCCGGCATTCAAGGGTCGAGTGGGCGTGAACATGCCGCAGTCCTCGCAGCAGGCGGCGGCGTTCTACTACCGCTATGCCGAGGGCGACGCGGCTGACGACTACGGATGGGACGCGCTGCAGGCGATCGCGGACAACGACCCGCTCTTCTACAGCTCGGCGACGCTGATTCAGAACCTGATCGCGGGCGAGTACGCGGTAGCCGTGGCGCTCACCGACAGCCTGGCCGCGCCGCAGGCGCTGCAGGGCGCCCCGGTCGAGTTCGTCTACCCGGCCGACACGACGGGAGGCTACTTCGCCGTCGGCTCAGTGGAGGAGGCTCCCCACCCGAACGCGTCCAAGCTCTTCATGGAGTGGGCGACGACGCCCGAGGCGAACGCGAGTTACACCGAGATCACCCAGACGGTCCCGACCAACAGCGAAGTCTCGGACGAGCGCGAACTGCTGAGCCTGGATTGGTACGAGGGTCCGGATCTCGACAATGTGTGGTTCGATTTCATCAATGACGAGGAGTTCCTCGCAGCCTCATCGGCTGACGGCGACTTCCTCGCGAAGTGGAACGAAGTCTTCGGGTATTCGGGATGACGATTCTCGACCAGGTTGAGCCGGTCGCCGGCTCGACGGACGGCGCCGCGACCACCTCGGTCGCGGTGCCGCCCGCGGCCCGGCGACGCGCCCTGTGGCGCAGACCGTCGACCCTCGGCATCGTCGTCTTCATCGTCCTGCTCGGGCTGGTCGCCGGCCCCGTGGCGATGGTCTTCGTCGGAGCCTTCCAGAGCACGGCTCCGGGGCTGCCGAACAACAGCTTCTCGCTCGACGCGATCTACAGCGTCTACTTCAGCGGGGAGTACTACGGCTCCCTCATCGGAACCCTGATCATGGCGCTCGTCACCGCCGCGCTGTCGGTGGTCTTCGGCGGCCTCGCCGCGTGGTTCCTCACCAGGGTGAATGTGCCCGGAAGGAGGATCTGGGAGTTCGGGCTGATCCTTCCGCTGTTCCTCTCTCCTTTCGTCGGGGCGCTCGCGTGGATGATGCTCGCGGCGCCGAACTCGGGCATGATCAACGTCAATCTGCGATGGATGCTGGGCACCGACGCGACTTTCGTCAACATCATGACGCTGCCAGGCGTCGTCTTCGTGATGCTGCTGTTCTACATCCCGTACGCCTACCTGTTCATCTCGTCGGCTTTGAAGAACATGGATCCCTCCCTCGAGGAGGCGTCCTATATGAACGGCCGCGGGACGTTCCAGACGGCGCTGCAGGTGACGCTGCCCATCATGCGTCCCGCGCTCGTCGCGTCGTTCTTCTTCGTCGCGGTACTCGCGACCGGCGTCTTCGTCATCCCGGCGGTGCTGGGGCTCAACGCCAGCTTCTCGCCGCTCGCGGTCGAGGTGTACCGCGCGATGACCGTCTTCCCTTCTCGTCCTCCGGTGGGTGCGGCGCTCGGCACGCTCCTCTTCTGGTTCACACTGGGTGGGGTCTTCCTCTACCGTCGGTCGGTGCGCAACGCGAATCGCTTCGTCACGGTCGGAGCACGCGGGACGCGACCGCGGCTCGTTCGCCTGCGCGCCGGACGGTTCATCGCGGCTGCCGCATTCGCCCTGTATGGGCTGCTGGCCGCCGTGCTCCCGTACGCGGTGCTCATCGTCATGGCGCTGACTCCCTTCGCGATCACCGACTTCCGCCGGATGACCTTCTCATTCGATGGGATCGTGCAGGTGTGGCGCACCCCCGACGTCCTGACGGCATTGGGAAACACGATCTTCCTCGGTCTCGTCGTTCCGACCGTGACGATCATCGTCGGCCTGGCGGTCGCCTACGTCGTGGTTCGCGAGCGCGGTCGCATGGGTGCGATCGCGGACTACCTGGGCACCCTCCCGATCGCCGTGCCCGGAATCGTCTTCGCGACAGGCATCCTGTGGATGTACGTGCGCTCGCCGATCTACGCGACGGTGCTGCTGGTGGCGGTGGCACTCATCGGCGCCTACATCGCGCAGGCGGCGCGCTTCGCCAGCGCCGGCCTCGTCCAGGTCGACAAATCGCTCGAAGAGGCGGCGCGCATGAACGGTGCAGGAAAGATCCGCACCATCCTGACTGTCACCTTCCCGCTCCTGCGCCCCGCGCTCCTGTCCGCGTGGACGCTGCTGTTCGTGTTCGCGACCCGCGAGGTCAACGAGGCGGTCATCCTCTCCGGTCCCAAGTCGCGGCCGCTCTCCGTGCTGGCATGGAACTACGTCGAGCAGGGCTCGATCCGCAACGCCGCCGTGGTCGGCCTGTTCCTGACGGTCGTCATGGTCATCGGCATACTGTTCGCCCGCTTCGTCCTCCGGGCGAAGCTCGACTCTTCGAATCTCTGACGGCTGCCTCGGCGCCGACTGATCAAAGGAAAGAACGTGAGCAACACCATCGAGGCACCTCCCGTGCTGGACGCGGGCGCATTGGCCGTGCAGGGCGCGTCACTGGTCGTGTCGGGCCTGCGCATCAAGTACGGCGAGGTCGAAGCAGTGAAGGGCATCGACTTCACGATCGAGCCGGGCGAGTTCCTGACCCTGCTCGGCCCGTCAGGATGCGGCAAGACGACCACCCTGCGCTGCATCGCCGGGCTCGAGGCTCCTTCGGGAGGTTCGATCACGCTCGACGGAAAGCCGATCGCCTCGGTCGACCAGCAGCTTCCGCCCGAGAAGCGGGGGATCAACATGGTCTTCCAGTCCTACGCAGTCTGGCCGCACATGACAGTCGAGAAGAACGTCGGCTACGGCCTCAAGGGAATGTCGAAGAAGGATGCCGCGGCCCGCGTCGCCGAAGTGCTCCAGCTCGTCGGTCTCGCCGCTTTCGCGAAGCGCTACGGCACCGAGCTGTCGGGCGGACAGCAGCAGCGTGTCGCCCTCGCACGGGCGATCGTCACCCGACCGAAGCTCCTGCTGTTCGACGAGCCCCTGTCGAACCTGGATGCGGGTCTGCGTGAGCAGATGCGGTTCGAGCTGCTGGAACTCCAGCGGACCGTGGGGATCACGAGCGTCTACGTCACGCACGACCAGACCGAGGCGATGTCGATGTCGGACCGGGTGGCGCTCATGCGCGACGGCGTGATCGAGCAGCTCGACACGCCGCGCGAGATCTACCGCCGACCTGCCACCGAGTTCGCCGCGAATTTCATCGGCCGCGCCAACCTCGTGCGAGGGAAGCTGGATGCCGGCGGTCGGTCGGTCGCGGCATCCGGAATCACCGTCGTGGCCGACGAGGCCTACGAGGGCACCGGTGATCGAGTGACGGCGGTCTTCCGGTCCGAGAACGTGGTCGTCGGACCGCAAGCCGCGGCACTCGAGAACACGTGGTCTGCGACGATCGAGCGCGCTGCGTTCCTGGGCCGGCACGTCGATGTCGCGCTGCGACTGCCGACCGGAGTGATCCGCGCCGAGATTCCGGCCGACTCGCGGGTCGAACCGGGAGACGAGGTCACCATCGGCGTTCGCGCCCACGACGTCCACTTCGTCCCGGCCGTCGGGGAGTGACGTGCGGATCACCCGCGCCGAGACCCTTCACTGCGCCGCCGGCACGCGCGTCTGGGCGTACCTGAAGCTCGAGACCGACGAGGGCATCACGGGGTGGGCGGAGTTCACCGACGGTGGCTACTCGTCGCGCGGCACCCACCAGGTGATCGAGCGTCTCGCAGCGCTCGTGGTCGGACAGGACCCCTCGAACACCAACCGTCTCGAGGCGATCCTGCGCTCGGCCACCCACGAGGCGGAGGAGGGGCTCAACCGCCGCGCGGCGGCGGCGATCCTCAACGCGAGCCTCGACATCCGGGGGAAGGCCCTCGGCGTCCCAGTGGCCGCGCTCCTGGGCGGCGTGCTCCGTGACCGGCTTCCGCTGTACTGGTCGCACTGCGGGCTCGGCCGGGTGCGCATGTCGCAGGCGGGCGTTCATGCGCCGATCACGTCGCTCGCCGATATCACTGCGCTCGGTCGCGAGGTGAGGGACCGCGGGTTCCGGGCACTCAAGACGAACATGATCCTCTTCGAGGACGGTGCGGCCCGCCTCTATCTGCCGCTGTGGACCGGTCTGGGTGAGACGTCGCTCGAGCTCGAGGACCGCACGGTCGAGGGCGTTTCCGAGCTCATCGAGGCCTTTCATGCGGGCACCGGGGATGGCATCCAGATCCTCCTCGACACGGTGTGGTGCGTGAAGGGAGAGGCGATCCCGCGGCTCGCCCGCCGGCTCGCTCGGACGCCGCTCACGTGGCTCGAGTCGGACACCCACGACCCTGAGCAGCTCCTCGCGGCACGCGGCAACGGCAAGCTCAAGATCGTCTCGGGCGAGGCGCTCTCGGGCGTGCGGGACTACCGCCGGTTCTTCGAGCGGCGTGCCATGGACATCGTGAAGGTCGATGTGGCGTGGAACGGGATGCCGGAGGCCCGGCGCATCGCCGACCTCGCGGCCGGCTACGACCTGAACGTGGCACCGCACAATCCCATGAGCCACCTCATGACGCACATGAGCGCTCAGTTCGGCGCGGCGCTCGCCAACTTCTCGATCCTCGAGATCGATGTCGACGGCGTGCCGTGGCGAGACGAGCTGGTGACCCCGCCCGTGATCGAGGATGGCGAACTGGTTCTTTCGCACGCGCCGGGTTGGGGCTGCGAAGTCAACGAGGAAGCGATCCGAGCGCATCCGCCGACGTTCGAAGTCTGAGGCGACTTCCAATGACACCGGAGATCGTCGCGCTGGCTGGACGCGTCCATACTTACCGATTCGAGGAGCGTCCCCGAGCCCTGGGCCTCGGAAGCGCGCTGCGGCGCGACTTCGTCCTCGTGCGCATCGAATGCTCGGACGGCTCCGTCGGCTACGGCGAGGCGTTCCACGGCCACGCGGGCACCGCGGTCGCGGAGATCGTGAACACGACGATGCAGGATGTCGTGATCGGCCGACGCGTGGACGAGATGCTCGCCGTGCGCGAGGAGACTCGCTCGCGGTTCCTGTCAGGTGCCGGCATGGGCGGGATCGCGCTCGCTCAGAGCGGCATCGACATCGCCATGTGGGATGCGTACGGAAAGTCGGTGGGCCAGCCGGTGTGGCGCCTGCTCCATGCGACCCGGCGCGAGTTCCCGGCATACGCCGGCGGATTCACGCTCGGATTCTCGGAGCCCGAGGTTCTCGTTGCGGAACTCGAACGGTTCGTGGCAGCGGGCTTCCGCGCCGCGAAGGTGCGACTGGGCGACTCTCCCGAGCGCGACCTCGCGCGCGTGCGGGCCGTGCGCGACGCGCTCGGTTCCGAATTCGAGATCATGACCGATGCGAACCTCGGATTGAACTATCCCATGGCCCGAATCGTCCCCGGCCTTGCCGAAGTCGGCATCGCATGGCTCGAGGAGCCCTTCACGCCCGAGCGGCCGGAGGACTTCGCCGCCCTCCGCGCGCAGCGCGCGGTGCCGATCGCAGCGGGGGAGAATCTGTCGGGCGCACCGCAGTTCAGCGACTGGATCCGTCGCGGTGCCGTCGACGTCGTGCAGCCCGACGCGAGCCGCGCCGGCGGGATCACGGAACTGCTTCGCATCGCTGCGATCGCACAGGCCGCCGGCGTCGGCTTCGCGCCGCACATCTCGCACACCGGACTCAACCATGCGGCGACCCTGCACGCTCTCGCAGGGACGGGCGACGACGGCTGGTTCGAGGCCGACCCGACGCCGGTGAACCCCTTTCGTGTCGGCCCGATCAGCGGCGGCGTCGTCGTCAGCGGCGGCGTCGCACGGCTCAGCGACCAACCCGGGCTCGGCGTCGTCGTCGACGAGGACGAGCTGGTCGCGCACTACCCCGGCGTCGCCGGGTCCCCCTGGCCGCGCACGCGCGCGGGCTGATGATCCCTCCGCGTCGGCGCGGGCCCATCATGCCGACGCGGAGGATCTCGGCATCCCGTGTCGCGCGTCCGGCGGATCAGTTCGCGACGAAAGTGTCGACCTCGTGGGCCGCAATCCACTCGCGGTCCAGTGGCGTCCCGAGCCCGTTTCCGGACGGCACACCGACCGTGCCTTCGGCGTCGACGTCGCTGAGGTCGTCCGTGTAGTCGGCGAACACACCGGAGGAGATCCGGTGGAGGGACGGAGCGATGAGGCCCATCTCGTAGAAGTTGGAGTTGCGCAGCGCCGACATGATGTGCCGATGGACTGGACTCGGCCCATGCAGCTCGACGTCGATGCCCAGAGCCTCCGCTGTGTGGGCGATCTTGAGGACGCCGGTGACACCGCCGTCGAGGCCTGCGTCGGCGCGCATGAAGTCGGTTCCTCCTGCGAGCACCTGATCGGCGTGCAGTTGAAGCCCGCGCACATGCTCGCCCTGGAGCAGGGGTGTGCGGATGAGCTCACGCAGCTTGCGATAGGCGAACGCGGATGTGCCGCCCTCCTTGCCCGGGTCCTCGTACCAGAAGAAGGCAGCCTCATCGAGGGCGCGCCCGACCGAGACGACATCGCCGAACGTCTCGTACGCTCCCGAGGGATCGAGCATGAGGGCGATATCAGGTCCCACCGCCTCGCGGACACCGAGAGCGTTGCGGATCTCGCGGCGGACGTTCCCATCGTTCCAGCCGTGGATCTTGAAGGCCCGATAGCCCATGTCCACGCACAGTTGCGCGAATTCGGCGAACGACTCGGGGGTTCCGAGTGGCCCCTCGCCGGCCTCGTCGCCGAACAGGGTCGAGGCGTAAGCGGGCAGGCGCTCACGGTATCCACCGAGCAGCTGTGAGAGTGGGGCGCCGTAGAGCTTTCCGGCGATGTCCCACAGTGCGCAGTCGATCGGTCCGATCCCGAGTCGGTCGTACTTGCGCCATGCACGATGGAGATCTGCCCAGATCCGCTCGCGCTGAAATGCGTCCTGTCCCACGAGCCATGCGGCGACCGACTCGATCTGCTGAGCGGCGAGGCCGTTGACGCCAGTGGTCCATGTGTACTCGCCGGTGACGCCGGCATCGGTCAGCAGTTCCAGCACGTACCCCGTCTGGCGGGCCACGCCGCCATCCCATGCGACGGGATAGAACCCGGAGGCGTCTTGACGGCGGCCGCGCCCCTCCCACTGGAGCTTTCGGAGCGTGACGGAGCGGATGCGGGCGGCCATGACGCCATCCTTTCCCGCTGAGATGGCACGGACAAGGCAGCGTCCCGCCAAGCGGGGCGAGTCAGGGGACCCGCGGCGCACCCAGCGCGTGCGAGAGAGCCTGTGCCGACGCGAGCACCACGCCCGAGAAGCTGCGTGCCTGGCTGCGAGAGGTCGCGCCGGTCACCGAGATGGCTCCTACCACGCGCCCGGCGCGCGCGAATATCGGTGCGGCGACGCAGAACAGCCCGAGCTGGGACTCCTCGAAGTCGTAGGCGACTCGTGACTGTCTCACGGCGGCCAATTCCCGGCGCAGCGCATCGGGGTCGGTGATCGTCTTCGGGGTCAGTGGGGTCAGCGGTCCCTCGAGGACGGAATCGACGAACGACGCGCTGCTGTGGGCGAGGATCGCCTTGCCGAGCCCCGTGCAGTGCATGGGGAGTCGGCCGCCGATCCGCGAGTGAGGGACCTTGAGGTCGCGACTGTTGATCTTCTCGATGTAGATGATCTCGTTGCCCTCCCGGACGGCCAGGTTCGATGTCAGATGGGTGATCTCGTTCAGCGAGTGCGCGAACGGGATCGCGAGCTCACGAAGACGGCTGTGGTCGGGAACGAGGTGGCCCAATTCGAAGAGCCGCACCCCGAGCCTCACCCCGCCGCGCCCCTTCTCGAGAGCCCCCCAGCGCAGCAGGTCTCCGACCAGTCGGTGCGTCGTCGACTTGGGCATGCCGGTGCGCCGCGCCATCTCATTCACCGACAGCTCGATCTCCTCTGGCGAGAACAGCTCGAGAAGGCTCAGGCCCCGTGACAGCGACGACTCGGCGTCTCGGTGGGCGGGCGTGGTCATGGTGCATTTCCTTCCGGGTCGCCATCATTATGACCCTCCCGTGAGGGTGGCGGATCTGGAGGACGTTCGCTCCCGGGCGTCCTGCATGCCGGGACACCGGCTTCGTACGGCCGGATCGGTTGCCGACAATGGCCAGGGCAGCGACGAGGTGCAGATCCCGCGGCGCTGTCGCAGGAAAGGACTCTCCATGACACCCGGGTCGGATGTGCGCCACGTCGATGCCGAGAAGGCGACGGCTCTCGTCGTCGCCGCTCTTACGGACGCAGGTGCGGCTGACGAGCCTGCGCGACTGCAGGCCACACACCTCATCGAGGCCGAGCTGCGGGGCCATCCCTCGCACGGTCTTCGACGGCTGCCCACCCTCGTCGGACGGATACAGGCGGGGCTCCTCGACCCCGAGGCCCAGCCGACGTTCTCGTGGGGCGCTCCATCCGCGCTCCTGGTCGACGGGAATCTCGGGTTCGGACCTGTCACGGCACACGCGACGATCGATCAGCTGCTCGGCCGAGTGGCGCAGACCGGGGTCGCGATCGCCGCCCTGCGGCGCACGCACCACCTCGGGATGCTCGCTCCCTATGTCGAGCGCCTCGGGGCGAATGGATGTGTCGGGCTTGTCCTCTCATCCACGGAGGGACTGGTCCACCCATGGGGCGGCGCCGGGCCATTGCTCGGGACGAACCCCATCAGTGCGTCGGTTCCCACCGCAGACGGAGGCATCACGCTCGACATGTCGACCGGCGCAGTGTCCGCCGGGAAGATCCTCGACTTCGCCGAACGGGGGCTCCCGCTGCCGGCAGGCTGGGCTGTCGACGCTGCGGGAAGGGAGACGCAGGATGCGGATGCCGCGGCCCGCGGGTCGATCTCGCCCTTCGGCGGACCCAAGGGGTATGCCTTGGGACTGACACTCGGCGCGATCGTCGGTGTCCTGACCGGAACCGACTTCGGCCCGGACGTCCGGGGGACTCTCGACACGACGCACGAAGTCACGAAGGGAGACGTCATCGCCGCCATCAGCCTCCGGGCATTCGGACAGCCGGAAGACTCGCCTCGCCTTGCCGAGTACCTCGAGATGATCCGAGCGAGCGGAACGAATGGACAGCGTGTGAATGTGCCCGGCGACCGGTCTCGCGAGGCGCGACGCCACGCTGTGAGCGACGGTTTCGACGTCACCGAGGATGTCTGGTCGTCGCTCGAGGGTCTCGCCGCCGGTGCCGGGGTTGAGGCACCGGCCGGACGGCGACCATGACCGGCACGGGTGTCCTCAGGCTGCCGAGTGACGTGCGGTTCGGCTATGGCTCGCGAGCCGCGCTTCCTTCTCTCGCGGCCCGGTTCGGCAACCGCGTCGCGTTCGTCGCCGACCCGTTCCTCGCCCGGACTCCGGAATTCGCCGAGACGCTGAGAGCCGTGAGGGCAACTGGCCTCGAGACGCTCGTGCTCAGCGATGTTCCCGCCGAGCTGCCCGTGCAGGCGGTCGTCGATGCCGCCGAGATCGTCAGGCGGTTCGCACCCGACGTCATCGTGGGATACGGCGGCGGAAGCGCCCTCGATGCGGCGAAGGTCGTCTCTCTGCTCGTCTCGTACGGAGGCAGCCCTGGGGACTACTACGGTGAGAACGCCGTTCCGGGCCCCGTCGTCCCGCTGATCGCCGTGCCGACGACAGCCGGCACCGGCAGCGAGGTGACTCCGGTCGCCGTTGTCTCCGACCCCGCGCGCGAGGTGAAGGTCGGGATCTCGAGCCCCTGGCTCGTCCCCGCGATCGCTCTTGTCGACCCGGAATTGACGGTGGGCTCACCGCCTTCGGTCACGGCTCACGCGGGCATCGATGCGTTCGTGCACGCCGTCGAGTCCTACACCGCGGCATCCATACCTCTCGACCACAGCGCCGTTCTCCCGGTGTTCGTCGGACGCAACGTCCTCACCGACCCCCTCTCGCTCGAGGCCGCTGCGCTCATCCACGAGGCGCTCCCTATCGTGCTCGCTCGGCCCACCGACCGTGACGCGCGGGAGCGGATGGCGCGAGCGAGCCTCTTCGCGGGTGCGGCCTTCGGCTCGGCCGGCACGCATCTGAGTCATGCCCTGCAATACCCGATCGGTGCCCTGACCCACACACCTCATGGACTGGGTACCGGGCTGCTGCTGCCCTATGTGCTCCAGGCATCATTGTCCGCCGTACCCGAGCGGCTCGCGCGTCTGGGTGAGGCCCTTGGGCTCGCGCCCGACGGCGACGAGGTCTCTCGTGCACAGGCGACGGTCGATGCGATCGCTGTGCTGTGCGAGCGGATCGGACTGCCGCACTCCCTTGCCGAGATCGGGATCACCGCGGCCGATCGCGAACGGGTCATCGCCCTCACACTCCAGGCGCGGCGGCTCGTCGGCATCGCGCCCATCACCGCCGACGAGAACACGGTGGGCGCGATCTTCGACGCGGCGCTGGCCGGCGACCGCACGCTGCTCAGGACGCTTCCCGAGCCCACGAGAGACGAGCGCTCATGACACAGATCACTGCGACCGGAGCACTGCTGACCCAGCTGTTCATCGACGGCGAGTGGCGGGACGGCTCTGCCGGAGAAGGTTTCCCCGTGATCGACCCCGCGGACGGCACGACGATCGCGCACTTCGCGGCAGCAACCGCCGATGACTGCGAGGCGGCAGTTCGAGCTGCAGATGCCGCGTTCCCGGCGTGGTCCGAGGCGGCCCCACGCGCGCGATCAGAGATCCTCTACGCCGCGTATGACATCCTTCGCGCTGAGCGTGACGTGTTCGCGAAGATCATGGTGCGCGAGAACGGCAAGGCGTGGGCCGATGCGCTCGCCGAAGCCGACTACGCGATGGAGTTCTTCCGGTGGTTCGCCGAGGAGGCGGTGCGCGTGCCGGGGGACTTCCGGCTCTCGCCCGCAGGCGACAAGCGGATCGTCGTTGCTCGGCAGCCCATGGGTGTTGCTCTGCTCATCACGCCGTGGAACTTCCCTGCGGCGATGGCCACACGCAAGCTCGGCCCGGCGCTCGCGGCAGGCTGCACGACCATACTCAAGCCCGCCAGGGAAACCCCCCTCACCGCGGCGTACATCGTCGAAGTCCTTCGGCGCGCGGGGATTCCACCTGGCGTCGTGAACCTCGTCACACCCGTGCCGACCGGACCCCTCGTCGCGCGGATGATCTCCGACCCCGCCGTGCGAAAGCTCTCGTTCACGGGCTCCACCGAGGTCGGCCGTGAGCTGCTGCGCGCCTGCGCCGACACCATCGTCCACCCGTCCATGGAGCTCGGAGGAAATGCGCCGGTGATAGTCCTGCCGGGAGCCGATCTCGACGAGGTCGTCCCGGCCGCGCTCCTCGCCAAGATGCGCAACGGCGGGTCGGCCTGCACCGCCGCGAACAGGTTCTACGTGCATGCGAGTCTGCACGATGAATTCGTCCGCCGCATGGCAGGCGAACTCGGCGCGTTCACCACGGGCCCAGGCCTCGACCGGGCGAACCGGCTCGGCGCTCTCGTCTCGACCGGAGAGCGTGACAAGGTCGCAGCCCTCGTGCAGACCGCGGTCGCTGAAGGCGCACGGATCGTGGTGGGCGGTTCGTCGCTCGATGGGGGAGCGTTCTACGAGCCCACCCTCCTCGAGGACGTCACGCACGGCGACACGATCACTCGGCAGGAGATCTTCGGCCCCGTGACGGCAGTCGTGTCGTTCGACGACGTCGAGGAGGCAGTACGCATGGCGAACGACACGGAGTTCGGCCTCGTCGGCTACATCTTCGGACCCGAGCACGACGCGCTGCGGGTGGCGCTCAGGGTCGACACGGGGATGGTGGCGGTCAACCGTGGCGTGCTGAGTGACCCGGCGGCGCCGTTCGGCGGTGCGAAGCAGAGTGGGCTCGGTCGTGAAGGCGGGTCGGAGGGGATCCTCGACTATCTCGAGGAGAAGTACATCGCCCTCAATCGCTGATCGCGGGATCTTCGCATTCGAGGGGAGCGACGGCGACAGGCAACGGAGCGTAACGCGATGGAACATCGTCGCGCATCGCATGTTGTACTGAAAACCCCCCGCGGGCAGTCCCCGCTCGATAGCACCAGGAATCATCAATGTCTCGTCGTATCACCGCACTCGTTCTCGCTGCCACCGCCGCTCTGACCCTCACGGCGTGCAGCGGAGGCAGCACCACCGAACCGTCCGCGTCGTCTGCCGCGGACGACTACGGGCTCGTGACTCCGGGGACCCTGACGGTCGCCACGGAAGGCACGTACCGGCCCTTCACGTTCCACGACGAGACCGGCGACCTCGTCGGCTTCGACGTCGAGATCGCCGAGGCTGTCGCCGACAAGCTCGGCCTCGAGATCGTCTTCCAGGAGACGCAGTGGGATGCGATCTTCGCCGGGCTCGACGCCGGTCGCTTCGACGTCATCGCCAACCAGGTCTCGATCAACCCGGAGCGCGAGGAGAAGTACCTCTTCAGCGAGCCGTACACGGTCTCGCCCGGCGTCATCGTGGTGGCCGAGGACGACGACTCGATCTCGAGCTTCGACGACCTCGCCGGCAAGACCACGGCCCAGTCGCTGACCAGCAACTGGTACGAGCTCGCCACAGAGAGCGGCGCCACCGTGGAAGCCGTTGAGGGCTGGGCACAGGCCGTCGCGCTGCTGCAGCAGGGCCGCGTGGACGCGACCGTCAACGACAACCTGACATTCCTCGACTACGAGAAGAGCGAGGGCCCGACAGGTCTGAAGATCGCGGCCGAGACCGACGACCCGGCTTACAACGCGTTCGCCCTCACTCAGGACAAGAGCGCGCTGGTCGAGGCCATCGACGCGGCACTCGCAGAGCTCCGCGAAGAGGGTGTGCTGGCCGAGATCAGCGAGAAGTACTTCGGCGCCGACGTCACCCAGTAGCACTCGCGCCACTGCCCGCCGTAGCGTAGGCGGGCAGTGGCGTCGTCCGCTGCCCGGAGGGAGGATGATCGATGCTTCACGCCTCGACATCGCCGATCAATGAGACCTGGACACTGCTCGTCGACTCGTTCTGGCCGCTGCTGCTGGCGGGGCTGACCGGGACGATTCCCCTCGCCCTCGCGTCGTTCGCGATCGGACTCGCGATCGCGCTCGGGATCGCGCTCATGCGGCTGTCGTCCAACCGCGTGGTCTCGAACATCGCGCGCTTCTACGTCTCGGTGATCCGCGGCACGCCGCTGCTCGTGCAGCTGTTCGTGATCTTCTACGGCCTGCCGTCGATCGGCCTCGTGATCGACCCATGGCCGGCTGCGATCATCGCCTTCTCGCTGAACGTCGGCGGCTACGCGGCCGAGATCATCCGAGCTGCGATTCTGTCCGTGCCGAAGGGGCAGTGGGAGGCCGGCCACACGGTCGGGTTCTCGCACGGCAAGACGCTCACGCGCATCGTGCTGCCGCAGGCGGCGCGCGTCTCGGTCCCGCCCCTGTCGAACACGTTCATCTCGCTCGTGAAGGACACGTCGCTCGCGTCGCTGATCCTCGTCACCGAGCTGTTCCGCCGGGCGCAGCAGATCGCGGCCTTCACATACGAGTTCATGGCGATCTACCTGGAAGCCGCCCTCATCTACTGGCTGTTCTGTCTCGTCCTGTCGGCGGGGCAGGGCGCTATCGAGAGAAGGCTCGACCGCTATGTCGCCCACTGATCCCCTCGAGGGCGATCCGCTCGCACCGCCCGCTCCCGCCGACGATCGTCCCTTGCTGCACGTCACGGGACTCTCGAAGAGCTTCGGGTCGAATCGCGTCGTGAACGGAGTGGACTTCGAAGTCCGCCGCGGCGAGGTGGTCGTGCTCATCGGGCCGAGCGGATCGGGCAAGACGACCGTGCTGCGGTGCCTCAACGGCCTCGAGACTCCCGACGGCGGTGTCGTCTCCTTCGACGGCGGGCCGTCCGTGGACTTCGCGAAGCCGGTGTCGAAGGGCGACCGCATCGCGCTCCGTGACCAGTCCGCGATGGTGTTCCAGCACCACAACCTCTTCCCGCACCGGACAGTCCTCGAGAACGTCACCGAGGGCCCGATCCACGCGCATGGCGTGGCGAGGCAGGATGCCATCGCCCGCGCGGACGCGCTGCTCGATCGTGTCGGGCTGAGCGCCAAGCGCGACGTGTACCCGTTCGAACTCTCCGGCGGTCAGCAGCAGCGCGTGGGCATCGTCCGCGCGCTGGCCCTGCAGCCCGCCCTCCTCCTCTTCGACGAGCCGACCAGCGCACTCGATCCGGAGCTCGTGGGGGAGGTGCTGATCGTGCTGAAGGAGCTCGCCGATGAGGGCTGGACGATGGTCATCGTGACGCACGAGCTGGGTTTCGCGCGGCAGGTCGCCGACGAGGTCCTGTTCTTCGACGAGGGCGCCATCGTGGAGCGCGGTGCGCCGAAGGACCTCTTCTCCCGTCCGAAGAACGAGCGCACCCGTCGATTCGTCGATCGCCTGCTGCGCCCGCTCGAGGACGGACCCGCGTAGCGTCGGAGCGACGCCGATGAAGGGAGCACCGTGCCCGGGACCGTGGAGAGCCTGTTCGGAATCGACGTGCCGATCGTGCTCGGCCCGTTCGGCGGGCTGTCGTCCGTCGATCTGACTGCGATCGTCAGCGAACGCGGCGGGCTCGGTTCGTACGGACTGTACGGATACTCGCCGGAGCGGATCCACGACACGATCACCGACCTGCGGGCGAGAACCGCACGACCGTTCGCGGTCAACCTCTGGCTGCCGACCGGCGACGAGGTGACACCGGAGCACGTCGACCTCGGTCCATCGCTCAGCGCACTCGGTCCGCTCTACGACTCCGTCGGCATGACCCCGCCCGACCCGCCGTCGGCATTCCTCCCCGACTTCGACAGCCAGCTCGACGCCGTGATGGATGCTGCACCTGCCGTCTTGAGCGTCGTCTATGGCGTTCCGGGGCCGGAGCTGGTCGAGCGGGCGCGGGATCGCGGCATCCGCATCGTCGCGACTGCGACGACCGTCGCCGAGGCCGTCGCACTCGATACCGCTGGAGTCGACGCGATCGTCGCGAGCGGCGCGGAGGCCGCCGGCCACCGCGTATCATTCCTGCGACCCGCCGAGGACTCGCTGGTCGGCACCTTCGCGCTGGTCCCGCAGGTCGTCGACGCGGTAGCCGTGCCGGTGCTCGCTGCCGGCGGGATCGCCGACCGCCGCGGGGTCTCGGCGGCGTTCGCGCTCGGCGCGTCGGGGGTCGTGGTGGGCACCGCGTTCCTGCGCACCCGTCAGTCCGCAGCGACGGACGCACACCGCCGGGCCATCGCGGGAGCCGCCGACACCGACACCGTGCTGACGCGGGCGATGAGCGGGCGGCTGGCTCGCGGCATCCCGAACCGCGCCATGCGCGAGATCGAGACCACCGGCGTCATCGCGCCGTTCCCGGCGCAGAACTGGCTGACCGGGATATTCCGCGCAGAGGCCGGCCGCCGTGGCGAGGGCGACCTGCTGTCGCTATGGGCTGGACAGTCCGCGGCGCTCGCCGTCCACGACGATGCCGACGACGTGTTCCGCGAGCTGCAGGCCGGCCTGCCGCGCTGACTGCTTCCCCGCATCTGCGGCGGATCACGCGGTGGAGCGCACCTCGAATCCGCGGTCACCGGCGGGCGAGGCATCCGTGACCGTCGCCGACTCGACCCGCGAGCCAGGAGGACCCTCCGCCATCCACGCGAGCATCTCGTCGACCTGATCCGGAGAGCCTTCGACCTCCGCCTCGACGGTTCCATCACGGCGATTGCGGATCCAGCCGGTCACCCCGACCTCGTCGGCGATCATGCGGGCGGTGTAACGGTAGCCGACCCCCTGGACCGACCCGCTCACGATGACATGGACGCGGCGCATAGCCTCTATCGTGCCGTGTCAGTGGCCGCGGATGGTCCTCGCCCCGCTCCATCGTGCCGGGCCGAGGGGTGCGCGCGCATCCCAAGGGATGGCAGGATGCCGCCATGGGAACGATCGACGAGTTGCTCGCCACGCTGGATCCCGACGACCGTGCCTCGATGGAGCGCATCTACGCCGTCGCCCGAGACGAGGTGCCCGAGGCGGAGCAGGGCCTCGGCTACGGGATGCCGGCGCTCGTGTATCGCGGAAAGCCGCTGGTCTCGGTGATGCGCGCCAAGAAGCACATCGGGATCTACCCGTTCAGTCCCGCCGCCGTGACCGCGGTGGCGGGCGCGCTTGAGGGATATCCCGGCGTCAGCGTCGACAAGGGGACGATCCGCTACCAGCCCGAGCATCCGCTGCCCGACGACGTCGTCCGCGCGCTCGTCACGGCTCGCAGGGAGCAGATCGAGGGCTGACCTGCGGTCGGCGCGCGGCTCAGTGGGGGAGCACCAGGCTGATGCCGATCGCGATCATGACGACAGCGATGATCGCGTCGAGGATCCGCCACGCGCGGGGCGTGGAGAGCCAGCGGCCGAGGTAGCGCGCTCCGAAGGCGAGGCCGAAGAACCAGACGAAGCTCGCGACCATCGCCCCGGCCGCGAAGACCCAGCGCTGGTCGCCGTGCGTATTGGCCACGGTGCCGAGCAGGAACACGGTGTCGAGGTAGACGTGCGGGTTCAGCCACGTGAGGGCGAGGCACGTGAGCACGACGGGCAGCAGGCGGGTGCGTGTGGTCGTCGGCCCTGAGGACGGGGGCGCAGCCACAGAGGTGGAGTCACCGCCCGCGGCATCGAGGGCGTCGCCGCTCGGCTTCCAGGCGCGCTTGGCGGCCATCAGCCCGTACACGAAGAGGAAGATCGCTCCGGCCCAGCGCACGACGTCGACCAGCCACGGCACGGCGAGCAGCACGAGCCCGATGCCCGAGACCCCGAGGAGGATGAGGACGGCGTCGGAGACAGCGCAGATCGCCGCCACGACGAACACGTGCTCGCGGCGGATGCCCTGCCTCAGCACGAACAGGTTCTGCGCGCCGATCGCGACGATGAGCGAGAAGCCGAGGCCGAGTCCGGCGAGCAGGGTGGGAATCACTCTTCGACGGTAGGTGTCCGGCCGCGTTCAGTCCAGCTCATGATTCTTCAGGTGCATTAGCATGACTGATGATGCGCATCCCGTTCGAGCTCGCGGAGACAATCGCCGTCGTCATCGACGAGGGCACATTGGATGCTGCCGCCCGGCGTCTGCACATCACGCCGTCGGCCGTCAGCCAGCGCATCAAGACCCTCGAGGAGCAGCTCGGCAGGGTCCTCCTGGTTCGGTCCAAGCCGGCGCGGCCGACGGCGGCCGGGGCCGCGATCGTGCGGCTCGCGCGTCAGGGCGCGCTGCTCGAGCACGACGCCATCACCGCGCTCGGCGCCGACGCCGACGCTGCGGCGCGGACCACCATGCCTCTTGCCGTCAACGCCGACTCGCTCGCCACCTGGTTCCTCGAGCCGCTCGCGCGGCTGTCGCAGCAGCATCCGGTCGTCTTCGAGCTTCATCGTGACGATCAGGACTTCACCGCCGGGCTGCTCGAATCGGGCACGGTCATGGGTGCGGTCACGTCGCGCGCGACGCCCGTGGCGGGATGCCGCGTCAGCGCGCTCGGCGCCATGCGGTACGAGGCGGTCGCGACTCCCGCGTTCGTCGCCCGGTGGTTCCCGGAGGGCGTCGACGGGCAGTCGCTGGCGGATGCCCCGGTGGTCGACTTCGACCGTCGTGACGACCTGCAGACGCGGTGGCTGCGCGCGAGCGGCGCAGATCCGGCTCGCCCGCCGCGGCACTACGTGCCCGCGTCCAGCGACTTCGCGACGTCGGTGCGGCTCGGGCATCGGCTGGGCGCTGCTGCCGCGGTTCCAATCGCACGATGCCCTCGAGCGCGGCGAACTCGTGACGCTGGGCGGCGCGCCAGTCGACGTTCCGCTGCACTGGCAGCAGTGGAACCTGCGCTCGGAGCTGCTCGACGCCGTGGCCGACGAGATCGTCGCCGAGGGGCGGCGGGTCCTGTCGCCGGTGGGGGATGCCGTCAGTCGTCGCTGACGCGCAGCACGATCTTGCCGCGCGTGTGGCCCTTCTCGAGCTCGGCGTGGGCGTCGGCCGCATCCCGCAGGTCGAACACCTTGTCGATGTAGACCTGCACCGCGCCCGAGTCGAGCAGCCGGGCGACCGTGGCGAGGGCCCCGCCGTCGGGCACGACCTTGAAGCTCGTCACGCGAACGCCGGCGGCGCCCGCCGCCTCTGCGTAGCCGGGCCATGATCCCGACGGCACCAGGATGTACAGGCCACCGGGGCGGAGCACGGTCAGCGATCGGGTGCCGGTCCGGTCGCGCACGTTGCCGACGAGGTCGATGACCACGTCGACGTCGGCTGCGACATCCTCGAACCGGGTCGTGGTGTAGTCGATGACCACCGAGGCGCCGAGCTCGCGCAGCCAGGGCGCATTCCGCCCCGAGGCGGTGACGGTGACGTGCGCGCCGAAGTAGGCGGCGAACTGGACCGCGAAGTGCCCGACGCCCCCGCTGCCGGCATGGATGAGGATGCGCTGGCCCTCGTGGGCGTGGGCGGTCTCGACGACGAGGCCCCACGCGGTGAGCGCGGCGAGCGGCACGCCGGCCGCCTCGACGTGCGACAGCGAGGCGGGCTTGCGGGCGACGGACAGGGACGGCACGAGCGCATACTCCGCGTACGTGCCTCCTGAACGCGGGAACGCGGCCATGCCGAACACCGCGGTCCCCGGCGGGAGGGGTGGGACTCGTACGGCGACCGCACCACGATGCCGCTGAAGTCGTACCCGAGCACGGCCGGATACGACGAGATCGATGCTGACACCCCGGCTCCGGACGCGCGTCTTGGCGTCGACGGGGTTGATGCCCGCCGCCACGACGCGCACGAGCAGTTCGCTCAGCACGGGGGAGGGGACGGGAACGGATGCCTCGTGGAGCGTTCCGGGATCTCCCGTGGACTCGATGACGGCCGCGCGCATCTGATCCGGGGGGTCGGGCACCGGAGCCGGCGCGGTGCTCGGAGCGGATTCTGTGCGCAGCGGTCGGAATCTCATCGTCGCTCCTTCCGCGAGGCGCCGCCATCGGCACCGCATGTTGCCTGATGAGCACAGTCAACCCTGCGAATGTCTCGCCCGTGTTACGCCGGTGCTACCGGGCCGCTAAGGCGCAAGCATCCGATCTGGGAAGGATGACGCCCGACTCAGGGCGTTTCACCGGTGCTGAGTGCGTGCAGCAGGCGGGTGAGGCTGTGGATCTCATCGATCGACCAGGCGTCGAGCGTCGTGAGCAGCGAGTGCTCCTGCGGTTCGCGGACAGCCGCGAGGCGCTCGAGACCCGCGGCCGTGGCAGAGATGAGACTCGATCGTCCGTCCGTCGGGTCAGGGGTGCGGGTGACGAGGTCGAGTTCCTCGAGCTCTCGTACGGTGCGGCTGATCTGCCCCTTGTCGGCCATGAGCGACTCGGCGAGAGCCGAGAGCGTCACGCTCTCGCGCCGGACGATCGTCGTGAAGACCTTGTAGGCCCCCGGCAGCATCCCGGGACTCAGGCGCTCGGCATTGTCGGCGAGGAGCCGCCGCATGCGGTTGATCAGCTCTCCGAACTCGCCCTCGAGGGCGCGCACCGCCTCGGTGCGCGCCTCTCGGGTCTCGTTCGCAGACATCGTGATCGACATTATCGGTCGGAGGATTTCCCGGCGGGAGCGTCGGAAAGATCCGCTGCGTTGTGCTCCGGTGCGACGGCATCCATGCCCGCGGGCACCGACACGGTGGCGAGGTCCGCCTCGCTGGCCTCGATCCGCTCCTTGGTCGTCATCCGCGTGAGCGGGAACGTTCGGCAGGAAGATGATCGCGATGAGGCTCAGCACGGCGAACGGCACGGCGATCAGGAACGAGTGCGAGATGCCCTGCGCGTAGATGTCCTCGACGATCACGCGGATCGTCTCAGGCATGTCGGCCACATTCGGCATGGCGCCGCCCTGCAGGCCCTGCGCGACCTCGGCTCCCTTGGCGCCCAGGCTCATGATCGCGGTCGTGATGTCGTCCTTCGCGTCGGCCATGAGCTCGGTGATCTTGGTGGCGAGCGCCGCGCCCATCACCGACACGCCGATCGTGCCGCCGAGGCTGCGGAAGAACGCGACTCCCGAGCTCGCGACGCCGATCTCGGTCGGCTTCGAGGTGTTCTGCACGATGAGGACGAGATTCTGCATCGTCATTCCGACCCCCGCGCCGAGCAGGAACATGTAGAGCGAGACGAGCGCGAAGTTCGTGTCGTAGTGGATGGTCGACAGCAGGTACGAGCCGGCGATCAGGAAGACCGAGCCGACGATGAGGAACGGCTTCCAGCTGCCGAAGCGCGTGATGAGCGCGCCGACGCCGATCGACGACAGCAGGAGTCCGGCGATCATCGGGATGGTCATGACGCCGGCCTCGGTGGGGGTGGCACCGCGAGCGAGCTGCATGTACTGACCCAGGAAGACGGATGCTCCGAACATGGCGATTCCGGTCGCGATCGACGCGATCACGGAAAGCGTGAAGGTGCGGTTCTTGAACAGCGTGAGCGGGATGAGCGGGTCCTTGACGCGGAGCTCGACGATGACGAACAGGATCGTGCCGAGGATGGCGCCGCCGACCATGAGAAGCGTCTCCATGCTCCACCACTCGAACGAGTCGCCGGCAAGAGTCACCCAGACGAGCAGGAGCGAGACGGCGGCCGACAGCAGCACGATGCCGAGGTAGTCGATGCGCGCCTTGGTCTTCGCAAGCGCGGGGAGGTGCAGCGTGCGCTGCAGCAGCACGAGTGCCGCGACGGCGAAGGGGACTGCCACGAAGAAGTTCCAGCGCCATCCCCAGGTGTCGGTGATGACACCGCCGAGAAGCGGGCCGCCGACGGTCGCAACCGCCATGACGGCGCCGAAGAGTCCCATGTAGCGCCCGCGCTCGCGGGGGCTGATGATGTCGGCCATGATGATCTGGCTGAGCGCCGCGAGCCCGCCGGCGCCGATGCCCTGCACCGCGCGGAAGGCGATGAGCGTGCCGGTGTCCTGCGAGAAGCCGGCCGCCGCCGTGGCCACCACGAAGATGACGATGGCGAGCTGGATGAGCAGCTTGCGGTTGAACAGGTCGGCGAGCTTGCCCCACACCGGGGTGGAGATCGCCGTGGTCAGCAGCGTCGCGGTGACGACCCACGTGAACGCGGTCTGGTCACCGCCGAGGTCATGGATGATGACGGGCAGCGAGGTCGACACGACCGTCGACGCGAGCATCGAGACGAACATGCCGAGCAGAAGCCCGGACAGGGCCGGAAGCACCCCGCTGCGTGACTCGCCGCGCCCGGTGCGGCAGTGATGGTGGAAGTAGACAAGAGAGTCCTTCGTGGTCTGGTCGGATCGGAGCGACGACGATGGCGCGAAAGTTGACGAGGATCAACTATATCGCGATCCTTGACTTGAGTCAACTAAGTGCCGGACTGCTCGGAGCGGAGGGCGGGCCCCGTGGGTGCGGGAAGCGGGCGTGACAGCATCCGCTCTTCTTGCGGAGGCGGGGACGCGGAATGCGGTCAGTCGGCGAGTGCCAGCGCGCGGAACGGCTCGCGCGTGGGCGCCGGCGGCCGCGGCGGCGGAACGCGACCGGCCATCGTGCGGCGATGCAGCTCATCGATCAGGGCCGTCGCGAGCCGGACCAGCTTCGCGATCTCGACCTCGTCACGCTCGACCCACGCGCATCGCGGCTCGTCGCCGACCGGGACGAAGGCGTCGTGCTCCTCCCAGACGACGAGCGTGCGCTCGGCACCGAGGACGTGCTGCTGCCACCACACCTGACGCAGATAGGAGCGAGGGATGCTGCGCCACGACTTGTTCGTCGTCTTGATCTCGCAGAGCTGAACGCGGTCGCCCGGCGTAGACGCCGATCCCGTCGGGGGTGGCGAGGTGGCGCTTCTCGACGACGGCGTGGAACAGCGCCGACGACGGGAGGATGCCGTGAGTGGCGGCAACCCATGCCGCGATCTCGGGCTCGCGGAGCCGGCCGTGCGCCGTGTAGGCGTTGCCCGAGAAGCCCGAGCCCATGAGCTTGGCGTCGGCTGCGCGGGCGATGGCGTTGTCGGAGGTCAAGGATGCGACATCCGTCGCCGTGATCCCGCGTGATCGTGCCCGCACCCAGGCGACCCGGTCGCGGGAGTCCGCGACGATCCGGGCGGCGAGTTCAGGGTGCACGTCTTCGAGGCTAGCCCCGCCACGCGACATGCGCCCCTGCGACACCCGGTCTCGCGTGCGCCTTACACACCGACACGACACCTGGTCGCCGACACGGCGGGAACGACCCTAGGGTCTCGTCCACCATTTGTCGTCTCGTGGGCGGCAGCGCGCGCGCACCACGCGCCGATTTGGCGGGGTGCGGGGCATCGCCTAGACTGGGGGCAACCGAAGACCGCTGGTCATCGACGTGCGCGCAAGCGCATCGAGATCGAAGCACTGCTTTTGCAGAGGCCCGCGCAGGTGTCACGATCGAATTCCCCTGTGGATCACGCTCCGTGCGCTTGCGCCGGAGCGTTTCTGTTTCTGCAGCGCCAGATCTGATGACCGGATGCCGTCGGCCGACGCCCCGCCATCGCGGAGCGTCTCGTACACACACTTCGCGGGATCCGTCCCGCGAGGCGAACAAGGAGTGGCCATGGCGCAGAAGGAAGCATCGGTCGCCGAGCTCACGAAGAATTTCGAGGACTCGACCGCCGTTCTGCTGACCGAGTACCGCGGTCTGACGGTTGCCCAGCTCAAGGAGCTGCGCAACAGCATTCGTCAGGACGCGGATTACGCCGTGGTGAAGAACACGCTGACCAAGATCGCCGCGAACAACGCGGGGATCACGTCGCTGGACGACGACCTCAAGGGTCCGTCGGCAGTGGCGTTCGTGCACGGTGACCCGGTCGCCGTCGCGAAGGGACTGCGTGCCTTCGCCAAGGCACACCCTCACCTCGTGATCAAGGGCGGCTACTTCGACGGTGCCCCCCTGAGCGCGGATGAGGTCAACAAGCTCGCTGACCTCGAGAGCCGTGAAGTCCTGCTGGCGAAGCTCGCCGGCGCGATGAAGGCCTCGCTGTTCGGCGCCGCCTATCTGTTCAACGCACCGCTGTCGAAGGCCGTTCGCACGGTCGACGCGCTGCGTGAGAAGCAGGAGTCCGCGGCCTGATTTCCGGGCCCCGGCTGAACAACCAAATCAAGGAGATAGATCATGGCAAAGCTCAGCACTGAGGAGCTTCTCGACGCGTTCAAGGAGCTCACGCTCATCGAGCTGTCGGAGTTCGTCAAGAAGTTCGAGGAGACCTTCGAGGTCACCGCCGCGGCGCCCGTCGCCGTTGCAGGCCCGGCTGCCGCCGGTGCCGCCCCCGCCGAAGAGGTCGAGGAGCAGACGGCGTTCGACGTCGTGCTCGAGGCCGCCGGCGACAAGAAGATCCAGGTCATCAAGGTCGTCCGCGAGCTCACCTCGCTCGGCCTCGGCGAGGCCAAGGCCGTCGTCGACGGTGCCCCCAAGGCCGTGCTCGAGGGCGCGTCCAAGGAGGCCGCTGACAAGGCGCAAGGCCGCTCTCGAAGAGGCCGGCGCGACGGTTACCCTGAAGTAATCTCGCTCTAGAAGAAAGCCCCGGATGCCTGCATCCGGGGCTTTCTTCGTGTGCGCCGCCCCTCGCATGCCGGAGGCCGGATCGCGCGTCCTGCGTCGCACGGGAGGGGGCTGGCAACACCTCGACGCGTGTGCCTAACCTGTGTAGGGAAGCGACTCGCATCGGATCGCTTCGTCACGGTGAAAGCCGCCCGCAATCCCTCGCCCGATGGCGGCTCTCGCACGAGCAGGCAAGGGGAATCGCATGAATGTACACAGCAGGCGCGCGCCCATCTCATCGTCGCCCTGGCCGCAGCGGCAGCCCGTCGTCGCCGGATGCAGCGGCGGTGGCGGCGACGATACCGACGACACGCCCGGCGAGGACGGCGAACTCGGCGGCACGGTCAGCGTGCTCGGCCAGTGGAGCGGAGACGAGCAGGACTCGTTCATGGCCATGGTCGCCCCGTGGGAGGAGATGACCGGCGCCACCGTCGAGTACACCGGATCCCGCGACTCTGCGGCGCAGATCACATCGGGCATCGCGTCGGGCAACCTGCCCGACGTCGCCGGGCTCCCCGGGATCGGCGCGATGGCGGAGTGGTACGACGCCGGGCGCGCTGCAGCCGCTCGACTTCGTCGACTTCGACGAGTACTCGTCGACGACGCCAGCCGGCTTCGCCGACCTCGGGTCGCCGAGGATGACACCCTCATCGGCGTCTTCACCAAGGCGGCCGTCAAGGGCCTCGTGTTCTACAACACGGCGACCTGGGACGGCAGTACGCCCGCGACGTGGGACGAACTGGTCTCGACCGCGGAAGGCGCGCGAGCGGCGACACAGCCACCTGGTGCATCGGCCTCGAGGCCGGCGCGACGTCGGGGTGGCCGGGCACGGACTGGATCGAAGACATCATGCTCCGGCAGGAGGGGCCCGAAGCCTACGATCAGTGGGTCGCGGGCGAGCTGGAGTGGACGTCCGACGAGGTCCGCGGAGCGTTCGAGACCTTCGGCGAAGCGCTCGACGCGTCGCACGGCGGCCCCGACTACATCGTGAACACGAACTTCGGTCGTGCCGCGAACCCCATGTTCGAGGATCCGCCGGGCTGCCTCCTGCACCACCAGGCATCGTTCATCACGGACTTCTTCGTGAACGAGGCCGGTGCGGCGCCCGAAGACTTCGACTTCTTCCCGTTCCCCGACATCAACGAGGAATACGCGGCTTCGGTGACGGGCGGCGGTGACCTGGTCGGCATGTTCAACGACACGCCGCAGGCGCGTTCGCTCATCGAGTACCTGCTGACCGCAGAGGCGCAGCAGATCTGGGTCGAGCGCGGCGGCTTCATCTCGGCCAACCGGGATGTGCCGCTCGAGGCGTATCCGGATGACGTGGCTCGCCGATCGGCCGAGATCCTGCAGAACGCCGAGACGTTCCGGTTCGACGCATCCGACGCGATGCCCGCGGCGGTTGCGGACGCGTTCAACGCGGCGATGGTGTCGTTCGCGCAGAACCAGGGTGATCTCGACGCCATTCTCGAACAGGGTCGATCGCGTCAGACAGGACGCGGCGAACCAGTAGCCGATCCGCGCTCCGGGGCGGGATGCAGCGAGCATCCCGCCCCGTGACGGAAGGAGCATGACTATGGAAGCCCTGTTCGAGAACCGGATCGCCCTCGGCCTGATCGCCATCATCGGCGTGCCGCTGATCATCTGCGGCTACATCCTCCTCGTCGAGAAGATCATCGGCCGGCTGCGCCCTGTGACGGGCGCCCGACTGCGGCCGTGGCTCTGGATCCTCCCGGCCATCGCGTTCGTCGCGACCTTCCTCGTGTACCCGGCGATCGCCACCGTCATCCGGTCGATGTTCAATCGGAGGGGAGACGAGTTCGTCGGGTTCGAGAACTATCTCTGGTTCCTGGGAACACCGGAGAATCTCGTCGCGATCCGCAACAACATCATCTGGGCGGTGCTGCTCCCGCTCCTCGTGGTCGGCATCGGCCTGCTGGTCGCCGTCTTCGCCGACAAGGTGCGCTACGAGGTCGTCGTACGGTCGGTGATCTTCCTGCCGATGGCGATCAGCGCCGTCGCCGCAGGCGTGATCTGGCGGCTCATGTACGACATCGACCCGGACGTCGGGACGCTCAACGCCGTCGTCACCGCGACCGGAGCCGATCCGTATGCGTTCCTCAGCACCCAGCCGTTGAACAACGTCTTCCTGATCATCGTCGGAATGTGGATGATGACCGGACTCGCCGTCGTCATCATCGCCTCGGGGCTGAAAGGCATCCCGGTCGAGCTGATGGAAGCAGCCCGACTCGACGGCGCCAACGAGCTGAAAGTGTTCCGCCACGTGGTGTATCCGCTGCTGCGGCCCACGGTCGCAGTCGTCGCCACGACCGTCCTCATCTTCGCGCTCAAGACATTCGACGTCGTGTACGTGATGACCAACGGCAACTTCGGCACCGACGTCATCGCGAACCAGATGTACAAGGAGCTGTACGCGTACGGCCAGCAGGGCCGTGCGGCGACCGTCGCCACGATCCTGTTCCTCGTCACCATCCCGATCATGTTCCTCAACGTGAGGCGATTCCGGCAGCAGGAGGAGGAACGATGACCGCTCCCATCGTCGCGACAGAAGAGACCTTCGAGCCCGAGGACGAGTCTCTGAACCGCAAGAAATGGCGCTTTCGCAAGAGGGACCTCGCCGAAACCCGGCCCAAGGCGCAGTCCGTTCACCCACATCCTCCTCGATCATCGCGTGCGCCATCTGGCTCGTACCTGCGGTCGGGCTGTTCGTCGCTTCATTCCGGACGGCCGAGGCGACGAACGAAAGCGGCTGGTGGACGGCGTGGCGACTGCCCTGGGACTTCACGCTCGAGAACTACGAGTACGTGCTCACCCGCGGCGGAATCTGGGACTCCTTCCTGAACAGCTTCTACATCACGATCCCTGCAACGGTCTTCGTGACGTTGGTCGCCGGCTTCGCGGCCTACTGCTTCGCGTGGATGACCTTCCCCGGGCGGGATGCGATATTCCTGATCATGGTGGGGCTGCTGGTCGTCCCGCTGCAGGTGACGTTCATCCCGGTGCTGTCGCTGTTCCGCGACGCGGAGCTCTTCGGCTATGAGCTGTCGGGATCATTCCTGGTGATCTGGCTCGCGCATACCGGGTACGGGCTTCCCTTCGCGATCTATCTGCTGCGCAACTACATCGGAGGACTGCCGAGGTCGGTCTTCGAAGCGGCGGCGATCGACGGCGCCGGACACGGCACGGTCTTCTTCCGCCTCGTTGTGCCCATGAGCGTGCCCGCCTTGGCGTCGCTGGTCATCTTCCAGTTCCTCTGGGTCTGGAACGACCTGCTCGTGGCACTCGTGTTCCTCGGTCCCGTGCCCGCGAACCATCCGCTGCCGGTCACCCTCGCGAACCTGACGACGAACTTCGGTGGCAACTGGCAGTTCGTCACAGCCGCGGCGTTCGTGTCGATGGCGATCCCGCTGGTGGTCTTCTTCCTGCTGCAGCGTTTCTTCGTCAGAGGAATCACGGGAGGTTCCGTGAAGGGGTGAGGGGGCTCGCTACCCCGTGCAGCCGAGGCGGTTCTGCATGCTCTTCATGGCGTCGATCTCGGCCGTCTGACCGGCCTCGATGCTGCCCGCGACCTCGAGCACCCGCGGTTCGGAGCCGAGCTCGATCACAGCCGCCGCCATCGGGATGGCACCCTCGTGGTGGCGGATCATGAGCTCGAGGAAGAGGCAGTCCGCCTCTTGACCGGTCGCGTCCTCGAGCGCGGCGATCTCGTCGGCCGAGGCCATCCCCATCGCCTCGCGGGCCTCCTCGTCGGTCATCGGCTCGCCGGCGGTCACGCCATGGTCGTGACCGGCATCCGACTCGGTCATCCAGGCCATCATCGGACCGCCCGACTGCGACAGACCCCACTGCACGAGCCAGTCGAACATCTCGCCGCGCTGACCGCCCTGCGACGTGGCGATGTCATACGAGAGGACGCGCAGCTCGTCATCCTCGGTCTTGCGATAGATCTCCATGGCCATCTCGATCGCCTGCGCGTGGTGCACCTGCATGTCGCGCGAGAAGCCGGCCTCGGGCGAGTCCGTCGTGGGCGTGGTCGGAGCTCGTCGCGCCGAACGTCGAGAACCTGCCGATTGCGAAAGCCAGCGCCGCGATCAGGAGGATGCCGAGTCCGATCAGCAGCCACCGACGCGCGGCGACGCCGGAGGGTGCTGGATCGGTCATCGGTGACGGACTACTGCTTGCCGGGTGCGTCCAGCGCCCCGGTGCAGGAGGCGTTGGGCTCGGGCACGTTCTGGCTGCGCCAGAACTCCTCGAGGAAGGCGGGGATCCGCTCGTCGTCTGCGGAATCGACCTTGAGCTGGTGGTTCCAGTTCGTGACGGCGATCGGCGTGTCCATGCCCTCGTACGGCGACAGCACGACGTAGGTCGAGGGGAGCTGGCTCTTGAGCGTCGTGAGCTCATCGCCCGAGACGTCGTCCGGGTTGTAGGTCACCCAGACCGCGCCGTGCTCCATGGAGTGGACCGCGTTCTCGTTCGGCACCGGCTGGTCGTAGATGCCGCAGTTGAGCCAGACGGCGTTGTGCTGGCCGCCCGCAGGAGGAGTCTGGTCGTACTCGACTGTTCCCTCGACGTGCTCGGTCACGTGCTCGAAGGTCTCGACGCCCTCGATCTCGGCGCCGGCGCTGCCCGGCTCGTACTCCTTGGGGGAGCGGGGGCGAAGACGACGGATGCGACGATCAGCGCGATGACGACGACGGCGGCGGTGATGCCGACGACCCACCAGACCACCTTGCTGCGGCGGCGCTTCGCGAGCTGCCGCTGATACTCGGCGAGCTTCTCCTGGCGCTTCTGATCGCGCTGCTGCTTGACGGTGAGGTTGATCTGGGACTGCGTGGCCGGGTTGCCGCTGGCTCGCTGGTCGCCGGTGCGCGGGGGTGTCGGGGTCATATCGTGATCTCGGCTCGGGCGCCTCATGCCGGCTGCGGGGCAGCGGTGCGGGCTGTCAACGGAAGTACCGCCATCTTATGCGAGCGCATGCGACCGGTTCTGGGAAGCCGCCGACAGAGTGTGGCGGGATCGCCGGGCACGGCTCTTCCGGTTCTCGGCCGACAGAAGGCATCCGCTATCATTGACGAGCGCCCGAATCGATTCGATGAATCGTTCGAATGCGCCCTCCTACGCGCCTGAGCCGGATCCTCCCGGCGTCGACGCCCGCCGCCTCGCCGCCGAAACGAAGATTCCGTGCTCGATACCGCAACCGTTCCCGTCGTTCCTCAGACCCCCGCGCAGGCCGGCGCTCCCGCGCCCCGACCGACCACCAGTGCCACCGGCGCGATCCGCACCCTCGGCAGCAACCCGGCGACCGCGCCGATCGTCCTGCACCCGGGCGACGCGATTCCCGCACGCCGCCGCGTCCTCTACATCATCCTTCTCGGGGCGCTCACCGCTCTCGGCCCGTTCACGATCGACCTCTACCTGCCGGCATTCCCGGTGCTCGAGGACGACTTCCAGACGTCGGCGACGGCCGATCCAGCTGACCCTCACCGGAACGATGATCGGATTCGCGCTCGGCCAGCTCATCGTCGGGCCGCTGAGTGACAAGGTCGGGCGCCGCATCCCGCTGCTCTCGGTCACCGCGCTCCACGTCGCGGCCAGTGTCCTGGCGGCTCTGGCTCCCACGCTCGAGCTCCTCTCCGCCGCCCGCGTGCTGCAGGGCGCGGGGGCCGCTGCCGGTGGTGTGGTCGCGTCGGCGATCGTCCGCGACCTGTTCGGCGGACGCCGGCTCGTCGTGATGCTGTCGCGGCTCGCGCTCGTCTCGGGCGTCGCCCCGGTGCTCGCTCCGCTTCTCGGATCGGCGCTGCTGCTGGTGATGCCGTGGCGCGGCATCTTCGTCGTGCTCGCTGTGTACGGCGCGGTCATGCTCATCGGGGCGATGGTGTTCCTGCCTGAGACACTGCCGCCCGCCCGCCGCCACGAACGCGGCGCCACGACGATCTGGGAACGGTATCGGAGCGTCTTCAGAGACAGAGTCTTCATCGGCGTGCTCATCATCGGCGGCATGACCTTCAGTGGGCTGTTCTCCTACCTCTCGTCGTCGTCGTTCCTCTTCCAGCAGACGTACGGATTCGACGCGCAGGGCTACGGCGTGCTGTTCGCGGTGAACTCGTTCGGGGTCGTCGTAGGCGTGCAGGCCGCGGCGCGGCTCGCCGCGCGCTTCGGCCCGCAGTGGGTCATGGCGTGGTCGACCGCGGTGCTCGTTGTCGCGTCATCCGCCATCATCGTCGCCGACCAGCTGGGTCTCGGACTCTGGGGCACCATCGTGCCGCTGTTCTTCTTCATGGCCGGCTGCGGATTCACGTTCCCGTGCGTCCAGGTGCTCGCCCTCGACCGTCACGGCAAGGCTGCGGGAACCGCGGCCTCGATCGTCGGTGCGACCAACTTCGGCGTCGCAGGACTGATCTCGCCGATCGTGGGCTGGATCGCCCGGGATGCCGGCATCAACGCCACCACGATGGCTTCGGTCATGGCCGCGTGCGCGACCATCGGGGTGCTCTCGCTGTGGTTCATCGTGCGCCCGCGCACGGTGGGGCGTCTCAACCCCTGAGCGAGTCCGATCCGTCGAGGTAGCGGACAGGTGTGAGCAGGAAGATCCGCGCGGTGCGCCCCGAGTCGCGTTCGTAGGTCCGGTAGCCCGGCAACTGCGCCTCCATCTTGGCCCAGGCGGCATCCCGCTCGTCATCGGGGATCAGGGTGGCTCGGACGGCCATGCGACGCCCTCGGACGGTGATCTCGGCATCCGGGTGCGCGAGCAGATTCGCGGTCCACGCAGGATGCTTCGCTCCGGCCCAGTTCGTGCCGGCGACGATCGCGCGCCCTTTGCCGTCGGCGGTGTACATGAGCGGGGCATCGCGCGGCTCGCCCGATCTGGCGCCGATCGAGTGGAGCCTGAGCGACGGAACGAGGAAGGCGGTGAGCTGGGCGCGGCCGCCCGAGATGCGAGCGAGCAAGCGCTCGATCGACGGCAGGGCCGGCACCGCGAACCGGCGCCAGATGCGGGTCCGGCTGAGCGGCGCGAGGACGGCGCGGAGGACGTCGACGGCTGTGGTCATGCGCCCATCATCTCCCGGCAGGCGGCGATTCGCGCACCGGCTGCAGTCGGAACAGGCGCACCGTCCGCCCCGAGTCCCGCTCATAGCCGCGATACCCCGGCCACTGCGCTTCGATGCGCGCCCAGACGGCGTCACGATCGGTGTCGGGCACGACCTCCGCGTGCACCGGCATGCGCCGTCCGCGCACGGTGATCGCGGCATCAGGATTCGCCAGAAGGTTGGCGGTCCATGCCGGATGCCTGCCTCCGGCGAAGTTCGTGCCGGCGACGATTGCGCGACCCGTCCCGTCGGGCGTGTACATCAGCGGAGCGTCTCGCGGTTCACCGGACTTGGCGCCGACCGTGTGGAGCACGAGGGAGGGCACCAGAAGCGCGCTGAGCTGGACCTGACCGCCGGTGAGACGCGAGAGGAGCCGCTCGATCGGGGGGAGCGCCAGCGGCGCGAAGCGGCGGAACAGCCGGGTGCGCGTCAGCGGCGCCACGAGCGCACGGACGACATCGACGACACGGATCATGCCGCCATCTTGCCCGCTACCGCACGGCGTCGTGCGCCGCAAGCCCCGGGCGGCGGAATGCGGCCGCGGGCCGGAACCGACAGAATGGGGCGATGGAGCCTGCGAAGACGTCGACGGTGAGCACTCGGTCCCGCGCAGTCCTGTTCGGGGTCGGCGCGCTGCTCATCGCCCTCGCGGCTCTGCTCGGCGCCTGGATCTTCCTCCGGGGCGAGGAGCCCTTCGCAATCGACACATGGTGGAACGGCGTGCTCGCCGCGTGGATCTCGCCCTTCATGCTGGGCCTCTCGCAGGTCATGAACTGGATCGGCGGCGGATGGGTCGGCATCGCTCCTGGTTCCGCTCGGCGGCGCGATCGCGCTCATCATCCTGAAGAGACCGTGGTCGGCGGCGTTCTTCTTGACCGCCGAAGCCGCGCAGGCCGGTGCCGTGCAGGTGATGAAGCACCTGTTCGGAAGAGTGCGGCCGGATGACATCATCGTCATCTCGGATTACGGATCGTATCCGTCTGGACACGTGACGAATGCGGCGACGATCGCGACGGCCGCCGTCGTGCTGTTCCCACGCCTGTGGGTGATCATCGTCGGCGCGGTCTACGTGCTGCTCATGGCCCTCAGCCGGACGTACCTCCACGCGCACTGGCTGAGCGACACGATCGGCGGAATGCTGCTGGGGGTCGGCACCGCCCTGGTCGTCGCCGGCTTCTTCGCGACTGTCATCGCCAAAGAGAGATCGGATGCTGCCGGTTCGCGGCCCTCGCTAGGCTGACCGGATGAGCGCGTCAGAGCCGGTCGATCCCGCCGTAGCCGCAGCCGAGGCAGAGCTTGCCAGGCTCCGAGCCGAGTCGGAAGCGGCGGAGGCGCAGCTGAAGGCGGCGCAGGCCCGGGCGGCGCTCGCCGCCGCGGAAGCCGCGGCCGCGACGGCGAAGGCGGCGCAGCCGATCGCGTCGCCAGACGAGCCCGCGCGCGCCACGGCATCCGCACCCGTCGCCGCGTCGCCAGATCAGGCGAATTCGCCGACTCAGGCCGATTCCGCGGCGAAACTCCCTGAATCCGCCGAATCGCCTGAACTGGCGACGGATGCCGGTGCGACGCCGGGGCCGCCGACCGCTGTCGAAGCGTCCGGCGGTCCGCTCGACGCCGACCAGGTCGCCGCGATCGTCAAGGGCTACACGTTCGAGGCGACGACGCTCGATCTCGGTGCTCTCATCAACGGCGAGCCGCTGCCGTCGGCGCAGATCCGCATCCCGCTCGCCATGATGAACCGGCACGGCCTCGTCGCCGGCGCGACCGGCACCGGCAAGACGCGCACCCTGCAGGGTCTCGCGGAGCAGCTGGCCGCCAAGGGCGTCCCGGTCTTCGCCGCCGACATCAAGGGCGACCTCTCGGGTGTCGCCACTCCCGGCGAGGCGAGTGAGAAGCTTCTGGCACGGACCCGCGGAATCGGTCAGGACTGGCAGGCCGCAGCATCCGTCACCGAGTACTTCGCGCTGGGCGGGATCGGCAAGGGCGTTCCGGTACGGGCGACGGTGTCGGGGTTCGGGCCGCTGCTGCTGAGCAAGGTGCTCGGCCTCAATGAGACGCAGGAGTCGAGCCTCGGTCTCGTGTTCCACTACGCCGATGCGAACGGACTCGCGCTGGTCGATCTGTCGGACCTGCGGGCCGTGCTCACCTACCTGACCGGCGACGAGGGCAAGGCGGAGCTCAAGAACCTCGGCGGGCTCTCCGCCGCCACCGCGGGAGTCATCCTCCGCGAGCTCATCACCTTCGCCGACCAGGGCGCCGACGTCTTCTTCGGCGAGCCCGAGTTCGAAGTGGCCGACTTCCTGCGCGTCGCGCCGGACGGACGCGGGATCATCAGCCTGCTCGAGGTGCCGGGAGTCATCGACAAGCCGGCGCTGTTCTCCACGTTCCTCATGTACCTGCTGGCGGAGCTGTTCGAGATCCTCCCCGAGGTCGGCGACTCCGATAAGCCGAAGCTGGTGTTCTTCTTCGACGAGGCGCACCTGCTCTTCAAGGACGCGTCGAAGGACTTCCTCGCGGCGATCGTCCAGACGGTGCGGCTCATCCGCTCCAAGGGCGTCGGAGTCTTCTTCGTCACCCAGACCCCGAAGGACGTTCCGTCGGACGTTCTCGCGCAGCTCGGCTCTCGCGTGCAGCATGCCCTCCGCGCATTCACGCCAGACGACGCGAAGGCTCTGCGCGCGACCGTGGGGACGTACCCGAAATCGGGCTACGACCTGGAGCGCGTGCTGCAGGAGCTCGGCACCGGCGAGGCGATCGTCACGGTGATGAGCGAGAAGGGCGCTCCGACGCCGGTCGCGTGGACGCGGCTGCGGGCGCCGCAGGGCCTGATGTCGCCGACACCCGATCCCCAGATCGAGGCGGCGGTGAAGGCATCCCCCCTGCTGGCGAAGTACGGCACGTCGATCGACCGTCAATCGGCCCGCGAGATCCTCACCGCGAAGATGAACGCCGCCGACGAGGCGCAGGCGGCATCCGAGGCCGCGGTCGCGAAGGCGAAGGCCGACGCCGAGTTCGCCAAGCAGCAGGCCGCGATCGACAAGGCCAAGGCCGCCGAAGAGCGCAAGGCGCAGCAGGAGTACGAGCGGCTGCTCAAGAAGACCGCCGGCACGCACCCGCACATCGCGCGCGACACAGAAGTCGCCGATCGAGCAGGTTCTCGGATCGAAGACGACGCAGACTATCCTGAACGGCGTGATCCGCGGGATCTTCGGCACCGGCAGGCGCTGAGGCCCGACCCAGCGCTCGTCCATCGTCGGGCCGCTCGCCATCCGGAGGTTTCTCGTGCGCAGTCGATTCGCGCACCGTCGGGTCGCGGTCATCGTGGGCATCATCGTCGCCCTCGCAGCTGCCGGCGCCGTGATCGCGCTCGCCGTGGCGGCCCTCACGGGCGGCGAGCCCGCCGACACGGCGTCGCCGGCAGCCGAGCCGGTCACCGCGACCGACTTCTGCTTCGTCGAGTCGATGATCTTCTATCGGGTCGAGTCGACGTATCTCTCCGAGGCGCTGCTCGACAAGGACGGGATCTCGCCCGAGGCCCGAGAGTTCGCGGACGCGCTCATCGCCGACGAGTCGGAGCAGCTCGACGAGGTATTCCGGCCCTGGTACGTGTCCTGGAAGGAGTACCGGCCGCTCGAGCCGCCGGCGGAGGGTCCTTGCGGGGGCCATGGCGGCAATCACCGGCAGATGCCGGGAATGCCGACGCCGGCGCAGTGGGACGCGCTGATCGCCGCCGACGGCGCCGAGGCGGAGCGGCTCTTCGCGGAGTACCTCATCGCCCAGGACCAGGCCATGATCGAGTTCGCCCGGCAGGTGCTCGACGCAGACCCGCACTCGCGTGTGCGCGAATCCGCCACCCAGGTGATCGAAGACGCCGAGCGCGAGATCGCCGCACTCGAAGCGGTGCTCGCCGGCGTCCCATAATCGTCGCGATCGGCGTCCCACCGGTCTCGCAGCGGCTTAACCTAGCGGTATGGCGACGAAGCCCCCCCGAGCAGACATCGACGAATCCCGCGTCCGCGTGACGCGACCCAAGAAGGTCGCCGTCGGCGTGCCTGCGGTGCTGCATGCCCTGCAGATCTCGAACGAGCAGATGGGCGTGGACCGCAGCATCCGGAGCCTTCTCCGGGTGAATCAGAAGGACGGCTTCGACTGTCCAGGGTGTGCGTGGCCCGAGGAGGACAAGCGGCACGTCGCGGAGTTCTGCGAGAACGGTGCGAAGGCCGTCGCGGAGGAGGCGACGATCCGCCGTGTCGAGCCCGAGTTCTTCGCCCAGCACTCGCTCGCCGATCTCGAGGCGCATGACGACTGGTGGCTGGGCCAGCAGGGCCGGCTGACGCATCCGATGATCCTCGATGAGGGCGGCACGCACTACCGCCCGATCTCGTGGGACGACGCGCTGGATGAGATCGCGTCGGCGCTGCGCGGGCTCGACGATCCGGACGAGGCGATCTTCTACACCTCGGGCCGCACGTCGAATGAGGCGGCTTTCCTCTATCAGCTGCTGGTGCGCGGCTTCGGGACGAACAACCTGCCGGACTGCTCCAACATGTGCCACGAGTCCTCGGGTGCGGCGCTGACCGAGACGATCGGCATCGGCAAGGGCACCGTCTCGATCGAGGACATCCACAAGGCCGATCTGCTGATCGTGGCGGGCCAGAATCCGGGTACGAACCATCCCCGGATGCTGTCGGCGCTCGAGAAGGCGAAGGACAACGGGGCGAGCATCGTCGCGGTGAACCCGCTGCCTGAGGCCGCGCTCATCCGGTACAAGAACCCGCAGACCCCGAGAGGCGTGATCCTCGGTGGGAAGAAGCTCGCGGACGAGTTCGTGCAGATCCGCCTCGGCGGCGACCAGGCGCTGTTCCAGGCGATCGGCAAGCACCTGCTGGAGGTCGAGGCCTCGGATGGCGGGGTGCTGGACCACGAGTTCCTCGACGCCCACACGAGCGGGTTCGAGGCGTATCGCGCCGAGATGATGTCCGTGCCGTGGCGGGAGCTCGTGGCAGCCACCGGAATCCCCGAGAAGGCGCTGCGCCGGGTGGCGGAGCGCGTGCGCACGTCCAAGGCGACCATCGTGTGCTGGGCGATGGGACTCACCCAGCACAAGCATGCGGTCGCCACGCTGCGCGACGTCGTCAACGTGCTCCTCCTGCAGGGCAACATCGGCCGTGCGGGCGCCGGAGTATGTCCCGTCCGCGGGCACTCCAACGTGCAGGGCGACCGCACCATGGGGATCTACGAGAAGCCGTCCGAGGGGTTCCTCGCGGCGCTCGACCGCGAGTTCGAGTTCACCGCACCGCGGGAGCACGGCCACGACACGGTCGAGGCGATCCGCGCGATGCGAGACGGCAGGGCCCGCGTGTTCATGGGCATGGGCGGCAACTTCGTGTCCGCGACCCCGGACACACGCGTGACCGAGGCTGCGCTGCGAAACGTCGACCTCACGGTGCAGGTGTCGACCAAGCTGAACCGCTCGCACGTCGTCACAGGCCGTCGCGCGATCATCCTTCCCACGCTCGGCCGCACCGATCGTGACCGGCGAGGCGGCGGTGAGCAGCGGGTGACGGTGGAGGACTCGATGGGCGCCGTGCACGCGTCGCGTGGTCGGCTCTCGCCTCCCGCCGAGGACCTCCTGAGCGAGGTGGCGATCGTCGCGCGCCTGTGCGCGCTGCTGTTCGGGACGGATGCCGCCGACCGGCCGGGCGCCGAGATCGACGTCGACACGGCGGTCGAGGTCGACTACGGACAGCCGGAGCACACGGGGATCACCTCGAACGCGCCATCGGTTCGGCGCGCCACGCTCGTCGAAGCCCGCCGAGCACCGGCCGACGCCGGCCCGCGGCATCCGCTCTCCTTCCCCCAGGCCAACTGGGCGCGCGCTCGAGCACGACTACGCCCTGATCCGGCAGCACATCGCCGCCGTGGTCCCGGGCTTCGAGGACTTCGAGGTGTCGATCGACAAGGGCCGGACGCTGTTCCTCCCGAACGGGCCCCGAGACGAGCGGCGGTTCGCGACCGTCGACGGCAAGGCGAGGTTCACCGTGAACCCGCTCGAGTATCCGCGGATCCCGCGCGGCCGCCTGCTGCTGCAGACCGTCCGCTCGCACGACCAGTACAACACCACGATCTACGGCAAGGACGACCGCTATCGCGGCATCCACGGCGGCCGACGGGTGATCATGGTGAATCCGAAGGACATCCAGGCGCTCGGCTTCGCCGACGGCGAGATCGTCGATCTCGTCTCGGAGTGGGCCGGCGACGACGGCGTGATCCAGGAGCGTCGTGCCGAGGCGTTCCGGATCGTCGGCTACTCGACGCCCCGGGGCAACGCGGCCGCGTACTATCCCGAGACCAACGTGCTCGTGCCCCTCGACTCGGTCGCGGACGTGAGCGGCACCCCGACGTCGAAGTCCGTCATCGTGCGGCTGGAGCGCCGAGAGGACTGAGCTTCTCTAGTCTGGATGCATGCCGTACCGCGCCGCCGTCCTCACGGTCTCAGACCGGTCCGCCTCGGGTCAGCGCGAGGATGAGAGCGGACCCGTCGCCGTCGCCGCACTGCGCGAGGCGGGGTTCGCGTGCGACGACGCCGTGATCATCCCGGATGGCGCCGACAGCGTCGAACGTGCCCTCTCGGCGTTCGTGGAGAGCGGAGTCCGCCTCATCGTCACGACGGGCGGCACCGGGGTCGGGCCGCGGGATGCGACCCCCGAGGGCACCCTGCGCGTGGTCACGCGTTCCGTACCGGGCGTTGCCGAGGAGCTCCGCCGACGCGGTGCCGCCGAGAAGCCCGCGGGGATGCTGTCGCGAGGAATCGCCGGAGTGATCGACCCGCACGGTGCGTTCGTCGTGAACCTTCCGGGCTCGCCTGCAGCCGTGGCATCCGGAATGCCCGTCGTCCTGTCGGTCGCGCGTCACGTGCTCGATCAGCTGGGTGGGGGAGACCACGTATGAGCGCCGTTCGCATCGCCGCGATCAGCGCGGAGCCGCTCGATCTGGACGCCCACCTGGCCGCAGTCGAGGATGACGCGGCGGGGGCGGTGACCACGTTCGTCGGGCGGGTGCGCGATCATGATCCGGATGCCGCATCCGCCGTCGTGGCGCTCGAGTACTCCGCGCATCCCGACGCCGCCGCCGCGCTCCTGCGGATCGCCACGGATGCGATCGGATCGACGGCGGCCATCGTCGCGGTGAGCCATCGCATCGGCCGCCTCGACGTGGGAGATGCGGCGGTGGTGATCGCGGTCGCGTCGCCGCATCGCGCAGAGGCGTTCGAGGTCTGCCGCGCGATCATCGAGACGATCAAGACCGATCTGCCGGTGTGGAAGCGCCAGGTCGAGGCCGACGGCACGACGTCGTGGAAGGGCCTCGGCGGCTGACCGCCGCTCCGGTTCGGCCCACGACCGGCGCGGCGCGGCGCGGCTCCGCGCGCAACGGCGGGCATCGTGTGCGCAACGGCGGAGGATGGGGCGACACGCCGCTGCGGACCGCCGCCTGACGGCACGCCGGCGAAAATCCCCGCGGCTGTGTTCGGCGGGGCGGGGCAAGGCCGGCGTCAGCCGCCCGCGAAGGGCGGCAGCACGTCCACGAGCTCGTCCGCAGCCAGCGGCGTCTCGTCGTCGACGCGGGCGCCACCGACGAGCACGGCGCACCGCGGAAGGATGGCGCCGAGCGCGGGATGCGCCGTCGCCACGGCGCGGCGGAGGGCGCCGAGCGTCGGCTCGCCGCGGCGCTCCTGATCAAGGCCGGTCGCCTCCTGTGCGGCGGCGAAGTAGCGGACGACCGCCATCACGCCTCCCACTCGGCGGCGAGCGCGGCCACGGCAGCGAGGGCGTCGCGCACGGCGTGCGGATCGGTGCCGGCACGGCCGGCGACGAGACCCGCGACGAACGCGCCGAGCGGCGCGGCAGGTCGTGCGACGCCGGTCGCGACATCCCGAGCCAGGTCGAGAACGCCCGCGACGGGAACGTCGTCGGTGCTCAGGCCGAAATGGGCGCGGAGCGCGTCGGCCCAGTCGTCGAGCGCTTCGGGGGGCAGGGTGCGGGATTGGTCGCTCATGGTCGCTCCTCGGTCGCGGCGCGCGTGCGCGCCCTCTCCAGATCCTCCCACGTGTCGATGTCGTCGGTGAGGTCGTCCGGCGCCGCGATCACGGTGATCGCCAGGTCCTCCACCAGCGCGCGCACCGGCGCGTTGCGACCTCGATCGGGCAGCGCTGCCGCCGAGCCGAGCAGCGCGGAAACCCGGTAGATCCCGGTCAGCCATTGCGGCCGGCTCGAGGAGTCGCCGAGGCAGATGCCGTCCGAGTCACCGGGCAGAAGCGCCAGATCGGCCGCAAGCCGGGCGACCGCCTCATCCGCACAGGGCAGGTCGCACGCGAGCAGGAACGTCCACTCCGGCAGCGTCTCGGCATCGCGCCACGCCTCGAGCACCGCAACCGCCCCCGCGACGGGCCCGCCGAACGGCGGGTCCTCCCGCACCCACGTGACATCGAGCCGGGGATCGAGCACGTCGGATGCCACCGTGATCGGCCGAGCACCGGCATCCGTCACCGCTGTCACGGCAGCGGCGAGGAGTGTTCGCCCGCCGACCTCGAAAAGCGGCTTGGCGGCGCCGTCCACACGGGAGGCCCGCCCTCCGGCGAGCAGAATCGCACCCAGATCGGATGCCGCATCCCCGCGTGTCATCACACTTCGCCCGGTCGCGCCCAATCGCCGCTCTTGCCGCCTGTCTTCGCGACGATGCGGACGTTCTCGATCGACGTTCCCTTGTCGAGGGCCTTCACCATGTCGACGACCGCGAGGGCGGCCACGGTCACCGCGGTGAGCGCCTCCATCTCGACGCCGGTGCGGTCGGCGGTGCGCACCGTCGCCTCGATCGCGACGCCGTCGTCCTCGACGGCGAGGTCGACGACCGCGCCGTGCACGCCGATGACGTGCGCGAGGGGGAGCAGATCCGGGGTGCGCTTCGCCGCCTGGATGCCGGCTATCCGCGCGACGGCGAGCACATCGCCCTTCGGCACGGCGCCGTCGCGGAGAGCTGCGACGACATCGGGGGCGCAGCGCACGAAACCCCGCGCCGTCGCGGCGCGGACCGTCGGCTGCTTCTGGGTGACGTCGACCATGCGGGCCTGGCCCGCGGCGTCCAGGTGGGTGAAGCTCATGAGATCAGCATGACATCCACGAGGTCGCCCGCGACCACCGCCTCGACGTCGGCGGGAACGACGGCGTAGGCCTCGGCGCGACCGAGGCCCGCCGGCGAGGTGCGAACCGCCCGCGGTGACCGGGACGACGAGCCACCGCGCCGGGTCGGCCCGGTCGATCGCGACCGGGAGGTACTGCGATGCGGCCAGGGGGAGTGCGCCAGCCCGCGGCGGCCGCCAAGCGGATCACAGGCCGGTGCAGGTCGGTCCGGCCCTGCAGCTTCAGGAGCGCCGGCCGCACGAAGACCTCGAACGAGACCGCGGCGCTCACGGGGTTGCCCGGGAGGCCGAAGAGCAGCACGCCGTCCTTCACGCCGAACCCCTGAGGCTTGCCGGGCTGCATCCTGCACCTTCGTGAACGTCATCACGATCGGCGAGCGTGCTCTTCACGACCTCGTATGCGCCGGCGCTGACCCCGCCCGAGAACACCACGACGTCGGCGCCGAGCGCCTCCGCCTCGGCGATCGCACGCCGCGGACCGTCGCCGTCGTCGGGCACCGTTCCGCGCAGCACGACCTCGGCGCCGGCTCTCGAGCGGCGAGGCCGGTCAGCAGTTCGCTGTTCGACTCCGGGATCTGTCCGCGCAGCAGAGGCGCGCCGGGCGGGACGAGCTCGGATCCGGTGGAGATCGACCGCGACGCGCGGCAGACGTGTGACCACCACGTCGGCGACGCCGGCCGCCGCCGCAGCCGCGGCCTGGCGGGCTCCGAGGGTCGTTCCGACGGGGAGCAGCTCGTCGCCGACGCCGGGCGTCCTCGCCGCGACGCCGGATGTGGGCGCCCGTCGCCCGCGGCGCGCGCACCACCGTGATCTGCGCCAGGGAGTCGGCGAGGCCTCCCCGCGTGTCCTCGAAGGGGACGACGGCGGTCGCGGCGGTCGGAGTGGGGGATCCCGTCATGATGCGCGCCGCCTGTCCTGGCGCGAGCGGAGGATCGAGGTCGGTTCCGGCAGGAAGGTCGGCCACGACGGTGAGGGTCACGGGCGAATCCGCCGAGGCGTGTGCGACGTCGTCGAACAGCACGGCGAATCCGTCCATGGCGGAGTTGTCGAACACCGGGATGTCGACGCGCGCGGTCACCGGTTCGCGCAGCGTCCGCCCCAGTGCGACCGATACGGGCACCGGATACGACTCCAGTGGTGCGGCAGCGTCGAGGACGACGGCGAGATGCTCCTCGATGGACCGCATGGCGTCGCCGGCCGCATCGTGGCTGTGCCCGGTGGCGCTCATAGCGCCACGCGCGGCCGGGATGCGGCATCCCACGCGTCCATACCGCCGGTGAGGACGGATGCCTCGATTCCCGCCGCCTGCAATGCCCGCGCCGCGCGCAGCGCGCGTGCGCCGACCTTGCAGACCACGACGACGGGACCCGAGCCCGCGCGCGCCGGGTCTGCCAGGATCTCGGCGAGCGGGATCGCGATCGCGCCGGGGATCACGCCCTCCACCGTCTCGTACGGTTCGCGCACATCGAGCAGCGTCGCACCGGCGGCCTGGGCGGCGACCGCCTCGACGGCGTCCACGTGGACGATCGAGGCGACGTGAGTCTGCACGGGCGCCGCGGCCACGCTGGGTCGCAGCGGCACCTCATCCGTGCGGCCGCGGAGCGCGTCGATCACCAGCACCCTGCCGAGGAGCGGATCGCCGATGCCGGTCAGCAGTTTGACGGTCTCGGTCGCGAGGATCGCCCCCACCTGCATGCAGAGCGATCCGAGCACGCCCACCTGCTCGCAGGTCGGCACTTCGCCCACGCTGTCGGGCGGGTAGAGATCGGCCAGCCGCACCGCTGCGGCACCGGCCGGCGGGTCCGACCAGAAGATCGTGACCTGCGCGTGGAACTCCTGCACGACGCCCCACACCAGTGGGACGCCGAGGTCTTCGCAGGCCGATGCGACCACTTCGCGAGTCTCGAACGTGTCGGTGCCGTCGATGACGACATCCGCGCCCGCCAGCACCTCACGCGCGTTGTCGGCCGAGAGCCAGGCCCGCACGGGGTGCACGACGGTCCGGGGCGACAGGTCTGCCGCCACCCGCACGGCCGAGTCGACCTTCGGCGCGCCGACATCCTGCATCCGGTGCATGACCTGCCGCTGCAGATTGGATGCTGCCACAGCGTCGTCGTCGATGATCGTCACGCGTGCCGACGCCCGCCGCCGCGAGCGCCAGCACGACCGGGGAGCCGAGCCCTCCCGCGCCCACGACCGCGACATGCGCGGCCGCGAGACGCCGCTGCCCGAGCTCGCCGAAACCGGCGAGGATCGCGTGGCGCGCGGTGCGCGCGCGCTCGTCCTCGTCGAGGTCGTCGACGGGATCGACGAGGGGCGGAAAGGCCATGCATCCAGGCTACGACCGGAGACGCCCGGACGGCGCCGGATGTCGGCATCCGCTGTTCTTCATGGGGTCGTTGCACGCCCTCCGGCGCGTCCCCGCTGCCGCAGGGTTTGGGGCGCGATCCGTCCCTTGGGGCGCATTTCCTACGCCCCAACGGACAGGATGCGCCCCGAACCCCCGCCAAGGGGTGCATCGAAGCCGGCTGCATCCCGCGATTGCGGAGTCTATGCGCGATAACACCCGCAACTGCGGTGATATCGTGCACGTATGCCGAGCTACAAGATCGCCGAGGCCGCCAGGCTGCTCGGGGTCAGCGACGACACGGTGCGGCGCTGGGTGGATCAGGGGCTCCTGCCCACGACCGACGCCTCGCCGGCGGAGATCCCGGGGGACGCGCTCGCGGCGCGCGCGGTCGAACTCGCCTCGACACCGCCGGATCCGGGCGACGTGCTCACCAGCGCTCGCAACCGGTTCGTCGGGCTCGTGACCCGCGTGCAGCTCGACGGCGTCATGGCTCAGGTCGACATCCAGGCGGGCCCGCATCGCGTGGTCTCGCTGATGTCGTCAGAAGCGGTCCGCGACCTCGGGCTCGAAGTCGGGTCCCTCGCGGTGGCGATCGTCAAGGCGACCAACGTCATCGTCGAGACTCCGCGAGGCTGATCCGTGCGATGCGACCGAGCCCTCGCGGCGCTGGCCGCAGCATCCGTCCTCCTCCTCGGCGGGTGCGCGGCAGGCGACGAGGATCCGAACGCGCCCGCGGTATCGGCCCCGGAGCCCGGAGGTAACGAGCTGACCGGCGAGCTCACGGTCTATGCCGCCGCCTCGCTGAAGGCCGCGTTCGACGAACTCGAGACGCAGTTCGAGGCGCGGCATCCGAGTCTCGAACTCCTCCCGGTCGTCTACGACGGCTCGAGCACCCTCGCCGCCCAGCTCATCGAAGGCGCACCGGCCGACGTGTTCGCGGCCGCCGACGAGAACAGCATGACGAAGGTGACGGATGCTGGACTGGCAACCGGTCCGCAGCTCTTCGCCACGAACACGCTCGTGCTCGTGATGCCTGCCGGCAACCCGGCCGAGGTCGAGGACCTGAGCGATCTGGCCGACGACAGCGTGACGGTGGTGCTCTGCGCGCCGGAGGTGCCGTGCGGTGCGGCATCCGAGACCCTCCTCTCGAACGCGGGGCTGGCCGTCTCGCCCGCGAGCCTCGAGCAGAACGTGACCGCCGTGCTGACGAAGGTGGCGGCCGGCGAGGCCGATGCGGGGCTCGTCTACGCGACCGATGTCCTGGGTCGTCCGGACGTCGAGTCACTCGTACCGCCCGGCGCCGCCGAGGTCGTGAATCGCTACCCGATCGCCGCGCTCGCAGACTCCGCGAACCCGGACGCGGCAGAGGCCTTCGTCGATTTCGTCCTGAGCGAGCCGGGCCAGGAGGTGCTCGCGCGTCACGGGTTCGGCGGGCCGTGAGGGCGCGGGCGGGGTTCATCCCGCAGATCCTGCTCGTCCCCGCTGTGCTCGGCCTCGCCCTCCTCGTCCTGCCCCTGGCAGCCCTCGTCGCTCGCGTTGACTGGTCGACCCTCTGGGCAGACGTCACCGCGCCCGAAGCGCTCTCGGCGCTTGCGCTGTCGCTCGGGACCGGACTCGTCGCGACCGGCGATCTGCGTGGTGCTCGGGGTGCCCCTCGCCCTCGTCATCGCTCGCAGCGGACCGCGGATGGCGGGAGTGCTCCGCGCCCTGGTGACGGTGCCGCTCGTGCTGCCGCCGATGGTCGGCGGCATCGCCCTGCTGTTCCTGTTCGGCCGCACCGGCTGGTTCGGCGGCGCGCTCGCGGAGTGGGGCATCCGGCTGCCGTTCACCACTCCTGCCGTCGTCCTGGCGCAGACGTTCGTCGCGCTGCCGTTCCTCGTCCTCGCACTGGAGGGGTCGCTGCGCACCACCGGCGTCGGGTACGAGCAGACCGCTGCCGCACTCGGTGCGGGCCGCTGGACGATCCTGCGGCGCGTGACCCTGCCGCTCGCCGCCCCGGGACTGATCGCCGGGGTCATCCTCTGCTTCGCCCGGGCGATCGGCGAATTCGGCGCCACCGCGCTGTTCGCGGGCAACGCGCCCGGCGTGACGCAGACCATGCCGCTCGCGATCTACACCGCGTTCAACGGGGCGGGCGTCACGCAGGGAACCGCAGTCGCCCTGTCGCTGCTGCTGCTCGTCACCGCGATCGCGGTCCTCCTCCTCGTCCGCGCGTGGCGACCTGAGGCGCCGCGATGACCGGCACGGGGCTGGACGCGCAGATCGTCGTCGAGCGGCGGGGCTTCCGGCTGGATGCAGTGGTTCAGGCGTCACCCGGCGAGACGGTCGCCGTCATGGGTCCGAGCGGGGCGGGCAAGTCGACTCTGCTCGGGGCTCTCGCGGGGCTCGTTGCCCTGGACAGCGGCCACGTGAGGCTGGGTGATCGGATGCTGGATTCCGCGCAGCCGCGCACGCATGTCACCCCGTCCCAGCGCGGCGTCGTGCTGCTGGGGCAGGAGCCGAGGCTCTTCCCGCACCTGACGCGCACACGGGAACGTCGCCTTCGGCCTGCTCGCGCGGGGTTCGGCTCGCCCCGCGGCGGACGCGCAGGCGGATGAGTGGATGGCGCGCGTCGGCCTCGAGGGCCTGGGCGGCCGTCGTCCGGCGGAGCTCTCGGGAGGGCAGCAGCAGCGCGTCGCGATCGCGCGCGCCCTCGCGACGAGGCCGTCCGCTGTGCTCCTCGATGAGCCGCTCACGTTCCTCGATCTCGAGACGGCGGGCGACATCCGGGCCATGCTGCGGGACCAGCTGGCGGCGACGCATACGACGGCGGTGGTCGCGACCCACGACGCCGTCGACGCCGTAGCGCTCGCACACCGCCTCGTCGTCGTCGAGAACGGCAGGGTCACCCAGGCCGGCGCGGTGCGGGACGTGCTCGCCTCGCCGGCGACGCGGTTCGTCGCTGCGGTGGCGGGCCTCAACCGGGTCGTCGGCGCCGCGCGCGGTGGGCGCTGGAGTCGCGACGGGCTGACCCTTCCCGGCATCCATCGAGGGCGAAGCGGTGGCTGCGGTCTTCCCCCCGGCTGCGGTGCATCTCGAGGCAGCGGGATCCGAGTCGCGGGCATCAGGCGACGGCGAGTGGCTCGGCAGGGTCGTTCGACTCGAGCAGACGCCCGCCGGCGTTCGCGTTCGAACCGCCGAGCCCGAGGTCGCGATCGATCTGACGGGGGACCGTGCCGCCGCGCTCGAGCTGACGCCGGGGCTTGCGGTGCGACTGCGCGTCGACCCCGCCGAAGTCCGGCTGCTGGCGCCCCTAGACTCGGCGGGTGACCAGGATCAGGCCCCTCCAGCCCGGTGACGAGCCGGCGCTCGCCGACATCTGCCTGAAGACAGCGGATGCCGGGGCCGACGCCACCGGCATCCTCGACGATGACGATCTGTGGGCCGCAGATCTTCGTGCTCCCGTATGCGCTCCGGCACCCCGATCTGGCCTTCGTCGTCGAGACCGACGACGGTCGAGTGGCCGGCTACATCGTGGGCGACGCCCGACACCGACGCCTTCGAGGAGTGGTTCCGCGACGAGTGGTGGCCGCAGTTCGCCGATCGCTGGCCTCGCCCCGGCGAGGAACGCTCGCGGCAGGACGGGATCCTGCGCTACGCCTATGGCCGCCGGCCGGGCCGGGAGCCCTACGCGGATGGCTACCCCGCACACCTCCACATCGACCTCCTTCCAGAGCTCCAGGGCCAGGGCTGGGGGCGGCGGCTGATCGACACCCTCGATCGGCGCGCTGCGAGAGCGGGGTGTCCAGGGACTGCATCTCGTGGCATCCTCCGACAACACCGGTGCCCTCGCGTTCTATCCGAGGGTGGGATTCGAGCCTCTCCCGTCGCACGAAGGGGTCCAGGCTTTCGCCCGGGCACTGTGACGGTTCATCCTCCGGTGGTCTATGCGGACCGCAGGGGGTCTCGTCAACCCCGACCCCCGATACCCTTCGCGCGCGTAGCCTGCGAAGATGGACGACCTCTCCGCACCGACCGGCCGTGAGCCGGAATTCTCCGCAGCGGCCCGCGCGGACGGGACCGCGCCACTGGCGGTCGTCTTCGGCGGCACGGGCTACATCGGAGGGCGTCTCGTCCCGCGGCTGATCGCGGCCGGCTACCGCGTGCGCGTGCTCGCTCGCGACCTCTCGCGCATCTCCTCGTTCTCGTGGGGGAGCGGCGTCGAGGGTGTCGCGGGCGACGCCACCGATCCCGAAGCGGTGGCCAAAGCCGTCGAGGGCGCCGACGTCCTCTACTACCTCGTCCACTCGATGTCGGCGGGCAAGGGCTTCGAAGACGCCGACCGCCGCGCGGCCGAGACCGTCGCGAAGGCGGCGGCTGCAGCATCCGTCGGCCGGATCGTCTATCTCGGCGGGCTCCACCCGGATGGAGTGGCGCTGTCGCCGCACCTGCGGTCCCGTGTCGACGTGGGCGAGGTCTTCCTGGCATCCGGGGTGCCGACGCTCGTGCTGCAGGCGGGCGTGGTGATCGGCTCGGGTTCGGCCTCGTTCGAGATGGTGCGGCATCTGACCGATGTGCTGCCCTACATGCCGGCACCGAAGTGGGTGCGCAACCGCATCCAGCCGATCGCGGTGCGCGACGTGCTGTACTACCTGCTCGGCGCGGCCCGGGTGGCACCCGATGTCAACCGTGCGGTCGACATCGGCGGGCCGGACGTGCTGCGCTACGGACAGATGATGAACGCCTATGCGCTCGAAGCGGGCCTGCCGCAGCGGCCGATCGCGGCGCTGCCGGTGCTCACGCCGAGGCTCGCGTCACTGTGGGTGAACCTCGTGACGCCCATCCCGCAGGCGATCGCGCGCCCGCTCGTCGAGTCGCTGCAGAACGAATGCGTCATGAAGGACCACGACATCGACAGCGCTCATCCCGCGGCCCGCGGAGCGGACTCACGCCCTACCGGCGGTCCGTGGCCCTCGCGCTCGGGCGGGTTCGCGACGACGCGGTCGAGACCAGCTGGCTGGATGCCGAGGTGCTGGGAGTCCCGAGCGATCCGCTGCCGAGCGATCCCGACTGGGCTGGGCAGGACCGTCTTCGTCGACACGCGGACCGCGTCCACGTCGGCATCGCCGGATCGGCTGTGGCGAGTGATCGAAGGGATCGGCGGCGAGAACGGGTGGTACTCGTCGCCTCTGCTGTGGGCGATCCGGGGCTGGATGGACCGGCTCGTGGGCGGAATCGGTCTCGCCCGCGGTCGCCGCAGCCGCGCCCGACTCGAGGTCGGCGACGCCCTGGACTTCTGGCGCGTCGAGGCGATCGAGCGCGGATCCTTCCTGCGTCTGCGGGCAGAGATGAAGGTGCCCGGTCTTGCGTGGCTCGAATTGCGGTCGTCCGCCGAGGGCGACGGCTCACGCTACGACCAGCGGGCGGTGTTCTTCCCGCAGGGTCTCACCGGGCGGCTGTACTGGCTCGCCGTGCTTCCCTTCCACGGTTTCATCTTCCGCGGCATGGCGAACCGGATCGCGGCGACGGCGCAAGCCGAGGCCGTCGAGCAGGGACTGGCGCCTCAGACCTGAACGAGTAGACCCTCGTGGATCCGGACCGTCCGGTCGACGAGATCTTCGGGCACGGCCACGTGTGAGATCAGCACGACGGCCTGCTCAGAACCGACTGCGCCGAGCAGATCCTGAAGGAGCGAATCGGATGCTGCCGGGTCGACACCCGCGGTGGGCTCGTCGAGCACCAGCACCGGGAATCCGCGCAGCAGCGCGCGCGCAAGCGCGATGCGCTGTGCCTGACCACCCGATACGAGGGCGCCGCGCTCGCCGACACGGGCGTCGAGTCCGCCGCGGGACTGGAGCCAGGACCCGAGCCCGACACGCTCGAGCGAAGCTTCGAGTTCGGCATCCGTCGCCGTGTCGCTTCGCGAAGAGAAGGTTCTGGCGGATGTCCTCGTCGAACAGCATCGGCCGCTGCTCGCAGAGGCCCACGGTGAGCCGGACGTCGTCCGGCGCGAGGTCGTGCACGGACCGTCCGCCGATGTCGTAGCCGCCGTCCGTCTCGAGGAACCGGACCAGCGCGTGCGCGAGCGTGGACTTTCCGGCTCCGCTCGAGCCGATGACGAGCAGGCGTTCACCGGGGCGGATCTCGAGATCGATGTCGTGGAGCGCAGCATCCGACGACTCGGGCCAGCTCACCGACGCTGCTGTGAGCCTGAGGCCGCCGGCCGAGCGCCGGCGCCTCGCCCGTCGGCGGCACGCTTTCGGGAGCGACCCCTGCCGGGAGGTCGGTGGGCACCGAATCCGCGATGCGCTCCGCAGATGCCCGTACCTGGCGCCACGCCGACGCGGCCAGCGGCACCGACGCGAACACCTCGAACACGGCCATCGGAATCAGTACGACGACCGCGAGCAGCGGCCCCTCGAGAGCACCGGATGCCGCGGCCGGCGCACTCGCCAGCACGGCGGCGATCGATGCGGCGCCCGCGGCGAGTGACACGAGGGCGGCGGTTCCTGCCTGCGCTCCCGCGCGGCGGGTGATGGCACTCCGCAGCGCCGTGTCGGCCGCCTGGATCCGTTCGCGGCTCTGCCGCTCGGCGCCGTAGGCCGTGAGGACGTCGAGGCTGCCGAAGTGGTCGAGGATCGCGTCGGCGAGCGTGGCGCGCAGCGGAGCGATGCCGCGTTCGGCGCGTGCACCGGCCGCCCAGCCCCAGAAGGTGGCGATGACGCCCGCGACGAGCAGGCATGCGAGGAGGGTGAGCGCGGCCGGCCACCAGATGAACGCCACGAAGATCACCGCGGCGAGAGCGACGGTGGCCGACGAGACGAGGGGCTGCACGACGCGCAGCGGCAGGTTCTGGAGCTCGTCGACGTCATCGACGAGGGCGCCGAGCACCGAGCCCCGACGAGTGCGGGTGAGGCCGTCAGGCGCGAGCGGAACCAGACGCCGGACGAGACGCGGCGCGAGTCGTCGCGAGCTGGCGGAGAGCCGCGTCGTGGCCCGCGAGGCGCTCGAGGTAGCGGAACGTCGCGCGGGACAGCGCGAAGAACCGGACACCGACGACGGCCGCGGAGAGGTAGAGCACGGGGGGCTGTTCGCTCGCGCGCACGATCAGCCACGCGCTCACGGCGAGGAGGGCGACGGCCGACGCTTCCGATGCGAAGCCCGCCGCGAGTGCCGGCCAGAACCGGCGCGCGGGCGGCAGCGCTCCCCGCAGCACCCCGGCGGCGGTGGTCCTGCCGTCCGGTGCTCACACGACCACCTCGCTCGGCTCGAGTCGCACGACGTCGTCGGCGATCACGCGCGCGCTCGTGCGGTGTGAGATGAGCAGCACGGTGGCGCCGGCATCCGCCACCCGGCGCACGGAGCCCCACAGCTCGGCTTCCGTTTCACGGTCCAGCGCGGAGCTCGGCTCGTCGAGCGCGACCACGGCAGCGAGTCCGCGCAGGTGCCGGTAGAACGCCCGCGCGACGGCGACGCGCTGCGCCTGCCCGCCCGAGAGGCCCGCTCCCTGAACGCCGAGGTCGTCGTCGGCGTCGATGCCTGCGGCGCACGCGAGGTCCAGAGCCTCGCGAACGAGCGCTCTGTCGACAGCGGTGTCGCCCAGCGCGACGTTCTCGGCAACAGTCCCGGCGATCAGGCCGGGCTGCTGCCCGGCCCACGCGAGCCAGGCCGAGGGTGCGAGGTCCCGGACGTCGCGCCCGCCGAAGCTCGCAACGCCGTCGTAGTCGGCGGCGCCGCGCAGGGCGGCGAACACGCTCGACTTTCCTGCGCCGCTCGGTCCTTCGAGCAGGGTGACTGTTCCAGGTCGCGCGGTGAGATCCACGGGCGCGAGGAGGTGGTCGCCACGGTGGACGCGGAGCGCGGTGAGCACGAGAGTGCGTGGTTCCGTCCGGCCCTTCGACAGGCGTCAGGGGCTGAGGAGGCGCCGGGGCGCGCGTCGGCCCTCTTCGCACCGGCGGCGCGCGCAGCATCCAGCACCTCGAAGACGTCGTCGGTGGCAGCCACGCCTTCCGCGGCCGCGTGGAACTGCACTCCGACCTGTCGCAGCGGCAGATACGCCTCGGGCGCGAGCAGCAGCACGAACAGTCCGACCGCGAGGGCGAGCGAGCCGTCGATCAGCCGGAAGCCGATCGAGACCGCGATGATCGCGACCGAGATGCTGGCGAGGAACTCGAGCGCGAAGCCCGAGAGGAACGACACCCGCAGCACCTTCATGGTCTCGCGCCGGTAGTCCTCCGTGACCTTCTCGATGGATGCCGCGGCTCGGTGCTGGCGGCCGAAGACCTTCAGGGTGGCGAGGCCCTGGACCGTGTCCGCGAACCGCGCGGCAAGTCGCTGGAGAGTCCGCCATTGGCGCTGCTGCACCGCGCGGGTCGCGAGGCCGATCAGCACCATGAAGAGCGGGATGAGGGGGATCGTGAGCAGGACGGTGAGACCCGAGAGCCAGTCCTGCGACCACATCACGAGCAGGATCAGGGGCGTGGCGATGACCGTCTGCACGAGCTGCGGCAGGTAGCGGCCGAAGTACGCCTCGAGGGCATCGAGACCGCGTCCTGCTGTCACGGCGAGGGCGGCCGAATTGCGGCTGGACAGCCATCCCGGCCCCAATGCGCCGACGGCCCCCAGGAGAGCTGTCCGCAGCTGCGTCTGCACGCGCGCGGCCGCGCGGGCGGCGACGGCCTCTCGTGCCCAGATCAGCAAGGCGCGGACTGCGACCACCGCCCCGAGCGCGGTGAGTGTGGCAGCGAGGTCGGGCACCGGCATCCCATCGATGGCGCCGACGATCGCTCGCGTGAGAAGCCAGGCGAACGCGACGACGACCACGGTCTGCGCCACCGCGATCGCACCGATGGCCAGGAAGAAGCCGCGCGAGGCGGTCGCGTAGCGCAGGAGGCGCGGATCGACCGGCTTCGATCTCTTCAGCGCGCGGTGCCGCGTCGGTGTCACTCATCGCGGTCTCAGTGCGCGGCAGTGGCGGCGGCCTTCTCGATCCGCGACCGGGTGACGCGCTTGCGGAAGATCCAGTACGTCCAGCCCTGGTAGAGCAGCACGAGCGGGAGGAAGATCACGGCCGCCCAGGTCATGATCGTGAGGGTGTAATCCGTGCTCGACGCGTTCTCGATGGTGAGGCTGAAGGCCGGATCGGTGGAGGACGGCATGACGTTCGGGAAGAGCGCGAACCAGAGCGTCAGGACGGCGGCGACGATCGTCGCGGCGCCGAAGCCGAAAGCCCAGCCTTCTCGATCCCTCATGTTGAAGACGAGCGACATGATCAGGGCCACGGCGGCGATTCCCGCGGCACCGATCACGAGGGCCATGAGCGGCGCGCCGTTTCCGGCGGCGATGAAGATCGTCCAGATCAAGAACGCGGCGGCCGCGACCACGGTGATGAGCCCTGCTCGACGGGCGAGCCTGCGGGCATCCTCGTGGACCTGGCCGTCGGTCTTCAGCGCGACGAAGTACACGCCGTGGGTGAAGAACAGGAGCAGCGTCGTGATGCCGCCGAGGAGGCCGTACGGGTTCAGCAGTGTCAGGAGCGACCCGGTGAACTCATGGTCGGCGTCGAGCGGCACCCCCTGCACGATGTTCGCGACCGCGACGCCCCACAGCAGCGCGGGCACGGCGGAGCCGATCACGATCATCGCGTCGAACCCCTTCTTCCATCGCACACTGTCGCGCTGATGCCGGTACTCGAACGAGACGCCGCGCAGGATGAGCGCGAGCAGGATCAGCAGCAGCGCCAGGTAGAAGCCGCTGAACAGCGTCGCGTACCACTCCGGGAAGGCGGCGAACAGGCAGGCTCCGGCGACGATGACCCATGTCTCGTTGAGGTCCCAGACCGGGCCGATGGTGTTGATGACCTGGCGGCGGCTGACGTCGTCCTTGCCGAGGAAGGGGAGCGACATCCCGACGCCGAAGTCGAAGCCGTCGAGCACGAAGTATCCGACGAACAGGAATCCGACGATCCAGAACCAGACGTATGCGAGATCCATGGCGTGTCCTTGATTCCTAGTAGACCGTCGTCGGGGTGTCTTCGACCGACTGCGGCCGTGCGTCGGGTTCGTCCGGTCCGGGCAGCGGATCTGGGCCCTTGTGGACGGTCTTCATGATGAGCCCGACCTCGACGACGGCGAGCGCGGCGTAGATCAGGGTGAACGAGACGAGCGAGATGAGCACCGTCCAGCCGGGCACGCTCGGTGAGACGCCGTCCTGGGTCAGCATCAGGCTGAACACGATCCAGGGCTGGCGGCCCATCTCGGTGAAGATCCAGCCGACGAGGATCGCGACGAGCGACGCGGGCCACGCCCAGATGGCGAGGCGCCATGCCCACAGCGGCGGCTCCTTCGCCTTCCTCCGGGTGAGCCACAGCCCGACGACGGCGGTCAGTGCGGCAATCGACGCCCAGGCCGATCATCCACCGGAAGGACCAGTAGGTGACCCAGAGGATCGGTGCGAAGTTGCCGTCGACCTGATCCGCGAACTGCGGGAACAGCTCGTTCGCGTACAGGGCGTTGAGGTCGTTGATGCCCTCCACGCAGCCGTCCAGCGAATGCGTCGACAGCAGGGCGAGAAGGTAGGGGACGCGGATCGAGAAGAGCTCGGTCGAGCCATCCGGAGTTCCGAGCGTGAAGACCGAGAACGAGGCATCCGCGCCGCACGCGCTGTTGAACATCGCCTCGGCTGCCGCCATCTTCATCGGCTGCGTCTGCACCATGACGAGGCTCAGCTGGTCGCCCGAGAGCGCGACGCCGGCGAACGCGATGATCATGCCCCACAGGCCGTAGCGCAGTGCGGAACGCATCATGTCGATGTTCTGCCGGCGCGCGAGGTGCCACGCCGCGACCGAGATGATCACGCCTGCGGTCATCATGAAGGCCGCGAAGAGGGTGTGCGGCAACGCTGCGAGCGCGACGGGGTTGGTGAGCACCGCCAGGAAGTCGGTCATCTCGGCGCGGGAGCCGTCGCCTGCCATCTTGAACCCGACGGGGTTCTGCATGAACGCGTTCGCGGCGAGGATGAAGTACGCCGAGAACCAGGCGCCGATCGTGGCGATCCAGATGCTCGCGAGATGCAGCGCCCTCGGGAGCTTGTCCCAGCCGAAGATCCACAGCCCGATGAACGTCGCCTCGAAGAAGAAGGCCATGAGGCCTTCGAACGCGAGGGGTGCGCCGAACACGTCGCCGACGAAGCGGGAGTACGACGACCAGTTCATGCCGAACTGGAACTCCTGCACGATGCCGGTGACCACGCCCATGGCGAAGTTGATCAGGAAGATCTTGCCGAAGAACCGCGTGAGATGGAGCCACTTCAGCGTTGCCGGTGCGATACCAGGCCGTCTGGAAGATCGCGACGGTGAGCGCCATCCCGAGCGTCAGCGGAACGAAGAGGAAATGGTAGAGCGTCGTGAGGCCGAACTGCCAGCGGGCGAGGAGCAGAGGGTCCAGCAGATCCACGATACGTCTCCGATCGTTCACTACGACTTGTGGTCTGACCACACGGTAGCACGTGGTCTGACCACAAGGCGACAGGGTCTCGAAGACCCGGCATGACTCAGGATGTCAGCCGGGTCGGTCTCAGCGCGAGTCCCGCGGAGCGGCCCGGGCGCGCGCGGCGCGGTTAAGCTCGTGTCATGGATGCGAGAGCGAGAGGGAACGGGTCCGTATGAGCGTCGGTACCGGTCTCGATCGGGGTTCGGACGACTGGCCGTGGCGCCGTCGCCGGCGATCGACTGCCCGCGGAAGAGGCGGATGCCGCTCCCGGCTCGCCTCTCGTCGATACGTTCGGGCGCGTGCATCGGGACCTGCGCATCTCGCTCACCGACCGCTGCTCGCTGCGCTGCACGTACTGCATGCCGGAGCAGGGCAACGAATGGCTCGCCCGGTCCAGCATCCTGTCGCTCGACGAGATCGAGCGCGTCGCACGGGTCGCCGCGGCGGCCGGTGTCACGACGTTCCGGCTCACCGGCGGCGAGCCGCTGCTGCGCACCGACATCGTCGACGTCGTGAGACGGCTTGCGGTGATCGAAGGACCGGATGGCGCGCCCGTCGAACTCGCGATGACGACGAACGGCATCCGGCTGCCGGAACTGCTTCCCGGCCTCATCGACGCCGGACTGCGGCGGCTGAACATCTCGATCGACACGCTGCGGCGCGACCGGTTCCACGAGCTCACGCGCCGCGATCGGCTCGACGACGTGCTCGCGGGAATCGCCGCGGCCGCGGCATCCGGTCTCCGTCCGCTCAAGCTCAACGCCGTCGCGATGCGCGATGTGAACGACGACGAGCTCGTCGACCTCGTCGCCTTCGCGCTCGACCACGGCGCCGAGATGCGGTTCATCGAGCAGATGCCGCTCGACGCCGGCCACACCTGGGATCGCTCGCGCATGGTCACCCGCGACGAGATCCTCGACGCGCTCTCGGCCCGCTGGACGCTGACCGCGGTGCCCGGCCGCGGGGGAGCGCCCGCGGAACGGTGGCTGCTCGACGGCGGTCCTGCGACCGTCGGAGTGATCGCGTCCGTCACGGCGCCGTTCTGCGGTGACTGCGATCGGCTCCGCCTGACCGCCGACGGTCAGCTGCGCAACTGCCTCTTCTCGACGACCGAGTACGACCTGCTGCCGATCCTCGCGCGACGCCGACGGTGACCGGACGTCGACATGGCAATCGATCGGATGCTGCGCTCCTGCGTGCGCGGAAAGCTCCCGGGTCACGCCATCAACGACCCGTCCTTCCTGCAGCCCGCGCGGGGCATGAACGCCATCGGCGGCTGATCGAGACGCGGTCGGCACCGCCCGGGCGGGCGCCCACGCGCCTAGGCTGATCGCATGGGCAGGATCACCGTCCGGCGCCCCGTGGTCAAGCTGACCCTCGGCGCTGAAGCCACGCGACGCGCGGACACGCTCGCCGTCGAGGAGCCGCTCGAGATCCGGGTGGGCGGCACTCCGCTCGCCGTCACGATGCGGACTCCGGGGAACGACGTCGAACTCGCGGCCGGGTTCCTCGTGTCGGAGGGCGTGATCTCGCTCGGCGAGCACTTCCGCTCGGCGATCCACTGCGGCGGCCCGGGGACGGGCGGCCCTTCGACAGATTCCGCCGCCGCCCTCGGCGCGGGAACCGCGGGCTTCGACCTCCTCGACCCGACCGGCGGCAACACCTACAACGTGCTCGACGTGACCCTCGCGCCGGGCGTGGCGCCGCCGGACCCCGACCTCGCCCGCAACTTCTACACGACGAGCTCGTGCGGGCTCTGCGGCAAGGCGTCCATCGAGGCGGTCGAGACCGTGTCGGCGTACGACGTCGCCGCCGACGACATGACGCCTCGACGTCGCGACGCTCGTCGGATTCCCCGATGCCCTCCGAGCGCACCAATCCGTGTTCGACAAGACCGGCGGGCTGCATGCGGCAGCGCTCTTCGACGCCCACACCGGCGAGCTTCTCGTCGTGCGCGAAGACGTCGGACGCCACAACGCCGTCGACAAGGTGGTGGGCTGGGCCGCTCTCAACGATCGGCTGCCCCTTCGCGGCACGGTGCTTCAGGTGTCGGGCCGAGCCAGCTTCGAGCTCGTGCAGAAGGCCGTGATGGCAGGCATCCCGATGCTCGCCGCCGTGTCCGCACCGTCATCGCTCGCCGTCGAACTCGCCGAGGCGTCCGGTCTGACGCTCGTCGGATTCCTGCGCGGCACGTCGATGAACGTGTACTCGCGGGCCGACCGCCTGCTCACCGCCGCCCGCGTCGGCTGATCCCCCGCGGAATGGTCGACACGCAGGCGAAGCGGATGCCGTGGACCGCCGTGCCCGCGGAGGTCCGAGCCGCCGTCGCCGAGGTCCTCGGCTCGCCGATCGCAACAGCGACCAGTCAGCCCGGCGGGTTCTCGCCGGGCTCCGCGGACCGTGTCGTGACCGCGGGCGGTCGCCGCGCCTTCGTCAAGACGGCGAACGTCGACCTCAATGCCCACTCGGTCGAGATCCACCGCCGCGAGGCGTCCATGGCGGGATCCCTGCCCGCGTCAGCCCACGCGCCCGAGCTGCTCGGATTCGTCGACCACGGCGACTGGGTGGCGGTCGTCCTCGAAGACGTCCATGGCCGGCATCCGCATCTTCCGTGGCACCCGGGCGAGATCGCGGCCGTGCTCGAGGCGCTCGCCGACCTCGGCCGCGCACCGATTGCCGCCGACTTCGCCGGCCCGGCACTCGAGGATGCGACATCCGATCACTTCGGTGGCTGGCGCCGGCTGCTGGACAGCCCGGCAGCAGACCTCCCGCTCGATTCGGAGCTCATGAACTGGGTGGGACCGCGGCTTCCGGCGCTGGTCGAAATGTCGGAAGCCGCCGTCGCGGACCTCATCGGCGATCGACTGGTGCATCGCGACGTGCGCGCCGACAACATCCTGATCCGTCCCGATGGCGAGGTGGTTCTCGTCGACTGGCCGTGGGCGGCGCGCGGAGCCGGGTGGTTCGACGCGCTCTCGCTGCTCGTCAACGTTCGGCTGCATGACCGGGGCGCGGATGTCGAGCGCCTGATCACCAGCATCCGGTCTTCGGTGATCTGCATCCGGATGCCGCGTCCCGCGTGCTCGCCGGACTCGCCGGCTACTTCATCGAGGTCTCGACGCACGAGCCGATTCCGGCGCTGCCGACGCTCCGCGAGTTCCAGCTCGACCAGGGTGTCGCCACCCTCGAATGGCTGCGTGAGCGGATGGGCGACCTCCAGCGCCGTTCGTAAGCGGCGGTCTACAGGAGAGGGCGAGACTATTTGGTCCCGGCGAGGTCGCTGATCATCTGCTTCAGCTCGGTGACCTCGGCGCGCAGTGACTCCACCTGCTGCTCGGTCGCCGCGGACTGCGCCGTCTCGTTCGAGACACGCTCCACGATCCATGACGCGAGGGTCGCAGTGATCACGCCGATCAGCGTGATCCCTCCGATCATCAGGCCGACGGCGACGATGCGTCCGGTGATGGTGACGGGGTAGTAGTCGCCGTACCCGACTGTGGTCATCGTCACGAACGACCACCAGATCGCATCGCCGAAGGACCTGATGTTGCCTGCGGTGTGCTCGGCGTCGAAGACCGCAAGGCCCGCGATGAGGATGATCAGCACGGTCGAGCCGATCGTGAACAGCACGACTCGCCCGCGGATGAGGCCGCCGGCGCCGCGCTGGATGATCGCGATGAACGTGAGGAACCGCATCAGTCGCAGCGGGCGCAGCATCGGCAGCACCACGATGGCGAGGTCTAGGAGGTGATGGGTGAACCACTTTCCGCGGTTCTCGGTGATGGCGAGGCGCGTGAAGTAGTCGACGACGAACACCCCCCACGCGGCCCAGATGACCGCCTCGGCGAGCAGCTCGAATCCGCCGGTCAGCCCGCGCGATGATCTCCCAGGCGTACGCCGCGAAGAAGATGAGCGCGGCGGCCGTCAGCGGCCATTCCATCGCGCGGTCCCATTTGGCAAGTCTCTCCCCATACATGCGGTGATTATGGCAGTACCGGATGCCTCGTCCGCCTGTAGAGTGATCGCACCAATCCGGACGAACCGAGACGAAGGGAGGAGCATGATGGCCGACTTTGCCGCGCGCCCTGCCCGCAGCCTTCCTTTCGAGGTCACCGCAACCCGCTAGCCGACCGGTGACCTCCCATCCTGGAGTTCACCCACATGGCTTTCGATCGTTTCGATCACACCCTCTCGCCCACGCGCGAACTGCCTGATCGGCGAGTTCTCGCTCGTTGAGCCCGGCCCTGACCAGCGCTGGTCCACGTGGCCGGCCGCGACCCCGACCGAGCGTGGACCGCACCCGCATCCCGCCTGGCTCGTGACATCCGCCGCCGCGTTCGATACCGAGTGGGGCATCCTCAAGACAGGCAAGGAAGCCGATGTCTTCCTCATCGAGCGCGCCATCCCCGGCGTCGACGGATGCGTCCTCGCCGCGAAGCGCTACCGCGACTCAGCGCACTCCGACTTCCACCGGTCCGGGCAGTACGAGGAAGGGCAGGCGGCTGCGCAACTCCCGCGACGCGCGCGCGATCGAGCGCAAGTCCACCCACGGAAAGCTGGTGGCTGCCGGTCACTGGGCGTTCAACGAGTTCACCGCGCTCTGCAGGGCGTGGGATGCCGGCATCCCGGTCCCTTATCCGGTCCAGCTGAGCGGGACCGAACTGCTGATGGAGTTCATCGGGGACGGTCGCGCGGCGGCGCCGCGACTGGCGCAGTCGAGGCTTCACGGCGACGAGCTCACCGACCTGTTCGCGCAGGTGCTGAGGATTCTGACCGGATTCGCCCGTGCCGGTTTCGCGCACGGCGACCTGTCGCCGTACAACCTGCTGGTGCATCACGGGCGGGTCGTCGTGATCGACCTGCCGCAGATCGTCGACATCGCAGCGAACCCTGCCGGGCTCGGCTTCCTGCACCGGGACGTGGTGAACGTCTGCACGTGGTTCTCACGTCGAGGGCTCGAGACCGACGCCGAAGACGTCTTCGCCGAGCTCGTCGCTCAGCTGTGGTGAGGCGGGCCGCCGTCGCTCAGAAGACGAAGAGCTGGCCCAGGATGATGACCGCGATCACGAAGAGGATGACGATGGCGCCGACGATGACGATCGTCCGCCCCGACATCTTCGCGATGGCGAATCCCACGAGGAACGGCAGCGCGATCAGCATGATCGCGACGATCCACCAGAACGCGACGTAGCCGCCGGTGGTCGCCTCCGAGAGGCGTCCGCCGAAGAGCTGCTGTGAAGCGGGGTGGGTCGCGTACTTGATCGCGGCCGACGCCGGGACGGCGATGAACACGAAGATGATGAGTCCGATGAGGGCCCCCCAGAGACCGGGGTTGCCGCCGTCGCTCAGTACGCCGCCGTGCATTTCTTCGGGATGCTGTTCAGGTGCCATGGGCATGACTCTAGCGGATGCGGCCGCTGTGTCGTCGACCCGCGTCTAGCCTCGCCTTCATGACCTTCGCGAATGCCGGATACCTGGGCACGGTCCCGGGCAGGCGAGACGAGCTCGTTGCGCGCCTCACTCAGCGCAGCGCTGTGCTGGGCGACGCCGGGTGCCTCCTGTACGAGGTCGGCGTCAACGACGAGGACCCCGACAAGGTGTTCGTCGTCGAACTCTGGACGTCGGCCGAGGCGCATGCCGCGTCGCTCGGGCTGCCCGAGGTTCGTGAGTCGATAGCGGCGGCTCGTCCCCTGCTCTCGGGCGAGTTCGGCGGATTCCGCTTCGAGGTCGTGGGGTCGCCGCTGCGGCGACTGAGGCGTAACGGGTTCGAGATCAGAGCCCGAGCTCGTCGAGATCTCGCAGACTCTTCGCGACGGCCTCCAGGTCGTCGGTGCTGAGGTCGTCGCGTGCGGCGAGCAGCGCGAGCTCATTGCGGGCCGCGGCTGCGCCCTCCGTGTCGCCGAGCCGTGTCCTCAGCTCCGCGAGGTAGGCCAACGCGTTCGCCTGCTCACCGACGGGCGCATCGGGATGCCGCGCCACGGCGCCCGTGAGCAGCCGATGCGCCTGCTGCTCGTCGCCGTGGGAGTCGGCGATGACGACGGCGTTCTCGACGGCGCGCGCGAGCGGTCCGCCTCCCGCCGAGACCCACTCGGTCCGGTCGTCCACCGCCTTCGGTGCGTCTTCGGCACGGGTGGGGCGTCGGCTCACCCGGATCCAGTTGCCGTCGAGATCGATGAGGCTGAAGCCGGTGAGACCGCCGTTGTTCGCGCGCTGGCGCGGACGGGTGATGCGGGGGAGCCCGCTGGAGGGCACCCGTCCGTACGCGGCCGCGAGCCCGGTCGTGAAGAGACGGTGCAGCGGCTCCGTATCGTCGACGACGATGCCGCATGTGGAGTGATTCAGCTCCGGGTCGAGACCGTCGAGGCCGTAGTACTGAAGCGCGATCCCGCCGCGCTCGAGGGCGACAAAGGGATTGGGCCGGAGCTGGCGATATGTGACCGTGAGGCCGAGCGCCGTCCACAGCGCGGCCGTGCGGTCGATGTCGGCGCACGGGAGCATCGCAATCATCTGCGCATCCACCGCGAGTGTGTCCATGTCCGCACGATATCGCGAGGCCGTGGGTCGCTACCCCGCACAGACCCGAAGACCGAGTGAAGATGCCGCGCCCGAACAGCGCCGAGCGCGGCATCCGATTCCCCCCGACTGCCTCCCCAGAAGGCAGCGGACGCCATCATCCCCGGTGCCTCCGACATCACGCCGTTAGGATCGGGCTAGCCGCACTGCGCGGCCCATCGAGAGCGGAGACTCATGGCGGACGACAACGGCGGTCGCGTCACGTGGGTGCTGGTGGACGGCGAGAACATCGACGCCACGCTGGGCGCGTCGATACTCGGCAGGCGCCCGCAGCCCGATGAGCGACCGCGCTGGGACCGCCTCATCGCGTTCACGCAGCGCGCGTGGGATCAGACGGCACGCGGAGTCTTCTTCCTGAACGCCTCGACCGGCATCCCGACGACGTTCGTCCAGGCGCTGAAGGCGATGGACTTCGTCGTCGTGCCGCTCGCCGGCGCACCCGACGAGAAGGTCGTCGACATCGCCATCCAGCGCACCCTGCAGGCGCTCGTCGAGCGCAGCGCCGATGTCATGCTCGTCAGCCACGACGGCGACTTCCTGGATGACCTCGCTTCGCTCGTGTCGAACGGACGCCGCGTGGGCATCGCGGCCTTCACCGAGTTCCGCAACATCGGCTTCGCGAACCTCGCCGGAGTCGAGCGTTTCGATCTCGAGTACGACGCGCGCGTGTTCGATTCGGTGCTGCCGCGAATCCGCGTCATCCCGATCGACGAGTTCGACCCGGCGACCTTCCTGGGCTGAGGGCAGCCGCGCGCCGGCCGCGGGCCATGGCTGCACCGACCCGCGGCCGTCCCTTTCTGCGCGATGATCGACTCGTGTACATGGCGCTTCCGCCTCCGTCCGCGCCCGCGAGCGATGAACCGCAGGGCGAGACGTACGGTGCCGTCATCCTGCCCGCAGACGCGCTGACGACCGACGTGCTGCTCGAGGCCCTTCGCAGCATCCGCTTCTCGGGTTGGATCGCGCCGCCGCGCGAAGGCTGGTTGGTCCTCCTCGGCGACCCCGGGGATGGCGTGGTCGCCGACGACCGGCGTGGCGTCATCGAGGTGGGCGCCGTACTCGCGCAGCGCGTCGCCCGTCCGGTCCTGGCCGTGCGCGTCCTCCGCGACCGGCAGCTCGGAATCGTCGCATGGCGCGGCGGCGAGGAGGTCGGGCGGTACTGCAGCGATCCGTCGCGCGAGCCCGGAGCCGACAAGGACGTCCTCGATCAGCCCATCGGCGCGGAGCTGGCGGAGGCGCTCGCCGAGCTCTGGGACCGAGTCGATGTCGTCGACGAGCTCACGGAGCTTCTCGACGAAGAGCTCGATCCCGACAGCGTGTACGAGTCCGAGCGACTCCGAACGCTGCTGCGGATGCTCGGGCTTCCGGCATGGGTCGTCGCGGCAGGTGCACTCCCGGATGACATTCCGACCGGTCCGAAGGCGGCCGAGCTCACACGTCTGCGAGCCGGCGCGACCGGCTATGCCGGGCGTACTCTCGGCCCGGCCCTGCGAGCAGTGCGACGCCGGCAGAACCCGCCACCGGTGATCGCCGAGCCGCCGCGTTCCAGTGGCATGGCATTCGAGGAATGGATGCTGTGAGCGCCGATGAGCTCTCGTTCCGCATGCGCGTCGCTCCTCACACGGTCGCGGAGGTGCGTCCGTCTGCCATGCGCGCCTCGTGCGCGATCATGACGACTCGAGACGGGCACGACTTCGGTCGCACCGGCCAGCCCCATCGGACGGGTCGACCCGTACATCGTCTCGGCGCGCTCGACGAGGAACGTCTCGTGCCAGATTCCGACCGCCCCCGGTGCGCTGCGGGCCGCCTTGTTGAACCTCGCCCACGCGGGGCGGTGCTCCTGCGAAGGATCGGATGCATACGCGTAGAGCTTCTCGACCGACGACCAGTACTGCACGACGTACGGCCCGCCACGGCCGACGAGCAGCTCGAACCCGAGCAGACCCGAATCGGGATCCACGCTGAGCTCGCGCAGCATCCGGGGCATCGCCGAGAAGACCGGCAGCCACAGATCCGGGCGCCAGAACCTGTTGATCTGCATCCCGATGTGGAAGACGACCAGTTCGCCGTCGTATCGGTGCGTCATCCGCCCCGTCTTCACCTTGCTCATCGCGACACCCTTCTAGATAGTCCTGCTATCTATTCTGGATAGCGCTACTATCCATGTCAAGAGGAGAGTGGATGCGAATCTCAGAGCTGTCCGCGACGACCGGCGTCGCGCTGCCGACGATCAAGTACTACCTGCGAGAGGGCCTCCTCTTCGAGGGCCGACGCACGTCGCCCACCCAGGCCGAGTACGGCGAAGACCACGTGCGCCGGCTTCGTGTCGTCCGGGCGCTCATCGACTCAGGCGTGAGCATCGCCGAGACGCGGAACGTCATCCGGTCGCTCGACGATCCACCGTCGAGCCCGCACGACCTGCTCGGCGCAGCCCACGCGGCCGTGATCCCTCACGTCGAGGGTCCGGTCGATATCGCGGCGGCGGAGCGTCTCGTCGCGCGTTTGGGCTGGGAGCCGGGGGTCTGCGATCCGGATGTCGTCACCAGCGTCGCCCGCGCCCTGCAGGGTCTCGACCACGCCGACTTCGCGGTGCCCGATGATGTCATGACGGTCTACCTCGACGCTGTCGGCCGGATCGCCGAAGCGGAGATCGCGGGCGTGCCGACCGAGTCGGCGGAGGCAGCGGTGCGTTATGTCGTGCTCGGTTCGGTCCTCGTCGAGCCGCTGCTGCTCGCCCTTCGCCGCGTCGCGGAGCAGGTGGCGTCGGCGCGCCGGTTCGCTGACACGCCCGCCACCACCGATCGTTGAGCGAGCGCAGCGAGACGAATCACCCCACACCGACGAGCGGCCTATAGCCCCTCGGCGATCTGCTTGATCAGGGCCAGGCGGCGCTCCCACTCGGCGCCGATGGCGTCGAGACGCTGCGCGGTCGCGCTCAGCTGCGACCCGAGCACTCGGTACTGCACCTCGCGCCCGACGCGGATCGGCTCGACGAGGCCGACCTCCTGCAGCACCGCGAGGTGCTTGGCGATGGCCTGCCGGCGTGACCGGCAGGCGCCCGGCGAGGGCGGACGCCGAAGCGTCGCCCTCGCCGAGTGCCGCGAGGATGCTCCACCGGGTCTCGTCTCCGAGCGCGGCGAACACCGGGACCAGCGTCTCGGTCACGAGCCGCCCTCGAGGAGCGCGACGAGCTTGTCGAGCTCCGAATCCCAGCCCTCTCGGTGGCTCTCGAGGTTGGCGGCGGGGTCGGATGTCGTCTCGAACCCGGTCTCGACGACCGTGAGCTCGGTACCGTCGGCAACGGACTCGAGGGTGAAGGTGAACACGGTCGAGTGCTCGGGATCGACCTCGGCGGCGAGTTCGCCGAGTGCGTCGTCGTTGCCCCAGCGGTAGGAGACCATCCGAGGGGCATCGATCGCCTCGATGCGCAGCGGCACCGAGCCGTAGTCGGGGAAGGTGAGTGTTCCGCGAGCGCCGACGCCGGTGCCGCTGAGCACGGCCCTGCCGAACCACTTCGAGATGTGCTCGGCCTCGGTCACGGCCGACCACACCTTCTCGATAGGGGCGGCGATCCGGATGCTGCGGCGCACGGTGAACTGGCCTTCATCGACCACGGACGGGTTGATTGTCATGCTCATGATGATCCTTGTCTTCGATGGATACTGCAACCCTATAGTTGCACTAATCCACAGGTAATGCAACCGTTAGGTTGCACTGCGTTCGGATACCGTGATGGCTTGAGCATGAAGACCGACTTCAAGAAGGAGATCGCGACCTACGCGGCGCCGGCGCGGTCAGTTCGCCATCGTCGATGTGCCGCCGCTGCGCTACCTCATGATCGACGGGCACGGCGATCCGAACGCCCAGGAGTACGGCGACGCGATCACGACGATCTTCAGCGTCGGCGTACAAGCTCAAGTTCATGAGCAAGAAGGAGGACGACCGCGACTACGTCGTCATGCCGCTCGAAGCGCTGTGGTGGTCGGATGACATGGCGGCCTTCACGAACGACCGCGACAAGTCGCGCTGGGACTGGACGGCGCTGAATCTCGTGCCGGACTGGATCACCGATGAGCAGTTCAGCCGGGCGCTCGCGGCAGCGGCCGAAGCGCCCGCGCTCGACAGGCTCCGGCTCGAGACATACGCGGAGGGTCGCTGCGTCCAGACACTCCATGTCGGCTCGTTCGATGACGAAGGACCGCTCCTCGAGGCGATGCACCACGACTTCATTCCGGCGCAGGGGCTGCGCATGACCGGCAGGCATCACGAGATCTATCTCAGCGACATCCGCCGCACCGAGCCGGCGAAGCTGCGGACGATCCTGCGGCAGCCGGTCGCCGAGGCCTGACCGCTTCCTCCTCTCCGAAGGCGCGATCACGATGGCGACGGCACGCGGACGATCGCCTGCACCGGCAGATGGTCCGACGGCCACCAGCCATCGATGGTGCGCGCGTTGATGCCGACCCGCTCGACCGCGACGTCCGGCGAGACCGCGATCCAGTCGATGCGGCGGCCACCGACGCGAGGCGCGCGGTATCCGCCGAACGTGCCCCACTCCGTGGTGGCGCGATGGGATGCTTCGTCCCAGGCATCCGTCAACACCCCGCCGTCCATGAGCGCGCGGTAGGCGGACGACCCGACACGGGTGTTGAAGTCGCCGGTGACGATCGCGGGATGAGGAGCCGACGCGACCTGAGCCCGGATCTCTTCGGCAGAGCGGATCCGCGAGTGCGGCGAAAGGTGATCCAGATGGGTGTTGATCGCCACGAATCTGCCGGCGGTCTCTCGGTCGCGGAACTCCGCAGTCACGAGGATGCGGGGGACGCGGTTGCCCCACGACGTCGATCCCGGCACGTCGGGCTGGTCCGACAGCGCCGTCTGGTACCAGTCCACGAGCTCGAGTCGCTCGGTGTCGAAGAAGAGCGGGCACCCCTCACCGCGCTCGCGTGGGCCGTGGCCGCGGCCGACGAATCGGTACGTCGGGCCGAGCGCGTCTCGAATCACCGTCGCCTGCTCGGGGACCACCTCCTGCGTTCCGAGCAGGGTCGGTCGTTCGCTCGCGAGCAGATCCTCGACGAGGCGCCGGCGGTGCATCCACCGATCTACGGCGCGCTGCGGGCCGGTCATGGGCCGGCGGACGTTGAACGTCATCACGTGCAGCGCGGGCGCTGCGACAGGTCCGATCAGCGGGTGGTCCTTCATCGCACGGCCTCGAGCCGATCGCTGTGGAGGCGATGTGGCCATCGCCGCAGCAGAAGACGGGTCCATCGCACGGGTGGGAAGTCTCGGGGCCAGTGCATGAGCACGGTGCGCATGCCCCACCGCGTTCGCCTCGCGAAGCCGCGAAGGCCGGCGAGGGGACGCATCGACACGCCCATCGAGGCATCCGGCACGAAGCCGATGGCGAAGTTCTCGCCGAGATGGAACGCGAGGTCGAAGTCGTCGTGCACGTCGGGGTCGTGCCGGTGGACGTCCGAACGGATGCTGCGCCACGCGTCACCGCGCAACGCGAGGTTCGAGCCGAAGAGCGGCAGATGGCCGAGCGATGCGCTGCCGACCACGGCATACGCTCCGAGATAGAGCCAGATGAGCGGCGCACGCAGCCAGCGCGGACCGTCGATGAAATGGGCTCCACCGGTGAACGCGGCGACCTCGGGTCGGCGGGCGAAGGCGCCGACCATCGCCTTCACCCAGTCATCGCCTGGGACGCAGTCGGCATCGAGCCGGAGGATGATCTCGCCGGAGGCGCTGTCGTAACCGAGCGCGCTCGCCGCCGGAATCCCCCGCTCTTCGCAGCGGATGACGCTCGCGCCCGCACGTCGCGCGACGAGCGCCGAGGCGTCGGACGACCCGTTGTCCACGACGATGATCTCGTCCGCCGGCCGGCTCTGCTGCGCGAGCGCGCGCAGGCACCGGGCAAGCTCGCGGCCGTCATCCTTCACCGGGATCACGACTGACACGGTGGCAGGTTCGCGCGCGTTCCTGGTCACGTCGTCTCCTCCGCTGTCGTTCCGCCACGGTAGTCGGCGGGCGCTCCGCTGCATGCCTGGTTGACAGAGGAGGGGGTCTCCGGTACCCGCCACGACGGTTCGACCTCCGGGGGTGGATGCCCATCGCAGACGAACCGCGCGCCGATAGCCTGTGGCACATGACCCTCGCCCCGACCCGCACGCCTGTGGAGCGGCATCCGCTCGCCGTCGGTCATGTCATCTCGGCGACCGCTGCACTCGTGGTCGTGCTTGCCGTCCTCGCGCCGCTGTACGGCTACCACCGCGACGAGCTGTATTTCCGGATGCTGCCGCCGGCGTGGGGATACACGGATCAGCCGCCGCTCGTCCCCTTGCTGGCGCAGGGGCTGATCGGGCTGTTCGGCGACTCCGTCGTCTCGCTGCGGATCGGCGCGCTCGTCTGCGCAGCGGCATCCATCCCACTGCTGGCGCTGATCACCCGCGAGGTGGGCGGCTCGCGGCTCGCCCAGGCATTCACGGCGTGGGGCATGGCCGGCGCGACGCTGACGCTCGTCTTCGGACACATGCTGCTGACCTCGAGCATCGACCTCGTGGTGTGGCCGGCAGCGCTGCTGTTCGCGATCCGCGCGGTGCTGCGCGACGACGGGCGCTGGTGGCTCGCGGCGGGGGCCGTGATCGGGGCGAGCACGTTCAACAAGCTGCTCGTTGCGATCCTCATGGTGGGGATCGCGCTGGGTCTCGCGATCTGCGGGCCTCGCGGATGGTTCCGGTCGGGCTGGCTGTGGGGCGGTGTCGCGCTCGCCGGGCTGCTCGCCCTGCCGAACGTGATCTACCAGGTGGCGAACGGCTGGCCGCAGCTCGCGATGGGCGCCGCCCTCAGCGAGAACAACGCCGAGGAGGTCCGCGTCATGATGTGGCTCTTCCTGGTGCTCCTCGTGGGACCCGTCCTCGCCGTGTTCTGGGTGCTCGCGGTGATCGGGCTGTTCCGGCGGCCGGAGTGGAAGCCGCTGCGCTTCCTCGCCGTCACTCTCGGCGTCGTGGTGCTGTTCGTGTTCGCCGCCGGGACGCAGTTCTACTACACCGCCGGCGTGCTCGCAGTGCTGACGGCCATGGGCTCGGTGCTGGTCGCCGACTGGGCGCGCACCCGGGGCCGCCGCGTGACGGTAGCCGTGCTGCTCGGCATCAACGCCGTCGGCTGCGCCGTTGTATCGCTGCCGCTGCTGCCTGTCCAGGCTTTCGGCGCCAGCGGCCTCGCCGAGATCAACTCGGCTGCGGGGGACCAGGTCGGCTGGGAGCGCTACGTGGAGCAGGTGTCGGATGCCGCGAGCGACGTCGACGCGGACGTGGTCATCGCGAGCAACTACGGCGAGGCGGGCGCGCTCGACCGCTTCGGCTCCGGGCTTCCGCCGGTCGTCAGCGGACATAACGCGCTGTGGCACCTGGACGTCACCGCCCGAGGATGCATCGACGGTCGTGATCGTCGGAGGCCAGGGCTTCCGCGCGATGGACTGGTTCGACTCATGCGAGACGGTCGACGAACTCGACAACGGCGTCGGTGTCGACAACGAGGAGGAGGGGATGCCGATCCTCGTATGCAGCGGACCTGTCGAGCCGTGGAGCACCCTGTGGGAGAGATTCCGTCACCTCGATTGAGTCGTGCGGCTCGGCAGCCGGCTGGGCGCGCGGCATCGGTCGTCGGCCGGGTCCCCGAGCCGCGTCGACATATCGTTCGATCCTGTCGATGGCGAAATCGCCCACGCGGAGCCCTTCCGAATCGGTCACGAACGATATATCGTCGAGTATCGCTGAAACCGAGAACGGACGATCAGTCCAGGAGGTCATCATGGGATCCACATACGAAGGCGACCGGTTCGGAGCAGGACGCTACGGCGGCCAGGGCCAGGGATGGCCGGGCGCCGGCGGGCTCTGGGAGGGACTGGAGCAGCTGCGCTCGATGTTCGAGATGCGCACCCCCGGGCCCACGCGCATGGGTCGCGGTGATGTGCGTGCGGCAGTCGTCGCCCTGCTCGCGGAGCAGCCGATGCACGGATATCAGATCATCCGCGAGATCGAAGAGCGCAGCGGCGGCTCGTGGAAGCTCAGCCCGGGTTCGGTGTACCCGACGCTCCAGCTTCTCGCCGACGAGGGTCTGATCCAGGCCGAGGAGTCGAACGGGCGCAAGGTCTACTCGCTCACCGATCAGGGTCGACAGGAGGCCGAGGCTTCCGGTGAGAAGCCGGCGCCGTGGGCGTCGTCCGGCACGCGCGAGAGCACCGGACCGGGAGCGCTGGCGAAAGCCGGCATGGATCTCGCTCAGGCGGCGGCGTCGGTAGGCCGGAGCGGAACCTCCGAGCAGGTGAAGCAGGCCGTGGACGTCCTCGACGAGGCGCGCCGTAAGCTCTACTCGATCCTCGCTCAAGACTGACGCGGGTGCCGCTGGCACGTCGGCGTCATGGAGATTCGATGTCCGACGTAGGAAACACCCGCGCGCGCTACCGCCGGATCATGCGCTTCGCGGCCCGCTACATGGTGCAGGCCTGGTGGTACGAGCTGATCCTGCCGCGGGTCGGATTCGCGAGGGTCTCGGCGTTCGGGCGGGCCCGCCGGCTCGAGCACATCGCGCAGCGCTTCCACGTGCTCGCGGTCGACCTCGGCGGTCTCATGATCAAGGTCGGGCAGTTCATGTCGTCGCGCCTCGACGTCCTGCCGCCCGAGATCACCAAGGAGCTCGAGGGGCTGCAGGACGAGGTCCCTGCAGTCCCGCTCGCCGACATCCGTCGCGCCGCCGAGGCCGAGCTGGGCACCCCGCTCGAACGCGCGTACTCGTCGTTCGATGCGGTGCCGCTGGCGGCGGCATCCCTCGGTCAAGCCCATCGCGTGCGGCTGTCGGCCGTCGACGCCGGTGACACCGGACTCGATCAGGGGGTCGTGAAGATCCAGCGCCCGGGGATCGAGGCGATCGTCGATGTGGATCTGCGAGCGCTTCGACGAGTCGCGCAGTGGCTCAGCCGCGTGAGGATCATCGCAGACCATGTGGATCTGCCCGCCCTGGTCGAGGAGTTCGCGCACGTCAGCCACCAGGAGATCGACTACATCCAGGAAGCCGGCAACGCCGAGCGGTTCGCCGAGAACTTCGCGCGAGATCCTCGGGTGGACGCCCCTCAAGTCGTGTGGGAGCGCACGACCCGGCGCGTGCTGACGCTTGCCGACGTCACCGCGATCAAGATCAACGACGTGGACGCGCTGCGCGCCGCAGGCATCGAACCCGCCGAGGTCGCCGCCGAGTTCGCAGCCGTGATGTTCGATCAGCTGTTCTCGCACGGCTTCTTCCATGCCGACCCGCACCCCGGGAACGTCTTCGTCACCCCGCGGGGAGAGCGAGCGGATGCCTCTGACGGCCGTGCCTGGACCCTGACGTTCATCGACTTCGGCATGATGGGCGAGGTCACCGACACCCTGCGCCGCGGGCTGCAGCGGCTGATGATCGCGGTCGCCGCACGCGACAGCAAGGGACTCATCGACAGCATCCACGAGGTCGGTGCGCTGCTGCCCTCGGCCGATTCGACCGAGCTGGAGCGGGCGATGTCTCAGCTCTTCGCGCGATTCGGCGGAATGGGCCTGGCCGAACTGCAGCAGGTCGATCCTCGAGAGCTGCGCGACTTCGCCACCGAGTTCGGCGATGTGATGCGCGCCATGCCGTTCCAGCTTCCGGAGAACTTCCTGCTCATCGTCCGCGCGATGTCGCTGACATCGGGGATGTGCAGCGCTCTCGATCCCGGCTTCAACATGTGGGACGCCGTCGAGCCGTATGCCGGCCAGCTGCTGCGCGACGAGCGAGGCAACGTCGTGCAGGCCTTCGGCAAGGAGGCGCTGTCGGTCGCCGGCGTCGTCGCCCGCGCCCCGCGGCGGCTCGACAATCTGATCACGCGGCTCGAAGACGGCAAGATCGCGACCGAGAATCCGCGACTCGATCGCCGCATCGCGCGGCTCGAGCGGATGGGGCGGCGGGTCGTCTCGGCTGTCCTGTTCACAGGACTGCTGGTCGGCGGGATGCTGGCGGGGCGCGACGACGCCCGTGCCTTCGGGACGGTCCTCAAGGTGGCGTCGGTCCCGGCGCTGCTCCACGCCCTGTTCGCCGGCATCGTCGGCCGGCGCGGGCGACCGGACTGAGGGAGTCACGATGGAGTTCTCCGGGTTCGACCGCGACGCGCTGGCCTTCTACGCGGAGCTGCGCGCCGACAACACGAAGGAGTGGTGGACGGCGAACAAGTCCCGCTACGAGCGGCATGTGCACGAGCCGATGCTGCGGCTGGCCGCCGACCTCGAGGACGAGTTCGGAGAGATGAAGATCTTCCGCCCGTACCGGGACGTGCGCTTCAGCGCGGACAAGTCGCCCTACAAGCTCCACATCGGCATGGTCACCGCTGCCCGGCCCGCGCACTACCTGCACCTGAGCGAGGAGGGCCTCCTCACCGGGGGCGGGGTTTACGAGGTCCCACCCGCGGCCCTGGCCCGCTTCCGCCAGCGTGTCGATGACGAAGCATCCGCTCAGTCGCTCGAGTCCGTGCTGGCCGCACTCGACGCGCGCGAATTCGAGCTCATGACCGAAGGGGCTCTGCGTACCGCCCCGCGCGGGTATCCCGGCCGATCACCCGCGCATCGAGCTGCTGCGGCTCAAGCGTCTCTCCGTCGGCCATGACGATCCTCCGGCCGACTGGATGTGGACGCCCGAGGCGGGCGACATCATCCGCGGGCGATGGCGCGTCGTCTCGGAATGGTGCAGCTGGCTCGAAGAGAACATCGGCGACGCCATCCCTTCACGATGAGAACAGCGGATGCCGCGACCGGCCGGCCGCGGCATCCGCTGTTCTGCTGGTGATCAGACCGTTGCGTCGCTGCGCTTCGGAAGCACCCATCCCGCGCGGGGGAAGTGGCACGTGTAGCCGTTGGGGTAGGTGATCAGGTAGTCCTGGTGCTCGGGCTCGGCCTCCCAGAACGGGCCTGCGGGCTCGATCGTCGTGACCGCCTTGGCGGGCCAGAGGCCCGAGGCGTCCACGTCGGCGATCGTGTCGCGGGCGACCCGCTCCTGCTCCGGAGAGAGCGGGAAGATCGCCGACCGGTAGCTCGACCCGATGTCGTTGCCCTGACGGTTGAGTGTCGACGGGTCGTGGATCTGGAAGAAGAACGCCAGGATGTCGCGGTACGACGTCTGCTGCGGATCGAAGACGATCTCGACCGCCTCGGCATGGCCCGGGTGGTTCCGGTAGGTCGCGTGGTCGTTCGTGCCGCCGGTGTAGCCGACGCGGGTGTCGAGCACGCCGGGCTGGCGGCGGATCAGGTCCTCGACGCCCCAGAAGCAGCCGCCGGCGAGGACGGCCGTCTCGGTGCGTGGGACTCTGGTTGATGGTGCCGGTGTCGGCGGGTCCGCTGGTCATGATGCGTTCTCCTCGGTGTGGGTGTCTGTGGTGTCGAAGCGGGCGCGGTAGTCACCGTAGCCCTGCTCGTCGAGCTCGGCGACGGGCACGAAGCGCAGCGAGGCCGAGTTCATGCAGTATCTCAGGCCCCCGGCATCCCGTGGGCCGTCCTTGAAGACGTGACCCAGGTGGCTTTCCGCCGCGGATGAGCGCACCTCGGTGCGGGGCATCAGCATCTTCCAGTCCGTCTTCGTCGTGACCGCGTCAGGCTCGATCGGCTTGGTGAAGCTCGGCCATCCGGTGCCGCTGTCGTACTTGTCGAGCGACGAGAACAGCGGCTGGCCCGAGACGACGTCGACGTAGATGCCGGGCTCGTGGTTGTTCCAGTACTGGTTGCGGAAGGGCGGCTCCGTGCCCGCCTCCTGCGTCACGTGGTACTGGAGATCGGTGAGACGGCTCAGCGCCTCGGGGGTCGTGCGATAGTCGGTGGTCACTGTGTGATTCCTCCTTGGGATGACGCTGCTGGCTGCGACGTCATAGAGAAGAACGGATGCCGGTGGCTATTTGGTCCCGCGAAGCTGGGGGTGGGCTGTGAGTTCATGGACGCGACAGCAGATCCGTGATCACCGCTCGGGTTCGCGCGTAGATGCCCGGAGCTTGGCTCTCCCGCGGGCCGGCGACGTTGAGCGTGCGTCCATCGAGCCGAGTGAGCCATGCCCGCACTGAATCGAGGTCGTCATCCTCGAGCGTGTACACGGGTCGTTCGAGCCGGCGTGCCGTCAGGCGCGTGAGGTCGGTTCCGGGGGAGTGCCACGAACTTCGCGGAACGATGACGAGCGTGGCGTCGGAGTCACGCACGTTCCACTCCGTGCGCTGCGACGGATCAGCCGACGGAGTCTCGACGAGATCGGGGTAGACGGCGAGGAGCCCCGGTGGAGTCGAGAAGTCCTCGGCCAGGCCGCCACGTGGACACCATCCCGTGATGGGGATGGCGAGCGCGAGAGCCGCGTCGAGGGCGCCTCGATCGGCTCCGGTCTGCCCGCCGCTGCGGATGACGGCGATGGGAAGCATGTGGCCCTCGCTCATCTGCCTAGCGATAGCGGTAGTGGTCGGACACGTTGTTGATCCACGTCGTGAATCGCCGGGCCTCGGCATCCTGCCCTGTGGGAACCGTCGCAAGCCATACCTGACCGGCGACCTCCACGACGATGTAGGTCGCGTGGGGATACACCGACCTCTTGAGGAGGCGCGGAGAGATCTGGCCCGCGGGCCCGTAGAGGGTGCGGGCGACGGCCGGCGCGGCGAGTCGACCCCGCTTGAGGAGTTCGGCTCCGGTCACGAGTGAGGCGATGGCGCCCGCGACCGGCTGGCTCATGGCGCCGAAATGGATCCACCGTCCGTCGACCACCAGGCCGCCGAGTGATTGCTCCTCGCCGCTGAACTGGAAGGCGTCCGTCCACCGTCTGCCATCCCACCAGCGCTGCCGACCCCGTCCGTCGTCGTACCAGCCCGCCTGGGCCGGAGCATTGCTCGGTGGCGCACCGGTGTGCAGTTCGATGTCGCGTTCGCGCAGGTCGATGAACTGCTCTGTCCAGCGCGAGCCGTCCCACCAGCGCTGCCTGCCTGTGCCGTCGTCGTACCAGCCCGCCTCCGGTCCCGTCGCCATGCATCGAGAGTAGAGCCAAGTGCGCATCGCCATGCCCATCGAACCGTGGCGCACGTCTGCACCTGCGTCTACCGTGATTCGGATGGACGTGATCGCCTGGCTGCTCGACTCCGATCCGACGCTTCGCTGGCAGGTCGAGCGCGACCTCGTCGGAGCGCCGCCCGACGTCTGGCAGGCCACTCGTGCACGAATCGCGACGGAGGGGAACGGAGCGGCGCTGCTCGCGCGCCAGGACCCCGATGGGCAGTGGGCGGGAGGGGCGTTCTTTCCCGCCGACATGAGCGAAGACGAGGAGGGTCAGCCCTGGACGGCGACGACGTGGACGCTCACGACCCTGCGCGAGTGGGGGCTGGATGCCTGCGGCCCTGGCCGGCACCGCCCAGAAGCTCGAGGCGAACTGCCGGTGGGAGTACGACGACCTGCCGTACTGGGGCGGTGAGGTGGATGTCTGCATCAACGCGATGACGCTGGCGAACGGAGCCTGGCTCGGCGCCGACATGACGGCCCTCGCCGAGTGGTTTCCCGAGCACCAACTCGCGGACGGTGGCTGGAACTGCGAGTGGATCGAGGGCTCGACGAGGTCGTCGTTCCACTCGACGATCAACGCGCTGCGCGGCATCCGCGCCTATGAGGAGTTCGCCGGCAGAACGCCCGAATTGCACGCTGCTGCGAGCGCGCTGAGGAGTATCTGCTCGAGCGGCGACTGCGCTACCGGCTGTCGGACGGCGAGGAGGTCGGCTCCTGGGCGACCAAGATGCTTTATCCGCCGCGCCACCTCTTCACCGCACTGAAGGCCGCCGACTACTTCACCCAGGCCGCACGCTGGGACGGCGAGCCGCTCGACCCGCGGGTTCACGAGACCCTCGAGCTGGTTCGTTCGCGGCGCCGGCCCGATGGGACGTGGCTGCAGGAGGACGAGCTGCCGGGTCGGGTGTGGTTTCCGCTCGACGTGCCGCCGGGAAGCCGTCGAAATGGGTGACGTTCCTCGCTCTCCGCGCGCTGCGCGAGACCGAAACGCCCAGCCACGCTCCGTAGGCTTGATGCCGTGCCTCTCCGTCCTGAACATCTCCGCCTACCTGTTCACGGCGATCGACGACCCGGCGCGGCTTCGTCCGGTGCTTCGCGAGCGGGCTGTCTCGGCGGGGCTGAAGGGCACGATCCTCCTTGCCGAGGAGGGCATCAACCTCTTCCTCGCCGGCGACGCCGATGCGGTGCGCGGCTTCATCGACGACCTTCGCGAAGACCCGAAGTTCGCCGCGCTGACCACGAAGGAGAGCTGGTCCGACGAGCAGCCGTTCGGCAAGATGCTCGTGAAGGTGAAGCGCGAGATCATCCGCATGGACCACCCGACGATCCGCCCCGACGCGGATCGAGCGCCCGCGGTCGCTCCCGAGACGCTGCGACGATGGCTCGACCAGGGCCACGATGACACCGGTCGCGAGGTCGTGATGCTCGACACCCGCAACGCGTTCGAGGTCGACTACGGCACATTCACGGGAGCGCTCGACTGGCGCATCGAGCGGTTCACCCAGTTCCCGGATGCCGCATCCTCGCGACGCGCGGATCTCGAGGGCAAGACGGTCGTGAGCTTCTGCACCGGCGGCATCCGCTGCGAGAAGGCCGCGATCTTCCTCCGCGAGGACGGTGTCGACGCGTTCCAGCTGGATGGCGGCATCCTCGGATACTTCGAGAGCGTCGGCGGCGCCCATTTCACGGGCGAGTGCTTCGTCTTCGACGAGCGCGAGGCGCTCGCGCCCGATCTCGCGCCGGTGGGGACCTCCGGTCGTTGAGCAGCGAAGCGAGACGAAACGGGCCACGACGGATGCCGCGCCCTACGCTCGAACGGTGACTCCCCGAATCCTCCCCGACGGTGCCGTCCTCCGCGAAGCGCGCCCCGGCGACGAGCCGGGCATCCTCGCCTGCATCCACGCGCTCGCCGTGTATGAACGAGAACCGGATTCTGTCGAGAACACGGTGGAGGCATTGAGCGACACGCTCTTCGGTGAAGATCCCCGAGCCTTCACTCACGTCGTGGAGCGCGCGGGTGTGATCGTCGGCATCGCCATCTGGTTCCTGACGTACTCGACCTGGACGGGCAAGCACGGCATCTGGCTCGAAGACCTCATCGTCGACGAAGCGCAGCGTGGCCGCGGGTACGGCAAAGCGCTGATCGCCTCGCTCGCTGCCGTCTGCGTCGAGCGGGAGTACACCCGCCTCGAGTGGACGGTGCTCGACTGGAATGCCCCGTCGATCGCGTTCTATCGCTCTATCGGCGCGGCGGCGATGGATGAGTGGACCACGCAACGGCTGACCGGCGCGGAGTTGCAGGCGCTCGCAGTGCTGACCTGACGCGTCGGGCGGGCCTGGTAAGGTCGAGGAAATCGCCGAGCGGTGCGCGGCGCGCGCCCCGGCTCCGGATCAGTACCAGCCGGTCGACTGCGAGTGCGACCAGGCGCCGCACGGCGAGCCGTAGCGGCCGGCGATGTATCCGAGACCCCATGAGATCTGCGTGGCGGCGTTCGTCTGCCAGTCGGCGCCTGCACTGCCCATCTTGCTGCCGGGCAGCGCCTGCGGGATGCCGTAGGCACCGCTCGAGCGGTTGTAGGCCTGGTAGTTCCAGCCCGACTCCTTGTTCCACAGCGAGACGAGGCATCCGAACTGGTCGTCACCCCAGCCGTAGCCGGCGATCATGCCGCGCGCGATCGCCTGCGCCTCGCCGGCGCTCGTTCCGCCGGCGGCGTACACGGGCGCAGGGGAGCCGGTCGACTTCGCCTTCGGCGCGGCGGCGGCCTTGGCCGCGGCGGCGGCGGCAGCAGCGGCTTCGGCCTCCTGACGGGCCTTCTCGGCGGCCTCCTGGGCCGCCTTGAGCGCGATGGCGGCATCGAGGCTGCCGCGGAGGCTGGCCACCCGCTCGTCAGCGGCGGCGACGAGGGCGGTCACATTGTCGGTGAGGTCCGGGAGGAACGGAGTGGCGACGGCGTTGGCGCGGTCGAGACGCTCGGCGGCGCTCTGCAGGTCGCTGGTGTCGATCGAGGTGTCCGGGACGCCGAGGTCGAGGCCGGACGCGGCGATGTCCGCGGTGACCGCCTGCGCGGCCGTGAGCGATGCCTCGGCCGCGGCGAGTGCCTCGATGGCGTCGGTCGACACTTCGTCCATCTCGACGGCTGCGCTGGAAGCGACAGACGGCGCTGCCGACGTGAACGATGCCAGTTCGAACGCTGCCGAACGATCCGGATGCCTCAGCCTGCGACGTCGGCGTCGTGGCGGTGATCCCCGCCGTGACGAGGACCGCGAATGCGAGCCCGGATGCGATGAAGACGGGGCGGCGGCGGGTGCGGCGCGCGGCCTGGCGAAGGGTACGGCGAGCGGGGGCGGATGACGTGTTCGAGCGCATGAAGACCAGTTCCGTATGACGTTCACGCCGTCGGGTACGGCGCAGTACGGCCGCTCCCGCGGCACAAGTCAGCGAGTCTGCCGGGTGAGCCTGGACGCTCCCGGTGCGTTTCCTGGACAGAACGTGTGAGAGGCAGCATCCGAAAAGTCCCGATCAGAGGGGTTTGGTCTCGTGGTCGCCGCCGTGTCTGCTGATCGGCGTTAGCCTGAACCAATGCCCACTGTCGACCCCGCAACGCAGAGCGCACGGGCTCAGCTCGTCGCCCTTGCGAAGGCTGCGGCATCCCCTCGAGGCGGCAGTGGGTTCGAGTCATTCGGCCCGCTCACCGCTCCGGAAGACTCTCGTCCCGCCGCTGTCCTCATCCTGTTCGGGATTCTCGATTCGCTGCCGAGCGACCATGTCGCGCAGACCGATGCGGTGTCGCGAGACCTGGACCTGCTGCTGCTGGCACGGGCATCGACGCTTCGATCGCACCCCGGACAGGTGGCATTCCCGGGCGGGCGCGTGGATCCCGACGACGAGGGCCCGATTGCCGCTGCCCTGCGCGAGGCCGAGGAGGAAACCGGCCTCGATCCCGCGGGTGTCGAGGTGCTCGGTGCCCTCGAACTCGTGCCGCTGGTGTACTCGCAGCACGTCGTGACGCCGGTGCTGGCGTGGTGGCAGCACTCCTCGCCGGTGCGGGTGGTCGACGAGGGCGAGTCGTCCGCCGTGTTCCGTGCTCCCGTCGCCGACCTGCTCGACCCCGCCAACCGGGGGTCCACGGTCATCCGTCGTGACGGGCAGGAATGGCGTGGCCCCGGCTTCCTCGTCCCGCACGAGAGCGGAGAGCACCTCGTCTGGGGGTTCACCGGCATGCTGCTGGACGCGCTCTTCGACCGTCTCGGCTGGACCGAGCCGTGGGATGCGACGCGCGAACTGCCTCTCGTGCTGCCGGGATTCGATTCCTCTGAGGCGACTTCGCGCTAGCCGGTGCCCGGCTCCTGGGCGGTCTTGCGTCGACCGGCCGCCCACCGGACAGCGAGGCCGATGACGGCGATCACCGCAGCGGCGATGATCGGCCGGAGGGCGAGTTCGGGCAGGAAAAGCGCCATCTGGAAGACCTGCGCAGCGTACTCGATCATCGCGGGCGGGTCATGCGCGAGCACGCGACTGCCTGCCGCATTGGCGACTCCGGTGATGAGGGCCGGGGTGACCCAGATGAGGATGAGGCTGGCGACAGCCGCCGCGATCCGACCGACCGTGTTGACACCGGTCCATGCGATCGCGATCCCGACCAGTACAGGCGCCACCCATTGAATGAGTGGCGCGAGCGAGTACGCCCACTCGACTCCGACTGTCGTGAATGGCCGGAGGACGGCGCTCACCCATTCGCTCACTCCGATCGCGCCGATCGTGAGACCCAGGAGCGCACCCGCGCGCGGGGCTCGGGCGATGAGAGTCAGAGCGAGTGCACCGACGAGGATCGACAGGATGCACACAGCGACGAGCACGGCGAGGTACAGCGTCGACTCGATGCGATCCTGCAACCCGCCCATCACGACCACCGCTGATTGCGCCGTCGCCACCACCTGCACGGACAGGACTCCAGCGAGCAGACAAGCGAATCCGCGCCGTGGGAGCGGGGCGACCATGGCGCGGACCGCGATCCCCGCCAGCGCCGATCCAGTCACGATCAACCCGAACAAGTGGATCAGCGAATACTGGCTGAAGGGCAGCAGTGCGATCGGCATGGATTCCGGTGGGGTGGCAGCATCCCACAGGTTCTGCAGGGGCAGTCGCATGCCCGTCGCGAGCCAGGGCAGCAGTCCGACGATCGCCGCGGCGGCCCCGATGAGTCCGCACGCCCAGAGGGGCAGGGTCTTCTCCTCCGTGGCGGGATGCTGGGCGGTGGTCGTTCGCGTGACGGTCATCGGCGGGGACTCCTCGGGGGCTCAGAGTCGCGACAAGGTCGCCGCGTCCGCACAGCCTACTGTCACCACGTGCCGGGCGTGAGGCAGTCCCGGGGAATGGGAAATCAAACAGAAGTACGAGAGAGGCGCGGCTGGTTCGACTCGATGTCGTACGTAACTACTAATATGTTGAGTATGGCAGCAGATGATGAACCTTTCTTCGATCCGGATCGCGAGCCCTTGCGCGAGTCCGATTTCGATGACTGGCGGGACTTCGCTGCCGCGCCGCCTGATGAACTCGATCTCGTGCTCGAAGTCGACGGCATGATGACGATCTTCGCCGCGCAGCGGCTGGTTCGGGTCGACGTGATGAGGCGCACCGCGCTCCGCGATGCCGAGCGCCATGGCCGGATGCTTTCCGACGTCATCGAGCGCTCGGTACGGCTGGAGCTGGCGGCAGCGATGCGGATCACCGAGTACGCCGCCGGCGAGATGATCGCGCTCGCGGACGCGCTCGTGCGACGCTACCCATCGGTGCTGGACTCGCTCAGCCACGCGCGGATGACGGAGCGGCACGCGTCGCTGCTCGTGACCGCACTGGATGCAGTGGAGCCCGCACTTCGCGAGGCGGTGCTGACGAGAGCTGTCCGGTTTGCGGAGTCGGAGCCGGTCGGTGTATTCCGGCGGTCCCTTCGAAGGTTGATCGACACGGTTCGTTCCGCGACCCTGACCGAGCGGCACCAAGAGGCACTCCTCACGCGTCGCGTCGTGGTCGAATCTGCCGACGACGCGATGAGCTGGGTGCATCTGTTCGTTCCTTCGGTAGAAGCGCATGCTGCCCACGCACGAGGGACGGCGATCGCGAAGATCCTCCGCGCACAGCCCGGGGAAACCCGTTCGCTTGACCAGATACGCGCGGATGTGATGTGCGACCTGCTCATCGACGGTGACACCAGCCTCCATCCAGAGAGGGCGCGGGGAATCCGTGCCACCGTCGCCGTCACGGTTCCCGTGCTCGCGCTGATCTCCGTCGATGGGGGAGGCGCTGGCAGCGAACCCGCAGTCGTCGAGGGCGTCGGGCCTATTCCGATCGACCGCGCCCGCGAACTCTGCGGCGGCGCAGACGGATGGATGCGGATCCTGACGCACCCCGAGACGGGGATGGTGCTCTCGGTCGGCCGAGACCAGTACCGCCCGCCGCCGTCGCTGCGAAAACTCGTGCGCTGGCGAGCCGACCGATGTATGGCTCCCGGATGCGGAGTCCCGGCATCACGCTGTGAGATCGATCATTCCAAGCCCTGGGAAGATGGCGGCACCACCAGCCTCGGCAACCTCTGTCCGTTCTGCAAAGGGCATCACATCGTGAAGCATCACGGCGGATGGATCGTGCGACAGATCGACGGCAGCGGTGGCGCCGTGGAGTGGACCTCACCCACTGGGCGGGTCTACGTCGTGCAACCCGAGCGGCACGTCCCGGTGTTCCGGGCGAGGCAGGAGGCGGACGCTCCGTTCTGAGCGCCGCACGAGTTCCTCCCCAGACGCCGGATCCGCCGACGATTCCCCAATCGGCCCATCAGCTCCGTTGCGGGCGACGCATTCGCAGAGGCTTGCGCCATGACGAACACCGATCCGAATCTCCACGTGGAACGCCCGCTCCTGACCGACGATCAACTTCGCCTCACCTTGGAGGATGCGCTGGAGGAAGCCATCCTCTCGCAGTTGTGGTTCATCTTCCTCGACGCTGAAGGGCGATTGACCGGTCCTCTGATGCCCGGCGACGGCTATCCCGAAGATCCGTCCGAAGTCGTCGACACCGACGACCTCGGTCGAATGTCGGCGGCGCACCTGCTCGGCACCCGCGTGCAGATGATCGCCGAGATCCTCGGTGCCGCGAGTGTTGCGCTGGTGTGGGAACGTCCGGGCTCCGACGCGCTCTCACCCGAGACTCGGGTGTGGGTGAGGGCAATGGCCTACGCGAGTCGCGACATCGGGCTGCGGCTCCGTGCTCAGCTTCTGCTCCACGACGATGGCCTCCGGATGCTGGTGCCGGACGACTTCGTGTGAGAAGCGTGGCGCCCGGATTCAGCCGTCGTCCATCCCACGGGCGAGCGCCTCCGCAAGCTCCGCACGAGATCCGATTCCGAGCTTCGTATAGACCTTGCGCAGGTGGTACTCCACTGTCTTCGGGCTCAGGAACAGCGCGGCCGCGGCCTCGCGCGTGGTTCGGCCGTCGGCGAGGAGGAGACTGACCTGCAGCTCCTGTGGCGTGAGATCGGCGACAGCATCCCTTCCGGGTGCTCGCACGTGTTCACCGGTCGCGGCGAGCTCGGCCGCTGCCTGGTCACGCCACAGGGTCGCTCCGAGCTCCGAGAAGGACTCGAAAGCGCCGCGCAGCATCACCCGCGCGTCGACCCGGCGGCCCGCTCGACGCAGCCTCGATCCGAACGCCAGACGCGTGCGTGCTTCCTCGAAGCGGTCCAGAGTCTGCTCGTGCAGGTCCAGCGCGGATGTGAACCGAGCCTCGAACTCGTCATCAGGTGCGGCGGAAGCCCGCGCCCTGTCGGCGCGAGCCCGCGCCCACGGCTGGCCCTTAGCCGTGGCGGCACCGGCGTACGCAGTGGCGATCTCCAGGGCGTCGTCGCGGCGCCCCAACCTCAACAGCGCATCCACGAGCTCGGGCGCGGGCGCCAGGTCTGCGTCGTCCAAACCGAGACGGTCCAGCAGCGACACCAACTCCGAGAATCGCGAGACCGCGAGCTCCGGATGCCCGAGCGACAGCTCGAGGTCGCCTACTGCGTGAGCGACCCATACCTGACCCACATGGATGTCGCGCGCTGCGCACAGCGACTGCGCGGCCGCTGCGTGGGAACGACAATCGCCTTCCCTGCCGGCTCGGGACTCAAGCCGCGCCAGCCCGGCGAGCGACATCGCCAGTTCCGTCGCCTGACCCGTCTCGGTCGCGAGGCGGATCGCTTCCGTGTAGTTCGCCTCCGCCCGTCCCCACGACGAACCGGTGGTGGATTGATCCACCGCCAGGTGGAAGAGCACGCCCGGCAGCGCGCCGAGGCCCGCTCGGCCGCGCACCTCATCCACGAGCGCGCGCAGCCGGGCGCCGCTGGTCGCATCCCGCAAGTACAGGGGGGCGAGAAGCAGCCACGACAGCCGGCGTGGATCGTGCGTCAGTTCGGGATCCGTCTCGAGGAGCGGCACCGCCGCTCGGATCTCCTCCGCGCCACCTCGCCCCGAGAGGATGCGCGCCATTCCGGTCGCCATAAGACCGAGAGCACGTGCGCGGGGCTTCGTGATGGTCGGCTCCAGTGACTCGAGCCGATCGGCCAGCGCGGAGGCCGTCCGCGCGTCGCCCAGGTAGTACGTCGCGTGCACGGCGTCGGCAAGCGCGACGGCCGCGTCATCGGCGCTCTCCGTGCGGTTGGCGGCCACGAGCAGCAAGTCGAGTGCATCACGCAGCGAACCCGTGCGAGCCGCGATCGAAGCGCGAAGCTCGACCTCGCGCACGCCGTCGGATCCGGAACCAACGCTGCCGGCATCCCGTGCTCTCTCGTCCAGCAGCGCGAGCGCGCGGTCACCGCTTCCCGCGGCCCACGAGGCATCGGCTGCGGAGAACAGTCGCGCCGCGCGGTCCGCCGCATCCGGACTCAGTCGCGCCGACCGCTCGAACGCCCCCGATGCGATCGAGTACGCCGCGCGCGCGACGGCAGCCTCGCCGGCCACGGCGAGCAGGTCGGCGACACCGGCATCCGGGTGCCATACCGCCTCGGAGAGATGCCACGCCCGCCGGTCCGCGTCCGCGGGAGGCGTCGCTTCGGCGGCTGCGCGATGCGCCGCTCGCCGGTCCTGCACCGTGGCCCCTGAGTACACCGCTGCGCGAAGGAGCGGATGCCGGAACTCGACCCGTCCGCTGCGGAGCGTGACGAGCGCCAGATCCTCCGCCTCGCCGAGCCGCCGATCATCCACACCCAACGCCGCGCATGCGTCGCCGATCATGCGCATGTCGGCGCCGCACACCGCCGCAACGAGCAGAACGGCGCGGGTGGCGGCATCCAGCTGCTCGAGTCGCCTGCCGAAGGCATCGGCAACCGCGCGGGGGACTCGCAGCGGCAGGCCGGTCTCGAGACTCTCGACCACATCGAGGTCTGCGGCGCGCAACTCGAGCAGCGCGAGCGGGTTGCCGTCGGTCGCGCGATGGAGCAGCAGAACCTGGTCTTCGGATGCCGCATCTCCGCCGGCCTGTGTGAGCAGCGACCGGGCGGAGTCGAGATCCAGCCCGCCGATGGCGAGCGACGGCAGCCCCGCGACGATCGGCTCGCCCTCCGGACTGCGCACACCGAGGAGGACGACGATCGGGTCGGCCGCGAGGCGTCGCGCGGCGAACGTGAGGGCGGTAGCGGAAGGGGTGTCTGCAAGGTGAAGGTCGTCCACCACGACGGCGACGGGGCCGTCCTCGGCGTAGCGGCAGAGGAGGCTCAGCACCGCAGCGCCGATCGTGAAGCGATCAGGGCTGTCGAGCGAAGCCGAGGGGCGAGGGAGGGCCAGCGCGGCGGCGAGCGCATCCGCTTGGATCGACGGGATGCCGTCGAGCGCGCCGAGCGCGGGCCGAAGCAGCTGCAGGAGCATTCCGAAGGGGACTTCCCGCTCGGACTCCAAGCCGGTCGCTCGGAGGACGCGCATCTCGTCGAGTCGAGTGACTGCGTCTTCGCAGAAGCGCGGTCTTCCCGACGCCCGCCTCGCCCGTGACTGCGAGCACGCCGCTCGTCCCCAGGCGAGCCGCGGCCACGAGCCGATCGATCGCCTGCTGCTCGGGTTGGCGGCCCACCAGCATGGCCAGAGTTTACGGGGGCGGGCGGGGGGAAGGACTAGGGGGGTCCCCGGACGCGGTGGCCGGGCGCCGATTCGTAGCGTCGAAGCATTCAATGGGCACACGACAGAAGGAGCCGGACATGTCCATCACCGCAGAACCGACGCAGATCGACACCGACAAGCTGATGAGCTTCGTCTTCCGCGCCGTCGACGAAGTCGGCGCCACGCTCAATGCCGCGCTCGTCGTCATGGGCGACAAGCTCGGGTACTACCGCGACCTCGCCGCCAACGGACCGGCCACTCCGGCGCAGCTCGCCGAACGCACGCAGACGGCCGAGCCGTACGCCCGCGAGTGGCTGAACGCGCAGGCCGCCGGCGGCTACGTCACGTATGACCCGGCGACCAAGCGCTACACCCTTCCGCCCGAGCACGCACTCGCCATGACCGACCCGGACAGCCCGGCGTTCCTTCCCGGGTTCTTCCAGATCGCCCTCGGCACCGTGCACGACACCCAGCACATCGTGGATGCCGCCCGCAGCGGCGCCGGGTACGGCTGGCACCAGCACGACACCGATGTGCACATCGGATGCGAGCGGTTCTTCCGCCCGAGCTATCACGCCAACCTCGTCGACTCGTGGATTCCCTCGCTCGACGGCGTGCAGCAGAAGCTCGAAGCAGGCGCGACCGTCGCAGATGTCGGCTGCGGGCACGGCGCCTCCACGATCCTCCTCGCGCAGGCGTTCCCGAACTCGACGTTCACCGGATCCGATTATCACGCCGAGTCGATCGCCACCGCGCGAGCCCGCGCCTCGGAAGCCGGGGTCGAGAACGTACGATTCGAGGTCGCCTCGGCGCAGGAGTTCAGCGGCAGCGGGTACGACCTGGTCGCGATGTTCGATTCGCTTCACGACATGGGCGATCCGGTCGGCGCCGCACGTCACGTGCGCGACGTCATCGCCGACGACGGCACGTGGATGATCGTCGAGCCGATGGCGGGCGACCGCGTCGAAGACAACTTCACCCCCGTCGGCCGCGCGTACTACGGCTTCTCGACGCTGCTGTGCACGCCCGCATCGCTTTCGCAGGATGTCGGGCTCGCGCTCGGCACACAGGCGGGCCCGGCGCGCATCCGCGACGTCACCGCCGCGGGCGGCTTCACGCGCTTCGCCAGCGTCGCCGAGACGCCGTTCAACCGCGTGCTCGAAGTGAAGCCCTGACAGCGGGGGATGAGAGGGGCAGACTGGGGTAATGGCCGCCATGCTGGGGACACGCCATACCTGGGTCCGGGCGCAGCGTCGCCCGAAGAAGGCCCTGTTCCTCTCATCCCCGATCGGCCTCGGCCATGCGCGTCGCGACGTCGCGATCGCACAGGAGCTGCAGAAGCTGCACCCCGACCTCCAGATCGACTGGCTCGCGCAGCATCCGGTCACTCGAGTACTGGCGGATGCCGGCCAGACCGTCCACCCGGCATCCGCCTTTCTTGCGAACGAATCCGCCCACATCGAAGACGAATCGGCCGACCACGATCTGCATGCCTTCCAGGCGATCCGGCGGATGGACGAGATCCTCGTGAACAACTTCATGGTCTTCAACGACGTCGTCGACGAAACCTACTACGACCTCGTGATCGGCGACGAGGCGTGGGACGTCGACTACTTCCTGCACGAGAATCCCGAGCTGAAGCGCTTCGCGTTCGCGTGGCTCACCGACTTCGTCGGCTGGCTGCCGATGCCGAGCGGTGGGGATGCTGAAGCCGCCCTGACTGCGGACTACAACGCCGAGATGCTCGAGCAGCGGGCGCGATACCGGCGGCTGCGGGATCGCTCGATCTTCGTAGGCAATCCGGACGACATCGTGGATGCCGCGTTCGGCCCGGGCCTGCCTGACATCCGGGAGTGGACCGAGGCGCACTACGACTTCGCAGGCTATGTGACCGGGTTCACGCCGCCCTCCGAAGCAGAGCGGCAGCGGGTTCGGGAGGGGCTGGGCTTCGGAGCGGACGACGTCCTCTGCGTCGTCACGGTCGGCGGCTCGGGCGTCGGCGACGCGCTCCTACACAGGGTCATGGATGCGATCCCGGCGGTGCGGCGACTTCGACCGGAGCTGCGATTCCTCGTGGTGACAGGTCCGCGGATCGACCCGGCGTCGCTGCCGCGGCGGCGCGGAGCGACCGTCCGGGGCTTCGTGCCCGATCTCCACCTGACGCTCGCCGCGTGCGACGTCGCGATCGTGCAGGGCGGGCTCACGACGTGCATGGAGCTCGCGGCCGCGCAGCGACCCTTCCTCTACGTGCCTCTCGAGAACCACTTCGAGCAGAACTTCCACGTGCGGCGACGCCTCGACAACTACGGCGCGGGCCGCTGCATCCGCTATTCGGAGGCCTCGGATCCGGAAGCCCTCGCGGCGGCGCTGGTCGAGGAGGTCGGGCGAGACGTGCAGTACCGTCCGGTCGAGACGGACGGCGCCGCGCGCGCCGCGGCGATGCTTGCGGAGCTGATCTGATGCGCGCGCTCGAGCCGGTCAGCAGCGGGTTCGTGGATCGCGACGGGACCGCGATCCACTACGAGGTCTACGGCGAGGGATCGCCTACGGTGTACCTCCTGATGCCGGACGTCATCGTGCACAGCCGAGCGTGGAAGGCGCAGATCCCGTTCCTCGCGCGCTACTTCCGGGTCGTCGTGAGCGATCAGCGAGGGAATGGACTGAGCGGCCCCGCGACCACGCCCGACGACTTCACCGATCGAACGCGTATAGACGACCAATGGGCCGTGCTGGACGCCGTCGGCGCAGACCAGGCGGTGCTCGTGGGCGTCTGCACCGGCGCAGGCCACACGTTGATCATGGCGGGGGAGCGCCCGGACCGCGTGCTCGGCGCTGTCGCGATCAACCCCGGGCTCCGCCTCACCGCTCCGCTTCCGCATCGGATCGAGTTCGACTTCGACGAGCCGCGTGAGTCGTATGAAGGATGGCAGAAGCAGAACGCCAACTACTGGCGCCAGGACTGGTTGGGTTTCTCCGACTTCTTCTTCGGTGAGATGTTCCCCGAGCCCCACTCGACCAAGCAGCGTGAGGACTGCGTGGAGTGGTCGATCGGCGCCGGGCCCGAGACGATGCTGTTGGAATATGCCGCGGCGCCCTCAGGGTCCAGCGTCATCGAGTCGTCGATGGAGATCTGCCGGGCCGTGAGGTGCCCGGTGCTCGTGATCAACGGTTCGCTCGACAAATGCCAGAACCCCGCGCGCAGCCCGATCGCCGCCGACCTCACAGGCGGTGATCTCGTCATCATCGAAGGCGGCGGTCACCTGCCGCAGGCGCGTGATCCCGTGAAGGTGAACCTGCTGCTGCGGGACTTCGTCAGGCGCGTGGGCGCTACACGGCCGCTTCGCCCTCGCCCTGAGTGAGGGCGCGCAGCAGCGACTGCGAATCGTACGGACCGACGTGGCGCCGGCCGTTGATGAAGAGCGTCGGGACCGCGGTGATGCCCATGGCCTCGGCGTCGAGCATGTCATCGCGCACGCGTCCGGTGACCTCGGCCGACATGAGGTCCTTCTCGAACCGGTCGACATCCAGGCCGAGGCTGCGCGCAAGTCGCACGATGTCGGACGGACGCTGATTCTCCTGATCGGCGAACAGTCCGCGCTCGAACTCGAAGAACTTGCCCTGCAGCGCCGCCGCCTCGGATGCCTCCGCACCGGCGAGGGCATTCGGGTGGTACGCCGTCAGCGGCGCATGGCGCCAGACGTAGCGCAGCTGGTCGCCGAGCTCCGAGACCACCTCCTGGATGGACCCCGAAGCCTTGAGGCAGAAGCCGCATTGGAAGTCGCCGTACTCGACGATCGTGTAGGGCGCCTCAGGGTCGCCGAACAGATGGTCCCGCGCGGGATCGACGGGCCGCATCAGAGTCTGGCCCTGGTCGAGATCCGGGCGAACAGCATCCGTGATCCTGAAGATGATCGTTGCGAGAACGAAGGCGATGACGGATGCCGCCAGCACTCCGACTCTGGCTTCGTTCTGTGCGATCGGATCGTCGATCGCGAGGTCGACGATGAAGAGCGAGATCGTGAAGCCGATGCCGCACAGCGCTGCGCCGCCGAGTACGCGGTCGAGCGTGAGTCCGGGACCGAACTCTCCGATGCGGAGGACGCGCAGGAGGCCCGTCGAGCCGAACACTCCGACGAGCTTGCCGAGCACGAGCCCCACCACGATGCCCCACGTCAGCGGCGAGCGGATCGCGCCGGCGAGGATCTCCGGACCGAGCTCCACGCCGGCGTTCGCGAGGGCGAAGAGCGGCAGGATGACGTACGCGACGTACGGCGCATAGGCGGACTGCAGACGCTCGTTGATCGAGATCGACTCCCGCAGGCTGTTCGCGGCAGCGCGTGCGTACTCGGTGTTCGGGGATTGACGGAAGGTGTGTGCCAGCTCGAGCGCGTGCTCGACGTCTCGCCGGTCCGGGCGGTAGACGGGCACCAGCAGCGCGATGGCGACTCCTGCGAGGGTGGGATGCACTCCCGATGCGAGGAAGGCCAGCCACACGATGATGGAGAGCGTCGCGTACACCGGACCGCGCCCGCCGCGAAGGTAGCGGGTGAAGTAGACGCCCACGAGCCCCGCCGCCGCCACGATGAGCGGCAGCGGGTTGAAGTTCTCGGTATAGACGAGCGCGATGATGCTGAGCGCTCCGATGTCGTCGACAACGGCGAGCGCGAGCAGGAAGACCCGGAGCCGCCCGGGCACGCGTGGCCCGATGAGCGCGAGTGCGCCGACGAGGAACGCCGTGTCGGTCGAGATGACGATTCCCCATGCGGCCTCGTGCCCGGAACCGGCTGCGATCAGGAGGAACAGCGCCGCCGGCACCGCGAGACCGGCGACGGCGGCTACGACCGGCACCATCGCGCGTGACCAGCTCGTCAGCTCGCCGATGGCGAACTCACGCCGCACCTCGAGGCCGACCGTGAAGAAGAAGATCGCCATGAGTGCGTCGTTGACGAGAGCGTGCAGGGTGAAGTCGAGCCGCAGGTCCGCGACTCCGACCGTCAGATGGGTCTCCCAGAAGGACTCGTACGACAGTCCGGAGACATTGGCCCAGATGATGGCGACGACGGTCGCGATCAGGAGGAGCAATGCGCCGATCCGGTTCTGGCCCATCGCCCGGATCCGCTCGGCGATCGACCGCCTGGTGCGCGCTCGCGCCCGGGCATCGACCTGCTCTGGATCGGGCGAGGTCTGGATGATCGTCAGGTTCGCCATACTCCCGGATTCTTCCACGGTGGCATGCCGGTGCGGGCCGGAAGGCCGGACGGGCTACATCGCGATCGCGGTCCAGATGACGGAGATGAGCACTCCGGCGCTCACCGCCCCGACCACGGACCACACGAGGACGCGCCCGAGACCGCGAGACGGTTCGGTCCTATGCCCTGGACCGAACCCCGCCGCATCCACCACCTGGACGAACTCCTCGAATCGCAGCGTGCGCTGGTGCGGCGGAAGCGAGGTCTCGGGCGCGGGACGCCACGGCGGCGGAGACGGAGGGGCCGGGGGTGCGGCGGCGGCTGGGCCGCCCGCCGGGGCGGGGGCCGGCCGGGCGGCAGACTCGGGGACCACCGTCCTCTCCGGGAGCAGAAGCAGGATGTCCCGCGCTTCGCGCGCGCGATCGAAATGCCGCGCCAGCTCGTCGCGCTGCGGGGCGCTCGCGGTCGGGTGGGCATCCGGATGGACCTGCCGAGCGCGATGCCGGAACGCGTCGCGGACGTCAGCGTGGCTCGCTCCGCGAGCGACGCCGAGGATGCTCCGCGCCTCGTCGAGAGTCATGCCGCGTCCACGAGGTATCGCTGGTACTCCCGGATGAGGTTCTGGCCTCGAGCGTCGGCTGCGACGCCCGCCAGGTACGCCAGCGCTCTGCCGCGTGATGCGCCGCCGGAGCACCTCATGCACGATGAGGCACGCGAACGCGGCCAGGAGGACGAGCCATGCCGCGATGGCGAGACCGGCGATCTGGGGCGCGAAGAAGCTCGCGACCATGATCAGGAGCCACACGACGGCGAGCACATTGGGCACGCGCCCCCACATGGCGATGGCTCGGTAGTTGGACGAGTAACGGCGATCCCATTCCGGATTCGGCGCCCAGAACGCCCACCCGGCGGGGGCGGGCGGGGTGCCGGGAAGCGGGGCCCATCCCGCGGGCGGCTGCCAGAACGCGTTCGCCCGAACCCAGCGATCGGTGGGCGTCGGCCACCCCCGCGGCACCCTGAAGTCCGCGGGGACTCCGGGCACACGCACATTCCGCACGAACGCGATGCTAGTGCCCCCGGAGCCGTGGGTGCGCGGCGCGCTACCCTCGACCACGTGACGCACCAGCTCACCCGCGACCAGGCACGGCGCATCGTGGTGCGCGCGCAGCTGCTCGATGCAGCGCGGCCCGGAGATGTGGTGGAAGTCGCCGAGCAGCTCGGCTACGTCAAGATCGACCCGACCGCGACGATCGCCCCGTGCGAGCACACCGTCCTATGGTCTCGGATCGGCTGGTCGTACGAGGCCGGGCAGCTGCAGAAGGCGGTCGAGATCGACCGGCTGCTGTTCGAGTTCGACGGCGCGTTCCGGCCGATCAGCCTGCTGCCCCTCATGCTCCCGGCCATGCGGCAGTGGCCGAAGCGCGAGAGCACAAGGCAGTGGCTCGCCGCGAACGATCGCTTCCGTTCGGATGTCCTCGCCAGGCTCCGCGCCGAGGGTTCGCTGCTGGCGTCGGACATCCCCGACACCGCCCAGGTGAGCCGGGCGCCCGACGGGTGGTCGGGATCCAACCAGGTGCCGATCATGCTCGACTTCCTGCTGCGCCAGGGCGAGGTGGCGGTCGTCGGACGGGAGGGTCGGCATCGCCGCTGGGATCTCGCAGAGCGTGTGTACCCGCAGAATCTCGCCGAGTACGACGAGGCCGAGGCATCCCGACTTCTCGAAGAGCGACGCCTGCAGGCCGCCGGCATCGCAAAGCCCCATTGGTACTGGACCGGTGTGGGCAAGACGACCGGCGAACCCGCCACCGTCGAAGGCAGCACGTGGAAGTGGCGCGTCGATCCCGAAGCCCTCGCGTCGCTCGAACAGGAGGACGAGGGCGGGCGAGTCGCCTTCCTCAATCCTTACGACAGCATGCTCTTCGACCGCAAGCGGCTCGAGGAGCTCTTCGAGTTCACCTACGTGCTCGAGCAGTTCAAGCCAAAGCCGCAGCGCAGGTACGGCTTCTTCGCGCACCCGATCCTGATGGGCGATCGATTCGTCGGGATGCTGGACGCCGAGGTCGACCGCGAACGCGAGGTGCTGCGCGTGAACGCCGTCCACGAGTTCCTGCCGTTCGAGCCCGAGGAGACCGACATGGTCCGCGCCGAGATCGAGGAGCTGGCGGCGTGGCTCGGAGTGCAGGTGACGGGACTGCCCTGAGGGCCGCTGGCGGCATCCGATCTTCACCCGCGCCGGAGATGGACGTAGATTCGGGTCATGGCGGATCGCGCGGTGCCGAACCTCCCCTCCCGCGACTTCGATGCGACGGTCGCCTTCTACTGCGGGTTCGGGTTCGAGCAGACCTACCGAGATGGCGGATGGCTCATCCTGCAGCGCGGCGGAGTCGTGCTCGAGTTCTTCCTCGCGCCAGAGCACAACGCCTATGCGAGCTGGTTCATGTCCAGCATCCGAGTCGGCGATCTCGATGCACTGTATGACGCGGTTCGCGCCAGCGGTGTGCCGGAGCAGCCGATGGGCATACCCCGGCTGATCCCGGTGGCGCTGCGGGAGTGGGGTCAGCGCGCGGGCTACCTGATCGACCCCGACGGGACGCAGCTGCACCTCATCGAGGATGCCGGCTGATCGAACGGCCGTTCAGGCGCGCGTGCCGGTCCAGCCGAGCGCCGGCGCGACGTATCGTGCGAACGACTCGACGACGCGCAGATTGAACTCGACGCCGAGCTGGCTCGGGATCGTGAGCATGAGGGTGTCCGCCGAACGGATCGCCGCGTCGTCGAGCAGCTGCTGCGACGAGCACGTCGGGCTCGGCCGCATACGTCTTGCCGAACGTCGAGCGGATGCCGTCGATCACGCCGATCTGGTCGCCGTCCTGGCGGCCGCCGAAGTACATGCGGTCCTCGTCGGTCACGAGCGGGAAGATCGACCGGCTCACCGACACCCGCGGGTCTCCGTCATGACCCGCCTGGCGCCACGCGGCGCGGAACGCGTCGATCTGCTCGGCCTGCAGGATGTCGAAGGGCCGCCCGTCGGCCGCGGTGAGCAGGGTTGACGACATGAGGTTGACGCCGATGCTCCCGGCCCACTCCGCGGACTCCTGGTTGCCGGCACCCCACCAGATGCGCGAACGCAGCCCGGGCGAATGCGGCTCGATGCGCTGCATCCCCGTCGCGCCGGTGCCGAACGGACTTGAAGGATCGCGCTCCGCCATCCCCTCGCCTTCGATCGCGCGAAGGAACGTCGCGAAGTGCTCTCTGGCGATGTCGGCGCCGCGCGGGTCGTCAGAACCGGTGTAGCCGAAGGCCTCGTAGCCGCGCACGACCGTCTCGGGTGACCCTCGGCTCACCCCGAGCGCCACGCGCCCGCCGCTGAGGAGATCGACGGATGCCGCTTCCTCGGCGAGGTGCAGCGGGTTCTCGTAGCGCATGTCGATGACACCGGTGCCGACTTCGATGCGCTCGGTGCGCGCCGCGATCGCGGCAAGGAGGGGCATCGGCGAGGACTGCTGGCGGGCGAAATGATGAACCCGGAAGTACGTGCCGTCGACGCCGAGGTCGTCCATTCCCTGCGCAAGGTCGATGGCCTGCAGCATCGAATCGGCGGCGGACAGCGTCCGGCCTCCGCCGAGGGGGCCGTAGTGTCCGAATGAGAGAGTTCCGAAGCGCTGCACGTCGAGGTCAACGGTACGCCCGAGGCTTCCATTCCGGGTAGCGGAGCCTACGTCGCGAGGAACGGGCTGTCGGCTGCGATCGCTACCCTCGGTGGCATGCAGATCCGTCCCGCAACCGACGCAGACGCTCCACGCATCGCAGAAGTCTGGGAAGGGGCGTGGCGGGACGGCCACGTCGGACACATCCCTGACGAGCTGCTCGTCCACCGGAAGTCGGACTCGTTCGAGACCCGCACCGCGACCATGATCGACCGCACGCACGTTGCCGAGGTAGACGGCACGATCGTCGGGTTCGTCACCCTCAAGGTGGATGAAATCGACCAGCTCATGGTCGATTCGGCGGCTCGCGGCACGGGCGTGGCCGCGGCGCTCCTCGCCGATGGAGCACGGCGACTCCTGGGAGCGGGATACGACCGGCCCTGGTTGGCAGTCGTCACCGGCAATGCCAGGGCGCGCCACTTCTACGAACGTGAAGGGTGGCGGGATGCCGGGCATCTCGACTACGAAGCGCCTATCGAGGGCGGCACCGTCACGGTCTCCTGCCGACGCTACGAGCTGATCGTGCCGCCTCGACGGTTCTGATCTCCGGTATCTCAGCGTGACACGTGCCGCTCCCTGCGCAGGATGCCTACGATGGCAGGTACACGGGCGATCCGGAGGGAGAGGCCGATGGTTCAAGTGCGTGTTGCAGGCGTCGCGCTCGACGCGTCAGGCCAGCACGTCCTCCTGCTGAAGCCGATCGACGAGCTCCCCGGCGAGGGAACGCTGCTGCCCATCTGGATCGGGCAGCTCGAGGCGACCTCGATCCTGGTCGCCGTCGAGCAGGCGCCGGTCCCGCGCCCCCTTGCACACGACCTCATGAGGTCACTGCTCGAGACCCTCGGCGCCGAAGTCTCGCGCGTCGAGATCACGAGCATCGACGACGGCACCTTCTTCGCCGAGATCACCCTCTCCACCAAGTCCGGCGTGCGCGTGGTCGATTCGAGACCATCGGATGCTGTCGCGCTCGCATCGCGCGTCGGCGCGCCGATCTGGGTGGCCGAAGCCGTGATGGAGGATGCCGGCGTTCCCGGCCAGATGGCTGAATCGGACAGCGCGGAGCGGCTCGACGAGTTCAAGAAGTTCCTCGACGATGTGGAGCCGGAGGACTTCGAAAGCTGAGTCCGTCGAGCGGTTGGCATAATTGAGCGGAAACTGCGGCGTGGAGCGCCGCACGCGCAATGATGGAGCTTGTGATGCCATTCCGCAGCATGACCACCCTTGAGTCGTGGGTCGACGAATTCCGTTCCCAGGGATATCCGCTGGACGTTGCCGTGAAGGTGATGGGACAGGATGGCGACGATGGGGCAAATACCGGCCTGGTGGGAGTGGTCATCGCCCACTCGTCTGTCGTGATCTACATTCAGCCCGAGTCCACGGAATCGGACCGGTGGATAGCCACGTTCGAGGCCAGAGAGAGCTCCGTGGAACTCGACGCCCCGTCCTTGCTCAGGCTGGCTTCGGAGTTGACCACGATCTCGGCGCTGTGCGCATTCCTCCAGGCCAAGTCCGTCGCGTACGTCGGGCAGGACAGCGCCTGAGTCGGCGACCTAGCTCTCGGCGCCGACGGTGGTTTCGGTGAGCGACTCGAGGACCTCAGCCAGCTGGTGCGCGAACTGGAGGTCCCCGGCGGCGACGGCGCCGTCGAAGTCGTGATCGAATCGCGTAAGGGACGACCAGGGGTCTGAAGCTATGTCGATCGTGACCGTGATGCGGCTGACGCGGCGATCCTCTGCGTCGACATCACGACGGACGATGTCGCGATCGACGAGCCGGTCGATGAGGGCGGTTACGCCTGCGGAGGTGATTCCCAGGTGATCGCGCAGTTCGGTGGGTCGCGCGCCCGGGTTGTCGGCGATGAACAGGAGCGCGCGCGCATCGCCTTCGCCGATGTTCAGCACGCGCCGCGCTTCGGCCAGTGCGGAGCTGCGCGCTTCGACATAGCGGGCGAGCGCCCGGCGGAGTGACGAGGGGGAGGACGAGTCGACCACGGTCACATCCCTTCTCACTTGGCGGGCAATCGGTAACTCTACCAGATTACTTAGATGATCGAGTATTTAGATCATTTACCTAAATGAGTGAAGTTTCTGCTACGGTGGGCTCACGAGCACCCGGCGCGAACGATTACGAATCGCTCAACCCGGTCACCGGCAGTCGCCGGCCGCTCCAGACAGGGGAGGGTCCCGTGGGCAAGTTGTTCTATGGCAGCGACAGTCAGCCCGCCGAGCTGCCCGACAGGGTGCTCGCGCACGTCAAGGCGGTCGTCGCAAGCAAACTGCGGCGCGGCGAGAGCTTCACGCTCTCGTGGCAGCATCCAGACGGAGTCCCCGGCGGGCGTTCTACGCTCTGGATCAATCCCTCGATACCGCTGCGGTTCGTCTTCACGAGCCCCGAGGGCGAAATGCTCGATCCCGAGATCCTCAAGAGCTTCGCGGCCGCGGCGAACTCCACGGCCGGTCTGGTGATTCAGCTCGCCGATTACTGCGACGAGCCCCGCACGCCGGCGGCACGGCATACCCGCACGTTGACCGCGGTCGGCTGACAGAAGCGTGTTGTGAAAAGGCGCCGCCCCTTCGGGACGGCGCCTTTTCGCAACGCTGGCCTACTCGACGCCGTTGATGCGCCTCCAGGATCCGGCGCAGACGAAGGTCATCATCGCAACCATCGCCGAGACGACCCCCGTGCTGGAAGCGGCCGGTCTGCGGGATGACCTCGAGCGGGCCGGCATCCACCCGTGGGCGTGGGTTGTGAACAACTCGATCGCCGCCGCACACCCCGAGTCGACGTTCCTCCGAACACGCGCCCGCAATGAAGTCGAGCAGATCGACCGGGTCCGGACGATGGCGGATCGGGTCGCGGTCGTGCCACTGCTGCCGGAAGAGCCGATCGGTGCGTCGCGGCTTTCTGCACTGACCCACGGCATCCCTCAGCCCGCCTAGCTCCGCCGCGGAACATTGCCGAACTTCGTCATCGAGCGGACCTCATTTGGATACCCCCGGGGGTATAAGATAGGATGTCATCATCGATCAGAAAGAGGTGTCCCGATGTGCAGTCGAGTGACGTGCAGTGTCTGCGGCAAAGAGACCTGGGAGGGTTGCGGTCAGCACGTGGAGGAAGCCCTGCGGGGCGTCGCAGAAGACCAGCTCTGCGCGGGGCATGACGATGTCGCGGCCTAGCCGTCTACGCTCACTGAGCCTCGGGGTTGCGGCGATCACGCTGGCTCTCGGGGTGAGTGGGTGTGCGGCTTCGCCGGCACTCATCGCACTTGACGCCGACACCGTCGTCGTGGACGTTCGCACTCCCGCCGAGTATGCGACTGGGCACCTTCAGGGCGCCGTGAACATCGACTTCCAGTCACCGTCGTTCGGCGCTGAGGTCTCCGGACTCGATTCCGACGCCGACTACGTCGTGTACTGCCAATCCGGCAATCGCTCCGCCCAGGCTGCCTCTGCCATGGTGGCCGCCGACCTGTCCGTCCAGGATGCCGGGGGCATCGACGAAGCCGCAGGAGCCACCGGCTTGCCGGTCGTTCCGTAACCATCACCTTCCACATCGGCGGGCGGAAGTCTGCCCGGAAAAATACCCTAGGGGGTAATTCATGACCACAACTCAGATCAGCGAGGCCGGCCTGCCGGCCGTGATCGCTGACAACGACATCGTGTTCCTCGACTTCTGGGCGGCCTGGTGCGGCCCGTGCCGCGCGTTCGCACCCGTCTTCGAGCGCGCGTCCGAAGCGAACCCGGACGTCATTTTCGGGAAGATCGATACCGAGGCCGAGCGCGGGCTCGCCGCGGCGTTCCAGATCCGCTCCATCCCCACGTTGATGATCTTCCGCGCGGGCATCCTGGTCTTCTCGCAGCCGGGAGCGCTCGCCGCGCCCCAGCTGGATCAGCTCATCGACGCGGTCCGCGCGCTGGACATGGATGCCGTGCGGGCCGAGATCGCCCGCGCGGCCGAAGAGGCGGAGGTCGTCCGATGAGGATCGTCATCGTCGGCGGCGTCGCCGGGGGCATGAGCTGCGCGGCTCGCGCCCGTCGTCTTGACGAGTCAGCCGAGATCATCGTGCTCGAGCGCGGTGCCCACGTCTCGTTCGCCAACTGCGGACTGCCCTACCTCGTGAGCGGTGAGATCACTGACCCGGGCGCACTGCTCGTGCAGACGCCGGAATCGCTGCACGCGAGCTTGGCGCTGGATGTGCGACCGGGTAATGAGGTGGTCGCGGTCGATGCGGCCGCGAAGACGGTCACCGTCCGTTCGGCCGACCGCCTCGAGGAGATCGGCTTCGATGCGCTGGTGCTCTCACCGGGCGCCTCCGCATTCGTGCCGCCGATCCCAGGTGTCGACTCCCCGCGGGTGCGCACACTGCGCACGGTCGAGGATGCGGTCGCGCTGCGCGAGAAGGTGACCGCCGGCGCTCGCCGCGCGGTCGTGCTCGGTGCGGGATTCATCGGCATCGAGGCCGCTGAGGCTCTCGCGGCCCAGGGGCTCGAGGTCGCGGTCGTCGAGTTGGCGCCGCAGCCGCTGCCGCCGGTCGAGCCGGAACTGGCGTGGCTGGTCTCCGAAGAACTGCGTGCACTGGGAATCGACCTGCATGTCGGGGTCGCGGCGACATCCATCCACCACGGCCAGGATGCCGACACCGTGGTCCTCGCGGACGGCACGCAGCTCGTCGCCGACCTGGTCGTCATGTCCGTCGGGGTTCGCCCCGACACGGCGATCTTCGAAGAAGCCGGTATCGCCTGCGAACGCGGTGCGATGATTGTCGACAACCACGGCCGCACCAGCATCCCGGGGATCTGGGCCGTCGGCGATGCGACGCTCAGCGTCGACCCGATCACCGGAGCGCGTCGCCCCGTGGCCCTCGCCGGTCCCGCGAACCGCGCCGGCCGGCTCGTGGCCGACGACATCCTCCGGCCAGAGGTCGCCCGCGAGATCCCGCAGCCGATCGGCACCGCCATCGTTCGAGTGGGGTCGTTGACCGCCGCGCTGACCGGTGCGAACCGGACAGCGCTCGACGCCGCGGGCAGCCGATACCGCACGCTGCACCTGCACGCGAACCAGCACGCGGGCTACTTTCCCGGCGCGAGCCAGATCCATCTTGTCGTGCATATCGATGCCGACACCGGCCGGATCCTCGGTGCACAAGCGGTCGGCACCGAAGGTGTCGACAAGCGCATCGACGTGCTGGCGACCGCCATTCGCGCGGGCATGACCGTCGAGGATCTCATCGATCTCGACCTCGCGTACTCGCCCCCGTACGGACAGGCGAAGGATGCCGTGAACCTCACCGGCATGGTCGGCGAGAACGTCCTGAACGGATCACTCAGGCTCTGGTACGCGAACGACCTCGACGAGGTTCTCGAGACAGCGTTGGTGCTTGATGTGCGCCGCGACGACGAATGGGTCACCGGGCACCTGCCGGAAGCTCTCCACATCCCCCACACCGAGCTGCGGGAACGCATCGACGAGGTGCGGGAGCGGGCGGCCGGTCGCCCGGTACGGGTGATGTGCGCATCCGGGGTGCGGTCCGCGATCGCGCACCGTGTGCTGACCCACGCAGGGATGGACTCCGCATCGCTCTCCGGCGGCATCTTGACACTGCGCGCCACTCTCGGTGTCGCGGGCCGCCGACATCCTCGATGCGGAAGGCGTGCTGCAAGGTGTCTGACGCGCAGAAGCTCATCTCGAATCGGCTGCGCCGAGCGCGGGGACAGCTCGATGCGGTGATCGCCGCGGTCGAAGCCAATGACCCCTGCCGCGATGTCGTCACCCAGCTCGCTGCCGTCTCCAGCGCACTCGACCGCGCCGGCTTCACCATCGTCTCGACCGCGATGAGGGAATGCCTCACCGACGCCGAACGCGGCGACGACAACCTGACCACGGAAGAGCTCGAGAAGCTCTTCCTCATGCTCGCCTGACACCCGAAGAGGAGACAGCCATGTGCTGCGCAGTGACATGCAAGAAGTGCGGAAAGACAACCTGGTCCGGGTGCGGGCAGCACGTCGACCAGGTGATGCGCGGCGTCCCCAGGAATCAGCGGTGCGAGGGTCACGCCCACGAGCCGTCCAGCGGATTCTTCGCCCGACTGTTCGGTCAGTGACTGGTCCCACCAGCGCCGTCGGTCAGGCGAGAGTCAGGAACAGCTTCTCAAGCTCCTCCGGCGTCACCGAAGTGTCCTCGGGGTCGGCGATGCAATTGCGCATCGCCGAAGCAACGATCGCGTAGCCCGCCCGGTCAAGCGCCTTCGAGACCGCCGAAAGCTGGATCACGATGTCGCGACACTCAGCCCCCGAGTCGACGGCCCGGATCACTGCTGCCAGCTGACCCTCGGCACGGCGCAGGCGATTGACGATCTTGCGCTGCTGCGCGGCGAGGTCTGCGGCGCGGTCGACGTCGGGCACAGACGCGGTGATGGTGTTCATTGGGGCTTCCCTCGATCGTCATGGTCTTCCGTGACCACCACGATACCTACCCGGGTATGCGGTCCGCTATGCAGTCGGCTCGATGAAATGATGGTCTGAGCATTCGTGAAGGGATGATCGGCGCGTAGGTTTGATGAGCATCCCGAGTCCGCCGCCGAATCGCCCATACCCACTGGAGTGTTCGAGCTCACCGGCGACAGTTCGAACGGCTGGTTCGCAGCCTTGAACCAGTGGGCAACCGGTGATCTCTTCGTCGCGCTTAGCGTGCGGCAGACGACGTACCCGTTCATGCCGGGCAGCATGATGTCGAGCAGGATCGCCGCATACTGCTGTTCGCGGCCAGCCACAGGCCGTCGGTGCCCGTGTGCGCGACATCGACCGCGAAGCCCTCCGCTTCAAGACCTCGCTTGAGCCCTTCCGCGAGGCGCGGCTCGTCGTCCACCACCAGGAGTCGCATGAGTCAGTCGTGGCCCATTCATACTGAAGCTGGCCTGAAGCGGTGGGCTTTCAGTTGCGAGCGGCGCCCGCCTCACAGGAGTGATTCGAATCCACTCACCACCCACTGCCCGTTGTCGACCTCGACCGTGTACACCCAGTATTCGTCGCCGGTAGGGAGTGGCGGATCAGCGGGCTGGCCCTGGGAGTCGAACCGCGCCGCGTAACTCTCACGAACCTTTATCTCCATGCGCTCGACACCACGACGTTCGGTATCGGTCGGCACGAGCTCGGTGAGGACCCACGAAGCGGCGAACGATTCGGCTTCCGTTTCGAACGTGGCGCAATCGGTGATTTCCATGTCACTGCGGACCAGCGCAGTACTCGAGTCCATGTACAGGTCACAGTCGACCTGGCCCCAGGCGTCGTTGTACGCGCGGATCGCTGCGATGGCCGAGCGTTCGTTCTCGTTCGACGGCACGTCTTCGGCCGCCGCGCCGTCACTCCACGAGTCCATCTTCCAGCCCGCCTGGGTGGGAATCAGGGTGTAGCGGAACGGGAAGCCTCCCTCGTACACCGGGTCGAAGGCGACGCCGAAGTCGTCCACCTCCTGTGTGCAGACCTCGACGACATCCACGACCATGGTGCCTTGCGCCGCGTTTATCCGACTGTTGAATCGCATCTCTTCGGGGTGCACGTCAAAGGCCTCACACGAACCTTGGAGGTCGATGAACAGCTGCGCGAACGAGGCACAGTCCGTCCATCCCATCGCCTCTCGGAAGGCGGGGGTCGTGGCATTTTCACCTGCCGCGCAGTCGAGGTCTCTCCGCGCCTGTTGCCAGAGTGCCATCGTTGCCTCGGCAGCTTCCTCCTCTTCTGGCAGAAGCTCACCTGCAACGCGATCTCCGCTCACGTCGTGGATGTCGGCGACCCTCCACGCTCCGCCAGAGCGGACCAGGCGGTACCTGTGCTGCTCATCAAGCGCGACCGGGACCTCGACATACTGCCCATACTCATTGCGGTGAGTTTCCAGCACCGCCCCCACATCGACCATCGTCGAGCCGCGCCCTGCCGCCTGACTTGAGAGCGGCACCCAGAACATCGACTCCAAGATGCTTGCGCGCTGCTGGACCGCGACGCCGAAAGTATCGCAGTCTGTAACTCCGTAGCCCTGGCGGAGCTCGGCCGTGGTGGCGCTCTCGAACAGTTCGCAGTCCGCCTCGACCAGCGCAGTGTCGTACGCCATCAGGGGCGCGAGCAGTTCGTCCGGAACCTCAGGCGCGTCCTCCTCCGGCGATGCTGAGGCGGAGGACTCGACCTCCTCCCCCACAACGCGGATCCCGTCAATGCGAGGCTGTTCGTGATCGATGTCGACGATGTACTCGTAAGAGAGCACGTCATCGAGCGGTTCGTCCAGCGAGGTGCCAGATTCGTCGGCGATCGCCGTGAAGGTCTCGGTGGTCGCCACGACCACGCGCCCGTCGTCGACTTTGCGCACGCCGGTGACCTCGACGGCATAGTCCTCCGTCGCGGCCGCGAAGTTCTCGGACTGGGTCTCGAAGGTGGAGCAGTCCGCGAGGCCTGTCGGCTCACGGAACGCGGACGCGGTCGCGTTGATGAACGCGGCGCAGTCGGCGGTCTCCCAGGCCCGGTTGTAGTCGTCGAGTACATCTCTTGCGCGCTGCTGCTCGGCGTCCGAGACCTCGGTGATCTCCTGGGCCGATTCACTTGCAGGCGTCGGCCACAACATGATCGTCCCAGCGACAATCGCGGCCACCGCGAGGGCGCCGACGGGAATGGCCCAGGCAAGCCACGTCAGTGACCTCTTCGGCCCGCGCTCACGGGACGGCGGTGCGCTGACTTCGGTCGCGATAGCGGGCTGTGGACTCACAGGTGCAACGTGGTCGGTCCACTGCGCACCGTCCCACCACCGCATGTTTCCGTGGCCATCGTCATGCCAACCGGGTTCGGGCGTACTCATGCTCACCCCTTGCCAAGGGAAGATGCGGTCAGTTTTCAGGCCCCCAGAGCCAGAAGGTGGATCGCTGTGTCGAAAGTGTAGAGCTCAGAGAAGCATCACCGCTACACCCCGACGTGCCTCAGTTTTTTGAGCGCGAGGGAGGCCGGAAAGAAGCCGATCATCGACTTCCGCGCCACCAAGAGCGGGCGCGTGCGGAACGTCGACATCGACGTCCGGCTCGCAGGTGCGTTCCGCGCGAAGCGAGACATGCTTCGCGCCGTCTCACCCGAGCTTGCCCGCGGCGAGCACCTGATCTTCTGCAACCGCTATGGACAGCCACACAACCCGACGCAGTTCTCGCGTCAGTGGCGTGAGCGTGTCGTGAAGGCGGTGGCCCAGCATCCGGATCTTGATGCGCAGGGGCGGAGGATGGGGGATTCGTCCCCACCGCCTCTCCACGCGCCGCTTCGCGGCGGGTGGAGCCTCGGGCGGCGTGGGCCCGCCCCGAGGAGTCGATTCCGCAGCACCCTCAGGGTTGTGAAAACGGCGCCGCCCCTTCGGGACGGCGCCTTTTCACAACGCGGAGGATGGGGGATTCGAACCCCCGAGGGCTTGCACCCAACACGCTTTCCAAGCGTGCGCCATAGGCCACTAGGCGAATCCTCCACGAGCCCCGAAGGGCCGAAGGACATCCTACTCGATCAGCGAACGCTCCCCTTCGCAGGGACGGTTCCGGCGTAGACGCTGCCCGGCCTCACGATGAGGGATCGCGGAGCCAGCAGCCCCAGCACGCGTCGCGAGGGAGTGACGGACGACAGGAGGGCAGCGCGCACGGCGGTGGCAGCATCCGTCACCCTCTCGGCCGAGCCGAAGTCACGCGTGCCATAGCGCGCATAGCTCGCTCGCTCGATCGCGCGCACGAGCGTCTCCATCGCCTCGGGCGGCGCGCCGTGATCGCGCACGAGCCGGCTCGCGAAGGCGCGCGGCGTCTCGCTGGCCGGAACCGGGATCGACAGGTCGATCGCGGCGTCCTGCACCATCGTCCAGGCCGACGCGGCATCTCCTCTGCGGGCGGCGACCGCCAGCTGCCGGTTGCGCACCTCGCGCGCCACGGCGGGGATCGCAAGGATCAGCATGATCACGAGCAGTGCGCCGAGCACCGGCAGCGCGTTCACGGTCTCGGTCGTGTCGACCGGCAGCCTGGTCCTCACGCAGCCCATTGGGGTCGTCGGGATCGACGGCGCTCGTGCTCGTGGGGAGCGGAGTCGCTCCGGGAGTCGCGCCGTCCAGGCCATCCGGTCCGCCTGGCGTACTCGCCGGCAGCCGAGAACGTCGTCGGCACGCCGAGGCCGACGGTGGGCTCGAAGCCGATCCAGCCGATGCCCTCGAAGTACACCTCCGGCCACGCGTGCAGCTGCCGGCTCGACACCGAATAGACCGGCTGGGACTCGACGACCTCGCCGGTGGCGACGCCGGGCAGATATCCGACGACGACGCGGCTGGGCATGCGCAGCGTCCGAGCCATCAGGGCGAAGGACGAGGCGAAGTGCACGCAGTATCCCTCGCGCACTTCGAGGAACTTCGCTATGGCGTCGGCGCCGTTGCCGTCGAAGCCCTCCTCGACGGGCGCCTCGAGCGAATAGTCGAAGGTGCCGCCGCGGAACCAGCGCTGGAGCGCGATGAGCCGGTCGTAGTCGTTCGTGGCATCCGCCGTCACCTCGAGGGCGAGCTCGGTGATGATCGCCGGCGTCTCCGGAGGAAGGTTCGTCGTCTCGTCGCGTGCCTCGGCGACGTTGGCCGAGAGCGCGCGCATCTGCTCCAGCGTCGGCCTCGGCACGTCCGCGAGCACCTGGTAGGTCTGGCCCTGGATGGACCCGCCCTGCGCAACCACGGTGCGGTTGTACGGCACGGCCGCCCACTGCCCGCTGAGGTCGTTCACCGCGACCGCGGGGTACGGGACCGGCAGATACTGCCCGCCGACGTTGGTCACCTCGATGTCGGTCGTGAACTGCGAGATCCGGATGTCGTCATCCACGGTCACGGTCCCGAGCGACAGCTCGCTCTCGAGCGGCACCGTTCGCACGCGGTCGGCTTCCCATTCGACTCCGTCGAAGCGCGACGCCGTCGTGGCGCGAAGATACGGGGGAGTGGCCGCATTCGTGCGCACTCGCATGACCTCGATCTCCTGCGGACGTCGCAGATCGTCGCCGAGGCGCAGTGTCGCGTCGATGCCACCGCCTGGCCCGACGCCGGTTCCGCTGCCGAGGGCAGGCGGAGGAAGGAGCGGAGTCGCGACGACGGCGACCACGATCGCGACCGCGCCGATGCCGAGCGCCGTCGCCGGCACGCCGGCCGTGCGCTCGGCGTCGCGTTCCAGCGGCTTCTCGCGAGAGCGCGTCTCGGCGCGGAGGAGGGCGAGGATCGCGACGGCGAGGATGACGAATCCCATGACGTCGACCTCGTCCCGCACGACGATGGCGGGGATCAGCGACACCGCGACGATTCCGATGGCGGCGAGCAGCGGCATCCGGGCCGTCACGACGACATGGTCGACGATGATCGCGAGCAGGCCCATGGCGCCCACGATCATGAAGGACAGGGCGACGGTGTCATCGAGTGGGGCGGCGCCGAGGCTGATCTCCTCGGCCGCCTGACTGACGATCAGCGGCACTTCGCGCAGGCTCTCGGGAGTCGGGATGATCCACAGGATGCGCGGTCTGGTTGAGGAACACCGCCGTCATGAACGCAGCCCACACGGCCGCCTCGATGAGGCTCACCGCGACGGCGGGGAGGCGGTAGCGCCGAGCGATGTACCCGGCGCCGAGCACCAGCGACGCCAGCACGACGGAGCCCAGCAGCCACCACCCGGGGCTCGCCACCCGCAGCACCGGAAGGAGCGCCGCGACCAGCGTGCCGAGCACCGCGATGGTGAGGCCGAGCTCGCCGCGGCGGCGAGTCGGCTCGGTCACCACCGAGGACTCAGCCGAGGGCATGACTCAGCCCCCGCCCGACGGCGCTTCCCCACACGAACGCGAGGTCGGCTTCGGGGTCGATCGTGCCCACGTGCCATCCGACGTCGGCCGCGCGGTCGAGCACGGCGCCCACGGGCGCGACCGCGAGCAGGATCGGCAGCGTGCTGTGGCTCGGCACGGTGGCGATCAGCTCGAGGTCGGTCGGGTCCAGCCGGCCGACGATCAGGATGACCGGGCCGGTCGAGATTCCGCTGAACTGTCGCGAGAGGCGGTTGAGGCTGTCGTCGCGGCGCGCCGTCATCGTCGCGAAGTGCGAGATCATCCCCTCGACCTCGGTCATGTCTCCGCCGTCGATCCGTTCGGCGAGGACGGTGCCGTCGGTATCGAGCACCTCGACGGCGTAGCCGTCGTGCACGAGCCGCGCGACGGCGGAGACGGCGGCCGACACGCCGGCCTCGAAGCCCGGGTCTGCGCCCGGCGCATACATCGCCTCTGGCGACCATCGCAGCACCCCGCGGTCGATCACCACGCTCGCTTCAGGCGTCGACTCCTGCTCCTCCTGCCGCACCATGAGCTGGTCGCGATGCGCGGTCGCACGCCAGTGGATGCGCCGCATCGAGTCGCCTGGCATGTACGCCCGCGCCACGAGGTTGTCGGCGCCCTGCCCGAGCTGGTTCGTCGAGGTGTGCAGCGTGCCGCCCGCCTCACCCGCGAAGTCGGTGAGCGGGGGCAGGTCGATGATCGCCGGCGCGACGGTGACCGGCGTCCGCTCACCGAACAGCGTGCTGCGATGCGCGAGACCGAAGGGGTCCGAGGAGCGCACCGAGAGCGGGCCGATCGAGTGGATGCCGCGCTTGACGCCGCGCACGGAATACGAGATGTCGACGACGCGTTCGCTGCCGCGGAGTCCGGACCCGAGCGCGGGAAACACGCCGTGCGCCGTGCCCGACAGGCCGGCCGGGAGCGTGTCGCGCCACGTGCCGGGGGGAGTGGGGACCGCGGTCCGCACGCCCACCCGCACGGTGACGAGCGTGTCGCGGCCGACGGTCGCGACATCCGGTGTCAGCGACCGCGCGACGACGTCGGAGCGGCGGGCGAGATAGAGGGATGCGATGCTGGCGCCGAGCACGGCGAGCAGCAGGATCCCGAAGTACGTCAGCTCGAGGACGCCGATCTCGCCGGCGACGACGAAGCAGACGATGGCCAGGATGAGCGCGCCGGTGCCCCGCACGGTCAGCGGCCACAGGCGTCTCATCGGAAGCTCATTGCCTCGGTGCGATCGGAACGCGCACGCTCGCGGCGATGCGATCGAGGATGGCCGTGATCGCCTCGGTGGTGCTGCGTGCGCGTGCGCCGCCTGCGGAGCGGGTCGGGATGAGGCGGTGGACGAAGACCGGACCGAGCAGGGCGGTGATGTCGTCGGGGATGACGAACCCGCGCCCGTCGAGCGCCGCCCAGACCTTCGCCGCGCGCACCAGCTGCAGCGTGGCGCGCGGACTCGCACCGAGGCGCAGGTCGGAGTGCGTGCGCGTCGCATGCGACAGCGCGACGGCGTAGTCCTCGATGGGCGGCGCGACATGCACCGCACGAGCCCATGCGATGAGGTCGGTCACATGGCTCGACGTGACCACGGGCGAGAGCGACTCGAGGGGGTTCATCGTGTCGCGCTGGCGCAGCATCAGCGCCTCGGACTGCTGGTCGGGGTAGCCCATCGAGATGCGCATCATGAACCGGTCGCGCTGCGCCTCGGGGAGGGCGTACGTGCCCTCCATCTCGAGCGGATTCTGGGTCGCGACGACGAGGAACGGCTGCGGGAGCGGGTGGGTGTACCCGTCGACCGTCACCTGTCCCTCTTCCATCGCCTCGAGCAGGGCGGACTGGGTCTTGGGTGACGACCGGTTGATCTCGTCCGCGATCACGATGTTCGCGAAGATCGCGCCCTGTTTGAACTCGAACTCGCGATCGACGGGATTGAAGACGCTCACACCCGTCACGTCTCCGGGAAGGAGATCGGGAGTGAACTGGATGCGACGGACGGTGGCGTCGACGGATGTCGCGAGCGCCCGAGCCAGCATGGTCTTGCCGACGCCAGGCACGTCCTCGATCAGCAGATGGCCTTCGGCGAGGAGGCAGACCAGGGCGCTGCGCACAGCATCCGGCTTTCCGTCGATCACCCGGCCCACGGCGCCCAGGATGCTGTCGGTCGCGCGGGCGAATCCCTCCGGGGTCATCGCGGGTGCGGCATCCGTCATCGCCGTATCGACCACTGCGACCTCCTCCGAGCGCGGGCATCGTCGCCCCTCCGTTGATCGTAACAACGCACGGGGCCGTCTCGGGCCTGGGGATTCGCCGACATCGGTGAGATTCGATGCACGCGGTGTATCGGCGTGGCGCATGGGCTGTCGACGCAGCTGTGAGCATCATGTGCCATGAGCGAAGGCGCCCGGCGACAGCGTTGGGCGCTCATCGCGCTGATCGGCGGAGTCGGCCTGGTCGTCGTGATCGCGCTCGTCGCGGTGTTCGCACGGGGTGGTCCGGCCGAATTCGCCGAGGACACGCCTGAGGGCGTCGTTCAGCGCTACTCCCAGGCGGTGATCGATGGCGACGCCGACACGGCCCGGACCTACCTCGTGGCCGAGGTCGCCGACTCGTGCACTCGGGTGCGGGCCGGATCCGAGGACTACCGGATGACCCTTGTCGAGACCACGGAGCATGAACGGTCTGCACGCGTGGATGTGCTCATCGCCACGGTGTACGAATCGGGACCACTGGGGACCAACGAGTTCGAGTCCGATGAATCCTTCGAGCTCGTGAAGGAGGGCGACGGCTGGCTCATCGAGGTCGCGCCGTGGCAGCTCACGATCTGCGAGGAAGGCTTCCGATGACATCCGATACGGACGCTTACGCCGGCGAAACGCGGCGATCCTCCGGCGGGGCGGGTACCGTCATCCGCCGCATCATCCTGTTCGTGATCCTGTTCGCGCTCGTCGTGATCGCGGCGATCGGATTGGGCGGCCTTGTCGATCGCATCATCGGCGCCGGCAGCTTCATCGCCGGCAATGACGCCGGGCTTGCGCGATCGCTCGCCTTCACACTGATCGGCGTGCCGCTGGCTGCCGCGCTCTGGTGGTGGCAGCGCCGTCGTCTCATCGCGGATGCTGCTGAGCGGGCTTCGCTGGTATGGGCCCTGTACCTGACGGCCATGACGCTGACCTCGCTCATCGCAGGCCACGGTCTCGCTCGCATCTGTGGCGTCCGCGGGCATCGACGGCGAGTGGCGCCCCGAGTCCCTCTCGACGGGACTCGTCTGGGCGGGCGTGTGGGTGTGGCACCGCCGGATGCGGCGCAGTGCCGCGACCGCCCCCACGCGCCTCACCCATCTGCCGGTCGAGCTCTCGGCGCTCTACGGCCTGGTCGTCGGGGTATCGGGTGGCATCGCCGCACTCGCCGCCGTCATCTCCGAGGCGCTCGACGCTCAGGTGCTGGTCTCATCGCAGAGCTGGCTGGTGCCGGTGCTGCAGGCGGTCGTGTGGTGTGCGATGGGCGTACTGGTCTGGTGGTGGCACTGGTTCCGTGAGAATGCCAGGGCTGCTCCCGGCGCGTTCGCCTCCGTGCTGCTGGTCATCGTGATCGGCGGTGCGGCGGCGACCACCCTCTTCTCACTCGGGACCGCCCTGTTCGTGCTGCTGCGCGTTCTGTTCGACACCGACCCGACCGCGGAGATCCTCGCGCCGCTGGACACCGCACTCGCCGCCGCGCTGGTCGGCGCGGTCGTGTGGGTCTATCACGCCCGCGTGCTCGCCGCCCGTTCTGACCAGACGCGGCGCGCCGGTCGTCTCGTGGTCTCGGCGATCGCGCTGATCGGCGCCGCGAGCGGCTTCGGCGTGATCGTCAACGCTCTTCTCGCGACGTTCGGCCGCACGCTCGTCGACGACGACCCGCGCACGCTTCTGCTCGGCGGCATCAGCGCGCTCGTCGTCGGCGCACCCGCGTGGTGGCTGGCCTGGCGGCCGGATCGGCGAACACCGGCGGATGCCGCGGACCCGGCTCGACGCGTCTACCTCGTGGCGGTGTTCGGTGCGAGCGCGGTCGTCGGACTCGTCACTCTGCTGATCATCGGGTATTTCGTCTTCGAATCCCTCCTCGATGTCCAGGGCGCGGGCGGCCTCCTGGAGCGCATCCGCGTCCCGCTCGGTCTCCTCAGCGCCACGGCCGTCGTCTTCGGCTACCACTTCGCGGTCTGGCGACGCGATCGCGCGGCAGCTCCCAGGGTGGTGAAGCGCGGAATCGGACGCGTGATCCTGGTGACCGCCGGCGACGCTGCGGTGGTCGCCGGCGCAGATCCACTCGGCGACCGGTGCCCCTGTCACCGTGTGGCCGGCAGCGGATGCCGGCATCCGCCTGGATGAGCGTGAGATGCCCGCGTCTGCTGGAGGCGCTCGATGACCTCTCCGCGCCGCGCGTGCTCATCGTCGCGGATCCCGGCGGCGCGGCGCGGGTGATCGCGCTCGCCGACTGACGAATTCGGCGCAGCGCCGCGACCCGGTTAGACTTGAGCCAGCTCTCCGCGAGGCGGCATCCAGGCCAACTCCCCCAGGACGGAAACGTAGCAAGGGTAACCAGGCTCTGCCGGGTTCGCGGAGAGTCTTACTTTTCCCCGGGGGCGAACGGCCCATCGAGGACTGCCCACTGCAGCAGCATGATCGCCTTCGCATCCTGGATGCGGCCGTCTCGGATCATCGCCAGCGCCTCGTCGATGTCGAGTTCGAGGATCTCTATCTCTTCGCCCTCGTCCGCGAGCCCGGCGACTTCGCCGTGGCGCGAGCCGGAATCATAGGATGCCGCGAAGAAGTGGATCCGCTCGGTCACCGACCCCGGACTCATGAACACGTCGAACACGTGCTCGAGCGCGCCGACCTCGACGCCCGTCTCCTCCGCAGCCTCGCGGCGGATCGCGGTCTCGGGATCGTCGTCGTCCAGCAGTCCGGCTGCGGTCTCGACCAGCATCCCGTCCGGATGGCCGTTGACGTACACCGGGAACCGGAACTGCCGGGTGAGAAGCACGGTCCGGCGATCACGGTCGTAGAGAAGGACAGTGGCCCCATTGCCTCGATCGTAGGTCTCGCGCGTCTGGCGGCTCCAGCCACCCGAGGCGTCCCGATAGTCGAGAGTGGTGCGCCGGAGCACGTGCCAGCCGGCGGCGAGCAGCTCGACGTCGACGATTCGCACGCGCGGGTTGCCGTCCAGATCCCGGCCGGTCCGATCGAGTCCGGTCCGACCGCGATGGTCGGGGATGTCGATGCCGGGAATGGGTGACGGCTGCGACATGGTCGTGAGCATACCGAGGCCCATAGGCTGAGCCCGTGGCGCAGAGCATCTTCATCACGTCGGCAGAAGGTCACTCGGGCAAGTCCACAGTCGCCCTGGGGGTGCTCGACGCGCTCAGCCACGCAACGCCCCGGGTCGGCGTCTTCCGTGCGATCGCCCGGTCGACCGTCGAGCCCGACTACGTGCTCGAGATGCTTCTCGCCCACGACGGCGTCGACCTCGAGTACGACGAGTGCATCGGCGTCACCTACGACGACGTGCGCACGGACGCCGATGCCGCACTCGCGACGATCGTCGAGCGCTACAAGGCGGTCGAGGCGCAGTGCGACGCCGTGGTGATCGTCGGCAGCGACTACACGGATGTCGGGAGCCCGGCCGAACTCGCCTACAACGCGCGGATCGCCGCGAACCTCGGCGCCCCCGTTCTCCTCGTCCTCGGCGGACGGGCGGCGCAGGGCCAGGCCGAGCAGCTCGGCTCCACCATCCCTCGCACGCCTGCTGAGATGGGCCAGATCGCCTCGCTCGCGCTCGCCGAGCTCGTCCATGGCCGCGCCGGGCTCTTCGCCGTCGTCGCCAATCGCGCCGATCCCGAGCGACTCGACGAGGTCGTCGCCTCGATCGCGGCGGTCGTCGCCGCATCGCCTTTCGCTGTCGGCGCCGCGCGGCCCGTTCCGGTGTGGGCGCTGCCTGAGGATCGATTCCTCGTCGCACCGTCGGTCCGGGGCGTCATGCGATCAGTGGAAGGACGGCTCGTCAAGGGCGACCCCGAGCTCATGACCCGCGAGGTGCTCGGCGTGGTCGTCGCCGGGATGTCGATGGTCAATGTGCTGCCCCGGCTCACCGAGAGTGCGATCGTCGTGGTGCCGGCGGATCGCACCGAGGTGCTGCTCGCGACCCTGCTCGCGAACACATCGGGAACGTTTCCCTCGCTCGCCGGCATCGTGCTCAACGGGCCGTTTCCACTCCCCGACGAGATCGATCGCCTCATCGACGGCCTCGGCTCATCCCTCCCGATCATCGCGACGGACCTCGGCACCTACGAGACTGCGGTGCGGGTCATGGGCACCCGCGGGCGGCTCGCCGCCGACTCGCAGCGGCGCTACGACACCGCACTGGCGAACTTCGAGCGGTACGTCGACACCGAGGAGCTGACCCGGCTGCTCGGTCTCGCCCGGTCGACGGTCGTCACCCCGCTCATGTTCGAGTACGAGCTCATGGACCGAGCGCGATCGGACCGCCGCCGGATCGTCCTGCCCGAGGGTGATGACGACAGGGTGCTCCGGGCCGCGGCGACGGTGCTCAAGCGCGGCATCGCAGACCTCGTGATCCTGGGCGAGCCCTTCGAGGTGCGCGCCCGCGCGATCGAGCTCGGCATCGACCTCCAGTCGGCCGAGGTGCTCTCGCCGTTCGACGCCGTCCACGTGCAGAAGTTCGCCGCGGAGTACTCCCGGCTCCGTTCGCACAAGGGCGTCACGTATGAGAAGGCTGCCGACACGGTGACGGATGTCTCGTACTTCGGCACCCTGATGGTCCACCTGGGGCTCGCAGACGGCATGGTGTCGGGCGCCGCGCACACCACAGCGCACACGATCCGGCCGGCATTCGAGATCATCAAGACCAAGCAGGGCGTCTCGGTGGTCTCCTCCGTCTTCCTGATGGCGCTCGCAGACCGCGTGCTCGTGTACGGCGACTGCGCCGTCATCCCCGATCCCACGTCCGAGCAGCTCGCAGACATCGCGATCTCGTCGGCGGCGACGGCGGCGCGGTTCGGCATCGATCCGCGTATCGCGATGCTCTCGTACTCGACGGGCGAGTCGGGCTCGGGGGCGGAGGTCGAGAAGGTGCGGGTCGCGACCGCGCTCGTGCGCGAGCGCGCTCCGGAGCTGCTCGTCGAGGGGCCGATCCAGTACGACGCGGCCGCCGATGTCGCCGTCGCCGCGGCGAAGATGCCCGGTTCGACGGTGGCGGGCCGCGCGACGGTGTTCATCTTCCCCGACCTGAACACCGGCAACAACACGTACAAGGCGGTGCAGCGCTCGGCAGGCGCGGTGGCGATCGGGCCGGTGCTGCAGGGACTCAACAAGCCGATCAACGATCTCTCTCGCGGAGCGCTCGTCGACGACATCGTCAACACCATCGCGATCACCGCGATCCAGGCGCAGGGCGAGGCGGGCGCATGAGCGTCGTGCTCGTCGTCAACAGCGGCTCCTCGTCGTTCAAGTACCAGCTCATCGACATGACCGCCGAGGTCGTGCTCGCCACCGGGCTCGTCGAGCGGATCGGCGAAGAGGTCGGCAGCTCGAAGCACACCGTGTTCGCGGTGCCGGATGCTTCCGCGGGCGCAGCGACCGGCCTCGCGACCTTCCTCGACGCCACCTACGCGCGCGAGCTTCCGATCCCGGATCACACGGCCGGGTTCGCCGTGATGCTCGACGCGTTCGCCGCGAACGGACCTTCGCTCGATACCCACGCCCCACTCGCCGTCGGACATCGCGTGGTGCACGGCGGAGCCAGGTTCTTCGAGCCGACGCTGATCACGCCGCTCGTCGAGATCAACATCGACGAGCTCTCGGTGCTCGCTCCGCTGCACAACCCGGCGAACGTGCAGGGAATCATCGCCGCCAGACAGGCGTTCCCCGACATCCCTCATATCGCCGTGTTCGACACCGCGTTCCACCAGACGCTTCCGCCCGCGGCGTTCACCTACGCGATCGATGCCGAACTGGCGGCATCCCATCGCATCCGTCGCTACGGATTCCACGGCACCTCGCACAAGTTCGTGAGCGAGGCGGCTGCGGGGTTCGTCGGGAGGCCGCTCGCCGAGCTCAGGCAGATCGTGTTCCACCTCGGCAACGGGGCATCCGTCACGGCGGTCGACGGCGGTCGCTCGGTCGAGACCTCCATGGGCCTCACGCCCCTCGAGGGCCTCGTGATGGGCACCCGATCAGGTGACATCGATCCGGCTGCGCTGCTGCACCTCGCTCGGCGGGCCGGCATGTCGATCGACGATCTCGACGACCTCCTCAACAAGCGCAGCGGCCTGCTCGGGCTTGCCGGAGTGTCGGACATGCGGGATGTCCTGGCCGGTGTCGAGAGAGGGGATGCCGCAGCCACGGTCGCGTTCGACGTGTACGTCCATCGACTCCGGGCCTATGCCGGCGCATACCTCGCCCAGCTGGGCGGCGTCGACGTCATCTCGTTCACCGCGGGTGTGGGCGAGAACGCGGCGCAGGTCCGGGAGGCGGCGCTCGCGACTCTCGGCTTCGCCGGCGTGACGATCGACCCGCGGCGCAACGCGGCGCGGGGGCGCGGCATCCGGATCATCTCGACAGACGACTCGCGCGTGACGGTGCTGGTCGTCCCCACCAATGAGGAGCTCGAGATCGCACGGCAGACTCTTCAGGTCGCGGCGTCCGGCCGTTGAGCGAGACGAAACCCACCTACCGGACTACGCTGGCAGAACGGCGCGACGACGAGCCGCACCCCGTCATCCGCACCTCGCTGGAGGTTACGTGGCCGCGAACGCCCTGCCCGATCTGACCGCATACGACGCCGTGCTCTTCGATCTGGACGGCGTCCTGACGCCCACGGCCGAAGTGCACATGCACGCCTGGCAGCGAATGTTCGAGGAGCTGTTCGCCGCGTGGGACATCACGCCGCCGTACACCGAGCGCGACTACTTCGAGTACCTCGACGGCAAGAAGCGCTATGACGGCGTGGCGAGCCTGCTGCGCAGCCGCGACATCGAGGTGCCGTGGGGCGATCCGTCGGATCCGCTCGAGGCCGACACGGTGTGCGGCATCGGCAACCGCAAGAACGCGTACTTCGAGCGTGTGCTCCGGGATGAGGGCATCACGGCCTACCCGGGCTCGCTCGCCCTGCTCGACGAACTCGCAGCCGCGAATGTCCCTGTGGCGGTCGTATCGAGCTCGAAGAACGCCGAAGAGGTGCTCCGCGTCGCGGGGCTCCGCGACCGCTTCGCCGTCGTGATGGACGGCGTCATCGCCGAGCGCGACGACCTGGCCTCCAAGCCGGCGCCCGATGTCTTCGTGGAGGCGGCCAGGATGATGGGCGCCGACCCTGCGCGCAGCGTCGCCGTCGAGGACGCGCTGAGCGGCGTCCAGTCGGCCGTCGCGGGCGGATTCGGGCTCGTCGTCGGCGTCGACCGCGGCGTCGGTTCGGACGTGCTGCGCGACGCCGGCGCCCATGTCGTCGTCAACGATCTCGAGGAGTTCACCGCATGATGGACCGCGACCGGTTCCCCGTCGACCCCTGGCGCCTCGTCGAGAAGTCCTTCGCGCTCGACGACGTCGGCGTCACCGAGACCCTCTTCGCCGTCGGCAACGGGTATGTCGGGATGCGCGGCAATCACGCCGAAGGCCGGTTCGCGCACGAGCACGGCACATTCGTGAACGGATTCCACGAGACCTTCCCGATCCGCCACGCCGAGCAGGCATACGGGTTCGCCGAAGTGGGGCAGACGATCATCAACGCCCCCGACCCGAAGGTCATGCGCGTCTACGTCGACGATGAGCCGCTGTCGCTCGATGTCGCCGACGTGCGCGAATACGAGCGCTCGCTCGACATGCGCGACGGGCGTCCTCCGTCGCCGCATCCTCTGGTGCACCCCCTCGGGCAAGGAGGTGCTGATCGAGGATGACCGCCTCATCTCCTTCGAGGAGAAGCACCTCGCGATCCTGCGCCTCGAAGTCACCGTGCTGAACGCGGATGCGCCCGTCACGATCGGATGCCAGCTGATCAACCGCCAGGACGGCGAAGACGTCTACGGCGGAACGCCCACGGGGACCAAGCGCGCCGGCTTCGATCCGCGAAGGGCCGAGCGGATCCACGAGCGGGTCCTGCAGCCCGAGGAGTACTGGCAGGATGGCGGACGCTCCGCGCTGTCGTACCGGGTGACGGACTCCGGAATGACCATCGCGGTGGTCGCCGACCACATCATCGAGACCGAGAACGACTACAACGCGCGCCGGCTGATCGAGCCCGACATCGCCAAGAACGTGTTCCGCGTGCAGGCGAAGGCCGGCGTTCCGATCCGCATCACGAAGCTCGTGAGCTACCACTCGTCGCGCGGGGTGCCCGCGCGCGAGCTGGTGGACCGCTGCCGCCGGACACTCGACCGCGCCGAGGTCGAGGGCGTCGAGTTCCAGTACGAGCAGCAGCGTGCCTGGCTCGACGGCTTCTGGGAGCGATCGGACGTCCGCATCGCGGGCCACGCCGACATCCAGCAGGCCGCACGCTGGTGCCTCTTCCAGCTCGCGCAGGCCGCGGCGCGCGCCGACGGCCAGGGAGTGCCCGCGAAGGGCGTCACCGGCTCGGGCTACAGCGGCCACTACTTCTGGGACACCGAGATCTACGTCCTGCCCTTCCTCGCCTACACGACCCCGCTGTGGGCACGGAATGCGCTGCGGATGCGATACCTGATGCTCCCCGCCGCCCGTCGCCGCGCGCGGCAGCTCAATGAGGCGGGCGCGCTCTTCCCGTGGCGCACGATCAACGGCGAAGAGGCCTCCGCGTACTACGCGGCGGGCACCGCGCAGTACCACATCAACGCCGACGTGAGCTTCGCGCTCGCGAAGTACGTCCGCGCGTCAGGGGACACGTCGTTCCTCTACAGCGAGGGCATCGACATCGCCGTCGAGACCGCACGCCTCTGGAACACCCTCGGATTCTGGCGCTCCACGAACGGGAGCAACCAGGAGAGCTTCCACATCCACGGCGTGACCGGCCCCGACGAGTACACGACGGTCGTGAACGACAACCTCTTCACGAACGTCATGGCCCGCTTCAACCTCCGCTTCGCCGCGCGCACGGTCAGGGAGATGGCGATGGACGATCCCGCGGCCTATCGGGGGATGGTCGACAGGCTGAACCTCGACCCCGGGGAGCCCGAGGCCTGGGACCGAGCCGCGGAGGCGCTGCACATCCCGTTCAGCCCGGCTCTCGGCATCCACCCTCAAGACGAGGTGTTCCTGGAGCGCGAGGTGTGGGACCTCGAGCACACGCCGCCCGAGCAGCGCCCGCTGCTGCTGCACTTCCATCCGCTCGTGATCTACCGGTACCAGGTGCTCAAGCAGGCCGATGTCGTCCTCGCGCTCTTCCTGCAGGGCAACCACTTCTCGGCGGAGGACAAGCTCGCCGACTTCGAGTACTACGACCCGCTGACGACCGGCGACTCCACGCTGTCGGCGGTCGTGCAGTCGATCCTCGCCGCCGAGGTGGGCTATCAGGACCTCGCGCTCGAGTACTTCCGGCAGTCGATCTTCGTCGACCTCGCGGACCTGCACCACAATGCAGCGGACGGCGTGCACGTCGCCTCGGCAGGCGGCGTGTGGACCGCCCTGGTCTCGGGGTTCGGCGGCATGCGCGACCACTTCGGCGAGCTGTCGTTCGACCCGCGACTGCCTGCGGACTGGCCCGAGCTCTCCTACACGCTCCACTGGCACGGCCGGCGGCTGTCGGTGACCCTCACGACGCATGAGCTGAGTGTGAGGGCGGATGCCGAGGGCGAGGCGCTGGTCTTCAGCGTGCGCGGCGAGGCGTATGTCCTCGGCCCCGGAGACGAGGCCGTCGTGCCGCTCGACGGCCAGGGACCTGTCATCCCCGGGAAGCCCTCGCTCCGGCAGTTCGCCGACATCCGCAGAGAGGACGGCACGCTCCTGTCCGCCTCGGTGCCGACCGTGACCACGACGATCCCGGTCATCGGCGCGGAAGCGGATGTCGAGCACGGCGCGGACGTATGAGGGCCGCATCCGCTGTCCGTGGTCGGCCGTAGGCTGATGTCGTGACCACAGCCCTCTACCGCCGCTACCGCCCCGAAGCGTTCGGCGAGATGATCGGCCAGTCGCAGGTCACCGAGCCGCTCATGACCGCGCTGCGCGGCGACCGCGTCGGGCACGCCTATCTGTTCTCGGGTCCCCGCGGATGCGGCAAGACGACGTCGGCGCGCATCCTCGCGCGCTGCCTCAACTGCGCGCAGGGTCCGACCGACACCCCATGCGGTGTCTGCGACAGCTGCATCGAACTCGGCCGCGGCGGTGGCGGATCGCTCGACGTCGTCGAGATCGACGCCGCCTCGCACAACGGCGTCGACGACGCCCGCGACCTCCGCGAGCGTGCGGTGTTCGCGCCCGCGCGAGACCGGTTCAAGATCTTCATCCTCGACGAGGCCCACATGGTCACGCCGCAGGGGTTCAACGCGCTGCTCAAGCTCGTCGAAGAGCCGCCCGACCACGTCAAGTTCATCTTCGCGACGACCGAGCCCGAGAAGGTCATCGGCACGATCCGCTCCCGCACGCACCACTACCCGTTCCGGCTCGTTCCGCCCGCGGCGATGCTCGAGTACGTCGAGCAGCTCTGCGAGACCGAAGGCGTCTCGGTCGAGGCCGGTGTCCTCCCGCTCGTGGTGCGCGGCGGCGGCGGTTCGCCCCGCGACACGCTGTCGCTCCTCGACCAGCTCATCGCCGGCTCCGACCCTTCGGCAGACTCAGGGACCGTGACCGTGCGCTACGAGCGCGCGGTGTCGCTGCTGGGCTACACGCACGCCGAGCTGCTCGACGAGGTGATCGACGCATTCGCGGCCGCAGGACTCCGCGGCGGCGTTCGCGGCCGTGGACCGTGTCGTGCAGACCGGGCAGGATCCGCGCCGGTTCATCGACGACCTGCTCGAGCGGCTGCGCGACCTGATCATCGTCGCGGCGACCGGCCCAGGGGCCGGCGCAGTGCTCCGCGGCGTGTCCAGCGACGACCTCGCTCGCATGGGCCGGCAGGCCGACGGTTTCGGTGCGGCGCGGCTCTCGCACACCGCCGACCTCGTCATCACGACCCTCGACGACATGACGGGCGCGACGTCGCCTCGTCTCCAGCTCGAGCTCATGGTCGCGCGGGTGCTCGCGCGCGGGGGAGAGGCCGCAGCTCCGGCGGCCCGTGCGGCCGCGGCTGCTGCCACGGCACCCGCCGAACGCCCGGCGCAGCGCCCGGTCGCCGAGCCGACCGAGTCGGTGAACGCCGGAGGCCCGGCCACGGCTCCGGGCCCGGCGCCCCCTGCTGCTGCCGTCGAAGCGCCTGAACCCGCGGACGACGAGCCCGTCCACGTGCCGTCCGGTCCGATCACGGTGCAGCGCATGCGCGATGCCTGGCCCGAGGTGCTCGCCCGGCTCGAGGGCATCAGCCGCTCGTCCTGGCTCATCGCGTCGGCGGCGGAGGTCGTGGCGCTGAAGGACGACGTGCTGACGCTCGCGTTCCAGAGCCAGGCCGACGTGACCAAGTTCAAGCAGCTGTCAGCCGGCCAGGGCCCGAGCGAAGATCTGCGCCAGGCGATCATGGCCGTCCTCGGCATCCGGGTGAAGTATCTCGCCAAGCACGAGTCGGGCTCGGCGAGCGCACCGAGCAGCCGCCGGCCTCGCCGCCACCTGCCTCGCCGCCACCGGGCGCGACGAAGGCTCCTGCTCGCGCAGCCGCCCGCCCGCGCCACCGTCGCGGCTGCCGCCGCGCCGGTGACGGAATGGGCCGTCGCGTCGATCCCGACGGGCGTCGCCGATGACGTCGATCCGGCGCCGTCCGCGCTCGGCTCCTCGCTCGCCGTGGACGACGAGCCCGAAGAGGCCGCGACCGAGTCCGCGCGGGCGCGCACCGCCACCCTCGCGCCGGTTCGGGAGGGCGATGTGCTTCCCGCTGCCGACGTCGAGCCGTCCTTCGAGACCGACGACGAGTCCGAGGCGGAGCCCGACCTCGATGTACCCGTGCCGCCTGTCGTCGTTCCGCCGATGGCGCGCGCCCCGCAGACCCGCAGCGACGGCGTGCAGCGATACGGCGAGGCCGTCGTGCGGCAGGTGCTCGGCGCGACCTTCGTGCGCGAAGAGCCGTACGAGCCGCCGACGAGGTTCAGCTAGGCCATGTACGACGGAATCGTCCAGGACCTGATCGACGAGTTCGGGCGTCTGCCGGGCATCGGCCCCAAGTCGGCGCAGCGCATCACGTTCCACATCCTCCAGACGCCTTCGTTCGACGTGTCGCGGCTCGCCGAGCTGCTCGCCGAGGTTCGCGAGAAGGTGCGCTTCTGCGAAGTGTGCGGCAACGTCTCAGAACAGGATCGATGCTCGATCTGCCGGGATCCTCGCCGCAACGCCACGCTCATCTGCGTCGTCGAGGACGCGAAGGACGTCGCCGCGATCGAGCGCACCCGCGAGTTCCGTGGTCTGTACCACGTGCTCGGCGGAGCCATCAGCCCCATCGCGGGCATCGGACCCGATGACCTGCGGATCACGCAGCTCATGCAGCGCCTCGCCGACGGCACCGTGCAGGAGGTCATCCTGGCGACCAACCCGAACCTCGAGGGGGAGGCGACGGCGACGTACCTCAGCCGGCTGCTCCACACGCTCGAGATCGCCGTCACGCGCCTCGCGTCGGGACTGCCGGTCGGAGGCGACCTCGAATACGCCGACGAGGTGACACTCGGCCGCGCATTCGAGGGCCGCCGGTCAATCTGATGAACGGGACGGTGCAGCGGTTCGACGCGCGCGCCTGGGTGCTGTTCGCGGCCATGGCGCTCCTGTGGGGCGTCCCGTACCTGTTCATCAAGCAGGCCGTCGACTCCTACTCGCCGGCATCCATCGTCGTGGGCCGCACCCTCCTCGGCGCCCTGCTGCTCCTTCCGTTCGCGCTGCGCCAGAAGGCACTGCGCCCGGCTCTGTCGAAGATCGGCTGGGTGCTCGCATTCGGCGCGATCGAGATGGCCGGACCGTTTCTCCTGCTGGGGCACGCCGAGCAGACCCTGCCGTCCGGGCTCACCGGACTCCTCGTCGCGACCGTGCCGCTCTTCGCCGCGGTGATCGCGTTCAGCGGCGGCGATCGATCCGTACTGAAGCCGGCACGGGCCATCGGACTCGTGGTCGGATTCGCGGGCGTGGCGGTGATCGTCGCGGGCCCCGGGCTCGCCATCGAGGGCGGTGGCGGACTCATCGCGGTGGGCGAGGTGCTGCTGGTCGCGGTCTGCTACGCGACGGCTCCGTTCATCGTGGCGCACCGGCTCGACGGCGTCCCGGCGCTCGGCACGGTGACGATCTCGCTCTTCGCGGTGGGGCTGTTCTACCTCCCGATCGCGTTCCTCACGCAGCACGAGGTTCCGACCGTGCAGAGCACCGTCTCCCTCATCGCACTGGCGGTCCTGTGCACCGCGGTGGCATTCGTGGTGTTCTTCGCGCTCATCGCGCGAGTGGGCCCGGTGCGTGCGCCGCTCTTCACCTACGTCAACCCCGTGGTCGCTATCGTGCTCGGCACCATCATCCTCGGAGAGGAGATCACGACGGGGCTGCTGATCGGATTCCCTCTGGTGATCTTCGGATGCTGGCTCGCAGCCACCGGCGGCATCGTGCGCGTCCGCGGCAAGGCGACAGATCTTCCGCCCATCGCGCCCGGCTGACCGGTCCTGCCCCTGGCGTGGAGCAGGTCGACAGGGCACGATGGTCGGTAACTCACACCGGCGTGGGAGGCCGCATGGATCCGACTCCAAGTCCGACGCACCGCACTGTCGCCCTGGTGGGCGGAGCCGGCTCGGGCAAGACGACCCTCGCGGAAGCACTGCTGTTCCGAGCCGGCGCGATCCCGCGCCGCGGCACCGTGGAGCAGGGGACCACTGTCTGCGACCACGATCCCGAAGAGATCGCTCGGCAGACCACACTGGGTCTCTCGCTCGCGTACCTGACCTGGCCGGACGACGACGGCGGCGGCGAACGGACCATGACGCTGGTGGACACCCCCGGGCATCCGGACTTCGTGGGCAGCGTCGACACGGCGCTGTCGGTGGCGGATGTCGCGGCGGTGGTCGTGAGCGCGGTCGATGGCGTCACAGCGGGCACGCGCGCGGTGTGGGCGGCGGCGGACCAAGCGGGCGTTCCCCGCATCATCGTCGTGACGCAGGAGGATCGCGCGCGGGCGAACTTCCGCAGCATCCTGAGTGAACTGCGTGCCGCTTTCGGCGAGAACCTCTGGCCCCTCGAACTGCCACTCGGGGAGGAGCAGGACTTCCACGCGATCGCGGACGTTCTGGCGGAGCGGGCGCTGGTCTACGACGACGCCGGACATCATCGCGACGAGGCTCTGCCGCAAGAAGCCGAGGCTGAGGAGCACCTTCTCCACGTGAGTGTGACAGAGGAGATCGTGTCGCACGACGATGCCCAGCTCGAGGCCTATCTCGACGGGAAGGAGCCGTCCGCGAGGGAGCTGGAACGCACCTTCGCGAGCGAGGTGGCAACCGGCGAGGCCGTCCCGGTCCTGCTGTGCTCGGGCGTGACGGGCACCGGGATCGACCGTGTCGCGGATCTCCTCTGCGCGCTCTCACCGACGTCGAGGGATCACGACAGCCAGATCGTCATCGGCGGAAACCGCGATGGGGATGCCGGCAGCGAGGTGAGCGTCGCCCCGAGCCCGGACGGCGAGACCCTCGTCCACGTCTTCCGCACGGTGGCGGACCCGTTCGTCGGCCAGATCGCGATGCTCAAAGTCCTGTCGGGGACGCTGCGCCCGAGCGACCGCCTGCACAACGCGACGAGCGGCACGGAGGAGCGGATACCGGCGCTCTTCCGGCTGCGAGGCGCCCAGCATCTGCCGGCGGAGGCGCTGCGCACCGGCGAGGTCGGCGCCGTGGCGAAGCTCGCCGGCTCGCCTTCCGGTTCGCTGCTGTGGTCACGAGCGCACGGCACCGCGCGGCCCGCCCCGCTTCCTCGCCGGGAGCCGGTGTATGCCGTGAGCCTGTCGCCGGCAACCCAGTCCGACGATGCGAAGCTCTCGACCGCGCTCGGGAGACTGCTCGCAGAGGACGAGACGCTCCTGATCGACCGTGCCGGCGGCGAGACGATCCTGCGCGGGCTCGGCGAGACCCACGTGGCGGTCGCGGTCGAGCGGCTCGCCCGTGTCCTCGGCGTGCATGTGACCACGGGGCCGGCACCGGTCGCGTACCGCGAGACGATCGCGAAGCCTGCACGCGCCGAGGGGAAGCTCAAGAAGCAGTCCGGCGGCCATGGTCAGTTCGCGGTCGTTCAGCTCAAGGTCAGCCCCCTCCCCGCCGGGCGGCGGGTTCGAGTTCGTCGACGCCGTGGTCGGAGGCTCGGTGCCGCGCTCCTATATCCCGGCCGTCGAGAAGGGCGCTCGTGACGCCCTTGCCTCCGGGGGCCCGCAGGGCCACCCCGTCGTCGACGTGCGGGTCGAGCTGTACGACGGAAAGGCGCACTCGGTCGACTCATCCGAGATGGCGTTCCGCACCGCAGCATCCCTCGGGGTCAAAGCCGCCCTTGCCGACGCCGGCACCGTCGTGCTCGAGCCGGTGTCGATCGTGACGATCACCGTGCCCGCCGACCTGCAGGGACCGGTGCTCACCGACCTGTCCTCCCGCCGCGCGCGAGTCGTCGCCACCGAGAGCACGGCCGATGGCGGCACGCGCATCGTGGCGAGCGCTCCCGAGGCCGAGCTCAGCCGCTACGTCCTCGAGCTCCGCTCTCTCACCGGCGGGCAGGCGCAGCTGACGATCACGCCCGACCGCTACGAGCGCGCACCCGGCGGCGCGCGCTCCTGACTGCGTACAGCTGTCACATGGCGGGGGCGGAATGGCCCCGTCCGTAAGATGGAGGACTGGGCGCACCGGCCCTATCCACTCATCCTGGAGTCTTCACGTGGCGCTGATCGTCCAGAAGTACGGCGGTTCCTCCGTCGCCGATGCAGAGAGCATCAAGCGCGTCGCGAAGCGGATCGTCGACACCCGCCGGGCCGGGCACGACGTCGTCGTCGCCGTCAGCGCGATGGGCGACACCACGGACGAACTGCTCGATCTGGCCGGCCAGGTGGCGCCGATCCCCGCCCCTCGCGAGCTCGACATGCTGCTTTCGAGCGGCGAGCGCATCTCGATGGCGCTGCTGGCGATGGCCATCCACTCGATGGGCTTCGAGGCCCGCTCGTTCACCGGCAGTCAAGCCGGCATGATCACGGATGCGACGCACGGCGCCGCCCGCATCGTCGACGTCACCCCCATCCGCCTGCGCGAAGCGCTCGATGAGGGCGCGATCGTCATCGTCGCGGGGTTCCAGGGCTTCAACCGAGACACCCGCGACATCACCACGCTCGGCCGTGGCGGCACCGACACGACAGCCGTCGCGCTGGCTGCGGCGCTCGACGCGGACGCCTGCGAGATCTACAGCGACGTCGACGGCGTGTACACGGCCGACCCCCGCGTCGTGCCCAAGGCACGCAAGCTGAGCGTCGTGACGAGCGAAGAGATGCTGGAGCTCTCTGCGAACGGCGCGAAGGTGCTCTACATCCGCGCCGTGGAGTACGCGCGCCGCCATGGCGTCCTGATCCATTCGCGCTCGACGTTCAGCTCGGGCGTCGGAACCTACGTGCTCGGCCCGGGGATGACCCTCCCCAACGGCGAAGAGGGAGAACAGATGGAAGAGCCGATCGTCGCGGGAGTCGCGACCGACCTCAGCCAGGCGAAGATCACCGTCATCGGGGTTCCCGACGTCCCCGGCAAGGCAGCCGAGATCTTCAAGGTCATCGCCAAATCCGGTGCCAACGTCGACATGATCGTGCAGAACGTCTCGGCCGCCGCCACCGGCCGCACCGACATCTCCTTCACGCTCCCGAAGACCGATGCCGCGACCGCCCTCAAGGCGCTCGCCGGCGATCAGGCCGAGATCGGCTTCCAGAACCTCGTCCACGACGACCAGATCGGCAAGCTCTCGGTCGTCGGCGCCGGCATGCGGACGCACTCCGGTGTGTCGGCGACCCTGTTCGAGGCCCTGAGCATCGCCGGGATCAACATCGAGATGATCTCGACGTCCGAGATCCGCATCTCGGTCGTCGTCCGAGGCGATGACCTCGGCGAGGCCGCGCGCGTCGTCCACACCGCCTACGGGCTCGACGGCGACACCGAAGCCGTCATCCACGCCGGAACCGGGCGCTGAGAGGCAGCACGTCCACCCGCGCGCATCATCGCGGTCTCGTTCGGCGCGGCGGCGCTTTCGTGACCATCTGGGTCATGACCGGCGTCGCGCCTCCGGAGGGCCGGTAGAATCGGGCAAACCCTGCGCACCGATGGTGTCTGCGCGTCCGTTCTGCACCGAGGAACCATCATGACCCAGATCTCAGATTCCGGACTCTCCGTCGCCGTCGTCGGCGCCACCGGCCAGGTCGGCACCGTCATGCTCGAGATCCTCGCGGAGCGGGCCTTCCCGATCCGCGAGCTGCGCCTCTTCGCGACGGCGCGCTCGGCGGGTACGTCGCTCGAGTTCGCCGGTCACGCCATCGTGATCGAGGATGTCGCGACCGCCGACCCCGCGGGAGTCGACATCGCCCTCTTCTCCGCAGGCGCCACCGGCAGCCGCGCCCACGCTCCTCGCTTCGCCGCGGCCGGCGCCATCGTGATCGACAACTCCAGCGCCTGGCGCATGGACCCCGAGGTTCCGCTCGTCGTCAGTGAGGTGAACCCGCACGCGATCGCCGAGGCCCGGAAGGGGATCATCGCGAACCCCAACTGCACGACCATGGCCGCGATGCCGGCGCTCAAGGTGCTCGACGCGGACGCGGGCCTCGAGCGCCTGATCGTCAGCACGTACCAGGCGGTCAGCGGCTCCGGAATCAGCCGGCGCGCAGGAGCTTCTCGGCCAGGTCGAGGGTGTGCTCGCACAGGGCGACACCCTGCGCCTCGTGCACGACGGGTCGGCCGTCGACTTCCCCCAGCCCGAGAAGTACATCGCGCCGATCGCATTCGACGTCATCCCGTTCGCCGGAAACCTCGTCGATGACGGTGACAATGAGACCGACGAGGAGAAGAAGCTCCGCAACGAGAGCCGCAAGATCCTCGAGCTGCCCGACCTCCGCGTCGCCGGCACGTGCGTCCGCGTTCCGGTCTTCACGGGTCACTCGCTGTCGATCAACGCCGAGTTCGCGCGGGACATCACCCCCGAGCGCGCCCGCGATCTGCTCGCCACCGCTCCAGGGGTGGTGCTCGAAGAGGTCCCGACTCCGCTGCAGGCGGCGGGGAAGGACCCGAGCTTCGTGGGCCGGATCCGCGCCGACCAGTCCGCGCCCGAAGGCAAGGGTCTCGTGCTCTTCATCAGCAACGACAACCTCCGCAAGGGCGCAGCGCTCAACGCCGTGCAGATCGCGGAACTGGTCGCTGCTCGCTCACTGAGCCTGTCGAAGCCGGGCGTCACCGCCTGAGCCCGTCAGCCGCCGGGTCGGGGGCCCGCCGTGCGCGCCTAGAATTGTCGGGTGACCGAGACGCCTGAGGACGCCATTCCCCATCCCGACGACAGCGATATGCCCGAGGGAAGCGTCGATGTCCTGCTGATCGGCGGCGGGATCATGAGCGCCACGCTCGGCACGCTGCTCCAGCAGCTCCAGCCCGACTGGAAGATCGCCGTCTTCGAGCGACTTCATGACGTCGCGCTCGAGAGCTCGAACGCGTGGAACAACGCCGGTACGGGTCATGCGGCCCTCTGCGAGCTGAACTACATGCCCGAGGGCAAGGACGGCTCGGTCGATCCCGCCAAGGCGATCGCGATCAACGAGCAGTTCCAGCAGAGCAGGCAGTTCTGGTCCTCCCTCGTCGAGCAGGGAGTCCTCGACGAGCCCTCCACCTTCATCAACTCCACCCCGCACATGACTTTCGTGCGCGGCGAGAAGGATGTGGCGTACCTCAAGAAGCGCTACGAGTCCCTGAAGCAGGAGCCGCTGTTCGCAGGGATCGAGTTCAGCGACGACTCGCGGGTCATCAACCAGTGGACGCCGCTGCTCATGCAGAAGCGCCGCAAGGGAGAGCCGTTCGCCGCGACACGCGTGCCCGCCGGCACCGACGTCGACTTCGGCGCGCTGACGCGCCAGCTCTTCGCGAACCTGGCCGACAACGGCGCGGACGTGCGCACCAACACCGAGGTGCGCAGCCTCAAGCGTCTCGACGACGGTTCCTGGCGCGTGAAGTACCGTCGCTCGATCGGCCGCACCCCCGGCGAGATCCGTGCGAAGTTCGTGTTCGTCGGCGCCGGCGGCTGGGCACTGAAGCTCCTGCAGAGTTCCGGCATCCCCGAGATCTCGGGCTACGGCGTCTTCCCGATCGGCGGTCAGTTCCTGAAGACCACGAACCCTGCGCTGGTCGCACAGCACAAGGCGAAGGTGTACTCGCAGGCGTCGGTCGGCGCTCCGCCGATGTCGGTGCCGCACCTCGACACGCGCGTCGTGGACGGTGAGGCCTCGCTGCTGTTCGGGCCGTTCGCGACGTTCAGCCCGAAGTTCCTCAAGACCGGCTCGCTCTTCGACATCGTCGCCCAGGTGCGCCCTGGCAACCTCTGGCCGATGATGAAGGTCGCCTTCGACAACCCGTCGCTCATCACCTACCTCGTCGGCGAGCTGCTCAAGAACCACGCGAAGAAGGTCGACAGCCTGCGCGAGTTCGTCCCGACGGCCAAGGACGAGGACTGGGAGCTGATCCAGGCAGGGCAGCGCGCCCAGGTCATGAAGAAGGACCCCGAGAAGGGCGGCGTCCTCCAATTCGGCACCGAGGTCATCACCGGCGCCGATGGCTCGATCGCGGGCCTGCTCGGTGCGTCGCCCGGCGCCTCGACGGCCGTGTCGATCATGCTCGGCCTCATGAAGACGTGCTTCCCCGACCGCGTCGAAGCGTGGGAGCCCCGGCTTCGCGCGCTCATCCCGAGCTACGGCGAGACGCTCAACCCGCGTCCAGAGCTTGCGGAGGAAGTCCTCACCGAGACTGCGGAGGCGCTCGCTCTCACCGCGTAGCCCTAGCGTGAGCCCCGTAGCGCCCTGAGGTCGGTGCGATGCGGCTCTGGGGACTCGCGGCGGCGTTCGCGCATCGCGGCATCGCTCCTCGCCGCGCCCGCCCCTGCCGCGGCATCCGTCGATGACTTCACGTACGACTCCCTCGACGCCGACTACTACCTCGTGCGCGCGGCCGGCGGCACGAGCGTGCTCTACACGATCGAGTCGATCGTCGCCCGCTTCCCCGAGTTCGACCAGAACAAGGGCATCGTCCGGTGGATCCCGAAGTCGGACTCCGGAATCGCGCACGACACCGAGGTCGTGAACGTCACGGGCGCGGACGGCGTGCCGATCCCGTGGTGGACCGAAGAGGACGACGACTGGGTCTACGTGCTCACCGGCGATGACTCCTACGTGCACGGAGCGCAGACCTACGTGATCTCCTACACGATGCGCGACGTCGTGCTGCGCTACGACGACACCGATGCCGACGAGTTCTTCTGGGACACGGTGGGCACCGACCACGCGCAGCCGTTCGGCGTGGTGACCGCGAACGTCCACATCGCGGGGGATGCCGCCGGCGGCCTGCTCGCCGGAGCGGGCGTTCTGCTACACCGGACCCGCCGGGTCGACCGAGCAATGCGAGATCTCAGGCCCGGAGATCGACGAGGAATGGCCGGCACCGATTGCAGCGTGGGCGCAGGAGTGGGCGGGGACGGATGCTGCGGCATCCGCTCGCTCTTTCATCGCCCAGGACACCGACCTGGGTCCCGATGAGAACGTCACGCTCGCGCTCGGATTCGTGCAGGGCACCTTCGCAGCGCCGACGCCACCGCCACCTCCGCCGTACCCGTGGTGGGACTGGATCCTGCCTGGCCTGGCGCTCCTGACCGGCATCGGCGGACTGATCTTCGTGCTCGTGATGCGGGTGGTGCTTCGCCGCAATCCCGATCGGTCGCCGGTGATCGTGCAGTACACGCCGCCCGACGACGAGTCCCTGACCCTCTCGGCCGGCGTCCTGGACGTTCCGGAGCGTGCGCTCGCCGCGCATGTCGTCGACCTGGCAGTGCGCGACGCCGTCGAGATCCGCGCGAGTGGGGACCGCGAGGACCCTGACGACTTCGAAGTCGTCCTCCGTGACCCCAGCGGCCTCGAGCACGATGATCGTCGCATCGTCGACACGCTTTTCGGCAAGCGCGTGGAGCCGGGCGCCGACATCGATCTCGGCGAGTTCGCGCGCCAGCCCCCGGCACGTGCCGTCACCTACGTGCGGCGCATCGACGATGCGACCATCCAGCGCGGGTACCGCAGCCGCCTCCCCGGCTGGATCGCTCTGGTCCGCGGAGCGACCGGACTGGCGGGCCTCGTCCTGGGCTTCGGCCTCATCTTCTTCGGGGATGCCGCGTTCGCCGTGCTCGACGACATCGCGCCGTTCGGCAGCCTCCTCTACATCGCGGCGATCGCGAGCGGCTTCTTCGCGTTCTTCGTGCTGCCGATGCTCTCGCTGCCGAAGTCGACGCTCACCCTTGCGGGCGGCATGCACAAGACGTATCTCGAAGGCATCCGCGAGTACCTCCGGCTGGCGGAGGAGGACCGCCTGCGCGCCGCGCAATCGCCGCAGACGGCCGACCTGGTCGCAGCGGGCAGGAGGAGCTACAGCGCTCTGCCCAGCTCACCTGCAGATCGCGTCGTCAACGTCTACGAGCGGCTCCTGCCGTACGCGGTGCTGTTCGGCATGGAGCGGGAGTGGGTGAAGGTGATCCGAGGCGCAGCCGGAGCGGACACCGCCGAAGTGCGCGCTCTTCGACGCCGTGACCTCCCGTTCGCTGTCGGACGCGTCGTCCTCGATCGGACGACTCGCGGCGACGCCGGTCTCGCGGCCGGGGTCCTCGAGCAGCTCGTCGTCGAGCTCGAGCTGGTCGTCGTCCGGAGGATCCTCGGGCGGAGGATCGTCGGGTGGAGGCGGTGGCGGAGGAGGCTTCGGGGGCCGATGAGGCTGTGGTCGCTGCATCCGTCGATCCTCGACCGTGCCGCGCTGGTCGCCTGCTGGCGTGAGGCGCTGCTCGCGCAGAAGGTGCTCGCGGGCGAGACGCGGGGCTACACGCGACATCCGCAGCTCGAGCGGTTCCGGGCGAGCCCTGAGCCGCTCGACGCGATCGGGCATTTCCTCGGGGAACTGCGCGCCGAGGCGACCAGCGCGGGGGTACCGCTTCGACGGTTCGCGCGTTCGTCGACCGGATGCCGCATCCCCGGCCATCACCGTGACCGAGGGCCAGCTCGATTACGAGTTCGGGCACCTCCGCGCAAAAGTGACGGCGCGGGATGCCGCCTGGCTCGCCCGGCTGCCGGATGTGCCGCGAGCAGCGTCGACCTTCATCGTCGTGCCCGGCGCCATCGAGGAGTGGGAGCGGCCCTAGCGACTACGCTCGGTTCGTGGCAAAGCTGTACTTCCGTTTCGGGGCGATGAACTCCGGCAAGTCGACATCGCTCCTGCAGGCGGCGTACAACTACGAGGAGCGCGGCCAGCATGTGCTGCTGGCCAAGCCCGAGATCGACACCAAAGCCGCGGACGAGATCTCGAGCCGCCTCGGCATGAAGCGGTCGGTGGACTTCCTCATCCGGCCCGAGGATGACCTGCGCGCCCTGTTCGCCGAGCATCGTGCCCGTGTCCGGCAGGACGCCGAAGGGGCGCTCATCCCCGAGCAGCATCCGCCGGGCAAGCCCGTGGATGTCGCGTGCTTCCTCGTCGACGAAGCGCAGTTCCTCACCCGCGAGCAGGTCGACGACCTGCTGCGGATCGTGGTGCTCGACGGCATTCCGGTCCTGGCATACGGCATCCGCACCGACTTCAAGACGAACGCCTTCCCGGGCTCACGTCGCCTTCTCGAACTCGCTCACAGCCTCGAGGAGCTGAAGACCATCTGCCGCTGCGGACGCAAGGCGCTCTTCAACGCCCGGCTCGTCGGCGGCAGATTCGTCTTCGACGGCGACCAGGTCGCGATCGATGAGCTGTCGCCGGACCGCGTCACCTACGAGTCGATGTGCGCGGAGTGCTATCTGCGCGAGTCCGGCGGCCGGCTCGACGGCTGAGCGTGTCTCAGGCTGCGATCGGTGCCTCGCTCGCGCCGCGGCGCCGGGGGAGCGGCACGAGCATCGATGTCCGCCGCTGGTAATCGGCGTAGGACGGGTACTTCGACGCGGTGATCGATTCGGTGAAGATCGTCGAGCCGATGAACAGCAGCGTCAGCAGCGCGGCGCCGAGGATCGTCCAGTTGAGGATGCCGCCCCAGAGGCCGAGACCGGATGCAGCGGCCGCCGTCGCGCCGATCGCGTAGAACGCCCACCACTGCGCCTGCTCGAAGAAGAAGTTCGGGTGGCGGCTGTAGGCGAACAGTCCGGTCGTGACGAAGCCGGGCTCGAGCTGCCCGCCGGCGGCCTTCTTGGCCTTGTGGAAGTTCCACTGCTGCTGATCGGCGATGTACTCGCCCACCAGGAATGCTGCGAAGAGGACCGAGAAGACGACGTCCCACCCGCCGAAGGGGGCGGGATGCTGCCACGCGATGTACGCGGGGAGCGTGATCAGGACCAGGAGGGCGTTCTGGTAGAGCACGATGAAGAAGAGGTTGAACAGCTGGAACTGCCACGGCTTCATGCGACCGCGCAGGACCGCCCAGCGGTAGTCCTCCATGCCGGTGTAGCCGCCCTTGCGGGCGAAGTTGAAGGTCAGGCGCGCACCCCAGGCCGTCACCAGCACGGCCATCACGATCAGCCGGACGGCGTCATCGCCCGCCGCGATCCCCGCGATCGCGAAGATCCAGACATACACCACCGGCACGATCGACCACAGGCGGTCGACCCACGACGTGTCCTTCGTGATCAGCGAGGCGATCCAGCAGAACGCCGAAGCGATGCCGGCGGCGATGAGGACGAGGACGAGGGGATCCATGCGTCAAGCGTAGGACCACTTGCGTGGTCAGACCACATGCCCTATCGTGGTCAGACCACAGAGGAGGCGCATGGACGCGACGGACGGGGCGGCATCGGCGCCGCGCGCCTGGCAGATCGTGCTGGAGCGCATCGAGTCGGACCTCCTCGACGGCCGATTGGCGCCAGGGGACCGTCTTCCGGGCGAACGCGAACTCGCGGCATCCCTCGGGGTCGGGCGATCGAGCGTGCGCGAGGCGCTTCGCGTGCTCGAGGTGATGGGACTCATCCGCACCGGCACCGGCTCGGGCCCGACATCCGGCGCCATCATCATCGCCACCCCGCGAGGCGGCATGTCAGCGCTGCTGCGCCTCCAGGTGGCCGCAAGCGGCTTTCCTCTGGACGACGTCGTCCGCACCCGCCTGGTGCTCGAATCAGCGGTCGTCGAGGCTCTCGCCGCCGATGCGGGCCGGTCGACGGATGCTGCGCACGCCGTCATCGACGCGATGGAGTCTCCCGACCTGACCACAGCCGAGTTCCTCGCGCTCGACGCGCAGCTTCACCTCGCGTTCGCGGAGGCGTCGGGCAACGTCGTCATCGCCGCGATGATGGCGGGCCTGCGCACCGCGATCGAGTCGTATGTCCAAGCGGGCGCCGCGGGCATCGCGGACTGGGAGGCCGCCGCCGCGCGCCTGCGAAGCGAGCACCGCGCCATCCTCGATGCCGTCGATGCGGGAGATGCCGCGCGCGCCCGCACCCTGATCCACCGGCACATCACCGGCTACTACGCCGAGGCGGGTCTCGCCCGCTCGCCGCGCTGACGAAAGGCACCATCATGGTCACCCGACAACTGCCCAATCCCGCTGAGCTGCTCGAGCTGATGCAGTTCAAGAAGCCCGAGCTCGACGGCCGCAAGCGCCGCCTCGACTCCGCGCTGACGATCGCCGACCTGCGGAAGATCGCGAAGCGGCGGACACCCAAGGCCGCCTTCGACTACACGGACGGCGCGGCCGAGGGCGAGCTCTCGCTGGCGCGGGCACGACAGGCGTTCGAGGACATCGAGTTCCACCCCGGAGTCCTGCGGCCTGCCGCGTGATGTCGACACATCGGTGGAGATCCTCGGTGGTCCGAGCGCGCTGCCGTTCGGCATCGCGCCGACCGGGTTCACACGGCTGATGCAGACCGAGGGCGAGATCGCCGGAGCATCCGCGGCGGGTGCCGCCGGCATCCCGTTCACCCTCTCCACCCTCGGCACCACGTCGATCGAGGACGTCAAGAAGGCGAACCCGCACGGGCGCAACTGGTTCCAGCTCTACGTCATGAACGATCGCGAGATCTCATACGGCCTCGCGCGTCGCGCGGCCGAAGCCGGCTTCGACACGCTGCAGTTCACGGTCGACACCCCTATCGCGGGTGCCCGGCTGCGCGACAAGCGCAACGGATTCTCGATCCCGCCGCAGCTGACCCTCGGCACGATCGTCAACGCGATCCCGCGGCCGTGGTGGTGGTACGACTTCCTCACGACGCCCAAGCTCGAGTTCGCGTCGCTGTCATCCACCGGCGGCGGCACCGTCGGCGAGCTGCTCAACGCCGCCATGGACCCGACGATCAGCTACGAGGACCTCGCGGTGATCCGCGACCTCTGGCCCGGCAAGCTCGTGGTGAAGGGCGTGCAGAACGTCGAGGACGCTGTCCGGCTGATCGACGCGGGTGTCGACGGCATCGTCCTGTCGAACCACGGCGGTCGCCAGCTCGACCGTGCGCCGATCCCGTTCCACCTGCTGCCCAAGGTCGTTCGCGAGGTCGGCAAGGACGCGACCGTGATGATCGACACGGGCATCATGAACGGCGCCGACATCGTGGCATCCATCGCGCTCGGCGCGAAGTTCACCCTCATCGGGCGGGCCTATCTGTACGGCCTGATGGCCGGCGGCCGGCAGGGCGTCGATCGCACGATCACGATCCTGCAAGACCGAGATCGAGCGCACGATGCGCCTCCTCGGCGTCGCTTCGCTCGCCGAGCTCGAGCCGAAGCACGTGACTCAGCTCGCGCGACTGGTGCCCGTCGGACAGCCGGTGCCCGCCGCTCGCACGCCGCGTGCGACGTCGGCGAAGGGCGCTGCCCGCACTCCGGTGGCCGCGGGAAAGGGCGCCAACCCGGCGCCGCCGAACACCGAGGTGCTCGGCTAGGCGCCCGGGAGGGTGGGAATGAGACGATCGAGGAACTCGGCCGTGTCCTCCCAGCCCTCGACCGCGTGGCAGGGCACGCCCATCGCCAGCACGGGGTAGTCGTTGCCGTCCGGGTCGAGGCGGTCGCCGACGAAGAGCATGTCCTCGAGCGGGATGCCGGTCTGCTCGGCCAGCCGGCGCATGCCGTAGGCCTTGTCGATGCCCTTGTTGGTGATGTCGACAGACGTCGAGCCGCCGGAGCGGACCTCGAGGTCGGGGAGCTGCTCCGCAACAGCCGAGCGAAGGGTGTTCTTCTTCTCGCCGGTCGGATCCCAGGCGGACTTCGCGTCGAGCGGAGCGTGCTGTCCGAGCGCCGAGAAGGTGATCTGCGACCCGCGGTCCTCGAGGATGTCGCCCCATGTCTCGGCCTCCCAGAGTCCCAGACGACGAGCCTCGCCCTCCACCGCGGCGAGAGCGCGCGACTTCTGGTCCTCGGTGAGCGCGTAGGCGTACACCTTCTGCGACGCCGTTCGGCGTGAGGCGGTAGTACTGCGTGCCGCAGGTGGGGAGGAGGTGGATCCGTGCGAGGACGTCGGGGGCGGCATCCGGGAGTCTGTCGACCACCTGGGTCGTGAACTGAGCCAGCTGCCCGCCCGAGATGACCGCGACCTCGACCCGCTCGGCGAGCGCGATCAGCAGCTCGCCGATGCGCGGGTCGATCGCGCTCTTCGACGGTGCCAAGGTGTCGTCGAGGTCGAAGGCGACGAGTCTGGGGGTCGGCATTCGCACTCCTGTTCGTTCATGCGAAAGGCCCCACCGTGTGGTGGAGCCTTTCGTCATCTGTCGGGGTGACAGGATTTGAACCTGCGGCCTCGTCGTCCCGAACGACGCGCGCTACCAAGCTGCGCCACACCCCGTGGCAACCCCCCGAGTCTACCCGATCGCGGAGGGTGATCCGAACCGGCTAGGTCGCTGCGACCAGCGTGAGCAGCGACGCTTCGGGGCGGCAGGCGAATCTCACCGGCGCATAGATGGAGTGCCCGAGCCCCGCGCTGACGTTCAACGGCACGCTGCGTCCTCGGTGGCTCCAGGTGCTCAAGCCCCGCGCTTGGCGGAGCGGGATGTCGCAGTTGGCGACCAGCGCGCCGAATCCCGGGAGGCGGACCTGGCCACCGTGGGTGTGCCCCGCGAGGATCGCATCGGCGCCGAGATCGGTGAAGGTGTCGAGGACCCGCCGGTACGGGGCGTGGGTGACGCCCAGCGTCACGAGCGGCGACTCGTCAGCCTGCAGATCTGCGAGCGGGTCCGGCAGCGCGTCGAGCCGGTCCCAGCCGCGGTGCGCGTCACTCACGCCGAACGTGTCGATCCGCCGTCCGCCGACATCCAGTGATCCGACCGCGTTATTGAGGTCGAGCCAGCCGAGCTCGTCCGTCAGGTAGCCGTCGAGCGCCCGCGTGTCGAGTGGCTCGGCGGCGACCTTCACGTGCGAGGGCCCCGTGAAGTACTTGAGCGGATTGCGAGGCGACGGCGCCGTGTGGTCGTTGGAGCCGTGCACGAAGACGCCGGGCACGCCGCGCAGCGGATCGAAGGCCCTGCGCAGACCACGGAGCCCTTCGGCATGACCCAGGTTGTCGCCGGTGTTGACGACGAGGTCGGGCTCGAGCGACGCCAGGGCGGCGATCCACGCCTGCTTGGTCCGCTGCCACGGTGCCATGTGCGCGTCGGACAGATGCAGCACGCGGATCGGAGCGGAGCCGGCGGGCAGGATCGGCAGTTCATGGACGCGGATCGCGAACAGGTACCGTTCGATGCCGATGCCCCAGATCGCGGCTCCCGCACCGACCGCCCCCACCGCGGCGAGCGCGGTGAGGGCGGAACGGGAAGCGGATGCCGGCACTAGCCGTTGCCGCCGCCGGGGCCGCCGCCGCCGGGGCCGCTGCCGCCACCGCCACCGCCGCAGACGAGGCTGATGTAGTCGACGGCTATCGATGCATTGCGGTTCACCACTGAGCCCGCCGCCGGGGTCGTCCCCGTCGCCTTCTGCTGGGCGCCGGCGGACGCGTCGACCGCGCAGGTGCCGTCCGTCACGTTGCCGAATCCGGCTGACCGCAGCGCGCCCTTCGCGTCTCTGAGAGTCAGGCCCGCGACATTGGGGATGCCAAGACCCTGGCCGTTGCTCGGGTTGATCGTCACGGCCGATCCGCCTGCCACCTTGCCGGCGCCGGGGTTCTGGGCCGCGACGAGGCCTTCGGCGACGTTGGAGTCGACGGGTTCCCCGACGATCGCCTCGAAGCCTGCTTCATCCAGCGCCTTCTTGGCGTCGTCGATCGACATTCCGACGACGTTCGGCAGGTCGGTGAGGACGGTCTTGATGAGCTCCTGGTCGGGTGAGGCGAAATTGTCGCCACCGTAGACGGCGTTCGCCACCCGTTGGGTTTCGCGTGCGAGCGTGTAGCGCAGCTGGCCGAAAGCCCGGAACATGTTCACGCGGCCGTCGATGTTGCCCACCCACGCGGCGGTCGCAACCTTGGTGCTCGACTCGATGAGCCACGTCTGGTACTCCTCGGCGGTTCCGGTCTTGCCGATGAGCGGTGTGCCGTCACGCGGGTTGCCCTGCGCACCCGTGCCGCCGCCGGTCATCACACCTTGGAGCGCGAATGCGGCGGTCGCAGCGATGCGGGGTTCGAGCACCTGGGTGCATGTCCGAACCGGCGGGGCGATGTCGACCCCATCGGCGTCGGTTACCCGGTCGATCGCCTTCGGCTGGCAGTAGATGCCGTTGTTCGCGACGGTCGCGTAGGCGCTCGCCATGGCGAGCGGCGAGACGGAGTTCGAGCCGATGACCGAGAACGCGCCGTCCATGACCACGGGGTCGCCGTTGCTGGCGAGGACCACGCCCATCCTGGTGGCCACCTTCTGGATGTCGCATAGGTCGAGCTTCTCGGCCATGCCGAGGTACCCGGAGTTCAGCGACTGCGCGGTGAACTGCATGGGCGTGCCCTGCCGCCCACCGCCCCCGCCGAAGTTCTCGATGGGCTTCGCGCCGGGGTCGACCCAGAACCCGCCAGGAGTGCAGCTGTCCTTGATCTTGGTGATCTTGCGGACCTTGCCGTTGACGCTCTCGTTGAGGGAGTGGCCCTTCTCAAGCCAGTCGATGAGAGTGAAGAGCTTGAACGTCGATCCGGCTTCGAAGCCGTTGGATGAACCGTAGGTGTGATCGCCCGCGAACACGAGGGAGTTCTTGTTCGGATCGCTGGCCGCGGCAGCGGATTCGTCGAACTGCGTGTTCTGCGCGATCGCGAGAATGCGGCCGGTGGTCGCCTCGACGCTGACGATCGCCGATCCGAGCTTCATGAAGTCGGCCGAGGTCGGCACGTTGGCCGCCATCGTCTGCTCGGCCGCCGCCTGCACGCGGTAGTCGATCGTCGTGTACACGTTCAGCCCGCCGCGCTTGAGCGCCTTCTCGCGCTCCTCGGGCGTCGCGCCGAAGGCGGGATCGTTCTCGACGATGTCGCGCACGTACTGGCAGAAGTACGCCGAGCCCCCGGCCTTGCCACAGCCGGCCTGGGCCGGGGTGATGACGGGTGTGATCGGCTCGATTATCGCGGCGTCGTACTGCTCCTGCGTGATCTTGCCGTCCTCGAGCAGTCGGCTGAGGACATAGAGCTGACGACCCTTGGTGGAGGTGTAGCCGTCCGCGGCGGCGAGGTACTGCTCCTGCGTGATCTTCCCGCTGGCGAGCGCAGTGTCGAGTGCGGCCAGCTGGCCCTCTCTCACGTCGTCGATCAGGGTGTCCGGCGCCTTGTTGAAGCCGACACCGTCCTGGTTGAACACCGATCCCAGCGGCTTGTCGATGCGGTACGTGTTCGGGTTCTGCACGATGCCGGCGAGGGTCGCGGCCTGACCGAGCGTGAGATCCTTCGCAGCGACGTTGAAGTAGTACTTGGCGGCCGCGTCGATGCCGTACGTCGTTCCGCCGAAGTTCGCGATGTTGAGGTATCCGAGCAGGATGTCGTTCTTCGAGTACTTCTGCTCGAGCGAGATCGCGTAGCGCATCTCCTGGAGCTTGCGCTGGTAGCCGTCGGCGCCCTGGGCGGTGGTGGCGTCAGTCCAGCAGTTCTGGAGTGCCTCCTCGGCGGTGACGGCCACCACCTTCTGGCCGTTCTCGTCCAGGACGACGTTGCCGTCCTTGTCGGTCTCGTACTCCTCCTCGGCATCCCGCTCGCAGCGCTGGATGAGCACGTTCTTCACATACTGCTGGCTGATGGATGACCCACCCTGGGTCTCGCCGCCACCGGCGTTGCTGAGCAGAGCTCGCGCGGTGCCGATGAGGTCGACGCCGCCGTGCTGGTAGTAGCGCGGGTCTTCACTGGAGAGGATCGCGTCGTACATGACCGGAGCGACCTCGTCGAAGGCGACGGGAGAGCGGTTCTGATCGTAGAACTTCGCCATCTCGACGTACTCACCGGTGTCGGGGTTCTTCCCGTAGTACGTGGATGGAAGCATGAGCTTGTCGATGTCGAGGACGCTCGGGAGGTTGTCGAACATCGTGATCGCACTCGACGCGGCAGCACCTGAAAGTGCGATGCCGGGGGTGATGGTGGCAGCGATGAGGACACCCGCGGCAGCGCTCAGGCCGACGAGGCCGGCGAAGCCGCCGAGCACACCGCTAGCCGTTCGTTTCGTATCAGGCATAGGCTTGATCGTAGGGGAGATACCTGGGCGATCCCTTGACGGACCCGCGCCCTGACGGCGTTCACCCAGCTTCCGCCCGCGAGATTCCGGAGATTTCCATGACCACGTGGGAGTACCTCACCACGCCTCTGCTCATCCACAACACCGCTGCGATCCTCAACAACTGGGGCAAGCAGGGCTGGGAGCTCGTCCAGGTGGTGCCCGGCCCCGAGGGCGGCCTGGTCGCATACCTCAAGCGTCCCGTGGGCGCCGACGCCGGCTCAGCGAAGGCAGGGCTGGATGCCGCTGCCCAGGCCGCCAAGCAGTTCGAGGAGAGCTGAGCCATGAGTGTTTCCGAACGGCTCACCGAGCTCGGCATCGAACTCCCCACCGTCGTCCCGCCGGTCGCCGCCTACATTCCCGCGAAGGCACACGGCGATCTGATCTACACGTCCGGCCAGCTGCCGATGGTCGCGGGAGCACTCCCCGCGATCGGCAAGGTCGGCGAAGGACCGGGTCTCGTCCCAGCCGCTGATGCCAAGGGCGTACGCCCGGCAGTGCGCGCTCAACGCCGTTGCAGCCGCGGCGGCCGTCGCCGGCGGCGTCGACCGCCTGACCGGCGTCGTGAAGCTCACCGGGTTCGTGGCATCCGTCACCGACTTCACCGGTCAGCCCGGCGTCATCAACGGCGCGAGCGAAGTCCTCGGCGAGATATTCGGGGATGCCGGCAGGCACGCCCGCTCGGCGGTGGGCGTTCCGGTGCTCCCGCTCGACAGCCCCGTCGAGGTCGAGGTCGTCTTCTCGGTCTCCTGACCGCGAGACGACAGCTGGTCGCCGAGAGCATGGGAATCACCCGGGGTCTCGGCGACCAGCTGTCGTCTCGCGGCCGGCTTGGCGGTCACCTCACCTGGGCGCTGATCACGCTCATCACGGCGGTGTCCGCAAGCGTCGTGGTGTCGCCGACCTCGCGGCCCTCCGCGACATCCCGAAGCAGACGCCGCATGATCTTGCCGGAGCGGGTCTTCGGCAGCTCCTCCACGATGTAGACATCGCGCGGCCGGGCGATCGGGCCGATCTGTTCGCCGACCCACAGCCGGAGCGTCTGCGCGAGGCCGTCGGGGGAGTGCTCGGCGAGGTAGGACTGCTTGATGATGACGAACGCCGCCACCGCCTGACCCGTGGTCTCGTCGGACGCGCCGACGACCGCGGCTTCAGCGACGGCCTCGTTGGCGACGAGCGCCGACTCGATCTCGGTCGTGGACAGACGATGGCCAGACACGTTCATCACGTCGTCGACGCGTCCGAGCAGCCACACGTCGCCGTCGTCGTCGAGCCGCGCGCCGTCTCCGGCGAAGTAGTAGCCCTGCTTCTGGAACTTCTCCCAGTACGTCTCGACGAATCGCTCGGGGTCGCCCCAGATGCCGCGGAGCATGCTCGGCCACGGCTCCGTGACGACGAGGAGGCCGCCGTTGCCGTTGCCCACGTGCGTGCCGTCCTCGTCGACGACGTCGATCGAGATGCCGGGGAGCGGAACCTGCGCCGAGCCCGGCTTGGTCTCGGTGACTCCGGGCAGGGCCGAGATCATGATCGCGCCCGTCTCGGTCTGCCACCACGTATCGACGATCGGCGCGGTCTTGCCGCCGATGATCTTCCGGTACCACATCCAGGCTTCCGGGTTGATCGGCTCACCCACCGAGCCGAGCACGCGCAGCGAAGACAGGTCGAATTTCTTGGGAATCGCCCGCCCGAGCTTCATGAACGAGCGGATGGCGGTGGGCGCGGTGTAGAGGACGGTGACGCCGTACTTCTCGATGATCTCCCACCACCGGCCAGGGTGGGGCGTGTCGGGCGTGCCTTCGTAGAGCACCTGCGTGGCGCCGTTCGCGAGCGGGCCGTAAGTCACGTACGTGTGGCCGGTGACCCAGCCGATGTCGGCGGTGCACCAGAACACGTCGGACTCCGGATGGATGTCGTGCACGACCTTGTTCGTGAACGCCGCCTGGGTGAGGTACCCGCCCGACGTGTGCAGGATGCCCTTCGGCTTGCCGGTCGTACCCGACGTGTAGAGGATGAAGAGCGGGTTCTCGGACGGGAACGCCTTCGCCTCGTGCTCCGCGCCGGCCGCCGGGACGACATCGTGCCACCAGAGGTCGCGGCCGTCGACCCAGTCGACGGCGTTTCCGCCGCGGTGGACGACGAGGACGTGCTCGACCGTCTCCTGGACTCCCGAGCCGTTCCGGTCACCGAGCGCCAGGTCGACAGCCGGCTTGAGCGGCGAGACCTTGCCCTTGCGGTATCCGCCGTCGGCGGTGATCACGAGCTTCGCACCGGCGTCGTCGATGCGCGAGCGAAGGCTGTCGGCCGAGAAGCCGCCGAAGACGACGGAGTGGATGGCCCCGATCCGTGCGACCGCCAGCATCGCCGCGATCGCTTCGGGGATCATCGGCATATAGATGGCGACACGGTCACCGGCGCTGACGCCGAGTCCTTCGAGGACGTTTGCGAGTCGCTTGACCTCTTCGGTGAGCTCGGCATACGTGACGCGCCGACTCTCGCCGGGCTCGCCCTCCCACAGCAGCGCCACTCGATCGCCGTTGCCCGCCTCGACGTGCCGATCGAGGCAGTTGTAGGCGACGTTGAGCTCGCCATCGTCGAACCACTTCGCGAACGGCGGGTTCGACCAGTCCAGCACCTCGGTGAACGGGGTGTGCCAGTGCAGATCACGTGCCTGCTCCGCCCAGAACGCCTCGCGATCGGCTGCCGCGGATTCGTACAATTCCAGCGTTGCGATCGCCGCCGCGGCGAAGTCGTCGGACGGCGCGAACCGGCGCGTCTCGTTCAGGAGGTGGTCGATCTGGCTGCTCATTCGGCGCGCTCCTTTGGGGGCTTTTCGGATTCCGGCATCCCGGCGAGTCTGACACGCAAATGTACGCGCCGCGGGGCGTCCTCACTACCTCCGACAGTGAGTGGTCGGGCGATTGTGGAAACCCGACCGATATATCGGCGCGCGTCGCGTTGCATTTGTTTGGACGAGTGCATGAAGTCGCATATGCTCTTGTCCGGCCGAACATTTGATTCTGGCATTGCGGCACCCGAATCACCCCCCGAAGTGTGGTGTCGCGCGTGGCGGCATCCCATTCCCCCCATGGGATGCCGCCCACTTTTGCCTCTGCTCCTCCACAGGCGCTCGAGAGCAGTCGGCTCTCCACTGGATCGCCGATCGAGCAGTTTCGGATGCGCGCACCGACCTAGCGTCGACGCATGCCCGATCCCTTCGTCGCCCAGGCGCGCTCGGCACCGGCTGTCGTGACGGCCGAGCCGGTGCCGACGGTCGCACCGGCATCCGCCGGGTGGCGGCCCGACCCGCATCCGAGCAGACCTCTGGCGGCACCGGCGCCGGACGTGATGCGGGAACCGAGACCTGCGGCATCCTGCTCTGGCATCATTGTCCGCCTACCTCGACGACCCGGATGTGACGGATCTGTTCGTCAACGGTCATCGGGACTGTTCGTCGACCGGGGCAGGGGAGCAGTCGTCGCTCCCGAGTGGCGGGCCGCGGAGGAAGACGTGCGCGAACTCGCCGTCGCTCTCATCGGGCTCGGCGACAGGCACATCGACGATGCGACGCCGTGCGTGGATGTGCGGCTCGAAGGGGGCGTCCGCGTGCACGCGGTGCTGCCGCCCATCGCAGCCGAGGGCACCGCCATCTCGATCCGGGTGCCTCGGCTGGGCGATGTCTCTCTCGACACGCTCGAGGAGCGCCGCATGTTCGGCGCAAGAGGCGCGCGGACGTCTCGATCGCGCCGTCGCACGGCGCGAGAACCTCTTGGTCACGGGAGCAGCCGGAGTCGGGCAAGACCACCCTGCTGGCCGCGCTTCTCGCGGCGGCACCCCACGGGGAGCGCATCGTCACGATCGAGGATGTGGCGGAGCTGCGCATCGACCATCCGCACCACGTGCGCCTCGAGGCCAGGCAGGCGAACCTCGAGGGAGCGGGAGCGATCGGGCTCGCACGGCTGGTGCGGGAGGCATTGCGGATGCGGCCGGACCGGCTCGTCGTCGGTGAATGCCGCGGCGAGGAGGTCCGGGAGCTCCTCACCGCCCTCAACACGGGGCACGACGGCGGCGCGGGCACTCTGCACGCGAACAGCCTTCAAGACGTGCCTGTGCGCCTCGAAGCGCTCGGGGCGCTGGCAGGGCTGGGTGACCGCGCGCTCGCGCGTCAGGTGGTCAGCGCGATCGGGCTCGTGCTCCACGTCGAGCGGGGAGAGGACGGTGTCCGCCGGCTGTCCGCAGCGGGAAGGCCCATCCTCGACCGGTCCGGACGGCTCGGGATCGAGGAGGTCTCGTGGCTCGACGAGTGAACGAGCCCGACGGCGGGGCCGCAGAGACTGTGCTCCGCCTGGCGGTGCTGCTGCAGACGGGGATGGCGCCGGCGCAGGCCTGGCGCCACCTGGCGCAAGCGGGAGATGCGGCCGCCGGGCGCGTCGTCACGGCCACGGCGGGTGGCGCTTCGCTCGCAGACGCGGTTCGGCTCGCGGCGCACCCGCCGGCCGCCGCACGCCGGGGTCGCAGCGCACGACGTGCGGAGGCCTGGCCGGATGTCGCGGCGGCCTGGCGGGTGGCGACGACCGTGGGTGCTCCGCTCGCCGAAAGCCTGCGCGCGCTCGCCACCGCGCTGCGGGATGCGCAGGAGGCCGACGACGAGGTGCGCGTCGCGCTTGCGGAGCCGGCAGGCACCGCTCGGCTGATGGGATGGCTGCCCCTCGTGGCGGTCGGGCTCGGCGCCCTCCTCGGGTTCGACACGATGTCGGCGCTCATCGGCACCCCGATCGGACTCGTCCTGCCTTGTCGCCGGTTCCGTCCTCATCCTCGGCGCGCGCCGTTGGAGCGCCACACTCGTGCGGCGAGCGACAGGCGCCGGCGGCATCCCCGGCATCGGCGCCGAGCTGTTCGCCATCGCCATGAGCGGGGGCGTCTCGCTCGAGCGGGCGGCGGCTGTCGTCCGCGAAGCCACGGGAGCCGTGGCGGAACAGCTCGACCCAGGAGGTGCTCGCACTCGCCCGCAGCGCGGGCGTTCCCGCGGTCGAGCTCCTGCGCGCCACGGCGGCACTCGCCAGGCACCGTGCCCGCGTCGACGGGCGGCTGCGGGCGGCGAAGCTCTCATCGCGGCTCCTCCTTCCGCTGGGGCTCTGCACGCTGCCGGCCTTCCTCTTCCTCGGCGTCGCGCCCATGATGCTCGGCGTCATGTCGACGGTGCCGCTGTCGCTCTGACACCCCTGTGCCCGTGCCCACCAGCCCATATAGACAGGAGCAGAAATGTCCATTCCCTCTCTCACCCGGCGCCGTGCGTCACGGCTCTTCACCGACGACAGCGGCGCCGCGACCGCCGAGTACGCCATCGCGACGATGGCCGCTGTCGCGTTCGCCGGGATGCTGGTGGTGATCATGCGCAGCGACGAGGTGCGCGCCATCCTCACGGATCTCGTCCGCCGCGCGCTGACCGTCGCGTGATCCGCCGGCAGCTCGGCGGCGAGAGCGGGTCCGTCGTCGCCGAGTTCGCCGTCGCCCTGCCCGCAGTGGTGCTCGTGATGATGCTCGGAGTCGGTGCCCTCGGCGCGAGTGCCCGGCATGTCCGCTTGCAGGATGCCGCAGCCGACGCTGCACGCCTGGCGGCACGCGGCGAGTCCGATGGGCGCGTCCAGGCCGTGCTCGCAGCCGCGGTGCCCGGGGCGATCGGGATGATCGAGACCCGGGGCGAGCTCGTCTGCGTGACGGCGTCGGCCGCCGCGGCACCTGGGCTTCCCATCCCGCTCACGCTCACGGCGGCGAGCTGCGCGCTGACCGGCGGCCTCTGACGGGGTGCGCTGATGGCGGGATCGATCGTCACGGTCGGGCTCGTGGCATGCGCTGCGACGCTCAGCGTCGGACTCGCCCTGGCGGGATCGGCCGCGGTCTTCGGACAGCGCCTTGCCGGCGTGGCGGACGCCGCTGCACTCGCGGCGGCCGACGCGGCATCCGGCGCTGTCAACGGCATCCCGTGCGACGTGGCGGAGACCATTGCCGGGGCGGCCGATACCGAGCTGGTGCGGTGCGAGATCGACGGCCTGATCGCGACCGTGGCGGTCTCTGCACTGTTCGGACGGCTGCCGGCGACGGCGTCGGCGCGTGCCGGGCCGCCGCCCTGATCCGGCGCTCACAGCGACTACCCCGGTGTTCGGCGTGTATGGTTTGCGACGAAGAAAGGACGCCCCCGTTGGCACAAGGCAAAAAGCTCGTCATCGTCGAGTCACCGACGAAGATGAAGTCGATCCAGGGCTACCTCGGAGACGGCTACGAGGTGCTCAGCTCGGTCGGGCACATCCGCGATCTGGCGGACAAGAAAGACATCCCTGCGGACAAGAAGCAGGCATACGGCAAGTACTCCATCGACATCGATAACGGCTTCGACCCGTATTACGTCGAGAGCGAGCGCGGTCGCAAGACCGTCGCCGAACTGAAGCGCGCACTCAAGAACGCCGACGAACTCCTGCTCGCCACCGATGAGGACCGCGAGGGCGAGGCCATCGCCTGGCACCTCCTCGAGGCGCTCAAGCCGAAGGTTCCGGTTCGGCGCATGGTGTTCCACGAGATCACCAAGGACGCGATCCGCGAAGCGGTCGACCACACCCGCGAGCTCGACCTCGCGCTCGTCGACGCGCAGGAGACGCGCCGCATCCTCGACCGTCTCTACGGCTGGGACGTCAGCCCCGTGCTGTGGTTCAAGGTCCAGCAGGGGACTTCCGCCGGACGGGTGCAGTCCGCCGCGACGCGCATGGTCGTGGAGCGCGAGCGCGAGCGCATGGCGTTCGTCTCGGCGTCGTACTGGGACATCGCGACGCTCGCCGTCAAGGGCGCCGAGTCCTTCGCCGCCCGCCTCGCCCGCGTCGACGGCGCGCCGCTCGCGCGCGGCACCGACTTCGATGACCGCGGCGAGCTGAAGAAGGCCGTCCTCGTACTCGACGAGGCCGCGCGCGCGCGCCCTCGCAACCGCGATCGAGGCCGCCGGGACGGCATCCGTCTCGAATCTCGAGTCGAAGCCCGGCACCCGCAGCCCCAAGGCCCCGTTCACCACGTCGACGCTCCAGCAGGAGGCCGGCCGCAAGCTCTCGATGAGCGCGAAGCACGCGATGAGCGTCGCCCAGCGTCTCTATGAGAAGGGCTTCATCACTTATATGCGCACCGACTCGACCGCGCTCAGCACGCAGGCCGTGCAGGCGGCGCGCGAGCAGGCGGTCGCGCTCTACGGTGAGAAGGCGGTGCCGCTGAACCCCCGCGTCTACGCCAACAAGAGCAAGAACGCGCAGGAGGCGCACGAGGCGATCCGTCCATCCGGTGAGACGTTCCGGACACCCGCCGAGGTGTCGGGCGAGCTCGATCGTGACGAGCAGCGCCTCTACGACCTCATCTGGAAGCGCACCATGGCGAGCCAGATGTCCGACGCCAAGTACGAGACGACCACCGTCACACTGGAGGTCGCCGCAGACGGCCGCAAGGCGGAGTTCACGGCATCCGGCACGGTCTACACCTTCCGCGGATTCCTCGATGCATACGAGGAGAGCCACGACGAGAAGCGCAGCGACGCCGACAAGGCCGACGACCAGTCCCTGCCGGCGCTCGCGGTCGGTGACGTGCTGCGGCTCAAGGACGTCGAGCCGAAGGGCCACGCGACCTCGCCCAAGCCCCGGTTCACTGAGGCCAGCCTCGTGAAGGCGCTCGAGGAGAAGGGCATCGGCCGCCCGTCGACCTTCGCCAGCATCATCGACGTCATCATCAATCGCGGCTACGTCACCAAGCGCGGTCAGGCGCTCATTCCGAGCTGGCTCGCATTCAGCGTGGTGCGGCTGCTCGAAGAGCACTTCGCCGACCTCGTCGACTACGACTTCACGGCAGCGCTCGAGGACGACCTCGACGCGATCGCCCGTGGTGAGCAGAAGCGAGAGGACTGGCTCAAGGACTTCTACTTCGGCTCGGATGACCAGGTCGGGCTGCGCAACATCGTGGACAACCTCGGCGAGATCGACGCTCGTGCGCTGAACTCCACGCCCATCGGCGACGTCGCGACTCTGCGTTTCGGCAAGTACGGCCCCTATCTCGAGATCCCCGATCCCGAGAACGCCGAGGCCGACCCGCGCCGCGTGAACATCCCCGAGGACCTCGCACCCGACGAGCTGACCCCTGCGAAAGCCCAGGAGCTCATCGACGCTCCCGTCGCCGGCGACCGGGTGCTCGGCGAGAACCCCGAGAACGGCAAGCTCGTCGTCGTCAAGGACGGCCGCTTCGGACCATACGTGCAGGAGATCGATCCTCCGGCCGCGGACGAGGTCGACGAGGAGACCGGCGAGATCATCGAGCCGGAGGCGCCGCCGTCGAGGCGCCGAAGAAGCGCGCGGCGAAGAAGGAGGTCGCGCCGAAGCCGCGCACCGCCTCACTCTTCAAGTCGATGTCCGTCGACACGGTCGACCTCGAGACCGCAATGCGCCTGCTCGACCTGCCGCGCACGGTCGGTAACGATCCCGAGACGGGGGTGCCCATCACGGCGCAGAACGGCCGATACGGTCCGTACCTCAAGAAGGGGACAGACTCGCGGACGCTCACGACCGAGCAGCAGCTCTTCGACATCACGCTCGAGGAGGCGCTCGCGGTCTACGCGCAGCCGAAGTACGGCGCTCGTGGCGCGTCGAGCGCGCTCAAGGAGTTCGAGGCCGACCCCGTCAGCGGCAAGCCGATCAAGCTCAAGGACGGCCGGTTCGGCCCGTATGTGACCGACGGTGAGACCAACGCGACGATCCCTCGTGGTGAGGACGCCATGGAGGTCACCTTCGAGCGCGCGGTCCAGCTCATCGCAGACAAGCGTGCCAAGGGTCCGGCGCCGAAGCGCGCGCCAGCCAAGCGGACCACGACGACGCGCAAGGCGCCGGCGAAGAAGTGACGCGCCGCGGTCTGTTCCTCACGATCGAGGGCGGCGACGGTGCCGGGAAGACGACGCAGTCCGCGCTGCTCGAGGAGTGGCTGACCGCGACAGGGTCCGCCGTCGTACGCACCCGTGAGCCAGGCGGTACCGAGGTCGGCGTGCTGATCCGCGACATCGTCCTGCACCATCCCGGCGAGATCGCAGCGCGTGCCGAGGCGCTGCTGTATGCCGCCGACCGAGCCCACCATGTCGAGACTGTGGTGCGTCCCGCACTCGCCCGCGGCGACGTCGTGATCCAGGACCGGTACCTCGACTCGTCGGTGGCCTACCAGGGCGCGGGCCGTGTCCTCGGACGCGACGAGGTGCGCGATCTCTCCCTATGGGCGACAGGCGGACTGCTTCCCGACCTCACCGTGCTCCTCGATCTCGACCCGGCGATCGCCCGCGGTCGTCTCGACGCCGACGACAAGCCGTTCGACCGGCTGGAGTCCGAGCAGGACGACTTCCACACCCGCGTGCGTGCGGAATTCCTCGCGATCGCGGCTGCCGAGCCGGAGCGGTTCCTGGTGCTCGACGCATCTCGTCCGGCCGATGAACTCGCGGCGGAGATCCGCGAGCGCGTCGGCCGCCTTCGCCACTCCCACGACGACGAGCGCGTCGGCGGCGCGGATTAGGCTGGCGGTCATGGACTCCACGGCGATCGCGGCTCCCGCCGAGGTGCCTAGGAGCACTGTGCCGTGGGGCGACGTGTGGGGGCAGGACGATGCCGTCGCGGCTCTTCGCGAAGCAGCATCCGATCCCGCCGCGATGACCCATGCCTGGCTCATCACCGGACCGCCGGGCTCGGGTCGCTCGACCCTCGCGTACGCGTTCGCGGCCGCGCTGATCGCGGACGAGGGCGATGAGAAGGCGATGCGACAGGTGCTCGCGGGCACCCATCCCGATCTCACGGCGCTGCGCACCGAGGGCGTCATCATCTCGATCAAGGACGCGCGCGCGCTCGTCGAGCGGTCGTACTTCTCACCCTCGCTGGGTCGTTACCGCGTGATCGTGATGGAGGATGCCGATCGGATGGCCGAACGCACGTCCAACGTCCTGCTGAAGGCGCTCGAAGAGCCGCCCGAGCGCACGGTGTGGGTGCTCTGCGCACCCAGTGATGCCGATCTGCTGCCCACGATCCGCTCGCGTGTGCGCACCCTGCGTCTGCGCGAGCCGGAGGTCGCCGATGTGGCGGCGCTGATCGCGGAGCGCACGGGTGTCGACTTCGCCGTCGCCGAGCAGTCGGCACGCCACGCGCAGCGGCACATCGGCATGGCGCAGCGATTGGCGACGGATGCCGCGGCTCGCGCTCGCCGCGATGACACCCTGCGGGCGGTCCTGCGGGTGCGTGGCGTCGGAGATGTCGTCGAGGTCGCGGGCCGCATCGTGCAGGCTGCAACCGACGATGCGAAGACCCTCACCGCGGAGCGCGACGAAGGCGAGCGGGCCGGTCTGCTGCGGACGCTGGGACTCGCCGAGGGCTCGCCCATTCCGCCTGCGGTGAGGGCGCAGCTCTCCGCTCTCGAGGACGATCAGAAGCGACGCGCCACCAGGAGCCTGCGCGACGGCATAGACCGCGTGCTCACCGACCTCGAGTCGATGTTCCGCGACGTGCTGATGCTGCAGTTCGGCCGCGACGACCAGCTCATCAACCGCGAGCTCGAGGCCGAGCTGCGAGCCCTCGCCGCTGCGTGGAGCGCCGAGCGCACACTGACGGTCGTCGACCGCATCGCAGAGACGCGGCGCAACGTCGAGCAGAACGCCGCCCCCACTCTCGCCCTCGAAAGCATGCTCGTGACAGTCGCGAGCGGAAGGATCCCGTGAACCTCTCCACCCCACGTCGTGGCGCTCGCCGCCTCGTCGTCGCGATCGCGGGCCTGGCTGCGGCATCCGTTCTGCTGAGCGGCTGCCTGTACTCGTTCATCCCCGACGCCGGCTCGGTCTCGAGGGCGAGCCCGACTCCCGACACCGAGGGCGTCGCGCCCGAGCTGCTGCCGTTCTACGAGCAGACGCTCGATTGGGAGACGTGCGCCGAGCGGTTCGACTGCACGATGGTGACCGCTCCGCTCGACTGGGCTGATCCGTCGGCGGGCGAGATCGAACTCTCGCTGATCCGGAGCCGCGCCACGGGCGACGAGGTGATCGGATCGCTGCTGACGAACCCGGGTGGGCCCGGCGTCAGCGGCGTATCATTCGTCCGCGAGTCGGTCGAGGGCATGACCGGCGAGTCCCTGCGTCAGAGCTATGACGTGATCGGGTTCGACCCGAGGGGCGTCGGGGAGTCCACGGCCGTGACGTGCTTGGGCGACGCGGACATGGATGAATACCTGTTCGGCATCCCCGATGCGCCGCGCGGCTCGGATGCATGGAAGGACGAGCTCACAGCGGGCAACCGCGTCTACGCGGAGGCGTGCGAAGCCAACAGCGACGGCATCCTGCCCCACCTCACCACCGATAACTCGGCGCGTGACATGGACCTGATCCGCGCCGTGCTGGGCGATCGCGAACTGCATTACCTCGGCTACTCGTACGGCACCTTCCTCGGAGCGACCTACGCCAAGCTCTTCCCCGAGCGGGTCGGACGCCTCGTCCTCGACGGCGCGGTGGACCCCTCGATCCCCGGTGTCGACGTCGGCACCACTCAGGCGGTCGGGTTCGAGTCGGCGCTCCGCGCCTACATGGCGGACTGCGTCACCGATGACGAGTGCCCGTTCCGCGGTTCCGTCGACGACGCGATGGCCGACCTCGCAACGCTCCTCGCGTCCGTCGACCGCGACCCGCTCCCGGCCGCCGATGGGCGCATGCTGAACGCGGACAACCTGCTGAGCGGCATCGTGCAGGCCCTGTACTTCCCGACGTGGTGGCAGTACCTCACCGTCGCTCTCAACGATGCACTTCAGGGCGACCCCGAAGTCGCCTTCCTGCTCGCAGACTCCTACTTCGACCGCGTGGACGGCGAGTACATCGCCAACACGATGGAGGCGTTCGACTCGTACAACTGCATGGACTATCCCAATGACACCACTCCCGAGCAGCAGGCTGCCGCCGACGCGCGCATCGCCGCCGACGCGCCGACCATCGCGCCCTACTGGAGCGGCGGCGTCGATCTCTGCGATGTGTGGCCGTATCCTCCCACCGGAGTGCGCGGCCCGATCACCGCGGAGGGCGCCGCGCCGATCGTGGTCATCGGCTCGACCGGTGACCCCGCGACTCCCTACGAGTGGGCGGTCTCGCTCGCCGATCAGCTGTCTTCGGGCGTGCTCATCACCCGCGTCGGCGAGGGGCACACCGGGTACATGAAGGGCAACGACTGCGTCGACCAGGCCGTCGAGGCGTATCTCCTCGAGGGCACGGTGCCCGAGGACGGGCTGCGCTGCGAGTAGTCACCCGGGGCGATCGCCGCCGGTTCGCGAGCACTCTCGCGACACTGTAAGATCGTTGATCGTGCATAGCGCGAGCAAAGCGCGCCACCTTAGCTCAGTCGGCAGAGCGATTCACTCGTAATGAATAGGTCAAGGGTTCGATTCCCTTAGGTGGCTCAGACAGTACGAGGCCCGCCTTCCGGCGGGCCTCAGTCGTCGGGGCCTGGGGTGATGATCGAGATGAACGAAGCGTTCGATGCGGTCATCGAGGTCTTCACCTGGGTGGGATTCGGGCTCGGCGCTCTGCTGGCGGGGCTCGCCCTCCTCATCTATCTGTTCGACGGCACCTGGCTGCCGGTCCGGGCGGTCGTCGAAGACTCCGAGCACGGCCGGCTCGTGCGCTGGTTCGACGAGGACGGTGCCGTCAACGAGGCGTACCTGTCTCATGAGCAGGAGCACGCCCTCGCGGGCAAGGACATGGCCGACCTCTTCTACCGTCGCGGATCGGTCGGCCGGATGCGGCTGACCCAGGGTTCACCCGCGGTCCGTGCAGTGGCGCTCCTGGCGGCAGGTCTCATCGGGCTCGGCGCGGTCGCGCTGATCCTGTCGTGGATCCTGCTCTTCGCACGCGGCTGACCGTCGAGGGACCGGTCGCTCACCGCCGGACCCGCTCGACGCCACGGCGCTGTCAGGCCAGCGCCAGCATCCCGCCCGCGACCAGCGCGAGGACGAGGCCGATCCACTGAATCGCGGCGACGCGCTCGCGGAGCACGATCGCTGCCAGGAGAATCGTGCCGGCGGGGTACAGCGCGGTCAGCGCAGACACGATCGACAGCTCGCCGACCCGGAGAGCGATCAGCATGAGCGCGTTGGCTCCGGCATCCAGCACCCCGCAGATGATCGCCAGCCACATCGCGCGAGTGCGCGTGAACGTCGGCCCGCCCGCGGCCGGCAGGGCGGTGTGCTCGAGGTCCGCATGCCCGGTCGGAGTCGCGCCGAACGCGGAGCCGGAGGCATCGAACACCGAGGATGCGACGTCACCCCGCCGCGCGGCGGCGAGCATCAGCCCCAGGACGATGACGGCAGTGACGACGACGCTGGTTGCACGGCTCGTGACAAGCGGGACGAGCCCGCTGCGATCGCTCGTCTGATCCATGACGATGAGGAACGCGCCGATCGCAAGACCCGCGCCCACGGCCATGAGGAGTCCGCGGGCGCTCGGGCGCACGACCTTCTCGCCCGGGATGAATCCGACCAGGACGACCGCGATCAGCGCGACGACCAGCCCCAGATAGCCGACCGGAGCAAGGGTCTCCCCGTTGACGAGCAGCCCCCAGAGCATGGGCGCGATCGCGGACACCACTGCCGTCAGCGGCGACAGGATGCTCATCGGCCCGATCGCAAGACACGCGTAGAGGAGGCCGACGGCGACGACGCCGAACAGCCCGGCGAGGACGCCCCACGCGACGTCGGCACCGCTCCACACGCCGCCCAGCACCGGAAGCGCAATCAGCAGTGCCACCGAGGCCCGCAAGTGCGGCCACCGCGGTGACCACGATCGACCGCAGCCGCCTCGCCGCGAGACCACCGAAGAAGTCCGCCGCGCCGTACACGAATGCGCCGACGAGGGCGAGGGATGCCGAGATCATCGGATTCAGCCTAGGAGTGTTCGCGTTCGAGAAAATTGCTAGATAAGCTAGCGATATGGAGCCGACGAGTCACGCACACCGCCAGCCGACGAGATGGCTGCGCATCGGCATCCCGACCCTGCTGGTGCTGGTGTGGCTGATCGGCGGGTCCATCGGAGGACCCTACTTCGGCAAGGTCGACGAAGTCTCGAGCAACGACCGCACGTCGTTCCTGCCAGAGAGCGCCGACGCGACGCAGGTCAATGAGCGTCTGCCGGACTTCCTGGGCGGCGACAGCATCCCTGCCGTGATCGTCATCACGGGGGAGGGCGCGCTCAGCGAGTCCCAGCTCGCAGACGTGCAGACGCTTTCCGACGACATCGCCGAGCTCGAGGGCGTACAGGAGGGGGTGTCGCCCCCGATCGCCTCGGAGGACGGCGAGGCCGCTCAGATCTTCGCGCCGATCGACACCTCGGGTGAGGTCGCCGCCATCGTCGACGAGATCCGGGCCCTCATCGCGGACGAGCTCCCCGACGGCATGGAGGGCTGGGTGACGGGTCCTGCGGGCTTCACCGCGGATCTCGTCGAGGGGTTCCTGGGGATCGACGGCCTGCTGCTCGCGGTGGCGCTGATCGCCGTGTTCGTCATCCTCGTCATCGTGTACCGATCGCCGCTTCTGCCGGTCCTGGTGCTCCTCACGTCCGTGTTCGCCCTGTGTGTGGCGCTCCTCACGGTCTGGTGGCTGGCGTATGCCGGCATCGTCGTCCTCAACGGCCAGGTCCAGGGCATCCTCTTCATCCTCGTCATCGGCGCCGCAACGGACTACGCGCTGCTCTACGTCGCCCGCTTCCGGGAAGCCATCGCCACCGGTGCGCGCCGGTGGGATGCCACGGTCACGGCCTGGCGAGGATCCTTCGAGCCGATCATCGCGGCCGGCGGCACGGTCATCGCAGGTCTCCTCTGCCTCCTGCTGTCCGACCTCGCCACGAATCGCGCACTCGGGCCGATCGCGTCGATCGGCATCGCCTTCTCGGTGCTGTCGGCGCTCACGTTCCTCCCCGCGCTCCTCGCCCTGTTCGGGCGAACGGCGTTCTGGCCGTTCATCCCCAAGGGGCCGATCGAGACGATCCCGGACGATCTGACCCAGTCCGTGAAGGGCCTGTGGCCACGGCAGGCACGCTTCATCGCCCGGCACGCGCGTGCGGTGTGGATCGTGTGCACCGTGGTGCTGCTCGTCGGCGCGGCGGGCATGCTGCAGCTGAAGGCCGACGGGGTGCCTTCCAGCGACCTCGTGCTGGGAGCGTCGGAGGCCAGGGATGGGCAGGACGTTCTCGCCGAGCACTTCCCCGCGGGATCGGGGAGTCCTGTCTACGTGATCGTGCCCGAGTCCGACCTCGCGGCGACCGCCGAGGTACTGGACGACAGCGACGGCATCGAGTCGGTGGCCGTGGCATCCGATGACTCGCCGACTGGGCAGGCGAACGTCGAGGTGGTGGACGGCGAGGCCGCGCTGACGGCCGTGGGGCCGCCCGGTGCACCTGCTCCCGAGCCGACCCTCTCCGAGGGAGACATCCTGATGATCGGCACGCTCACGGATGCTGCGGACTCGGTCGCTGCGGAGGAAACGGTCCGCGAACTGCGGGTCGCTCTCGATGAGGAGCTCGGCGCGGACGTCGCACTCGTCGGCGGCGAGACCGCGACCGACATCGACTCGAACGACACATCGATCCGCGACCGCACCGTCATCATCCCGGTGATCCTCGCCGTCATCCTCGTGATTCTGATGCTCCTCCTGCGGTCGATCCTCGCGCCGGTGCTGCTGATCCTCACGGTGATCCTGTCGTTCGCCACGGCTCTGGGCGTCAGCGCGATCGTGTTCGACTCGGTGTTCGGATTCCCCGGTGCCGACCCCGCTGTGCCGCTCTACGGGTTCGTCTTCCTGGTCGCGCTCGGGGTCGATTACAACATCTTCCTGATGTCGCGCGTGCGGGAAGAGACCCTCGGCCACGGCACGAGGCGAGGCATCCTGCGCGGACTCGTCGCCACCGGCGCCGTGATCACGTCGGCCGGTCTGGTGCTCGCTGCGACGTTCGCGGCGCTCGGCGTCATCCCGATCCTGTTCCTCGCCCAGATCGCGTTCATCGTCGCGTTCGGCGTGCTGCTCGACACGTTCGTGGTCCGCTCGCTGCTCGTGCCCGCGCTCTCATACGACATCGGGCGGGCGATCTGGTGGCCGTCGAAGCTGTGGCGGAGGGATGCGGTCGCAGAGCCCGGTGCCGAGCCGGTCGCTGAGCCGGTCGCCGAGCCGGTCACCGAGCCCGCCGAAACTCACGTCGAGGAGATGACCCGCGCGGACTACCGGCGTACGCTCGAACCATGACCAAGGCACTGTTCATCGTCGACGTGCAGAACGACTTCACCGAGGGGGGACCGCTCGGCGTGGACGGCGGCGACGCCGTCGCGGAGCGGATCACGCGCCACCTCGAGGCGCATGCGGACGACTACGCGATCATCGTCGCGTCGCGGGACTGGCATGACGCCGACAACGACAACGGCGGGCACTTCCACTCTGAGCCGGACTTCGTGGACACCTGGCCGGTCCACTGCGTGAGCGGCACGGAGGGCGCCGAGTACGACCCCGGTCTCGACACCGGCAAAGTGACCCACCACGTCAAGAAGGGGCAGGGCAAGCCTGCCTACTCGCTGTTCGAGGGCACGACCGACGAAGGCGTGACAGTCACACAGCTGCTGGAGGAGCACGGCGTGATCGACGTGGACATCGTGGGCCTCGCCACCGACTACTGCGTGCGAGCTTCGGCCCTCGACGCGATCGAGCATGGCCGGCACGTCCGGGTGCTGACGGATCTGATCGCCGGCGTCGCCGCGGAGTCCAGCGAAGCCGCCCTCGGTGAGCTCGCCCATGCCGGCGCGGAGCTCGCCGAATCCGGTGTATGACGATCCGGGGCTGACGGCCGAAGGGGTGCGGGCGGCGCTCGACGCTGCAGCGTCCGCCCAGGAACGCGACAAGATCCGGGCGCGCATGACGGAGGACGCAGTCCAGGTGATCGGCGTGCGCATGGGCACGGTCTTCGACATCGCGAAGTCCCACACGCGGATGCCCCTGGCCGAGGTCGATCGCCTGCTCGACTCCGATGTCTACGAGATGCGGGTCGTCGCGGTCAGCATCCTCGATTTCAAGGCTCGGGTGCGGGGGCTGAGCGATTCCGACCGCAAGGACCTCTACGACCTGTGGATGCGGCGGCTCGACCGCATCGACACGTGGGACTGCATCGACCGCTCCGCTCCGCGGGTGGTCGGCTGGTACCTCCTCGACAAGCCGCGCGACGTGCTGTTCGACCTCGCCCGGTCGCCCGACTGGTGGCGCCGGCGCGCGGCGATCACGGCCGCGTTCTGGATCATCCGCAACGGCGATCTCGACGACCCGCTCGCGCTCTGCGAGATGCTCGCCGACGATCCAGAGCACCTCGTCCAGACGAACGTCGGGGTCGCGCTGCGCGAGATCGGCCGCGTGGACAGTGCCCGGCTGGAGGAGTTCCTCACCCGGCGAGGCGACGATCTCAGTGCGCAGGCACGGCGCACCGCGCGCAGTAGCCTCGTTTCGTGATCAAGATCCGCCCCCTCGCAGCATCCGATCGGGATGACTGGCTGCCGCTGTGGCTCGGCTACCTCGAGTTCTACGAGAGCCGGCTGAGCGACGACCAGACCGCGCTCACATTCGACCGACTCGTCGATCCCGGCTACCCCATCCATGGCGCCATCGCACGGGATGCTGCGGGCAGCGCGGTAGGGCTGGTGCACTGGCTCACGCACCCGGCCACGTGGTCGCGCGGTGAGTACTGCTACCTCGAGGACCTGTTCGTGTCTCCGGATGCGCGCGGATCCGGCGCCGGTCGCGCGCTTATCGAGACGGTGTCGGCATGGGCGAGGGAGCGCGGCTGCGCCAAGGTGTACTGGCTGACGGCGGAGACGAACGCGACCGCGCGGGCGCTGTACGACCGGGTCGCGACCCATACCGGGTTCGTGCACTACGAGGTTCCGCTCGGGTAGGGCGCGCCGGGGCGAGGCGAGGGCTCCGTGGGGCTCGAAGCTGTGCTGTAAAGGGTGGAGTCGCGAACACGAGGCGCATGCCGGGCCCCGTGGGGCTCGAAGCTGTGCTTGTAAAGGGTGGATTCTCGCAACACGAGGCGCATGCAGCAATCGGCCGCCCCCAGAGGGGGCGGCCGATTGCTGCGTGGGCCCCGTGGGGCTCGAACCCACGACCCGCGGATTAAAAGTCCGATGCTCTACCGACTGAGCTAGAGGCCCGCGGCATCCAGCCTACTTCGCAGGCGAGGGACCGTTCGTCATCGGACGGCGCCGCTCAACCGCCGCCCTTGCCTTTCCCGTTGCCGTTGCCGCCGTTGCCGTTGTTGTTCCCCGGACCGCTGTTGCCGTTCCCGTTGCCGGTGTCGTTTCCGGGCCCGCTGTTGTCGCCCTCCACCGGGTCGTCGACGGTTCCGACGTTGTCATCGACCGGGGTCGGCGCCGGGACGGGCACCTCTTCGGCGGGGGGTTCGACGACCTGCTCGTCGCCTGGCTGTGACGGCTCGGGCTCCTGCGCGCCGAGAGGCGAGCTGAACCACAGGGCGGCGCCGATGATGGATGCGAGAACCAGCGCGGCGAGGACTCCGACGAGGATGAGCCGGCGGCGCCGTAGACGGTCGCGATGTTCGGGCGAACGGCGGCTTCGCCTGGAAGGTGATGAGGCAGGAGAGCCGGGCGGCGCCATCACCGCCGTCGCAGGTCCCGAGAGGCCGACCGCCGACGGCGCGGTCACCGGCTCCGGCGAACGATCCACCGCGGCCGTGGCAGCGGCTGCGCGCGCCGCAACCGCACCGGCGGCCACGGCCGCCGCGAGCGGCAGGATCGCTGTCGGACCCGTGCGGGGTGCCGTCATGGCGCTGGTCGCCAGATCCGGGTCTGCAGGATCGACGACGGGGACGAGGTGCGACGCGGCCACCACGACTTCGAGAGCCGTGGGCCGGTCGGCGGGCAGCGTGGCCGTCATCCCGCGCAGGAGCTGCCGCCAGCCCTCGTCGAGCCACTCGGGCACCTCGGGCGGATTCATGAGACGGGCGACCACCGTGCCGATTCCTTCCGCGTCCGCGTAAGGCCTCGTTCCGGTGAGCGCCTCGATGAGCACGAGACCGAGCGCATAGATGTCGGCAGATGGCGCGGGCTCGGCGCCACGGGCCTGCTCCGGGGCGATGTAGGCCGCCGTGCCGACCAGGAGGCCGGGAGTCGTGACGCGACTGGAATCGAGCAGGTAGGCGATCCCGAAGTCGGCGACCTTGGCGCGCCACTCCCGGCCGGGGATCGGGGATCTCCAGAGCAGAACGTTCGACGGCTTGATGTCGCGATGGACGATGCCCGCCGAGTGGGCCACATGCAGCGCTTCGGCGATGTCGACGGTGAGTGAAGCCGCCTCGACCGGTTCAACCGGCCCGCGGGCGATCCGGTCGCGCAGCGTGATGCCCTCGACGTACTCCATGACGAGGTAGCTGCCGTCGCTGTCCGACACGTGCGCGTCGAAGAGGGTGACGAGCGCGTGGTGGTTGAGCGACGCGAGCAGGGTCGTCTCGGAGCGCGCGCGTTCGATCTCACCGAGACCGTCGACGGGTGCGCGCAGGATCTTCACTGCGACCGTGCGCCCCAGGGTCGTGTCCTCGGCGCGGAAGACCCGCGCCATGCCGCCTTCGCCTATCCGCTCTTCCAGGCGATAGCGCCCGTCCAGAAATTCGCCGGTCGTCAACTCCCCGGCTTCACGAAGCTCTGTCATCTCTCTCCCCTGCGCGGGCGAGGTGCAGGTCCCCGCGGGGCGGTGCTGTCACGCCCGAGCATCTGCCACGCTACGCCGACCGAGATTCCGGAGAAGAACCCTTGACGTCGCGCGGCTTTCATGGCACAGCGCAGCCGCCGGTGCCGACCATGCCAGGCACCGACGGCCGCGCCGCCCCCAGTCCGACCGATTTCCCCCCGGCCGGAGATCAGGTCACTGTGCCGGCGGCATCAGCACCGTGTCGATGAGGTACACCGTCGCATTCGCGGTCTGCACTCCACCGCAGATGACCATGGCCGTGCCGTTGACCATCCACTCGTCGCCACTGCCGGTCACTTCGAGGTCGGCGCCCTGCACGGTGGTGTGCGTGCCGGCGATGTCGGCAGGCTCGATCTGGCCCGGGACGACGTGGTAGGTCAGGATCGACGTCAGGGTGTCGGCATCCGTCTTGAGCGCCTCGATCGTGGCGGGATCGATCTTCGCGAACGCATCGTCGACCGGTGCGAAGACCGTGAACTCGTCGCCGTTGAGCGTGCCGACCAGGTCGACGTCCGGGTTGAGCTGACCGCTGACGGCTGCCGTCAGCGTCGTGAGGATCGGGTTGTTGGATGCTGCGACAGCGACCGGGTCCTGTGACATGCCCTCGATCGAGCCGTCGCCTTCCGGAACCGCCTCCGCGTACCCGGCGCACCCCGGTCCGACCAGATTGGCCGCCGGGTCCATCTCCATGGCCTCTTCGGTCGGCTCCGCCATGGGCGCGGTCGTCTCTGCCGCGGGCGTCGGGGTGCCGCCGCCGCCCATGGAGCAGGCGGAGAGCGCGAACACTGTGGCGATGGCGAGGGAGATCCCCGCCGTGACGTGCATCTTCTTGCTGAACATGACTACCTCCGGGTGAGTCCGTCAGGACCCGAGTGTGCTTCGTATGCCACCGGTCGGGGCGTACACGAGGTCTTCGGGGTCGTCGCCGGATCGGATTGGCAATCCGAATCCGGGCCCCGACGCGAACAACCGCCGAACACTGGGGGAAGCATGTCGCTCGTCATCATCGGACTGCTCGGCGGTCTCATCACGGGAATCTCGCCGTGCATCCTGCCGGTCCTGCCGGTCATCTTCCTGACCGGGGGTGCGCAGTCCGCAAGGTTCGACGGCGACCCGCTGCCGGCGTCGCGCTGGCGTCCCTTCCTGGTGATCGCGGGGCTCGTGACGAGTTTCACCCTGGTGACGCTCGTCGGCTCCCTCGCGCTCGGCGCACTGGGCCTCCCGCAGGACATCATCCGCTGGGTCGGGATCGCGGTCCTGGTTCTGATCGGCGTCGGACTGCTCGTGCCGCGGTTCGAGCAGATCCTCGAGAAGCCATTCCAGCGACTCGCCCGGCGGTCCGAGGTGACGAACAAGGGGAGCGGGTACGGCGTGGGGCTGGCGCTCGGCGCCGTGTTCGTCCCCTGCGCCGGGCCGGTGCTGGCCGCGATCATCGTCGCCGGATCGACCGGGCGCATCGGGTTGGACACGGTGGTTCTCACGGTCTCGTTCGCCGTCGGAGTCGCGATCCCGCTTCTGTTCTTCGCGCTCGCCGGCCGTGGTCTCGTCGAGCGCATCCGCGCCTTCCGCGCGCATGAGCGCGGCCTCCGGATCGCCGCCGGCATTGCGATGCTGGCGCTCGCCGTCGGGCTCGTCTTCAACGTGCCGCAGCTGCTGCAGCGTCTCGTTCCCGACTACACGGCCGACATCCAGCGCGACCTCACCGACAGCCCCGATGCACGGCGGGCGCTGGACCTCGGCGGACTCGTCACCGACGAGAACAAGGACCTCGACAAGTGCACCAACGGCGCTGCCGCGCTGGAATCCTGCGGGACGGCGCCGAGCATCATGGGCATCGAACAGTGGCTGAACACGCCGGATGGCGCCGCGGTCGACCTCGCGGATCTCCGCGGCGAGGTGGTGCTGGTCGATTTCTGGGCATACTCCTGCATCAACTGCCAGCGCAGCATCCCGCACGTCGTCGCGTGGGATGCCGCATACCGCGATGCGGGGCTCCGGGTGATCGGCGTCCACTCGCCCGAGTACGCCTTCGAGAAGGATGCCGCGAACGTCGCCGCAGGAGCGAAGGCCTTCGGCATCACCTATCCGGTCGGGCTGGACAACGACCTCTCCACCTGGACGAACTACCGCAACCGATACTGGCCTGCGCACTATCTGATCGACGCCGACGGGACCGTGCGGCACATCTCATTCGGCGAAGGCGGCTACGCCGCCACGGAGAAGCTCATCCGTGAGCTGCTCGTCGCCGCCGACCCGGCCGTGACGCTGCCCGGCGAGACCGAGACAGAAGACGCCACCCCCGAGGCCGGCACGAGAACGCGCGAGACGTTCCTCGGATCCGCCAAGGACGTGAACTACGGCGGCTCGGCGCCGTACCGGGCAGGCGAGGGTGACTTCGCTTTTCCCTCAGCCCAGCCGGCAGACTCTTTCGCGCTCGACGGAAGCTGGCGCATCGAGACCCAGTACGCCAGTCCCTCGGCTGACGCCGGAGGCAGCATCCGACTCGACTTCCGCGCCTCGGAAGTGCGCATGGTGCTCGCAGGCGAGGGCGAGGTGAGGGCGCGCCTGGGAGGGGACGAACGCGTGATCCGTGTCGACGGGGTGCCGCGCTCGTACCCGCTCGTCGAGGACGCGGACGGGTCGCAGGCGGTGCTCGAGGTCGATGTCAGCCCGGGCGTCGAGGTGTACTCCTTCACCTTCGGGTGACCGCTGCGGTCGTGTGGAGGGTGAGTAGGGCATGCTGGTGGACATGGTCATCGACGGGGTGGAGGTGCCGGAGAGCGGTGCCGACCCCGTTGACCTCATCGGTGTTCTGCTGCTGCAGATCGCGCAGGGCGACCAAGATGCGTTCGCGAGGATGTACGACCTTCTCTCGCCGCGCGTCTTCGGCCTCATCCTGCGCGTCCTCGTCGACCGCTCGCAGAGCGAGGAGGTGCTGCAGGAGGTCTTCCTGGAGGTCTGGCAATCCGCGGGCCGCTTCGCTCCGAACAGAGGGCAGGGGAGATCGTGGATTCTCACGATCGCACATCGACGGGCAGTGGACCGGGTTCGGTCGGCGCAGGCGAGCACCGACAGGGACGTGCGCACCGGCTTGCGGGATCTCGACGTCCCGCACGACGGCGTGGCCGAGCAGGTCGAGTTGAAGATCGAGGGGGAGCGGGTCGCGACAGCACTGTCGAGCCTCCCCGAGGCACAGCGCGAGGCCCTCACCCTCGCCTACTACGGGGGTTACAGTCAGAGCGAGATCGCCGCTTTGGTGGGCGCACCGCTCGGGACGATCAAGACCAGGATGCGGGACGGATTGTCCCGCCTGAGAGCCGAAATGGGGGTGACAGCATGAACGAGCAGGAGTTCGCGGAGCTCGCGGCGGGGTATGCGCTGGGCGCGCTGTCGCCCGAGGACCAGGCCGCATTCGAGACCGCGCGGGCGCAGCATCCCGAATGGGAGCGACTCGTGATGACGGATGCCGCGACCGCCGCCGCGCTCGCCGGTGGCGTGGCTCGGGTTCAGCCTCCGTCGGCGGTGCGCGATGCGCTGCTCGCTCGCATCGCGGTGACTCCGCAGGACATCCCCGTTGTTCCGCCGGCGATCCCCGTGCCGCCGGTCGCCTCCGTCACTGAGCCGCTGGATCTGCTCGCGGTCGCCGAGCCCGGGCTTGCGGTCGCCGAGCCGGTGCCGGAGTCGACCTCCCCGGTCCCTGAGCCCGTCGAAGCGCCTGCGCAGCCCGGGCCGAACACGGAGACGATCCAGGCCATCTCGCGGCGCCGCTGGACGCGCGGGATGCTCGGCCTCGCAGCATCCCTCATTCTGCTCGTCGGCCTCGGCTTCGGTGCCGCCTCAATCGGTCAGCTCTTCAACCGCCCCGCGGCAGTCGTCGCCCTCGAGCAGATCGAGAGCGCCCCCGACGCCCAGACCGCATCGGCTGAGGTCGGCGACAGCGGCGGCAACGCGACGGTGCACTGGTCGGAGTCGGTCGGCAAGGTCGTGCTGGTCTCGCAGGGCCTTCCTTCGATCGCCGACGATGAGAGCTTCGAGCTCTGGTACGTCCGCGACGGGGACCCCATCCCGGCGGGCACATTCGAGAACCCCACCGATGCGACAGTGCTGCTCGACGGGACCATGGAGCCCGGTGACGTGATCGCGGTGACGATCGAGCAGCAGGGCGGGTCGCCCACCGGCACACCCACGTCGGACCCGATCGTCGCGATTCCGACCTCGGCCTGAGGCCCGCCCGCCGGAACCGTCGCCCACCTCGGCGGGTAGCCTGGAAGGCATGAGCGACGAGTCGAGGGAGTTCCACAAGCCCGTCCGCCGACCGGCCGAACTGTTCGACCGTCGATTCGCGGCGGAGGATCCCGCCGAGGTGTCGCGTGTCGCCCACTCGACCGCTCACGCCCTGCTTGCTCGCGTGAGGGCGGATCCCGGTGGTGATGTCGTCGACCGTCTGGTGGCTTTCACCGACGAGCACGGGATCGACGATCTCGCGGAGCTGTGGTCCCGCTCGCCGTCGCGGAGCCTGCCCGGCGTGCTCTGGCGGCTGTACCTGCTCCAGCTCATGATCCACGACGATCCGCAGACCGCCGCGCTTCTGTACGAGCGCGGTCGCGCCGAGATCTCCTCGGCCGATGAGGTCATCGCAGGCGCGCCCAGCCCCGCCGGCCCCGACGAGCTCGTCGCGCTCATCGACACGATCCTGCGTGGGCTGTTCGAAGGCGACTTCGCGGTCGCGCTCGATCGGGCCGCGGCGTTCGCTCGCGTGCAGGCCGCCGGATCGAGCCATCTCGCTGACGACTACGAGGCGACCGAGCCGGATCGCGCTTCCGCCTTGACGACCCGGGCGCTGCGCCTCGCGGACTACGCGAGCGACCTCTCGGCCTGCGCTGCGCTCTGGCGGCGCGACGCGCTGACCTGAGTCCGTCGGCCCGGGCAGAGAAGTGCCGGGCCGCAGAACGCCTCTCGGCGCGAGGCCGCTCTCGGCGGCAAAAGATGGAGCCCGGGGTTACTGCGGCCCGGCTGTCCCAGTGTAACGGAGCGCCCCGGCGTCGCATTCCCGACGCCCTAGGCTCATTCACATGGCCTGGCGATTCGCGCTCATGATCGACCCTGCGGCATCCGATGATGAACGCACCGACTTCGCCGACACGTTCACCGTCATCGACCCGACCGCCCCCGCGCTCAACGTGAGCGAGCTGAGCACCCAGCGGGGCGACGGCATCTTCGAGTCGATCGGCGTCGTCGAGGGCCACGCGCAGGAGACGCAGGCGCACCTCGATCGCCTTGCGCACTCCGCGCAGCTGTGCGACCTGCCCGCGCCCCATGCCGAGCAATGGCGCCAGGCGGTCGCGCTGGCGACGGCGCACACCGGCCCGGGGGAGGGCGTCATCAAGCTCATCCTGAGCAGGGGCGTCGAGCACGGCCCAGCGCCGACGGCGTGGGTCACGTCGGCTCCCGCGGCGGACTTCTCGCACCCGCGGACGCACGGCATCCGCGTCGTCACCCTCGACCGCGGCATCGACAGCGGCGCTCCGGCACGCGCTCCCTGGCTCCTGCTCGGCGCGAAGACCCTGTCGTACGCCGTCAACATGGCCGCGATCCGCGAGGCCAAGAGGCGCGGCGCCGATGACGCGATCTTCGTGTCATCGGACGGAATCGTGCTCGAGGCCCCGACCGCTTCCGTGATCCTCCGATCCGGGGACCGCTTCGTGACCCCGGCGCCGACCGGCGGCATCCTTCACGGCACGACCCAGCTGAGTCTCTTCGAACACCTCGCCGGGCGAGGCTTCGAGACCGCGTACGAGACCGTGCCGGCAGCTGCGCTGAGCGAAGCGGACGCCGCATGGCTCGTCTCGAGCGTCCGTCTCGCCGCGCCCATCACCGCCATCGACGGCGTCGAGCTGCCGCACGACGCCGAGTTGACGGCATCCTTCAACCGGTACCTGCTGAGCCCGCGCGACTGAGCCGCTCCCGGGCACAGCGGCGGGGATGCCGGGCACAGCCGCGGGGAGTTGAGGGACTCGCCGATAGATGGCCCCGGTGGCCGGCGTGTCGCAGGAAACTCCGCAGCTGTGCGCGGAACGAAGGCACTCGCGCCCGTCACCCCCGCGCACCGGGTCGGCGCAGGTGCAGGCCCCGATCGACATGCGCCAGTATCGCGAGCTCGACGGTCTCCCAGTCGTGGACCACCATTGCGTAATCGAAGCGAAGCGTGATGTAGCCCCACGCGGCGGCGTTCGCGTCGCGCGCGAGATCCTTGTGGCGATCGGACGGCTCATCGTGGTTCTCCCGGCCGTCGACCTCGATGATGAGACTCTCGCCGATGAGGAAGTCGACGATGCCGACCGAGACGATCGTCACCTGGGATCGCAGTCGCAGCCCGTGTCTTCGAAGTCGCCATCGCAAGAGCGATTCCAGACCGCTGTCGGCGTCCGTCCGCGCGAATGCGATCGCATCACGGGCTGCGTCGTTTGTGACTGTGCGCAGCCAAGCCATGCCGGCGGGACTGATCACCTTCGCGTGCAGCGCGGACTCCAGCGTCACGAAGAACTCCTCGACGCCGCGACACGCGAGGATCTGCCGGAGGATGCGCGGCACCGAGGGGAGACCGAACGAGTCGGTGCCGACTCCTTCGTCCCAGTGGGTCACACACTCGCATCCGTCATGGACGTACGCGTGCCCATGGGACCCGAGCCAGACGTGAGGCAGTGGATCCTCCGCGAGCACCCAGAGACCGGCGTGCCGCGCGGCGGCCACACAGGCGAGCCGCCCGCCATGCCGAGCGGCCGTGCGAACCGGCTGACACGCGCCCGACCGGGCATAAACGCCCCTGCGAATGGGTATCAGTGCGCCGTTGCCGACTCGCGCGCCGACCTGCCTTCGGCTGAGACCTGACTCCCGGAGGGCCGAGTAGGTGACGATCGCGTCCGACGTGGTGCACATCCTGAGATCGTCGACTGCCCGCCGACGTCGCCGGCCAGGATTCTGTCGATCCGTGGACGAATCCGCCCGCGACGTTGTTGTGGAGGAGGCGTCGCGGCATCCGTCGAGCCGCGGCATCCACCGGGACGGCGTGCACAGCGGCGGAGACCCCGCGCGACACGCCCGTGACGGATGCCGCTCCTCGGCGTGTCCTCGAGTTCATCCGCCGTTGTGCACGGCGACGGCATGAATGCGAGCGCTACCCGAAGCGGCCCGAGACGTAGTCCTCCGTCGCCTGCACCGTCGGTGTCGTGAAGATCGTGCGGGTGTCGCCGTACTCGATGAGCTTGCCCGGCTTGCCGGTCCCGGCGATGTTGAAGAACGCGGTGCGGTCCGACACGCGCGAGGCCTGCTGCATGTTGTGCGTCACGATCACGATCGTGTAGTCCTGCTTGAGCTCCTCGATCAGCTCCTCGATCGCGTACGTCGAGATCGGGTCGAGCGCCGAGCACGGCTCATCCATGAGGAGCACCTGCGGCGACACCGCGATCGCGCGAGCGATGCAGAGGCGCTGCTGCTGTCCGCCGGAGAGACCCGATCCGGGCTTGTCGAGCCGGTCCTTGACCTCGTTCCAGAGGTTGGCCCCCTGCAGCGACCGCTCCACGAGGCCGTCGGCGTCGGACTTCGCCATGCGCTTGTTGTTCAGCTTGACGCCCGCCAGGACGTTCTCGCGGATCGACATCGTCGGGAACGGGTTCGGCCGCTGGAAGACCATGCCGATCTGGCGGCGCACGAGCACCGGATCCACGGACGGCCCGTAGAGGTCGTCGCCGTCCAGCAGCACCTCTCCCTCGACACGCGCGTTCGGGATGACCTCGTGCATCCGGTTGATGGTGCGGAGGAACGTGGATTTGCCGCAGCCCGACGGGCCGATGAAGGCGGTGACGCTGCGCGGATCGATCTGCAGTGAGACGCCTTCGACGGCGAGGAAGTCGCCGTAGTAGACGTTGAGGTCGTTGACTTCGATGCTCTTGGACACGAGTTTCCTTCTGGCGGCTCAGCGGCCGGTCTTGGGGGAGAACACTTTCGCGACGATGCGCGCGATGAGATTGAGAAGCATGACGATGACGATGAGGATCAGGGCGGATGACCAGGCGCGGTCGATGTAGGCCTGCGCCGGGATGCCCTGGTTCATGTACTGCGAGTACGCGAACACGGGCAGCGTCATCATGCGGCCCTCGAACAGGTTGTAGTTCATGGATGCGGTCACGCCGGCTGTGATGAGCAATGGCGCCGTCTCTCCGATGACACGCGAGATCGAGAGCATGATTCCGGTGGTGATACCGGCGATGGATGTCGGCAGCACGACCTTCACGATGGTGAGCCACTTCGGCACGCCGAGCGCATACGCGGCCTCACGGAGCTCGTTCGGCACCAGCCGCAGCATCTCCTCGGTGGCGCGGACGACGACCGGGATCATCAGCACCGACAGGGCCACCGAGCCCATGATGCCCATGTGGATGCCGGGGCCGAAGAACATGGCGAAGAGGGCGTACGAGAACAGACCGGCGACGATGGAGGGGATGCCGGTCATCACGTCGACGAGGAACGTGATGCCGCGCGCGAGGCGGTGCTCCGAGCCGTACTCGACGAGGTAGATGGCAGTGAAGAGCCCGATCGGGATCGAGATGATCGCGGCGGCGCCGGTGATGAGCAAGGTGCCCACGATGGCGTGGAGGACGCCACCGCCCTCGCCGACGACGTTGCGCATCGAGCTCGTGAAGAACTCCGCCGAGAGGCCCGCGACGCCGTTGACGACGACCGTGACCGACACCGAGACGAGGGGGACCATCGCAACGAGGAACGCCGCCGCGACGACGCCGGTGACGAGTCGGTCCACACCCTTGCGGCGACCTTCGACGACGCTCGAGATGATCGTGATCAGCACGAGGTACAGAAGTGCGGTGACGATCGCAAGACCCGTGATGTTGATCTCAGCGCCCGAGGCCATGGAGAGCACGGCGAACACGATGAGGCTGAGCACGAGGCTGCCGGCGAGGACCGCCCAGGGCGCCCACTGGGGGAGCCGGCCGTTCGTGAGCCGGATGTGCTCGGGCTGGACGACCGGTCGCTCGGTCGCAGGGGGAGCGGTGGTGATCGGCCATGTCAGTTGGCTCCCGAGAATTCCTTGCGGCGGCTGACGATCCAGCGCGCGACCGCATTGACGGCGAACGTGACGATGAACAGGATCAGACCGGTCGCGATCAGGACGTTGATGTTGGTGCCGAATGCCTCGGGGAAGCTGAGGGCGATGTTCGCGGGAATCGTGCTGGGGTTCTCCGGGGTGAAGAGCTTGAAAGTGACCACCCCGGTCGCGGAGAGCACCATGGCGACCGCCATCGTCTCGCCGAGGGCGCGGCCGAGTCCGAGCATGGATGCCGACACGATGCCGCTCCGGCCGAAGGGGAAGACGGCCATGCGGATCATCTCCCACCGCGTGGCGCCGAGGGCGAGCGCGGCTTCCTCGTGGAGGACAGGGGTCTGCAGGAAGATCTCGCGGCAGATCGCCGTGATGATCGGGACGACCATGACCGCGAGGACGATCGCCGCGGTGAAGATCGTGCGTCCGGTGCTCGAGACCGGACCGGCGAAGAGCGGGAACCAGCCCAGGTTCTCGACGAACCACGCGTACACCGGCTGCACGGCGGGGGCGAGGACCATGATGCCCCACAGGCCGTAGACCACGGACGGGACCGCGGCCAGCAGATCCACGATGTAGCCGAGGGTCTGCGCGAGGCGGCGTGGTGCGTAGTGCGAGATGAAGAGCGCCACCGCGACCGAGAGAGGCACGGCCATGAGCAGTGCGAGGAACGACACCCAGATGGTTCCGAAGACGAGCGGCCAGACGTAGTCCCAGAAGTCTGTGGTGAGCAGCGACGCGGTCTCGCTCGTCGCCGTGAGGCCAGGGATCGATTGGATGATCAGGAAGATCGCGACCGCGGCGAGCATCACGAGGATCATGTATCCCGCGGCGACGGCTGTCCCCGAGAACCAGCGGTCTCCAGGCCGCTGCTTGGCCCTGACGGCCGGAGCCTTCACGGTCGGAGCGGTTGTCGTGCTCATGGTGTCCTGTTCTCAGTGGGTGCAATCAGGAAGATACCCGGCCCGGTGCGGGAGCGCACCAGGCCGGGCATCGGGTCCTACGGGACGACGATGAGGTCGATAGCCGCGTTGATCTGCTCGGTCAGCGCCTCCGAGATGGGCGCGCTCCCCGCGGCTGCGGCGGCGGCCTCCTGACCCTCAGTGCTCGCGACATACTGCAGGAATCCCTTGACGACCGGGGCCACGGCCGGGTCGACGTACTCCTCGCACGCGATCATGTAGCTGACGAGGACGATCGGGTAGACGCCGGCCTCTTCCGAGGTGCGGTCGAGGGCGATGGCGAGGTCGCCCTCGGTGCGGCCCTCTTCGAGGGGCGAGGCGTCGACGATCGCGGCCGCGGCCTCGGGCGAGTACGTCACGAACTCGTCGCCGACCTTGACGGCAGCGGTCGAGAGGCCCTCTTCGGCGGCGCGGGACGCGTCGGCGTAGCCGATCGTGCCGTTGCCCCCGGCAACAGCCGAGACGACGCCTGACGTGCCCTGTGCGGCCTCACCGCTCTGGAGCGGCCACACGCCGTCGGGCTCTGACGTCCACACATCGGCTGCCGTGGCATACATGTACTCGGTGAAGTTGGTCGTCGTGCCCGAGTCATCGGCACGGTGCACCGGTGTCACGGCGAGATCCGGAAGCGTCGCACCCTCGTTGAGCGCAGCGATGGCCGGGTCGTTCCAGTTCGTGATCGTGCCGGCGAACAGACCCGCGATCGTCGCTGGGTCGAGGTTGAGCTCGTCGACGCCCTCGATGTTGAAGATCACCGCGATGGGCGAGACGTATGTCGGAAGCTGGACGATGTTCGTGCCCGCGACGCAGCCGTCGAACGGACCGGCCTCGACCTCCTCGACGGTGAATGCGCGGTCGGAGCCGCCGAATGCGACGGCACCGGCCTGGAACGACTCGCGGCCTGCGCCGGAGCCAGAGGGGTCGTACGTGATCGTCACGTCGGGGTTCGCGGTCTGGAATCCCGCGGTCCATGCCTGAACGGCGACTTCCTGGGCGGACGAGCCGGCGCCGGCGATCTCACCGGAGAGATCCGACGCGGCCGACGTGTCATCGGGCGCGCCGGCGCCAGGGGTCTCGTTCGCGGCGCAGCCGGCGAGGGCGAGGGCGGCGATGGCGCCGACGGCGCCGATCTTTGCGATTCGGGTGAGCTTCACTGTGAATCCTTCACGGGTGTCAGGGGTGTCGAGCCCGGTGCGGGGCTCGCTCCGAAGGTAGGAGCCGACTCTTACCAGAGTGCGTTACGGCGGTGAACGGGAGGTGAACACGTAATGCGGGTCGATCGGCCGCCGAGAGCGCCATTTTCAATAGAGTGGCGCCATGGCAAAGGCAAGCAAGACCCAGCGCGCGGCGCTCGACGCGATCGATGATGCTGCGCAAGCGGCCAAGCAGGCGAAGCGGGCCGCAAAGGCGCTTCCCAAAAAGTCGGCGAAGAAGATCCGCGACCTGGCAGCGGACGCCAGAGATGCCGCGGATGTCTCCAAGAAGAGTCTGCGAAAGCGGCCGAAGAAGGTGGCGAAGCACGCGCGGAAGGCGACTGACCGCCTGCTCGCTGCCACGGATGCGGCCATCGACAAGGCCGAGCGCAAGGCCGCGTTGAGGGCGGATGCCGAGCGCATCAAGAAGGAGGCGAAGCGCGCCCACGCCGACGCGGCCCGCCAGGCGACCGCAGCGAAGAAGCTCAAGAAGGCTGAGGAAGACGCCCGCCGTGACCTCCGCCGACGCCCGCACCCGTGCCAGCGAAGGCTGCACCCGCGAAGCGCGCGGCAACCAGGACGCCCGCGAGGTCGGCCCCGGCCACGCGCACCACCACCAAGACGCCCGCGAAGTCCGCCCCGGCCACGCCCGCATCCGCGAAGCCGGCTACCGCGAAGCCGGCTCTGCCAAGCCCGCCACCGCGAAGCCGGCCACCGCGAAGCCCGCTTCCACCAGGAGGCCCGCCGCGAAGCGCGCCGGCACAGGCGCACGCCCGCCGCCGCGGCACCCTCTGCGACGGCATCCGATCTGAACGCCCTGACGGTTGCGCAGCTGCGTGAGCGCGCCCGTGCGGAGGGCAAGACGGGCTTCTCGAGACTGTCGAAAGCACAGCTCGTCGATCTCCTCTCCTGAGGTGACCAGCGCGACCGCCCAGGGCGTCCTCGACCGCGAGGCGGCGGCACCGCCACCGCGCACGCTCGTCGACATCCTCCGCGCGACGGCGGCACGGCATCCTGAGGCATCGGCGCTCGACGACGGCTCGGGCGCGCTCAGCTATCGCGAGCTGATGACGCTCGTCGGCCGGACGGCCGCGCGGCTGCGCGAATCCGGTGTCCGCCGCGGCGACCGGGTCGGCGTGCGCGTGGCGTCGGGCTCGAAGGAGCTGTACGTCTCGATCCTCGGGATCCTCGCCGCCGGCGCGGCATATGTGCCCGTCGATGCGGATGATCCCGACGCGCGGGCTCGGCTGGTGTTCGGCGAGGCCCGGGTGCGGGGGATCGTGGGGGACGGCGGCGTCTACGTGCCCGTCGCCACCGCGTCCATCGACGAACTCCTGCCGGCTCCGCTGTTCGAGAGCGCGCCGGCGCATCCGATCACCGCGAAGGTCCCCACGGTGCCGCCGCCCACGGTGGACGACGACGCGTGGATCATCTTCACCTCCGGCTCGACGGGCGTCCCCAAAGGCGTCGCGGTGAGCCATCGCTCGGCGGCCGCGTTCGTCGACGCCGAAGCACGGCTGTTCCTCTCGTCGGCGCCGCTCGGTCCTGGCGATCGAGTGCTTGCCGGACTGTCGGTGGCCTTCGACGCATCATGCGAGGAGATGTGGCTCGCGTGGCGGCACGGCGCCTGCCTCGTCCCGGCGCCGAGATCGCTGGTCCGCTCCGGCGAGGATCTCGCGCCGTGGCTCGTTCGTCAGTCGATCACCGTGGTCTCCACGGTTCCGACGCTCGCCGCGATGTGGCCGACGGACTCGATCGAGAACGTGCGGCTGCTCATCTTCGGCGGCGAGGCCTGCCCGCCGGAGCTGGCGATCCGGCTCGCTGCCGAAGGCCGCGAAGTGTGGAACACGTATGGGCCGACCGAGGCGACGGTGGTGGCGTGCGCCGCGCCGCTCGGCGGTGACGGACCTGTCCGCATCGGGTTGCCGCTCGACGGCTGGTCGCTGGCCGTCGTGGATGCGGCGGGCGAGCGTGTCGCCGAGGGCGAGGTGGGCGAGCTCATCATCGGCGGAGTCGGACTCGCGCGGTATCTCGATCCCGCCAAGGACGCCGAGAAGTACGCCCCTATGCCGTCGCTCGGCTGGGATCGCGCGTACCGTTCGGGCGACCTCGTCCGCTTCGACGTCGAGGGCCTCGTCTTCGGCGGGCGTGCCGACGACCAGGTCAAGGTCGGCGGCCGCCGCATCGAGCTCGGCGAGGTCGAGACCGCGCTGCAGGAGCTTCCCGGCGTCACCGGTGCGGCCGCCGCGGTGCGCACGACGGAGGCCGGGGTGCCGGTGCTCGTCGGCTACATCGCCGTGCTGTCGCCGGACGACTTCGACCGCGGCGCCGCACGCACTGCGCTCGCACGGCGTCTTCCCTCTGCGATCGTGCCTCTGCTCGCGCTCGTCGACGACCTGCCCGTACGCACGTCGGGCAAGGTGGATCGCGATGCGCTGCCCTGGCCGCTGCCGGGCGTCGAAGCGCCGGCGGTCGCTTTCACGGGCACCGAGGCGTGGCTCGCCGAACAGTGGCAGGCAGTGCTCGGGATGCCGGTGCCCGCGCGTTCTTCGGACTTCTTCGACCTCGGGGGTGGCTCGCTCGCGGCGGCGCAGCTCGTCTCGCGGATTCGAACGCGCGTCCCGGAATTCTCGGTCGCCGACATCTACGACGTCCCGCGCCTGGGTGCGATGGCCAAGGCGCTCGGAGCGATCACGGATGACGACGACGCGTCGGCCTTCCATCAGCCCGAGCCGACGCCGCGGTCCACGCAGTGGGTGCAGACACTCATCGGCATCCCGCTGTTCATTCTCACCGGCATCCGATGGCTGCTCTATCTCCTCACCGCGAGTGCCCTGCTGCACCTCACACCCGGATTCGAGGTGCTCCCGACCGCACCGCTCTGGCTCCTGATCACGGGCCTCCTGATGTTCACGACGCCCTTCGGCCGGATGGGCCTGTCCGTGGTCTTCGCACGACTGCTCCTCGCCGGCGTCACACCCGGCGATCACCCTCGCGGGGGCGCCACGCACCTGCGACTGTGGCTCGCGGAGCAGGTCGCCGATCAGATCGATGCCGTCGGCCTCGCGGGAGCGCCGTGGGTCACCTATTACGCGCGGGCATTGGGAGCCAAGATCGGCCACGATGTCGACCTGCACACCCTTCCGCCCATCACGGGCATGCTCGAGATCGGCGATCGCGCGGCGATCGAGCCCGAGGTCGACATTCGCGGATACTGGATCGACGGCGACCTGCTGCGCCTCGGCGCCGTCCGCATCGGGGCCGACGCCACGATCGGCGCACGGAGCACGCTCGCCCCGGGAACCCGCATCGGGCAGCGCGCCGAGATCGCACCGGGATCTGCCGTCTTCGGACGAGTGCGCGCCGATCAGTCATGGGCCGGTTCCCCGGCCGCCCGCGTCGGAGGCGTCGCCGGGGGGTGGCCAGCCGAACGACCGCCACAGGCGCGGCGGTGGCTGTGGGCGTACGCCGTGTCGTCGACCCTGCTGGGGCTTCTGCCGATCGCCGCGTTCGCGGTCGGCGGTCTCGTCGTCGCCCAAGGGATCCGAGGCGCCGACTCGCTGCTGTCGGCCTTCGCGCTCTCGCTCGTCTGGCTCGTGCCCGCCGTCCTGACGGTGGGCGTCGTGTTCGCAGCATCCGTCGTGCTTCTGGTCCGGCTGCTGTCGATCCGGCTCGATGAGGGCACTCACCCGGTGCGCAGCCGCGTGGGCTGGCAGGCCTGGACGGTCGAGCGCCTGATGGACTCGTCGCGCGCCATCCTGTTCCCGCTCTACTCGAGCCTCTTCACACCCGTCTGGCTTCGGATGCTGGGAGCCGAGGTCGGCAGGGATGTCGAGGCCTCGACGGTGCTCCTGATCCCCTCGCTCACCCGCATCGAGGACGGCGCGTTCCTCGCGGACGACACGATGGTCGCCTCGTATGAGCTGAGGCGCGGCTGGCTGCGGATCGGGCCGGTGCGCATCGGCCAGCGCGCCTTCCTCGGCAATTCGGGGATGGCCGCCCCCGGTCACCGGGTGCCGCGCGAGGGGCTCGTCGCCGTGCTCTCGTCGGCGCCGGTGAAGGCCAAGCCCGGCTCGTCGTGGCTCGGCTCACCGGCCGTGCGCCTGCGGCGCGTCTCGGCCGAGGGCGACGAATCGCGCACCTACCGGCCCACGAGAGGGCTCCGCCTCGCGCGAGCCCTGTGGGAGCTGTGCCGTATCGTGCCCGTCTTCGTGAGCTGCGCGATCGGGCTGGTCGTCCTGTTCGGATTCGCCGGGCTCCTCGACTTCATCGGACCGCTCTGGACGGTTCTGCTCTCCGGCGCCGTGATGCTCGCTGCGGGCGCACTCGCGGCCGGAGCATCGACGATCGCGAAGTGGCTGATCGTGGGACCGATCCATGCCGGCGAGCAGCCGCTGTGGTCGAGCTTCGTCTGGCGCACCGAGGTGTCGGACACGTTCACCGAGATGGTCGCTGCGCCCTGGTTCGCTCGCGCGGCGGCGGGCACGCCGGCTGTCGCCGTCTGGCTGCGCTCACTCGGCGCGACGGTCGGCCGTGGGGTGTGGTGCGACAGCTACTGGCTCCCCGAACCGGATCTCGTCACCCTCGGCGACGGCTCGACGGTGAACCGCGGCTGCGTTGTGCAGACGCACCTCTTCCATGATCGAATCATGAGCATGGACACCGTCGAACTCGAGGCCGGAGCGACGCTCGGCCCGCACAGTGTCATCCTTCCCGCCGCGACGATCGGCGCGCACGCGACGGTGGGCCCGGCCTCGCTCGTCATGCGCGGCGAGACCGTGCCCGTCGGGTCGCGGTGGAGCGGCAACCCGATCGGGCCCTGGCGTGCGGTCAAGATCCGCAGCTACCAGTCGACATCGTGATCGGCGCACACCACGAGGACTACGCGCCGCAGAGCGGTGACGCGACCTACGACGTCGAATCGTACGAGCTGGATATCGGCTACCGCGTCCGCACGAACCGGCTCGAGGGTCGCGCCGTCATCAACGCCGTTGCGGCGGTCAGGACGAATTCCGTCGGACTGGACCTGATCGGACTCCGCGCGACGCGGGTGAGAGTGGACGGCGACCGCAGGACGACGTTTCAGCAGGGACCGCGCAAGCTCCGCGTGTCGCCGGGGCGCACGCTCGAGCCGGGGGAGCAGTTCTCGATCGAGGTGCTGTACGCAGGCGCGCCGCGCCCCCGGCGCTCGCGATGGGGCGCCATCGGGTGGGAGGAGCTCGAGGACGGCGTGCTGGTGGCCTCGCAGCCGATCGGCGCGCCGACGTGGTTCCCGTGCAACGACCGCCCCGACGATCGGGCGGCGTACCGCATCGCGGTGACGACCGAGACGGCCTATACCGTCGCCGCCACCGGACGGCCGGCGGGCGTCAGGCGCGACGGCGTGACGTCGACGTGGCGGTTCGAGACGGACGTGCCGACCGCCACTCACCTCGCGGCCGTGCATATCGGTCCCTACCGCGAGCTCGCGCTTCCGACTCCGATCGGACCGGATGGGCCGATCGGCAGGATCCTGCATCCGCCGGCACTCGCCGCGGTGGCGAAGCGCACCTTCCAGGACGTGCCGCGGATGATCGCGGTGTTCGAGGAGACCTTCGGGCCCTATCCGCAGGATGACTTCACGATCGTGCTCACCCCCGATGAGCTCGAGATCCCGCTCGAAGCGCAGGGGATGGCGGTCTTCGGTGCGAACCACACCGACGAAGCGTCGAAGCGGCTGATCGCCCACGAGATCGCCCACCAGTGGTTCGGGAACAGCGTGGGCGTCGCACATTGGCGCGACATCTGGCTCAACGAGGGCTTCGCGTGCTTCTCGGAGTGGCTGTGGTCGGAACGGTCGGGCGGCCCGACCATCGCCGAGCACGCGGATGCTCACCACGCCCGGCTACGCGTGCTCCCGCAGGATCTCGTCCTCAGCGATCCCGGCGCCGACCGCATGTTCGACGATCGGGTCTACAAGCGCGGGGCACTGGTGCTCGAAGCCCTGAGGCGGGCGGTGGGGGATGCCGCGTTCGCGGCGCTGCTGCGAGCGTGGGCGACAACGAACCGGCACGGACTCGTCACGACGGCGGACTTCCGCTCCTGCGTCGCTGCGGTCACCGGCTCGAGCCACGATGACGCTGCTCACCGCGTGGCTCGACCGACCGCTGCTTCCTGAGCTGCCGCCCCGCTGACCGGTTCGATCGCGACGCTCACGAGGATCCCGGGCGGTCCGGCGACGTCGGCCGCCGACGAACTCCCGGTCGGAACCGGCGACGGTGGCGGTCCATTCCGATCCGCGCGCGACCAGGGCGACGCCCGCCGGGTCGATGCGCAGACCTCTGCCGTCCGCCTTCAGCACGGCCTCGATCCTGGTCCACTCGCGGACCGAGGTCATCACGCCGGCCCTGACGATGCCGGTCATTCCGGCAGCATCCCGCCTCGGGTCGCTCATCGATTCGGCGTCGATCCCGACCGCCGCGGCATCGCTCGTCCGGAGCGACGCATACGAATGCCCAGCCGCCGGCGTACGCCACCGCGGCGTGCACGCCGCCATGCTCGACGCGCACCCGACCGTGTGGCCCGCCGCACCGTTCGCAGGTGTTGGTGATGCACGCGGAGGGGTCGGGCAGAAGGGTCCGCAGCAGCTCCCACGCGACGTCACGTCTCGCCGCCCGATCGGGCACCCGCGCCCATTGCACCGAGACGTCGGACGGTGCGACCATGTCAGACCTTCGGTTCGTGCGTCTCGATCGCGACGATGCCGGAGCCGGGGTTGTCGAGCGACATGTGCACGACCGAGAAGCGCGCCGGGCTCGAGCGCGGACGCGCTGCCGAGATACGAGCCGCGCAGCGTTCCCGTCGCGAGGGCGAGCTCGGTCATGATCTCGGGGAGGACGGGTCCGTGACTGCACAGCACGGCGGGCTTGCGCGCGCGGACGCGCTCGCCGACGATCGTGCGGGCGTCTGACTTTCCCTCCTCCCATGCGTCCTGGCCGATGAGCGGCGTCTTGTCGATCTTCCGCGCGAGCGATGCCGACAGCGGCGTGACGGTCTTGACGCAGCGCATCGCGGGACTCGAGATGATCTTGCGCGTGCCGAACGCGAGCAGCGGCCCGACGATCGCGTTCGCCTGCTTCTTGCCGCGGGGCGCCGAGCGGCCGCGCCGCGTCCTTGCCGTCCCACTCCTCGCGCCCGAGGGCCTTGGCATGGCGAAGGGCGATGATCGGGAAGGTTCGCAGCACGCCCTCGTCCACGAGGTGGACGAAGTTCTGCAGGATCTCGATGTCCACCGGGTAGCTGAGTATCGACTTCGCCTTCTTGGGGGTGACCCATTCGAGGGCGGCGATCTCGCGATTGGGCACGAAGCGCGGATGCGCGGATCGCGGCATCCGTCGCCTCGGCCGCCCAGTAGTGGACGATCTTCTGGCGCTTGCTGGGCATGTGGTAGCGCGACACTCCGACGGGCACACCGAGTGCGACCCGGATGCCGGTCTCTTCGTGGATCTCGCGGACCGCCGTCTCGGCGAGCATCTCGCCGGGGTCGACCTTGCCCTTGGGGAGCGTGACGTCCCGGTATCGCGTGCGATGGATGAGCAGCACCATGAGCTTGCCGTCTACGACACGCCAGACAACGCCCCCGGCCGCGTAGATGGCGGTCTCGGTCATCGCACCGCCCGCGCCCGGCGACGGCGCTGGACGCTGGTCATCGTGCGATCCTGCAGGTCGATCAGCGGCTTGCCGTTCTCGCCGAGGTTGTGGCGGGTCCACTCGCCATCGGGGCCGAGCCACCACGAGCTCGTGCGCGTCGCTCATCGCGAGCTCGAAGAAGTCGTCGAACTCCTTGAGATGAGCGGGCGCCACGACCCGCACGAGCGCCTCGACGCGGCGGTCGAGGTTGCGGTGCATCATGTCCGCGCTGCCGATGAACACCTGCGGGTCACCGTCGTTCTCGAACATGAAGATGCGCGAGTGCTCGAGATACCGGCCCAGGATGCTGCGCACCCGGATGTTCTCGCTCATCCCCTCGACGCCGGGCTTCAGCGCGCAGATGCCGCGCACCCAGATCTCGACGGAGACGCCGGCCTGGCTGGCGCGGTAGAGCGCGTCGATGATCTGCTCGTCCACCATCGAGTTGACCTTGATGCGGATCCTCGCGGGCTTGCCGGCGAGGGCGTTGCGACGCTCCTTCTCGATCAGCCGCATGCAGCCCCTTGCGCAGGTGCAGCGGCGCCACGAGCAGTCGCTTGAACTTCTTCTCGATCGCGTACCCCGACAGCTCGTTGAAGAGGCGCGTCAGGTCGCGTCCGACCTGGTCGTCGACCGTGAACAGGCCGTAGTCCTCGTAGATGCGGCTCGTCTTCGGGTTGTAGTTGCCGGTGCCGACGTGGCTGTAGTGGCGGAGGACGCCGTCCTCCTCGCGGATGATGAGCGCGAGCTTGCAGTGGGTCTTGAGCCCGACGAGCCCGTAGACCACGTGCACGCCGGCCTTCTCGAGCTTGCGCGCCCAGACGATGTTCGCGGCCTCGTCGAAGCGCGCCTTCACCTCGACGAGCGCGAGCACCTGCTTGCCGGACTCGGCCGCGTCGATGAGCGCCTGCACGATCGGGCTGTCGCCGGAGGTGCGATACAGCGTCTGCTTGATGGCGAGGACGTGCGGGTCGCGTGCGGCCTGCTCGAGGAACCCCTGCACGCTCGTGTTGAACGACTCGTAGGGGTGGTGGACGAGGACGTCCGCCTTGCGGATCGCCTTGAAGAAGTCGGTGCGGCCGTTCGGCTCCTCGGGCTGGAAAGCGACCGCGGTCGTCGGGACGTGCGGCGGATACCGCAGCTCGGGACGATCGATCCTGCGCGAGATCGAACAGGCCGCGCAGATCGATCGGTCCCGGGCAGGCGGTAGACCTCCTGCGCGGTGATGTCGAGCTCGCTGATGAGGAGGTCGAGCGTCAGGCTGTCCATGTCGTCGCCGACCTCGAGCCGGATCGGCGGACCGAAGCGGCGTCGCAGCAGCTCGGCTTCGAGCGCCTGGATCAGGTTCTCGCTCTCGTCCTCCTCGATCGCCACGTCTTCATTGCGGGTGAGGCGGAACGTGTGGTGGTCGAGGATCTCCATTCCGGGGAACAGGTCCTCGAGGTGATTCGCGATGAGCTCCTCGAGAGGCAGGAAGCGCACCGTCTCGCCGTCGTGGGGGAGCTCCACGAAGCGGGGGAGCATCGGCGGCACCTTGAGGCGCGCGAACTCCTGGCGACCCGTCCGCGCGTTGCGGATGCGGATGGCGAGGTTGAGCGAGAGCCCCGAGATGTACGGGAATGGGTGTGCCGGGTCCACTGCGAGGGGCATCAGCACGGGGAAGACCTGGGCGTGGAAGTAGTCGTACAGCTGGCGTCGGTGGTCCTCGTCGATGTCGGCCCACGTCACGACCTCGATGCCGGCCTCCGCGAGGGCGGGCCGCACCAGCGTGGTCCAGGCGTCCGCGTGCCGCAGCTGCAGCGCGTGCGCCTCGGCGGAGATGTCGGCCGAGCACCTCCTGTGGGGAGCGGCCCACGTTCGTCGGCACGGCGAGGCCCGTGATGATGCGGCGCTTGAGGCCGGCGACGCGCACCATGAAGAATTCGTCGAGGTTGCTCGCGAAGATCGCGAGGAAGTTCGCACGTTCCAGCACAGGAAGCGCCGGATCCTCGGCGAGTTCGAGCACGCGATGGTTGAACGCCAGCCAGCTCAGTTCACGGTCGAGGTAGCGATTGTCCGGCAGCTGCGAGTCGAATGCCTCGGACAGGTCGAAGTCGTCGTCATCGGCGTCGCCCAGGCCCGCATCGAGCACCTCTTGTTCGATCATCCCCTCATCATTGCAGGGGGAGGTGACGAGCGTGTGAACACGTCCGGTCAGGCGCCGGTGCGCTCCCGGGGAGCGGGGACCTGGTCGTCCTCATAGACGTTGAACCGGTAGCCGACGTTGCGCACGGTTCCGATGAGCTGCTCCAGGTCGCCGAGCTTCGCGCGCAGTCGCCGTACGTGTACGTCCACGGTGCGGGTGCCGCCGAAGTAGTCGTAGCCCCAGACCTCGCTGAGCAGCTGCTCGCGCGTGAACACCCGGGACGGATGCGTCGCGAAGAAGTGCAGCAGCTGGAACTCCTTGTACGTGAGGTCGAGCGGCTTGCCGTGCACCTTCGCGGAGTACGACGACTCGTCGATCGAGATTCCCGAGGTCTGGATGCGCGTCGACACCTGCTCCGCCGTCTGCCGGCCGATGGCGAGACGCACGCGGGCATCGACCTCCGCCGGCCCGGCGTTGACGAGGATCACATCGTCGACACCCCAGTCCGTCGAGACGGCCGTCAGGCCGCCCTCGGTGACGACGAGGAGGAGCGGCGCGTCGAGGCCGGTGGTGTTGAGGATCTTGCAGAGCGACTTGGCGCCGACGAGGTCTACGCGCGCATCGACGAAGATGACATCCGCGCTCGGGGCGTTCACGAGCGATGCGGGTTCAGCGGGGATCTGGCGCACGCGATGGCTGAGGAGCTCGAGCGAGGGCAGGACGGGACCGGCTCCATGGGTGGAGCTCAGGACCAGAAGCTGTGCCAATGCGTCACCTTCCCGGCGTGGAAGACGCCGTGTGCCCAGTGTAGAGCGTGGTGGGCAGCACCTCTCTGCGTGTAACGGGGCGTCGCGATCCGGCCCGGTGCGGCGGCATCCGTGCGCCGAGGGAGCATGTGGGCCAGAATGGGGGCGTGGCCGTTCCGGAACTCGCTCCCCGCCGCACCATGGGCGGCATCGTCGCCGTGTGGGTCGTGGCCGCCGTCATCGGCGTCGCGATCGGCGTGTTCGTCGGCGACGACGCTCGCGCCGCATGGCTCGCGGTGGGACTGGGCGGATGCCTCGTCCTGGCGTTCGCGATCCAGCTCTGGTCGGGGCGTTCACAGGGCTTCACGCAGCGTGTGGCGGCGAGTGTCCTCGGCGCACTGGTCGTGATGGGGATCCTGAGCCTCGGGTTCGGCCTCGCCGCGATCGTGCCCGGTTAGCGGACCCCGGACTAGACTCATTCCCATGGATCTCGTCGCGCTCGAACTCTTCTTCGTGGGCCTCCTCGCGCTCGCCTCCCTCGCGATCGCGTTCGTCTCCATCGTCGTGCTGAAGAACCTGTACCGCGGCCAGCGCTGAAGGTCGCGTGATGTTCGACCTCCCGACCGATCTTCCCGCCGACCTCGCGCCGCTGTCATGGCTCGTCGGCGTCTGGGAGGGCACCGGAGTCATCGACTACGCGGACCACGAGTTCAGCGGCGAGTTCCTCCACCGCGTGAGCTTCAGCCATGACGGCGGCGACTACCTGAACTACTCCGCGAGCGCATGGCTCACCGACGGCGCGGATGCCGGCGAGCAGCCGAGCACTCTCCTGGTCGCCGAGATGGGCTACTGGCGTCTGTCTCGCCCTGCGACGGACTCGGACGCCGGTCCCGGCCTCCTTCCTCCCGCAGGCTCGCCGGTTCGGCGAAGCGCCGACGACGTCGAGGCTGCTGCGCAACGCCGACGGCGGATTCGACATCGAGGTCGTGCTGGTTCACGCCGACGGGGTGAGCGAGCTGTATATCGGGCAGATCAAGGGTCCGCGCATCGACATCGCGACGGACGCTGTGGTCCGCCCCGCCAGCGCGAAGGAGTACGCCGCGGCATCCCGCATGTACGGGCTTGTCGAAGGGCACCTGCTGTGGGCATGGGACATGGCGGCGCTCGGACGCGATCTCGCGTCCCACGCGTCGGCGAGACTGGCGCGGGTCGAATGATGTGGAGCGTGACGTGATGGCGGATTTCACCGGAGTACCCGGAGCCGTCGTCGACGAGACGGGGATGCTGCATCTCGGCAACCCGCTCGGCGAGCAGCGCGCGCTCGCGTCGGGCACGGCGATCGCCCCGCTCGGAGATCGGTCGGTGCTCGCGGTCACCGGCGAGGACCGGCTGTCGTGGCTCGACTCGCTCACGTCGCAGGCGCTGACGGCGCTGGCGCCCGGCGAGAGCACCGAGCTCCTGATCCTCGACCCGCAAGGACACGTCGAGCATGCGGCATCCGTCGTCGATGACGGCGAGACCACGTGGCTCATCGTCGACGCCCCCGACGCCGAGGGCCTGCTGGCCTGGCTCCGCAAGATGCGGTTCCGCCTGCGGGTCGACCCACGCGACGCGAGTGACGAGTACGCGGTGGTCGGTGGCGCTCCAGCCGCGCTGACCCGCATCGCGGCGTCCGCGCCGGCGGGCGTCCCGCTGGTGTGGGTGGATCCGTGGCCGGGCATCTCGGCCGGCGGGTACGGCTATGCCGCGGTCGAGCCGCATCCCGGCAGTGGACGTGACTGGGCCGAGGCGATCGTCACGCGCGAAGAGGAGCAGCGCATCGTCGATGCCGCGTCGGCGGGCGAGATCGCGCTCGCTGGCCTGGTCGCCGCTGAGGCGCTTCGCGTCGCGGCATGGCGACCGCGGTGGTCCGCGGACGTGGATGAGCGCGTCCTGCCCCACGAGCTCGATTGGCTCCGCACCGCCGTGCACCTCACCAAGGGCTGCTACCGAGGCCAGGAGACCGTTGCGAAGGTGCACAATCTCGGGCATCCGCCCCGCCGCCTGGTCGCACTGCAGCTCGACGGCAGCGACAGCGTCCTGCCCGTGCGCGGCGCGGCCGTCCGTGTCGGCGATGACTGTCGTCGGCGCCGTCACCTCGGCAGCGCTCCATTACGAGGACGGGCCCGATCGCGCTCGCCGTCGTGCGGCGCTCGGTGCCCGTGGACGCCGAGCTCGCGGTCGATACCGACGCCGGCCCGGTCTCGGCGGCGCAGGAGGTCATCGTCCCGCCCGAGGCGGGTGCGACGGCGAACGTGCCCCGCCTGACCCGGCTCTCGCGTCGCGCATCCGCCGCGCAGTGATCGCTCGCGCGTGAACGCCGGGAAGGACAGCGCGCCACGCACCTCGGCCTTCACCGCGGCCGTTCCGACCGGCTGGCGCACTCGCATCGACCCCCGACCCGGCTTCGTGCGGGTGCGGGAGTCGGCGATCCCGATCCTCCAGATCGTCGTCGCAGCCACCGGTGCGTTCGTGTTCGCCCTCTACGTCCTCGGGCACCCTGCGCCGCTCCTCGCAGCGACCGTGACGGTCTCGAGCCTCGGCCTCGTCCGCGATGCCCGGCCTCGTCGCGTCCTCGAGACGGTGCTCGGGATGCTGGTGGGCATCTTCGTCGCCGAGCTCCTCCTGCTCGTGGCGGGCGCGGGCTGGTGGCAGCTCGCCCTCGCGCTCGGCGCCACCCTCGCCGTCGCGCGGTTCCTGTCGCCGCAGGCGAGCTTCGCGATCGCTGCCGCCATCCAGTCGCTGATCGTCATGGTGATTCCGGCCGCCTCGCCGGGGCTGCGCTTCATCGACGGAGTCGTCGGCGGAGTGGCGGCGCTGCTCGTGACGGCGCTGATCCCGCGCAATCCCCGTCGCGCCGAGACGCGTGACGGGACGGCGCTCTTCGCCGGATTCGACAGCGCCGTCGGGACCCTCACGCAGGCGCTCCGCCGCGGTGACCGGATCCGGGCCGAGCGCGGGCTCGAGAAGGCGCGGGCGCTGCAGTCGTCGGTGGACCGGTGGCGCGACTCGCTGGACTCAGGGCTCGCGATCGCCAGGATCTCGCCCTTCCTGCGGCGGCAGCGCTTCGAACTCGTGCGCCACGAGCGGATCCGGCAGTCGATGGACCTCGCCACCCGCAATCTGCGCGTCGTCGCGCGGCGCGTCGTCTACCTGTGCGACGACGGCGTCGCCCGCCCCGTCGCCGCGGACCTGCTCGGCGAGCTTGCCCGCTCGTGCGAGCTCATCGGTCAGTCGCTCGAGGACATCTCGCTGCAGCCGATCGCCCAGGAGACGCTCCGCGCCGTCGCCGCGCGGCTCGATCCGGCGGCGGTGCTGCCCGGCGCCGGCCTCGGCGACCAGAACCTGATCGCCGCGATGCGGCCGCTCGCGGTCGACCTCCTGGTCGCGACGGGTATGGACACCCCCGACGCACGGGCGTGCGTGCCCCGCATCTGACCGGTCGGTGGCTCAGCGCGGGGCGACCGCGGCCCAGGGGAGTGTCACCTCGCCGAGACGCCAGCGACCGCGCGCCTGCAGCGGCCAGCCGGCATCCCGCACTGCTGCCAGCGCGGTCTCCCATCGCTGCACCGGTCCGAACGGCGACATGCCCGACGCGCGCTCCCATTCCTCGTCGAGAGCACGAAGGAACGCGTGGATGCGCTCGCCGGCGACGTTCCGGTGGATCAGCGCCTTGGGCAGCCGCTCCGCCGCGATCGACGGATGCTGCAATCCCGCGAGCCGGAGTGAGATGCTCAGCGCGCGGGGCGCGGCATCCGGCCCGATCTCTACCCACGTGACGATGCGGCCGAGCTCGTCGCAGGTGCCCTCCACCAGGACTCCGCCGACGGCGAGGCGCTCGGCCATTCGCCGCCACGCCTCTCGCACCTCGCTCTCGTCGTACTGGCGGAGCACATTCATCGCGCGGATCACGGCGGGCCGCCTGCCGCCCGTCGAAGGCACCTCGAACCCGCCCAGCGCGAACGACACACGGGCGTCCGATGCGAACGGCGTTCGTCCGGCCCGCACGTCCTCGAGCTGCGCCCGGGCACGAGCGACGCGGTCCGGGTCGATCTCGAGCCCGAGCACATCGACATCCGGGCGCGCACGGGCGAGGCGCGCCTGCAGCTCCAGAGCCGTCACGCCGCTGGCGCCGTAGCCGAGATCCACCACGAGCGGATCGCTCGTACGGCGAAGTGCCGGATGCCGCGCGATCCAGCGGTCGACTCTTCGGAGGCGGTTCGTGCCCGTGGTGCCGCGGGTCACCTGTCCGACGGGCGAGCGACCGGAAGCCATGAGCCCATGATGGCAGGCCGGGTCGCGGCATCCGTCCTGGATATCATGGGGCCCATGACCGCGCCCTACACGCTGATTCTTCTCCGCCACGGCCAGAGCACCTGGAACGAGCTCAACCTCTTCACCGGATGGGTCGACGTCCGGCTCTCCGAGAAGGGCGAGGCCGAAGCCAAGCGCGGCGGCGAGCTGCTCGCCGAGGCGGGCCTCGCGCCCGACATCCTCTACACATCCGTGCTGAGCCGCGCCATCCAGACCGCCGACATCGCCCTCGACGCGGCCGACCGGCTCTGGATTCCCGTCAAGCGCTCGTGGCGCCTCAATGAGCGTCACTACGGCGCCCTGCAGGGGAAGGACAAGGCGCAGACCCTCGCCGAGTTCGGTCAGGAGCAGTTCATGCTGTGGCGTCGGTCGTTCGACGTGCCGCCGCCGCCCCTCGCCGACGACGACGAGTACAGCCAGGTCGGCGACCCCCGTTACGTCGGCATCGACGGGGAGATCCCCCGGACGGAATCGCTCAAGCTCGTCATCGACCGTCTGCTGCCGTACTGGGACAGCGACATCGCGCCCGACCTGCGCGCCGGCAAGACGGTCCTGGTCACCGCGCACGGCAACTCGCTGCGCGGACTCGTGAAGCACCTCGAGGGCATCAGCGACGCCGACATCTCGGAGCTGAACATCCCCACCGGCATCCCGCTCGTGTACCGGCTGGACGAGAACCTCGAACCCCTGGGCCCGGGCGAGTACCTCGACCCCGAGGCGGCTGCCGCCGGCGCGGCCGCCGTGGCGGCGCAGGGGAAGAAGAGCTAACCCAGCATCCTGAGCTGGAGCATCGCCGCGAAACGCGCGTCGGGGTTCTCGAGGTCGAGCCCGCTGATCTCCTGCACGCGGCGCAGCCGGTAGCGGAACGTGTTGGCGTGCACGAACTGCGAAGCGGATGCCGCGCCGATGTCGCCGAACGTCTCGAGCCACGCCTCCAGGGTGAGGACGAGCTGCGCGTCGTGGCGCTCGTCGTAGGCGATGAGCCGCGCGATCGGCTCCATGGGTCCCTCGCCGCGGCTGGCTGAGAGGTCGCGGAGCTCGAGCACGAGGGATTCGAGCTGAACGTCGGCGACCCGCGCCACGCGAGTGGCGCTGCGCGGGCGTGCGCCGGCGAGCCGGGGATTCGGGGCGAAGCCCCATTGGGTCTGGCGGAGCACCCGGAGGATGCGATCTACGGCGGAGCGGGACTGTGCGATGCCGGCGATGTCGGATGCCGCTGGTCCGACCGCCACCACCGCAGGCATCCTGCTGCCGACCCGCTCGAGGAAGTCGTGGGCGATCCCCGCCGCGCGCTCCTCGGCCACCTCGGGGTCGGCGGCCGCCGCGAAGATGCCGTAGGCGACGTCGCCCACGAGTGCCACGGCCGCTCCGGGCCGCACTGCGGAGAGGTGCACGGCCAGTGCATCGGCGAAACGCTGCTGATCGCCGATGAGCAGCTGCTCGGCGCGCGCCGACGGCTCGGACTGCGTGTCCCTCACGAGCGCGGCGCCGATCACCATCACGCGCTGCCCGCCGAGGCCCAGGCGACCGAGCGCGTCCCGGGCTCCGAGTCCGCCCTCGAGCGCCGTGCCGACCAGTTCCGTCGAGAGCCGGCGCTGCACGTCGGCGCCCGCCCGGATCCGGAGCAGATGAAGGGCGACGAGCTTTGCGGCATCCCGCAGCCCTGCAGCCCGCTCGGGAGTCAGGGGGCCGTCCATCGCGGCCCACACCGACCCGAGGACCTCGTCACCGGCACGCACGCCGATCGCGATCCGCTGAGTCGTGATGCCCTCCGCGTCGAGGATGACGGGGTCGACGACGACCGGACGGTCATAGCGGTACAGGTCGCGGAAGATGCCGCGCTCCGTCAGGATGCGGGCATACCGCTCGGGCACCTGGCGCCCGATGATCGTCTCGGCGCGAGACGCGTCGGCCTCCTCCTGCCGTCCCGAGAACGCGAGGACGCGAGAGGAGCGGTCCTCGATCGTGACGGGTGCGTCGAGCAGCGCGGCGATCGCGTTGGCGACCGCGAACAGGTCGCCGGACGGCAGGCCGCCGATCGACTCGCGCTCGGCCTCGCCGATGTCGCCGTCGGCGAGGAGCGACCGCAGGAGCGCGGCGAGCTGCGCCCAGGTCGCACCTCGGGCGAGCCCGAGCAGGGCGACTCCGGATGCCTCGACCGACGGCGCGAGTCTCGTCGTCGACTTCGACGGGGGCCCGGACCACCAGGGCGACCGCCCCTTCGGCCGACAGGGTCGCCACGAGTGGCGCGATGCCGTCGGCAGCCACCCCCACGCCGAGGACGAGCGCGCGCGGCGGGTACGCCGGCTCGTCGAGCGCGTCGTAGATGACGACTCCGCCCACGTCCACCAGTGCATCGACGTCGCCGTGGACGAGGTCGAGGAGGGTGTGACCGAGGTCGTCGAGGACGCGGCGCAGGCTCGCGCGGGGCCGCTGGGTCATGCTCGGGAGCCTAACCGGTCAGATCGTGACGCGCTCGACCCACGTCGTCAGGGAGTCGAGGATCGCCATGTCGGGCTCGACGCCGAGACCCGGACCCGTGGGAACGTCGAGGTGACCGTCGCTCATGACGAAGGGGGCGGTGATGTCGGTCCGGTAGAACCGATCGCTCGCGGAGACATCCCCGGGAAGGGTGAAACCGGGAAGCGACGCGAGGGCGACGTTCGCGGCGCGGCCGATGCCGGACTCGATCATCCCGCCGCACCACACCGCGATGCCGTGCGCGACCGCGAGATCGTGGATCCGACGTGCCTCGAGGTAGCCGCCGACACGGCCCGGCTTGATGTTGATCACCTGCGTGGCGCCGAGGCGGATGGCTGCGGCCGCTGTCTGAGCGGAGGTGATCGACTCGTCGAGGCAGATCGGCGTGCGCACGATGCGCGCGAGTTCGGCGTGGCCGAGCACGTCCTCCTCCTCGAGGGGCTGCTCGATCAGGAGCAGGTCGAAGTCGTCCAGCTTGGCGAGGTGGCGCGCGTCCCGCAGCGTGTAGGCCGTATTGGCGTCCACCTGGAGCAGCACCTCGTCGCCGAACCGCTCACGCACGGCCTTCACCGGGTCGATGTCCCAGCCCGGCTCGATCTTGAGCTTGATCCGGACGTATCCCTCGGAGATGTAGCCATCGACGGCGTCGATCAGCGCGGGGATCGAGTCCATGATCCCGACCGAGACGCCGCAGGGCACGCGGTCGCGGGTCGAGCCCAGCTCACGCGCGAACGAGCGGCCCTCGGTGCGGAGCTCCGCGTCCAGGACCGCCATCTCGAGCGCGCCCTTGGCCATGCGGTGACCCTTGAACTTCTTCAGCGCCTCGCCGACGCCGGGTCCGTCGACGACGGACGCCGAGAGCGGGGATCAGGTGGCGCCGCATGACGTCGACGGCGCCATCGACGTACTCGGGGGAGTACAGCGGGTCGCCGAGGGTGACGCATTCGCCCCATCCGTCGGCCCCGTCGGTGAGCAGCGCGCACGATGAGCACGTCCCGGGCGGTCTGGGTGCTGAACGACGTCCGGAAGGGTGAGACGAGCGGCATGGCCACCCGTCGCAGCTCGAATCCCTGAAGTCTCATGCGCCGTCCTTCGTCTTGATGATGTATCCCTCGGTGCGGTCGAAGCCGATGATGCGGCCGCCGTCGCCCATGGCCGAGCCCAGTTCGCCGCGCACGCGCGTGCGCCACTCGCGTGCCCGCCGAGGGTGTTCGCGTCGCAGTGACTCGATGTCGGCAGGCACGGCGACCCGGATGCAGCCGCGGGCGTGCGGGTCGACGGGATGGGCCCGCCCGACGACTGCCGCGCCGGCGACCTCTTCGTCGAGCAGCTTCCACCGGATCAGGAGGCGATCGGTCTCGTCCTCGCCGTTGATGCCGTCGCCCATGATGCCGTAGAAGTTCGTGAGGTATTCGACCGGCATCGCCGCGAGCTTGCGGATGTTGAAGTAGGCGTTCCGGGCGACGAGCGGGTCGAACGTCCACTCGATGACCGGGATGCCGCGGGCGATCGCCCACGCCCGCTGGTGGAGCTTCATCGCATAGCCGATCGAGCGCCCCGCCACCGCGGGTGAGATTCCCGGCGATGTGGCTGTGGAGCGCGCGGAGATCGGGCGCGGCGTGGAACCCGACGGTGACCCCGACGAGAACGTCAGCGTCGAACGCGCCGGCGATGTAGCCGCCCGACTTGCTGAACGCGCGGAGCATCTCCGGGGCGATCGGCGGATTCTCGGGGCGGCCCCAGATGCCCGCGAGGAGAGCGACGGCGTCCTGGTGCTCATCGATCTCGCGAAGCTCGCGCAGGGTCACGCCGGCGGCGGTCGCCGCGGCGCTCGCAGCGGAGTCCGCCGACCGCACGGGATCCGAGGCGACGGCCAGATCGAGCGACATCATGGCTGCTCCGCGTCGAGGATCCGGGCGATGATGCCTGCGAGCAGCCGGGTGCGCGGCTCGATCTCCGCGACGACGACATGCTCGTGGTCGGCGTGCGCGCCGCCCCCGACGGCGCCGAGGCCGTCGAGGGTGGGCACGCCCATCCCAGCGGTGAAGTTGCCGTCACTCGCTCCGCCGACCGAGGCGGACGTGAGCGAGGGCATCTCGAGGTGCGCAGCGACGTCCTGCGCCAGGCTGAACAGCCCGGCGGATGCCGAGCTCTCCAGCGGCGGGCGGTTGGGGCCGCCGCGCACCTCGAGACCTGTCCCCTGCACATGGGACATCAATGAGCGGATGCCGGCATCCACCCGATCCTGTTCGGCCACGGTCCACACGCGGGCGTCGACCAGGACCGACGGCGGCGGCGGGCACCGTGTTGATCGTCGTGCCGGCCGTCAGCACGGTCGGTGTGACCGACGTGCCCGCCGCGGAGTCGCCGAGCGCCGCGATGGCGAGCACCTGGTGTGCGAGTTCGATCGCCGCGTTCGCGCCGCGCTCGGGTTCGAGGCCGGCGTGGGCGGCTCGCCCGGTCACCCGCACCTCGTAGCTCGACACGCCCTTGCGGGCGAGCTTGAGCGCGCCCCCGTCGGCGGAGGCCTCGAGCACGAGGGCCGCCCGGGCGCCGGTGGCCTCCTCCTCGATGAGGGCGCGGGATGTCGTCGACCCGACCTCCTCGTCACCCGTGACCAGAAGGGTGACGCCTTCGCGGGACGGGAGCGAGGCCAGCGCGTGCAGCGCCATGACGAGACCGCACTTCATGTCGAAGCATCCGGGACCGCGAAGGATGCCGTCCGCGACGGCGAAGGGATGCGTCGCGAGCGACCCCAGCGGCCACACCGTGTCGTGGTGGGCGAGGATCAGCACCTTGGTGTCGCCGCCCAGCCGCCACCGCAGGTGCGTCACTCCCTCGATGACGATCCGCTCGGGCTCGGAGCCGAGCAGCTCGGCCCCGAGCCCCGCGACGACGTCGGCCGAACGGGCGACCGCCGCATGGTCGGCAGACGGCGATTCGCATTCGACGAGCCGCCGGATGTCGTCGAGCATCGCCGGACGCACCTCCGGCTCGCTCGTCACGATGGTCATGCGTCTACGCGCTTCGGAGTGGCTCTGGCGCCGAAGTGCACGTACTGCTCGCCCGTGGGGAGCGAGTAGAACGTCACCGGCATCCACGTCTCGGTGCCGGGAGGACGCAGCAGGTAGCGGTCCTCGCTGACAGGGAGCAGCGGATACTCGTCGATCGGGTCCGGCACGAGTGCCGCGAGGTGGCCGAGCACCTCGGTGCGCAGGCGCGGGCCCTCGTCGTCCAGCAGGATCTCCATGCGGACCGACGCGCGCTCGTACACGCCGACGTGGGCGTTGAGGTCGACTGCTGCGGGCTCCTCGGGAGCGACGAGCGGATGCTTCATCTCGACATTCCCCACCTCGGCGAAGATCTCGCGGTAGACGTCCTCGTAGAAGTCGTGCGTGTTGCCGCCGTTGGTGAGGAGCGCGACCGCGAGGCCGGTGCCCGGGTGGATGCGCATGAACGCCGCCTGACCGAGCGTGTTGCCGTCGTGGCCGTAGAGCCGCTCGCCGTTCCAGTCGAAGCGGATCCAGCCGAGACCCCACGAGTCGCCGAGCGAGTCCTTGTCGGGCAGGTCGGCCTGGAACGCCTGCATGTCGAGGACGGTCTCCTCGCTGAGCAGACGCGTGCCGTCCGGAGTGACCCCGCCGGCCATGTGCAGACGAGCGAACTGCAGCAGGTCTGCCACGCGCGCCGTGATGAGACCGGCCGGGCCGGCCGAGCGCTGCAGGCCCCACGCGGGCGTGACGATCTGCGCTTCGCCGGTGTCGACGTGGCCGACCGCGGCGGCGTAGAGGATCGCCTCCTCCGGGAGCGTGACGGTGTGCGTCAGCCCCAGCGGGGTGAACAGCATGTCGCGCATCGCGGTGTCCCACGTCTTGCCGGTGAGAACCTCGATGACGCGGCCCAGCACGCTGAAGCCGGAGTTGCAGTACGACCAGGTGGCGCCGAGCGGGTGGTTCTGCGCCGCGTCCACGAGGGACTTCACGTAGAGCTCCAGGTTGTCGTCGCCGCGACCGGTGTCGGTGAACACGTCTCCGTCGAGCCCCGAGGTGTGGGTCAGGAGGTGGCGGATCGTGATGCCGTTGGTGAGCTCGTCGTTGACGAGACGCATCTCGGGGAGGACCTCGACGACGGGGGTCTCGAGCGAGATCCTGCCCTCTTCGACGAGCTGCATGATGACGGTCGCCGTCCACACCTTCGAGATCGACCCGATCTGGAAGATCGAGTCCTCCGTCACCGGGGCGCCCGTCTTGATGTTCATGTTCAGCGTGCCGGTGGATGCCGTCACCAGGGCGTCCTCGCGCCCCGGAGCGAACCGAAGGATGCCGAGCTGAGCGCCGGGAACCTTGTGGCGCTTGGCGAGAGCCGTGAGCCGGCGCTCCCAGTGCGCGACCTCGATGGGCGCAGGACGCGCGCCCTCGGCGTCGCCGGCGTAGCGCTCCACCCATTCGACGACACGGGTGCCGTAGTCGATGCGGTGGCTCGGCTTGCCGAGGAGCGGGAAGATGTGGCTGCCGCCGGGATAGAGCACCATGCGGGTCGGGACGCCGCGCTCGCGCAGCGCGTAGTGCCACTGCTCGGCCTGGCCGACCGGGCACCGCACGTCGTCGGCGCCGTGGAGCACCAGCGTCGGCGTCTGGACCTTGTCGACGTTCGTGTACGGCGACATCGCCGCGAGGCGCTCGCGGTCGGCTTCCTGCCACGGCATTGCGCCGAGCTCGATCGCGTTGATCAGGTGCGCGTCGTCGCTCGTGCCGCCGATGCTGGTCAGGTCCGAGACGACGCCGCCGGCGACCGCGGCCGAGAAGCGCTGGTCGTGACCGGTGAGGTAGCACGTCATGAAGCCGCCGTAGCTGTAGCCCGTGAGAGCGAGGCGCTCGGCGTCGACGAGGCCCTCCGCCACGAGCTGGTCGATCGGCTCGAGGAAGTCCTGTGCGTCGGCCGTGCCCCAGGCGCCGAAGACGCCCATGTAGAAGTCCTCGCCGTAGCCGTCGCTGCCCCGCGGGTTCACGAGCAGGACGGTCCAGCCGCGGGCGACGAGGTCCTGGTGGTACAGGTGCATGTCGTCGGCAGCGCCGTTCCAGGCATTGTGGGGACCGCCGTGGATGTCGAGGAGCAGCGGCGTCGCGCCGGTGACCTCGGGGTCGCGGATGAGCCACCCCTGCACCGTCGTGCCGTCGCTGATCGCGAACTCGCGCGACTCGCGCACGAACAGCTCGGTGTCTTCGGGGGCGGAACCGTGCGCGGTGACCGTCTTCTCGTCACCGGACGCGAGATCGACGAGGATGATCTCGCCGAAGGAGGTCGGCGTTGCGAGGGCGATGGCTGCGGACGATCCGGCGACCGAGAGGCCGCTCACGACATGGCCCTCACCACCGTGCACGAGTCGCGGCTCGCCGCCGCCGAGCGACACCGAGTACAGGTGGGTGCAGCCCCGGTCGCGGATCGCGAAGAGCACGTCACCGTCGGCGGTGAACTGGGGGAGCGCCCCGGGGTAGGCAGGTGCGCCGGGCATGACGTTGCGGTTGAGGGATGCCGCCAGCTGCCGTGTCGAGCCATCGGCGAGGTCGACCGTGTAGAGGCCGGCGTGTCCGGACGGAGCGCCTTCCCAGCCCACGACGACGAGCGACCCGCCGTCGGGGGCGAAGGTCACGGTGCCTGCGAAGCCGTCGGCGAACGCGACGACCTCGGGACGCGCCTTGACGTCGGAGGCTTCGATGACGTGCACAGGGCAGCGCGGGTCGAGGTCGGGCTGCAGCGGCATCGCGGTGAAGGCGAGCTTCGCCGAGTCCGAGCTCCAGGCGGCTCCGAGGACGTGGGCCGCGGCATCCGTCACCTGACGGACCTCGCCCGACTCGAGATCGAGGACGTGCAGCTGCATCCGCACACCGCGGACGAAGCCCATGCCGTCGATCTGGTAGCCGAGCCGGTCGGCGACGATCGGGTCGCCCGCGCGGCGCTGGCGGTCGGCGTCGTCTTCGCCGTCGGCGCCGTCGATGTCGACAGGAGCGACGAAGGCGATGCGCGTGGAGTCCGGGCTCCACAGCGGCGCGCCCGCCGAGATGGGAAGGCTCGTCCGCTTCGTCGCGTCGCCACCGCCCAGCGGCAGGGTCCAGAGCTGTCCGTCGCGCTGGAACGCGAGCGTGTCGCCGTCGGGCGAGAAGGCGGGGCTCGTGTCGGTCGTGCCCTGAGTCAGGCGGCGCGCCGAGCCGGCGGCATCCGTCAGCCAGATGGATTCGGTCGGCTTGTCGGCGTCGAGGTCGTTGCCGCGCACCACATAGGCGATGCGCGAAGCGTCCGGCGCGATCGCGGGCTGACCGGCGATGGTCAGCGCGGGCAGGTCGTCGGTGCGAAGTCTGCGGGTCACGGTTGCTCCTTTTGAGTGCGGTGGGATGACTGTTGTCAGGGGTTGTGGATGGGTTTGTGTGCCTGCGGCAGCGCCGTCAGGAGCGTGCGGGTGTATTCGTGGCTCGGGTCGGAGAGGACCTGGTCGGCGGGTCCCTCCTCGACGATCCGGCCGCGGTACATCACGGCGATCCGCTTCGCGACGTAGCGGACGACGGCCAGATTGTGCGAGATGAAGAGCATCGACAGGCCGAGCTCGGGCTGCAGCTCCCGGACGAGGTTGAGCACCGATCCTTGGATCGAGACATCGAGTGCGGAGGTGATCTCGTCCGCGATGAGCACCTGGGGGCGGCCGGCGAGAGCGCGGGCGAGGGCGACGCGCTGGCGCTGACCCCCCGACATCCGTGCCGGGTACTCCTTGGCGCGCGAGGCGTCGAGGTGGACGAGCTCGAGCAGCCGCACGACCTCGTCGCTGCGCTCGGCGCGGCCCATCCCGGGAGGAAGCAGCTCCGCGACGCTCGCACCGATCGTCATCCGCGGGTCGAGTGAGGAGTAGGGGTCCTGGAAGACCATCCCGAGCGGTCGCGGCCGGGTCTGCGGTACCGGGCGCTCGTCGAGCAGGATGCGCCCGGAGCTGATCGGGGCGAGGCCGACCGCGGCGCGCGCCAGGGTCGACTTGCCCGAGCCCGACTCACCGACGAGCCCGAGGATCTCGCCGTCGGGCACCGTGAGGCTCACGCCGTCGACCGCGGTCGTGGCGGTGCGTCCCGATCCGTAGCGGACGGTGACGTCGTCGAATCGCAGCTCGCTCATGCGATCACCTCTTCCACGTCCTCGACATCCTCGACGTCCGCGGCGTCACGCACGAGCGGGATTCCGAGCGCGACCACCTCGCTCGCGTGCCAGCACGCGACGCGCCGGCCGGCGGCATCCGGGACGAGATCGGGATCCACGGTGCGGCAGTGGTCGTCGGCGAGCGGGCAGCGCGCCGCGTAGGCGCATCCCGCCGGGAGTCGCGAGGGGTCCGCCGCGCGTCCCGGCACGGTCGCGAGCGGAAGCGCAAGATCGGTGTCCATGTCGGGCACCGCCGCCAGCAGTGCGCGGGTGTAGGGGTGGCGCGCGCTCGTGGCGAGCTCGGCTGCCGGCAGGTCCTCGACGATCCGGCCCGCGTACATCACCAGCACGCGGTCGCAGATCTCGGCGACGACAGAGACGTCGTGGCTGATGAGGAGCAGTGCGATGTCGTCGCGCCGGCGGATCGACTGGAGCAGGTCGAGGACCTGCTTCTGGACCGTGACGTCCAGCGCGGTGGTGGGCTCGTCCGCGATGATCAGGGCGGGCGTCGACATGAGTCCCATGCCGATCATGGCGCGCTGGCGCATGCCGCCCGAGAACTCGTGCGGGTACTGGGTCGCCCGGTGCTCCGGGTCGGTGAGCCGGACGGCGCCGAGCCGGTCGATCGCCTTGGCCTGCGCGTCGCGCCGAGACATGTTCTGGTGCTCGGTCGCGACCTCGGCGAGCTGGCCGCCCATCCGCTTGGTGGGATTGAAGCTCGTCATCGGGTCCTGGAACACCATCGCCATCGACGTGCCGAGCAGGCGCCGCTGGCGCTCCGGGTCGGTGCGGAGGAGGTCCTCGCCGAGGAACCGCAGGCGGTCGGCGGTGACGTCGCCGGGCTCCTGGATGAGCTGCGCGATCGAGAGCGCGGTGACCGACTTGCCGGATCCGGACTCGCCGACGATGCCGACGGCTTCTCCGCGGCGCACCGAGAACGTCACTCCGCGCACCGAGCGGACCGGGTCCGCGGGGCCGGGGAACGTCACGCGCAGGTTCACGACGTCGAGCACGACCTCCTCCGGAGTGGGTACCGCAGAAGGGGCGGGCATCGGCTCGGGACGACGCTTCTTGATCTTCGCCGCCACGCCGGCGGACTCGATGCCGAGCGCGCGCGCCGCGGCTTCGCCGACCAGGTTGAAGGCGAGTCCGGCGATGACGACGGCGACGCCGGGTGCGATCGCGGCGAGCGGGTTGATGTAGATGCGGGGGAGGCCCTCCATCATGAGGCGGCCCCAGTCGTACTCGGGGGGCTGCACGCCGATGCCGATGAAGGACAGCCCGGCGAACGCGAGCAGCGCACCGCCGGCGCCGATCGTCGCGTTGACGATGAGCGGCTCGCCGATGTTCGGGAAGATGTGCCGCGTGAGGATGCGGAACCGGCCGATGCCGGCGATGCGCGCCGCCGCGACATAGTCGCGCTCGGTGACGCTCGCGACGAGGGTCTGGCAGAGGCGGGCGAAGCTCGGTGCACCGGCGAGGCCGATCGCGAGAACCGCACCGGTCCATCCGGCACCGAAGATGATCGCCAGGAAGAGGGCGAGCAGCAGACCGGGGAAGGCGACGGCGATGCCGACGAGCCACGTGACCGCCCTGCCCGGGCGTCCGAGCACGTACGGCGCCATGCCGAGGACCATGCCGGCCGTCACACTCACGAACGTCGCGAGCAGGGCGAGCACGAGCGACAGTCGGGTGGCGACGAGCACGCGCAGCAGCAGGTCCCGGCCGAGGTGGTCGGTGCCGATCGGATGCTCCGCCGACGGCGGAGCGAGGAGGTTGCCGGTGTCGACGACATCCGCTTCGGCTCCCCAGATGATCGGGGCGAAGATCGCGGTCAGCACGACGAGCGCCATGAGCGCCACCGCCGCTATGCCGAGCGGGGTGCGCAGGATGCGTCCGAGCGCGCGCATCAGCTGTCCGCCAGCGTCGTGCGGGGGTCGAGCACAGCGAGGACCCAGTCGATGATCGTGTTGATGATGAGGACCAGTGCTCCGTATACGAGGACCGTGGCCTGCGCCAGCGGATAGTCCTTCATCTGGATCGCGCCGACGATCGTCGAGCCGAGGCCGGGCCAGGCGAAGACGCTCTCGACGAACACCGTGCCGATCACGAGCGAGCTGAGGATGAGCCCCGCGAGCGTGAGCGTCGCGGTGACCGCGTTCGGGAGCGCGTGGCTGAAGTAGATCCGCCAGCGGGGGAGGCGCTTCGCACGAGCGGTGCGCACGTAGTCGGCGTCGAGGACGCTCAGCATCTCGACCCGCACGATTCGGGCGAGGACGGCGGCGGGGCCGACCATGAGGGCGATCACCGGGAGGATGTAGGAGTCCGGACCCTCGCGTCCCGCGACCGGCAGCAGCTGGAGCTGAACGCCGAAGATGTAGACGAGCGCGACGCCGAGGAGGAAGTCGGGGATCGCCGAGACGAACACGCTTCCGCTGGCGAAGCCGAGTTCGAGGCCGCGCCGGCGACCGCGATGGGTGGCGACGGCGATGCCGACACCGACCGGCACCGCGACGATGACGGCGGCGACGAATGCCAGGAGGGCGAGGGATGCGGTCGCCGGCAGCCGCTGCGCGATGATGTCGATCACCGGAACACGGGTCACGATGGAGGTGCCGAGGTCTCCGGTGAACAGCCCCTGCAGGTAGTTCAGGTACTGCTCCCAGAGGGGCAGGTTCAGGCCGAGATCCTCACGCCACTGGGCCACGAGCTCAGGGGGAGCCGTGGGTCCCAGCGCCGCGCGCACCGGGTCGCCGGGGATCACGTGGATCATCAGGAACGCCGCGGTCACCAGGACCCACAGCGACACCAGCAGTCGCCCTGTCCGACGGACGGTGAATCGGGCCCAGCGGTTCTCGCTGAGAGTCCGGAACCCGTAGGTCGGAAGGGCGACTGCCTCGGTCATCTGCTTGGTTGACTTTCTGTTGTGGAGCTGGTCGTCAGACTCAGCCGAGCATCCGGATGCTCATGGGCTCGATGCTTCCGATCAGCTGGAACTCGGCGTCCTTGCCGAACATCGGCACGATGCTGTTCGCGAACGGAATGACATCGGCTGCCTGGTACAGCGCTGCCTCCGCGTCCTTCCACGTGTCGCAGCCCTCGGTGCCGGGCAGTGCCATCGCCTCAGCGACGGCCGCCGAGTAGTCGGCGTTGTCGATCGAGGCGAAGTTGGCGCCGCCGTCCACGGCAGACGGACCGGAGAGGAACCCGACGAGCTGGTCGGGTCCGCTCACGTTGACCGGGATCCAGGCCAGGTCCCACGGTCCGCCGGTGAAGAGCGTGTTGGTCATGGCGGTGTCATCCTGCTGGGTGGCTTCGACCTGGACGCCGAGCTCCTTCCACGCGGCTGTGGCGAGCTCCGCAGCGGCCGTGCCGCCCGCGCCGAGCGCGTTGGCGTAGAGGAGGCTCAGGCTCAGCGGCGCGCCGTCCTTTGCGCGCATGCCGTCGGCGCCGGCGACCCAGCCGGCCTCGTCGAGGGTGGCCTTCGCCGCCTCGAGGTCGGCTGAGGGCACGTTGCCCGACACTGCGTCGTACACGCAGCTCGCGGGCGCGAGGATCGCGAGAGCCGTCGCGGCCTCGCCTTGGTTGCTCGTGAGCACCTTCTGCAGCTCGTCGAGGTCCAGTGCCTGCGTGAGTGCCACGCGCACCGCCGGGTCCGACGTCGGCAGGCCGGCGGCGTGGTTGTACCACTGCTCGCCGATGACGGCGGGCATCCGTTCCTCGAACAGGCCGGCGCTCGAGAGCCGATCGCGGTCGGGGCCGATGATCGTCGCTGCGTTGACGTCGCCGGCGAGGCAGCAGGTTTGCGGCCGTCGTCTCATTCGTGACGACGCGAGCCGTCACGGTGGCGGGCAGGCCCTCCTCGTCGGTGGTGGCGCCACCCGGTCCCCAGGTGTAATCCTCGTTGACCGAGTAGGTGTAGTGGTCGTCGGGCGCGGCCTCGTCGAGCACGTACGGGCCGGTGCCGAGCGTCTCGGTGGCGAGCAGCGTGCGGTCCTCGAGGCCCGCGTCGCACACCATCGGGAGGTTGGCGAGGCCCTGGAGCACGAACGGCGCCGGTGCCGCGAGCGTCAGGGTCAGGGTGCTTCCGTCGGCCTCGGCCGTGATGCCGGGTGCCAGGAATGCGCCGAGGAACGGGCTCTTGTTCTCGGGGTCGCCGACCCATGCGATGTTGTCGGCGGCGGTCTGCGCCGTGAACTCGGAGTCGTCCGAGCAGGTGATGCCGTCGTTGAGGGTCAGCGTGACGGTGGTGCCGTCGATCGTCCAGTCCTTCGCGAGCTGGCTGCCGATCTCACCGGTCTCGTCCACGCTGACGAGAGAGTCGTAGGCGAACCGCGACATGGCGAACAGCGTGCCCCCCGCTGACATCTGGGGGTCGAGCGCGCCCGGGTCGGTTCCGACGGCGAGGACGAACTCCTGACCCTCGGCGGCGGACGACTCGTCGCCGCCTCCGGCCGAGCAGCCCGCGAGGCTGACGACGGCGATGGATGCCGCAAAGGCGGCGAGTGCTGGCTTTCTGATGGATCGCATTTGATCCCTCTCTGTGATGGCCGGACGGTGTGTGTGTGCAGTGGTGGTGCTGGTGGTGCTGTGCAGTGAAGTGGTGCTGGGAGGGGATGAAAGGGTCAGTCGGCGCGCGTGACGACGCGGCCGTAGTGGATGTACTTGCGCCTGCCCTCGCCGGCATCGCCGAGGAAGGCATAGATCGGGTGGATGCCGCGAGTGGACTCTCGCGCGATGAGCGAGTCCTCACCGAACCCGACGAGCTCGGTGCGCATCGGCTTCTCGCCGATCTCGGCGAGGATGTCCTTCGGGGTGCGGTCGAGCCAGATGCGTCCGTCGTCGTCGGTGCTGACGACGAGGTCGTAGATCGTGTCGGCGTAGAGCCCGACGAACGGACCCGCCTCGACCGCGATGGGCTCGTCGAGCGGGAGCGGGTGGCCGGGAAGCGTGACCCCGGCGACCTCGCTCAGGATCTGGCCGATGATGTCTTCGAAGAGACCGAACACATCGCCGCCGTTGGTCAGCAGCGCGACCGCGAGGCCCGCCTCGGGGACGACCCGCAGGAAGGCGGCCTGCCCGATGGTGCCGCCGTCGTGGCCGAGCACGACGGGCGCGTCGGCCGTGATGATCTCCCAGCCGAGGCCCCATGCCGCGCCCATGCCGGTCAGACGCGGGAGTGCCACCTGCGCGGTCCGCATCGCGCGGGCCGAGAGCGGCGAGAGGATGCGCGTGCCGTCGGGACCGGCGCCCTCGGCGAGGTGCATCGCCACGAAGCCGAGGAGGGCACGAGGGCTCATTGCGAGCATCGAGCCGGCGGGCTCGTTCGACCGGGCGAGCGCCCAGGTGGGGGCGGAGATCTCGACGCCGTCCTCGCCGGGTCCGACGTGGCCGACGGCGGCGCGGAAGAGGATCGCGTCGTACGCGCTCGGTGCGACGTGGGTGAGGCCGAGCGGGGTGACGATGTGGTCGACGAGCGCCTGCTCCCACGTCTTGCCGCGGAGCACCTCGACGAGCCGCCCGAGCAGGCTGAAGCCCACGTTGTTGTACGAGAAGAGCTCGCCGGGCGAGAAGAGCTGGGGGAGGCCCGCGATGACGTCGACGTACTTCTCGATGGCGTCGTCGCCGCGACCGGTGTCGGTGAACACATCGCCCTCGAACCCGGCCTGGTGGCTGAGCAGCTGACGCGTGGTGATCGCGGCGGCGGCCGACTCGTCCTTGAGCTGGAACTCGGGCAGGTATCGGCGGATGGGGGCGTCCAGGTCGAGCATGCCCTCGTCGACGAGCTGCATGACCAGGGTCGCCGTCCAGACCTTCGTGATCGAGCCGATCTGGAACACCGAGTCGGCAGTGACCTCTACACCGGTCGACGTGCTGAGGACCCCTGCGCCCGCGTCGATGATCTGTCCGTCCTTGAGGACGGCGACGGCCGCACCAGGAACCTTGCGCTCGGCGACGAGCTCGGCGAACCGAGTGTGGATGAACTGAGCGATGTCGTCGAGTGAGCGCATGTGATCACCCTAAGAAGACATCGCAGGACTGCTTTGGTCGCTCCTTACAAGATCCCTCCGCAGTGTTCGTCGATCTGGACGAAGGTCACGACTCGTGTGAACGAAAAGAGGGCCCGGCGTGAGCCGGACCCTCTCCGCGTGTCTTGCGGCCGTCAGTCGGCGCGCGCGATCGCGCGGCCGTAGTGGATGTGCTTGCTCCGGCCCTGGCCGTCGTCGCCGAGGAACGAGTAGACGACGTACATCTGCGCCATCTGCGGCTTCACCGCGATGAGCGAGGCCGGTCCGAGTCCCACCAGCTCCACGTGGTCGGGCTGCTGGCCCATCTCGGCCATGATCCCCTTGGGATTGCTGTCGAGCCAGATCCGGCCGTCGTCGTCGATGCTGATCGTCATGTCGAAGGTCGCGTTGGAGTAGAAGCCGACGAACGGCGAGGCGTCGACGGCGACGGGCTCCGCGGGGGGCGTGGGGTTGGCGTGCAGCTCGACGCCCGCGACATCCTTCACGATCCGCTTGACCACGTCGTCGAACAGGCCCATCACGTCGCCGCCGTTCGTCAGCATCGCGACGGCCAGGCCCGCCTCGGGGATCACGCGCAGAAACGCCGACTGCCCGATCGTCCCGCCGTCGTGGCCGATGACGGTGGGCTCGCCCTCGACGATGATCTCCCAGCCGAGACCCCAGGCGTCTCCCATCCCGGTCAGCCGGGGCAGATCGATCTGCTTCTCCTGCATGGCGGCGACGGATGCCTCGGAGAGCACCCTGGTGCCGTCGGACGCGACCCCGCCGTCGAGGTGCATCTTCGCGAACCCGACGAGGTCGCGAGGGCGCATCGCGAGCATGGATCCGGCGGGCTCGTTGGACTTGACGAGCGCCCACACCGGGGCCGGGGTCAGGACGCCGTCCTCGCCCGGTCCCAGGTGCCCGACGGCCGCGCGGAAGAGGATCGCCTCGTAGGCGCTCGGCGAGACGTGCGTGAGCCCGAGCGGGGCGGCGATGTGCTCCACGAGCGCGGCTTCCCACGTCTTGCCCCGCAGCACCTCGACGAGCCGCCCGAGCACGCTGAAGGCCGCGTTGTTGTACGAGAACAGCTCGCCGGGTGTGAACAGCTGAGGCAGGTCGGTGATCGCCGCGACGTACTTCTCGATCGCGTCGTCGCCGCGGCCGGTGTCGGTGAACACGTCCCCCTCGAAGCCGCCGCTGTGGCTGAGCAGCTGGCGCGTGGTGATCGCCGCGGCGGATGCCTCGTCCGCGAGCCGGAACTCCGGCAGGTAGTCGCGAATGGGCGCGTCGATGTCGAGCAGTCCGTCGTCGACGAGCTGCATGACGAGAGTGGTCGTCCAGACCTTCGTGATCGAGCCGATCTGGAATACCGAGTCGGGCGTGGCGTCGACCTTGGTCGCGGTGCTCAGAAGGCCCGCCGCGAAGTCGATCACCTCGCCGTCTTTGAGGACCGCTATCGCCGGCGCCGGGAACGCCGCGCTCGGCGACGAGGCGGGAGAAATCGGCATTGAGGAACGAGGCGATGTCGTCGAGGGTGCGCATGCCCTCACCTTAGGAATCCAGCGATCCGCTGCGTTCGTCGGTGTCCACAACATTGCGAGCGGTTGCCGGTATCAGCCGACGAAAATGACGCTCTCGCACCCTCGCTCAGGGCGCGATGACGATGTCGAGCGCGTCGGTCTCGGTCGTCCAGTCGCCGGTCGCGAGGTATGCGACCTTCTTCGCCACCGACACGGCGTGGTCGGCGAAGCGCTCGTGATAGCGGCTGGCGAGGGTCGCGTCGACCGTGGCCGACGGATCGCCCTGCCAGGAGTCGCTGAGCACCTTCTCGAAGACGCTGACGTGGAGGTCGTCGATGAGGTCGTCGTTGTTGCGGATCTCGTCGGAGAGCGCCAGGTCCTGCGTGCGCAGCAGTTCGGTGAGCTGCCGGGCGACATCGACGTCGAGCTCGCCCATCTTGGTGAAGGTCGACTTGAGGCCCTTCGGGATCGCCCGCTCGGGGAAGCGCATGCGCGTGAGCTGCGCGATGTGCTCCGCGATGTCGCCCATTCGCTCGAGCGAGGCGCTGATGCGAAGCGCGCTCACGACGATCCGCAGGTCCCGGGCGACGGGCTGCTGGCGGGCCAGGATCTCGATGGCGAGCTCATCGAGGGCGACCGTCTTCTCGTCGATGATCGCATCGGCCTCGATGACCTCTTCGGCGAGTGCGACATCGCTCGTGCCGAATGCTCGAGTCGCCTTGTCGATCGCCACCGTGACGAGCTCCGCGATCTCCACGAGGCGGCCCTGGACGTCCTCGAGTGACTGATGGAAGACTTCGCGCATTGCAAACACCTCTCCTGTCGCGTGAAGGACTCATGACCCTCGCGACCCTGGCGATTGTCGCCACCGAAGGTTAACGGACGGTGCCCCCGCGGTGAATAGTAATGGGCGCCGCCGCGGGACGGGCCCCGCTCGGCGGGTGGCGGCTGCACGCGGCCCCTACGCTTGAGTTCATGGACACGACGCAGCTCGCGCTGCTCGCCCTCCTCGCCGGAGTCGTGATCGGGGGCTCGATCTCCGCGGTCATCGTCGCGTCGCTGCGCATGCGCGACCGCGCGCGTGCCGAGACCTCGCTCGACATCCCCGATGGAGTGCGCGAGGTGCTGCACGGCATGGATGACGCCGCCGTCGTCGTCGACGCCTCCTTCACGATCCTCGCCGCATCCGCCGCGGCTCTGCCCTTCAGCCTCAGCGAGGGTGCCGCGCTGCCCTCCGACGAGCTCCGCGCCGTCGCGCGCAGCGTCAGGACCGCAGATGCCGCCGCCACATCGACGCTGCGTCTTCGTCGCGGGGCGCCGCCGGCGGAGCCGCGTCTGGTCGTGGTGCGCGCGACGCGCATCTCGCCGCGCCTCACCCTTCTCGTCATCCGAGACATCACCGAGCGGGAGCGCGTCGAGCAGATGCGGCGCGACTTCGTCGCGAACACCAGTCATGAGCTGAAGACCCCTGTCGGAGCGGTCAGCCTGCTCGCCGAGGCGATCGAATCCGCCGCGGACGACCCGCCGCAGGTGCGGATCTTCGCGGCGCGCCTTACGGCGGAAGCGTCGCGCCTGGCACTGCTCACCTCGCGCATCATGAACCTCTCGCGCCTCCAGGCGGCGGACGAGCTCACCGAGGAGCGGATCGTCGCGGTGGATGAGATCGTGGCGTCGGCCGTCGACGCGCACGCGATCCAGGCGGATTCCGCCGGCGTCGAGGTCGTGCGCGGTGGCGCGCGCGGCCTCCATGTGCGCGGAGATGCGCAGGTGCTGAGCGAGGCCGTGGGCAACCTCATCGCCAACGCGATCGCATACTCGCCGCAGAGGCTCGAGCGTCGGCGTCGGGGTGAAGCTCGTCGACGGAGTCGTCGAGATCGCGGTCACCGATCGCGGCATCGGCATCGCCGAGGGCGACCAGGAGCGGGTGTTCGAGCGGTTCTATCGCGCCGACCAGGCGCGTTCGCGACGCACCGGCGGCACGGGTCTCGGTCTGTCGATCGTCAAGCACGCGGTGCAGCGCCACGGCGGCGAGGTGCGGCTGTGGTCGCGCCCGGGGCGGGGTTCGACCTTCACGATCCGCCTTCCGCGGAGCGACCCCCCCGACGACCAGCCGAAGCCGAAGCGCAAAGCACGCAAGAAGCGTGCGACGCCGCAGCCGGCATCCCGAGCAGTGCCAACGAACGGAGATCCCGCATGACCCGCGTCCTGATCGTCGAGGACGAGCCGGACCTCGCCGACCCGCTCGCCTATCTGCTGCGCCGGGAGGCCTACGAGGTCGAGATCGCCGAGGACGGACCGGCGGCCCTGGTCGCCTTCCGCGAGCGCGGCGCCGACATCATCCTGCTCGATCTGATGCTGCCCGGGATGCCGGGAACCGAGGTCTGCCGGCAGGTGCGGACGACCTCCAGCGTGCCGATCATCATGCTCACGGCGAAGGACTCCGAGGTGGACATCGTCGTGGGTCTCGAGCTCGGCGCCGACGACTACGTCACGAAGCCGTACTCCTCCCGCGAGCTTCTCGCGCGGATGCGGGCGGTGCTGCGCCGATTCGCACAGGTGGACGCCGACCTCGACGAGCGGGTGCTCGACAGCGGCCGGGTCGTCCTCGACATCGATCGGCACACCGTCGCGGTCGAGGGGCGCGAGATCAGCATGCCGCTCAAGGAATTCGAGCTGCTCGAGGTGCTGATGCGCAACGCGGGGCGCGTCCTGACGCGGGGCCAGCTGATCGACCGCGTGTGGGGGAGCGACTACTTCGGCGACACGAAGACGCTCGACGTGCACATCAAGCGGATCCGCTCACGGATCGAGGAGAACCCCGAGCGAGCCGTCGATGCTCGTGACGGTGCGAGGGCTCGGCTACCGCTTCGAGGGCGTGATCAGGGGACGAGCGGCGCGAGGTACGCGAGGCCGCCGTCGAGGACGGGGACCGTCACCAGGACGCCTTCGGCGTCACCGGACTGGAAGTAGGCCGGGGATGTCGGAGCCGGGCAGCGTGTCGAGGTCTTCGATGAGGAGCGGCTCGGTGTCTTCGGTGCCGAGGCTCACGACGCTGTTCGCGGGCACGCGCACGGTCTTCTCGATCGTGCCGTCGCCCTCGCCGAACTCGATGTCAGCGTGTGCGACTCGTCGGTCTGGTTCACGATCGCGGCGACGAAGTTGCCCTCGGAGCCGTCCTCGTTGGCCACGATGAGGGCGTTGCGCACCTGGAGGGGGCCGGAGCCCCGGACGTTCACGCCTTCGGCCGCCGAGTAGGGGATCGTCGTCGCCTGGGTCGCGGTCATGCTGCAGCCGGTCGTTCCGAGGACGACGGCGGCGCCGACGGCGAGAGACGCGATGAGGCGGCGATTTCACGGATCCTCCCAGGGATGATGGCTCGTCCTCAGTCTAGGGGTTCGCCGGATGCGCACGTGAGGCCGCGCGGGCAGGGTCCAGGCGGTGGGGCGGAGAACCTTAGCGTATGTCGCCTGTGGTATCCTGGAGGTTGCCGAAAGGACATAACTACATGCTTTTTGAGGTTGGCGAGACGGTCGTTTACCCCCACCACGGTGCAGCGACGATCTCCGAAGTGAAGACCCGCATCATCAAAGGCGAAGAGAAGGTCTATCTCAAACTCCGCGTCACCCAGGGTGACCTGACGATCGAGGTTCCGGCAGACAACGTCGACCTGGTCGGCGTGCGCGATGTCATCGGCAAGGAGGGCCTCGACCGCGTCTTCGAGGTGCTGCGCGCGCCGTTCACCGAGGAGCCGACGAACTGGTCGCGCCGCTACAAGGCGAACCTCGAGAAGCTCGCCTCCGGTGACGTCATCAAGGTCAGCGAGGTCGTGCGCGACCTGTGGCGCCGCGATCAGGACCGCGGGCTCTCCGCGGGTGAGAAGCGCATGCTGGCGAAGGCCAAGCAGATCCTCATCTCCGAGCTCGCGCTCGCCGAGAAGACGGACGAGGAGCAGGCCGGGGTCATCCTCGACGAGGTCCTCGCCTCCTAGGTCCCCCGTCCCGGTAGCGTGAAGGCGTGCCCTTCGACGCTGCTCAGGAACCGACGCCCGTCCCTCGCGTTGCGGTCATCGTCGTCGCCGCCGGATCGGGCACCCGGCTCGCGGCAGGCGCGCCCAAGGCCTTCGTCGGCATCGATGCGCACAGCATCCTGCGGCATGCCCTGAGCCGGGTCTTCGCCGGACCGCTCGCGCAGGTCGTCGTCGTCGCGCCTCACGGGCGCGAGGGCGACGCGCTGACGGACGCCGCTCGAGGCCGCCGGGAGACCGCCGTGATCTCGTCTCGGTGGTCACGGGCGGCAGCGACGCGCCAGGAGTCCGTCGCCCGCGGGCTCGCCGCGCTCTGGGCGCGACGTCGAGATCGTGCTCGTCCATGACGCAGCGCGCGCGCTGACGCCGGCCGCCGTGTTCGAGCGCGTCGTCGACGCGATCGAGGCCGGTCGCGAGGGCGCGCTCCCGGTGCTTCCCGTCATCGACACGATCAAGCGGGTCGACGGGCGCCGAGTCGTCGGCGCCGTCGACCGCGACGAGCTCGCCGCGGCGCAGACGCCGCAGGGATTCCGCCGCGACGTCCTCGAGGCCGCCTATCGCGTCGCCGACCGCGACTACACCGACGACGCCGCCCTCGTGGGTGCCGCCGGGCATCCGTGTTGCGTCGTCGAGGGCGACCCGCTCGCGTTCAAGATCACGACCGCCGCCGACCTCGAGCGGGCGCGTTCGCTCGTCGCCGCCGCGCCGCTCGCCGCCGTGTCGGTCGGCGCTCGATGCGCCGGCCCGTCGCGCCCCGCGTCGGGCTCGGCACCGACGTCCACGCCTTCGGGGGCGAGGGGACGCTGTGGCTCGCCGGCCTGGAATGGCCGGGCGAGCCGGCGCTCTCCGGGCACTCCGACGGGGATGCCGTCGCGCACGCGATCGTCGACGCGCTGCTCTCGGCGGCCGGCCTCGGCGACATCGGCACGCACTTCGGCACGGATCACCCCGAGTACGCCGGCGCCCACGCCGACGTCTTCCTCGCCCGCACGCTCGGCCTCCTCGGCGAGGCGGGCTGGCGCGTCGGCAACGTCTCCGTGCAGGTGCAGGCGAACCGGCCGCGCTTCGCGGCGCGCCGCGCCGAGGCGGAGGCGGCGCTCTCGGCGGCGCTCGGCGGAGCGCCTGTCTCGCTGTCGGCGACGACGACCGACGGGCTCGGCTTCACCGGCCGCGGCGAGGGCGTCGCGGCCTTCGCGGTCGCGCTCGTCCTGCCGCTCTGACGCCGTCAGAGCGCGCGGGTCAGGAAGATCGAGAACGGATCGAGCGCGTAGCCCTCGAACGGGCCGCACTCGACGAACCCCTCGCTCTCGTAGAGCCGCTGCGCGGGGAGGAACTCCGCGGTCGAGCCGGTCTCGAGCCACAGGCTCGTCATCCCGCGCTCCCGCGCGTCGCTGCACGATGTGCCGCAGGATCGCGCGGCCGACGCCGCTGCCGCGGAAGCGGTCGTCCACCCGCATCGACTTGAGCTCGCCGCGCGCGGCATCCAGTCGCTTGAGCGCGCCGATGCCGGCGAGCTCGCCGTCGACCCACGCCGACCAGAACGTGATCGCCGGATGCCGCAGCCCGTCGATGTCGAGGGCGTGGACGCTCTCGGGAGGAGACGTGTCGTGCATGCCCGCGAGGTGCGAGGCGATGAGGGCGCGGGTGGCGTCGCCGCTCAGGTCGTCGACGCGGATCTCGATCGTGGTGTTCATCTCGCAGTCAGTTTCGCATGCCGCGGCGGTGCGTCCGCGATCACCCTTCCAGGGCGAACGGCGCGGGATCCCGCGGCGACCGCGACCCCCACGCGAGCAGCGCGAGGCCCGCCGGCGAGGACGACCAGGCCGATGATCGCGAGGGCCGAGAGCCGCTCGTCGAGCACGGTGATGCCCAGGATGCTGGCGGTCAGCGGCTCGCCGAGCGTCAGCGTCGCCGCCGTCGCGGCGGTGAGCCCGCTCAGTCCCCACGTGAAGAGGATGTAGGCGATCGAGATCGTCGCGAAGCCGAGCCAGAGCGCCATGACGAGGCCGCTCGTCGTGCCGAGCCAGGCGAGGTCGACGAAGGGCAGCAGCGAGCGCCGAGAGCACGGCCGCGCTCGCGCCCATCGCGCCGACGACGGTGAACGGATCCCAGCCGGCAGTCGAGCAGCCGTCGCTGCGCGTTGGCGATCACCGCGAACGACGCGCCCGCGCCGACCGAGCCCAGCAACGCCGATCGGATCGGTCCCGCCCGTGCCGCCGGCCTCCCCGCCGAAGCCGAGCAGGACGACCCCGACGGTGGCGAGCGCGGTGGCGAGCATCCAGGTCGCCGAGGGGATGCGGCGGGTCAGCGCCCACTCGAGGAGCCCCGCGAGGATCGGCGCGGAGCCGAGCGCGACGACCGTGCCGACGGCGACGCCGTTGCGCTCGGTGCCGAGGAAGAAGAGCGGCTGGTAGATCGCTGAGGCAGACGCCGGTGAGCACCATGAGCGAGAGAGGGCGGATGCCGAGCACCGGCCGGGGTGCGGCATCCGGCCGGGCTGCGCGCATGTCGCCAGGCGAGGAGGAACGCGAAGACCGCGAGGCCGGTGCCGCCGATCACCATGCGCATCACGCCGATCGAGAGCGGCGTGGTGCCTTCGGGCCCGAGCGCCTGCGCGGTGCCGGTGGTGCCGAACAGCAGCGAGGCGGCGAGGACGGCGAGGACGTGGAGCACCCTTCAGTTCTATCGCGTCTGCCGATTCAGCGCGGTCCTGAGCCCGTCGAAGGGTGGCACGTGCCCCGCCGGTAGGCTGGTGCGGTGACTGTTCGGCTCTACGACACCAAGGCGCAGGCGCTGCGCGACTTCGTGCCCCTCGACCCCGAGAACGTCACGATCTACGTCTGCGGACCGACGGTGCAGTCCGGTCCCCACATCGGCCACCTCCGCGGTGCGCTGAGCTTCGACATCCTGCGCCGCTGGCTGGAGCATCGCCACGGCCGCGTCACCTTCGTGCGCAACGTCACCGACATCGACGACAAGGTGCTCGCGAACGCGACCGCCGGCGAGCCGTGGTGGGCGCTCGCGTATCGGATGGAGCTCGAGTTCTCGCGCGCGTATGCCGCGATCGGCATCCGTCCGCCCACCTACGAGCCGCGCGCGACGGCGTCCATCCCGCAGATGCAGGAGCTCATCGCGCGGCTGATCGACGCGGGGCACGCCTACGCCGCCGCCGGGCGACGTGTACTTCGACGTGCGCTCGTGGCCGGCCTACGGCGAGCTGACGCGCCAGTCGCTCGACGCGATGGAGCCCGCGGAGGACGCCGACCCGCGCGGCAAGCGCGACCCCCGCGACTTCGCGCTCTGGAAGGGCGCGAAGGCGGACGAGCCCGAGTCCGCGACGTGGGACTCGCCGTGGGGCGCCGGGCGGCCCGGCTGGCACATCGAGTGCTCCGCGATGTCGCGCCGCTACCTCGGGCCGGAGTTCGACATCCACGGCGGCGGGCTCGACCTGCGCTTCCCGCACCACGAGAACGAGCTGGCCCAGTCGACCGCGGCGGGCGATGCCTTCGCGCGGTACTGGGTGCACAACGGCCTCGTCACCGTCGGCGACCAGAAGATGTCGAAGTCGCTCGGCAACTTCCTCCTCGCCGAGGACGTGCTCGCGCGAGCGCGACCCGCTCGTCGTGCGCTACGCGCTCGCCGCCGCGCACTACCGCTCGAGCCTCGACATCTCGGCGTCGTCGTTCGACGAGGCCGAGGCGGCGCTCGACCGCATCCGCGGCTTCCTGCAGCGCGCGTCCGGCGCGCTGCAGGACGACGACGGCGACCTGCGCATCGACGGTGTCGTCCCGAGCGATTCGCCGCGGCGATGGACGACGATCTCGGCGTGCCGCAGGCGCTCGCGGTCGTCCACGAACGAGTGCGCGAGGGCAACACCGCGCTCGAGCCGGCGATCGCGACGCCGCGCTCGCGCGCATTCGCGGATGTCGCGATCATGACCGGCATCCTCGGGATCGACCCGCTCGATCCGGCAGTGGCGATCCGCGGACGCCTCGGCCGAGGCATCCGCTCTCGACGCCCTCATTCAGACGATGATCACGCAGCGCGCCGATGCGCGCGCGGCGAAGGACTGGGCGGCCGCCGACCGCATCCGCGACGCGATCGCGGCGGCAGGCATCGCCCTCGAAGACACCGCCGACGGCACGCATTGGGCTCTCGCCGGTGCGACCGTGGCACTAAGGAGAACTAATGGCCGGCAAGCCTGGGCGCCCCGGCGCCAGCAAGGGCAACAAGAAGGGCCCCACGAAGGGCACCGGAGGCAAGAACAAGCGCTCCCTCGAGGGCCGCGGACCGACACCCAAGGCCGAGGACCGCGCGTGGCACCCCGCGGGCAAGCGCAAGGCGGCGGCCGAGCGGTATGCCGCGGCCGGAGGCAAGGGCAAGCCGGCCGGCCGGTCCGGCGGAGCCGCGCGCCGCGCGGCGAAGAAGGACGATGACACCGAGGTGGTCACCGGCCGCAACTCCGTGCTCGAGGCGCTGCGCGCCAAGATCCCCGCGACCGCGTTCTACATCGCGCAGCGCGTCGAGATGGACGACCGCGTCAAGGAGATGCTCTCGATCGCCACGCACCGCGAGATCCCCGTCATGGAGGTCACCCGTCCCGAGCTCGACCGCATGGCGGGCTTCGACGGCGTGCACCAGGGCGTCGCGCTGAAGGTCCCGCCGTACGAGTACGCGCACCCGCAGGACCTGCTCGAAGCAGGTCATCGACCGCGGCGAGACGCCGCTGTTCGTCGCGCTCGACGGCATCACCGATCCGCGCAACCTCGGAGCCATCATCCGCTCCACGGGCGCCTTCGGCGGGCACGGCGTCATCCTGCCGCAGCGCCGCTCGGCGAGCGTGAACAGCGCCGCGTGGAAGACGAGCGCGGGCGCCGCGGCGCGCATCCCGGTCGCGATCGCCGCGAACCTCACCAGCATGCTCAAGGACTTCAAGAAGCAGGGCGTCTTCGTCCTCGGTCTCGACGGCGGCGGCGATGTGTCGCTGCCGAGCCTCGAGCTCGCCGACCGTCCGGTCGTCATCGTCGTCGGGTCCGAGGGCAAGGGCCTCTCGCGCCTGGTCACCGAGACGTGCGATCAGATCGTCTCGATCCCGATCAACGCGGCCACCGAGTCGCTCAACGCCGGCATCGCGGCATCCGTCGCCCTCTACCAGGTGTCCACCGTCAGGGCCGCGTCCGCCGGCTGATCGCCGAGTCGCGCGGGAATGAACTCCGCGCCGCGCGCTTGGCTCTGAGACAACCGTCCTCGAAAGGAACACCATGGCTCGCATCGCCGTCATCGGAGGGACCGGCTACGCCGGCAGCCACATCGTCGCCGAGGCGGTGGATCGCGGCCACACGGTCGTGTCCGTCGCACGCTCCATCCCCGCGGAGCGCGTCGAGGGCGCGACCTATGTCGAAGGCACCCTGCTCGACGTGCCGGGCCTCGCTCGCGGAGCTCGAGGGCGTCGACGTCATCGTCGTCGGCGGTCGCGCCGCGCGGCGACATGCTCGGCGAGCTGCGCCCGAGCATCGCGGAGCTCGCGCAGGAGCTTCCGCGCGAGCGTGCGCCTCGGGGTCATCGGCGGCGCCGGCGGCAGCCTCGTCGCGGAGGGCGGCGAGCGCGTCGTCGACCAGCCCTCGTTCACCGAGGAGTACAAGCCCGAGGCGTTCGAGGCGATCGACATCCTGGAGGACCTGCGCGCCTGGGACGGCGGCCACGACTGGTTCTACATCCACCCCGCCGGCGGATTCGGCGCGTGCAACCCGGGCGAGCGCACCGGCTCGTACCGCGTCGGCGGCGACGTGATCGTGACCGACGACAAGGGCGACTCCTACATCTCCGGCGCCGACTTCGCGGTCGCCGTCCTCGACGAGATCGAGAACCCGAAGCACTCCCGCGAGCGGTTCACCGTCGGGTACTGACGCTCGGCATGACGATCAGCGGCGAGCCTGCGAGCGTATGCGGATTCAGACCAGGTCGCGCCAGTCGACGCCGTCGTCCTCGTCGTCGACGACGGGCAGGTTCGCGGTGATCACCGGCAGCGACACCGTCTCGGTGGGCAGCGACATCAGCGTCGCCTCGTCCCGGCGGTGACGCAGCACATCGTCGATGTAGCTCGTGAGCACCTCGGCGATCGGCACCGAGCGGCCGCGCGCCTGCGACATGTACCAGCGGTGCTCGAGCACCTGGTGGAAGACCTCGGCGGGCTCGAGCTTGGCGCGCAGGTCCCACGGGATCGCCTTGACGACCGGCTCGAAGACGCGGGTGAGCCACTCGTGCGCGGCCATCTCCTCGTCGTCGCCGAGACGTGAGACCCGCACGCGGAACTCGTCGAGGTCGTTGAGCAGGCGGCGGGCCTGGTTCTCCTCGACGTCGAGTCCGGTCAGGCGGATGAGGCGGCGCTGGTGGTGGCCCGGCATCCACGACCTTCGGCTGGATCGAGACGCGGGTGCCGTCCGCCGCCTGCTCGATCGACATCTCGCCGATGTCGAAGCCGAGGTCGTTGAGACGCTGCACGCGCTCGGTGAGCCGCCACGCCTCGTCGGCGCCGAACGTCTCGCTCTCGGTGAGCGCCGCCCACAGCGAGCGGTACGACGAGACGATGCCGTCGGCGATCGCGATCGCGTCGACGCCGCCCTCGAGGCGGCCGCCGGCCTCGAGGTCCATGATCTCGCCCGCGATGTTCGTCCTCGCGACGTCGAGGTCGTGTTCGCGCTGACCGCGGCGTGAGCCCGCTCTCGTGGAGTTCGCCGGTCTCGGCATCCACCAGGTAGGCGGCGAAGGCGCCGGCGTCGCGGCGGAAGAGCGTGTTGGACAGCGACACGTCGCCCCAGAAGAACCCGACGTTGTGCAGCCGCACGAGCAGCACCGCCAGCGCGTCGACCAGGCGGGTCGCGGTGTCGGGGCGCAGCACCTGGGTGAACAGCGCGCGATAGGGGAGCGAGAACTTCAGGTGCGCGGTCACGAGGGCCGCCGGAAGGACCTCGCCCGCGGCATCCGTCCGCCCGGCGATCACGGCGACCCGCTCGACGCACGGAGCGTCGAGCCGCGCGAGGTTGCCGAGCATGTCGTACTCGCGGCGCGCCATCTCCTCGGTCGTCTCCTTGATCGCGACGACGCGCCCGGAGAGGTTCGCGAAGCGGACCAGGTGGCGCGAGAGGCCCTTGGGGAGGAAGACGATGTGGCTGGACGGCCAGTCCGCGAGCGTGCGTCGACCACGGCAGCGACAGCAGCGCGGGATCGACGCTGCTCGCGGTGATGCTCAGCGCTTCGCGCATCTGTCTCCCGGCAGGACGCGCGCGAACGAGAACGCGGCGCGGAAGGTCATGACCTACCCGCGCCGCGTTGCGATGAGTGCTTACGTGCCGCGAGACGACCGGCCGCGTCGTTGAGGCGCTCGCCCGGTCTCGAGGTCGAACGCGTGGACGTGACCGGCGCGCCGCGGCCAGCGTGACGGTGTCGCCGGCGATCGGGTGGCGGCGGCCGTCGACGCGCGCGACGATGTCGGTGCGCTTGCCGTCGATGTCGGTGTGGCCGTAGAGGTAGCCGTCCGCGCCGAGCTCCTCGACGAGGTCGACGACGACCGAGAGGCCCTTGCCGTCGGCCGGAGCCGACCACGATGTCCTCGGGACGGACGCCGATCGTGACAGCCGCTGCCGTGCGCCGGCCGAGGTGTCGCGCTCGAGCGGGACGACCTCGTCGCCGAACTGCACGCCGCCCTCGGCGAGGTCGCGCGGGGAACAGGTTCATCGCGGGCGAGCCGATGAAGCCGGCGACGAACACGTTGTTCGGCCTCTCGTACAGGTCGCGGGGCGTGCCGACCTGCTGCAGCAGGCCGTCCTTGAGGACCGCGATGCGGTCGCCCATGGTGAGGGCCTCGGTCTGGTCGTGCGTGACGTAGACCGTCGTGACGCCGAGGCGACGCTGGAGCGACGCGATCTGCGTGCGGGTCTGGACGCGAAGCTTGGCGTCGAGGTTCGACAGCGGCTCGTCCATGAGGAACACCTGGGGCTGGCGGACGATCGCGCGACCCATGGCGACGCGCTGACGCTGGCCACCCGAGAGGGCCTTCGGCTTGCGGGTCAGGTACTCCTCGAGGTCGAGGAGCTTCGCGGCCTCGAGGACGCGAGCTGCCCGCTCCTCCTTGCCGACGCCCGCGATCTTGAGCGCGAAGCCCATGTTCTCGGCGACGGTCATGTGCGGGTACAGCGCGTAGTTCTGGAACACCATCGCGATGTCGCGGTCCTTCGGCGGGACGTCGGTGACGTCACGGTCGCCGATGAGGATGCGGCCCGAGTTGACCTCTTCGAGGCCGGCCAGCATGCGCAGCGAGGTGGACTTTCCGCAGCCCGAGGGGCCGACGAGGACCAGGAACTCGCCATCGGCGACTTCGAGGTTGAGCTTGTCCACAGCGGGGCGAGTGCCCCCGGGGTACAAGCGCGTTGCGTTGTCAAACGTGACTGACGCCATGTTCTCTTCTCCTTCACCGGCAGGTACGTGCCGGACGATCCGTAGTGATGGAATGAGCGGGGGCTTGCCCGCACGCCCTTCATCGGGCGCACCACCAGTATGACACGGCGCGCGTGGAGGCTCCGTCTGGGCATTTCCCAGACAGGCTGGCTAGCATCGTCCACGGCCGTCTTCACTGCGGTCCACGCCGATTTCCGGCCCCGTTCGTCCCTCCGAGAGGTTCCATGTCGAGCGACGAGTCACCGAACTCTCCCGCACCGAGCGAGCGCCGCGACGCCGTGCGCGAGAAGGCGCAGCAGGTGCAGGCGCGTCAGTCGCGTGCCCGCGCTGATCCGCCGTTTCGGCATCGCGACCGTCCTCATCGCCGTGGTCGCCATCGGCGCGGTCGTGGTGACGTGGGCCGTCTCATCCGCGGCCTCGAAGCCGATGCTCCAGCCGGCGAACGTCGTCGACGACGGGTTCATGGTCACCGAGGTCACCGGAGTCGGGGTCGTCGGCGAACCCGCCGAGACGCCGGCCGCCGACCCGAGCCCGACGCCCACCGCCGAGACGGCGCGGCGGCCGACCAGCCCGCCGTCGACATCCGCGTCTACGTCGACTACCTCTCGAGCGGCTCGCGCGAGTTCCAGCTCGCGAACGTGCAGCAGCTCGCCGAAGTGGGTCACCGAGGATGCCGCGACGCTGTCGTACTACCCGGTGGCGATGCTCACCGCGAAGTCCAACGGCACGAAGTACTCGCTGCGTGCGGCGAGCGCCGCCGCGTGCATGGGAACGCACTCGCCCGACACGTTCTTCGCCTACACCAACGCGCTCCTCACCCAGCAGCCTGACGTCGAGTCGGACGGGCTCACCGACTCCGACCTCGCGGACCTCGCCATCGCCTCGGGCGCGGACGCTCCGAAGGTCGTCCGCAACTGCATCGAGAAGCAGGCGTTCGCGACGTGGGCGAAGGAGGCGACCGATCGGGCGCTGAAGGGCCTTCCCGACACGGACGACATCGCCCTCACCGGCACCCCGATGATCCTCGTGAACGGCACGCCGTATGTCGGCGCCCTGGACGACCCCAAGGAGTTCGCCCAGTTCGTCCTGACGATCGCGAGCGACGCGTACTACAAGGAGTCCGGCGCGACGCCGACTCCGACTCCGACTCCCACCGCGACGCCGTAGCCAGGTCGCCGGCGCGCCGGTAGACTGGACGCTCTGCCGACTTGGCGCAATTGGTAGCGCACCTAACTTGTAATTAGGGGGTTACGGGTTCAAGTCCCGTAGTCGGCTCAAGCATGCGGGACATCCTCGCGATCTCGATCGCCTGGTCGGACTCGATGTGGCGAGCCATCTCTCCGATTGCCGGCTCCTGCCCTCCTCCCGCCGCATAGAGCTCGGCGACCATGGCCAGCGCGCCCTCATGATGGCGGATCATGAACTCGAGGAACAGCCGGTCGAACTCGTCACCGGAGGCCGCCTCGAGCTGGGCCAGCTCGGCGTCCGTCAGCATCCCGGGCATCCCCGCGGCGTGTTCGTCATGCCCGCCGTCGGCGTCGCGGACGGGCTCGCCACGCTCCTGCAGCCACCGCTCCATCAGGGTGATCTCGTCGTCCTGGCTGATCTGCATCCGCTCCGCCAGGAGCAGGATGTCGCGTGTCTGCGTGCGATCGGGGACGTAGCCGGTCATGACGAGCGCCTGAGCGTGGTGCGGGAGCATCGACCTCACGAAGTCGGCGTCGGCCGGGATGTGGGCGACTTCGGGCAGCACGAGCTGCTCGTCTTCGTCGAGCGTCCGATTGTCTTCGCCGGGTCCGCCGAGCTGCACCACCGGAGCGTCGGAGACCAGGCGCTCGGGCGCGTCCTGCGCGGTGCACGCCGTGGCGCCGAGCGTGATGAGAAACGTGAGAACCACGGCAGCAACCCGGGGGGCGGTCGCGACCATCGGACACCTCCAGAAGCGTCGCAGAGCCTCTTCGCTCCGGATTTTGATCCTAGTCACGGGTACGAACGGATGGATAGATTCGAGCACAGAGAGCCTCACGCTTGTCGGTGGCACACGGTCGTTCCCCCGCAGCGGAGGTATTCGGCACGTCAACGCGAGAACAGAGAGGTCCTCGAATGACCAGCATTTCCCCCCACCCGTGGCGCAGACGCGCGCTCGCCGTCGCCGGCGCGCTCGCCCTGGGTGTATCGCTCCTGTCGGCAACCGCCGCCACCGCCGAGGAAGACCCCCGGGTCGGCCTCACCCCCGGCTACCAAGTCGGCGTACCCGCCGGCAACCAGGAGGCCGGCGTCGCTGCGAGCAACATCGAGCTGCTCGCGAACGTCCCCCGCGTGGCTCCCTTCGACGCGAATCCGGGAAACTTCGGATTCGTCAACTCCGACCTGGCCTTCACGGGCGACAACGCGATCGTCGGCAACTTCAACGGCTTCCAGGTCTACGACGTCTCCAACCCGGCCGGTCCGGCGCTGCGTGCCTCGTTCGTCTGCCCCGGCGGTCAGGGCGACGTCTCGGTCTACGGGAACCTGCTGTTCATGTCGGTGGAGGAGACGCGCGGGCGCATCGACTGCGGCACGCAGGGCGCCGCCGGCGCAGTCAACCTCGAGCGCTTCCGCGGCGTCAGGATCTTCGACATCAGCGACATCGAGAACCCGGTGCAGCTGCCGGGTGTCCAGACGTGCCGTGGATCGCACACGCACACGCTCGTGACCGATCCCGAGGACCCGGACAACATCTACATCTACAACTCGGGCACGTCGACCGTGCGATCGGCCGCTGAACTGGCCGGCTGCGAGAACGTGTCGTCCAACACCGCGACTCCGATCACGACCGGCAACCCCACGCAGTGGCGGATCGACGTGATCAAGGTGCCGCTGGCCGCCCCGGCGACGGCGGCGATCGTGTCCCAGCCGCGGATCTTCACCGACCCGGCCACCGGCGCTTTCAACGGGCTGCAGAACACGCTCACCGGCACGCCGCACCCTTCCGGACCCGCGTACAGCCCGGTGCCCAACACGAACACGTGTCACGACATCACGGCATACCCCGAGATCGGTCTCGCCGCGGGCGCATGCCAGGGCAACGGCATCCTGCTCGACATCTCCGACCCGGCGAACCCGGTGCGGTTGGATGCGGTGGCGGACCCGAACTTCTCCTACTGGCACTCGGCCACGTTCAACAACGACGGCACGAAGGTGATCTTCACCGATGAGTGGGGAGGCGGGACGGCAGCGCGCTGCCGGGTGACCGACCAGCCCCAGTGGGGCGCGAACGCGCTCTTCGACATCGTCGACGGCAAGCTGCAGTTCGCGAGCTACTACAAGCTGCCCGTGCCGCAGACGAGCCAGGAGAACTGCGTCGCGCACAACGGCTCGATCGTGCCCGTTCCGGGACGCGACATCCTGGTGCAGGCCTGGTACCAAGGCGGGTCTGTCGATGATCGACTTCACCGACACGGCCAACCCCGTCGAGATCGCGTACTACGATCGCGGGCCGATCAACTTCCCCAGACACGACGGGCCTCAACCTCGGCGGGTACTGGTCGACCTACTGGTACAACGGCAACGTCCTGGCCAGTGAGATCGCCCGGGGCTTCGACAGCCTGGGCCTGACAGCCGAGCGCCCAGATGTCGGTCAACGAGATCGCCGCCGCCCAGGAGGTCGAGCAGGCGCAGTTCAATGCGCAGCTGCAGACGAAGATCGTCAACGCGCCGAGCTTCGCCGTCACCCGTGCGTACATCGATCAGGCCGAGCGCGCCGGCACGCTCGGCGGCAAGGCGCTGACCGAAGTGCGCAAGCACGTCGACCAGGCCGAGCAGCTGGCCGGCACAGGCGCGGACAACCGTGCGCTCGTCGCGCAGCTGGACAGCGCGGCCCGCAAGTCGGGTTCGCCGGACTCAGCGGTCGTGCAGGCGCTGAACGCGCTGGCAGCGACGTTCAGCTGATCTGACCCGGCGCAAGGGTGTGCCCCGTGGCTGCGGCCACGGGGCACACCCTTCTCCCGGCGCTCCAAGGGGGTGCCCATGCCGTCCCGTGCCCAAGTCGGGGGGTGACACGGGACGGCGCGGCATTCCCTCCCCCGAGGTTCCGCCGCAAGATGGTCCGGGTAACCACCTCGCTTGAGAGACGCAGATTCCGTCGGGCTATTACGGCGCAGGGCGGAATCCGCATGTCTCGCCTTCTGATCGCTCGAGGCGACAGGATCTTCCTCGGTCCACCACGAGTTCTGCACCGCGATCGTCGTGAAGACCACCCCGGCGATGATCACGACCAGGATCAAGGCGGGGAGCCAGGACTTCAATTCGCTCGCACGGGGGGAGAGGGCCACACTCCAGGTACGTCGACCCTCGGACGCGCCCCCGCGCGGATGACCGTCCCGACTACCGGCAGGATTGACCTGTGACCCGCCCGCACCTTCCCGCCTGGATCGCGCTCGGCGGCGCCGCCCTCGTCGGCATCCTGACGGCCGTGCAGGCACGCATCAACGGGCAGCTCGGGGCGCGCCTCGACGACGGCCTGCTCGCCGCGGCGATCTCGTTCGGCTCGGGCCTGGTCGTCCTCATCGTGCTGTCGGCGGTCTCTCCCGGTCGGGCGCAGAGGGACGGCGGCGCTTCTCGCCGGCATGCGCGCGCGGACGATCCCCTGGTGGATGCTGGCGGGCGGCGCGGCGGGCGCGCTCACCGTGGCCACGCAGGGGCTGGCGGTGGCCGTCATCGGCGTCTCGCTCTTCACCGTCGGCGTGGTCGCGGGTCAGGCGGTCTGCGGGCTCGTCCTCGACCGCGTCGGCTACGGTCCCGCGGGCGTCGTCGCCGTGACCGTGCCGACGGCTCGTCGGCGGCGCGCTCGCGCTGGTCGGCGGTCGGCATCTCGCTGGTGGGCGACGGCGTGCGCGGCATCCCGCTCGTGGATGCTGGTGCTGCCGTTCGTCGCGGGAATCGGCATCGCGTGGCAGCAGGCCACGAACGGCCGGCTGCGCCAGCGGGTGGGCACGCCGCTGACGGCGACGCTCGTCAACTTCGTCGGCGGGACGATCCTCCTCGTCGCCGCGGCGGCTGTCCGCGTCGCTGCGGTCGGGGCACCGCAGCACCCTCCCGACCGAGGTGTGGCTCTACGTCGGCGGGGTGGTCGGTGTCGCCTACATCTTCCTGTCGGCGGCGCTCGTCGCCCATACCGGAGTGCTGCTCCTCGGGCTCGGCGTCGTCGTCGGACAGCTCCTCGCGTCGATCGCGATCGACGCGCTGTGGCCGGTCGACGAGCGGCCCCGGCGTGCTGCAGTCGGCTGCGATGGTCGTCGTCGCGCTGAGCGCGGTCGCGGTGGCCGCGGCGCCATGGCGCAGCTCGCCGACGCCGAGCCCTCCTCCGGACGCCTACTCGGAGCGCTTCGCCTTCTTCGACTTCTTCGACTTCTTCGGGCTCTTCGCGCTCGGTCGTCGCTGGCTCCGGCTTCAGCGGCTCTCGCGGCATCCGGGACACATGGTGGCGGGCGTCGACGCCCTTGCGGCGACCGAGGCGGGCTCGCGGTGGCTTGCCGCCGACGTAGAGCCAGCCGAGCAGCTCCTCGTTGTCGGCGAGGCCGTGCGCCTTCGCGACGGCCTTCGAGCGCGTGTAGAGGCCGGTGCGCCAGATGACGCCCCAGCCCGCTTCGTCGAGCAGCAGGCTCAGCACGTGCGCGACGCCGGACGCCACCGCCTCCTGCTCCCACCGCGGCACCTTGTCGCTCTTGCGGTAGCTCGCGACGACGGCGATCAGCAGCGGGGCGCGCAGTGGCTTCGACGACGAGCCCTTCTCGCCGGTCGCCTTGCTGATCGCCCGGCCGAGGCGCTCGCGGTCGGCGCCGCGCAGCTCGATGAGACGCCACGGCCGCATCGACGAGTGGTCGGCGACCCGGCCGGCCGCCGAGACGAGCGTCAGCAGCTCCGCGTGGGTGGGCGCGGCATCCGTCACCTTCGACCAGGAGCGGCGCGAGCGGACCGCGTCCAGAGCACCCGTCATGCGGCGTCGCCGGGAGTGAACGACAGCGAGATCGAGTTCATGCAGTAGCGATCGCCTGTCGGCGTGCCGAATCCGTCCGGGAAGACATGGCCCGAGATGCGAGCCGCACGTCGCGCAGCGGACCTCGGTGCGCAGCATCCCGTGACTGCGGTCTTCGATGAGCTCGACGGCCTCGGGCCGCACCGACTCGTAGAAGCTCGGCCAGCCGCAGTGCGAGTCGAACTTCGTCCCGCTCTGGAACAGCTCCGCCCCGCAGGCTGCGCAGGTGTACAGGCCGGCGCGGTGCTCGTCGAGCAGTTCGCCCGTCCATGCCCGCTCGGTGCCCGCCTCGCGCAGCACCGCGTACTGCTGGGGGGTGAGCTCTTCGCGCCACTGCTCGTCGCTCTTGTCAACGGCGTAGTCCATGGGTCCTCCTCGTTCACCTTCCATTCAACCCCAGACGCGGGGTCGAGGTGCCGTCACCGCTGGACGTTCACCGCGAGAATGGGAACGTGAGCATCGGATGCCGCAGCCGCCGTCGCGGCCCGCTACGCGCGATTCGCGACAGAGGAGGCGCCGGGACGCTCCGCGCTGTACGCCGACTGGGCAGCCGGGGTCGCCGCGGATGCGCGTACGGCGACGATCCTCGCGCGGCATCCCGGAGACCCATCGGCAGCCGCCGCTGGTGTTCGCCGTCACGCGGCTTCTCGGCGCGCCCGAGGGGGAGTACGCCGCGTGGGCCGCCTGGCTCGCGGAGCACGCGGACGAGGTCGTGGCCGAAGCCTCGCGGCGGAGCCTCCAGACCAACGAGCCGCAGCGGTGCGCGGCGCTCCTGCCGGCGCTGAGCGAGGTGGCCGGACCTATCGCGCTTCTCGAGCTCGGCGCGAGCGCGGGACTGTGCCTGTACCCGGACCGATACTCGTACCGGTACCGCGGCGGGCGTGATCTCGATCCGCCGGACGGGGAGTCCAGCCGTCGTGCTCACGTCGCGACGTCTCCGGCGCCCCGCCCCTGCGGATGCCCGATGTGGTCTGGCGAGCGGGCATCGATCTCACCCCGCTCGACGCGTCGGATCCCGGCGGATCGCCGATTCCTCACGACCCTGGTGTGGCCGGGCGAAGACGGACGCGCCGCGCGGATCGAGGCCGCGCTCGACATCGTCGCCGCGGATCCGCCTCTGATGATCGACGGGGGATGCCTCCGATCCCGCGGTGCTCCTGGCCGCCGTCGCACGCGCCCCGGCCGATGCGACGCTCGTCGTGACGACGCCGGGGGTGCTGCCGCACATCCCGCGTGCGGCGCGCGAGCGGCTCATCGCGACCGTGCGCGACCTCGACGCGGTGTGGATCACGATCGACCCTGCCGGACTCCACAGCGCCTGGGATCCGCCGGTGGACCCTGCGGAGTGGGGCGGGTTCGTCCTCGGCCGGGACGGCGTGCCGCTCGCCGTCGTCGACCCGCTCGGCGGTTTCGTGGAGTGGCGCGCGGGCAGCGCGCACCGCCGGAGCTAGCGTGGGCACGTGCCCCTCAGCGACCGCGACCGCGACATCCTCCGCTTCGAGGGGGAGTGGCGGCGACACGTGGGAGCCAAGGAAGAGGCGATCCGCGCGGATCTCGGAGATGTCGCCGGCTCGCTACTACCAGCTGCTCGGTCGGCTCATCGACACCGCCGACGCGCAGGAGCACGACCCGATGCTGGTCAAGCGACTGCGCCGGCTGCGCGACGCGCGCCAGCACGCGCGGGTGACGCGGGCGGCGGGCGACACCCGCTGACTCCGCTCCGGCACGCCGAACCGGACGACCCGGCGGCGCCGGGTAGCATCGTGTGGTGCCGCAGCAGACGTTCCCGAGGGATCGCTTCGACGACCTCCCGGAGACGGGACGCGTCGGTGCACACCGCGCCGAGAACCCGCGCATGCGCGGCTGGGTCGTGCTGCTGTGGGCGGTTCTCGCGACGATCGTGCTCATCTCCGTCGGCATCTTCGGCACGCTGCTCGCCTCGGGTCGCATCGAGCTGTTCCCGACCCCGGCGCCCACCGTCGCACCGGCGCCGACGGTCGCGCCGGTCCTCGACACGACCTACGACGTCGTCATCCTCAACGCCACCCCCGAGGACGGCCTCGCGACTCAGATGAAGGATGTCGTCGTCGCGGCCGGCTGGCCGATCGACAGCGTCCTCGCGAGCGAGGCCGGCTCGGACGACTTCCCCGAGACGACCGTCTACTACCTCGCCCCCGAAGACGAGGCGGCGGCCGCTGGGGCTCGCCGGGGTGATCGGCGGGGCACAGGTCGCGCAGAGCGACGTCTACCAGCCCGCGAACCCCGAGACCCGCCAGCTCACGATCGTGATCGGGCTCGATCGCACGGCCGCGCCGCCGACCCCCACGCCCACTCCCTGACCCCGTTCCGGCGCGTGTTTCGAGCCGGTAAAAACTTGGGTGCACGTGTGTCAACAGTTGCTTTCCAGACCGCGCCCGCGTTTTCGCGATGCATACGATGAAACTGTCCCACCAGCTACAGGAGATTCGAATGACCCAGGGCACCGTCAAATGGTTCAACGCGGAGAAGGGCTTCGGGTTCATCACCGTCGCGGATGGCCAGGACGTCTTCGTCCACTACTCGAACATCGACATGACGGGATTCCGCGTGCTCGAAGAGGGCCAGACGGTCGAGTTCACGGTGGGTTCCGGACAGAAGGGACCCCAGGCCGAGTCGGTCCGCGTCGTCGCCTGAGTCCCAGCCCGTGTGTGTGCGTGGCTTGCACTCGATAGGGTCGAGTGCCAGAATGGGTTAGCACTCGCTCCTGTCGAGTGCCAAAGCCACCCCCTACGTCCGGGAGGGACGAACACACATGGCAAAGATCATCGCTTTCGATGAAGAGGCCCGCCGCGGCCTCGAGCGCGGCCTCAACACGCTGGCCGACGCTGTCAAGGTGACGCTTGGCCCCCGTGGCCGCAACGTCGTGCTCGAGAAGAAGTGGGGCGCCCCCACGATCACGAACGACGGCGTCTCCATCGCCAAGGAGATCGAACTCGACGACCCGTACGAGAAGATCGGCGCGGAGCTCGTCAAGGAGGTCGCCAAGAAGACCGACGACGTCGCGGGCGACGGCACCACCACCGCCACCGTTCTCGCTCAGGCGCTCGTCAAGGAAGGCCTGCGCAACGTCGCGGCCGGCGCTGACCCGATCTCGCTCAAGAAGGGCATCGAGAAGGCCGTCAAGGCCATCTCCGACGAGCTGCTGGCCTCGGCCAAGCCCGTCGAGTCCAAGGAGCAGATCGCTGCGACGGCATCCATCTCCGCCGCCGACACCACCATCGGCGACCTGATCGCCGAGGCGATCGACAAGGTCGGCAAGGAGGGCGTCGTCACCGTCGAGGAGTCGCAGACGTTCGGCACCGAGCTCGAGCTCACCGAGGGCATGCGCTTCGACAAGGGCTTCATCAACCCCTACTTCGTCACCGACCCCGAGCGCCAGGAGGCTGTCTTCGAGGACGCCTACATCCTGATCGCGAACCAGAAGATCTCGAACATCAAGGACCTTCTGCCGATCGTCGACAAGGTGATCCAGGACGGCAAGGAGCTCGTCATCATCGCCGAGGACGTCGAGGGCGAGGCGCTTGCGACTCTCGTGCTCAACAAGATCCGCGGCATCTTCAAGTCGGCCGCCGTCAAGGCTCCCGGCTTCGGCGACCGTCGCAAGGCGCAGCTGCAGGACATCGCGATCCTCACGGGTGGCCAGGTCATCACCGAGGAGGTCGGTCTCAAGCTCGAGAACGCCACCCTCGACCTGCTCGGCCGTGCCCGCAAGGTCATCATCACGAAGGACGAGACCACGATCATCGAGGGCGCGGGCGACCACGCACAGCTCGAGGGTCGCGTGACTCAGATCCGTCGCGAGATCGAGAACACCGACAGCGACTACGACCGTGAGAAGCTCCAGGAGCGTCTCGCCAAGCTCGCCGGCGGCGTTGCCGTCATCAAGGCGGGTGCGGCCACCGAGGTCGAGCTCAAGGAGCGCAAGCACCGCATCGAGGACGCCGTTCGCAACGCGAAGGCAGCCGTCGAAGAGGGCATCGTCCCCGGTGGTGGCGTCGCGCTCATCCAGGCCGGCAAGGTCGCGTTCGAGACCGAGTCGATCACCAGCCTGACCGGCGACGAGGCGACCGGTGCGAACATCGTTCGCGTCGCGATCGAGGCGCCGCTCAAGCAGATCGCGCTGAACGCCGGTCTCGAGCCCGGTGTCGTCGCCAACACGGTTGCGGGCCTCCCCGTCGGACACGGCCTCAACGCCGCGACCGGCGAGTACGGCGACCTGTTCGCGCAGGGCATCATCGACCCCGCCAAGGTGACGCGCTCGGCGCTGCAGAACGCGGCCTCGATCGCCGGCCTCTTCCTCACCACCGAGGTCGTCGTCGCCGACAAGCCCGAGAAGGTTGCCGCCGGTGGCGGTGACCCGACGGGTGGCATGGACTTCTAAGTCCTGACCCTCGCACGTAAGGAACGGCCCCTCCGCACGGAGGGGCCGTTCTTCGTGCTCGATCGAGGAGATCCGTGAGATCCGTCTCAAGACCCTCGATCTCAGCGGAACAGGCTGGCGGTCGCCTGCTCGGCATCCGCGTACTGACGGCCGGCGGCGGCGAGCGCGGTGTTGATCCCGGCGAGCGAGTCCTCGACCTGGCGCTGCGTCACCCGCCACTGGTCCACCACGCTCTGGAACGCGACCGACGCCGAGCCGGTCCACGACGCCTGCAGCTGCATGAGCTGGCTCATCATCGCCGTGGTCTCGCCCTGCAGCCGGTCGATCGTGCCGCGGACGGCGGAGGTGGTGGCGAGGACAGCATCGCTGTCGACGGAGAAGACGGCCATGGGAGTTCTCCTTGAGAATGGCGGGTGGCCGGATGCCTCGCCCGCTGATCCCGCCACGCTAGGCGCGGCTTCGACCCGAACTTCGCGAGGCGTGGCACCTGTGGATGGGATGCCGTCGGCGCCCGCCTGGGGAGGAACGCGTGCAGGTGTCAGTCGCCGTCGACCATGTCGAGCGGGCCGATCGGCTGCGTCTCGAGGTGCAGGTGCTCGGCGGCATCCCGATCCTCGGCGAGCGGGAACGCGACGCGGAAGGTCGCACCGCCGCCGGGGGTGTCGTAGACGCTCGACGCTGCCGTGCAGCGCCTCGACGATGGATGCGACGATCGACAGTCCGAGTCCCGTGCCGCCCGTCTCGCGCGTGCGGGAGGTGTCGGCGCGCCAGAAGCGCTGGAAGATCTTCTCCTTGATCTGGTCGGGGATCCCCTCGCCGTGGTCGACGACCTCGATCCACCCCATCCGCGCACCGCGGTCCACGCCTACGCGGAGGTCGATGGGCGACGTCCTCGCCGGTGAACCGGCGGGCGTTGCCGAGCAGGTTCGCGACGACCTGACGGATGCGGTTCTCGTCGCCGCGCACGATCGGCGCGAACTGGCCGGTCGCCTCCCCGGAGCCGTCGAGCTCGAGCGGGGTGATCGGAGGGCATCGTGCCGCCGGTCGCGTCCGTCGCCGGCACCGGACGGGGCCTGCGCCGAAGCAGCGACAGGGTCGCACCGCCGGCGCGGGCGATGGCCGACGTGCTCGTGGGCGTGCGGCGCTTCCCGGCAGGCTCGGCCGCCGGCGCCTCCGGGGCGGGGGCGGGATCCGAGATCGTCGTGTCGATGCACCGTGACGGACCGCAGCGGCGATGCGGCACGAACGTCGAGCGCAGCATCCCGCGCTATCGGCCGCAGGTCGACCGCCGTGATCACCACGTCCCGCCGCTCGTCGAGGCGAGCGAGCGCGAGGAGGTCCTCGACGAGGGCCGCCATGCGGATCGCCTCCTTCTCGATGCGGTCCATCGACTGCGTCGACGTCCTCGTCGCCGCGGATCGCCCCCATCCGGTACAGCTCCGCATAGCCGCGGACCGTGACGAGCGGGGTGCGCAGTTCGTGGCTGGCGTCGCCGATGAAGCGCCGCATCTGGCGGACGGTGGCGTCGCGCTGCGAGATCGCGGCATCCACCCGGTCGAGCATGGCGTTGATGGCGGTCTTGAGGCGCCCGACCTCGGTCGTGGTGGGCTCGATGTCGGTCATGCGCAGGCTGAAGTCGCCGGCGGCGATCGCGTCGGCGGTGGACTCGACCTGACCGAGACTTCGGAATGTCAGGGTCACCAGGAATCGGGTGATGACCGCGCTGCCGATGACGACGAGCAGGGCGAGGATGCTGTAGATGCCGATGTACGACGCCACGACCTGGTTGATCGGCGCCAGGGGAAGGGCGACCATCTGGGTGAAGCCCTCGCTCACGCCATCGATCTCGTAGTACGCGGCGCTCGCGTGGAACACGGGTCCGCCGTCCGCGCTCGGAACGACGAACGGGGTCGTCCCCTCGCGCTACGGTCTTCTCCAGCGTGATGGGTGGGGGGAAGGCCGGGGCTTCGTCGCCGTCACCGCCCGCCGATGCCCGGCAGCTGTCCTGCTGAGTCGTAGATCGCGACGAAGTACTGCGTGTTCGGGGCATCCGGCTTCTCCGAGAAGGTGGCCTGCCCGCCGGCGACTTCGATGTCGATGAGACCGCTGGCCACGTCCGTCGGCGCGAGTGCTTCCAGCTGCGCGTCGAGGTTGATGATGAGGGTGTTGCGCAGGAACGCGAGCGTGCCGATGCCGGCGGCGAACAGCCCGATGACGAGCAGCGCCACCGTGACGCCGGTGACTTTGGCGCGCAGGCTGGTGCCGCGCCACCATCGGGTGACCGCATCCGTCTTCTTCGCCAGGGCGGCACCTTCCTCCGGGAGCGGTCGCGGCCGGCATCCGCCCGTCAGGCGGTCTTGCCGGCCTTCAGCATGTAGCCGAAGCCGCGCTTGGTCTGGATCAGCGGCTCCGTGGAGTGCGGGTCGATCTTGCGGCGGAGGTACGAGATGTAGCTCTCGACGATGCCCGCGTCGCCGTTGAAGTCGTACTCCCAGACGTGGTCGAGGATCTGCGCCTTCGACAGCACGCGGTTCGGGTTCAGCATGAGGTAGCGCAGCAGCTTGAACTCGGTGGGGCTGAGATCGATCGAGGCGTCGCCCACGAGGACGTCGTGGGTGTCCTGGTCCATCGTGAGCTCGCCGGCGCGGATCATCGACTCCTCGTCGGCCTGCATGGTGCGGCGGAGGATCGCCTGGATGCGCGCGACGATCTCGTCGAGGCTGAACGGCTTCGTGACGTAGTCGTCGCCGCCGGCGTTCAGGCCCGTGATCTTGTCCTCGGTCTCGTCCTTCGCCGTCAGGAAGAGGATCGGCGCGGTGTAGCCGGCGCCGCGCAGGCGCTTGGTGACGCTGAATCCGTTCATGTCGGGGAGCATGACGTCGAGGATGATCAGGTCCGGCTCCTCCTCGAGGACGGCGGAGATCGTCTGGGCGCCGTTGGACACGGCCTTCACCTGGAAACCGGCGAATCGCAGGCTCGTGATGAGAAGGTCGCGGATGTTCGGCTCGTCGTCCACGACGAGGATGCGCGGTGCGGTCATGGGTTCATTATGGCGACCCACGGCAAGTGTCCGCTGGATATCGGGCGGTTCGGCTCCGCCTCACCCGCGATCCACAGGGTCCGGCGCGGGGTGGATGGCCACGCAGCACCGCCCCGCGGCGGGCTCGAGCGCCGGCATCCTGTCGTCGCCCGTGCCGTCGACGGCGCCCTGCACGAGAGCCAGATTCGCACCGCAGACGAGCGGCGTGTGGCGGGTCGCGAGGGCGTGGAACGGGCAGTTCTCGAGCGTCAGCCCGCCGTCGCCGTCGTCCGCCGGCGCGTAGCCGCACCGCTCGAGGGCGTCTTCGAGGGCCGTGCTGCCGGCGCCGAGGCTCGCACCGAGCGCGTGCGCCTCGGTGTCGAGCGCCTCACGCACCGGGATGCCGTCGCGCTCCGCCCGCTCGATGGATGACGCGAGGAGCTCACCGGCGAGCTCGTAGTGGCGCTCCGGCACGCTCGCCATGACATCGACCGCCGCCGCGCGGTAGAGCTTCGTCGGCCGCCCGGCGCCCGGACCCGACCGCCCGGTCAGGCGTCGGTGCTCGACCGTGAGCAGGCCGACGTCGACGAGACGGTCGAGATGGAACGCGGCGGTGCTCCGGGGGAGGTCCGCGGCGGCAGCCGCCTCATCCCGCGAAAGCGGGTGATCGGATGCCGCCACCAGGCGGTACAGCTCACGGCGCGGAGCCGGTCGGTGAGGGCGCCGACGGCATCGACGCGGTTGACGGCGAGCGAGTCCATGCACCGAGCATAACTCTAAAACGAAGGATCTTGACAAAAGAAATCGGCCGACCTATCGTCGGACCACCGAGGAGGAGCCATGGCGCACATCGTGATCATCGGAGGCGGGGTTGCCGCGGGAAAGGCCGCCGAAACCCTGCGCAAGGAGGAGTACGACGGCGATGTCACGATCCTGGCCGCCGAGCCGCATCCGCCCTATCAGCGCCCACCGCTGTCGAAGGGCTACCTCGCGGGCTCGGAGGGCGTGGATGCCGCGATCTTCCATCCGGCCGAGTGGTATGCCGAACGCGACATCGAGCTGCGCATGTCCACGGAGGTCACTCGCCTCGATCCGGCGGCGCACCGCATCGAGACGGACGGCGGCGAGCTGGCGTACGACTCGGTGCTGCTGGCCACCGGCGCGTCGCCTCGACGGCTGCCCATCGACGGGCATGACCTGGGCGGGGTGCACACGCTGCGACGCCTCGAGGACTCGGACACGCTTGCCGAGGAGCTGCGCGGCGGCGGGCAGGCGCCTCGTCCTGATCGGCTCGGGCTGGATCGGCATGGAGGTCGCCGCGACCGCGCGGACCCTCGGGAACGACGTGACGGTGCTCGAGCGCGACCCGGTGCCTCTCGCGGCGGCAGTGGGCACGCGGATGGGGGAGGTCTTCCGTCGCCTGCACGAGGAGAAGGGCGTGGACCTGCGCGCGAGCGTCCAGGTCGAGCGGATCGTCGGCAAGGGTCATGTCGAGGGCGTCGTCGTCGACGGTGAGACGGTGCCCGCCGATCTCGTCCTCGTCGGGGTCGGGGCCGTTCCGAACACCGCTCTGGCGGAGGCGGCGGGGATCACGCTCGACAACGGCATCCTCACCGATGCCTCGCTGCGCACCAGTGCGCCCGACGTGTACGCGGCCGGTGATGTCGCCAACGCCTACCATCCCGTCATTCAGCGGCACCTCCGAAGCGAGCACTGGGACAACGCGATCAAGGCGGGACCGGTCGCGGCGCGCGTGATGATGGGCAGGCCACGCGGTGCATGACGGGATCCCGTACTTCTACACCGATCAGTTCGACCTGAGCATGGAGCTGTCGGGCTACCCGCCCCTGATGAAGGATGCCGAGCTGCTGATCCGCGGCGATCTGGACGGGCGGGAGTTCATCGCCTTCTGGGTCGACGACGGCCGGGTCGTCGGCGGCATGAACGTCAATGTGTCGGACGTGCAGAAGCCGATCAAGGCGCTGATCCGAAGCGGCGACCGGGTTGACGCGAAGGCACTGGTCGACACCGACACGCCCGCTGGACAGCCTGCTGCAATGAGCACGCTGCTCGCCGTCGGGACCGCGACACTCGACCAGTCGCGGGCGACCGGCCTACACGACTCGCTGAGACGCCGGACCGGTCGGGACAAGCCAGTTCGGATCAGCTCAGGCAGGCGCGCACCGCGCGCTCGACGACCGGGCGGATCTCGGCCTCGGGGTCGACGGTGAGCCGATGGAGGATCAGTCCGTCGCCGGTGGCCATGACGGAGCGCACCGCCTCTGACGGATCGGGTGCGCCGATGTGCGCCAGCAGTGCGGTGGTCCATTCCACGAAAATCGCCCGCTGAGCGAGCATCGGGGCCAACAGGTCGGGGTCGCGGGCCCCCTCGAGGAACAGCGCGTAGCGGGCGCGGGTTCGCGAGGCGAGCGGGCCGGACTGGATTGCGACCGTCGCGCTCAGTGCGTCGATCAAGTCCTCGGCTGTCTCGATCGCGTGATGCGGAGCATTCTCGAGATCTGCCCTTTCGCTCTCGGCGAGGTGGGTCACCACCCCGGCGAGGAGGGCGTCGCGGGTTCGGAACCAGTTCGACGTCGAGCCCTTGGGGAGTCCCGCTCGCTCGTCGACGCGGGCGTGGGTGAGGGCACGGATGCCTTCCTCGCCGACCAGGGCGAGGGCGGCGTCGAGGGCGCGCGTGCGGGTGGGTGCCACTGGCCCACCCTACGCGCAGACAGGATACTACGAAAGTAGTGACAACGCACTGTGAACGTAGTACCATCGCGCCATGAACCCGAAGTCGGACCCCACGACCGTCGTGGAACGTACCGTGTCGATCCCGGACCTCAATGTGCACATACGGGAGGCCGGATCGGGAACCCCCGTGCTCCTGCTGCACGGCTTCCCGCAGAGTTCTCGGGAGTTCGCACCCATCATGCCGGCGCTCGCCGCTGGAGCCCATGTCGTGGCACCCGACCTCCGCGGCGCAGGTGAGACCGACGCGCCCGAGTCCGGCTACGACCTCGCCACCGTGGTGCAGGACCTCATCGGCCTGCTCGATGCACTCGGACTCGATCAGGTCGCCGTCGTCGGACATGACTGGGGGGCGATCGCCGGATTCGAGCTGTGCCTCGTCCATCCCGATCGTGTCTCGGCCTGCGTGGCGATCGCGGCTCCGCCACCGCATATCAAGGTCACGCCGGCGTTGCTGGGTGCAATGGCCAAGGCCATGCGCATTCTGTGGTTCCAGTTCGCGGTCGCCGCGCCCTGGATCGGTCCTCGTCTGCTCTCGCGTGGTGATCAGCGCTTTGCGCGGTGGATCCTCGGGCTGACCGAAGTCCGGCCCAAGCCTGCGGACGACATCGACGCGTATCTCGCAGCGCTCAGAGAGCCGGCACGTGCGCAGGCGGCATCGCTCCTGTACCGTCACCTCATCACGCCGTCCTACGTGCGCATCATGACGGGTGGGTACCGCGGGCGCGTGTTGCGGACGCGCACGCTCGTGCTCTTCGGACGGGAAGACCGCAACGTTCCCCACGATGCGCTCGCTGTCCACTCGGAGGATGCGCCCGACGTCCGAGTCGAACTCGTGTCCGGGGCGGCTCATTATCTCGTCGATGACGCGCCGGCGGAGGTGGTTCGTCGTGTGAGCGCGTTCCTCGGGCTTGCGCCGACGGAGCCGGACTGACCATCAGCGGCTACGTCGGCCGAGCAGCGGGTGGTCGCCGTGAGCCGTCAACAAGAAGTGGGGGCCGTCATGAGCCTCACACGATCCAACCAGGCGCTAGCGCTGCGCGTGGGACGCGAGATGCCCGCCACCGCGGAGGACATCTTCGATGCCCTCGTGCATCCCGAGAAGCAAAGGGGGGTGGCTGGCGATGCCATGCTCCTCGCCCGCACTCGCATTGCTCAGGCGGCGATGCCGTCGGCGTCGAGGATCGTGTAGCTGTACCCCTGCTCGGCGAGGAACCGCTGGCGGTTCTGGGCGAAGTCCTGATCGACCGTGTCGCGGGCGATGAGCGTGTAGAAGCTCGCGGTGTTGCCGGACTCCTTCGGGCGCAGCAGGCGGCCGAGGCGCTGGGCCTCCTCCTGCCGCGATCCGAACGATCCCGACACCTGAATGGCGACGGATGCCTCGGGCAGGTCGATGGAGAAGTTCGCCACCTTCGAGACCACGAGCAGCGAGATCTCGCCGACGCGGAACGCCTGATAGAGCTTCTCGCGCTCGTCCACCGGCGTCGCGCCGGTGATCTTCGGGGCGTCCAGCGCCTCGGCGAGCAGGTCGATCTGGTCGAGGTACTGCCCGATCACGAGGATCCGCTCGCCCGCGTGCCGCTCGACGAGCCGGCGCACGACGCCGATCTTCGCGGGCGCGGTCGCGGCCAGACGGTAGCGCTCGTCGTCCGCGGCGGCGGCGTATTCGAGCCGGTCGCCGGCCGGGAGGTCCACGCGCACCTCGTAGCAGACGGCGGGCGAGATGAAGCCCTGGGCCTCGATCTCCTTCCACGGGGCGTCGAAGCGCTTGGGGCCGATGAGGCTGAACACGTCGCCCTCGCGGCCGTCCTCGCGCACGAGCGTCGCGGTGAGGCCGAGCCGGCGGCGGGCCTGCAGGTCGGCGGTGAGCTTGAAGACCGGCGCCGGCAGCAGGTGCACCTCGTCGTAGACGATGAGGCCCCAGTCGAGGGCGTCCAGCAGGGCGAGGTGGGCGTACTGGCCCTTCCGCTTCGCCGTCAGGATCTGGTACGTCGCGATGGTGACGGGCTTGATCTCCTTCACCTGGCCGGAGTACTCGCCGATCTCCTCGGCGGTGAGCGACGTGCGCTTGAGCAGCTCGTCGCGCCACTGGCGGGCGCTCACGGTGTTCGTCACGAGGATGAGCGTCGTCGTCTTGGTCTCGGCCATCGCGCCGGCGCCGACGAGCGTCTTGCCGGCGCCGCAGGGGAGCACGACGACCCCCGACCCGCCCTGCGGTGAAGATGTCGACGGCCTGGCGCTGGTACGGCCGCAGCTGCCAGCTCTCCTCGTCGAGATCGATCGGATGCGGCGTGCCCGGCGTGTACCCGGCGCGGTCCTCCGCGGGCCAGCCGATCTTGAGGAGCTCCTGCTTGATGTGACCGCGCGCCCAGGCGTCGACGACGAAGGTGTCGGGGGAGGGGTGGCCGATGAGCAGCGGCTGGATGCGCTTGTTCTTCGACACCTCGGCCAGCACCGCGGGATCGGTCGAGCGGAGCACGAGGACTCCCTCACCGTGCCCTTCGACACTGTCGCGCTCGATCACGAGCCGGCCGTACCGGCCGACGGTCTCGCGGATGTCGATCGACACCGACGGCGGCACCGGGAAGCGCGTCCACCGGTCGAGGGTCGCGAGCATGTCGTCCGCGTCGTGACCCGGCGGCGCGCGCGTTCCACAGCCCGAGCCGGGTGATCCGGTAGGTGTGGATGTGCTCGGGCGCCCGCTCGAGCTCGGCGAAGATCGCGAGTTCGTGCCGTGCGCTCTCCGCGTCCGGGTGGGCGACTTCGAGGAGCACGGTCCGGTCGCTCTGCACGATGAGGGGTCCGTCAGCCATAAGGATCGATCCTACCCGGCATCCCTCCGGCAGGGCGGTGCGGGCGTCAGGACGGACGCCGCACGCTGACGATGCTCGAGACCGGAAGCGTCCGCTCGATGTCGGCCGCTCGGTCGCGCCCGCGCAGGCGACCGCCGCCGAGCCCGCTCGCCTCGAGGGTCAGCTCGCGCTCGCTGCCGTCCGGCATCTTCACCACGACGAGGATCTCGGCGCGGGCGCGGACGGCCTGCTCGAGCTCGCGGCCGAGCCACGCCGCTTCGCCCTCGGTGCTGTGCCCGCCGCGCAGCAGACGCGATGAGGCGCGCGTAGGTCTGCACGGGATCGGCGTCGCTCAGCGCCGCCGGCCGTGCCGGCGCGGCGATGCAGCGGCTCGGGGCTGCCCGCCGGAGTCGAGCGCGACGACCGGGTAGCGGGCGTCGGCGAGCGACCAGTAGACGGCATCGCGCGCGACCCGCGAGGTCAGGGCGCCGTCTTCGCGGACGAGTCCGAGCGGTCGCAGCGCCTGATCGACGGCGATCGTGTCGAGGAGCCCGGGTTCGGGGCTCTCGACGCGTGTCCTGCCGGTGGCCGCATCGACGCTGCACCCGCACCAGCCCGTGCCGCGTCGCGGTGCTCTCGATCAGGTACTCGAGCGGCTGCGGCATGCCGGTCAGCGAGACGGCGCCGAGGAACTCGAGGATCGAGCTCGCGGTCTCGCCATCGGTCATGCCCGCGCCGATCGAGTCGGCGGTGAACCGATAGGTGGATGCCTGTGCCCGCGACTCGCGGTGTGCGATGCCGCGCAGCCTGAGGTCGAGGTGCGGCGCGAGCGGACCGGGAGCGATCGCGGTGAGGTCGGCCTGCAGATAGAGGCGATCGATCTCGGCAGGGAGGTGCGCCGTGAGCGCCGTGGGATCGGCGGCGCCTCCCGCGCGGAGACCCCCGGTCCACTCCGGCTCCGCGCCGGCGGCGTCGAGGAGTCCCCACCGCTCGGCGATCCGCCGCAGTCGCGCCGCGCGCGCCGGCCACTCGGGGTCGAGCGGGTAGCGCCGAAGCCCACGACGCCGGACTCAGGAAGCCGCCTGAGGCCGTGCGCAGACCCGCCGGGAGCGCGGAGCGGAACCCCTCGGCGATCATCGACCACCGTTCGCCGGTCGGCGATGCGAGCCAGTGCTCGCCGGCGTCCGTCACGACCCACTCGCGCTCCAGCGCGCTGCGCGAGGCCGGCGCCTGCGGCGGATTCCATGAGGTCTTCGAGCTCCTCGGGCGACGAGACGGCGCCGGCCTCGATGAGGCGCTTGCGATCGGCGGCGCTGATCGTGCCCGTGCCGGTGCGCGACGAGCGGCGTGTGCAGACACGCCAGCAGCACGTCGGCGAGCGCGCCCGCGGTGGTGAAGGCCCGCTCCGCGGCGGCGGCCGCCGAGCGCTCGTCGGAGCGCCGCGGAGTGTCGGCCGGCACGTCCCGGATGAGCGCGTCGGGACGGCCGGCGGTCAGTGCCTGCACCCTGTCGGCGACGACGGCGAACGGCCGCCCGTCCGGCCCGAGCAGCGCGAGGTCGGAGACATCCGCCGACGGCTCGGCGTCGCCGCGCGCCAGCGCAGCCAGGTCGCGGCGAGGAAGCCTGCTCAGCGCGCGATCGAGGGATGCGGCATCCAGCAGCCCTTCGGCGGCGTCGAAGAAGTCGTGCCATCCGACCGTGGGCGGCACGCCGCGGTCCGCGAGGGTCTTCGCCAGTCCGACATCGTCGCGCGCGGCGAGCCAGGTCGCGAGTGCGCGCTCGTCGGAGACCATCAGCCCTCTCGGTTCGCCCGAGCCCTCCGCACGAAGCTCATGATCAGCAGAACCACGATCATGACGAAGGCGAGAGGAAGCGCGATTGCCGGGAAGCAGCACGATGAGCGGCCAGATCCCCTCGGAGAAGTCGGTCACGCCGGCGGGCCGCGCGATGATCACCGCGAAGAAGCACACGATGGCCGCGGCGGCAAGACCCAGCGCCGTGAACGCCAGGAATCGGTCCACGGAACGAATGGGGACGTCGCCGCCGGAGGTGGGGGTGCTCATCCGCATCAGCCTACCGGCTGGCATGGCGTGCCGTAGGCTGGGGGGTGGGATCAGCCGGTCCCTGTTTCCGCATGCCCGCTCGTCCGCGGCACCGTTCAAGCGAGGTTTCGATGCCCACCGGCAAGGTCAGGTTCTACGACGAGAAGAAGGGGTTCGGCTTCATCGCTTCCGATGACGGCCAGGACGTCTTCCTGCACGCCACGGCCCTCCCCGCCGGCACGGCCGCGCCGAAGCCGGGCACGCGACTCGAGTTCGGCGTCGCCGACGGCAAGCGGGGCCTGCAGGCGCTGTCGGTGCGCGTCCTCGAGGCGCCGGTCAGCCTCGCCAAGCGCGCGCGCAAGCCCGCAGACGACATGGCGATCATCGTCGAGGACCTCGTGAAGCTCCTCGACCAGGTCGGCGGCGATCTGCGTCGCGGCCGTTACCCGAGCGGCTCGCACGGCAAGACGGTCGTCGCGGTGCTGCGCAAGGTGGCGGATGAACTCGACGCCTGAGCCGGGCGAGACGCCCGCCGGCTCCGCGCCGTCCTCTGACGACGCGGAGACCGTCGCGGAGACCGCCGATCCGGTGCTGCTCGCCGACCCGGCACTGCTCGATGCCCACGACATCGCGGTAGCCGCGCTGCGCGAAGTCACGCCCGCATCGACGATCGGCGAGCCCGCCGGCTATCGGGTCGAGGCCGAGGGCGTCGTGTCGCTGCGATTCGCGAACCGGCTCGCCGGCTATCCCGGGTGGTTCTGGACGGTCAGTCTCGCGCGCCTCGAGGATGCCGAGCCGACGGTGCTCGAAGTCGAGCTGCTGCCGGGCGACGGGGCACTCCTCGCCCCGGACTGGGTGCCGTGGGCCGAGCGCCTCGCCGACTATCAGGCCGCGCAGGTCGCCCTGGCCGAACTGGCGCTCGCCGAAGGCGCCGACTGATGCGACGTCATCGACGACGACCTCGATGACGTGGATGACCTGGATGCTGCGGACTTCGACGAGGACGGATCGCCGATCCTGCACGCGGGCGACGTCGACGGGGTCGACATCGACGAACTCGACGAGGACGCTCGAGGACGATGAAGACCTCGACGAGGACGAGGACGAAGACGAAGACGTCGCAGACGAGGACGAAGACGAAGACGACGCGGACGAAGACGAAGGCGACGCCGACGACGAGGACGACGCGACGACGCCGAGGAAGACCGCGGGGACTGAGCCGCTCAGTCCTGCGGGCGCGGGAACGGCGGTGCCGGTACGCGGGTCGTGAGCCGGTCGACCAGCTCGTCCATGACCTTCTCGACGATGCGCGGCATGTCGACAGCATCCGGATCGAGCAGCCACTGCACCTGCAGGCCGTCCATCAGTGCGATGAGGGCGGATGCGTCATCACGCACCTCGCGGTCGTCGGCGTCGCGGCCGGTGACCTCCGCGAGGACTCCGGCGATCTTGTCGCGAAGGTCGGTGAGCCGGTCGCGGAAGTACCCCTGCGCCGGATGCCCCTCCGTCACGGACTCCGCGGACAGGACGGTGTAGGTCTGCACGACGCCGGGAGTCGCCGTGTTCTCCTTGACGGTGTCGAGCATGTGCCCGAGGAAAGCGGGTCCTTCGCTCTGGGCGCGTCCGGGGACTCCGGCTGCCTCCTGGCCGTCGCGGTACTGCAGCATCGCGACGAGGAGCGCCTCTTTGCTGCCGAAGTGGTGCAGCACCCCGGCGTGGGTCATGCCCGCCTGCTCGGCCACCTCCACCAGCGCGCCCTTGTTGTAGCCCCGCTGACCGAACACGCTCATCGCGGCGCGCAGCACCTCTTCGCGCCGCTCGAGCGTGCGCGCCTGGGGCTTGGGCTGTCGCGGCGCGGCCGGCGCAGCCGGCTCCGCCTGAGCGGAAGGTCCGGTTTCCGTAGCCATGGTGATCCTCTCTCCGCCGTGGGAGTCAGTCTGAGGCGTGAGTGGAGTCTAGGTGCGACCGCGATGCGGGACCGAGCGGGATCAGAGACGCTCCACGGTGTAGTCGATGCAGCGGATCAGCTGGCGGACGTCCTCCGGCTCAGTCGAGACGAACGTCGCGATCCGGAGCTGGTTGCGGCCGAGCTTGCGGTAGGGCTCGGTGTCGACGATGCCGTTCGCGCGAAGGCTCTGCGCCACCGCCGCAGCATCCACCGACGGATCGAAATCGATCGTCACGACGACGGGCGAGCGATCGGCCGGGTCGGCGACGAAGGGCGTCGCGAAGTCGGATGCCTCGGCCCACTCGTAGAGCGCCCGCGAGGACTCGCGCGTGCGAGCGTCGGCCCACTGGAGCCCGCCGCCGGCGAGGATCCATTCGAGCTGCTTGTCGAGCAGGACCAGGGTCGCGAGCGCGGGGGTGTTGAGCGTCTGGTTGAGACGCGAGTTGTCGAGCGCGTTCTTGAGGCTCAGGAACTCGGGGATGTAGCGGTCCGGACGCGGCGATCCGCTCGATCCGCTCGATCGCGGCCGGCGAGACGAGGGCGAACCACAGCCCGCCGTCCGAGCCGAGGTTCTTCTGCGGCGCGAAGTAGTACACGTCGGCCTCGTGGACCGAGAAGTCGATTCCGCCGGCGGCGCTCGTCGCGTCGATGACGGTGAGTGCGCCGTCGTCTGCGTGCACGCGGGTGACCGGTGCCGAGACGCCGGTCGAGGTCTCGTTGTGGGGCCACGCGTACACGTCCACGCCCTCGACGGCTTCCGCGGTGGTTCGGGTGCCGGCCGCCGTCTCGCGCACGTCCGGCGCCTGCAGCCAGGGCGCCTTGGCGGCTGCCGCGAACTTGCCGCCGAACTCGCCGAACACCAGGTTCTGGCTGCGATTCTCGATGAGACCGAAGGCCGCGGCATCCCAGAAGGCCGTCGAGCCGCCGTTGCCGGCGATGACCTCGTAGCCGTTCGGGGCGCGGAAGAGCTCGCCGAGCTGCGAGCGCACCTGCCCGACGAGGTCCTTCACCGGTGCCTGACGATGCGAGGTGCCGAGCAGCGCCGAGCCGGGACCGGCGAGCGCCTCGAGCTGCTCGCGGCGCACCTTGGACGGTCCGCAGCCGAAGCGTCCGTCGGAGGGCAGGATGTCACGAGGGAGCTCGACGTGGGGCATGGCTCGATTCTAGGGAGCGTTCCAGACGGGCGATCGCCCCGTTTCGCGCCGTGACATCAGCGCGACGGCTCAGCTGTCGATGCTGCCGAGGTACAGCCCGTCCCGCGGGCACCGCTCGACCTCCGGGGATCCTCGGCTCATCCGGGCACGGCACTGCTCCGCCCGTGTCGAGGGAGCGGGCCGCTTCGCGCGCAGCCGCTCGCGCGCCTCGTGCTCCACCAGGACCGGGACGAAGTCACGCACCCGGCCCCCATCGAGCCGGTGCCACTCGTCGTGGACGATCTCCGCGACGTGGGTGCGCTCGAGTGTGGGGAATCGCTCGGCGAGCCGGTCGATCACCTCCTCGATCGCGTGCGCTTCGTTTCGCTCGCCGGCGGGCACATCCTTGTCGGTCATACGTGAATTGTCTGCGGGCGTGGCAGATAGGACAAGGGGTGCGGGGCATCCGCTTCCGGGCTGAGGGTCGCCGGGACTGGATAGGCTGTCCTCACCCCCTTTCTGACACCTCGAGGACGTTGCGAATGACCGATCTCATCGACACCACCGAGATGTACCTGCGCACGATCCTCGAACTCGAGGAGGAGAACATCGTCCCGCTGCGTGCTCGCATCTCGGAGCGTCTGGGTCACTCCGGTCCGACGGTCTCGCAGACGATCGGACGCATGGAGCGGGATGGTCTCGTGGTGGTCTCGGATGACCGCACGCTCCAGCTCACCGATGCAGGGCGGCAGAAGGCCGTCGATGTCATGCGCAAGCACCGGCTCGCCGAGCGCCTGCTGTCGGATGTCATCGGCCTCGACTGGGCGTACGTGCACGAAGAGGCCTGCCGGTGGGAGCACGTGATGAGCGAGCAGGTCGAGCGCCGTCTCGTCGAGCTTCTCGGACACCCCACCGAATCCCCGTACGGCAACCCCATTCCGGGACTCGACCAGCTCGGCGACCTGCCGGCACGCGGGTTCGAGCAGGGCGTGGTGGGTCTGGTGCGCCGTCTCAACGAGGCCGGCGCGCCGATCAGCGGCACCGTGCGGCGTCTCGCAGAGCCCGTGCAGGTCGACCCCGAGCTGCTGCAGCAGCTCAAGGGCGCCGGCGTCGTGCCCGGCGCGGCGGGCGACTACCGCTACAGCGAGGGCTATGTCCTCGTCGAGATGCACGGCAGCGACGAGGGTCTCGAGCTGCCGGTCGAGGTCGCTTCGCACATCTTCCTCGTAGACGATCGCGTCTAGAGAGCGCGCTCCGGCGCGACACGCACACCGTTCTTTCAGGCGCGTCAGTGTGACTTATTCGTTACCTTCGGGTAGCCTCGAACAGTCCGCTAGGCGAGAAGCCCGCCAAAGGACCCCGCGCAGATTGCCTCACCGGCTCGTCGTCCGCGCGGTGAAGCCCGCATATCGTGCCCCGACATCGAGTGCCGACGAGCCAGCGCCCCGGCGCAGAGGCGCCGGAGGACCCTATTGGCTGAAGAGATCGAATCGCCCGCGAACGACCCCCGGAGCGACGAGACGAGTCTCACCCGACGTTCCCGCGTGCGCGCGAGACGTGTCGCGTCGTGGTACCGCCGTCCGTCCCGTGAACGGCGAAGCCCGCGAAGAGTCCTCGGCGCACTGCGGCGAAGCCGCTGCGCAGCCTCGTGACCGTCGCGCTCGTCGGCGGACTCGTCGCCACCGCGGCGATCCCCGCGTTCGGCCTCGCCCGGCCCACCGAAGAATCTGTGACCCTCCAGCAGGTCGCGGCAGACAACGCGCAGTCGCTTGTCGTCGCCTCCGATGCGAGCGCCACGGAGCTCACCCGCGAGAGCTACTCGGCGACGACTCAGCAGGAGATCGACGACAAGAAGGCGAAAGAGGCCGCCGCGGCCGCCGCGGCCGCCCGGGCACGCATGAGCGCCAAGGTCGCCTCGACCTCGATCGGCCAGAACATCCAGCTCGTCTCTCCTGGCACCGGTGAGGTGAGGTGGCCGCTCCTCAGCTTCACCAGGGGTCGTGGCCTGGGCGACTCCGGCTACCACCAGGGCGTCGACCTCCTCACGTCGTGCGGGCAGCCGATCTACGCCGCCGCAGGAGGTGTCGTGAAGGTCTCGCAGGAGAGCTTCGGCGGCTACGGCGTCGCGGTCACCATCGACCACGTCATCGGCGGCCAGCGGGTATCCACCCTGTACGGCCACATGACCTACGGCAGCCGCCAGGTGTCGGCCGGCCAGTCGGTCGCAGCCCGGCCAGCTCATCGGCCTCGTCGGCAGCACCGGCAGTTCGACCGCGTGCCACCTGCACTTCGAGGTGCACATCAACGGCTCGGTCGTCGACCCGTGGGCTTGGCTGCAGGCCAACGCCGGCTGACGTTCGTCGACACGCCACCGCGCGTTCACCGCCGCCTGCGGCCCTCCTGTGCGCGGCGTGCGTTAGCCTGAAACCCGACGCTGAGAGAAGCGAAGGGGAGCTGATGGGCGACACACCACGCATCCGAACCATGGATGCGCTTGGACGTCTGGTCCTTCGGCATCACACGAGTGGATGCCGCGGCATTGCCGTGGCGTCAAGGCGCTGTCTGTAGACAGCGCCTTTTTTCATGCCCCTGCGCAGATCGAATCGTCGACAGGTCGAATCACCGGGAAGCCGTCCCGGCCGTTCGAGAGGATGAGGAATGCGCACTCTGGTGCTGAATGCGGGCTACGAGCCGCTCGCTGTCGTGTCGTTCAAACGGGCCCTCGTGCTCGTGATGAACGAGAAGGCCGTCATCGTCGAGCAGAGCGACGGTGATCCCGTGTGGAGCGCGAGACGCTCGTACGATCGGCCCGCCGTCATCATCCTGACCCGCTACGTGCGGGTTCCGGGTGGCCGTCACATCCCCGTGACCCGGCGCGGCGTGCTGCGTCGGGACGGGCACCGGTGCGCCTACTGCGACAAGGCGGCGTCGACGATCGATCACGTCCTGCCCCGCTCGCGCGGCGGCGCGGACTCGTGGGAGAACCTCGTCGCCTGCTGTCTGCGCTGCAACAACGTCAAGGGCGACCGCACGCCGCAGGAGATGAACTGGAGCCTGCGGATCATCCCTCGTCCGCCTCGCGGTGCGCAGTGGACGGTGCGCGGCACGGACCGGACCGACCCCCGCTGGGAGCCCTATCTCGCCCTCGCGGCCTAGCGGCTCTACGCGAGCGTGAATCCTGACACTTCGAGCGTCAGGAACGCCGTGGCGACGAACAGCAGTCCGGTGTAGACGAGGTCCTCGACCCAGTCGATGACTCCTGGCTTGCGCTCGATCATGATCTTCGGGTTGTAGTAGAAGATCGAGAGCAGGATGAAGGCGACCGAGAAGACGAGCCCGATCCAGGCGGCGAAGGGCACGCCGAGCAGCAGCAGGACGATCACCACGGCGGCGAGCACGTACAGCCATGATTCCTGCCAGAAGGCACGCCAGGTGTCATGGCGCGAGACCGTCGACTTCGCGACCACACGCCACAGCTCGTAGATCAGCGAGATCGCGTAGGTCACGACGAGAACCCATGCCGACAGTGATTCCAGCAGGGTCGGGTGCACGGCACCTTCCACGGAAGACTCCTCCAACGGTCGCGTGGAGGGGACCCACGATGGCCTCACGCTAGCGAGCGGAGCCCCATGGGGGGAAGAGCGTGATGGGATGGGTTCATGACCCGAGCCCTCATCGTGATCGACATGCAGCGCGCCTTCGACGACCTCGACTTCTGGGGTCAGACGGCGAATCCCGACTGCGAGGCGAATGTGACGGCGCTCGACGGCGGCGTGGGCCGGGTCGGGAGAGCCGATCGTGGTGGTGCGCCACGACTCCGTCTCGCCCGGATCGCCCCTGCATCCGGACAGCCCCGGCAATGCGCTGGTCGACGCCGTGGCGGCGGTCGAGCCCGCCCTGTTCGTCACGAAGAACGTGAACTCGGCGTTCTACGGCGACCCCGATCTGCACGCGTGGCTCACGGAGCGGGGGATCACCGAGCTCGTGGTGTGCGGCATCCAGACCAATATGTGCGTCGAGACGACGGCGCGGATGGCGGGCAATCTCGGCTACGACGTCACCGTGGCGCTCGACGCGACGCGGACGTTCGACCTGCAGGCGGATGTCGCGGGCCTGGGTCTCATCACCCGGACGGCTGCCGAGCTGATGGCGACGACCGCCCTCGATCTTCAGGCCGGCGGATTCGCGCGGATCGTGACGACAGCGGAGCTCGCCGGCGCTCCGGCATCCTCGACTCGAACATAAGTGTCGGAAGCCTGCGGTAGCCTCATCTCCTGCGGTTGACGCGCTAGAACATCCGTTCTAGTCTGTGGGAATGAGGGCGATCGTGCAGCTCACGGCATCGCACCAGCAAGATCCGGTCGACGAGGTGCTTCGCCTGCGCGCCCAGCTCGAGCGAGTGCAGGGGCGCAGGCTCGATGCGCCGGTGCTTCCGGTGCATCCCGCCCTCGCATCGCTGCTCCCCGGCGGGGGTCTGCGCCCCGGTGCCGCGTACTCGCTCTCGCGCTCGACGTCACTGCTGCTGGCCCTGCTCGCACAGCCGTCGCAGTCCGGATCGTGGTGCGGTGTGGTGGGGATGCCGCGGCTCGGCGCCGAGGCGGCCGAGACGATGGGGGTGGATCTCTCGCGGCTGGTCCTGATCCCCGACCCCGGCGCGCGATGGCTCGCGGTGACGGCCACCATCTCCGAGGTGCTGCCTGTCGTCGCCGTGCGCCCTTCCGGCAGGGCGACGGATGCCGAGGTGTCGCGACTGGCCGCACGACTGCGGGATCGTGGCGCGGTGCTGCTCGTGCAAGGACCCTGGCCGCAGGCCGAAGCGGTGCTCGAGGTCGGCGGATCCGGTGTGGTCCGGGCTCGGCCGCGGCCACGGCTACCTGGACGGCCGGGCGGTCACCGTCACGTCGTCGAGCCGTCGGTGGCCGCGCCCTCGTCGCGAGCGTCTGCTGCTTCCGGATGCCTCCGGCGGGCTCGCCGCTGCACCGGATGCGATGAAGCCGGTCCCGTCGATCGGCCCGGCGATCGGTGCTGTCGAGGCGATGCGCGACGGCGAAGTGAGGGCGGCGGGCTGAGATGGCTCTGGAGTCTCCCACGCGGAGCCTGGTGCTGTGGTTCCCGGACTGGCCTGTCACGGCACTCACTCGCGACGGGGCGAAACCGCTCGACGGGACGCGTCCGCTCGCCGTGATGGAGCACAATCTCGTCGCGGCATGCTCCGCGTCCGCGCGTGCTGAAGGCGTCCGTCGCGGGCAGCGCCGTCGCGACGCTCAGGCACGATGTCCGGGGTTGACGGTCGTCGCGGCCGATCCGGCGCGGGATCACCGCGCGTTCGCCCCGGTCGTGTCGCAGATCGAGGAGCACGCTCCCGGGGTGCAGGTGGTTCGGCCGGGGCTCTGTGCGCTGCGGGCACGGGGTCCGGCGCGCTACTACGGCGGCGAGTCCGAGGCGGCGCGCGTGCTGCTCAGGATGCTGCGCGAGGCCGGACTCGACGAGGTGCGCGCCGGGGTCGCCGATGGACCGTTCACCGCCGAGCAGGCGGCGAAGGCCGGCACCACCGCCGCCGAGCCCGCGTTCGTGGTGCCCGCCGGCGGAGCAGCAGGATTCCTTGCACCCCTGTCCGTTGCGGTGCTCGAGGCGTCGTCGCTCGGCGCGGGGTCGTCGCTCGTCCCCGGTGTCGCGCCCGGCGACCTCGTAGGGCTGCTCGCCCGGCTCGGCGTGCAGACCCTCGGCGAGTTCGCGGCGATGGAAGCGGATCGTGTGAGGGAGCGGTTCGGGGAGCGAGGCATCCGTCTTCACAGCTTCGCGAGCGGAGGCGACTCGCGACCCGTCCAGCCGCGCACGCCCCCGCCCGAGCTGCACCGCGAGGTCGCGTTCGAGCCGCCGCTCGAGATCGCCGACCAGGTCGCATTCGGCATGCGGATGGCCGCCGACGCGTTCATCGCCGGGCTCGGCGCCGTCGACCTCGTGTGCACCGAGCTGCGCGTGGAGCTCGTGGGGGACCGCGGCGAGCGGAGCGACCGCGTGTGGCTGCATCCGGGCTCGTTCGATGCGTCCGCGGTGGTGGACCGGGTGCGGTGGCAGCTTGGCGGAAGAGGCGGAGGGTCTACAGAGCGGCGTCGCGCTGGTGCGCATCTCTCCCGAGGCGGTGGATGCGGCATCCCATCATGCCCCTGCGATCTTCGGTTCAGGACCGGAGGAGCGCGTGCATCACGCGCTCTCTCGCGTGCAGGCCATGCTCGGGCACCGGGGCGTGGTGACCCCCGTGATCGGGGGAGGGCGCTGGCTCGCCGAGCGGCAGGTGCTCGTGCCCTGGGGCGACCGGGATGCGCGTCAGCAGCAGGCCGGCGGCCGCGACGGTTTGGCGGCGCAGCGCGGGCGGCCGTGGCCGGGGAGCCTGCCCGAGCCTCTGCCGACGACCGTGTTCGACGATCCGCGTCCCGTCGAGGTGACCGCTCTCGGCGGCGGGCTCGTCGACGTCGACGACCGGGGGAACGTGTCGGCGGTGCCGGCGATGCTCGCCGAGGGCGGGCGCCGTCGTGCGATCGAGGCGTGGGCAGGTCCGTGGCCGATCGTCGAGCGGGGGTGGGATGCTGCGCGCGCGCGTCGCGCGCACCGGTTCCAGGTGGTGGACGCCGACGGCGCTGCGTGGCTGCTGGTGTGCGAGGGCGACTCGTGGACGGTGGAGGCGAGCTATGACTGAGCACCGAGCCGACGGGACACGCTGATGGGCTTCAACAACCCCTCCGTGCCGTGGTCCGAGATGGAGCGGCTGCTGAGCGACCGCCGCCGGCCCGGGCGGGCCGCCCACGGGTGCCGACGGCGGCGACAGCCCGGCGTGGTCGCGCAAGCGCGGTCCCTACGTGCCGCCGAAGATCGAGCGTCCCGCCGAGGTGATCCCGTATGCCGAGCTGCACGCGCACTCGTCGTTCTCGTTCCTCGACGGGGCGTCCTCTCCCGAGGAGATGGCCGAAGAGGCGGAGCGGCTCGGCCTCCACGCGCTCGCGGTCACCGATCACGACGGCTTCTACGGCATCGTGCGCTTCGCCGAGGCCGCCGAGTCGCTGCAGCTGAAGACCGTCTTCGGCGCCGAGCTCTCGCTCGAGCTGCCCGCTCCGCAGAACGGCGAGCCCGACCCGGTCGGGGCCCACCTGCTCGTGCTCGCCCGTGGCGAGGAGGGCTATCACCGGCTCGCCGGCGCCATCACGCACGCGCAGCTGCAGGGAGCCGAGAAGGGGCGGCCCGTCTACGACCTCGACGAGCTCGCCGCGCAGGCGGACGGGCACTTCGCGGTGCTGACCGGATGCCGCAAGGGCGCCGTGCGCCGGGCACTGACCGCCGACGGGCACGAGGCCGCAGCACGCGAGCTCGACCGGCTGGTGCGGCTGTTCGGCCGGGATGCCGTCCACGTCGAGCTCATCGATCACGGCAATCCACTCGATTCGCGCGACAACGAGATCCTGGCCGGGCTCGCCCGCGAGCGTCGCCTTCCGCTGCTCGCGACGAACAACGTCCACTACGCCGTCCCGCAGCGGCAGCTGCTCGCCGCGGCGGTCGCCGCCGTGCGCGCGAACCGCGGGCTCGATGAGCTCGACGGATGGCTGCCGTCGCACGCCGGCGCGCATCTGCGGTCGGGGGCCGAGATGGCGGAGCGCTTCGTGCGGCATCCGGATGCCGTCGCCCGAACCGTCGCGCTCGCCGACGAGCTCGCCTTCCCGCTTCGGCGCGCGAAGCCGGCGCTGCCCAAGCAGGAGGTGCCCGAGGGGCATACCCCGATGTCGTGGCTTCGCCACCTGGTGTGGGAGGCGGTGCCGCGCAAGTATCCCGACCTCACGGAAGACAACCGCAAGCGCATCGAGAAGGAGCTCGGCGTCATCGAGCTGAAGGACTTCCCCGGCTACTTCCTGATCGTCTACGGCATCGTCCAAGAGGCGCGGCGGCGCGGCATCCTGTGTCAGGGTCGCGGCTCCGCGGCCAACAGCGCCATCTGCTACCTGCTCGACATCACCGCCGTCGACGCGATCGCGTACGACCTGCCGTTCGAGCGGTTCCTCTCTTCGCTGCGCGATGAGGAGCCCGATATCGACGTCGACTTCGACTCCGACCGTCGCGAGGAGATCATCCAGTGGGTCTATGCGACCTATGGGCGGGAGCGCGCGGCGCAGGTGGCGAACGTCATCCAGTACCGGCCGAAGAACGCGGTGCGCGACATGGCGAAGGCGCTCGGGCACTCGCCCGGGCAGCAGGATGCCTGGTCGAAGCAGGTGGAGCAGTGGGGCGCGACGCTCTCGACCGGGCCGGAGCACGACATCCCCGACCGGGTGATCGAGTTCGCGTCCGAGCTGCTGAAGGCGCCGCGCCATCTCGGCATCCACTCCGGCGGCATGGTGCTCACCGACCGGCCCGTCGGCGAGGTCGTGCCGATCGAGCACGCCCGCATGGAGAACCGCACGGTGATCCAGTGGGACAAGGATGACGCGGCGTGGATGGGGCTCGTGAAGTTCGACCTGCTCGGGCTCGGGATGCTGGCGGCGCTGCAGTACTGCTTCGACATGGTCCGCGCTGCGACGGGGGAGGAGTGGGAGCTCGCGACGATCCCGAAGGAGGAGCAGGCGGTCTACGACATGCTGTGCCGGGCGGATTCGATCGGGGTCTTCCAGGTGGAGTCGCGCGCGCAGATGGGGCTGCTGCCGCGCCTGCAGCCGCGGCGGTTCTACGACCTGGTGATCGAGATCGCGCTCATCCGTCCCGGTCCGATCCAGGGCGGCGCGGTGCATCCGTTCGTCCGGCGCAAGCTCGGGCTCGAGAAGGTCACCTACGCCCACCCGAAGCTCGAGCCGGTGCTCGAGCGCACGCTCGGCATCCCGGTCTTCCAGGAGCAGCTGATGCAGATGGCGATGGCGGTGGGGAACTGCTCGGCAGAGGATGCCGATCTCCTCCGCCGCGCGATGGGATCCAAGCGCGGTGTCGAGCGGATCGAGTCGCTGCGAGAGCGGCTCTACGAGGGGATGGCCTCGAACGGGCTCGTGGGCGAGGCGGCGGACGCGATCTACGCGAAGATCCAGGCGTTCGCGAACTTCGGCTTCGCCGAATCGCACTCGCTGTCGTTCGCGCTGCTCGTGTACGCGAGCTCGTGGATCAAGCTGCACTACCCGGCGGCGTTCCTCGCGGGGCTGCTGCGCGCGCAGCCGATGGGGTTCTACTCGCCGGCCTCGCTCGTGGCGGATGCCCGGCGCCACGGCGTCGAGGTGCGCCGGCCCGACCTGCACGCGTCGGGCGTCGAGGCGCTGCGTCGAGCCGGTGCTACCGGTCGCGCCGCAGCGCGCACCCGCACACGCATCGAGATCAGGCGATTCGCCCACATCAGGACGATTCCGCCGGTGAACTTCCTGATTCGGCGACTTCGCCTGATCTCGGCGACGGGTGGCGGGCGGGCGCCGACCGGGCATGGACTCCTGCACGCACCGCATGCAGCCGCCGGTCCCGCCGTTCGACCTGCACGCGCCGGACGAATCCGCGGACCACCGCCGCGACGGCGGCTTCGCGGTGCGACTCGGCCTCGCCGGGGTGAAGGGGATCGGGACGAAGGTCGCGGAGCGCATCGTCGCCTCGCGCGACGAGCGCGGCCCCTACCGCGACCTCCGCGACCTCGTGCGGCGCACCGGCCTGACGGCCGCCCAGGTCGAGGCGCTCGCGACCGCCGGTGCGTTCGAGAGCCTGGGGCTCACCCGGCGCGAGGGGATCTGGCTCGCCGGCTCCGCCGCCCAGGACCGGGTCGAGTTCCTTCCCGACTCGCTCGTCTCGGTGCAGCCGCCGCTGTTCACCGACCCGACGAGCTACGAGATCCTCGCCGCCGACCTGTGGGCGACCGGGGTGTCGACCGACGACCACCCCATGACGCACTACCGGTCGGGGCTCGATGCACGAGGGGTGCTCACCTCGCGGGAGCTGCGCTCGAACGAGACCGGGCGGCGCATCGAGGTGGCGGGACTCGTCACCCACCGGCAGCGGCCGGCGACAGCATCCGGTGTCACGTTCTTGAATCTCGAGGACGAACACGGCCTCGTCAACGTGATCTGCTCGGTGGGGGTGTGGAACCGCTACCGGCGGGTCGTGCGCGATTCACCCGCCCTGATCGTGAGAGGGATGCTGGAGCGCTCGGTCGAGGGAGTCACGAACCTCCTCGCCGACAGGTTCGAAGACCTGCGGGTCGGCGTGCAGCACCAGTCCCGGGACTTCCGCTGACCGTCAGGCGCACGTATTCCGTCGGCGGGCGGTACAGCTCTTGCGACCGCGGCATCGATGTCATCGCCGCCGGCGTCCACGGTTCCATGTACAGGTGCGCTCTGCGCGATCGACGTCATCCCGTGCACCACAGGATCGTCACGCCCCTCATCGCGAATGGGGAGCCGTCTGGGTGCCGGCCGCGCCAGTCCCACTCGCCCCACTCCTCATTCGCCGCTGCACGCCGACGCGAGAAGCTCGGCGGTGAAATCCGGCACACCCTCGAACACCGCCGACCAGTTCGACAGCACCTGTGCGCGCCCGCTGAAGCCGCGCGCCGGATGGAGCAGGCTGCGTGCTCTCGTAGTCGTCGGCGAACAGGGAAGCCACCTGCGCGGCATCGTGCGAGTTCATGGCGTTCTCCAAGCGCTCCAGCATCCCGGTCATGCCACCGAAGGTAGTCGGCACGGTTCGGACACGAAAGCCCCGCCTTGCCCGCGACGCCGCGTCACCGGCGCCGTACGCTGTGGTCCGTGGCTTCGACGATGAGGGCGGTCGTGTACGACCGGTACGGACCGCCGGATGTGCTCCGGCTGGCGAAGCGTCCCGGTGCCGGTGCCCGGGCCGCGCGAGGTGCTCGTCCAGGTGGTCGCGACCTCGCTGAACCTCAGCGACTGGGAGGGCCTCGTCGGCTCGCCCGCGTATGCGCGGTTCGGCGGCCTGCGAAGGCCGAGACGCCACGTGCTCGGGTCGGATATCGCCGGCATCGTCGCGGCCGTCGGCAGCGGGGTCACGCGCTTCGCCGTCGGCGACGAGGTGTACGGCGACAACCTGCAGCGCCTGGGCGGGTTCGCGGAGTTCGCGATCGCGCCCGAGGCGGTGCTCGCGCTCAAGCCCGCAGCGCTCACGTTCGCGCAGGCATCGACGATTCCGCAGGCGGGTGCGATCGCGCTGCACGGCACCGCAGGGCGCGAAACCCGGCGCGCGGGTGCTGATCAACGGCGGCGGCGGCGGCTCCGGAGCCTTCGCCATCCCGCTGGCGAAGGCGGCCGGCGCGCACGTGACGGCGGTCGACAACGCCGGCAAGCTCGAGTTCATGCGCTCGCTCGGCGCCGATGCGGTGATCGACTATCGCGCCGAGGACTTCACGGACGGCGGACCGTACGACCTGATCCTCGACCTCGTCGCGTACCGCTCGGTGTTCGCCTATCGCCGGGCTATCGCTCCGGGCGGGCGCTATCTCGCGGTCGGCGGCAACGTCAGGACGATCCTCCGGATCCTGACGCTCGGCACGGTGATCGCACGACTCTCGGGTCGGCGGATGGGGATCCTCGCCGTGCGCACCGGACCGGCGCGCTTTCGAGGTGGTCGCCGACCGGTGCGCGACGGGCGAGATCGACATCCATGTGGACCGCACCTTCGCGCTGCACGAGACCGCCGACGCGCTCGCCTACCTCGGCGAAGGACGCGCGCTCGGCAAGGTGGTCGTCGAGCCGCAGCGAACCTGACTGCGCCCCTGGACAACCCGCGACGGTCGAGCAGGATCGGAGAAGCATCGATCTGGCTGCGTGAATAGCCTTCTGGCATGACCTCGATCACCTCCCTCACCCTCGAAGTGGCCGACCCTGCCGCGGCCGAGCAGTTCTACGCCAACGCCTTCGGCGCCGACCCGCGCGTGCGGTTCCGTGCCTCGGATGCCCCGACATCCGGCTTCCGCGGCTTCCACATCTCGCTCATCGCGTCGCAGCCGGCGAACGTCCAAGCACTCTTCGATGCCGCCGTCGCGGCGGGAGCGACGGTCCTGAAGCCGACCGCCAAGGGGATGTGGGGCTTCGGCGGAGTGGTGCAGGCACCCGACGGCACGATCTGGAAGCTCGCGACATCCAACAAGAAGGACACCGGCCCCGCCACTCGCGACATCGACGAGATCGTGCTGCTGCTGGGTGTCGACGATGTCGCCGCGACGAAGCGGTTCTATGTCGACCGGGGCCTCGTCGTGGGCAAGAGCTTCGGCAAGTACGTCGACTTCACGATGCCGCCCGAGCTCATCGGGTTCGGACTCCTGGGGCGCAAGGCGCTTGCGAAGGATGCCGGAGTGCCCGCCGAAGGGAGTGGATCGCATCGCATCGCGATCCAGGGGATGCCGGCGCGTTCACCGATCCCGATGGCTTCGTCTGGGAAGCGGCCGCCGCGTGACCGTTACAGTGGCGTCGTGAGCGACTATCAGGTGCTGGAGATGGGCGGGCTCGACGAATGGCGGGAGCACTTCGGTGGCTTCCGCCCGGAGACCTCGCGCGACGGGCGTCGGGTGGTCGATCACGACCTCACGATGCAGTACATCGGGATGACGGCGAACGCCTTCGAACCGGGTGAGGAGGCGGGCTACTGGCACACGCACGCCCGCGTCGAGGAGCTGTATGTGTTCCTCGCCGGGCGCGGCCAGATGGGACTCGACGACGACGTCGTCGACGTCGGCCCCGGCACCGTCGTGCGTGTCGGTCAGGGAGTGTGGCGCACGTGGCGGTGCGCGCCCGACAGTTCCGAGCAGCTGCGCTGGCTCTGCATCCGCGCCGGCGGCTACGAACTGCCGCACTTCCCCGACGACAGCCAGCGCGACAACGATCGCCCGTCGCCCTGGTGATGGCCTAGAACCGGCCCACGGCACGGCTGGGATCATCTAAGGATGCCGCCTCCCCACGTCCGATCGGAGAATCGGGCAGACTGGAGCGGCGCACCCGGCGCCACCGCGTCGAGCGTCGCTTCGGCCCGGATTCGCCCATCGGTGTGAGAGGAGCGACGTGCAGGCGATCGGCCACATCCTTCCGTTCGCGCTCGCGGTGGCGCTCAGTTCGGTGCCCGATCATGGCGACGATCTTCATCCTGCTGTCGCCGAATCGATCGCGTTCCGCGCTGCCGTTCCTGATCGGATGGGTCATCGGCCTCTTCGTCGTGGTCTGCGCCTGCGCGCTTCTCGCCCAGGTCGTGCCGACAGCACGACTGCCGAGGCAGCCCGATACGGCCGTGGGAAGCATCGAGATCGTCGTCGGCCTGGCACTGGTCGTGCTCGCGCTGCTCACGCTGCGGCACGCACGACGGCAGACGGAGCACAAGGTGCCCGAAGTGGCTGCAGTCCGCCGGCAACCTCGGCCCCTGGGAGTCGTTCGGCCTGGCCTTCATCCTGAACGTGCGTCCCAAGGCCGCTGCTGCTGGCGATCGCCGCAGGCCTCACGATCCGCGCCGACGCGGACTCGCTGACCGACGCTCTTATCGCGATCCTGATCTACACCGTGATCGCCGCATCGACGGTGGCGGTCCCGATCATCGGGACGCTCGCGGCGCCGGCGCGGATGGAGCCGCGGCTGGTGAGCATGCGGGGCTGGCTGCTCCGCAACGGCGAGGCGCTGGGGGCCGTGATCGGGCTGCGTGATCGGCGTCGTCATCGATGGGCGCGGCGTATCGCGCGGCTCCGCTGAGGCTTACGGCGCGAACAGCAGGATGCCGTAGACGCCGAAGAGCATGAGGTGCACGGCGCCGTGGACGGCGGTCGTCCGCGGCGCGAAGTAGGTGATCAGCGTCATCACGAGGGTGATGCAGATCAGCACCATGTTGCCCGGCGACTCGCCGAGGATGACGGGCTGACCGGTCACCAGCCCGATGACGAGGATGGCGGGGATGGTCAGTCCGACGGTCGACACGAACGCGCCGAGGCCCAGGTTGAGTGCGCGCTGGTTCTCGTTCGCCAGCGCCGCGCGGACGGCGGTGATCGCCTCGGGGGTGAACACGATGAGCGCGATGATCACACCGCCGAGAGCGGCGGGCGCTCCGGTCTGCGACGATGCCGCGGTCCACCAGGATTCCGAGGTCGTGCGAGAGCAGGACGATCGGCAGCACCGTCGCGAGCAGCAGCACGGTGCGCATGACCAGTTCCCCGGTGCCGAGCTGTTCGTGCTCTGATGCGGCGCCGCCGGGGCCTTCTCTCGCGGCACGTCGGGAAGAGGCTGGAGGTAGAGCGCCCGATCCGTGCCGGTCTGCATGTAGAGGAAGAAGATGTACAGCGCGGCCGAAAGCACGGCGAGCCCGGCGGACTGCAGCGGGACGAGGCTGCCGTCATCGGTCGAGCTGAGGAAGCTGGGCAGCACGAGCGTGCACAGTGACAGGGCCGCGATCATCGCCAGATAGATCGATACGCCCTCCATGTTGTAGCGCTGCGGGCCGAACTTGAGGGCGCCCAGAAGGATCGTGAGCCCGAGGACGCCGTTGATGATGATCATCATCACGGCGAAGAGCGAGTCGCGCCCGATCGTGGCGGAACCACCCGGAGCCAGCATGATCGAGGCGATCAGCACCACCTCGACGATCACCACCGTCAGTGTGAGGATCAGCGTCCCGAACGGCTCGCCCACCTTCTCGGCGAGATGCTCCGCCTGGCGAACCACGCCGAATGCGGCGACCATGATCGCGCCGAGGATCAGAACGAAGCAGACCACGGCGACCGTGACATTCGGCGGGTGGGCCACGTACTCGTGGCCGACGGTGAGGAACACGATCGTCATGACCCACGCGATCGCAAGCGTCACGACGGTCGACCGCGACAGCAGCCCCCGCCAGCCAGGAGGCGGAGTCCTCGGCGTGCGGCGTGGGGTCAGGCGTTCGTCGACCTGGGCCATGCGTCCCTCCCGACTGGGTTCCGAGAGCCGAGCGGCTCACCGAGACGGTCACCTCTGCCTCAGTGAACCAGAACACGTTGCGGAGTGCCGCTCCGAACGGCCGCTTACTCGCGGAGCCGCGCTTCCGCCGCATCGAGCGCTTGGCGCGTCGCGCGGCGTCCCTCCTCGATGAGGTGCGGGACGTCGGCCATGGACCACTGCGCCAGCCCCTCCATCTCGGGCTGGATGAGGATGATCGACGGGTCCTCCTCGAGCTCCGCGATGCTGGAGACGACGCGCATCATGCGGACGTTCTCCCACTTGGCGTGCAGGCGCACCACGATGATCGTTGACGCGCCCAACTGGCGGGCCGCGCTGACCGGCACGTTGTCGATCAAGCCCCCATCCATCAGCACCTGGCGGCCGCGAAGCACCGGCGGCAGGAGCCCGGGAACGGCGATCGTCGCCCGGAGGGCGAGGTTCAGCGGGCCCCTGTCGATCACCACGGACTGGCGGGTTCGCAGGTCGGTCGCGACGGCCGCGAAGCGGCGGGGGAGTTCCTCGATGAGCGGATCCTCGCCGAGCGTGCGATGGATGGCGTCTGTCAGGGCGCCGGTGTCGAGCAATCCGAGTCGCGGCGTCAGCGACATCCGGGCGATCGCACTCCATCGGAAGGCGCGCGCGGCACGTTCGATCGCTTCCTGAGGGACGTCAGCGGCGTAAGCGGCCGCGACCAGCGCTCCGGAGCTGGTGCCGGCGACGATGCCGGGGCGGATGCCTCGCTCCTTGAGCTCCTGCAGGACGCCGACGTGCGCGGCGCGCGTAGGCGGCCCCACCGCTGAGGGCGAGTCCGAGCGTTCGGTCGTCACTCACCGCAGACCGTCGCTCGCGTCAGATCGCCGCGTGACCACGGCCCGAGCGTATATCGCCCTGCGCTGTTGGACCACGGTGTGCCAGAGTCACGCGCCGTGGCTCACTGGCGGTGCGTCAACACCCAGGCGGCCGCGGCAGCGCGCGAAGGGACGCCGAGCTTCGTGCGCGCGTTGGCGACGTGCCGATGCACCGTGTGCGCGCTGAGCACCAGCCGGTCGGCGATCTGCGCATCGGTCAGGCCTTGGGCGACCAGCATCAGCACTTCGCGTTCCCGAGCAGTGAGGGCGGCAGACGCGTTCGGGCGGGTTGCGGCGCGTTGCGGCATCCCGTCGAGGAAGCGTTCGATCGCCTCGACCACTGCGCGGCTGTCGCCGAGCCAGGGGAAGTGGTCTTCGCCGTCCAGTGCGACGAAGGTCGCACCAGGCACGGTGTCGGCCACCTCGCGGCCGAGCGCGAACGGGATGGCCCGGTCGTCTCGCCGGTGAAGGACCAGCGTGGGTACACGCACACGCGAGAGGTGGGCGCTGGAATCCATCTCATACACCGCGCGCAGTGCCGCTGACGCCGTCTCCCGCGAGGCGGACCGTCGCTGGAACCGCGCGAACTCTTCACGGTCATCGGCCGTCGCGTTCGGGAGGAACACATCCGCGAGAACGCGCGAACCGAGCCCCCAGTGTCCTTCGATCACGGACAGCATCAGCTCCCGCGCCGACGGAGAAGCGATGTCGGCGCCGCGAGAGAAGCTGCCATAGAGGACCAGCCGGTCGACCCGTTCAGGATTCTCGGCCGCATAGGCCGAGGCCACCGCGCATCCGGCCGAGGCACCCATGACCGAGACGCGGGAGAGACCGATGCTCTCGATGAGACCGGCCAGAGCGGCGAGCTCGTCGTCGATGCTGGCTGGAGCCGGTCCGGCGCGATCGGACAGGCCGGTACCGGGGCGGTCGTAGCGGATGACGGTGTGCCGGCGAGCCAGGTCGTTCACGAACTTCTGAAAGGCGCGATCCTCCCAGTTCAACGCCAGGTGGCTCGCCCACCATCCGCCGATCAGGAGCGTCGGCCCCGATCCGACTGACGACCAAGCGACGGTACGGTCGCCGACACGCGCGTGGCGCACCACCTGCTCCTGCGTGGTCATACCCGGATTCTAGGGCGGCCGGGCGAGAGAGCGGATGCTTCTCCCTGACGCTCCGCCGCCTCGCCAGACCGCCCTCCGATGCGGCATCCGCAGCCGTGGCAGCCGTTCGCATGGCCCGATCCGGCCAGAGCGATTGGCCGATTCGAGCGATGAGCCGGAGCCTGCCGCAGCGGTTCGCTAGGGACATGAGAACCACGACCGACACCCTGCGTTTCGACGCTCGCTTCAACGGCCCACCTCGCAGCGTCAACGGGGGGTTCGCCTCCGGCGCGATCGCCGAGACCCTGGGCGGCACGGCGAGCGTCCGACTCATCCGCCCCGTCCCTCTCGAGGAGCCGCTCGAGGTCGCCGTCGCCCTCGACGGGCAGTCCGCCGACGTCACCGACTCGGGCCACCGACTCCTGGCGACGGCGACCAAGCTCGATCCCTTCACGATGATCCCGCCGGTCAGACCTCGGTTCGGCGATGCGGAGGAAGCACGTGCGGCGAGTCCGCTCCACGGTGCGCGCCACTTGCTGTCGGACTGCGTGGTGTGCGGCGCTCAGCGTCTCGATGGACTGGGCGTCACGCCGGGGCCGCTGAAGAACCGCCCCGATGTGCTCGCTGCCCCCTTCGTCCCGCACGAGCGCGACACCGCCGGCGGCGTCGTGGATCCGGCCGCCGTATGGGGCGCGCTGGACTGTCCGAGCTACCCAGCGGCGTCGCTGCTCGACCGTCGCGTCGGTCTGCTCGGCACCATGGCGGCGCACCGCAACCGCGATGTGTTCCTGGGGGAGCGACTCGTCGTCGTCGGGTGGACCGTCCACCGCCACGGTCGAGCGACCGACACGGCCAGCGCGCTCCTGGACGAGAACGGTGACGTGGTCGCCTCCGCTCGCGCCGTCTGGATCGAGCTCAGGCACCAGTGGCTCACACGGCTCGTCAGCCGACTCGGCTGACCGACACCACCACAACACGGAGGAAGACATGACCGATCAGCAGGTACGCACCAGCGCAGCGGGAGAGCGCGGCGCCTCGGCAGCAACGTCGCATGCCGACGCCCGGCCGCATCATGCGGCGCCCACGTTCGAGGTTGCGGGCAGCCGATTCACCGCCGGAATCTACGACGCGTTCCTCGCCCTCGGCGAGCGTCGCGGGATGCGGGCCACGCGCCGCGGCCTGCTCGGTGGCGCGCGTGGACGGGTCCTCGAGATCGGCGCCGGCACCGGACTGAACCTGAGTCACTATCCCGACGCGATCGACGAGTTGGTTCTGGTGGAACCGTCCGCGCCGATGGCAGACCGGCTCGAAGCGCGGCGCGCGAAGCTCGGTCGCCGCGCCCACATCGTCGCCGCCCCGGCCGAGGACCTCCCCTTCGGCGACGGCTCGTTCGACACCGTGGTCTCGACGCTGGTGCTGTGCACGGTCCATGATCCCGACGCCGCGCTGGCGGAGGTGCGGCGAGTGCTTCGGCCAGGCGGCCGTCTCTTGTTCTGCGAGCACGTCCGCTCCGACACCCCGCGCCTCTCGCGATGGCAGGACCGTCTCGCAGACGCGTGGGCCGCGGTCGCCGACGGTTGCCGCTGCAACCGCGAGACGCTCGATACGATCTCGTCCCACATGCGGATCACGACTGTCGATCGCCTCATCTGGCGCGGGATGCCGCATCTCGTGCATCCCGTGATCGTCGGCGAAGCGGTGGTTTGACGTGGACCGGAACACCCGTGGCGGCATCCCTCGCCGAGAACATCACGACGTCGTGGTGGTCGCTGAATCGAGAGCGGCGGACGCCGCCCTCGAGGCGCACCTAGTCCTCGGTGGTACCATTGTGCACCACGACGAAGGAGGTCATGATGGCTACCACCATCCGACTGAGCGATGAAGCCGAACTACGCCTCGCCGAGTTGGCGGCGCTCCTGCACCTCACCAAGAACGCGGTTATCGAGAAGGCCGTGCTCGAGATGGATGAGCGGACCATCCGCAGGGTTCGAGTGCGCACAGCCTTCGACGTGGTCCGCGCCCGTGACTCCGAGCTTCTGGAGCGGCTATCCAGGTGACGGAGTACATCGAGCCGGACGACGTCGACGAACTCGTGGAGGTGGAAGGCTTTCACTACCGAGACCGCGGACTGCTGCTATCGGCTCTTGCGGCTCCGATGCCGGTGTTCGGCGAGGAGGTCTACCCCGGACTGCACGAGAAGGCTGCCGTGCTGATCAGCGCGATCAACCGCGATCATCCGCTGGTGGATGGGAACAAGCGCTTGAGTTGGTTCATCACGGTCGCCTTCTACGCGATCAATGGTTACAACCTGCGAGCCGACGATGTCGACGATGCCGACCGATACATCCGGCTCATCGCGGCCGGTGTGGTGCACCCGAGCGACGTCGAGCTGTGGCTCGATAAGCACACCCACCCGCTGTGAAGCGCGACCCTGACCCGTCATCTGAGTGCGAGCCGGGCGATGGCGCGGACAGTGGCGGTGGGTGGGACGTCGCGGCGGCGGCCGCCCGACCGCCACAAGCCGACCGATTCAAGTACGTCCAGCACCGGCTCGGTCAGCGATGAGAACCAGCGCCGGTCGAGTTCTCGACCCTGCGCGTCGAGGTATCCGAGTTCACCGATGACGTCGATCACCTGTCGTTCAGCGTCCCGTCGCGTTGTGATGGTTCCGTCCGCCAGGCCGATTGTGAGGATCGCGCCGGCGGCGCGCTGGCCGTCCGTCATCCGCTGACGCAGGAGCATCCGCGCGATCTGCTCGGCGAGCAACGCCGGCCGTCCGATCGCGGCGCGAGCGCGGCTGACCAGTCTCGAGGCGGCCCTTGACCTTGCGGATCAGACGCAGCCGTTCGGCCGACGCGCGCAGCTCGCGCATGGGATAGGTCAAGTCTTCGCGATTCGCCTCGCCGATCCAGTCGTCGCGCCAGCCGAGGGTCGTCATCCCCTCGAGCACGACCGCGGGCGGCATCCACCCTGCCTTCGTCAACGTCAGCCCCTCGACCCCGATGCGGTCGATCAGCCAGGCATAGGGCCTCACGGCGTCAGCGACGTCCTCGTCGCGAAATTGCGCCGGCGCGAGCAGTCCAGCTGCGCCGAATGTGCCGGCGCAGGTTCGACCTCAGCGGCACGGCAAGGTCTGAGGCGAACTCGGCGATGGGGGAGTCCGCCGTGACGCCGGTCGCGGCATCCACCAGTCCCGAAAGGTCAGCCCCCGCCGGGCCGAACAGAACGGCGAGCTCGCCGCGCGCGCCGTCCAGGTCGGCATCCTCGAGGTCGTCTGTGCCCCACGGCCCGACTGGCGGTGGCGACCCACGCTTTCGTCGATCGATGTTCGGGATGCGACGGGTCGGCGAGGATGTCGGCGATCTCCTGGTAGCCGGTGATGCCACCGGAGTCCTCGAACGGTGCGCGCCGCTCGCCCGACACCAGCTGCGCGAGCGGCTCGTCGGGCCTGCGCGACATCGCGGTCGATCAGGTCGATGCGGTGCAGCCAGTTGTCGCCCGAGTCGTAGACGTACCACAGCGGTCCGTCGTGCTGCATGGCCTCGCCGATGGTCGTGTCCGCTTCATCCTCGTCGCCCTCGATCTCGACCTCAGCCAGCGACCAGGCATCGACCCACGCCCGAGGCTGCCGCCCGATGCGCGGGATGCCGTTGCTCCTCGCCCACGGATCGTCGTCAGAGAAACGGTGCAGGTGCGAGTCGAACCAGTTGAAGGCCACCTGCAGCACCATGTGCAGCTGGGCGAGCGACAGGCTGTCGTCGACATCGATGGTGCGCCAGATCTCCGGCTCGATGCCGACGATCGATGCGCGCAGGCGAAGGATGCGGCGAGAGGGGCGAGCGGGCACGCGTCAACGCTACCGGGCTCCTCCAGCAGACTTCGGCGCACAATGCCCAGTCGACGTGCTCACAGCGTGCGCGGAGCAAGCGTCTGCGGAGACGCGTACGCCAGTGCCGCCTGGGTCCACTCGCGACGCCATTGCATCATCGCCTTCTGGTCGGCCTTGGACAGCTTGACGAGCTGCGGGATGAGGCGGAACATCTCGTCGACGTATCCGGGGATGTCCGCCGGTGGGCCGGCGGTCGCCTCGGCCAGGATCTGAAGCGCGAGAGCCGGGATCGACACCCTCCTTCAGCAGAGCGAGAATCTCTCGGGCGTCCTTGGTCCCCTTCTCCGAACGGAACCGATCGAACAGTGCGGCGAGTTTGGTGACGAAATGCGCGTCGATCGTCAGCAGCAGCCACGGCGGAGCAATGTCGGCATCCACGTACTCCGCCAGCGCTTCGACCTTGAGTTTGAGCCTCGCACCGAGCTGTGACTCGTGCGGCACGTAGATGTCCAGGTGCACGCCCTCTACCTCGCCGCGGAACTTGCGTGTCTGGTGGACCGAGTTGTCCGTGAGGTTCTCGACGACCGAATCGAGCAGATATCTCGAGCTGGGAGTGACGATCAGGTCGATGTCGTGACTGATCTCGCCGCCGACCCGCAGGTGCGTCGCCCATCCGCCGATCAGGATCGATGGATCAAGGTCGCGCCCGACGTGGTCGAGCACATGGCGAATTGTCTCGTCTGAGTCGTTCATCGGTTCAGGCATGCGCGTCTTCTGCGGGTTGCTCCCAGTCGGCACGATCGAAGAGCCGGGAATGAAGCGCGACCCGGAACTCGCTGGCCTGCCATCCGGGCATCGCGAACAAGTCGGCGTACGTCTGGGCGACGCTCGAGAACCCGTCCCGCCATGCACGCGCCGCGACCCTATCGCGCGAAACGACGCGGACCTCATCGCCTTCGGCAAGTCCCTGAGCAACATCAGTATCCGCATAGATCAGCCGGACGCCTTTGTCGGCGATCGTGTTGACGCCGCCGAGCCAGTGGACCGCGGCATCCGTCCCGCCGAAGGCGACGGCCGATGGATGCTCGTTTGTGAGGCTCTGGGCTGCGTGCAGGGTCGTCATCGCAATGGTGTCTCGGATCAGGTTGCGATTCGCCGCCAGCGTCAGCACAACTCTCTCCGGACTGACGACGATGACGCCGCCACGCCGCCGCGTCTGAACCGCTCCGATGTCTACCAGACGACCGAGGGCTTGGTGCGTGCTCGAAACCGGAGCGTCGACGGCAGCCGCGAGCGCGCCCAGGTCCGGCCACTCGCGCCGACCCGCCAGCGCAGCATCGGCAAGGGTTCGCCAGACGATCTCGTTCGTCTTCATCGCTCCATGATGACACGATCCGCAGTTATACGGAATCAAAATCCGTAGATTTATGGAATCTGGATCCGTAGATTGACGGAATTGCGACTCGACTCCGCCGTCGATGTCGCGTAGGGACGCGCGCTAGATCGCGAGGCATAGTCGGGGCGAGCCCTACCTGAGTACGAGACGGCCGATGCATGGCGGACAGCCGCGAGCAGGGCGTGCACCCGAAGACTTCGCTCGCACGTCGCCGACCGCCGATGAGCGGCCCCTAAGCCCGCCGGCAGCAAATCGCCCACCGTGAATATGCTGGGTTGCTCGCATGCAATGGCGCGCATCCTCATCGTCGCCGCTAGCTTCCGCTCGAACTGGCTTGCCAACTGTCCTCAAATGTAGGCAAATGTCCCTGGAGGGACTCGAACCCCCAACCGTTTCCTTAGGACGGAACTGCTCTTCCATTGAGCTACAGAGGCTGGCGGCACAAGTCTATCCGGACGCGCCGAGCCCCCCGGGGTGCAACCGCGGGGGGCTCGGGTACCGCATGTGGATCAGGCGAGTTCGGTCAGCGCGAAGCGCACCGATCCGTCCTGATCAAGTTCCGCATCGAGCACCCGATCGTCGAGCGCATGGGCTGCGACCGTGTCGAGGAAGACGCGCGCGCCGTCGGCCACGACGACGGTGTCATCGGGCTCCGGTGCCTTGGCGACACTGAGCTCGAAGCCGGTGGCGGGACCGCCATCGCGAATCCGCACACCTCCGTCGTCGGCCTGCGGAACACGGGCGACGATGTTCTTGACGGCCTCAGCCGCGGTGTCGGTCAGCGTGAGCATGCTGGTTCCTTTCCGTTGCGGACGTCTGGACCGGCCACGCTTCCGAGAATCCGAGGTGATTGCAAGGACACGGCGCCATTCGGAGGGGATTCCCATATTCAGCGCCGCCGACCGCCCCACTCCACTGGGGCCGCCCATGCAAGACTGCACGACGACGCCTGCGGCGACGGTCGCAGAGGACACGTCGTTCACGGCCACCGAGGAGGAGCCGTCCTCCGGCACCTCGACCGTGGAGTTCTCGCGCTCGGAGGTCGAGAATCCTACGCGGGCGACCTACGACCGCCGTCGCCGGGGCTTCAAGGCGCCGATGGATGCCCCACGAGAACGATCAGCCGGATGCTGCGGCAACGATTGCATCTCTCCGCGGCCCGAAGGCGGCATCCACTCGTTACGATTCCGGAAGGGCCGCGACGACGCCGTTGGGCCAGGAGTGAGGAACCGTGGGAGTTGTCGTACGCGTCCGCGCCGAGCGATCACCGGGGGAGAGGCGCGTCGCCGCGACTCCCGAGAGCGTGAAGAAGCTCGTCGCCGCCGGCGCGAGCGTCGAGATCGAGTCGGGCGCCGGCATCGGTGCGCTGGTGACGGATGCCGCATACCGCGACGCCGGCGCGGAGATCGTCGCACCGGGCGCGGCCGTGACCGGCGGCATCCTCTTCCACGTCCGCCCGCTGTCCGCGGCGGAGGTTGCCGAGCTTCCGGCCGGAACCGTGACGCTCGGCGTCGACGACCCGTTCCAGAACCACGCCGGAGTGGCCGCGGCTCGGGATGGCGGGATCACCGCGTTCGCGCTCGATCTGCTGCCGCGCATATCTCGTGCGCAGTCGATGGACGTCCTGTCGTCGCAGGCCCTGCTCGCCGGATACCGGCTCGTCACGTTGGCCTCGGACGCCTTCGGGCGGATGTTCGGCATGACGATGACCGCGGCGGGAACCCTGGCTCCCGCACGCGTGCTCGTGCTCGGGGCCGGGGTGGCCGGACTCCAGGCGATCGCCACCGCGAAGCGGCTGGGCGGGGTCGTGTCGGCGAACGACGTCCGGGCTGCATCCGCCGACGAGGTCCGCTCCGTCGGCGGCACGTTCATCGACCTCGATCTCGGCACCGCCGACGCGTCGGGCGGGTATGCGAAGGAGCTCGCCGAAGACCGGGCGCGCCGTCAGCAGGAGCTGCTCGCGCCCCACGTCGCGGCATCCGACATCGTCATCACGACCGCCGCCGTTCCCGGACGCGCCGCCCCGCGTCTCGTCACGGCCGACATGGTCGCCGGGATGAAGCCCGGCTCGGTGCTCGTCGACCTCGCCGCCGAGTCCGGCGGGAACATCGAGGGATCCGTGGCCGGCGAACGCCTGGCCGTCGAGGTCAACGGCGGCACGGTGACCCTGATCGGGGCGCGGGACATCCAATCCGACCTCGCGCCCGACGCGTCGAAGCTGTACGCGATGAACTGCGCGAACTTCGCCGCGCTCATCTTGAAAGAAGGAGAACTGGTGCTGGACTTCGAGGACGAACTCGTCGCGGGGAGCGCCGTCACCCATGACGGCCGGATCGTCAACGACCGGGTAGCGGCAGTGATCGAGCCCGCGACTGTCCCCGTGTCGAGGGGCGTGCCTGATGGACGCATTCGCTCTCATCACGGTCACCGATCCTCGCGGTCTTCCTCGGCTTCGAGGTCGTCTCCAAGGTCTCGAGCACCCTCCACACCCCGCTCATGAGCGAGGCGAACGCCATTCACGGCATCATCCTGCTCGGCGCGGTCATGGTCGCCGGTCAGGCGGAGGATCCGCTCGCACTGACGCTGTCGATCGTCGCGGTGCTGCTGGCGACCATCAACGTCGTCGGCGGCTTCGTCGTGACAGATCGGATGCTGCTGATGTTCTCGGCCAAGCCGCGCCGGGCGGAGGTGGCGTCGTGAAGCTGCTTCCTCCCGAAGTCGTCAGCGCCGCGTACATCCTCGCGGCGGTGCTGTTCATCCTCGCCCTCAAGGGACTCTCCAACCCGCGGACCGCGCGCCGGGCGAACCTCCTCGGAGCAGCCGGTGCCGTGATCGCCGTCCTCGCCTTCATGCTGAGCGTCGAGCTGCGCAACCTCGGCCTCATCCTCGCCGCGATAGCCGTCGGCGCCGTGATCGCCGTCGTCGCTGCGCGCCGCGTGCAGATGACGCAGATGCCGCAGCTCGTCGCCGCCTTCAACGGCGTCGGCGGCGGCGCGGCCGCACTCGTCGCCCTCGTCGAGGTCGGGCACAGCGAGAGCCCGTGGACCCTCGCCGTCGTCGCGGTGACCGTGCTGATCGGCGCGGTGTCGCTCACCGGATCGTTCGTCACCTTCGGAAAGCTCCAGGGCATCATCACCACCAAGGCGGTGACGTTCCCCGGGCTCCGCATCCTCATGGTCCTGCTCGTGCTGGGCGCCGTCGCCGCAGGAGTCGCGCTCGTCACCACCGGTGACGCGCTGTTCGCCTACCTCCTCGCCGTCGACCGGCCTGATCCTCGGCGTGCTGCTCGTGCTCCCGATCGGCGGCGCCGACGTCCCGATCGTGATCTCGCTCCTCAACGCCTTCACCGGGCTCGCGGTCGCGGCATCCGGCCTCGTCCTCGCGAACGTGCTGCTCCTGATCGCGGGCACCCTCGTCGGGCGCGAGCGGAACGATCCTCACGATGGCGATGGCGAAGGCCATGGGCCGAACCGTCACCGGGATCGTCTTCGGCGCCTTCCGCGCGCAGGCCGCGGGCGGTGCGGACGGCGGAGCGAGCGATCGCCCGGTCCGCACCATGGACGCCGACGACGTCGCGATCCTCCTGGACTACTCCCAGCGGGTCGTCATCGTCCCCGGGTACGGGCTCGCGGTCGCGGGTGCGCACCACGCCGCGGCAGAACTCGCGGAGGTGCTGCAGAGCCGCGGGGTCGACGTCGTCTTCGGCATCCATCCCGTCGCCGGCCGTATGCCGGGTCACATGAACGTGCTGCTCGCCGAGGCGAACGTGCCCTACGAGTCGCTCGTCGAGATGGACGAGGTCAACCCGCGATTCAAGTCGACCGACCTGGTGCTCGTCGTCGGCGCGAACGACGTCGTGAACCCCGCCGCGAAGACCTCACCCGGATCCCCGATCTACGGGATGCCGATCCTCACGGTGGGCGACGCGCAGCAGGTCGTGTTCCTCAAGCGCTCGCTGAATCCGGGCTTCGCGGGCATCGAGAACGAGCTGTTCTACGACCCCAAGGTGTCGATCGTGCTCGGCGATGCCAAGCACACGCTCACGAAACTCCTGTCGACGGTGAAGACGACCGCCTGAGGCTCGACGGCCAGAGTTCTCAGTGGGCGGCTTCGTAGGCTTCGAGAACGGATGCCGGCACCCGGCCGCGCTCCGACACGCTGTAGCCGTTCGACTTCGCCCACGAGCGGATCGCCGAGTAGTCCTTCTGGCCGGTGCGCCGGCGCGGTCGAGCCGCCACCGCCGCCGGTGCGGGCCGAGGCCCGAGAGGAGATCGACCGCGCCGCGGCGAGGTACGGCGCGAGCGAGGCGCGCAGAGCGGAGGCGTTGTCGTCGGTGAGGTCGATCTCGTAGGCGACGCCGTCGAGTGAGAAGAGGACGGTTTCGCCTTGTCCGACCTCGAGGACGCTGCCGTCCAGGTCGTCGACGAGCTGATGCACAATTCTTCGGGCCATGAATGGCACATTACGCCGAATTGTCGCGCCGCACTAAGGGCCTTCTTCGAGTGATTTCCCGCGGCATTTGACGGAATTGTGCAGCAATTGCCCGAGAGGCCGAATTTCGATCGGCAGCAGCCGGGAATGGGACGTCGCCTATGGTCGACTCCGCTGGCATCTCCGACCGGGAGGAACGAAGACGTGGCCCGGGCAAGAGGAACGCCCGGGCCACGCTGCGCGCGGACGGCCTACCCGTCCGCTGGCTCGTGCTCGGTGGCCGCCCGTTCGAGGTCGATGAGGTACTGCTTCACCTCGGGGTGCCCGCCGTACTCGCCGAGCGATCCGTCCGAGCGCACGACCCGATGCACCGGGACGACGATCGAGAACGGCGTCGTCGCGCAGGCGGTCCCGACGGCGCGCGCCGCGCGCGGACTCCCCGCGAGGATCGCGACCTCGCCGTAGCCGGCGGTCTCGCCGTAGGGGATGTCGCGAACCGCCTCGAGCGCGGCGTGGGTGAAGCCGCGGACGAGACGCCAGTCCAGAGGGAGGTCGAACTCGCGCCGCTCGCCTGCGAAGTACTCGTCGAGCTGCGATGCCGCGGCGTCGGCCGCAGCATCCGTCTCATCATGCTGGGGAAGCGAGCCGAGGCTGTGGGCGATCCGCTGCAGTTCGCCGTCGACGGCGCCGTGGACGGGATGGAGGGCCACGATGCCGTCGGCGGTCGTGACGATGAGGATGTCGCCGATCGGCGACTGGGTGGAGGCGGAAGCGAGAGGTGCCTTCGGAGGTCATGCGACCATCCTGGCGCGGGCGCGACCGCATCCGTCCCTCGACCGCTGATCATGTGGACGCACCGACCGCGAACCAGGTCTGGGGAGGAACGGCTGATCATCCGGCGAGTCTCCAATACCGCGAAACTCGGGTCGGATGCAAGGGGCGCCCGGCGACCGCGCTTAGTGTGGCTCGTGTGTGGCGAGCTGAAGGCACCGCCGTGGCCGGCGACAACGATGCCGATCCCGGACCCGTGGTGACCCCCGGAAACCTCGGGCTCGCGGAGCCCGACGTGACGGTGAGTCACATCGCCGAACCGGAGCGCGATCGGCTTCGGCTGCAGTCGGCGGCCCTCGGCGGCAGGTCGACCCTCCTGCACTTCTCGGATGCCTCAGACGCCTCGATCGAGATCACCAGGGCGCATCCCGGCAGCCTCCCGCAGTTCATCACCGGACGTTCGACGCTCCTGTCCAATCTCTTCCGGGACGAGGTCGCGCTGCGCAACGCCCGCCTCGCCGCCGAGCGGATCACCGCGAAGAACCTCGAGCTGCGCACCACCCGGGGACTCGAGCCGGTCCATCTCGCGGTGGGGATCGCCTCGTGGCGGATCGGCGGACTCGCCTGCGCGGCGCCCGTCCTGCTGAGCCCTCTGGCGATCCGGCGGCATCACGCGGACTTCGAGCTCAAGCTGCACGGCGAGTTCGCGGTCAACCCGGAGCTCGTCCGCGCGCTCCGCACGCACTTCGGCATCCATATCGACGGACCGGCGCTCGCGGCGCTCGCCCACGACGGCGGCGTGTTCAAGCCCCAGCCGGTCATCGACCACCTGCGGCCGCTCACCTCGCGCGTCGAGACGTTCACGGTCAAGCCGCGCCTCCTCGTGTCGAGCTTCGCCGACGTCGGCGTCGCGATGGCGCGGGACGCCGCCGACCTCGACCACCCCATCCTCAATGCGCTCGCCGGTCACCCGGACGATCGCGAGTCTCTCAGCGCGGTGCGCACCGTCGTGCCGCCGGCGAGTCCCGACGAGCGCCCGCCTGCGGCCGACACGCTGCTGCTCGATGCCGACGCGGAGCAGGAGGCAGTGCTCGCCCGGATCACGGCGGGGCAGTCGCTCGCCGTGCACACCCTCCCCGGCACCGGTGGCACGCAGACGGTCATCAACGCCCTCGGCGCGCTCGTGCGCGACGGCAAGCGCGTCCTCGTCGTGAGTGCGCGCCGCTCGACGCTCGAAGGCATCCGCCATCGCCTCGCCGGCATCGGACTGCCCGGGCTCGCCGTCTCGCCGAGCAACCTCCAGCGCGACCTCATCCGCGCGATCGGCCGCAACGAGAAGGCCGAGCAGCCCAAGATCGCCGACATCGACGATGCGCTGGTGCGACTGCGCGGAGTGCTCCGCGACTACCGAGGAGCGGTCACGGTCCGCGACCCCTCGCTCGGCGTCTCGGTCCTCGAGATCCTGCGCGTCCTCGCGAGGCTCGCCGGGCAGGAGCATCCGCCCTCGACGAACGCCCGCTTCGACCCCGCGACCCTCGAACGGCTCGCCCCGGCACGCGCCGAGGCCGCCGAGAAGCTCTCGGCCGCTGCGCGCCTCGGCGAGTTCCGCTTCGGCCCGACGACTCGCCCTGGTACGGCGTCACGTTCTCGACCACCGAGCAGGCGCGCGCCGCGCACGGGCTCGCGGCGCGGCTGCACCGGCAGGACGTGCCCACGCTGCTCGAGCGCGGCTACCAGCTCATCGCGCAGACGCGGATGCGGCCGTTCCAGACGATCGCGGAGCTCGGCGTCTACCTGCGGCTCCTCCAGGGCATCCGCGATTCCCTCGACCGGTTCAGCCTCACGGTGTTCGAGCGCCCGCTGGCGGAGCTCATCGAGGCGCACGGCCCGCGCCGGGATGCGCCGTCGCTGAGCGGCGCGAACCGGCGCCGCCTGCGCCGTCTCTCGCGCGAGTACATCCGGCCCGGGCGTCCACGTCCCCGACATGTACGAGGCGCTCACCCGCATCCAGCAGCAGCGCACCGAGTGGCAGCGCTACGTCGACCCCGGCGTGACGCCCGAGGTTCCGCTCGGCCTCGCCGACGTGCACGTCGCGTGGCAGCGCGTCGAGGCCGACCTCGCCGCAGCTCGACGGCATCCTCGGGCGCAACGGCGCCGGACCGGCTCTCGACGCTGCCGGTGGCGCAGCTCGTCCGCACCCTCGCCGCGCTCGCGGCCGAGTCCGACGTCTTCGACAACCTCGTCGAGCGCGCGACGCTCCGCACCGACCTCGCCGGGCTCGGCCTCGAGCCGCTGCTCGCCGAGCTGTCGGTCCGGCACGTGCCCGAGGACCGCGTGGCCGGCGAGCTCGAGTTCGCGTGGTGGCAGTCCGCGCTCGAGCACCTGCTGCGCAGCGACCGCGCGCTGCTCGGTGCCAACACGGCCGTCGTCGACCGGCTGGAGCGCGACTTCCGGCTCGTCGACGAGGCGCACGCCGGAGCATCCGGTCCGCTCCTCGCTGCCCAGCTCGCGACGCAGTGGCGCATCGGGATCGTGGACGAGCCCGACGAGGCCGCCGCCCTCAAGCGCGCGCTGAAGCGCGGCGCCGTGACGCCCGCCGAGGTCGCCGGCGCCGCCCCGTCGCTGCTGCGCACCCTGGCGCCGGTGTGGCTCGCGTCGCCCTACGAGGTTCCCGAGATCCCCGCCGCCCCCGCATTCGACGTCGTGATCGTGGCGGATGCCGCCGCCCTGTGTCTCGCGGAGGCTGCGCCGGCGCTCCGCCGCGCGCGGCAGGTGGTCGTGTTCGGCGACCCGGTCACCCAGAAGCCCACCGCCTTCCGCGTCGCGGCCGGCGGCTCCGGCCTGTCGCCGAGGCAGCGACTGACGGATCGCGGCGGAGGAGCCGGACGTCCCGTTCGACGAGACGAGCGTGTTCGAGCGCCTCGCCGAGCTGCTCCCGGTCGAGACGCTCACCCGCAGCTACCGCGCCGGCGGCGAGGATCTCGCCGAGCTCGTCAACGACGCGTTCTACGGCGGCGAGCTGAAGTCCCTCCCGTGGGCCGGCTCGTACCTCGGTCGCGGCAGCCTGAGCGTCGACTACGTGGAAGGCGGCAGCGGAGCGCCCGACCCGGTGACCGGCGCGGTGGAGAGCCCCGAGGCCGAGGTGCGCCGGGTCGTGACGCTCGTCGTCGAGCATGCCGTCAACCGCGGCTCCGAGTCGCTCATGGTCGTGACCGCCAGCGTGAGGCACGCCGAGCGCATCCGCGCCGCGGTCGAGGGCGCGTTCGCAGGGCGATCGGATGTCGCCGACTTCGTCTCGCGCGACACCGCCGAGCCGCTCGCCGTGCTCACTCTCGAGGAGTCGGTCGCCGAGAGCCGCGACCGCGTGATCTTCTCCCTCGGCTTCGGACTCACCAAGCACGGCCGGGTGCTGAGCGACTTCGGCGACCTGTCGACTCCCGACGGGGAACGGCTGCTGACCGTCGGGATGACGCGCGCGCGCCGTTCGATGGTCATCGTCTCGTCGATCCGGCCGTCCGCCTTCGACGACGGCAGGCTCGAGCACGGTGCCGCGACGCTCATGGGCATCCTCGGCGGGATCGCCGCCCGGCGGCGCGAGGCGCGCCTCGAAGACCTCGCCGATCCGCTCACGCTCGGCCTCGCCCGCGAGCTCCGCCGCCTCGGCGTCTCGGTCGACGTCCACTACCGCGGACTTCTTCCGCTCGTCGCGCAGTACGACGGCCGGGCCGTCGTCGCCGAGAGCGACCCCGAGACGATCGGCGAGTCGCTGCGCGAGTCGCTGCGGCTGCGGCCGCAGATCCTCCGCCGGCTCGGCTGGCACTACGTGCGCGTGCACTCCTTCGACCTGTACAGCGACCCGGCGGCCGTGGCGTCGCGGATCGCCGCGATGCTCGGCGTTCCGCCCGAGGCGCTCGAGGGTCGAGACCGACACGCAGCCGATCGATGTCATCGAATAGACGCCAGCGCATCGAGCGGGTCCCCGGCTCGCGCCGTGCGCGGCTGACGCCTGCGCCGGGCACCAGCCCCGAGCCCGTGCCGACGGATGAGACTCCGGATGCCGCGCCCGGCGCCGAGCGATGCCGCAGCATCCGGGCCCGAACGACGAGCAGCTGAAGCGCGACGTCCCGCCGCACTACTGAGGGACGCCCGCCTAGCGCCTCTGCACCTCGAGCAGGTCGCGGATCTGCACGAGGAGCTCCTGCTCGGTCGGCAGCGTCTCCTCGCTGGACGCGTCGACGCCCTTCTGGGCCTCGGCGCGCTCCTTCCAGGTGTTCATCGGGAAGACGAACACGAAGTACACCACGACGGCGACCGCGAGGAAGTTGATGATCGCGCCGACGATCGCGCCGAGGGGGAAGAAGACCTCGTTGCCGGACACGCCGGTGAGAGTGGGTCCGACGTCGTTGAGGCTGTCCGCCTGGAAGATCAGCGCGATCAGCGGGTTGATGATGCCCGGCGACGATCGAGTTCACGATCATCGTGAACGCGGCGCCGATGACGACCGCGACGGCGAGATCGATGACGTTGCCGCGGAGGATGAATTCCTTGAAGCCCTTGATCACGTGATGCTCCTCACCTGTCGCCGGCTCCGCCGGTACGAACCCGTCGACGCGGGAGAGGCCTTCGCCTCGGACTTCGATGATGCCGAAGACGAGGAGGAGTCGCCACCCGAGGAGGACGGGCGAGCGAGGACGAGGACGCCGAGGACGAGGCATCCGCCGGCTTCTTCTCAGCGGCGCGCGAGTCGGTGCGGTAGAAGCCCGACCCGTTGAAGGTCACGCCGATCGAGCCGTACTCCTTGCGGAGCGCTCCGCCGCACTCCGGGCAGACGGTCAGCGTGGGATCGGCGAAGGACTGGACCGCGTCGAAGCGGTGTCCGCAGTTCTTGCAGGCATAGGCGTAGGTGGGCATCTGGTCTCTCGAGAAGTCAGCGCCGGGCCGGCGCGAGGGTGAGGGTCTGAGTGGGGGTGACGACGCCGGTGACGGGCTGGTCGAGGCGGTCGCTCGGAACCTCGTCGACCACCTCCGAGTCGAAGACGACGGCGTACACGGGCGGGCAGCGCTCCATCGAGCCGATGGTCTTGTCGAAGTAGCCGCGTCCCCAGCCGAGTCGCATCCCGCTCCGGTCGACGGCCGCGGCGGGGATCACGAGCAGGTCGACGTCGTTCACGGCGATCGGGCCGAGGACCTCGCCGACCGGCTCGGGGAGTCCGAACATGCCCTCGGCGATGTCGCCGCCGGGCGTGGCGACGACCAGTCGAGCAGCCCGTCCTTGCGGGTGATGGGAAGAAGCACCCGGATGCCGCGTGCCACCGCCGCCCGCGACGAATTCGCGTGTTCCGGGCTCGGTGGGGGTCGAGAGGAAGCACGAGATCGAGCGGGCGCCGAGGCGATCCACCAGAGCGTCGAGCTGGACGCGGATGCCTTCCGCCGCGGCATCCCGCGCGCTGTCTGCGACAGGAGCTGCCGTCGCTCGCGGAGCTCGGCGCGCATGGCGCGCTTGGCATCGGCGATGGCGTCGGACATGCCTCGATTCTAAGCGGCGCCTGCTGCTGCACGCTGCGGCCGAGCGGCTGCTTGTCAAGCCGACACGGGCGCGTAACACGGCCCAAGTAGAGTTGCGGCATGCCCCACAAGCCCTTCAAGGCCGTCATTCCCGCCGCCGGACTCGGGACACGCTTCCTTCCCGCCACCAAGGCGATGCCCAAGGAGATGCTGCCGGTCGTCGACAAGCCGGCCATCCAGTACGTCGTCGAGGAGGCCGCGCAGGCCGGCATCGACGACATCCTGGTCATCATCGGCCGCAACAAGAACGCGATCTCGCAACCACTTCGACTCGGTCCCCGAACTCGAGGTGAAGCTCAAGGACAAGGGCGACCACGAGCGGCTCCAGCGCGTGCTCGAGTCGAGCGACCTGGCCGACATCCACTTCGTGCGCCAGGGCGAGCCGAAGGGTCTCGGACACGCCGTGCTGCGGGCCAAGGCACACGTGGGCGACCACCCCTTCGCGGTCCTGCTCGGCGACGACCTCATCGACGAGCGCGATCCGCTGCTGACGACGATGCTCGCCGAGCACGACCGCACCGGTGCGACGATCATCGCCCTGATGGAGGTCGACCCCGACCACATCGACATGTACGGCGCCGCGGCCGTCGAGCCGACGGACACCGACGGAATCGTCCGGGTCACCGGGCTCGTCGAGAAGCCCAAGCCCGAGGACGCCCCGTCGAACCTCGCGGTCATCGGCCGCTACGTGCTGACCCCCGCGGTCTTCGACATCCTCGAGCGGACCGAGCCCGGCAAGGGCGGCGAGATCCAGCTCACCGACGCGCTGCAGGAGCTCGCCGCCGACCCCGAGGGTCCCGGCGTCTACGGTGTCGTTTTCCGCGGCCGTCGCTACGACACCGGCGATAGGGTTGACTACATCAAGGCCATCGTGCAGCTCGCCGCGGACCGCGACGACCTCGGACCCGAGCTGCGTCCCTGGTTCAAGGAGTTCGCGGCGAAACTCTGACGCCGCCCGTTCGAGGGGGGTCACGTGGATCTGACGACTCCTCGTCGGCATGGCCCGGTGTCGATCCGGCTGGTCCGCCAGCGGGACGCGCGCGTGCTGCAGCAGGAGCTGCTGTCCAACCGCGCCTGGCTGCGCCCGTGGGAGGCGACGAGCCCCGACGGGCCCGTCTCGTTCGACATGCGCTCCGGCGTGCGCCGGCTCCTTCAGCAGTACCGCGACGGCGCCGGCGTCCCGTTCGTCATGGAGTACGACGGCGAGGTCGCCGGCCAGCTGAACGTGTGGGGGATCGCGCGCGGGTTCGCTCGGCTCGGCCACCATCGGCTACTGGGTGAGCAAGCGCTTCGCGGGCAGGGGCATCACCCCGACCGCGGTGGCGCTGGCGACCGACGTCTGCTTCTCGGAGATGCGGCTGCACCGCATGGAGATCTGCATCCGTCCCGAGAACCGCCGCGAGCCTGCGTGTCGTCGAGAAGCTCGGCTTCCGCTACGAGGGACTGCGTCGCCGGTTCATCCACATCGACGGCGATTGGCGCGACCACTACGCGTTCGCGCTGGTCCGCGAGGAGGTGCCGGAGGGCGTCCTCCAGCGCTGGCTTGCGGGTCGCGCGCCGCAGGATGCCGCGACCGTGCCCCCCGCCGATCGACTCCACGCATAAGGCGACACGCGACGAGGTGCCCCGGGCACCGGCATCCGGTCGCTTACCGTGGTTGGCATGGGTGGGCAGGTGCTGGGCGGGGGAGTGATCGTCCTCGTCGCCGCCCTCCTCTGGCTCGTCTATCTGCTTCCGTCGTGGCACAGTCGCCGGCAGTTCGACGCCGCCGAGCGCAACGCGGTGCGGCTCAATCAGGCGCTGCGGGTCCTCGCCGAGACGAGCGAGACACCTGATGAAGTGCGCCTCGAACTCAACGCCCGCACCGCACTGGCGCAGCAGCGCCTCGCACGCCGGGCGCTCGCCGAGCGCGAGCATGTCGCCCTCGAGCAGTCCCGGATCGATCTCGAACTCGCACGCTCCGAGCGCGCGGCCGCGCGTGCCGACCCGCTCGCGCGGCGGACGCGCGCCCGCCGGCGGATGCGGCTCTTCGTGGCGGCGCTCGGACTCGTGTCGGTGGTCGCGGCGGTGTGGGGAGGATTCGACGCGGTCGCGACCGGGTCGCAGTTCCTCCTGTGGACGGGCGTCGTGAGCGCCGTCATGGCAGGCCTCGTGCTGCGGCGGATGTCGCGTGTCGGCGCCCGCTCGGTTCTCAAGACGGCGGATGCCGCGCACCACGTCGAGCGCTCCGCTCCAGGACGTTCCGCTCCTCGCCGACGAACGCGCGTGGCAGCCTCGCGACCTTCCGCGACCGCTCACCGCCTCAGCGGGATCGCGGGCCGCCGCGGTGCTCGATGCCCAAGCCGCGCGCGAGGCGGTGCGGCAGGCCGCCGTCGAGGAGGAGATGCGGCGCCGCGCCGAGGCGCAGCGGCCGCCGTCGATCGAGCCGGTCCGCGCGGCGCGCGCACGGGCGCTGCCGCGGACACGGGCTCGCGGACGACGCCGAGATCGAGGCGCACGTCCGCGAGACTGCTTGCCCGGCGCGCCGTCGGTCAGTGACCGCTCACGCTGCGTAGAGCACGCGCCCCGCACACCCCATCCTCGCCGGTTCCGGCCTCGTCCCGCACTGCGAGGGGCCCCTGCGGAGCGTGGTAATCTATCGGAGGTTCAAGGGCCTGTGGCGCAGCTGGTAGCGCACCTCGTTCGCATCGAGGGGGTCAGGGGTTCGAGTCCCCTCAGGTCCACCGTCGAGAGAAGACCCCCGGTTTGCCGGGGGTCTTCTCTCGTGTCGGCGCCGACAACGACCGGCGCCGAAGCTCGATCACAGCGGAGGTCCGACGGCCATGCCCGATCATCGCTCGCTGTCGCCGGTGCGCCTCCTCGCGGTCGCGCGCGTCGGCTCGTGCCGGGCTGCTGTCGAGCGCCGCGGCGACCGCCGCCGTCGCGGTGGCGACAGTGTGCCTCGTCCTCGCCTGGCTCGCGCGCGCCGTCGCTATCCGCAGGCGATCCGCCGCCTCCGGGGTTCCGCAGAGGTCGTGGCGGACGAGGTCTGCGCTCGGCGCCGCCGCGCTGTCCGTCGGCGTCCGTGCCCTCGTGCTGCTGGTGGCCATCCTCGCTGCGACCGCCGTCGCCCAGCTCGCGCGACTCATCGGCGGCGGCGCGCGAGCACGAGTCCGCGACCATGCGCGCCCGCGGCTTCTCACGTCCCAGGCCTGGGCAGCGGATGCCGCGGAGGGCGTGACGGTGGCCCTCGTCGGGACCGCGCATCCGGGGTGCTGCTGGCGCTCGCCGTCGCGGCCGCTCGCCGGCGTCGCACCACGAGACGTCCTCACGCAATGGCCGTGGGTGCTCGCGACCGCGCTGCTCCTGGCTGCCGTCTTCGCGGTGGCGCTCCGACGGGCGAATCCCGCCGCACGTCGGCGCGCGGAGCGCGGGCCACGACCGCCGCCCTCATCGCGATCGTCCTCCTGCCTCCGCGTTCGTCCTCTGGCAGCTGCCCAACGCTCGTGGCACGGGGTTCGACCCGTGGTGGCCATGGCGCCCGCGGTTCTCCTCATGACAGGCGCCCTCGTCGCGCTCGCGGCGTTCGGAGCGATCGCGGTCGGCATGGTCTCGCCCGGCGGCCGCGACTCCCGGGCTCGAGCCCGGATACCCCGCCCGCCAGGTGGCTCGCCGCCTGCAGATCTACGCCGTCGCAGCCCTCCTGGTCGCACTGACGATCTCGCAGGCGGTCTTCTCGTCCGCGTACGCGGCGACCTGGAGCGCGATGACGATCGACTCGGCGGCGGTCCTCGCCGGCTCGGACCTGCGCGTCGACATGTCGCCGCAGTCGGCATCGACAGACGACATGGCCGCCGTGTCGGCGGTCGCGCGCGTGGACGCCGCGTCGGCGGCCCTCGTGACCGACATCGAGATCGGCGCCGTCGATGCACAGGTGGTCGCCGCTGCCGGCATCCGCCATCGAAACTGTCGTGTCATCGGCCGGAGGGCTGGTCGACACGGCCGCGACTCGATGCCGCCGGAATCATCGGGCGAGCCGGTCGTCGCAGTCGCTTCCGGTGACGCTCGGTGAGGGCGCCACCGGGCTTCAGAGTCACCGCCGACGTCGATGGCGGCGGCGGGCGATCCTGGTGGACCTCGCACTCGCGGCGCTCGTCGTGGATGCCGGAGGAACCCCTGACGCTGTGCTCCTCGATGGTGGCTTTGTGGCTACCGCACCTCGGTGAAGCGACGTTCATCGCAGAGGCCGCGCTTCCGCAGGACGGGGTCGGCCCATGGAGTCTGCTGGCGATCGTGGCCGACGCCGCCCGCAACACCACCATCGCCGTCGACGGCGTGGAAGCGCTGGGCGGCGAGACACTCGACGTGAGCGCTGATCTCGGTGTTCATCCGCAGCGGCACGGAGGCAGTGGTCTGGCTCGCGGACGGTGGGTGCTCGCCGCGTCGCCGCGGCTCGAGGGAGTCGATGTCCAGGACGGCTTGCCGCCCGTGGCGGCCACCGTCATCGACCGCGCTCGCCGAGACGCTCGGCGTCGACACCGGCGACCTCCTCGAGTTCCGCTACGCCGGGACCGGTCGTCAGGGGGTGGCCGTCATCTCGTCCATCGTCGACGTGGTGCCCGGCGCGTCCTGTCGGCATCGGCTCTCTTCGTCCCGATGGAGACTCTGATGACGTCACAGCTCCAACGGGGGACCTCGATCGTGCCGCCGAACTCGGTGTGGGCTGCCGGTGACCCGTCGTCAGACGACGCCGTGAGCGCCGCACTCGGAGACCGGCCGGTTCAGACCGCGGCGCCGGGGATCTCTCAGTCGCTGGTCGGCGCACTCGTTCCAGGGTGGTGGATAGCCACCGCCGGCTCGATGGTCCTCTCGCTGGTGGCAGCCTTCGCGATCGTGCAGACCCTCGAGATCGCGCGGCGCCGCGAGCTCGGAGTGCTGCGCGCGCTGGGAGTGACCGCCTTGCGCCAGGCACGTATGCGGGCCGGCGAGCTCGCCGGGGTGTTCGGCGCGGCGCTCGTCCTGGGTGCGGCTGCCGGATGGCTCGTCTCGTGGTTGATCGTTCCTGAGATGGTGCGCGCCGTCACACCCGGCATCCTGAGCATCGCAGGCGGGATGGATGTCGCAGTGGCACCGCTCATCCTGGCCGCCGGGGGGCTTCTGCTCGGCCTCGCCGTCATCGTCGCGTTCGCCGGCTTCGGGAGTGCGCCGCGCCCGCCAAGCACGCCACCGTCGGGGAGGAGGCCCGATGAGCCGCCGGACCTCCACCCGCGCCCTGGTCATCCACCACCTGCGCTCGCACGCCGGGTCCGGTCTGGTGGTCGCCGCGCTCGTCCTGGTGCTCGCCGTACTCGCGACGGCGGCGCCGATCGCCCTGGGAGTGCTCGGCGACGCTGCTCTGCGCAATCGTCTCGCCGTCGTACCCCCGACCGAGCGGGACGTGGTCTCCACTGCCGTCGGCATCCCCCAGATCCCCGAGGGGGGCGCCGTCGACGACCGAAGAGATGTGGGGCGGCTTCCTCGCGAAGCTCGATGACATCCGAGTCCTCGGCCGAAGGGCCGCTGCCGGAGATCGCTCGGCGCGGCGAACACGATCAGCCGCACCGCCGAGAACCCTCTCGCCGAGGCGCCGCGAACCCGCCTGCTCTCGGTCGGCCTTCGCCCCGGGCTACGAAGACCATATCCGCGTCGTGGACGGGCGTCTCCCCGAGCCGGCGGCGATCCTCACCGACGCCGGACATCGCCGAAGGGACGTCGCGCGCATCGAGATCGTGCTCTCGGCTCAGAGCGCGGCAGACATGGAGTGGCCCGTCGGTGAGATCCGATCGTTCGGAGCGGCACGTCTCACGGAACCGAGTTCTCTCCTGACCGGCGTGTTCGATCCCGTCGATCCCGGCGGACGACTACTGGCAGCACGTTCCTTCCGTCCTCGAGCCCGAACATCTTCGACGATGGCAACAGCGCTCGCCGCGTCACCGCAACCGGGTTCGCCCACCCCGCCTCGCTGCCGTCTGCCGCGCTTCATCTCCGGGGTGCAGAGGACGGTCATCTGGTATCCGGTGGACACGGCACTCATCCGGACCGAGACGAGCTGAGGAGACCGCCGCGGCGCTGAACAAGCTGACGTCGGTCTCCCACACGATCGGCACGTCGGCGGCGGGAGTCGGCATCCTGGGCGTGAAGCTCGAGGCCGAACCTTGACTCCCGAGATCGAGCTCGCGCGTGCCCAGCAGACCTCCACGCGTCGGTGTCATGGTGATGATCATCGCAGGGCCGATCGGCGTCGCCGTCGCCGTGCTCATCCTCGGCTGCCGCCTCATCCTCGAGACCCGCCGTCCGAGTCTTCGCCTCCTGTCGGCCCGCGGCGCTTCCCTCGGCCAGCTGCGTCGACTGCTCGGCACCGAAGGGGTGCTCATCGGCGCCGTGCCCGCGGTCGCCGGTGCGGCGCATCGTGGCGGTCGTCGGCGTCCTGGTCTTCGGAGCCACGGTCACCGTCGAGCGACCTGCTGCCGGCACTTCTCATCGGGCTCGCCCCTATCGCGATCCTGGTCGTGCTCGCGCCGACCGCCGCGGAGCGGCGTGCGCGTACGGATCTCGGGCGCCGCGGCACGCGCCTCCGCCTCATCGCCGAGGGTGTCATCGCCGGCCTCGCCGCTCCTCGCGCTGACGCTGCTGTTCGTCCGCGGCTACAGCGGCGCGAGTGGACGTGCTGCTTGCTGCGACACCTCTCCTGCTGGCGCTTGTCGCATGCCTCCTCACACTGCGGCTCTACCCGCTGCCGCTGCGAGCGATCTTCTCGCGCTCACAGGGAGCCGCGGGCCTCGACACGTTCCTCGGCTCGGCGCGAGCCCTGCGCGAGCCGTCGATCGGCCTCACACCGGTGCTCGCTCTCGTCGTGGGGGTTTCGGTCGCAGTCTCGTCCGGCGTGCTGCTGTCTGCCCTGCAGAGCGGTGTCACCGAGGCATCCCGCGCGCAGATCGGCGCTGACATGCGTGTCGTCGGGTGCGACGTTCACACGAGATCAGCTCGACCAGGTCCGGAGCCTCGCCGGGGTCGCCGTCGCCACGGGCATCTCGGGGGCCGACCCGGCCACCATCGACATCGCAGGACAGCAAGCGCGCGACCTCGGTCTTCGTCGTCGACGCTGCGGACCTCCGCTCGGTGCAGGGCGATGGACCCGGGATGCTGCCGTCCGGCGTGTCGCTCGAGCCTGGCGACGGCGGGCCCATGCCGATCGTCGTGGCCGGTGCGACGGCCGACCTGATCGACGGCTCCGACGAAGCTCTCGGTGAGCGGCGTGGATGCCGCGGTTCGTCGGCGTCACACGCGGGCCCGGTGCCCGGTCGGCGGGCGCGAGAACTGGGTGGCGATCGACTCCTCGTACGCCGCGGAGGTGCTCGGCCGCGATCCCAGCGATCGGACGCTGCTCGTGCGCATCGAGGCGGGAGCATCTCCGGCAGAGGTCGCGGACGAGCTGCGCGCCGTGCTCGGCTACCGGCGTGCGGATCGACGACGCCGCCAGCGTGGCCGCCGACATCCAGTCGGGCCCGTCGGTGCAGGGCGTGCGATGGGCGCTCCTCATCGCCACCGCCGTCGCGGCACTGCTCAGCGCCCTCGCGATCGTGATGACGCTCGCGCTCGCGGCCGGTCCCCGGCGCCCGGGTCCTCGCGCTGCTGCGCACACTCGGATCCCCGCCGCGCTCCGCCACCTCGCTCGCACTGTGGGAGGTCGGGCCTCCGGCCCTCGCCGCGGTGATCGCCGGCACGGTGTTCGGCGCCCTCGTGCCGCTCGTCGTGCTCGGCGCTGTCGATCTTCGACCCTTCACCGGATCGTCCGTGCAGCCGGCGTACCAGATCGACCTCGCCACCCTCGCGCTGACCCTCGGCGGCTTCGTCGTGCTCGCCGTGGTGCTCACCGCCATCGCGCTGCTCATCTCACGTCGCATCGCGTGCCGCAGGCGCGCTGCGCACGATCGAGGAAGGATAGGACCATGGCCATCGTGACCACCGCGGAAGCCGACATCCTGTGCATCGATCTGGTGCGCATCTTCAAGGTGCCCTCGGCAGACGGGCAGGGCGTCGAGGTGCAGGCGCTGCAGGGCCTCAACCTCCGCGTCGATTCCGGCGAGTTCGTCGCCGTCGTCGGAGCTTCGGGCTCGGGCAAGTCCACGCTGCTGTCGATCCTCTCGAGCCTCGACCAGCCGACGGCGGGCGTCGCGTCGGTCGCCGGACACGACCTCCTCACCATGAAGGAGAAGGAGCGTGTCGCGTTCCGCCGCCGCAGCGTCGGCTTCGTCTGGCAGCAGACATCCCGCAACCTCCTGCCCTACCTGTCCGCGAGCGAGAACGTCGCCGCGGCTCTTGCGATCACCCGGGCAGCTCCGAGGCTCTGCGCCCGCGCAGGCGCGTCGCCGAGCTGCTCGACCTCCTCGAGGTCGTCGCACTGCGCCGAGCGCAAGCCCGCGGCGATGTCGGGCGGCGAGCAGCAGCGCGTCGCGATCGCGGTCGGCATCGCCAACGAGCCGCGCGTGCTGCTCGCCGACGAGCCGACCGGCGAGCTCGACGACACCACGAGCTGCCCACGTGCTCGAGGCCATGCGGTCAGTCAACCGCGAACTCGGCGTCACGACCCTGATCGTCACGCACGATCCGGCGGTGTCCGAGCACGTCGCGCGGACCGTGCAGATCCGCGACGGGCGCACCTCCACCGAGGTGCTCCGCTCGACCCGTCTCGACGAGCACGGCGCCGAGCATCACGTCGCCGAGGAGTACGCCGTGGTCGACCGCGTCGGCCGCCTGCAGCTGCCCGACGAGTTCGTCACGGCGCTCGACCTCCGCGAGCGCGTGCGGCTCGCCCTCGAGCCCGACCACGTCGGCGTGTGGCCGGGACAGCGAGCGGATGCCGACGGCGTCCGTCGCCGGGACCGGTGGGCGGCCGATGCCGGTCGCGAACGACGACGTCGAAGAGGAGGACCGAGCGATGACGACAGCACTCCGCGGCGAGAAGCTCAGTCGCACTTTCTCGTCCGCTGCGCGGCGACGTGCACGCGCTGCGTCGACATCGACATCGAGGTGTCCGAAGGCGAGCTCGTCGTCGTGCGCGGCGCCTCCGGCGCCGGCAAGACCACGCTCCTCAACATGCTGGGCGGCCTCGATCGCCCGACGTCGGGTCGCGTGTGGATCGGCGACACCGAGGCGACCGCACTCGACGAGGACGCGCTGGCGCGGGTCCGGCGCGAGCGGCTGGGCTTCGTGTTCCAGTCCTTCGGGCTCATCCCGATCCTGTCGGCCGCCGAGAACGTCGAGCTGCCGCTGCGGATCGCGCGGACGCCCGCGGCCGAACGCGACGAGCGCGTCGCCGAGGCGCTGCGACTCGTCGGGCTGGCCCGTCATGCCGAGCAGCGGCCAGGCGAGCTGTCGGGCGGTCAGCAGCAGCGCGTCGGCGTGGCGCGCGCCATCGTCGCTCGGCCCCGCGTGCGGATCGTCGACGAGCCGACCGGTCAGCTCGATTCGCGCACCGCCGCGACGATCATGGACCTCATCGGCGGCCTGGTGCACTCGCAGGGGCTCGCGGCGATCGTCTCGACCCACGACCCGCTGCTCGTGCAGCGCGCCGACCGGGTCATCGAGCTGCACGACGGTCGCGTCACGTCCGTCAACGGCGAGCCGACGGTGGTGGCGCGGGCGTAATCCCCGCGTCGCCTTACGCGGCGCCCTCCGATCGGCGATTCCGGGCGATGTCGGAGCAGTAGCGCTCACCGATCCGACATCTGCACGATTCTCCGACCGGAGCACCGCGGTTGCCTCCGCCTCGCGGTTGCCTCCGCCTCGTGGCACAGATGTAAAGAAATCTTGACATCCGGGCCGCTCGAGCCTACGCTCGCAATGTCAAGAGTTCTTGACATTCGCCAGCTGCATGGCCCCTGATCGGCGCGCTCACGCGCGAGCGCTCGTCGCCGTGCCCGCACGGAAAGCAGCATCCATGAACGTCCTTCGCCACCACCCGTCGTGTGACGGGCTGCTCTACCTCGGCCTCGCCCTCACCGGGATTCTGTCGTTCCTGGTGATCCGGTCGCGTCTGTTCGTGGCAGGTGACGCCGCCGCGACCCATGCGAACCTCGTCGCCGACGAGAACCTCGCCCGGTGGGGCATCGCTCTCGAACTCGGCGTCGTCCTGTTCCAGGCGCTCGTCGCGCTCTGGTTCTTCCGGCTCTTCCGCACCGTGAATGCCGCCGCGGCCGGCGCGATCGCGGCCTTCGGTCTCGTGAATGCCGTCGCCATCCTCTTCGCGACGATGTTCTGGAGCACCGCACTCGCCGTCGCCATCGATCCGTCAGCGGCGAGTTCCCCGGGCGCGACGCCGCTGCGACGTCTCTGCTGCTCTTCGACCTCCACAACGCCGCATGGGATGCCGGCAACCTGTTCTTCGGCCTGTGGCTCATCCCGATGGGCATCGCCGTGCTCTCGGCCGGGTGGGTTCGGGCTCTCGGTTGGGCGCTGATCGTCGGCGGCATCGCCTATACGCTGAGCGCCTTCCTTCGGTGCTGGCACCCGAGTGGACGATCCTCACCGAAGCACTCGCACTGCTCGCCACCGTCGGCGAGCTCTGGATCATCGGCTACCTGCTCTTCACCCGCACCCGTGTGAGCGCCGACATCCAGCCCGCTTTGCGTGGTGCCTGACCGCTCGGGAGCGCGCGATCGTCAGCGAGCGGATGCCGCGGCCCGCGCCGCGCCGGGGAGGGCGTCTACGATCTGGGCGACCGCGTCGTCGTCGTGCGCAGCGGACACGAACCACGCTTCGAACACCGACGGCGGGAGCGAGACTCCGGCGTCGAGCATCGCCCGGAAGAAGGGCGGGTAGCGGAACGCGTCCTGGGCCTTGACCGTGTCGTAGTCCCGTGGCGGTGTGGCGGCGAACGCGATCGAAAAGAGGCTGCCCGACCGCTGCACGGTGTGGGCGACGCCTTCGGCGGTCAGGGCCGCAGCAGCAGCATCCGCAATGATCGTCGAAGCCCGGTCGATGCGCGCGTAGGCGTCGGCGTCGAGCGCCTGCAGCGTCGCGAGTCCCGCTGCGACCGCGAGCGGATTGCCGCTCAGCGTTCCCGCCTGGTACACCGGGCCGAGCGGCGCGAGGAGGTCCATGAGGGCCGCCGGGCCGCCGAGCGCCGCGAGCGGCAGCCCGCCGCCGACGACCTTGCCGAACGTGATGAGGTCGGGCGAGAAGGGCACCGGATCGATGCCGTACCAGCCCGCGGGGCCCACCCGGAACCCCGTCAGCACCTCATCGAGGATGAGCAGTGCACCGTGGGCGTGCGCGATGGCCGCAATCGCCTGCGTTGAAGCCGTGAGCCGGCGGCACGATGCCCATATTGGCGGGTGCCGCCTCGACGATGATCGCCGCGATGTCGTCGCCGCGCGCGGCGAACACCGCGTGCACCGCGTCGAGGTCGTTGTAGGGGATCACGAGGGTCTGCGCCGCGATCGCCGCGGGAACCCCCGCGGATCCGGGCATCGCGAGCGTCGCGACGCCCGAGCCGGCCTCGGCGAGAAGCCCGTCCGAGTGCCCGTGATAGTGGCCGGCGAACTTCACGACGAGGTCGCGGCCGGTCGCACCACGCGCGAGCCGGATGGCGGTCATCGTGGCCTCGGTGCCGGTCGAGACGAGGCGCAGCTTCTCGATCGGCCGTGCGCCGTCGCGCGTCACTCGTGCCTCGACGAGCTCGGCCAGTGCAGTCTCGCCCGGTGTCGAGGCTCCGAATCCGAGGCCGCGGGATGCGGCATCCTGAACCGCTTTCACAACGGCAGGATGAGCGTGGCCGAGGATCGCCGGACCCCACGAGCCGACGAGATCGACGTAGTCGCGACCCTCGACGTCCGTGACGCGGGCGCCCGAGGCCGAGACGAAGAACCGAGGGGTCGCGCCCACCGAGCCGAACGCGCGGACGGGGGAGTTCACGCCGCCCGGCATCGCGGCGCGGGCGCGCTGGAACTCGGCGTCGTTCGTGGTGGTCATCGCAGCCATCCCGCGAGCTCGACGGCCCAGTAGGTGAGCACGGCCTCGGCTCCGGCGCGGCGGATGCTGAGCACCGACTCCTCGATCGCGCGGCGCCGGTCGATCCAGCCGTTGGCGGCGGCGGCCTCGATCATCGCGTACTCGCCCGACACCTGGTACGCCCACACCGGCACCGGGCTCGCCGCGGCGGCGTCGGCGAGCACGTCGAGGTACGACATCGCGGGCTTGACCATCACGACGTCGGCGCCCTCGGCGACGTCGAGATCGATCTCGCGCGCGCCTTCGCGACGGTTCGCGGGATCGAGCTGGTACGTGCGCCGGTCGCCCTCGAGCGACGACTGCACCGCTTCGCGGAACGGCCCGTAGAAGGCCGACGCGTATTTGGCCGCGTATCCCAGGATCGGCGTGCCGGTGTGGCCCGCGGCATCCAGCGCATCGCGCACTGAGGCGACCTGGCCGTCCATCATGCCGCTGAGTCCGAGCAGCTGCGAGCCGGCATCGGCCTGGGCGACCGCCATGTCGCGGTAGCGCTCCAGCGAGGCGTCGTTGTCGACCTGTCCGTCGTCGTCGAGCACGCCGCAGTGGCCGTGGTCGGTGAATTCGTCGAGGCACAGGTCGGTCTGCACCACCAGAGCGTCACCGGCCTCTTCGACCGCGATGCGCGTCGCCGCGTTCAGGATGCCGTCGGGATCGGTCGCACCGGATCCGATCGCATCCTTGTGCTCGGGCACGCCGAACAGCATGATGCCGCCGATGCCGGCATCCGCTGCCTCTGTGATCGCGCGGCGGAGCGAGTCGGACGTGTGCTGGACGACCCCCGGCATGGACGAGATCGGCACCGGCGCGGATGCGCCCTCGCGGATGAAGAGGGGGAGGATGAGGTCCGCGGGATGCAGGCGGGTCTCGGCGACCAGCCGGCGCATCGCGGGCGTCGCACGCAGGCGTCGCGGTCGTTCGATCATCCTGCTGCTCCTGTCAGGTCGGCGGCGCCGGCGGCCAGCAGATCCTGCGCGGCTGCCGTCGCCACATCGAGCGCAGCATCCTCGTCGGGCCAGCCGATGGCGTGGGATGCCGTCAGGGCGACGGTCCCGTCGAGGCTGTAGACGCTCGCCGAGAGCAGGAGCAGTCCCGCGTCGATGACGGCGTGCGCGCCGACGGGCGCCGAGCAGCCGGCTTCGAGGATCGCGAGGACGTGGCGTTCCGCCTCGACGGCGGCCCTGGTTTCGGGGTGATCGAGAGCGCGAACGAGGTCCTCTTCGCCGGCGCGCACTTCGACCGCGAGAGCGCCCTGTCCGGGTGCGGTCGGCCAGCGATCGAGGTCGAGGAACTCGGTGACGACGTCGGCGCGGCGCAGGCGCCGAAGCCCCGCCGCGGCGAGGAGCACGGCGTCCAGGTCGCCCTCCGCCACACGACCGAGACGGGTGTCGACGTTCCCGCGGATGTCGACGATCTCGAGATCGGGGCGCCGACGGCGCAGCTGCGCGGTGCGGCGGGGCGAGCCGGTGCCGATGCGCGACCCCTGGGGGAGTGTGCCGAGCGTCAGCCCGTCGCGTGCGCAGAGCGCGTCGCGGGCGTCCTCCCGCGCGGGGATGGCCGCGACGACCAGGTCCGGATGCGGCGCGGTCGGAAGGTCCTTGAGCGAGTGGACGATGACGTCGCACTCGCCGGCGAGCAGCGCATCGCGCAGTGCTCCGGTGAACAGGCCGGCGCCGCCCGCGCGCGACAGCGGCTCCTTCGAGCGGTCGCCCTCGGTCGTGATCGTGACGAGTTCGGTCAGCGCGCCGGTCTCGGTCGAGATGTCGTCCGCGACCATGCCCGGTCTGGGCGAGTGCCAGGGCGCTCCCGCGGGTGCCGATCCGGAGCGTGGTCATCGTGCTTCCCGGTCGTTGCGGCTCATGCCAGCACCTCCGCGATCTCATCGAGCCGGATGCGGCGCCCCGTGTAGAACGGGATCTCCTCGCGCACGTGGCGGCGTGCCTCGGTCTGCCGCAGGTGCCGCATGAGGTCGACGAGGTCGACGAGCTCGGGGGCCTCGAGTGCGAGGATCCACTCGTAGTCGCCGAGTGCGAACGAGGCGACGGTGTTGCTCAGCACCTGCCGGTGCTCCGCGCCCTTGCGACCGTGGTCGGCGAGCATCTGCCGGCGCTCCTCGTCCGCGCAGGATGTACCACTCGTACGACCGCACGAACGGGTAGACGGTGAGCCATGCCTCGGGCTCCTTGCCGCGCATGAACGCAGGCAGGTGGCTGGCGGTGAATTCCGCGTCGCGGTGCACGCCCATCGCGTTCCAGGTGGGCACAAGCGAGGCGAGCGGCTCGGCACGGCGAAGCGTGCGCAGCGCGGCCTGAAGCACCTCGGGCTCGCCGCCGTGGAGCCAGACCATGAGGTCGGCGTCGGCGCGCAGTCCGGAGACGTCGTAGAAGCCTCGGACGGTGACCCCGGTGCTCTCCACGGCGCTGACGGCTGCGCCGAGGTCGCCGGTGCCCGCGGGTCGCTCGAGATCGCGGCGGAACACGGCCCACAGCGTGTAGCCGAGCGCCTCGCTCTCGGGAAGGGCCTCAGCCGAGGGATCGCTCATGGTTCCATCCTCGTCCGTTGCCGCGCCGGACGCGAATTCTCGGCCTCAGGCGCATCACGTGCACAGCGGCGGGGATCGCGTGCACGGGCGCGGAGTCGCGGGCGAAACGCCGATCCGCGGGGCTCCGAACGCGGCGTGTCGGTGAAATCCCCGCCGCTGTGCACACGGGTCGGGATGCATCGACCCGGTGTGCGAGGGCAGGGACGGCCTCGCCTCACGCCTGCGCGTGGACGAACTCCACGATCCGGGTCAGGACGGTGGGGTCGGCATCGGGCGGGACGCCGTGGCCCAGATTCAGCACGTGGGCCGGGGCGCTCTTGCCGCGCTCCAGCACATCGCGGATATGGGCCTCGAGCACCGGCCACGGCGCGGCGAGCAGCGCGGGGTCGATGTTGCCCTGCAGCGGCACGTTCCCGCCGAGTCGCCGCGAGGCCTCATCGAGCGGGATCCGCCAATCCACGCCCATCACGTCGGCGCCGACGTCGTGCATCGCGGCGAGGAGCTCGCCCGTGCCGACGCCGAAGTGCACGAGCGGCACCCCGAGCTCGCGGGCCGGCGCCAGCGCCTGAGTCGAGTGGGGCGCGACGCGCTCCGTGTAGTCCGCGAGGCTCAGCGAGCCCGCCCACGAGTCGAAGAGCTGTCCGGCCGAAGCCCCCGCCTCGATCTGCGCGGCGAGGAAGGCGCCGGTCACCTCGGCGCACCAGCCGAGGAGGGCAGCCCAGGCATCCGGATCGGAATGCATGAGCGCGCGCGTCCGCAGCTGCTCCTTCGAGGGACCGCCTTCGACGAGATACGACGCGAGCGTGTAGGGGGCGCCCGCGAACCCGATCAGCGGCGTCTCGCCGAGTTCGGCGACGACCGCCCGCGACCGCCTCGCGGATGGGGTCGAGCGACGCCGGGTCGAGCGGGGGAAGATCGCGGATGTCGGATGCTGTCCGCACCGGGCTTTCGAGCACGGGTCCGCGACCGGCGACGATCCGGACGTCCACGCCCGAGAGCTTCACCGGAATCACGATGTCGCTGAAGAAGATCGCGGCGTCGACGCGGTGCCGCCGCACCGGCTGCAGCGTGATCTCACTCGCGAGCTCGGGGGTGAGACAGGTCTCGAGCATGTCGGTCCCGACCCGCAGCTCGCGGTATTCCGGGAGCGAGCGACCCGCCTGCCGCATGAACCAGACGGGTGTCGTCGCGGGGCGCTCGCCCCGGTAGGCGCGGATGAGCGGGGGAGTGTTGCCCCCCGAGACGAGCGGATGCGAAGGATTCAATGGCACACCGTTAACATTAGAGTCGTGCTTCTCTGTCTCACCGCGAACCATCGGAACGCGAGCCTGGACATCCTGGAGCGTCTCTCGGTCGGCGCACCAGCCGCCACGCGCGCCCTCGTCGATGACGAGCTGTTCGTGTCCGGCGCTGTGGTGCTCGCCACCTGCAACCGGTTCGAGGCCTACCTCGACATCGACGAGCCGCTCACAGGCGGCGAAGCCGTCGCGGTCGAGTCCGTCGTCGAGGCGATGGCCGCGGCGAGCGACATCTCGGTCGAGAGCCTGCGAGCGTCCGTGACGGTCCATCAGGGGCCGGATGCCGCTGCCCACCTCTTCGCCGTGACGAGCGGTCTCGAATCCGTCGTCGTCGGCGAGGACGAGATCTCCGGCCAGGTCCGCCGCGCGCTCGATTCCGCGCGGGCGGAAGGAATGACCAGTCGCGAGCTGGAGCGCCTGTTCCAGAAGGCCACCCACACGAGCCGCGGGGTGCGCAGTCGCACTCAGCTGCGCGGAACGCACCGGTCGCTGGTGCGCCTCGCGCTCGAGCTGGCATCGAGCCGGATCGCGGACTGGTCCGCGGCGCGCGTCCTCGTCGTCGGCACCGGACGGTATGCGGCGAGGACGGTCGAGGCCGTTCGGGCGCGCGGCGGCGTGGACCTGCACGTCTTCTCACCCTCCGGTCGAGCCGCCGCGTTCGCCGCGAAGCACGGGCTGATCGCCGAGGCATCGTTCCCGGATGCTGTCGGCCGACGCCCACATCGTCATCACCTGCACCACCGACGCCGTCGTGCACGCGGATGCGTTCCCGGCCGGTCGACGGATCCTCGTCGTCGACCTCGGACTCCCGCGCAACGTGGATCCGGCCGTCGGGCGGGTCGACGGTGTCGAGCTCCTCGACCTCGAGACCATCCGCCTGCACGCTCCCCTCGAGGAGTTCAGCGCCCACGCCGACGCCCGCGCGATCGTGGGCGACGCCGCGACCGAGTTCGCGGCCGATCGCGCCGCGGGTCCCGCGATCACCGCACTCCGGCAGGACGTGCTGAAGGTCGTCGAGGACGAGATCGCCAGGGCGCGCGCCCGGGGCGCCGGCGACGAGACCGAAGCCGCCTTGCGCCACATGGCCGGCGTGCTCCTGCATCGTCCCTCGGTCCGGATCCGCGAGCTCGCGGTCGAGGGTCGCATCGACGAGGCCGAGTCCGCACTCGAGACGCTCCACGGCCTCGCCGTGACGGCGACGCCGGACTCGCAGGTCTGGTCCGACACCGCGTAGCGCTCCGCCGCGACTCAGCCGTCCTGCGCGCAGATCACCGCCATCTCGGCGTAGTAATCCGCGAGGGGCGGGAGCCCGGCATCCGCTCGCCTTTCGTCGACGGTCGCCTCGTCCTTGATCGGAGTGCCGGGGACGGGTCCGTCCTCGCCGCAGCCGACCTGTGTGCCGTAGGTCTGCGGCTCACCGGCGCCCGCGGCGACGCGATCCTCGAGGTAGGCCAGGTTGCCGGGCGAGGCATCGCCTGCGGCGACGGCCGCACGGAGCAGTTCGAGGGCTTCGCGCTGGAAGGCCGGGTCGAGGTCGGAGTGCTGCGCGATCGCCCATGCGGCATCCTCGCCGTCTTCGCCGACCATCGAGATCGTCGGCCAGCCGCGCTCGGCGATGATCTGCTTGAGCCGCTCGGTGCGGGCGATGTCTCCGCCGGCGCCCTGCACCGCTTAATCGATCCGCCTGGTCCTGCGCAAGCATTTCCACGAGCTCGGCCTGCAGCGCCGGATCGAGCTCCGACGGCGTCGGCAGGGGCGACGGGATGATGGCCGAGGATGCCGTCGGCGAGACCTCCGTCGCCGACGGGCGTGGCGACGCGGCATCCGTCGCAGCACAGGATGCGAGCAGCAGCGCGCACGCCGCCATGGCGATCGCGCCCGCAGTTCTCAAGCTCATCGGGCCCTCCGGCGGTGGTGCACGGTGAAAAGAGCAGGGATCAGGTCGGATGCTTCCGCTTGACTCTCGCACTGTGTCAGGGTCGAACGTGGTCTCCAACATGTACACCATCGGAGAATTCGCCGCGATCGGGCGGGTGAGCGTCCGGATGCTGCGTCACTACGACGCGATCGGGATCCTGCCGCCGGCGCACGTCGATCCGCACACCGGCTACCGGCACTACGCCGACGGCCAGCTCGGACCGCTGCTGCGCATCGTCGAGCTCCGCGACCTCGGCTGCGGACTGGACGAGATCGGAGCGGTGCTGGCGGCATCCGACCAGCGCGCCGCGTTGCACGATGCGCTGGTCCGTCGTCAGGGCGAGCTCGAGGCATCCGTCGCCACCGACAGCGAGCGACTCGCCCGCATCGCACGACGTCTCCGCACACTGGAAGGAACCGACACCATGTCCACTCCCGTCGAGTATCGCCCGATCGACCCCGTCACCGTCTACGCCCTCGAGGGCAGGGCCCCGGGCATGGGTCCCGAGAACGTGTCACCCGTCATCGACGTTCTGATGCCGCGTCTCATCGGCGCGATCGAAGCCGCGGGCAACGAGCCGCTGGAGCCTGGCGTGTTCTGGTACGAGTCGGTGCCGGACTCGGATGAACTGGCCGTGCACATCTCGTTCACCGCCGACCCGGTGCCGCGTGCCGGTGACGGCTATGACGTCGTCGAGCTGCCGCCGATCCCGACCGCCGCCGTGCTCACGCACCGCGGCGACATGCCGAGCATCGGCGGCTCGTGGATGGCGCTCATGGAGCAGATCGTCGCCGACGGCTATCGGATCACCGGCCCGACTCGAGAGATCTACGTCGACGCCGTCTCGGACGATCAGGCGGACTGGGTGACCGACCTGATCGCTCCCGTCGAGAAGGTGTTGAGCGTCCGAGGATCGCGCAAGTCACGCAAGACTTGCGCGATCCTCGCAGGAGCACGCAAGAATCGAACAGATACGTGGCAATAGTCGACTATTGCTTGCTCGAACGAGGAATGCCGGGCCTAGATTGGCGCCCAAGCGGGCAACGTCGCCCGACCCCCGTATGAAGCGAGTCGACGATGACACGATCCAGAACACTCGTCGCGGCAGTGGCCGTGGCATCCCTCACCATCGGCGTCCTCGCCGCTGGGCTCGGGCGCCGCAGCGGCGCCACCGAGCAAGAGTCCGCCGCCGGCTCCCGTCGTCACGCGGGCCGCGCTCGCCCCCGAACTGGTGGGCGATCGCGGCGCCCGCGTGCCGTTCCTCGAGCAGGAGGCCGAGAATGCGGCGACGAACGGCACCGTCATCGGTCCCGGACGCAGCGCCTACACGATCGAAGCCGAGGCCTCCGGTCGCAAGGCGGTGCGCCTCGCACCGGGCGAGTACGTCGACTTCACGCTGCCCGCCGCGGCGAACGCGATCACGGTCCGCTACAGCATCCCGGATGCCGCCGGCGGCGGCGGTGTCACGGCCCCGCTTGCGGTGAAGGCCGGGTCGCAGACGAGCACGCTCACCATGACCTCGCAGTACGGGTACCTGTACAACCAGTACCCGTTCACGAACGACCCGGACGCCGGCCTCCTGCACCGCGACTGGTGGATCACCGAGTGCGGGTGCGTGCCGCAGTTCGACCAGCCCGCGTTCGAGCCGCGCGAAGCCGTTCCGGCCGATGAAGTTCTACGACGAGGAGCGTCTGCTCCTCGGCAAGACCTACCAGGCGGGCGAGGTCATCCGGCTCACCGCGCCGGCGGGCGTGGCATGGACCGTCATCGACCTCATCGACACCGAGCTGGTGGGCCAGCCCGGACAAGCAGCCCGGGTGCGGTGAACGTGCTCGACTTCGGCGCCGACCGCAAGGGCCGGACCGACTCGGCTCCGGCGATCGAAGCAGCCATCGCCGCGGCGCAGGCAACGGGCCGCACGGTCTACATCCCGGAGGGCACGTTCCGCGTCGACCGTCACATCGTCGTCGACGACGTCACGATCAAGGGCGCCGGGCACTGGTACACGAAGATCAAGGGCAGCGAGGTGGCGCTCGCCGAGCCGGCGGCGGACGGCTCGGTCCACACCGGCGTCGGGTTCTACGGGAAGGATGCCGCAGCGGGCGGCAGCCACGACGTCCATCTGTCCGGCTTCGCCATCGAAGGCGACGTGCGCGAGCGCATCGACACCGACCAGGTGAACGCGATCGGCGGTGCGTTCCATGACTCGTCGTTCACCGACCTGCACATCCAGCACACCAAGGTGGGACTGTGGTTCGACGGACCCATGTCGAACGTGACAGTGGAGCGGAACGTGATCGTCGACCAGATCGCCGATGCGCTGAACTTCCACATCGGGGTCACGGACTCGGTCGCGCGTGACAACTTCGTGCGCAACAGCGGTGACGACGGCCTCGCAATGTGGGCGGAATCCCGCGGCGGCACCGTGCCGACCAACGCCCGCAACGTGTTCGATCACAACACCGTGCAGACTCCGACGCTCGCGAACGGCATCGCGATCTACGGCGGCACCGACATCACGGTCTCGAACAACCTGGTGGCCGACACGATCCGCGAGGGCAGCGCGCTGCACGCCGGATCCCGGTTCGGCGCGCATCCGTTCGACGGGCTGTCCTTCGAGAACAACACGACGGCCCGCGCGGGAACCCTCGAGCTGAACTGGAACATCGGCCTCGGATCGATCTGGATCTACGCGCTCGACGGCTCGATCTCCGGCATCCGGGTGACGGGCGATCACTATCTGGACTCGACCTACAACGCGATCCTGATGGTGTCGGAGTGGGGAGTGAAAGACCTGTACTCGATCAGCGGCGTCTCGTTCAAGGATGTCCGAGTCGACGGCGCCGGAACCTCGGTGCTCAGCGCTCGCTCGGCTGGATCGGCGACGTTCGAGAACGTCGACGCGCGCAACGTCGGCTGGGCAGGCGTGAACAACTGCGGGTCGTTCACCTGGGACTGGGTGAACGGATCGACGTTCTCCGTACCAGAACCTCGGCGGCAATGACGGCTCAACCCTCCTCACACCGTGGGGAGACGGCCCGGCCAACTGGCTGAGCCGCTACGAGCCGAACATCATCTCGTGCAACGACCGCCCTCCGGTGATCGCACCGCCCGCGCCGTCACCGTGGGTGCAGCCGTGATCTGACGGGCTGCATACAGAGCGGATGCCGCGCCCGGCCGGGCGCGGCATCCGCTCCGGTCCGCCGGCGAATGAATGTCGGAGGGTGGAGACAGAATGTCCCTATGACATTCGTTGACATCGACGATCTCCCGGCGGCCGATCCGACCGCACCGGAGCTCGAGATGGTGCGGGGTCTCATCGACAGTCTGCAGGTCACCCAGGCGCAGATCGCGTGGCTGCAGGCGCGCGAGGCGATGCTCTACACATCGCTCGTCGAGCTGGTGGAGCTGCAGAGCGAGCGCCTCCCTGAGGGCGTCCGGCGCGACCGTGAGATGCCGATGCGCACCGCGACCGCCGAGATCGCGGCTGCCTTGCGCATCACGGAACGGACCGTGCAGCGGCGGATGTCGGATGCCACCACCCTGATGCTCCGGTTCACCCGCACTCACGCCGCCCTCAGTGAGGGGCGCATCAGCCAGGCGCACGCGACCGTGATCATGGACGCCGGAGTTGCGATCGAAGACGATGAGGCGCGGGCCGCGTTCGAACTGGCCGCACTGGATCGGGCCGAGATCGAGACCGCCGGACGCCTCCGCTCGATCGTGCTCGCCATCGCCGAGAAGGCACAGCCGATGTCCATCGCGCGAACGCCACCGGACTGCCCGAGCAACGGGCGGAGTGTTCATCCGCGACGTCGAGGACGGAATGGCCGAGCTGCTCGCGGTCCTTCCCGCCGTGCTGGCGCACGGGATCCATGACCGGCTCACGCAGATGGGCTCGCCACGTTCGCACAGCGGCCCGCGCAGAGGGCGCCGGTGACGATGGCGCCGACGCGGTGCGCGGCTGATCACCGCACGATGGATCAGCTGCGCGCCGACATCCTCACCGATCTCGCACTCGCCGGGTCACCGGTCGCTTCCGGCGACGGGCTCGACGCCATCTCGGCGCACGTGCAGGTGACCGTTCCGGTGCTGACGCTCGCTGGTGTCCTCGATGACGGTGCCGACCTCGCCGGGACCGGACCCATCGATCCCGACACCGCGCGATTCCTCGCCGCCACCGCCCCCGGTTGGGATCGGGTCATGACGCACCCGGTCACCGGCGCCATTCTCGCTGTCGATCGGTATCGGCCAACGGCAGACCTGAGGCGAGCGCTGCGAGTGCGGGACGAGCATTGCCGCTTCCCGGGATGCCGGCAACCGGTGTGGCGAAGCGAGTTGGACCATACTCAAGAGGCAGCGCGCGGCGGGCCGACGTCCGACGACAACCTCGAGTGTCTCTGCAAGCGTCATCACGTCCTCCGACATGCCACGGACTGGAGAGTCCGGCAGCTCGGCGGCGGAACCCTCGAATGGACGAGTCCCACCGGGCTGATCTATATCGACATCCCTCCGACCACCCTCCGCTTCGTCCCGAGCGGAGAACCCGCGCCGTTCTGACCCTCAGGCGATTTCGTGCAGCACGAACGCGAAGAGGAAGCCGATCGTCGCCCAGAGGCCCGTGAGAAAGTGCTGCTCGTCGAACGCTTCGGGGATCATCGTGTTGCACACCATGGCGAGCAGGCCACCGGCGGCGATGGTGGTGATGACAGCGATCAGATCCGGCGATGCGGACTGGAACGCGATGAACCCGAGCACCGACGCGATGACGGTCACCGCGCGATGCCGAGCCAGAGGCGGGCGACCCACCAGCCGGACTTGCCGCTGGATTTGAGCTGCGCCGTCGAGGAGAGACCCTCGGGGATGTTGCTGATCGCGATCGCCGCGACGATCGGGATGCTGAGACCGCCCTGCAGCACCGAGAGACCCATGACGATCGACTCGGGGATGCCGTCGATCAGCGCGCCGATGGCGATGACCACTCCGCTGCCCCCGGCCGCGCGCCGCGCGACGATGTTGGCCGCACTCTCGCCTCGCGCCGCCTTCCGAGGGCGGGAGACCAGCCAGTCCGCGACGATGTAGATGATCGCGCCGCCGAGGAATCCGAACACCGTGGGGAGGAGGCCGCCGTCGTCGGCGGCCTCCTCCACGAGCTCGTACGCGAGGGTCGAGATCAGCACCCCCGCGCCGAGCGCCATGATCGCAGCGACGATGCGCTTGGGGATCTGGACGAACCACGCGACCGCGGATCCGGCGAGGAGCGCGCCACCGGCGATCAGGCCGCTGAGCGCGGCGAGCCACAGTCCCATTGGGTCAGGCTAGTGGCGGATGGCGGCCACCCCCGGGTGCGACATCGCCACGCGCTACACGCGGGCGGACTCGCGCGCGCGAAGGTCCTTCCGCAGGATCTTGCCGGCACTCGACTTCGGGATCGCCTCGATGAACTCGACGCGCCGCACCTTCTTGTGCGGCGCGACGTTCTCGGCGACGAACGACATGACCTCCGCCTCGGTCAGTCCCGAGCTCCGGAGCCGCGACGACGAACGCCTTGGGGATCTCCTGCTTGTCGTCGTCGAGCACGCCGATCACGGCGGCATCCATCACCTTGGGGTGCGACAGCAGGAGCGCCTCGAGTTCAGCGGGCGCGATCTGGTAGCCCTTGTACTTGATGAGCTCCTTGACCCGGTCGACGATCGAGAAGTAGCCGCCCTCGTGGTACACCGCGATGTCGCCGGTGTGGAGGAAGCCGTCGGCGTCGAGCGTCTCGGCCGTGGCCTCCGGCTGGTTGAGGTAGCCGAGCATGACGTTGGGACCCTTGACCCACAGCTCGCCGGGCCTCGTCATGCCGTCCTCGCCGATCTCGGTGATCTCCTCGCCGGTCTCGGTGTCGACCAGCTTGCAGACCTGGTTCGGCAGCATCGCACCCGACCGAGCTCACCGGGATGTCGTGCCGGCTGGCCGGCATCGCGTGCGAGACCGGGCTGAGCTCGCTCATGCCGTAGCCCTGCATCATGCGCGCGCCGAGCCGGCGCCCGGCGATCTCGGCGGTCTCGCCGTCGAGCGGCGCGGCTCCCGAGAACACGGTGTGCACGGTCGAGATGTCGAACTGGTCGACGATCGGATGCTTCGCCAGCGCGACCGCGATGGGCGGCGCGATGTAGAGATAGGTGCAGCGCGAACTTCTGGATGTTCGTGAGGAACTCGACCAGATCGAACTTCGGCATGGTGACGAGGCTCGCGCGCTGGCGGAGAGCCAGGTTCAGCAGCACCGTCATCCCGTAGATGTGGAAGAACGGCAGCACGGCCAGCACCCGGTCGCTGTCGCGCAGGTCGATGTTGGCGCGGGTCTGCTGGACGTTCGCGACCAGGTTGCGGTGCGTGAGCATCACGCCCTTGGGGATGCCGGTCGTGCCCGGACGAATAGGGGAGCACCGCGACGTGCGTCGCCGGGTCGAAGCTCACCTCGGGTGCGGGGCTGCCTTCGGTGAGCAGTTCGCCGCAGGTTCGGGTGGCCGTGGGCGCCGTCCAGCACGATGACGCGCTGTGGGGGATCCCGACGGCCTCGGCCGCCGTCGCCGCCTGGGGGAGGAGCGGCGAGACCGTGATGAGCCAGGTGGCACCGGCATCCCGCAGCTGCTTCTCGATCTCGCCCGCCGTGTACAGCGAGTTGATCGTCGTCACGACGGCGCCGGCGCGCAGGATGCCGTGGAACACCGTCGCGAAGGCCGGGACGTTCGGGCACAGCAGCCCGAGCACCGTCTCGGTGCCGACGCCGCGCGCCGCGAGGGCACCGGCGAATGCGTTCACCTGCGCCCGCAGCGCGCCGTAGGTCGTCTCGGCACCGGTGGCCGGGTCGATCAGGGCGACGCGTGCGTGTCTTCATCGGTGAGCGAACCGAAGAGGTACTCGTAGACCGAGACCTCGGGGATCTCGACATCGGGGAACGGGCTGGTGAACACGAAATTCTCCTTCGACGATCGTGTGGCCGCGCCATTGCGGCATCCCCGGGGATCCCTACATCATGCCATCGGCGCGACTGCAGTGCCATCATGACCGAACTCGAGTCACTGCGCGTGCGGCTCAGGCCAGGCTGTGCTCGCGCGTGCCGCGCCTGAGGCGCTCGGCTGCGAGCTCCTCGGCGGCCTCGAGCGGCGTCACCGCGCGGACTCGGCCTCGTCGAAGATGCGGCGAACGGTGTCGCCGATCGCCGCCACGCGCTCCATGATCTCGACCCGGCTCCCGAGGTGCTTCGCCTCGAGGTCGAGGTAGATGACCCCGCCCGCGTTGACGACGAAGTCGGGGGCGTACAGGATGCCGCGGCCGGCGAGTCGCTCGGCTCCGCTGCGCGCGGCGAGCGGGTTGTTCGCGGGGCCGCAGACGGCCTTGGCGTCGAGCGCGTCGATGACCTCGTCGGTGAGGAGGCCGCCGATTCCGGCGGGGACGAAGACGTCCGCGCGGACGAGGTGCTCCTCGCCCGGTGCGCACCAGTCGGCGCCGAGCTCGAGGGCGAGGTCCCGCTTGGCGGGGTTCACGTCGGTGACGGTGAGCGCGGCGCCTTCGGCCGCGAGGCGGACCGCGAGGCGGCTGCCGACCTGGCCGAGACCCGAGATCGTGATGCGGCGGCCGGCGACGTCGGACGTGCCCGCGACGCGCTCGAGCGTCGCGCGCAGCGACTCGTAGACGCCGAGGCTCGTCGGACCGGCGGGCTCGCCCGAGCCGCCGACGGCGTCGGGAAGGCCGACGACGTGCTCGGTGCGCTCGCTGACGACGAGCATGTCCTCCGTCGTCGAGCCCACGTCCTCCGCCGTGCGGTACAGGCCGTGGAGCGACTCGACGGCATCGCCGAGGTCGAGGAACGCGGCCCGCCGGCGCTCGGCGTCGAGGACGACGCCGGGCGGAAGCTGGATGACGGACTTGCCGCCGCCGGCGTCGAGGCCCGCCGCGGCGTTCTTCAGCGTCATCGCGGCAGAGAGGCGGAGCGCGTCGCCCAGGGCGTCGCTCCAGTGCGGGTAGGTCCACAGGCGGGCGCCGCCGAGGGCGGAGCCGAGGACCGAGGAATGCAGTGCGACCGTGATGAACAGCCCGCTGCGGCGTCCGGTGATCACCTCCACACGTTCGTGGGTGAAATCGGGGAGGGGCAGGGTGTGCGTCATCGCGTTCTTCCTTCGGCCGGCCTTTTGGGCACTGCGCTGTAAATGTCGCGGCTTTGCGGCATCCGTCTCCATTGCACACCATTCGGGCGATCTGTTCAACCTGGGCACCGCGCACTGTGCATAGTGCGCCGGCCCTCGGGCTCCTGCACAGTGCAGTACTGCCCATTATGCGCAATCGCCGTGTGAGCGAAGGCTGCATGTCGAGAACGGAATATGCCGGCATCCGGTGGCTCCGTCCTTGTACAAGCCGCGGCGCTCGGGTGTAGACAGAGCCCTGTCGGCGGCTCGCAACGCCGGCATGGGGATTAGGGGACTCGCGTGGGCACACCTCGCTGGGCGCTCGGCAACGACGTCCGTGGTGCTCGCCGGAATCGCGTCGTTCAGACGCTTTCGGCGCTGCGCACCACGGTCATCGTCGTCGTGCTCAGCCTTGCCGCCCAGGTCGGGCGTGATCCCTGCATCAGCCGCCGTCCGCGAACGGTGCCGCGCTTCTCGCGGATCGCGTGTCGACCTCCGCGCACACCGCTCGCGCACTGACACCCGCCGCGCTCGAGGCGGGCCTCCGGCGCGCGCTTCGCCGAGTGGCAGGCCGCCGGTGCCGAGCACGTCGGCGATCTCGGCGCGAATCACCGACCTCCCGGGCCGTCAGCTCGGCTACACCTCCGGACGCACCATCAGCGTCGACGTGAACGCCGCCGGGTGGGGCTGGAACCGCATGAGCCTCGCGTCGGTGCTCCGGCACGAGATCGGGCACGCCCTCGGCTTGACGCACTCCCACGACGGAGTCATGGACGACGTCCTGGCGCCCGGCGCTCGGCTGCAGGTCACTGCGGCGGATGCAGCGCAGGGCGGGTGGGAGTTCCGTCACCGGTGCCCTGCTGGCACCGTTCTCCGCCGTCGATGGAGAGCCCGCGGCTGAGGAGCCTGCACCCCCGCCGCCGGCCGAAGAGCCTGCCGCGCCCGCGGAGCCGGCTCCCGTCCCTGAGCCCGTGGCCGAACCGGCACCGGTCGCCGACCCCGCACCCGCGCCGGCCGAGCCCGCGGCTCCCGCCGAACCGGCCGCCGTCCCCGAGGCCTCGACGCCCGCCGACTCAGCGCCGGCTGACTCAGGCACCGGCTGACGAGAGCGCTGCCCGCTGCCACCGACACGATCCCCGACGGTGCGGCGTCCGCGGCGTCGGCCGGCCTCGTGATCTCGGTCACCAGGCTCGACTTCGGCGCGCTGCAACCCTGCGCTCGGCGGCGAGAAGACGTTCGTGCTGACCAACACCGGCACCGTGGCCGATCACGCTCGATCCGCGGCTGGTCGATCCGGACGGGGCATTCGAGCTCGGCGAGCTGCCGGCGATTCTGCTGCCCGGCGAGAGCATCACCGTGACCGTGACGGTCCGGCCCGGTGCGACCGGCGCGCGCGAGGCAACGCTCACGCTGGCGGACCTCGAGCCGCTTGAGCTGACGGCGGTCCTCACCCGGTGGACCCTCTCGGACGGCACCGCGGTGGCGACGGCGGGCGACTACCTGTTCCACCAGCTTCTGATGTCCGGCAGCAGTGTCGCTCTGGCGAGCCTCGCGAACCCGGCTGACGTCGACGCGGCGCCGGATGCAGCATCCTTCTTCATCCAGGGCAGCAGCTTCACCGACCTCCTCATCCTCTCGGGCTTCTTCGGCGGCCTCTCGGTGCGAGTGTCGGGTGGTGGCGGCGACGACACGCTCGGCGGTCCGTCTTCGCGACGCAACCTGGCGCATCACCGGCGACGGAGCCGGAACGGTCGCCGGCGTCTCGTTCGACGGGTTCGAGCAGCTCCTCGGCGCCGCTGACAACCAGGACGTGTTCGACTTCTCGGCCGATGGCCGGATCGCCGGTCTGATCGACGGCGGAGCGGGTGGTTTCGACACGCTGGTGCTGGATGCCGCGGGCAGAGCTGTGCGCGCAGAGGCCTATGACCCGCACTCCGGGCTGATTCTCGTAGGAGAACTCCGCTTCCGGTACGCGGGGCTCGAGCCGTCCGTTCCCACACCAACGTCTTCGACTTCACCGCTGCGGGCCGGATCCCGGTCTGATCGACGGGGGAGCGCGCGGTTTCGACACCCTGGTGCTGGATGCCGCGGGCAGAGCTGTGCGCGCAGAGGCCTACGACCCGCACTCCGGGCTGATTCTCGTAGGAGACTCCGCTTCCTGTACGCGGGGCTCGAGCCGATCGAGCTCTGGAGTCGCGGAGATCACAGTCGTCGGCACCGCCGGCGACGACCTCATCACGCTCGCCATGCACGCACTGAAAGCGGGCTGGCTGACCGCGAGCGCACGACGATGGAATCCGTGAGCTTCGCCCCGCCGACCGGGTCCGTACGGTCGACGGACTGGGTGGTGTCGACACGGTGCTCATCACCGGCATCGTCGACCTCGGCGGCGCCTCGTTCACGGCGAACGCCGAGACGATCGAGGTCGTCGCAGGCGCCGTCCCTCACCACGACAGGCGATGTCACCCTCGCCGCGCTACGCCAGTTGCGGCCGGCGCCATGGGCGTGCAGGCGATCGCCCGTGTGCTGGGTTCGATCACCGGCGCGCACGTGATCGTGAGCGCGACCGTCGAGCAGACGGCCGACTTCGCAGGCCCGGCGCCCACGTCGGCGGGCTACACCCTCGGCTCAGAGGCCATCGCCGAAGTCGGGCCCAACGCCAGCATCACGGCCGACGCGCTCGAGGTGCGTGCCCACACCGGCGTGGCGATCACCCACGACTCGACCAAGTCCAACTACGCGCCCGCCCCGCTCGCCGACGTCGTCTCGGTATCGCAGGGCGCCGTGACGGTGAACGTCGACAGCACGACCGGCGCCCACGTGCGCACCGGCGCCGATCTCGACATCGCCGGCGACATCACGGTCTCGGCGACCGACACGACCGACATCACCGTGACGATCGACGACGTGAGCGACGCGGCGCGCCAGGCGCTGTTCGCGGGCGACGCAAGCACGGTGCTGCCGAACGTCTACTTCCGCATCGACATCCTGAGTGTGCACGTCACGCTCTCGCGCGACACGCAGGCGTCGCTCGCCGCCGCCGTCGGTACCGCGGTCAAGTCCGCGGGCGCGGTCCTCGTCACCGCCGCCAATGACGGCGCGATCACCGCGTCCGTCCCCTCGACGCTCGTCGGAACGGCGCACGTGACCGTCGAGCAGGACGACGCGATCGCCGAGGTATCCGGCGCGACACTCCTGCTCGGGTCGCTCGAGGTGTCGGCCTCGACTGCCGGGGAGCACACCGCGATCGGCAAGGACGCGCGCAACAAGGTGTCCGGCCACACGACCGCGAGCCGTCAAGAACGCTGCGGTGACCGCGACGGGCGACGTCAACGTCGCCGCCGTCGACACGAGCTCGCTCACGGCGACGGCCGCCGACCTCGTCCTCGTGCCGGGCACGCCGCTCATCACGATCACGGGGTCGCGCGCCTGGAACTCGCTCGTGCGCGACGTCGCCGCCGCCGTCGAGGACTCCACGATCACCGCCGTCGACGGCACTGTCGCCATCACGGCCGACGCTGACCCGGCCCTCGTCTCGACCACCGAGGCGGCCTCGATCGCGACGAACACCGGGCTCGTCTCGACCGACGCGATCGCCCTCGCGGCGGTCTATGCGGCCAACGTGCTGCGCGGCGAGGCCACGGCCAAGGTCACTCGCACGCCGATCACGGCATCCGGAATCGAGATCTCTGCCGAGGCTTCGCAGGCCCTCATCGATGCGACCTCCGACGTGAGCGCGGTGGCGACGACGGGCGACATGAAGCTCGACCTCATCCCGAAGCTCAGCATCGGCGCCGCGCTCGCCGTCAACCTCATCGGCTGGGTGATGGACGACACGGCGCTCAACGCTCCTCTTCTCGGCGCTCGATTCGCTCCTGGGCACGTCGTTCGGCTCGGGCCGGGACGTCTGGTCGGTCACGGCCACGGCGACCGACTCGAATCTCACCGCCGATGGAAACATCTCGGTCAGCGCGCTCACTGCGGAGCTCGTCAACGCCACCGTCAGCAACGCATCGGAGGCCGCCGTCACCGGCATCGCCTTCACCGTCTCGGGCGCGGCCGGTCTGACGATGGCGACCAACAAGGTGCTCAGCGAGGCGCGCGCCACGATCGCGGCGAGCGGATCGACGCCGGTCGTCGTGTCGGCCGGCGGCGACGTCACGATCAAGGCCGACGACGACGCGGCCATCTTCTCCAACATCAAGCTCGTCTCCTCGTCGATCACGACGAACGACGGCGGCGTGCACTTCCTCGCCGCGGGCTCGGGATACCTGATCGACGCCGACCACGAGACGGCGACGGCGTCGTCGACCTCCTCCTGTTCGGCGACCGGGTGCGGCTCTCCGCCGACTACGGCTCGGCCGACTACACCGCCGAGACGTCGCCCGTCGACCAGGTCGAGACGATCGCGAACGGCGACGTCGTCGAACTCGGCGACGGCTACGGCGAGGCGCGCTTCACGACGGCATCGGGCGTGCGGCTCGTCGCCCACGGCGATGTCGTCTACGTCGAGGGCGACTACGACGGCCCCGGCGACCGCGAGGTGTCGTACCGCTACCTCGGCCAGAGCGCCCGCGTCGATCTGGGCGACCAGGACTACACCGACGACGAGCTGTGGGTGCCTGTGGGCGGAGAGGCCGGCGGTCTCTACCGGTACCTCGGCACGACAGCAGAGTTCGACCTCAATGCGGTCGACTACTCCGACGACGCGGTGTGGGCCTACGTGTCGGGCAGCCCCTTCAGCGTCTACGAGTGGATGGGCCCGGACGAAGTCGACGCCGACCTCAACGCCCAGGACTACTCCGACCCGACGTGGTGGAAGCCCGTCGGCGCGACCGACTACTTCCCGCAGGGTCTGAACATCACGACGTCTCCGTCGGTCAGCGTCGCCGCCGTCATGGTGCTCAACGACGTGCAGAGCGACGTGTCAGCCACACTCATTCGGGCGACGGTGGATGCCGCGAACCTCACGGTGCTCGCGATCGAGCAGGCCGCGATCCGCGCCGAGGCCGACGTCACCGCGACCGTCTGCGGGAGGCAGCAGCTTCACCGGAGAGGGCTTCGTGCTCGCGGCCGGCGGCATCATCGCCACGAACCGCGTGCTGGGCGGGGCGACCGCCGGAGTGCTCCTGAGCTCCCTCGACATCGTCGGTGACATCAAGGTCCGCGCCGAGCTCGTCGCCGAGATCGACGCCCGCGCCCTCGTCGCTATCGACGCCGCCGGCAACGCGTTCGGCCTCACCCTCGCCTTCAACACCATCGGGTGGGAGCCCACCAACGTCTTCTTCGCCCTCATCGAAGCCCTCATCGGCGACCCGGCCATCGGCGAGAACACCTCATTCGGGGCCGAGCGTCCCGCCGACGCGACGGCCGTCATCGTCGGCAGCGGCGTCAGCGCGGGCGGCGCGCTCTCCGTCTCGGCCGAGGCGGCGGCATCCATCACCGCCTATCTGTCCAACGAGGCGACGTCGTTCCCCGCCGCCCTCTTCGGGCCGGTAGGCATGAGCATCAACGGCGGCGTGGCGTCGAACCGCGTCTCGAGCGGCGCGACGTCGAAGATCGACGGCGCCGCGGTCCCGACGTACACGTCGTCCGACCGCCCGTCGAGGCTGCGCACCGGCGACCTCGTCCGGGCGGCCAATGGGAACCTCTACCTGTGGACAGGCGGCTCGCGCGGGCCCCCCGACGACAACGAGAGACCACCATCAACCCGACCACCATCAACCTCTCCATCGAAGACTTCTCCACCCCCGGATGGGTGCTCGTCGACAGCGTCGTCGCCGAACCCGTCACCGCAGACTCCGTGACCGTCGAGGCCATCCGCGCCGCGACCATCGACTCCGAGACCTCGCTCCGCGCCGAGGTCCAGCCCGACATCGAACTCGCCGGCGGACTCCTGAACCGCTGGTTCGGCCTCGCGACCGAGGACTACGAGTACACCGAGAACTCCGGCATCGTCGACCTGAAGTTCGGCGACCGGGTGCTCATCTGGACCGTCGACGAGGACGGCGAACCCGTCACTGCGACCTACCTCTTCATGGGCGACGACGTCGACGACTTCGATCTCGCAGACGCCGACTTCGAGGATCTGCTCCTGTGGAAGCAGCTCACCACCGCGACCCTCATCACGTACGCGACGACCTACGCCGTACTCGGCGCCGTCGGCAACGCGATCGGGAAGAGCCTCGTTGGCGACTCGAACAGCTACTTCGGGCTCATCGTCACCAACGACGTGCGCGGCGCGACACGAGCCGAGATCGTGGATGCCGCGGTCGAGGCCGTCTCGGGCATCACGGTTTCGGCGGCCGACGTGTCGCGCATCTGGTCGTTCGATCACAGCTACGTCTCGTCGTGGAACGGCTACGGCGGCGTCATCGTCAGCAACAACGTCGTCACGACCGCCGACGCTCTCGTAACGCGCAGCCCGATCACCGTGACGGCGGGCGATCTCATCGTCAAGGCCGAGCAGGCCGGCAGCATCGACGCGACCGCCGACACGACCGTCGAGGCCTGGGCCGCCCAGACCGCGATCGCCGCGTTCAACGCCGTGGGCTGGAAGTCGCAGAACCTGCTGTTCAACCTCCTCGACGCACTCCTCGGCGGGCCCGTGCTCGCCGCCGAGGTGAGCGGCGAAGCCCCCGCACGGGCCTGGGCGATCATCACCGATTCGCCTCTCGACGTGTCCGGCGACATCTTCGTGACCGCGACCTCGGTGACCGGCATCGTGGCCGTCGCCGGCAACGACAACACCGTCGAGGCGGTCGTCACGCTGCTGTTCCCCGGCGTGGACAGCCCGGCGCCCGGGGCGGACAGCTACGGCGCCGAGGGCGCCGCAGGCGGCCTGCTCTTCGCGACGAACAAGGTGAGCAGCGCGGCACGCGCCGAGATCGTCTTCACGACGGCATCCGCCGGCTCGGTCGAAGCGGACGCGATCGAGATCACCGCCTCCGACGCCGCGACCGTCGACGCGCAGAGCACGACCGTGCAGGACGTCATCACCGCCAACAACCTCTCGGGCATCACAGAGATCGTCGGGCAGTGGCTCATCGAGGGCGACTACCAGTACACGGCGGCCTCGGGCACCCGCACGCTCAAAGTCGACGACCGCGTGCTCGCGAACGCCGACGGCGACATCTACCTCTACAAGGGCGCGGCCGGTCCCGTGGACCTCGGTACGACGGTCTTCACCGACGTGAACCTGTGGGAGCTCATCGTCGCGGATCCCAACAACCTCGACTCGATCATCCCCGGCCTCACCGATGTGCTGAACCTCAACCTCACCGATTCTGCGGCGCGCGCCATCGGCATCACGTTCGTCATGAACGACGTGCGCAGCGACGCCGATGCCCTGCTCCACAACGCGACAGTCATCGCCGTATCGCTGTCGGTCGTCGCAAAGGGCTCCGCGCTGCTCATTTCGACGGTCGAGACGAACGTGTCGGCCATCGGCGGCAACAGCTTGACGGGCCAGGGGACGGTGTTCGCGAAGGGCGGGCAGTCGGTCGCCAACGTCGTGCTCGCGTCTTCGCGCGCGATCGTGTCGGACTCGACGATCACGCTCACCGGCGACCTGCTCGTGCAGGCGATCAACGGCGCCCTTCTCGACGCCACGCTCCACTCGTCGTTCGCCTCGGGTGCCGTGGCCGTCGGCATCGCCCTCGCCTTCAACTCGATCGGCTGGAAGGCGTCGAACATCCTCTTCAACGCCCTCGAGACGGTGCTGGGCGATGCGATGCTCATCGAGGAGATCGACGACGCGGCCGGCGACAACATCGAGGACTACATCGGCACGCAGCCGGCCGAGGCGATCGCCCGCATCACGGGCAGCACCGTGAGCGCCGCGAACGTGTCGGTGCTCGCCGAGAACACCGCGCAGCTCAACGCGACGGTCAGCAACGCCGCCTCGTCCGAGGCCGCCGCCCTGTACGGCGCCGAGGGCTCGGGGGCGGGCTTGCTGCTCGCGAGCAACAAGACCGCGTCGCAGACGATCGCCGAGATCGTCTCCGGCGACGCCACGACCGTCACGCGTGGCCGCCTCGGGCGACGTCATCGTCGATGCGGCTGACGCCTCCGGCGTCTTCGCCAACGTGACGCTCGTCACCAGTGCATCCAGCACCAACGACGGCGGGTTCTCGATCATCCGCGGCGCGATCAAGGACAGCCGTCCCGTCGACTACGTCTCGAGCCAGGCCGGCCTTCGGCTCATCAAGTTCGGCGACACAGTGCGCGTCGCGGCGATCGAGGAGGACTACTCGAGCGCCGACGGCGAGATCGAGGAGGGCGGCGTGCCACGGGCGACATCGTGCGCCTCGAGGACGGCTACACCGACGCGCGGTTCGACACCGATGCGGGCTTCCGCATCCTCATGTACGGCGATGTCGTCGAGGTGCTCGAGGGCTACACGGACGGCGGCGACCCGGGCACCTACCGGTACATCGGCGACAGCGCCCGCCGCGACCTCAGCGCCGAGGACTACACCGACGCCGACCTGTGGGTTGCTCATCGCGGGCGACGGCGGCCGCGCCTACCAGTACGTGGGTATCACGCCGTTCGAGGGCGACCTCGGGCTCGTGGACTACTCCGACCTGACCCTGTGGCTGGCGCTCGGCGGCGACGAGGGCGAGATCTACGAGTGGATGGGTCCCGACACCGAGATGGACCTCACGGCGCCGGATCACGCGTACGACGACCTCGGGTGGTGGAAGCCGGTGCCCGTCAACGGCATCCTGCCTGACGGCCTCAACATCAGCGGCTCCGAGGCGATCGCGTACGGCGGCCTCGTCGTGCTCAACGACGTGCGGGCGTCGGCGGTCGCGCGCATCGACCACGTGCAGGTCGACGCCGACGGCGACGTGATCGTCCAGGCGCACGAGGAGGCGCTGCTGCGAGCGACGGCCGACGGCTCGATCGTCTCGTCGGGCGGCGCCTCGTTCCCCGAGATGGAGGGCGACTCCATCGCCCGTGGCGGCGTCATCGCCACCAACGTCGTGCTCTCCGAGGCGATCGCGAAGATCGTCGACAGCCACGTCGTCGCCGGCGGCGACGTGCTCGTCGGCGCCGAGAACGTCGCGCAGCTGGATGCCGTCACCAAGGTCTACATCGAGTCGGCCCAGGAGAACGAGGGCATCGCGCTGGCGTTCAACTCCATCGGCTGGAAGTCGCAGAACCTGCTCTTCAACCTGATCGACGCGATCATCGGCGACCCGCTCGTCGGCGAGCCGATGGGCGGGCAGCAGCCGGCCAAGGTCGAGGCGCTCATCGAGCGCACCGACGTCGACGCCGGCGGAGACGTCGCGGTCGTCGCCGTGAACGCGGCGGTCATCAATGCCGAGCTGAGCAACGAGTCGAAGGCCGTCGTCGTCATGGTGTGGGGTTCGGCCGCCAAGTCGATGGGCTTCGGTGTCGCGAAGAACATGGTGAACGCGAACACCACCGCCGCCGTGCGCGGCACCGTCGCGTCGCCCGTGAGCGTCACCGCCGGCGGCGCCATCACCGTGAGCGCCGACGAGGTCGCCGAGATCGTGGCCGACAGCACCGTCGAAGTGCTCTCGCAGGCCGTGAACGACCCGACGCTGCTGTTCACCGGCATCTTCGAGGACGCCGTGCAGGACTACGGCTACACCTCGAACTCCGGCACGACCGTCGCGATCAAGACCGGCGCCCTCGTGCGCGTCGCCGACGACTACTCGATCGAGGCCGCTCAGGGCAACATCTACGCCTTCCTCGGCGGACGACGCCACCGTCAACCTCACGACGGAGATCTACACGAACGCCACCCGCTGGCGCCTGCTCGAGACCGAGGGCGACGAGGAGGAGACCGACTGGCTCACCTGGCTCATCCAGAAGGTCGCCTCGCTGTGGACGAGCGCGCAGGGCGTCGCGGGCCTCGTCGTCGTCAACGACGTGCGCGGCGGCGCGAAGGTCGAGGTCATCGACGCCGAACTGGACGCCCAGGGCGGCGACGTGACCCTGACGGCGACCGAGCGCGCCGCGATCACGGCGACGGACACGAGCATCGTCAAGGTCGAGGGCGGCCAGGGAGACACGGGTGGCGAAGACGACGGCACGCCCGGCGGGACTCCTGGCGAGGAGGAGGACGACGACGGCTTCCGCTCTCTCGGGATCAACATCGTGATCGCCACCAACACCGTGCTCTCGAGCGCGACTGTCGCGGTCACCCGCTCCACGGTGCGGCCGACGGCGATATCGTCGTGCGGGCGCAGAACCTCTCGTTCATCGACGCCGAGGTGACCAACGCCACCGCGACGACGGGCATCGGCGTCGGCGTGACCCTCGCCTTCAACACGGTCGGGTGGGACTCGCAGAACATCATCTTCAACATCGCCGAGGTGTTCGCCGGCGCCATCATCGGCACCGAGAAGCCGGCCGAGACCACCGCCGATGTGACCGGCAGCACCCTCACCGCCGGCGGCGGGATCGAGGTCAGCGCGGCCAACTCGGCACACATCGACGCGCACGTCTCCTCGTCGGTCGTGACGGTCACGGTGAGCCTCGAGGATGAGGCGACCTCGGTCGCCATCGATCCGGTCATCGCGATGAACAAGGTGAGCACGAAGACCCTGGCGCGCATCCAGGACGCCGAGACGGGCGACGACACGATTCCGGCGATCTCGGCCGCCGGGGGAGACCTCGTGGTACGGGCCGACGACCTCACCTGGATCAGGGCCTTCGTCGAGGCACCCGTCACCGCGGTTGCCGTCTCGCTCAACGCCGAGGAGAAGACCATCAGCGTCGGCGTCGCCCTGAGCGTCACGCGCAACGACATCCAGACCGAGACCGACGCCGAGCTCATCGACGTCGAGTGGGCTCGGGCGTCGGGCAAGGTCACGGTTGCCGCGACCGGCTCGTCGACCATCGACGCGACCGCGACGGCATCCGCCATCACCGTCGCCGTGTCACTCAAGGAAGGCACCGCGGTGAGCGGGGGCGGCGCGGTCGCGATCAACATGATCGCGGGGCGCACCAACGCCACCATCGAGCGGTCGCGCGTCACCGCGCCAGGGTTGCTTCAGCCGATCAGCGTGACGCCGCCGCTTTGCGGCATCGAGCTCTCCACGGTCTACGACGCGGTCATCGACGCGACGGTGCGCGCGCTGGCGGTCGCCGTCGCGGTGTCGGGCAGCGGCACGACGCCCGCTGTCGCCATCGGCATCTCGGTCGCCCGCAACCTCATCGGATGGCAGCAGTTCGGCAACCCGACGGCCTTCGACAACAGCCACACGTCAGAGCCTGTCGAGGTGAAGGCTCGCGCGATCGACTCCACGCTCGAGGCCATCGGCAGCGCCTCCGACGTCGTCATCTCGGCAGAGACCAACTCGACCATCACGGCGATCGTCGAGGCGACCTCGGTCGCGGTCGCCGTCTCGACCGACACCGCGGTCGCGGTCTCGATCGGCGGTGTCTGGACCGACAACATGATCGGCGCGCGGGTTGAGGCATCCGCCACCCGCACTGCGATCAGCGCGGGTCGGGCCTTCCGAGGTCACCGCCTCCGACACGTCCTCGATCACCGCCGACGCACAGGCCGTGGCCGTCTCGGCCGCCCTCACCGCGCGGTAAGGGCGGCGCCGGCGCCGTGGGCCTCTCGCTCGCGCACAACCACATCGACGTGCAGGTGCGGGCGCTCATCACGAATGCCGGCACCATCACCGCTCCCGGCGGCGTCTTCGTCACGGCTACCAGCGACAGCGACATCCTCGTGCAGTCGATCGCCGTGGGAGTCGCGCTGGCGATCGCCGGCGGCTCGCCCGCGATCTCGCTCGCCGGCGGGGGATCGGAGTCGACCAACCGCATCCTGTCGTCGACGCGCGCGATCGTCCAAGGCGGGTCGCTCGGCAACAGTCACCCCTCGCCCGTCAGCACGGTCGAGGTGAAGGCCACCTCAGAAGGCAGCATCCACGCCGTCGTGCTGGGCGTCGCCGTGTCGCTCGCCTTCGGCGGCGGCACATCGGTGGGCCTGGCTCTCGGCATCGCGGTCGCGCGCAACCTCATCGGCTGGGACGACCAGCCGGTCACGTCCGGCCCCACGTCGGACCAGGTGCTCACGACGGGCCTCGCGACGGGTACGACCGTGCGGATCGTCGGCGGCGTGCTCGACGGCGAGGCCTACAGCTACCGCGGGCCCCCGCTGACCGGCACCGTCGACCTGCGCACCATCGACTACACAGACCCCTCGGCGTGGACGCGCGTCGGACTCCGCGCGACCGACGCGGGCACGGAAGCGCTCATCTCCGGCGCCGACGTCTACGCCACCGGCGCCGTCACCCTCTCCGCCACCTCCTCCCAGACCATCGAGGCCCTCGTCATCGCGGCCGCCGCGGCCGTCGCGGGCGGCAGCAACGCCGGAGTCGCTCTCTCCGGCGCCGGCGCGTACGCCGAGAACCGCATCCACGCCTCGACCCGCGCCGCCATCGACGGCGGAGACCCGACCTGCCACCCCGGGCGACCCCTCCCCACCCGTCACGGTGCGCGCGGCATCCGTGAGCATCACCGCCGAAGACTTCTCCTCGATCCGCAGCGTCGCGGTCGGAGCATCCCTCGCCGCCGGCATCGGCGGCGACGCGGGCGTGGCCGTCGCAATCGGCCTGTCGATCGCCTTCAACTCGATCGACGTCGACGTGGCCGCCGCCATCATCGCCGCGAAGGTCACCACGACCGCCGGCGCCGTCACGGTTCGCGCCCTCTCCCACGGCTCCCATCTGTTCAACCTCACCGGTGTCGACAAGGACCAGCTCGACAACGCCGCGCAGGGCGCCGAGGACGACAGCACGACCGCCGACATCAACGAGAAGGCTGACGACACCGCCGACGACAACGACGTGCTCGGCACGATCGAATCCGCGTTCCACGCGGCGGGCATACCCGCTCACCGCCGGCAAGCACCGCTCCGACGTGACGGTCGCGCCGGTCTTCTCGACGCTCGACGGCGTGGTGAAGCTCACCCGCGGCGACGCGGTGCGGGTCCTTCCGGGACACCCCTCGGGTGCGGCCCCGGGGGTCTACATCTACGACGGCGTCGACGTCACCGGCGTCGACCTCGCCACCACCCTCACCTTCGCGGATGCGGCGCTCTGGAAGCAGGGTTCCTGGGTCATCGTCAACCAGGGAGAGGTCGTCCGCAACGTCGCGAACGGACGCTCGTACAAGTACCTCGGCACGACGGGGCTGCTGAACCTCGCCGCCGAGACCTACACGACAAACGCGTCGCGCTGGGAGTACGTGCCGCCCGTGCTCACGATCGTCGAGGCCGGGCAGCGTGTGGCAGCTCACGTCCGGCACCGACGTCTTCCTCATCACGCGCGACCCGGTGACCGGCGCGCTGAGCGTCTCGCGTCCGACCATCGACGCGCTCTCGATCGCGGCATCCGTCGCCGCCGGCATCGGCGGCACCGCGGGCGTCGCCGTCTCGGGTGCCGGTGCCTACGCCCGCAACGATGTGACGGGGTCGGCGAACGCGTGGATCGCGGACAGCTCGGTGGATGCCTCGGCCACCGTGGCCGCCGAGGGCGCGGTGACGCTCGAGGCTGCGGCCAGCTCGTCCATCGTCTCCACGATCGTCGCGGCATCCCTTGCGGTCGGCGCGAGCGGCACCGCGGGCATCGGCGTCTCGATCGGCGTCGGCATCGCCGACAACCACATCGGCGGCTACGCCTCCAACGGCACCCGCCAGCCGCTCGAAGTGCGTGCCGACCTGCTGCGCACCTCCGTCAAGGCGACGGGCGCGCTCCTCCAGACCGCCACGTCGCACCAGCGCATCAGCGCCCTCGTCGTCGCGGCCTCCGCCGCGATCGCAGGATCGGGGACCGTGAGCATCGGCGCCAGCGGCGCCGGAGCCGCGGCGATCAACACGATCGTGGTGGATATCGCGGCCACCATCACGGGCGTGCCCAACTCGAAGCACACCGTGCGGGGCATCAAGGCGGCGACGGTCACGCTCACCGCCTCCGACGACTCCGCCATCAAGGCCCTCGCGATCGGGGCGTCGATGTCGGTGGCGATCGCCGGCACCGCGGGCATAGCGGCCTCCATCGCCGTGACGGTCGCGCAGAACACGATCGACAATGCAGTGAGCGCCGGCATCTCGGGCGTCACGGGCGACGTGTGCGCCGGCGGAGTCACGGGAAGCGTGTGCGCGGGCGCAGTCACCATCGATGCAAAGAGCTCGTCGGCGATCGACAGCCTCGCCGTAGCGGCATCCCTCGCCGCTGCAGGCGGGATCGTCGGCGTCTCGGTGAGCGCCGCCGCGACCGTGGCCACCAACGTCATCCTCACGCACACGACTGCCTTCATCTCGGGCAGCTCCGTCACCACCACCGCGACCGGCACGACGGGCGACATCACCGTCACCGCCTCCGACACGTCGTCGATCAAGGCGGTCGTCGCGGCGGTCGCGGCGGCGGTCTCGGGCGGCGTCGCCGCCGTCGGGGTCGCGGTCGGCATCTCGATCGCGCGCAACCTCATCGGCTGGAAGCTGAACGGGCTCACGGCGACGACCGCGGCCGCCGAGGTGAGCGCGATCATCAGCGACAGCGTCGTGAGCGCCGCGGGCGATGTCACGGTGCGGGCGACGAGCAAGGCATCCATAGACGCACTCGTGCTCGCGATCGCCGTCGCGGTGGCCGGCGGCGGCGCGGCGATCGCGGGCGGCGGGGCGGGCTCCGAAGTCGAGAACCGCATCAAGGTCAAAGTGCACGCGATCATCTCCGGCACGTCGACCTCGCGGCTCACCGCACAGGACGTCATGATCGTCGCCGCCGATGAAGCTCGCATCCGGGCTCTGTCGATCGGCGCGGCCGCCACCGTCGCCGCCGGCGCGGCCGCGGTCGCGGTGTCGATCGCCGTCACGATAGCCCGCAACGAGGTGGCTGACGAGGTCATCGCGTCCCTGCAGAACGTGCCGGTGGTCGTGGCCCTGACCCTCACCATCACGGCGACGAGCGGTGCGGCACCCGTGGTCGCCGAGCCGGGACTCAGCGACGCATTCCTCACCCAGGCGGCCGCAGACACGACAGACATCGCCGGGCAGAACGGTGCGCTCGTCACCGACTCCCAGGTCGCGACCCTCAGAGGCGCTCTGCCCAGCCTCGGCCTCTCGAGCCACCTCGCGGTCATCACCCTCGTCGACAACGCCGAGTGGGTGCTGCGCGATGTCGACGCCGGGCGCAATTGGGTGATCCGCAAGACGGACAGCGGCTACGACGTGTCGGCGGCCACCATCGACGCGGTGGCGATCGCGGCGGCCCTCGCGCTCGGCGCCGGGCCTGCGGGCATCGCTGCCGCGGGCGGCGGTGCGCTCGCCACCAACATCGTGACCTCGACCGTGGAGGCATCGCTCGTCGGCGGCACCTCGACGGTCACCGGCGCGCTGGAAGTGACCGCCGAGGGCCGGGGCGCGGTGCTCGCGACGATCGTCTCGGCCGCGCTCGCGGTCGGGGCCGGCTTCATCGGGGGCGGCATCGCCATCGGCGTCGCGATCGCACGCAACATCATCGGCTACGACGCGGGAAGCGGCACGACGGCCGACCGCACGCTCAGCGCCGGCACCGCCCAGACGGTCACCACGGGGCAGACGGTGCTCGTCGACCAGGGACCGGCGACAGGGCGCGTGTTCCGCTATGTCGGCGCACCGACTCTCACGAGCCTCGCGAGCGTCGACTTCACTGACCAATCGCTCTGGCGCGAGGTGCTCACGCGCAACGCCTCCGAAGTACAGGCCTCGATCCGGGGTGCGAACGTCACCGCGGCATCCATCCTGGTGACCGCCACGTCGCGTCAGACGATCTCATCGATCGTCGTCGCGGCGGCGGTGGCCGTCGGCGCCGGCATGATCGGCGTGGGTGCAGCCGCGGCCGGCTCGAGCGCCGAGAACCGCATCGCGGTCGACGTGGCCGCCTACATCTCGGGCGCCGGCACCGTGACCGCCACGGGCGCGCTCACGGTACGGGCCACCGACACGTCGACGATCAAGGCGGATGTCGGTGCCGCAGCGCTGTCGGCCGGAGTGGGCCTTGCGGGCGGTGCCCTGTCGATCGGCGTGGCGCTCGCCTGGAACGAGATCGCCAACGCCGTGGAGGCGTATGTGCAGGGCGCCACCGTGAAGGCGTCGAGCGTGACAGTCACCGCGCAGGACACGACGACGATCCTCGCGTTCACGATCGCGGCGGCGGTCGCCGTCGGCGTGGGGGCGCTGGCAGGCGCCTCGTTCGCCGGCGCGGGTGCGCTCGCCGACAACACGATCCGCAGCGCCGTGCGCGCGTACGGTGACGGCGCCGATATCACCTCGACGACCACCGTCGAGTTCCGCGCGACGGGGTCCGCGACCATCCGGACGCTGGTGCTCGGCCTGGCCGCTGCCGTCTCGGTCGGCCTCGGCGTGTCGATCGCCGCATCGATCGGCGCGGCGGTCGCTCGCAACCGGCTCGGCCTCGACTACGACTTCACCAGCACCGGATCGCAGCTCGTGCGCTACGGCGACAGGGTCCTCGTCACCGAGGGCTACGGCGGCGGCGGCACGCCGGGCGCCGTGTATCGCTACATCGGCTCGCGCGCACTGATCGCGCTCGGCGGGGCGAACTACAACAACGCCGCGAGCTGGGTGCTCGAGCAGCCCAACCGGGTCGAGGCGTTCCTGCACGACACGAGCGTGGATGCGGGCGGCGCTCTGACCGTTCGCTGCCGATGACGACTCCACCATCACCGCGACCGTTGCGGCCGGTTCGGTCGCCATCGCGGTCGCCGGCCCTGGCATCTCCATCGCGGCGGCTGGAGCGGGCGCCCAGGCGCTCAACCGCATCGGCACCCGCGTCCACGCCTACATCGACGGCGACGGTCCGTCGGAGGTCAGCGCCCTCACCGTCGCAGTGACCGCGCTCGGCTCGGCAACGATCGACGCCTATGTCTACGGCATCTCGGTCGCGGCATCCATCGGAATCGGCGGCGCCGCCGCGACGGCCGTCGTGCTCTCGGACAACCTGATCGTGACCGACACTCAGGCCTGGATCAGGGATGCCGCCGTCACCGCGACGGGCGTCGACGACGACGGCAAGTCGGTCACTGTCGCAGCCCGCAGCACGGCGATCTCGACAGCAACGACCTACTCGGTGGCGGTCGCAGTCGGAGTCGTCGGAGTCGCCGTCTCGGTCACGGTCGCGAGCATCACCAACCGGTCCCGCACCGAGGCGCGAATCGACGGTGGCTCGGTCGTGACGGCGGACCTCGGCGACGTCACCGTCTCGGTGGCGTCGACGAGCACGGCGACGGGAACGCTGCACGGCGGAAGCGGGTCGACCGGCGTCGCGGTGACGACGATCGGTGCGACCGTTCTCCTCGACGACACCCTCCTCGCGCAGGTGGGCGACGGTGCCCGGGTCGATGCCCGTCGTCTCATCGTGCGGGTCGGCGAGGACGTGCTGCCCGCGACGCGCACAGGCACCGTGAAGGTGGAAGCCGGAACGGGTGGCCTGATCGCGGTTCAGGCGATCACCGCCTCCACAACCATCACCGGCAGCGCGCTCGCCCGCGTCGGCGATGCGGTCATCGAGACGAGCGGGGCGACTGCCGTGACTGCCGACGTCACGATGCGCGCCGACACCACGACGACCGGTGGTGAGGGCGGCCTGGTCGCCGTGGGCGTCTACGCGCCGACCGCCGAGATCGGCACGACGACGAAGGTCACGACCGTCTCAGCGATCGTCGACGAAGGCGCGACCCTGACGGTAGGCGACTTGACGGTCGCGGCGCGCGCCCGCAGCGACGCAACTGCCAAGATGCCTTCGGGTGGCGGGGGCGTGGTGAGCGTCGCCACCGGAAAGGCGGTGTCGTTCGTCGACACCCGCGTCGTCGCACGGATCGGGCGGTCCTCTTCGATCGCTGTCGCTCCTGCCGAGCCCGCCGCCTCGTACGCGACATCGGTGTCGGCGACGGGCAATGTCAGCGTGACCGCGACCCTGCGCGAGACGGCGACGTCGGATGCTGACCGCGGAGCCGGGGGACTTGTCACGCGTGAGCTCGATGTCGGCCGATGCCACCGTGCAGGGCGGCGCAGCGGCGGAGATCGGGCAGCGTGTCACCCTCACCGCGCACAACGTCGAGGTGCGTGCCACGATCGGCGCCGCCGTCGCAGACGCGTCCATGGTGATCTCCAGCGGCGGAGCCGTCGATGTGAAGACGCCTACAACGACCGCGACGGCCCTCACGACGACGTTCGTAGGGATCGGCGGCAACTCGGTGATCACCGCCACCGGCCTGAGCGGCGTCGGCGGCAACGTCATCGTCGCCGCGACGGGGCGAGCCGAGGCCGACGCGTACGCGGCAGCGTGGGGCGGCGGTGCGGTCGCCATCGGAGCCTCGAACGCGAAGTCGACAGTGGACCCGACCGTCGCTGCGAGCGTCGGTGCCGGCACGATGGTCACGGCGCTGGGAGACGTTCGGATCACTGCGACGGTCAGCCGGACCCCTGAGAACCCGGCACCTCCGCCCGACGGCAGCATCGACAGCGTAGACAGTGACGACACCCTCGTCGTGGACTTCCCCCTCCACACCGGAGACCAGGTCCTCTATTTCGCCAACGGCGGTCAGATCGACGGTCTGGCGATCTGCGATCCCGCGCACCTCGATCAATGCCGGCTCTACCCCGTGACCGTGCTCGAGCCCTCCGTGGACGGCGGACCCGCGACGATCGCGTTCGACCAGACGTTCGCGCTCCGCAGCGTCGACGCACTGACCGACGTCATCACCTTCAAGTCCGAGCACTTCTTCGTCTCGGGAGATGCGGTCCGGCGGCTGCCGGGCGGACAGCTGGATCTCGTGGAGGACTGGCAGGGCATCGACGAGGCCGCTGTTCTCTACGTCCGCGTCATCGATTCCGAACGGATCAGACTCGTGTCGACGTACGCGGCCGCGATCGCCTCGGACGACTCGCTGCTGCGCGCTTTCACCGTCGCCTCGGGAGGAACGTACCTGACGACGGCGGGGGGCGCCCCGTACGCGATCGGCACGGCAGTCACCTATGACGCCCCGGCGGTCGTCACCTTCACCCAGGACGAGGTAGACGTCACGGTCACCAGCTACACCTGGTGCGGTGTGAGCCTGCACCGGTCCCGGCTGCGGGCGCAGCATGCCTCGGCACAGCGGGATCGGTCGATGACCCGTTGCGGCCGGATCCTGAGGCGCCGATCGTCCACACCGACACCAACATCATCTACGCCAAAGACCATGGCTTCATCAACGGCGATGCCGTGATCTACCACGGCACCGGTCTGGACCTTGTCGACGGCACGACGTACTACGTCATCACGATCGATGCGAACAGCTTCCGGCTCGCCGACACCTATTTCAAGGCGGTCGGATACGCTGGCATCGCCCGAACGGCGACGGCGCACCTACGACGACCCCAACGACGTCAAGCCGATCTCGGTCGAGGCGCGGTCGGTGGCACGTCTGGACCTGAGCACCACCGCGAAGACCTCGCGCGCACAGCCTCGCGCGCGTGGCAGCGGGCCTCGAAGACGGTCGGACCTACTATGTCGTGGCAGGCGACTCGTCCTCGACGCGGGCCCTCTCCGCCGTCCGCGGCGGTCCGGCTATCGCCATTCGCACCACCGACACCTTCCAGGTCTTCCGCAACAACGGCGACGCGGTGAATGTGACGGTCTCGATCCGTGGCGGCCTCCACCGGATCGGCGTTCTCGGGCTGGATCTCGCGCCTGTGTCTCCGGCATGCGAGGCGAGTGAGGCGACGTGCCGCTTGCGCAGAAGACGTGCGACAAGAGGCTCGAGTCGGCTGCGGCTCGTCGTCTCGGCACCCCAGCGGGACACACACGTTGGTCGCGCCCGACGGCACCAGCTTGCCGGCCACATACCCGGTGGCGGGCAATGGCGCCTCGAGTGCGATCGCCCGGGGCGGCCAGGGCGGGGCAGTCGACGTGATCAACTCCCCCACCGCGCGGGTGTACTACTCGGCAGATGTCACGATCACCGTCTCGGCCACCGAGATCCGCGCTGGTGGAGACATCACGATCACCGCTGACTCGACGACGAGCCAGGCCGCGACCGCGAGCGCTGGGAGTGGCGGCGGCCATCACTGTCGGTGAAACGCACTCCGAGGTGTGGCTGATCAAGAAGGATGAACTCGGTACCCAGATCAACGATGTACTCGATACCGAAGTCGACATCGCCGCATCGCACCAGGATCATCGCAGGTGACGATCTCACGGTCACCGCAGCATCCGACCACATTGCCTCAGCGAGCGCGAACTCTCCCGGCGGTGGCGGCATCAGTGCGCAAGATCGCCGAGACCACCGCGCGGCTCGAGTTCAGCACGCGGATCACGATCGGAGCAGCAGGCAGTGCTCACCGCCGGCGACGCTCTCATCCTCGCCGCGCGCTCCCGCTCGGATGTGCAGACGTTCAGCGAGACCTACTCCGTGGGGCTCGGTGCCGGCGCCGACTCCGACGGCACCAACGACAACCGCGGCGCTGTGGGTCGATGCCGACACAACTCGTCACTGTCGGAGCCGGTGCGACCATCACAGGCGAACTCCGTGGCGATCGGCGCCTTCGTCGATCGCCTCTACGCCCGCGCTCGCGCCTACGCGACGGCGTTCAGCCCGATCCTTCTCGGTGTCGCCGTGGCCCTCGCACACGCACTCGTGGAGGTCGATGCGGTCACGAAGGTCGAGATCTCGGGCAACGCGCCGGAACAAGACGCTCGTCACAGGTGAGCGCGGCGTCGACATCCGTGCCGTGGCGAAGGGCGTCGAGGTCATCCGCGACGCGGACGCGCTTGCCGTCGCCCTCTTCCCCTACCGGGAGGAGCCCGAGCCGGGCTCGACGGACCTGACGACCACCGTCTCGACGACGAGCACGTCATCGTCACTGCCGGCGCCCGCGTCAACACGCGGGTCGCCGAGACGCGCTGGTCGGCGGCACGACCGTCGGGCTCAACAAGGCGGACCCCGCGCTCGCGCTGCTGGTCGAGGCCTACACGTACGTCGGCAACAGCAACAACGAGACCATCACCTGGGGCGCGGATGTCGTCATCCTGGGTGGTCGCGGCGGCCAGCCCCCCTCGTCATCGACGAGAACGGCTTCATCAAAGCTCTCAACAACATCGACGTGTGGGATGACCTGAACCAGGTGGATGTCGGGCCGACACTCGGCGTCGGCTCCCAGATCACCGACGGCGACTACTACGTCAAGGTGCACAACGACGGATACGGCGACGTCGCGTTCATCGCAGACACCAGCCGCAACCCCGCAGGCGTCGTCCCGGTCTTCACGTTCCGCGACAACCTCGAGTCGGTCACGATCATCGACCGCTCCGACCAGGAAATGAACATCGTCGGCATCGACATGATCTATCGCGACCCTGTGACGGCGTGATCGCCTCTGCATGCCAGGTGCCGCTGGTGGAGTTCGTCCGCGCGACCACGGGATCGGGCGACACTCTGCCGTCGTCCTCTCCGACGGTCACGCCGACGACAACGTCATGGAGTTCGACCTCTGGCGCAACCTCACGCCGGCCGGCTCGATCGTGGACGTGCAGAAGCTCGGCACCGCGGCCGACATCGTGGTGCGCGGCGACATCCTCAATCCCGCAGGCTGGACGCGGCTGCTCAACGACGAGGGCGACATCCGATCGGTGGGCATCGCCTGGATCGAGACCTGGGTCGCCGAGATCGAGGCCACCGAGGGCTCGATCGGAACCGTCGGGCGACCGCGTCGAGGTGCGACTCGTCAAGTCGGTCAACCGCGGCGATCGCCCCGCCGTGGGCGATGACGGATGCCGCGACTTCACGATGTTCGTCACCGCGGGTGGCGACGCCTACCTCTACCTGCAGGCCGTCGAGCGCGGGCCGGTGTGCCCCGGCGAGGCGGACCTCGGCTACCTCTCCGTGGGCATCGACCAGATCGCCACAGGCGGTTCCGCCGACCTCGTGATCGAGGACAGTGTCCGCGACACGCCGCGACAGGTACGCCGGGGAACATCCGTGTGGTCGTCGAGCGTGAGGGCTACGACCAGACCGCACTCCAGCCACTTCCGTCCCGACACCGTCGGCGATCCAGCGCGACCCGGCCGCCTATGCGCTCGGTGGATCGCTGATCGCGTCGATCTGGACGTTCGAGCGCACTGCGGTCGCTCGCCGCCCGCGAGGACAGACGGCCACTCCACCGGCGTCGCCGGCTACACGCTCCCTCGCACGATCGACAGCCGCAGCCACCGATCCCGCCCGCCGCGGGCATCATCGCGGGCGACGACATCATCATCGCCGACGTGCAGGGCGCAGCGAACTGCACGACGAGCGGCACCGCAGGACTCGTCGGGCCGACCGTGTCGATCGCCGGCTTCACCGACGTGCTCGGCCGCGGCCACATCGACGTCAGCGTCGACGGCGACGTCACGCTGGAAGAGGTCGCGGGCGATCTGCGGGCGGGCATGATCCGCTCGCGCGGCGGCGACGTGACGCTCACGTCGCGTGCGGCGTCGATCGTCGACGCCCCGGCGGGAGCGGATGCCGCGGCCACGGCGGGCGACAGCGACGCCGACGTCGTGGGTGTGCACATCAGCCTCTTCGCGCTGAGCGGCGGGATCGGCTCGACCACGAACTTCCTCGAGATCGACTCGTCCAACGACGACGGCGTCGCTGCTGAGACGGCTGGCTGCTCGCCCTCGCGGACGCGAGCATCTTCATCACCGAGATCGACGGGATCGCGGCATCCGTCGATGACCTCCGGGTGTTCCTCGTCGTGCTCGCTCGCCGACGTCACCCTCACGACTCGAGCCGGATCGATCGTCGACGCGCTGGGCGACAGCGTCGCCGATGTCTACGGCGACTCGATCGACCTCGACGCGAACGGCGGCAGCATCGGCATCGCCGGCGACGACCTCGAGATCGACTCGCAGTACACCGGCACGGGAGACGTCGGGCTCGAGGCATCCACCTCGATCTGGCTCACCGAGGTCGACGGCACGCTGCGCCTCGTGCTCGCCGAGGCGCTCGGCGGAGACGTCACCATCACGGTGCGCGAGTCGGCCGACCTCGACGAGGACCTCGACCTGCTGCACGACGGCAAGGTGTGGTTCACCGAGAACGCCGAGCGCACCATCCCGCGCGGCCGCATCGCGGCGACCGGCTTCGTGCTGCTGCGCGTCGGCGACGACGTCACGTCCACCCCCAACAGCGAGATCGTCGCGGGCGGCGCCATCGACATCTACGGCGACTACACGAACGGCGACACCGGCTACGGCACGACGATCGTGCTGCGCGGCGACATCACGCCGGGTGCGGCATCCGTCACCAACATCTGGGGACACACGGATGTCGATCGCTTCCAGCTCGGCGACGACACGGGCATCGACCCGACCGACGCGAAGACGACGGTCGACTCGCCCGGCTACATCCACCTGGGCGGCGACACGCGCATCCACGGCTCCGCGGTGGATCCCGCGGCCGTAGACGCCGACGGCGACCCCGTGCCCGACGGCGAGGACGAGTTCACGGTCTGGTACCTGCAGACGATGAACGTGGCGGCCGGCCACACCCTCGTGCTCGACGGCCAGGCCGAGACCGACCACTACACCTTCTACACGACCGGCAGCCGCGGCAGCCCGCGCAACTACGTCGCGTACGTGCTCGACACGGGCAATCCCGATGACGGCGTCGACGAGCTCGCCATCTACGGCTACGACAGCACGCTCAACGGCAACTCCGCCCCGACCACGCCGCACCCCTACGACGATCTCTTCCTGCTGCGCGCCGTCACCGGCATCGAGGGCGAGGAGGCCATCCGGCCCGCGTTCGTCGCGCTCCTGCACACGACGCTCGCCGTGGCCGCCCCCGGCGGCACCGCAGTGCTGGCGGCCAACGCGTTCATGGTGGAGCGCATCGGCTACGACACCGCGCTGAACGGCCGCCTGACGGTCTTCGGTCTCGGCGGCAACGACTACTTCGCGACCGACGACACGACGGTGCTCGTGACGCTCGACGGCGGCGCGGGCGACGACGCGTTCCAGATCGGCCAGCTCTACGGCCTGCAGCGCGACGCGACGGATGCCACGGGCCCGTGCCCGGCTCGACAACGGGCGGGTCGCTCGCCGCGAACGACGTGTTCGCCACCATCGCGACGACTCGCGGCTGGCTCTCGGCGGGCGCGAGCGAGGCGCTCGTCGCACAGGGCGGCGTCGGCAACGACAGCTTCACGGTCTACTCGAACCAGGCGCCGCTGCGGCTCGAGGGCGACGACGGCAACGACCTGTTCGTGGTGCGGGCCTTCGCCCTCGCCCAGACGACGGGGGACTGCTCGACTCCGGCGAGCACGACGTGCGAGATCGTCTGGCGCGATGTCGCGCTGCGCGTCGCGATGCCGCTGCTCGGCGAGAGCCTCTTCTCGACCGCAGCGACGACCGACGTACGCACGGGCGCCGGCCAGAACCAGGTGCAGTACAACATCAACGCGCCCGTCTCGATCGAGGGCGGCAACGGCATCGACAAGGTCGTCGTGCTCGGCACCGAGTTCGCCGACCACATCGTCATCACCGCGAAGGCGATCTACGGTGCGGGCCTCGCGGTCACCTACTCGACGATCGAGATCCTCGAGGTCGACGGGCTCGAGGGCGACGACATCTTCGATGTGCTCTCGACCGCGCCGGGCGTGGCGACCCGCGTCATCGGCGGGCTCGGCTCGGACGTCATCAACGTGGCCGGCGACGTGACGGGCGCCGTGGTCTCGCGCGACATCGAGGGCACCTCGAGCGTCGTGAACCACGACGTGCGCAGCGACGACCCGCTGTACGACGGCATCCTCGCCCCCGGCGTCGAGGTCACCGTCGCGCGCGGCACGCAGGGCCAGGTCGATCATCGAGGAGACCGCCGGCTTCACCGATGTGCGCGAGGGCACCGGCGTCGCCGACACCTACCTCGTCTACCTCGCCGAGCGGCCCGACGCGAACGTCTACGTGACCGTGTCGGCGGCGCGCTCATCGTCGAACGAGGCGGCCCAGGGCGGCGACACGGTCTGGCTCTCGCGCGTGCTGCTCGGCGCCGTGGACTACGACCGCGACGTCGTCATCGACGGGGAGACCGTCCACGTGCCCGCCCACGCGATCGTGCTCGTGTTCACTCCCGACGCGTGGAACAAGGCGAGCGGTCAGATCGTCTCGGTGATCGCAGCCGACGACGACCTCGAAGAGGGCGACCGGGTCGTCATGGTGAGCCACTCGGTGCTGAGCGGCGACCCGGACTTCGACGGCGCCGCCGTGCGCAACGTCGAGGTCACCGTGCACGACGACGACCTTGCCGCCATCCAGCTCGTGCAGCTGGATGCCGCGGGTCAGGCCGACGCCGACACCGTGGTGATCGAGGGCACGAGCACGACCGAGCTCACGGATCGGGTCCGCGTGCGACTGGCGACCGACCCCGGGTGTCGCGGTGACGGTGCGCGTCACGCTCAGCGACGACCGCGCCTGGATCACCGGCGCCGACCCTCGTCGCACCGGGCGTCTACGACGTGGAGATCGCCGCCGGCGCGTGGGAGACCGGCGTGGTCATCACCATCCACGGCACGAACGACACCGAGCGGCAGGACCCGCACTCCACGACGCTGACGTTCGAGGTGCTCGCCGGTGTCTACGCGTCGGTGCGCCGCGTGCGGCTCGACATCCTCGTCCACGACGACGACACCCCGGGCGTCTTCGTGCGCGAGACCGGCACGGGCACGCTCGTCGTCGCCGGCGACACCACAGGCGGCCCCGGCCCGGGCGACTCCTACGACATCCGCCTCACCGGCCAGCCGGGCGCGCCGGTCACCGTCGCGCTCGTCGGCGACGGGCAGACGGATGTCGTCGAGAGCGACCGCGTGAGCTACGCAGGCGATCGGCGGCGAGGTCGCGCTCCGCCAGTTCGCAGGCAGCGCCACCCTGACGGCCACCGGCCCCGGGACCTACACGCTCACCCGCACGGGCGACTCGGCGCTCGGGAACTTCTCCGACGAGGGCTTCGCGCCGGGCCAGCGCATCCGCCTCGTGAACAACGGGGTCGTCGGCGAGTTCACGATCACCGGCATCACGAACGGCGGCCTCACCCTCACGCTCACCGCGACGACCGCGCCGGCGGCCACGGGCGCGCTCACGCAGGCCACCGTCAGCCGGCTCGTCACGCGCGGCCTGTTCACCGGCGGCGTCGTGTACGACGAGGCCACCGGCACGCTGCGCCGCACCGACGGGCAGAGCTGGCTCGACGCCGGGTTCCTCGAGGGTCAGTTCATCAAGATCGGCTCCGACGGAGACGCTCTACAAGATCCAGCTCATCAGCAGCAGCGACTTCCGGCGTGCTCGACGTCATCACGCTCACCGCGAAGGACAAGCCGACCGCGGACATCGACGGCAGCCTCACCGTGACGCAGTGGGCCGCGGTCGTCACCTTCACGCCGGAGAACTGGTACCAGCCGGTCAGCGTGGGCCTCGAGGCCGACCCGTGGTACCTGCTGGCTCCGGGTCGCGAGAACTGGAAGACGTTCGCCAAGCGCCCGCACATCCTGTCCGGCATCCGCGGCCCGCTCGCGGTGGAGGGCGGCACGACCGCCGCCGACCGGTCGCTGCGGCCCGCCGTGCTGCTGCCGGGCGAGGGCAACGGCCCGCTCTTCGAGATCGCCGAGCAGCCGCCCGAGGCGCAGCAGGTCGACGTGCTCAACGTCTACGCCGACTCGAGCCAGGAAGACCACGAGGGCTGGCTGACCGCGACGGCGATCACGGGGCTCGGCATGAACGCGGTGCCGCTCGACTTCTCCGACCAGCTCGGCACCGGCGAGACCATGCCCTTCGGCGAGCCGACCTCGTTCCCGGCCGGCATCAGCTACGGCGCCATCGTGGTCGACCCGGCGACCGGCCTGTTCGACCAGACCGCCGCCTACACGACCATCGAGGTGCTCAACATCCTGCTCGGCGAGGGCAACGACACGTTGCACATCTCCGGCACCCTGCTGCCCGGTCCCGACACCAAGGCAGACGGCACACCGGGCGTGGTCGCGGTCCACGGCGGCATCACCACCGTCCACGGTGGCGGAAACTGGATGCTGCCGAGCGGCGTCATCGGCGGCGACACGATCATCATCACGGGCGGTGCCGGCCCGAACTCGCCGCTCGTGGTCTACGGCGACACGTCGCAGGACGGCCTCTGGTACAGCGGCGACCCGCGCGTCCAGTCGGTGCGATCGTTCGGCACCAAGCCGTTCCCGGCCGAGATCGGCAACGGCGACTCACGGTTCATCTTCCCCGTCGGCAACCCGTTCACGAATGCCGGCAACGACGTCATCGATGCGAGCACCCTGTTCGCCGGAGTCGCCGCGGGCGACCTGCCGAGCGTCGGCTTCACCGCCTACGGCGGGGCGGGCGACGACACCATCATCGGCAGCGCCGCGCACGACTACCTGGCCGGCGGCTCGGGCAACGACACGATCTCGGGCGGCCGCGGCTCCGACCAGATCTACGGCGACAACGGCGTCAACGTCGACGTCATCACGCGTGAACTCACCATCCCGTGGCGCAACGCCAGCGTGTACGCCAACCGCGACGGGCTCGAAGCCGGCGCCGACGTGCTGCACGGCGACGCCGTCGGCTCCACCGGGGCCACGACCGACGAATACGACGACATCGTCTTCGGCGATTACGGCCACGTGCGACAGGACGTCGCGTCCGCTCTGGTGGGCATCATCGGCGGCACCACGGACGAGCCCGTCTACGGCTACGTGAACCCGGCCCAGCTGCAGAAGATCGAGACCGCCGGCCGCGTGCGCGAGATCACCACCCAGCGCGCCGAGGACGGCGCGAACGACACCATCACCGGCGACGGCGGCCGCGACCGGCTGTTCGGCGGCAACGGGTCCGACACGATCTCGGGTCAGAACCAGTCGAACGTCATCTTCGGCGACCACGGACGGATGCTCTACCTCGAGGGCGCCGACAGCGTCACGATCCTGCATCTCGCCGTCTCGATCAACGAGGCACAGGGCGCCGCCGACAGATCACGGCCGGCATCCACGACGACATCATCATGGGCGGCGCGGCCGGCGACACGATCGACGCCGGAACCGGGCAGAACATCGTGTTCGGTGACCACGGCCGCGTCGAGGGCGTCGAGGAAGACGTTCTGGTCTACAACCGGCCCATCCCGAGCACGTACGGTGACGGTGCCCACGATGACTACCAGATCCCGGTGCTGCAGCTCGTCGAAGGCTACGTCCCGCTCGGCGGCGAGTTCGGCGGCGACGATGTGATCCGCACCGGCCTCGGTCGCGACATGGTCTTCGGCGGCGGCGGCAACGACGTCATCGTGGCCAACGCGGGTGAGACCGCAACGGCGGGCGACGGCAACAACATCCTCTTCGGCGACTACGGCTTCGTCGACTACCTGCTGCGCGGCTCGACGATCGCCGACGACGCCCACGACATCGAGGTCATCTCCTCCTACGTGGCGTCGACGCACCTCGGCGGCAACGACACGATCACCGCCGGCGCCCGCAATGACATCATCATCGGCGGCAAGGGCGACGACGTGCTGCGCGCCGGCCAAGGCGCCAACCTGGTCTTCGGCGACAGCGTGCGCCTCGCGAGCAACCCCGCCATGGAGGACACGCACCAGACGAACATGTCGGTGCACGAGTTCCTGATCTGCATCATCGAGACACTCGGGTTCGCCGACGAAGACGGCGGCCGCGACACGATCTTCGGCAGCGACGCGCGCGACATCCTCTTCGGCGGCGGCGGCAGTGACGTCATCTACGGCTTCGGCGGCGACGACATCATCTTCGGCGACCACGGCAAGGTCACGTGCACCACGAAGGCGTACGATCCGGACGATCCCTTCAATGGCGTCTGCATCGACCTGGGCGGGACGATCGACTTCCGCGCGACGAACACCCGCACGAATGTCGGCACCGGTGACGACCTCGTCTACGCCGGCGAGGGCCGCGACATCGTCATGGGCCAGCAGGGCGACGACATCCTCTACGGCGAGGGTGGCGACGACATCCTGATCGGCGGCTCGAACGTCTCCGGAGCTCTCGACGGCGACGACGTCATCGACGGCGGCTCGGGCAACGACCTCATCGCCGGCGACAACGCCGACTGCTGCTTCCGCCCCGACTTCACCGACCCGCGCATGCGGGCCCTCATCGGCACAGTCATCTACGGCACGAGCATCCCCAACGGTACCGACGGACACGCGCTGGTCACGGGCACGGCCCAGAACGACCCGAACCACGGCACGCAGTTCCGCGTCACGCTGCTCGACCACAGTGACGACATCCAGGCGAACCACCCCGAGCTGTGGGGCGACGACTACATCGCCGGCGGCGCGGGCAGCGATGAGATCTTCGGCCAGCTCGGCAACGACGTCATCCAGGGCGACGGCTACGTGAACGGGCTCGTGCTCGACATCACCGACTTCGGCATCGACTCGGCGACGGCCGCCTCCTCGTCAGCGGCCAGCCCATCGCCGCGACCGATGTGCTGGCCCGTCGTCAAGACGCGCGCCAGGGAGTCATCGGCGCCTGGCGCGACCTCGACCCCACACTCGACGAGACGCTCGAGGTGCACCCCTCGGTCGAGGCGGCCACGGACGGCGACGACTACATCGAGGGCGGCGGCGGCGACGACACGGTGTTCGGCGGCCTCGGCCAGGACGACATCATCGGCGACAGCTCCGACCTGTACGGCCTCGGCGACGACCAGCGCGTCACTGTCGCGGTCACGATCGAAGGCAAGACGGTTCCTCTGAAGGATGCTGCGGGCAAGCCGATCCTCTGGCGCGTCATCGGCGTCGACGGGAAGGTGCTGACGCTCAGCGGCGTCGCGACGGGCCTGACGCCCGGCGTGCACAAGGTGACGATCCTCGAGGCCGGCATCGAGAAGTCGCTCGAGGTGCTCGTCGAACTCATCGCGGGCGGCATCCGCCTCACCGCCGACGTGGACTGGCGCTCGATCGGCTCGTTCTGCCTCGGCGCAGAGTGCCGTCCCGCCGGCGCAGACATGCTCTTCGGCGGAGCCGGCACCGCGATCGCTCGCAACCACATCGGCCAGGCGACGGTTCAGGATGCTCCCGGAACCCCCGTCGTGGCGGGCGACGGCACGATCCTCACGGTGCCCACGGGTCACGCCCGCGACGCCGACGTCATCGCGGGCGACAACGCCCGCATCCTCCGCCTCGTCGGCACGAACGGCGTGCAGCAGAACGCCGAACGCCTACCTCACCTTCGCCTACGACACCTACTCTGGCGGATCTGCGGCTCATCCCGCGCGCGGTCGAGATGCTCGACTACACCTTCGGCGGACCGGAGTACCGCCCGGCTCTCGCCGACTCCGACCGCGGCCGCGGCGACGAGATCCACGGCGAGGCGGGCGACGACACCGTCTACGGCATGACCGGCAACGACGTGCATCTACGGCGACGGGCAGGACGACGACCTCATCGGCGGCTACGGCGACGACTGGATCTCGGGCGGCACCGGCGATGACGGCATCCTGGGCGACGACGGCCGGATCTCGACGAGCCGCAACTCCTCGTCCGGCTGGACGGCCGCAGGGCGTCGCCGTGCACCGCCGAACGGCACCACCTGCTACAGCGAGCCGCTGTACGGCATCCTCGCCCTCTTCCCGACCGACCCCGACACCCGGACCACGCAGGGCGACGTGCTCAGCGAGGTCATCTACACTCCGGGCCACGTGCAGGAAGAGACGATCAACGTCGTCGGGGTGCTCAACAAGACGGTCAACCTCACCCCCTTCTTCGCGGACCCGAACGACCTCGACCCGCTGTACCGGCCGGCCGGCGGCTACGACGACATCATCTTCGGCGGGCTGGGCGCCGACGCGATCCACGGCGGTGTCGGCGACGACGCGATGACCGGGGCCGAGGCGCTCGTCGCCGGATACGCGCCGAACTACGTCGAGACCTGCGCAGACGGCCTGTCGATCGACTGCGTGGCCGTCCGCGACGGACTGGTCCGCATCGACTTCGGGCACCCGAACAACCCCGGCGACGTCCTCCGCTACAACCCCGACGACATCGACGGCTGGCACTACGACCGCACCCGCCGCGCGGGCGAGTTCGACCTGTATGACGAGTACGAGCCGCGGCGCGCGATCCTGTTCGACGCGACCGGAGCGGTCTGGACGTGCACGTCGTATTCGCCGAGCGGTCACACCTGCACCGGCAGCTCCGACATCGCGCAGTACCCGCACCACTGGTTCCTCAACAACGTGACCACCGAAGGCCCGGTCATCGTCGGCTGCGTCCTGTTCGCGAACAACGGCGACTGCCTCAACCCCAATGGTCTCGCCAACAGTGATGGCGCCGACGTGCTGTTCGGCGACCTGGGCAACGACTGGATCGTCGGCGGCACCGGCCACGACACCCTGTGGGGCGGCTGGGGCAACGATCTGCTGCAGGCCGACGACGATCTTCATTCCGGATGCCTGACCTCGACGCCGAACGGCACCTGCACGTCGACCGGCGACACGTGGCTGAACGACGGACCCGACACCCACATCGCCTACGAGGACCGCGCATTCGGCGGCGCCGGGCGCGACATCCTGATCGGCAACACCGGCGGCGACCGGCTGATCGACTGGACCGGCGAGTTCAACAGCTACATCGTGCCGTTCGCACCGTTCGGCATCGCCACCGTCAGCCGCCAGGTGCCGCCGGCGCTGTTCGAGTTCCTCTACGCCCTCTCGGCCGCCCAGGGTGCCGACGCGACGCGCGCGTTCGACTGGAACGCCGACTTCGCCGACCGCAACGGCGAGCCCTACGGCGAGATCGGCCTGATCGTGCAGCAGGACCACGGCCTGTGGCAGGACCAGAGCGGCGCGCCCGCCGATCCTCAGGCGGGCAACATCCCGGGCGGGAAGCGCGATGTGCTGCGCAGCGCGAGCTTCGACGACGGCAGGCTGAGCGCCGCGGCGATCGACAGCGGAGTCTGGGAAGTCTCGGGTGGAGCGCTGGCCGTCTCGGCTGCCTCGCTGGGCAAGGATGCCGCGGCCGTCTTCGTGGTCGACAGCATCCTGCCGATCTACTTCGAGATCGGCGCGCAGGTGAAGGTCACGAAAGCCCACCGCCGGCTGGAAGGCCAACGCATACATCATCTTCGACTACTACTCGCCCACCGACTTCAAGTTCGCCGGACTCGACCAGTCGACCAACAAGATCGTCATGGGTCACCGCAACGCGAGCGGCTGGATCATCGACGTCCAGGCAGCGGTCGGAAACATCATGCCTGACCGGTACTACGCGCTGCTCGTGTCGGTGTCGGGGATCTTCGTGACGGTCTCGCTCGACGGCGAGGCGAAACTGACCTACCAATACGCCCCGCGCTGGGTCGACGGCGTCGCACGCGGCCTCAACACGGGACTTGTCGGGGTGGGCTCCGACAACTCGCGCGGCGTGTTCGACAGCTTCGTCGTGCAGACGGTGCCCCCGCAGACGACGTTCGACACGACCGAGGACTTCGACGACGGCGTCGCCGACGGGTACACGAGCACCCCCGGTTGGAGTGTGACGAACGGCGTGCTGCACGGAACCGGCGGCTCGACTCCGGCGATGACCATGATGGACCTGCCGGCACGCGCCACCGGCGGCACGACGACCACGGTCACGGCCAGCGTGAACCTGGCCGCGGGAGCATCCGGCGGCTTCGTCATCGATTCGTACAGCGACACCGACTACAAGATGGTGCGGCTCGACCAGGCGACCGGCACGGTGGTGCTGGCGCATCGCATCCGCGGCAAGATCGTGGTCGACGCCACCTTCGCCGCATCGCTCGCAGCCGGCGTCAACCACCAGCTCGTGCTCACGCTCTTCGGCACCACGGTCACGGTGACCCTGAACGGAGTGACCCTCGGATCGTTCTCGTACAACGGCGCGGTCGCCGACGGTCAGCTGGGTCTGCTGGCTGCGACCGGCACGACGACTTTCGACACGGTGCAGGTCACATACGGGGTTCCACAGTCGTTCCTGGCTGACCCGATCCCACCGACCCTCACGGTGCCGCCGCCGGTCACCCGGTCCACGACCGACGGTGCCGACGCGGTCTACATCAGCGACGTGACTCTCGGCACGGCCACCGCGACCGATAACGTCGCGGGCGTCACTGTCAGCCGCTCGGGAGTGCCCGCCGGCAACCTCTTCACGATCGGCGTCACGACGATCACCTGGACGGCGACGGACGCGTTCGGCAACACGACAGTCGGAACTCAGCTCGTGACGGTGGTGGCCTCGCTCCCCATCGTCTCGGTGGCCGTGACCGACGCCGCAGGCGCCGAGAGCGCGAACGACCCCATCGTCTTCACGGTCACCCGGACCGGGTCGACGGCGGCCGCCCTCGCCGTCCAGCTGGCATTCGGCGGCGCGGCGTCCGCCGCCGATTACACGGTGACCGTGACCGGCGGATCGTACAGCGGCGGCGTGCTCACCATCGCTGCCGGCACGTCCACCGCCATCGTCACCGTTCGGCCGGTCGACGATGCCGCCGTGGAGTCCTCGGAATCGGTGACGCTCACGGTCATCGCGGCGGCGGGATACGCCCGCGGCGCCACGACATCCGCGAGCGGCACGATCGCCGACAACGACACCGCGCCGCCGCCCGTGCCGCAGGTGACGATGAGCGTGACCGACAGCGCCGGCGCCGAGGCCGCGGCGAACCCCGTCGTGTTCCGCGATAAGCCGCACGTCCGCCAGTGCCTGCGGTGGCGATCGCGCTCACCTGGTCGGGCGCGGCATCCTTCGGTGTCGACTACACGGTGCAGGTGACCGGCGGCACGCTCTCGGCGGACGGCACGAGCCTGACCCTCGCAGCGGGAGCGCTGCAGGCGACGCTCACGATCACGCCCGTCGATGACACGCTCATCGAGGGCGCGGAGTCGGTGACGCTCGCGGTGGGCGCCGGGACGGGGTACACCGTCGGCTCGCCCGCGATCGGCGAGCGGCACGATCGCCGACAACGACACGGCACCTGCACCCACGACATCACTCGTCACGGTGACGGCGACCGACGGCGCCGGCGCCGAGAACCCGAGCGACACGATCACCTTCGTGATCACGCGCACCGGCAAGACCGACACGAGTATCACGATCCAGCTCGCGTGGACCGGGCACGGCGCTGTACGGCAAGGACTACACGCTGACCGCGACCGGTGGCACCCTGAACAGCAAGGGGACGGCGATCACACTCGCCGCCGGCGTCACGACGGCGACGCTCACCCTGACTCCGGTGCGCGACAAGGCGACGGAAGCGGCCGAGACGGTGGTCCTCACGCTGAGCGCCGGCACCGGTTACACCCTGCCCGGACAGAAGACCGCGACCGGCACGATCACCGAGTCCCCGGTGCCCGCGCCGACCGCTTTATCCGGCACGGGGAGCAGCATGACGTCGGCCGTTGCCGTCGCGGGCAGCGTCGCAATCGTGATGGATGCCGCGACGTATCGCCGTGATCTCGGCTGCGGAACTCGCCGCGGCCACGTCAGGTCCTGTGGGCACGGCGCCGGGGGAGCGGGCGCCGCGTGCCCCTGCCCTGCCCGAACCCTCACCGGCGGCCGTGCCGGCTCGCGTCCGCCGAACCGCAGCGGATTCCGAAGAACTGCCACTGCGAGACTGACGCGGTCGCCGCTCTAGGCTGGGCGGGTGACCGCGCATCTCCCCGCCCGCAGCCGCCTCGTCCACGACTCCCTTCGCGGGGCCGGCATCACCGGCGACATCGTCGTGCTCCCGGATGCCGCGCACACCGCGCCGCTGGCAGCGGCGGCGCTCGGAGTCGAGGTCGGCGCGATCGCGAACAGCCTGGTCTTCTGGTCGGATGGAGAGCCGCTGCTGGTCATGACGAGCGGCGCCCACCGCGTGGACACCATCGCGCTCGCCGACCGTCTCGGGCGCGAGCAGATCACGCGCGCCACCGCGGAGCAGGTGCGCGAGGCCACGGGTCAGGCCATCGGCGGCGTTGCGCCGACGGGACACCCGGCGCCGCTCACGACGATCGTCGACGAGGCGCTCGCCGCCTTCCCCGAGATCTGGGCCGCAGGCGGCACGCCGCACACCGTCTTCCCGCTCACGTTCGACGAGCTCGTCCGGCTGACCGGCGGCAGGGTCGCAAAGGTCGACTGACTTCAGCCCTGCGCGGCGCGGATCGCCTGCGCGCACGCGACGGCGGCCGCCGCCGACCAGGCCTGCGGGCGGCAGGCGGCCGGATACGGCGTCGGGGTGCGCATCTCGGTCGCCGGGTCGCCGGAGTGCAGCTCGGGCATCGCGGAACGCGAACCCCTCGGCAGCCGCGAGGAGGCCATCGGCGACACGCAGTGCCTGCGGGTGCAGGCCGGCGCGCGACATCCCGTGCATCGCGATGGCGGTGTCGTGGGTCCACACACTGCCGCCGTGGTAGCTGAGCGGCCAGTATCCCGCCTGCGCCGGTCGACATCGTCCGGATGCCGAATCCGGACGACATCGATTCGCCCAGCAGCAGGTCCGCGACCCGCGCCTCTTCGTCGGGATCCAGGATGCCGGTTCCGATGAGGTGCCCGATATTGCTCGTCAGGGTATCGACCGGCCGCTGGTCGGCGTCGAGCGCGATCGCCGGGATAGCGCCCCTCGGGCGTCTCCACCCAGTAGGCCGACCGGAACCGTTCCCGCAGGGCCGCAGCCCACTCGCGCAGCGCATCGCCGCCGGTCTCGCCGAGTGCGTCGAGCAGGTCCGCGCCCCGCGTCGCGGCCTCGTGGGCGTAGCCCTGCACCTCGCAGAGCGCGATCGGCCCCTGGGCGAGCGTGCCGTCCCGCCACTGGATCGAGTCGCCCGAGTCCTTCCACCCCTGGTTCGCGAGTCCGTGCCCGGTCTCGTCGAGATAGTCGAGGAACCCGTGGCCCGAGCCGTCACCGTACTCGGTCATCCACGCCAGCGCCGCGCGGAGCGCGGGCAGCAGTTCACGCACCTCGTTCTCCGGCATCCCGGAATCGAAGGCATCCGCGAGCAGGCACACCCACAGCGGCGTCGCGTCGACGGTGCCGTAGTAGAGCGGCGGCAGCAGCACGCCCTCGCCCGGCAGCTCGAGCGGCGCGCTGCGCAGCTCGTGCGGGATCTTGCCGGGCTGCTCCGCGGTGGCGGGGTCCACCGCGGTTCCCTGCAGTCGTGCCAGCACCCGAAGAGTGGATGCTGCGATCCCCACGTCGACGGGAAGCGCGAGCCGGGCCGCCCAGAGCGAGTCGCGGCCGAAGAGCGTGAAGAACCACGGCGCCCCGGCGGCGAAGAACTCGTCCTCGGGGTGGTCGGGAAGCGTGAGGCGCAGCGCGTCCAGATCGCCGAGGGCGGCATCCAGCCATCGAGTCACCCTCGGGTCGGTCGTCTCGAAGGGGGCGAGATCGCCCTTGCGGGACGGTGCGCTCGTGCCGCCGGACCACGAGCGAGGGGTCGTCCAATTCGAGCGTCAGCGACAGCGACGGCGCTCGCTCCGGGATCGACCCGCAGGTCCCACTCGATCGTGATGCCACCGTCGTCGACGGTGAGCGCAGCATCCGGAGCCGAAACCGTGAACGACCGCTCGCCGGAGCGGACGGTGATGGGCGCGTTCACGCCCACCGCTCCCGGTCGCGTCCCACGATCGCCGTGCGGCGATGCCCGCCTTGACCTCGTGCATCGGCGCGAAGTCCGGAACGAGGCGCATCCGGAGTGTCGCCTCGATCCGGGTGCGCCACCCGCGAGACGATCGTCAGCGTCTCGCCGACCGCGCCGTCGGCGACCACGCGTTCACGCAGCAGGCGCACGCGCGGATCGGGCGACGGGTCATCGAGCGCTCGCAGCAGCCCGCCGAAGACGACCCGCGAGGGGCCGTCCATCGAAGTCGAGATCCACTCCGGCTCCCGCCCGTCGCACGTGAGCGTCAACTCGCGCACCTGGCGGATGTCGCCGTGGTAGACGCCGTGGATCCCCGCCGCCCCCAGGTCGCCGTCTCGACCCGACCACACCTGGGTGGGAGCCCGCAGCGTGACGACCGCGTCGGACAGCAACGGCTGCAGCCCCTCGTGATCACTCCTTCAACGCCCCCGCACTCGCGTTCATGATCCGCCGCTGGAAGATGAAGAAGAGCACAGCCACCGGGATCGTCATGATGAGCGCCGCGGCGAGTTTCAGCGGGTACTGCGTGCCCTGGCTGAGCTGGCCCGAGGCGAGGGATGCCACACCCTTCGTCAGCGTGGTGAGTTCCGGCGACTGTGTCGAGACGATGAAGTGCGACAGCTCGTTCCACGAACCCTGGAACGACAGGATGATGATCGTGATGAGAGCGGGAAGCGCCATGGGGAGAACGACCGACCAGAAGATCCGGAACGTGCCGGCGCCGTCGATGCGCGCCTGCTCCTCGACCGAGACCGGGATCGACTCGAAGAAGTTCTTCATGATGAACACGCCCGGCGGCATCCACGAGGAGCGGCAGGATCATCCCGGCGTAGGTGTCGTAGATCCCGAGCTGGTTGATGACGAGGAACCGGGGGATGAGCAGCACGACGCTCGGGCACAGCCATCACCGCGATGACTGCCGCGAACACGATGCCGCGCCCGCGGAAGTGTCAACCGGGCGAGGGCATATCCCGCGAGCGACACGAAGAAGACGCGTAGGAGGGTGACGCAGATCGTCACGATGGTGGAATTCATGAACCACACCGGGAAGTCGCTGCGCAGGAACAGCCGCTCGTAGGCCGCGGTCGACCAGATCTGCGGAATGAGCGAGACCGGGTTGACTGCGGCATCGGCATCCGTCTTGAAGGAGGTCGCTAGCTGAACGAGGAAGGGATAGATGTAGATGAGCGAGATGACGACGAGCAGCGCGTAGAGCGCGATCTGCCAGCCGATCCTCGCCGTGCTGCGACGCGCCTGGACTGGGGCTTCGGGGGGGCTGCTGCGGGGCGGCCGTGTCGCGCCTGGTCGACGGCGTGACGGTCATGGCTTCGTCTCCTTCCTCCGCGCGTCGACGGCGGTGTCGAGCGGGATCGGGCGGGCTCGGCACCTGGTTCGCGGCGACGGTCGCAGGGCTCGCTGTCGGCGGTCGCGACGGCAGCTGGTACTGGCGCGCGCGGCGCTTCGATACGGGGCGGTCGCGAAGCACCCAGCGCTGGAACATCGCCAGCAGGACGATGATCGCGAAGAGGATGAACGCGATCGCCGCGCCCTGCCCCCAGTCCTGGTCGAGGAAGCTCGCGTCATACGAGAGGTACGCCGGGGTCAGCGTCGTCTTCGCCGGCTGGCCCTTGGTGCCGGTGTAGATCTGGTCGAACACCTGCCAGCAGCCGATCAGTCCGAGAGTGAGCACCGTGAACAGCGCCGGCTTCAACTGGGGCAGGGTGACGCGCCAGAAGCGCTGCCACGCATTGGCACCGTCGACCATGGCTGCCTCGTGGATATCGGGGCTGATGTTCTGCAGCGACGGCGAGGAACAGCAGCATGAAGGTGCCGCTCGTCGTGAAGATCGCCATGATGATGAACACCGTCATGGCGACCGACGGCCCGGCGAGCCAGTTCCACCACGACACGCCCAGGAAGTCGTTCCGGTGAGCGCCGCGGGGCCGTCGGTGATGCCGACGGCTGCGAGGAGTATGTGGAGGAGTCCCCTGGGTCGGCCAACCAGTTGGGCCCGTCGATGCCGACCGCGCCGAGCACCGCGTTGACGACGCCCGTGCGTGCTGAAGAGGAAGGTGAAGAGGACGGTGATCGCCACGGATGCCGTCACCGAAGGGAAGTAGAAGGCCGTGCGGAAGAATCCGCGACCGCGGAGGATCGCACCGTTGACGAGCACCGCGAGGAAGAGGGAGAGTGCCGTCTGCAGCGGCACGACCAGGAGCACGTACCACGTGTTGTTGCGCATCGCGGTTCCGAAGTCGCGGGTGGCGAGGCCGTCGCCGGTCGTGACGGCGGCGTAGTTCTCGAGTCCCACGAAGCCCACGCGCGGCGAGAAGGGGCTGCCCCGCCCCGACCAGTCGGAGACGCTCACCCACAGCGCCATGACCACGGGGATGAGCAGGAAGACGCCGAGGATGAGGATCACGGGCAGGGTGAACACCCACCCGGCCAGCGCCTCGCCGCGCCGGATCCCCGATCGGGGGCTCCGGGCGCGGCGAGGCGCCGTTGCGGTCGCGGTCATGGCGGTCGGCCTCAGCCGACGATCGCCTCGAGGTTCGACTGCACCGTATCGAGGATCTGCTGCGGATCGCCGTCTTCAGGCCCTGGAGCTGAGAGTTGAAGTCGGTGATCACGTCAGCGGTTCCGTCGTAGGTCGGGATACCCTGGGCGTAGTCGGCTCCCGCGAGGAAGGCGGCCAGGTCCGGGTTGTCGCTCGTCCACTGATCGGCGGCCGACTGGATCGACGGCATGATGCCGAACGCCTTCGAGAACGCGAGCTGCTGGTCGGTGCTGGTCAGGTACTCGACGAGGTCGAGGGCGGCCTCCTGGTTGGGGCTGTCGGCGGCCATTCCCCAGCAGTTCGTGAACTGCAGCGTGCCCTTTCCGGCGGGTCCCTCCGGGAGCTCGGCCACGACGTACTCCACGTCGGGGAAGTCGTTGGTCATCGCCCCGGTGATCCAGTTGCCTTCGATCGTCATCGCGGTCAGCTGCTTGCCGAAGGCCTCGCCGCCCCAGCCCGCGCCGACGTCCTGGGCGTACGCGAACGTGCCGGCCTCCATCTGCGTCCTTGACGTAGGTGAGGGCGTCGACGTTCTCCTGGCTGTTCGCGATCGGCTCGCCGTCCTCGACGAGACCGCCGCCGGCCTGCGCCATGAACGTGCCGATTCGCTGCCACTCCCATCCGAACGCCGAGGCCGACGACGCCGTCCTTCGTGAGGGTCTGCGGCGACGGTCGCCAGCTCATCCCACGTCGTCGGGATGTCATCGTCGGTCAGCCCCGCGGCATCCCACAGCCCCTTGTTGATGACGAGGGCGAGGGTCGAGAAGTCCTTCGGGGCGCAGTAGAGCTGGTCCTCGAACGTGAAGTTCTCCATGAGAGACGGGATAGAAGTCGTCCTTGTTCTCGAGCAGCTCGCCGTAGGGCATGAGCGAGCCGTTGCCCGCATATCCCGCCAGCGCCTCCGGCGCGAGGTAGAAGAGGTCGGGCGGGTCGCCCGCCGCGAATCCCTGCGAAAGCTCCTGCGGCTGGTCGCTGGCGACCTTCACCTCGGCGTCGACGCCCGACTCCTCGGACCATGCCGCGACCGCCTCCGTGACGGCATCCGTCTCCGCGTCGCCGCTCGAGCCGATGAGGATCGTGAGCGCGTCGTCCGACGAGGTGATGGCCCCTTCGTCGCCTTCGCCGGCGTCGTCGTCGTCGAATCCGCCGCCGCAGCCGCTGAGCGCGAGGGCTGCGGTGACGAGAAGTGCGCCGCCCCCGAGAAGGGCGCGCGTGGTGTGCCGTGTCATGTCTCTCTCCTTCGATGAGCAAGGTCGGCCCGGGCCGGTGCGGCCCTCGACTCCTGATCTCCGTAGGCGAGGATTGGAACGATCAAAGTTGCCTTCGCGACTCACGCTAGGACGCGATTCCGGGGACTGTCAACCCGCTTGCGAGCGCCATAGGATAACGATTTGAACGTTCAGATCCGCATCCCCGCACGAGGAGGCGCCGATGCCCAAGTCGCCCACCGTCGAGGATGTGGCACGTGTGGCGGGCGTCAGCCGTCAGACCGTGTCGAACGTCATGAACTCGCCCGCGATCGTCAAGCCCGCCACGCGAGAGCGGGTGCAGGCGGCGATCGCGCAGCTCGGCTACCGGCCGCACTCAGCGGCGAGGATGCTTCGCACCAGGCGGAGCTCGACCATCGGCATCCATCTGGATCCCTACTCCGGCGGCATCTCGGGCGTCCTGCTCGATCGGTTCGTGCACGCGCTCACCGAGCACGCCGGGGAGCGCGGCATGCGAGTGCTCATCTACAGCGCTCGCAGTGCCGCCGAGGAGATCGAGCGCCTCGCCGACCTGACCGAAGGCGCCGAGATCGACGCGGTCGTCGTCACCGGAACCTTCTACGGCGACCCGCGAACGGGATGGCTGATCGAGCGCGGGGTGCCGTTCGTGTCGTTCGGCAGGCCATGGGGCGGCGAAGACGTCTACCGCTCGTCTCACACGTGGGTGGATGTCGACGGCGCTGCCGGGACGCGCGCGGCGACACGTCATGCCCTCGCGAACTGGGGACCGCGCGTCGGCTTCGTCGGCTGGCCGTCCGACTCGGCGACGGGCGACGACCGTGAGCGGGGGTGGCGAGTGGCGATGACGGATGCCGGTGCCACCGGGCCCCGCTTCGAGACGGTCGACGGGCTCGGCGCCGCCCGAGCGGCCATGGCGCGGGAGTTCACGGATCGCCGGATGCTCGGCGAACTCGACGCGCTCGTGTGCGTGAGCGATGCGCTCGCCGTCGGCACGCATCTGGCGGCTGCCGACGCCGGCCGCCGCGAGCTGCCCGTCATCGGCTTCGACAACACCCCTGTGGCGGAGGCGCTGGGCATCTCGAGCGTCGAGCAGTCGCCCGAACTCGTGGCGCGGGCGGTGCTCGACCTGCTGATGGGACCCACCGGAAACGTCGTCGCGGCTCTCGATGCAGACCGTTCTCCGCAGCACGTTCTGGTGGAGCCCCGGCTCATCGTGCGCGGGTAGAGGCCTCGGCGGGACGGGCACCGCGGATGCGACGCCCGAGCTCGTTCGCGATCGGCTGCACCAGTGCGGCGAGGGCGCCCGCGTCCTGCGCGTCATCGGTCGCGTACGTCACCGCGATCGCCGCGATCGGCCAGCCGACATGGTCGAGCACGGCGACGCCGACCGACCCGAGACCCAGCGTCACTTCGCCGTCCTCGAGCGCGTAGCCGCGGGCGCGCGCCTCACGGAGGACGTCACGCAGTTCGCCGGGGCGACCGGGACCGCGTCCGGTGCGATCGGCGAACGCCACGGCATCCGGATACAGCGCGCGCACCTGCTCGCGGGGGAGTGCCGCGAGCATCGACCGGCCCGAGGCGGTCAGGTGCGCGGGAAGCCGCACGCCGACCTCGGTGACGAGCGCTGGCCGGCGAGGCGCCCGCTCCTCCACGATGTAGAGCACATCGCGCCCGGTCATCACCGCGAGGTGGGCACTCTCGCCGGAGCGGTCGACGAGTTCGGCGAGCAGCGGCCGTCCGAGCCTCGCGAGCGGCTCCTGGCGCGCGTAGCCGCCGCCGAGTTCGAACGCGGCCACGCCGAGCCCCCACCGGCGCTCCGCGGGAAGATGCACCACGAACCCGTGCTCCTCCAGGGTGGCGAGCAGGTGATACGCGCTCGACCGCGGGATGCCGAGCTGTGCCGCGAGCGTCGCGGCGGCCACCGGTCCGCGCTGGCGCGCGAGGAAGGTCAGGATCCGCAGGGTCTGATCGGCGGCGGGGACCTGGGGCCTCGGGGTGGCGACTGTGTCTGGCATGGCAGACACAGGATCCCACGGACCACTGCCGCGCGCGAGTGCCACGGTGTGGAATCGAGGCATGACCACCGTCACCGACCTCCGTCCAGACGTCGTCACCGTGGGCGGCGCGCCCCTGCGCCCCGAGGACGTCGTCGCCGTCGCCCGTCATGGCGCGCGCGTCGAGCTCGATGCCGCCGCGATGGTGCGGGTCGCAGCATCCCGCGCCCTCGTCGAGGGGCTCGCCGACGACCCGGAGCCGCACTACGGCATCTCCACCGGCTTCGGAGCGCTCGCCACGACCTTCATCGCTCCCGAGCGCCGGCTTCAGCTGCAGGCGAGCCTCATCCGCTCGCACGCCGCCGGCACCGGCGCGGAGGTCGAGCGCGAGGTCGTGCGGGCGCTGCAGCTGCTGCGCCTGCAGACGCTCGCGACCGCGCACACCGGCGTCCGCCCGGTGGTCGTCGAGACGTACGCCGCGATGCTCAACGCCGGCATCACCCCGATCGTGCGGGAGTACGGCTCGCTCGGCTGCTCCGGCGACCTGGCGCCGCTGTCGCACGTCGCGCTCGCCGCGATGGGCGAGGGGGACGTGCGTGACGCCTCCGGCGACCTGGTCCCTGCCGCCGATGCGCTGAGCGCAGCATCCGTCACCCCGCTCGAACTCCGCGAGAAGGAGGGCCTCGCCCTCATCAACGGCACGGACGGCATGCTCGGGATGCTGCTGCTGGCGCTGCACGATCTGTCGGTGCTGCTCGACACCGCCGATGTCGCCGCGGCGATGTCGATCGAGAGTCAGCTGGGCACGGATGCGGTCTTCGCGGCGGACCTGATGGCCCTGCGGCCGCAGGTCGGGCAGGCGGCATCCGCAATGAATCTGCGTGCGTTCCTGGCCGAGTCGGACATCATGGCCTCGCACCGGGATCCGGCCGTGTGCACGCGGGTGCAGGACGCGTACTCGCTGCGCTGCTCGCCGCAGGTGCACGGCGCAGCGCGTGACACCGTCGAGTACGCGCGGACGATCGCGTTCCGCGAGCTGGCATCGGCGGTCGACAACCCGGTGATCACGAACGACGGCCGCGTGGAGTCGAACGGCAACTTCCACGGCGCGCCGGTCGCGTATGTGCTCGACTTCCTCGCGATCGCGGTCGCGGACGTCGCCTCCATCTCGGAGCGTCGTACCGACCGGGCACTCGACCCGGCGCGGAGCCACGGTCTCCCGCCGTTCCTCGCCCACGAGGTCGGCGTCGATTCCGGTCTCATGATCGCGCAGTACGCCGCCGCGGGCATCGTGTCGGAGCTCAAGCGCCTCGCGGTGCCGGCATCCGTCGACTCGATCCCCTCGAGCGCGATGCAGGAGGACCATGTGTCGATGGGCTGGGCGGCTGCCCGCAAGCTCCGCCGCAGCATCGACGGGCTCACGCGGGTGCTCGCGATCGAGGTGCTGACGGCCGCGCGGGCGCTCGACCTTCGCGCGCCCCTGCGGCCCGGACCGGCGACGTCGGCGGTGCGCGACCTCGTCCGCACCGTCGTCGACGGTCCCGGCGCCGATCGCCACCTCTCGCCCGAGATGGAGGCGGTGACCGGGCTCGTCGGCTCCGGCGCGGTCGCGGCCGCGGCTCTCGCCGCTCGACCCAAGCCGTTTACGAACGGTCTTGATCGGCGTGCCGCCGTCGCAGGCGACGAAAACCGTTCGCAAACGGACCAGGGAGAGACGAGATGACCGACACGACCGACACCGCGGGTGGTGCGCGCCGCGCGCGGCAATGAGCGCACAGCGAAGAGCTGGGGCGCCGAGGCCGCCAAGCGCATGCTCATGAACAACCTCGATCCCGAGGTCGCCGAGCATCCGGAAGACCTCGTCGTCTACGGCGGCACGGGCAAGGCCGCGCGCAGCTGGGAGGCGTACGACGCGATCGTCCGGACGCTCGACGAACTCGAACCCGACGAGACTCTCCTCGTGCAGTCGGGAAAGCCGGTGGGCGTCTTCCGCACCCACGAGTGGGCGCCTCGCGTGCTGATCGCGAACTCGAACCTCGTGGGTGACTGGGCGACGTGGCCCGAGTTCCGTCGTCTCGAGGACCTCGGCCTCACCATGTACGGGCAGATGACCGCCGGATCGTGGATCTACATCGGCACGCAGGGAATCCTCCAGGGCACGTACGAGACGTTCGCGGCCGTGGCGACTTCGCTCGGCCGCGAGTCTCTCGCCGGAACGCTCACGCTCACGGGCGGATGCGGGGGCATGGGCGGCGCGCAGCCGCTCGCCGTCACCATGAACGGCGGGGCCGTGCTGATCGTCGACGTCGACGAGTCGCGGCTCGCTCGCCGCGTCGAGCACGGCTACCTCGACGAGTACACGACCGACCTCGACGCGGCGGTCGCCCGGGTCGTCGCTGCGAAGAACGCCGGCGAGGCGCTTTCGGTGGGCGTCGTCGGCAACGCCGCCGAGGTGTTCGGCGACCTGCTGCTGCGCGGCACGCCGATCGACGTCGTCACCGACCAGACGAGCGCCCACGACCCGCTCGCCTACCTGCCGGTGGGCATCGCGTTCGAGGACTGGAAGGCCGAGGCGGAGCGGGATCCGGAAGGCTTCACCGCCCGGGCGCGCGGCAGCATGGCAAAGCACGTGGCGGCGATGGTCGGATTCCAGGATGCCGGTGCCGAGGTGTTCGACTATGGCAACTCGATCCGTCGCGAGGCACAGCTCGGCGGCTTCGAGCGGGCATTCGAGTTCCCCGGGTTCGTACCGGCATACATCCGGCCGCAGTTCGCGGAAGGCCGCGGCCCGTTCCGCTGGGTGGCGCTGTCCGGAGACCCCGAAGACATCCGCAAGACCGACGAGGCCGTGAAGGCCCTGTTCCCGGACAACGCCGGCCTCGTCCGCTGGCTCGACAAGGCCGCGGATGCCGTGCACTTCGAGGGTCTGCCGGCACGCATCTGCTGGCTGGGCTACAAGGAGCGCCACCTCGCGGGACTCAAGTTCAACGAGATGGTGGCCTCGGGCGAACTCTCCGCGCCGATCGTCATCGGCCGCGACCACCTCGACTCGGGCTCGGTCGCCTCCCCCTACCGCGAGACGGAGGCGATGGCCGACGGCTCGGACGCCATCGCCGACTGGCCGCTGCTGAACGCTCTTCTCAACACGTCGAGCGGTGCCTCGTGGGTCTCGATCCACCATGGCGGCGGAGTCGGCATCGGCCGCAGCATCCATGCCGGCCAGGTCACCGTCGCCGACGGCACCACGCTCGCCGCGGAGAAGCTCGAACGCGTGCTCACGAACGACCCCGGAACCGGCGTCATGCGGCACGTCGACGCCGGTTACGACCGCGCGAAGGACGTCGCACGCGAGCGCGGCCTGAAGATCCCGATGCTGTGACCGCCACACTGATCACGAACATCGGCGAGCTGACGACCAACGTCGCCGCCGCCGGCGACCCGTGCGGCACCCGCACCGACGCGGCCGTGCTCATCCAGGGCGACCGGATCGTGTGGGTCGGCGACGCCTCGGAGCACCGCCGAACGGTCCGTCGCGCCGTCGGTGGCGGGCGAATCGCGCCAACGGCGACGGCGCCGCAACCCTCGTGCCTATGCGGCGCGACAGTCCGGCTCACGGGGACGGAGGTTCCGTGGAGCTCGTCGACGCCGGCGGACGGGCGGTCATCCCGGGCTTCGTCGACAGCCACACGCATCTCGTGTTCGGCGGGGACCGGGCCGACGAGTTCGAAGCGCGGATGTCGGGCGTGCCGTATGCCGCCGGCGGCATACGGCGGACGGTGGCCGCGACGCGCGCGGCGACCGACGACGAGCTGCGTTCCCGCCTCGCGGGTTTCGTCGCCGAGCTGCGCGCCCAGGGCACGACGACCTTCGAGGTGAAGACCGGCTACGGGCTGACCGTTCACGACGAGGCGCGCCTCGCGCGTCTCGCGGCCGAGGTCACGCCTGAGGTCACCTTCCTCGGCGCCCACGTCGTCCCGGCGGAGTTCGCGGACCGCCGCGATGACTACGTCGACCTCGTCTGCGGCGAGATGCTGCGCGCGTGCGCGCCGCATAGCCGATGGATCGACGTGTTCTGCGAACGCGGCGCGTTCGACCGGGCGGAGAGCGAGCGCGTCCTCGCAGCCGGAATCGCGCACGGCCTGCAGCCCCGCGTGCACGGCAACCAGCTCGGCCCCGGCGACGGCGTGAGGCTCGCGGTGGCACTGGGCGCAGCATCCGTCGACCACTGCACCTACCTCGAAGACGCGGATGTCGCCGCCCTCGCCGGCTCGGACACGGTGGCGACGCTGCTTCCCGGCGTCGAGTTCTCGACGCGCCAGCCGTATCCCAGCGCTCGGCGCCTGATCGACGCCGGCGTGACGGTCGCGCTCGCGAGCGACTGCAATCCGGGGTCGAGCTTCACGAGCTCGATGCCGCTGATGATCGCGCTCGCGGTGCGCGAGATGGGCATGACGACCGCCGAGGCGGTCTGGGCGGCGACCGCCGGGGGAGCACGAGCCCTGCGACGCGAGGATGTCGGCGCCATCGCGCCGGGCAGGCGCGCGGACCTGGTGCTCCTCGACGCCCCGACCCGGACGCACCTCGCCTACCGCCCGGGCGTCCCGCTCATCGCGCAGGTCTGGAAGGACGGGGTGAGCAGCTGAACCTGGCTCACCGGGGCGTGTCGAGCGCCCACTCCGCGGGCTCGACCGAGTCGACGACGTCCCAGTCGTCCTCGTCCCACGCGAAGGTCGCCACCGCGCACGTCGGCATGTGCTCGATGCGGTCGTCCGAGAGCCGAGCCGCGAGCCCGCTCATACCCGGATCATGCGCGACCACCATGACCGCGCCGGCGCCGGTGGCGGCCGCGACTTCGAGCAGCGTGCGTGCGGGAGCTCCGTATAGCTCGGGGTCGAGCGACACCGCGACCCGCAGCTCCGCGCCGAAGGCCTCGGCCGTCGTCCGCGCACGCACGGCGGTGCTCGACAGGATCACATCGGGCCGGAATCCGGTCTCGGCCAGCCGCCGCGCCATGCGGGGCGCGTCGCGCATCCCGCGGTCATTGAGGGGACGGTCGTGGTCGTCGAGACTGGGGTCTCCCCAGTCGGACTTCGCATGACGCACGAGCGCGAGTCGGATCACGAGCGGACCACCTTCCCGGCGAGGAGTTCGAGCACGCACAGCGCGGCAAGACGCACCGTGCGTCCGTCCGCGGCGTCGGCTGTCGCATCCACTTCGACGATGTCGGCGCTCCGCAGCCGCGGGCCTGCGGCAAGCGCACGAACGAGAGCGCGCAGCTCCCACGCGGCCAGGCCGCCGGGAACCGAGGCGGGACATCCCGGCGCGACGGAACGGTCGCAGACATCGACATCGATATCGAGATGGATGCCGCCGCCACCGCCGCCCGCGACCTCCAGCGCCTGCTCAGCGACGTCGGCGGCGCCGCGGCGTCGGACGTCGTCCAGGGTGACGACGGTGATGCCCCAGTCCGCCGCGCGCCGGGCATAGGCGACGGAGTTCGCGAAGTCCGCGATGCCGAGCTGCACGATCCGCTGGGGGTCGAGGCCGTCCTCCACGAGCCGGCGCACCGGGGATCCGTTGGAGACGCCGTCACGCAGGTCGAAGTGGGCGTCGATCGTGATGAGGCCGGTCGCTGCGGCACCTTGCGCGACCGCATACGTCGCGGAGTTGTCGCCGCCCAGCGCGATCACCAGCCCGGCACGTGCCCCGAGCTCGGCGACACGGGCCCGCACGGCTGCCTCGCCGTCAGGTCCGTCGGGTTCCGGGATGTCGCCGGCGTCGACGATGCGAAGCGCCTCACCGAGATCGAGCGGCGGAGGTCCGAGCAGGGTGGGGCTGTATCGACGCAGTGCTTCGCGGATCGCGGCGGGAGTCTCGTGGGCTCCGGTCGGCGAGAGCGACGTGCGCCATGCGGGCACGCCGAGAATCGCGGCATCCACGTCGCCTTCGACATCCACGGCAAAGGGCCAGCCGCCCGCGCGTGGCCACTGTGGATCGTGTGCGAGTGCCATCAGTTCGCCACGTAGACCCACGCGTCGCGTCCGCTGGTGAGCACCACGGGCACCCGCCGATAGAGCGACACTTCGTACTCGTCCGCGGCGTCGAGCTCGTCATCCGTCACCCACAGCGCCTTGCCCATGACCTTGTCGAGCGGGTTGCCGGTCGCGCGGACGATCGGGTGCACCGTGGCGCCCGACACGTCGACGACTCGGGGGTCCTCGATCTCGGCGTAGTCGACCGTGAATCCGGGGAGGGAGTCATCCTCGCTGTCGATGAGCCGCCCGAAGGTGTCGAGCTGCACATCCGGGTTCTGAAGCGTCCCGTAGCTGAAGAGGAGCTGGTCGGGCTGGTCTGAGGCCACGGGTTCAGGCTACTGCGTCGATCGCGCCGCGCCGAGGGCGCCGACCTGGAACGTCACGGGAACAGCGCGTGCGCGATCGAGAAGATCGCGAGCCCCGCGAGCGCGCCGACGATCGTGCCGTTGAGGCGGATGTACTGCAGGTCGCGACCGACCTGCAGCTCGATCTTCTCGGTCGTCTCGGCGGGATCCCAGCGCTCCACGGTGTCGGTGATGATCGACGCGATGTCGCTGCGATACCGATCGACGAGGAAGACGGCCGCATCGGTCACCCAGGCGTCGACGCGATGCTGGAGCGCGGCATCCGTCGTCAGACGATCGCCGATCTCGGCGATCGCCGTCGCAGCCCTCACCCGCAGCCCGCTCTGCGGGTCGGCGAGCGACGCGAGCAGCCCGGCCTTCGCGGTGTTCCACGCTTCGGCGGCGAGTTCCCGCACGCGCGGGCTGTCGAACAGCGTCGCCTTCGCATCTTCGAGCCGGCCGATGGTGGCGGGGTCATGCTGCAGGTTCTCCGCCAGGCGGCCGAGGTACCGGTCGATGGCGAGGCGGGCAGGATGCTGCGGGTCGTTGTGGATGGCGGCGACGAACTTCACCGCTTCGTTGTAGACCGTGTCGTCCACGAAGCGGTGCGCGACCCCGGGCACCCACGAGGGCAGCCGGCGCGAGACGAGTCCGTGGAACGAGTCCTGGTTCGCCTCGAGCCACGCGCCGATGCTGTCGATGCCCAGATCGACGGCGCCGTGGTGCGCTCCGGATTCGACGATGCGGTTGAGCCATCCGCCGAGGGGCGGGCCCCACTCCGGCGCGATCAGGTGCTCGCGAGCGAGATCTTCGATGACGTCCTGCACGTCGTCGTCGCTGAGCGCACGCAGCACGCCCGAGGCCATCACGGATCCCTCCGCGGTGACCCGCTCGGCGTGGACCGGCTCTCGCAGCCACTCACCGAGACGCGTGGCGACCGCCGTCCCCTCGAGCTTCGTGCGGACGACGTCCCCGCGAAGGAACTCGGTCTCGACGAACTCGCCCAGGGTGCGGCCGATCTCGTCCTTGCGCTTCGGGATGATCGCGGTGTGCGGAATCGGGATCCCGAGCGGATGCCGGAACAGCGCCGTCACCGCGAACCAGTCGGCGAGCGCGCCGACCATCGCGCCTTCGGCCGCCGCGCGGACGTACGCGAGCCACGGGAGCTGATCCTGGAACGCGAACGCGAACGCGAAGACGGCGGCTGCGAGCAGGAGCGCACCGAGCGCGATCCCCTTCATGACCTGCAGGCCGCGACGTCGCTCCTGGTCGGCTGGGCTCAGCAGTGCCGTGGGGGTCCGCGCCATTCCGTCATCCTCGCACGGCGCGGCCCGGCTGGACCCGATCGGCGAGCGCCGCGAACCAGTCTCGTGCGTGCTCGTGCGAGCGGATGCCGTAATCCAGCGTTGCGCGCTGGTAGGCGAACACATCGGAGAACGCGGTCGGCACGTCGGCCTGGTCGAGCGCCGCCGCCACACCCCGCAGCTCGCCGAGATCGGCGTCGATCCTCGCGCGGATCGCCGCCACGATCCGGCCGCGCTCCTCCACATCATCGATGAGCCCGAGGAAGAAGATTCTCGAAAGCGCCGCCGTCTCCAGATCGCCGCCGGTGAGCGGCTCGGCCATCCACTCCCGCCACGCGCGGATGCCGGCATCCGTGATCGTGTACGGCTTGCGGCCTCGCGTGTCGGCGGACGCGCCCTCGACGGTGGCGAGTCCGCGTTCGACGAGCTGCTTGAGGGCTCGCTGGATGCTGCCGAAGCTGGCGCTGTAGAACAGCGAGATCCCCTGGGCGAAGAGGCGCTGCACCGCGTAGAGCGAGAGAGGGCCGTGCAGCAGGAGCAGCCCGAGGATGACCTGTTGCACCGTTCCTCCACATCCGATATACCTAGCAGAGATATCTAAGGGGTATATCTATGAGTCATGTCCAGACCGATCTTCGCACGCTTCGCATTCCCGAGCCCGAGCGCCTCGCCGCTGCGATGAGGCGTGTCGTCGCGAGCGCAGACCGTGCCCGCGCCGCCGCGCTGCCGCCCGTGCAAGTGCTCGTTCGCGCCCCGGGCTTCGAGTTCACCTCCGGGGAACGCACCCGGCGGTTCCACAGCGCGAGCGTGGGGAAGATGATGACTGCGACCCGTGCCTTCCAGCTGGCGGAGGCCGGGGCGCTCGACCTCGACGCCCCGATCACGACACTGCTCCCGGAGGCGGACTGGCGTGGGCTGTTCGTCCGCGAGGGAACCGATGCCGCATCTCTCGTCACGACAGCGCACCTGCTCGAGCACACCAGCGGCGTCGCGGACTACTTCGGGGGGCGGTCGGCGGCTCCACTGCCCTTTGCGAAGCGCCTTGTCGCCGAGCCGGACCGACTCTGGACGCCCGCGGACCTCCTTGCGTACAGCCGTGAGTTCCAGCATCCCGTCGCCGCACCGGGGCGCCGTTTCGCCTACTCCGACACCGGTTACGTGCTCCTCGGGCGCGTCATCGAAGAGGCGGGCGGCGCAGCGCTCGGCGCCCAGCTGCACGAAGGTGTCTTCTCGCGCGCGGGCATGGCGGATTCCTGCCTGCTGCTTCACACCATGCCGGGTGGAAGCGAGTCCGTGCCCGCCGACCCGGCGGCGGCTCTCGACATCGCACCGCTCTGGCTCGGACGCGACGAGCTCAGCCGGGCTCGGAGCCTCAGCTGCGACTGGGGCGGCGGGGGCGTCGTGAACACCCTCGACGACCTCGCTCGCTTCACCACCGCACTGTCGGCCGGGTCGCTGATCGGGAGGGCGTCACGGATGCGCATGCGCGAGGTGCGGCACCGCTTCCGGCCGGGCATCCGCTACGGGGCGGGCCTCATGGAGCTGCGCTACGAGGGCTTCTCGCCGTTCCTTCGCGGGATGCCGCGGCCCGTGGGTCACATCGGCGTCACGGCGACGCACGCCTTCACCGTGCCCGAGCGCGGCATCCACCTGGCGATGAATTTCCACTCGACGCGCGAGATGCTGCGCAGCTTCCGCGTGCACATCCGGCTCATGCAGCTGCTGGTGCGCGCGCAGCGCGGCTGACCCGGCCTCAGTCTTCGACCGGCCCGAGCCACGCGGTCGCGACCGTCGAATGCGCGGACTCGGGGTCGGAGGGATGGAACATCCCCGCGAGGACATCGCGGTAGAGCCGCGAGAGCTCGGAGCCCGAGAAGTACGACGACCCGCCCGCGACGAGCATCGCGTCGTCCACCACGCTCTTCGCCATCGTCACCGCGCGGTGTTTGACGCCCGCCAGCAGCGAGAACCAGCGCGCACCGTGGTCGACGAGGTCGTCCACGTCGCGGCTCAGTGACGCGAGCTGGGATGGCAGCGCGTCGTACGCGAGCGCCATGTCGGCGATGCGCCAGCGGATGTCGGGATCCTGACTGTACGCCTTGCCCGTCTTCTTCGACCGGCGCCTCCCGGCGGTCTCGATCGCGAGGTCCAGCGCGCGCCGCGCGATCCCGGTGTACACGGATGCGAGGAGCAGCTCGAACACGCTGAAGATGCCGAACACGATGGGGTCGGGATTCGGTCCGGGGTCGATGCGGCGCACGACGCGCTCCGGCGGCGCCACGGCGCCGTGCAGCTCGGTCGTGCGCGACTGCGTGCCCCGCATGCCGAGGGTGTCCCAGTCGTCGCGGGTCACGACGTGATCGGTGCGCGGCACGAACGCGTAGACCAGCTTCGGGGCATCCGCCGATGTCGTGTCCAGTCCGTGCAGCCCCAGCTGCGTCCACACCGGTGCGAGCGAAGTGAAGATCTTCGTCCCGGTGAACGCGTAGCCGCCGTCCGGCCGGGGCGCAGCATCCGTGTCGCTGCCGAACAGCACCAGGTCGTTGCCCGCCTCGCTGACGCCGAATGCGAAGACCTCGCCGGCGACCGCGCCTTCGTGCACGAACCGAAGGGCGTCTACGCCTCGATCGGCGAGGACCTTCGCGACCCCTGTCCAGACCAGGTGCATGTTGATCGCGAGCGCCGTCGCGGGAGCGGCCCCCGCCAGCCGCTGCTGCAGAGCGGATGCCTCGGCGAGGCCGAGCCCGCCGCCGCCGAGCTCGACCGGCGCGAGGATCGCGAGGTATCCCGCGGCGGCGAGATCGGCGAGGTCTTCGTCAGGAAAGGTGTTCTCGCGATCGTGCACCGCTGCGCGCTCGCGGAATCGCTCCAGCAGATCGTCGGGAAGGTGCGAGGCGGGATCGAAGGATGCACTCATCGTCCCATCTTCGCGCTGCGGGCGTCCGGGCGGGCGTACGTAGCTTTGCGTATTCCGAGCGGCTCCGTCATCCAGAATCCTGGGACACAGATCCCGACCGCTGGGGCGGCGGGCAGAGTGGAGGGAATTCTTCATGACAACTTCTCGTCGCGCGCTCGGCCTGGGCGGCTCCATCGTCGCCGCAACGGCAGCGCTCGTGCTCGTCGGCGCGTCTGCCGCGTCGGCGCACCACTGCTACAAGGACGAGTGGCAGGCTGCCGCCTATGCGCACCACCTCGCCGGCGGCACCCCATGGATGCCGCTGAGCGACATGGGGCAGATGTTCCTCGTTCCGCCGGAACTCCAGGAGGCGTGCGGCTACGTCGCCGACGATGCCGTCGAAGCGTTCATGGAAGCGAACGGTCTGACCCAGGAGCCGCTGATCCACGCCAAGGCGACCGTCGGCGGTGGAGCAGCCCACCAGGGGAAGGACGTGAAGCCGTTCAGCTACCTCACCGACGCGGACTTCGAATGGCTGACGGTGGACCTGCTCGAGCGGCTGGAGGTCTGCGCCGGGGCCTGAGGACCTGAGGCGGCGCTCGCCGCGCGCGGCTACGGGCAGAGGCCCCGTCGCTGCGCGGCGAGCACCGCCGAGAGGCGGTCGGACGCCCCGAGTTTGCGGTACAGATGCTCCTGGTGCTTGTGAACGGTTCGGTGCGAGATGCCGAGCCGCCGTGCCATCGCTTCAGCCGTCCAGCCCTCCGCCACCAGGCCGAGGACGACGCGCTCGCGAGCAGTGAGCGCGGGCGCATCCGCATCGGCGGCACGCACCTGGTCGACGAGCGCGAGGGTGCGCAGATGGGCGTCGAGCCCCGCCACCAGTCGCTGGATCGTCCGGGCCTTTTCGACGTCACCGCTCATCGAACCGATCTTCGGCGACGAGCACCCAGCCGTCGTATTCCGAACCGGCGCCGACGGGAATCGAGAGCTGCTGGTCTGAGATGCGCAGGTCGTGCATGATCTCGCGGCTCTGGGCGTCGAGGTGAAAGCCGGCGGCCAGCACCTGGGGCATCAGCACGGGCGAGTGGTCGCCGGATTCGGCGTGGTACCGCGCGATCGGGTGCGCGCGAACCTGGGCGGCTGTGGGCCAGAGCTCGGGACCGGGATGGAACATGCTGCCCGAGACGGTGATGTCGATGCGCTCAGGGTCGATGGCGCTGAGCGCGATCCGCGAGACGAGGCCGGCGCGCATGCACGCGGCCAGGCTGCACGTCAGCATGTCGCGGCCGTCCTCCGCCCGCTCCTGAGCGAGCACGTCGGCAGCTATCTCCAGCCACGGCTTGACCCCCGCCAAGGGCAACCCCTTTCCCCTGGTACGGGAGAGTAGCCGAGCCGGGAGCTTCGCGCACTCCTTTTGTGCGAAGGCGGACAAGTCACCTCGCCTGATTCACGAGGGTCCGCCATGATGAGGCACATGGGACGCCTCACCCGCACCTTGATCCCCGTTGCGCAGCGGCAGCCGATCGAGGCGCTGCAGGATGCGCTCGACCTCGGTTATGGCGACAAGATCGCCAAGCGGACGGGGTTCCTGATCATGCTGGTCCTCTCCGCGATCATCGCGATCTCCGGAATCATCGCCGATTCGACCGCGACGGTGATCGGCGCGATGATCATCGCGCCCCTCGGCACGCCGATTCTCGGGATCGCGTTCGGGATCGTGTCGGGTCACCTGACCCTCGTGCTGCGCTCGCTCTTCTGGGTGGCGATGGGCCTGGTGATCGTCGTCTGTCTCGGGTTCATGTTCGCCTTCATCGTGGCCGATCCGAAGAGCCTCGAGACCAATTCGCAGATCCTCGGCCGCACGTCGCCTCACCTGCTCGATCTGCTCGCGGCCCTCGCCACCGGTACGGCGGGAGCCTTCGCCATGTGCCGCCGCGACCTCAGCGCCGTGCTGCCGGGCGTGGCGATCTCGATATCGCTCGTCCCGCCGCTCGGCGTCGTCGGTGTGTGCGCCGGTCAAGGGGAGTGGTCCGAGGCCTTCGGCGCGCTCTTCCTCTTCCTCTCGAACGTCATCGCCCTCGTCATCGCCGGCAGCATCGTCTTCACGATCGCCGGATACGCGCGCGATCCGAGTTCCTCGCCGACGGCGAACCGGCGCCGCGCGTACATCGTGGTCACGGTGCTCTCTCTCATCGTCGTGCTGCCGCTCGCCGTCAATACCGTGGTGTCGATCGCGGTCGCGCGGTGGGCGACGCAGATCAGTGACGCCACGGCCGAATGGCTCGACGGTTCGGAGGGCAGCAAGATCGACGACGTGCGCTTCCACGGCTTCGAGGCGAAGATCGCGGTGACCGACTCGGACGGGGTCATCCCCGACACCGCCTCCGCTCGCGGAGTCGCTCGCGGGGCTTCCCTCGTTCGTCACGGTGGTGGTCGACGTCGGGCTCGGCTACGAAACCCCGGTGCGATGAGGGGTCAGCCTGCGAGTGCGCCGAGGAATGCCGCGATGGTCTCCGCCGGCTTGTCGCGGTGCGGCGAGTGCCCCGCGCCCGCGACGACCGAGACGGTGACGTTCGGATTCGCGGAGACGATCTCTGCGACGAGCGCATCGGACATGATCGAGTAGACGGCGGGATCCGAGCGCAGAACGCGGGTCGGCACAGCGATCTCGGCGAGATGTGAGCGCACATCCCACGGGTCGTTCTGCGCGCTCGTCTGCTCGACCGCCCAGCGACTCGCCTGCCTGGCCGCAAGCGCCTTGAGCTCGACGTCGTGCTCGTGCCAGCGCGGGTGTTCGGCACGTACGGCTTCGGGCGTGGGGTCGGCGAACGCGGCCTCCTGGCTCGCGCGCACGACGTCGAGGTCGTGGGCGGTGGGACGGATCGCCGGGTCGATCAGCACCAGTCGACTCGTCCATGCCGGATCGGCAGCACTCGAGACGACGGATGCTGCGCCGCCGAGTGAATGGCCGACGACGAGGTCCCAGGCCCGGCCGGTGTCACTGACCGTGGCCGCGAGGTCGGCGGCATACGCGTCGATCGTGTAGTCGAGCGCGCGCGGCGCGGCTCCGTGGCCGCGGAGGTCGACAGCATCCGCTCGCCAGCCTGCATCCGCGAGGGCGACGCCGTACCGCCACATGAGGGCGGCGTTCGAGCCGAGACCGTGAACGAGCAGCGCACGCCGGGATGCGGCGGGCGCGCCCCACGAGAGGCGGGGGAGCGTGACGGGTGCGGGCATTCCCACAGACTACGAGTGGCCCCGGCGTGCCGGCATCCGGGTGAAGATGGTTGGCATGATCTCGACGGAACTGGCAGTCGCGCTGAAGTCCGCGGGCCTGGTGTGGCATCCCCTCTCCGGCGACCGGTTTCAGCTCGACGAGCCGGAGTTCGAGGCCGATGTGTTCACGGTGAGCGAGATGACGATCGAGCCGAGGGAGTATCCGACCGGTCAGCTTCTCGCCTTCAACGGCACGACCGAGTGGGCGCTCGACTCGGTGGCATTGGAGGATGCGCTCTGGCTGCCGCATGAGCACCAGCTGCGTGAACTGCTGCGAGGCGCCTTCCGCGCGCTCCGGCGCCTCGAAGACACGCACGAGGTCGAGATCGCACTGCGCTCGGCTGAGGCTGAGGAGGTGCTCCGATTCGAGCATCCAGAACCCGCCGACGCGTACGCGCTCGCTCTGCTCGAGATGCTCCGCCGGATCGCCTGAGGCCCAGCGTTGATTCATTGAGCCAGCCTCAATTCATTGAGACGACCAGGTTCTTCTGATCGAGCACGGGGCTCTCGGTCAGAAGGGTGCGTCGGATGCGTCGCCCGGTGGCGCGGTGTGGTGGAAGACGGGGACGCGTCGTTCGGGTTTGACGGTGTAGGTGCGGCCGGTGGGTGAGGTCCATTCGATGGCGCCGCCGGTGCCTTCGAGTTGCCGGATGATCCAGCCGCCGTGATGGCGGATGATGTGGTGGTTCTTGCAGAACGGGGCGTTGTTCTCGAGGGAGGTGTGGCCGCCGTGCTGCCAGGGGATGTTGTGGTCGACCTCGCAGCGGGAGGCGGGCATCCCGCAGCCGGGGGCCATGCACCGGTCGGCACGCCATTTGGTGAGTTTGCGCAGTGACGGCCGGGGGCCGGTACGCCTCGCGGCCGACGGAGAGCACCATGCCGGTTTCGGGGTGGGTGAGCACCCGCATCCAGCCGGTGTCGCCGCCGCAGAGTTCCCGGGCACGGGAGGGCGGGATCGGGCCGATCCCTTCCACCACCGGCGGGTCCGCGGTCTTCGCGGTCTCGTCGTGGAGGAGGGCGAGGACGGGGACGGTGACGACGACGGTTGCGCGGATGCCGCGCGCGTCGGCGGGCAGGTGGCCGGTGGTGCCGTCGATGAGCAGGTCGCAGACGATGTCGGCGCGGATCTGGTCCAGCGTTCTGGTGTCGCCGTCGTGGCCGGCGATGGTCTTCGCGATCGCGGTGGCGCGGCCGTGGATGGCGTGCAGCTCCACCAGGGGTGCGGGCAGCAGCAGCAGCCCCATCCCGTCGTGCCCGCGCTCCACGAACACGCGACGGGTCTGCACGGCCTTCTGGTAGCGCTGTTCCAGGGTCGCGGCCTGCACGGTCTCGGTCAGGGCGTGCAGGGCGCGCCGGAAGGTGCCCACCGGCTCCGCCTCCGCCAGCGCCACCGCCCGCACGGCCACCTGCTCGCGCAGTGCCGGGTCGAGCTGGTCCACCGCGTCGATGAGGATCTCGGCGTGCTTGGGTGTGATCCGGCCACCGGCGAGGGAGTCCAGCGCCGCCGGGTAGCGGTGCACCAGCGCCTCGGCGTGGGCGATCATCCGCCCCGCGGCGTACTCGGTGACCCGCATCGCCGCGGCCAGCTCCAACCGGATCGACCGCTCCACGATGTCGGTCACCCCCAGGCCACGCCCGGCCGCGTCCGCCAGCAGCTCACGCCGCATCACATCGATCCTCAGCAGCCGCTGCGCGGCGAACACCGACTCCATCGTCGCCGCCTCCACCACCAGATCCACCACATCCGGCACCGGCGCAAGGTACTGCTCCAGCGCCCACGCGTCTGAATCCTCCGGGTCCGAAGGTTCGATCTCCGGGTCGTCGTTCATATCCGAACACTAGAACCAACCTCCGACATTCATGATTAAGACACTGGCCGGACATTCACACACACTGTCGACCGTCTTCAGACCCCGATCGTCAGCGACGCCGTGAAGCCGCCGTCGACCGAACCCGCCATCGTCGCGATCTGGTGGATGGCACCGTCGTCGCGGAACACGTTGTCGCTCGTCAGCGACACCTGCGAGGCATTGCGCACACTCTGCTCGTAGCCGCTCGTCGCGTACACGAGGTCGTTCGTCTCGGCGGGGAGGGCGATCTGCGAGGTCTTCACGATCGGGCCCGAGGCCACCGCGGTCGCGAGATCCTCGTAGACCTCGAAGTGGATGTGCGGCCATCGGCCCGAATAGCAGGCGGGATAGATCGAGGTGAAGCGCACGGTTCCGTTCGCATCGGTCTCCGCCGCGCCGCGCAGGTAGTTCTCGTTCTCGGCGCCGGGGCTGTAAAGCGAGTAGAGGCCCTCGCGGTCGCAGTGCCAGAGGTAGACCCCGCGTCCCGCCAGTGCGGCGCCGGTGGCGGCATCCCGCACCGTGAGTGCGATCGCGAGGGGCACGCCCTCCGCGACGGTCGACGACGACCCGAAGCTCGAGCGGATGTCGCTGCGCACGATCCCGGAGTCGTCGAGGACATTGACGCCGTTCGACCCGTCCGCGGGGTAGGGGCCACCCGTCTCGTCCGGCACCTCGTCAAGGGGGGCGGATGCTTCGGCGGTGGCACTCGCGGATGGGCTCGGTGTCGATCCCGACGTCGTCGCCGGTGTCGTTTCGGCATCCGTCGGCTGCGCGCCGCACGCGGCGAGCAGGCTCGTGAGCGCGACTCCGCCGAAGATGCCCAGGGCGCGGCGGCGGCCGATGAGCGTCTGGACGTCGTAGACGAGTCCGCGGTGGTCCTCGTCGATAGGATCGCCGTTCTCGTCGATCCAGCGGGGGTCTCGGTCAGTCATGGTCCGATGGAACCGCCTCACTCTATGAGTGCGCTATGCCCTGGCGCTGATCCACATCAGGATGCAGCCCAGCAGCGTCACGTGATCGTGGGCACCGGCTCGGTGTCGGGGATGGGGCTGGCGTCTCGGGCCCGGAGGTCGGGGAAGCCCTTCACGAACGTGACGGCGACCAGCAGCCCCGCGACGGCGAACGCCGTCGCGGCGATGTACGCGCCCTGCGGCCCGGCGCCATCGATGAGGAATCCCGCCGTCGCGGATCCCGCGGCTGCGCCGATCAGCTGGCCCGTCCCGACCCAGCCGAACGCCTCGGCCGTGTCGCTGAACTTCACACTTGCGGAGGTCATCGCGAACAGAACGGCGAGCGCAGGGGCGATCCCGATGCCTGCCAGGACGAGCGTGCCTCCGAGCCACCAGACGTCCAGCGAGATCATCGTGAGCGCGAGCCCGACCGTGACGATCGCGAGGCGCCGTGCCATCGCCCAGGGCCCGATGGGGATGTGCCCGAAGGACAGCCCGCCGGCGAGACTCCCGACGGAGAACAGCGCCAGGACGATGCCGGCCTCGAGACCGTTGTGCCCGAAGGTCGCCACGACGCCCGCCTCGACCGCCGCGCACGCGCCGATGAGGAGGAATCCGATGACGGTCGCGAGCAGCACGGGTGCCTTGGTCAGGACCTTGCCGAGACTCCGCCGGCTGCGGGGGATGCGGACGCGACCCACCTCGGGGGAGAGGATGAACCAGGTGCAGCCGCCCACGAGCACGACGACGATGAGGAGCAGAGCCGGGACTGTGCCGACCTGCGTCGCGACGAGGGTGATCACGACAGGCGCGATGATCCAGATGATCTCCTGGAGCGAAGCATCCAGCGAGAAGAGCGGCGTGAGCTGCCTGGCGCTCACCATCTTCGGATAGATCGTCCGCACCGCGGACTGCACGGGCGGCGTCGAGAGTCCGATGACGGCGCCCAGCGCCATGTAGAAGGGCAGGGAGAGGTCGGCCAGCGCCATCGTCGCGATCGCGATCGCGCACACGCTCATGGTGGTCGTGAGGACGCGTCGCATGCCCCAGATGCCCATCCACCGGCTCGTCACCGGGCCCGCGATCGCCTGGCCGATCGACGTCGCCGCGAGCACGAGGCCGGCGGCACCGTAGGAGCCGGTGACCTGCTCGATGTAGAGGAGGATCGCGAGGCTCGTCATGCCGTTCGGAAAGCGCGCGGTCAGCTGCGCCGCGATGATGCGGCCGACGCCCGGCGTGCGCAGGAGATCGCGATAGCCGGCCACCGCACAACGCTATCGCCCCGCGTGCCGACACGCCCGACACGCCGTCACGCCGCTCTCCACAGGCGGATCCGATGTCGGAGCCCATCCCTACTGTGGGAACTGTGGATGGATGCGGCCGCGGCATCCGAAACCGGCGGGATTCAGGCCTTTTCCAGGGTCCGACGAATCCGCTCTCCTGTGGATGAAATGGTGGACAACCTGTGTTGTACATGAGGAGAACGGTGGAAAACTACACGGATGTAACTACTATCCCTTGTGGTGCTATCGAATGTCGGTACCCATATGTAGTATTGGACTCCCGGTGGGGGGTCTACCGGAAAGAACTTCTGATGTGAGGGGAGAGACAGGCCGAAATGACGATCACTGTCTACACGAAGCCCGCATGCGTCCAGTGCACCGCGACCTACCGGGCGCTGGACTCGAAGGGCATCGAATACGAGGTCCACGACATCTCTGAGGACCCCGCGGCCCTCGAACAGGTCAAGGCGATGGGGTACCTCCAGGCCCCGGTTGTGATCACCGATGAGGACCACTGGTCGGGCTTTCGACCCGACAAGATCGACGAGCTCGCCTCCCGACTCGCATAGCCCCATGGCAACCGCAGTCGCAGAGCGCAGCGCGGTTGCCCACGGAGTGACCGCAGCCCCGCTGCTCGTCTTCTTCTCGAGCATCTCGGGCAACACCGCCCGCTTCATCGAGAAGCTGGGGATGCGGGCGGTGCGGATTCCGCTCCATTCGACGGATGCTCCGCTTGTCGTCGACGAGCCGTTCGTTCTCGTCACTCCCACCTACGGCGGGGGTCAAGGGCGAGGCGAGGAGAAGGGCGCCGTCCCCAAGCAGGTGATCCGATTCCTCAACGATGAGCGAAATCGGGAGAACCTCCGCGGAGTCATCTCCGCCGGCAATACCAATTTCGGCGAGCACTTCTGTATCGCCGGAGAGATCATCAGCCGAAAGTGCCGTGTGCCGCACCTGTACCGGCTCGAAGTGTTCGGCACGCCCGAAGACGTGGATCGCGTGAGCGAAGGATTGGAACGATGGTGGAAGCTGCAGTGACCGAAAAGGACGTCACGTCCGACGCGCGCTTCGAGGGGATGGACTACCACTCCCTGAACGCGATGCTCAACCTGTACGACGCGGACGGCAGGATCCAGTTCGACGCAGACAAGCGGGCGGCGCGGGAGTACTTCCTGCAGCACGTCAACCAGAACACCGTCTTCTTCCACTCCCTCAAGGAGCGCCTCGACTACCTCGTCGAGAAGGAGTACTACGAGCCGGAGGTGCTTGCGAAGTACCCGTTCGAGTTCATCCAGAAGCTCAACGACCTCGCCTACTCGAAGAAGTTCCGCTTCGAGACGTTCCTCGGGGCCTTCAAGTACTACACCAGCTACACGCTGAAGACCTTCGACGGCAAGCGCTACCTCGAGCGGTTCGAGGACCGCGTCGTGATGACCGCGCTGGCCCTCGCCGACGGCGACCAGAAGCTCGCCATCCAGCTCGTCGAAGAGATCATCTCCGGCCGATTCCAGCCGGCGACACCCACGTTCCTCAACACCGGCAAGGCGCAGCGCGGCGAGCTCGTGTCGTGCTTCCTGCTGCGCATCGAAGACAACATGGAATCGATCTCGCGCGGCATCAACTCGTCGCTGCAGCTGTCCAAGCGCGGCGGCGGCGTCGCGCTGCTCCTCTCGAACATCCGCGAGTCGGGCGCGCCGATCAAGCAGATCGAGAACCAGTCGAGCGGCATCATCCCCGTCATGAAGCTTCTCGAAGACAGCTTCAGCTATGCGAACCAGCTCGGCGCGCGCCAAGGTGCAGGCGCGGTGTACCTGAACGCGCACCACCCCGATATCATGCGGTTCCTCGACACCAAGCGCGAGAACGCCGACGAGAAGATCCGCATCAAGACGCTGTCGCTCGGCGTCGTGGTGCCCGACATCACGTTCGAGCTCGCGAAGAACGGCGAGGACATGTACCTGTTCTCGCCCTACGACGTCGAGAAGGTCTACGGCGTGCCGTTCGGCGACATCTCGGTCACCGAGAAGTACCGCGAGATGGTCGACGATCCGCGCATCAAGAAGACGAAGATCAACGCGCGCGAGTTCTTCCAGACGATCGCCGAGATCCAGTTCGAGTCGGGCTACCCGTACATCATGTTCGAAGACACGGTGAACCGGGCCAACCCGATCAAGGGCCGGATCAACATGTCGAACCTCTGCAGCGAGATCCTGCAGGTGAACACCCCGACGACCTACAACGAGGACCTCTCGTACAGCGAGATCGGCAAGGACATCTCGTGCAACCTGGGGTCGATGAACATCGCACTCGCGATGGACGGCCGCGATCTGGGAAGCACCGTCGAGGCCGCCATCCGCGCGCTCACCGCCGTGAGCAACCAGAGCCACATCGCCTCGGTCCGCTCGATCGAGGACGGCAACGACCGCTCGCACGCGATCGGCCTCGGGCAGATGAACCTGCACGGCTACCTCGCCCGTGAGCACGTTCACTACGGGTCGGCGGAAGGCCTCGACTTCACGAACATCTACTTCTACACGGTGCTCTTCCACGCGCTGCGCGCGTCCAACCTCATCGCCATCGAGCGTGAGCAGGCGTTCGACGGGTTCGAGGACTCGACCTACGCGTCGGGGGAGTTCTTCGACAAGTACACCGATCAGGCGTGGGAGCCCCAGACCGAGAAGGTCAAGGAGCTGTTCGCCGGCATGCACATTCCGACGCAGGAGGACTGGACGGCGCTGAAGGCCAGCATCCAGCAGCACGGGATCTACAACCAGAACCTGCAGGCGGTGCCGCCGACCGGCTCGATCTCGTACATCAACAACTCGACCTCGTCGATCCACCCGATCGCCTCGAAGATCGAGATCCGCAAGGAAGGCAAGCTCGGTCGCGTCTACTACCCGGCGCCGTTCATGACGAACGAGAACATCGAGTACTACGAGGACGCGTACGAGATCGGCTACGAGAAGGTCATCGACACGTATGCCGCCGCGACCCAGCACGTCGACCAGGGACTTTCGCTGACGCTGTTCTTCAAGGACACCGTCACCACCCGCGACATCAACAAGGCCCAGATCTACGCGTGGCGCAAGGGCATCAAGACGATCTACTACATCCGCCTGCGGCAGATGGCCCTCGAGGGCACGGAGCTGGACATGTGCGTCAGCTGCACGCTCTAAGCCCACAGGCTGAATCCAGGAAGAGAAAATGACTCCCGAACCGCTCAAGCTGCTCTCGCACGTGCAGGCAATCAACTGGAACCGCATCGAGGACGACAAAGACCTCGAGGTGTGGAACCGGCTCGTCAACAACTTCTGGCTGCCCGAGAAGGTGCCGCTGTCGAACGACATCCAGTCGTGGAACACGCTCACCCCCGAAGAGCAGACCCTCACCATGCGTGTCTTCACGGGGCTGACGCTGCTTGACACGATCCAGGGGACGGTGGGCGCGGTCTCGCTGATCCCCGACGCGATCACGCCCCACGAAGAGGCCGTCTACACGAACATCGCGTTCATGGAGTCGGTGCACGCGAAGAGCTACTCGTCCATCTTCTCGACGCTCTGCTCGACGAAGGAGATCGACGAGGCGTTCCGCTGGTCGGTCGAGAACCCGAACCTTCAGAAGAAGGCTCAGATCGTCATGGAGTACTACCGCGGCGACGAGCCCCTCAAGCGCAAGGTCGCCTCGACCCTGCTCGAGAGCTTCCTCTTCTATTCGGGGTTCTACCTGCCGATGCACTGGTCGTCGCGGGCGAAGCTGACGAACACGGCCGACCTCATTCGCCTCATCATCCGCGACGAGGCCGTGCACGGCTACTACATCGGCTACAAGTTCCAGAAGGGTCTGGAGCGGGTCGATCAGGCCAAGCGCGACGAGATCAAGGACTACACGTTCTCGCTGCTCTATGAGCTCTACGACAACGAGGTGCAGTACACGCAGGACCTCTACGACAGCGTCGGCCTGACCGAGGACGTCAAGAAGTTCCTGCACTACAACGCCAACAAGGCGCTCATGAACCTCGGCTACGAGGCGATGTTCCCGGCCACGACCACGAACGTGAACCCCGCGATCCTGTCCGCGCTCTCGCCGAACGCCGACGAGAACCACGACTTCTTCTCTGGATCGGGATCGTCGTACGTCATCGGAAAGGCCGAGGCGACAGAAGACGAGGACTGGGACTTCTGAGCCGGCCCGATCTGGCGGTGAGGTTGCAGATCATTCGGCGAGGGTGACGAGTTCCCGGTCAGGCGGTCAATATGCTGACCGCGCGGTCGCACTGCGTCTTCGTGGGATGCGACGCGCCAACGGGAAGGAACCTCGCCACATGAGCAGCAACGACCAGAACCCGCCGATCACCCGCCCAGCGGCACCCGCACCCGCGTCGACCCCGCCGCCGGCGGGGGTGAGCCGCGGCGCCTTGATCGGGATCGGTGTCGCCGTCGTTGTGCTCTCGTTCGTCGCCGCCTTCCTCGGCTCGTGGCTCGCGCGCACGACCGACACCGCCGAGCCGGCGCCCACGGTCACGGTGGTCGCAGAGCCGACCCCGGAGCCCGAGGAGACGGTGTCACCGGACTACGAGGAGATCATCGCGGACATCCTCCCCGCGGGATCAGCGGTCCGTGCCGGAACCGGCGCACCTGAGTCGGGCAAGGGATACGAAGGCGACGTCTACATCGACCGCGCGACGGCCGACGTCTGGCTCTTCCAGGACGACTGGGTGTGGGTCGGCAACATCAAGACCAACGCCGCCGAGAACCTGACCGGTGAGACCGGCGCGACCGGAGCGCAGGGGGAAGCCGGCGCACCCGGTGAGCCCGGAGCACCGGGCACCGCGGGAACGACGGTGGCACTGGGGGACGCTGAACCCGATGACGCCACCTGCACCACGAACGGCGACATCTTCGTCAACATCACGCCGAGTCCCCCCGAGTTCTACAACTGCGACGGACAGCGCATGGGTTCTGGTTCCCCCGGCCGACACCCCCTGACACGCAGATCGCTCGTAAAGCACCACAGTCCCGATCGGGCCAGCTGATCGATCGGGCTGTGGTTGGCTGACCCCATGAGAGACGTCGCACGCTGGCTCCTGGCCCTGAACATGATGTTCGCCGGAGTGAGCCACCTGTTCTGGGGCCGCAAGGAGTTCCAGGCGCAGGTTCCCGACATCACCGGCAAGGTGATGGACAAGGATGCGGTCGTCGTCGCCTCGGGCGTGGTGGAGTTCATGCTCGGAGCATCGCTCGTGGCGCTGCCGAGATCGCGGTCCACGATCGGCTGGATCCTCGCCGCGTTCTTCGTGGCGGTGTTCCCCGGCAACATCGAGCAGTACGTCAAGCGGCGTGACGGGTTCGGCCTCGACACCGACGCGAAGCGCCTGGTGCGCCTCTTCCTCCAGCCCGCCCTCGTGGCCTGGGCGATCTGGTCGACGCGCCCGGTCAGGTGAGCGGCTTCGTCGACGCGGTCACGGTGAACTTGGCGTTGCGGGCGATCTGGCGCGTCGGCCCGACGAGCCGCTCGAGCGCCGGCCGGTAGAAGAGCGTCGAGTTCCAGACCGTCCACAGCTCGCCGCCCGGCCGCAGCACGCGCGCGGCATCGGCGAACAGCCGCGGAGCGACGCCCTCATGGATCGCACCTCCGACGTGAAAAGGCGGATTCAGTGCGATGAACGACGCGCTCGAGTCCGGCAGGAGCGACATCGCGTCATCGCGTGCGACCGTCACGCGGTCCGCGACGCCGTTCGCCTCGGCCGTCGCGCGAGCGGACGCGACGGCGGCGGCGGACTGATCCGTCGCATACACCCGTCAGTTCCGGATGCTGCAGAGCCAGCCACGCCGCGACGGCACCCGTGCCGCACGCCAAATCGATGGCGGGGTCGCTGCCGTCGATCTCGGCGGGGAGGTGCTCGATCAGGAGCCGCGTCCCGATGTCGATCGACGTTCCCGCGAACGCGCCTCCGAACGCGCAGACGACGAGGCCATCGTGGACAGCGCGCCGGGGCTGCGGGTCGCGGCCGTCGTGCGGCCCTCTCGCGACGAGCACGCGGGACTTCTGCCGCGCGTGGGTGACATCCAGGGTGGTGAAGTGCTCGCGCAGCACGTCGTTCATCCCGAGGGTCATGTGCTTGATGCGGCCGCCCGCGAACACGACGACGTCCGGCGATGCGTAGGCGGCGATGAGCCCGGCGATGTCGCGCAGCGCATCGAGCGATCGGGGGAGACGGAGCAGCACCACCGACGCTCCGCGGACGAGATCCGCGTCGAGTGGCAGCGAGACGACGGCGTCGGCAAGCCCGAATCGCTCTGCGTTCGCCGCGAGCGCACGTTCGCCGGTGACGGCATCCTGATGGACACGGATGCCGGCGCCGCCGTCCGCCGCGGCGCTCAGGGCGAGGGCGCCGTAGCCGTCGCCGATGACGACGAGCGCGCCGGAATCGACGCCGGCGCGGGCATCCGCGGATTCATCGAGAATCAGCCGGTCTGCGGCATCCGCTGCGGGCAGGTCGGGAGCCTCGACGTCGGGCCATCGCCGGAGCGCCTCGAGCGAGAAGCGTCACGACGCCACGGCAGCCGCGGCGCGGTCGCCGTTCGAGCCCCTCGAGGCGGATGTCGAGCCCGAACTCGAACTCCGTCTGATCGTCGCACCATCCGAGGGTGGATTCGGGGTCGTCGTGCACGACCTCCTCGAGCATCGCGGCGAGATGCGGCACGAAGTCGCGCATGAGCGTCATGTCCTCGCCGCTCGGCGCATCGCTGTCGAGCATCAGCTCCTGGCTGAATCCGAACATGGCGCTGCCGAGAGCGTGGAGGCCGTGATGGATGAGGTCGTACGACACGCCGCCGGCGTGCATCGCTCCCACGATCCCGTCGACGTAGCGGACCATCGTGGGGGTCATGACGCCCCGGCTCTCCATGACGCCGGGCATCCATCGGTGCCGCAGCATCACCCGCCGCGCGCCGAGGATGCGGCTGCGGATGGTCGACGACCCATGGAGTGCCGCGTGCCGGGACCTCGAAGCCGCCGACCTCGGCCTCGATCTCCTGGAACACCCGCTCGGCGAGGTCGTCGAGGATCGCGTTCTTGTTCGGAAGGTGGTGGTAGATCGACATCGCCTCGACGCCGAGCTGGTCGGCGAGGCGTCGCATCGTGAGGGCTTCGATGCCGTCATCGTCCGCGAGCATCATCGCACGCTCGAGGATGCGATCCTGCGTCAGCGGAACGCGCTCGGCCCTCCTCGGCGAAACAGTCATGCGGCACCTCCTCCCCAAACCGTACAACGTCAGGTTCGGCTCTGGACTTCCGACGCGAACAGCGCTACCTTACAGCGTAAGGGCAGCATTCAGCGAGGAGAAGGCCATGACTCAGGCGACACCACACGCACCCGCGAAGGTGACCACCATGCGCGCGGCAGTCGCGCGCCGATTCGGGCCGCCCGAGGTCGTCGAGATCGAGCACATCCCCGTGCCGGTGCCGGGCGCGGGCGAAGTCCTCATCCGCGTCCACGCGACGACCGTGAGCATCGCCGACCACCGGCTCCGTGCGAAAGACCTCCCCAAGGGGCTCGGGTACTTCGCGATCATCGCGCTCGGCGTGTTCCGCCCGCGCAAGAAGGTCCTCGGGATGGAGGCATCCGGTGTCGTCGAGCGGGTCGGCCCCGACGTCACGGACTTCGCCGTGGGCGACGAGGTGATCACCATGAACGGATCACGATTCGGCTGCCACGCCGAGTACGTCATCGCGCGTGCCGCGGGACCGATCGTGCGCAAACCCGAGGGCATGTCGCACTCGGATGCCGCGGCCCTGGTCTTCGGCGGGTTCACGGCGGTCTCCTTCCTCGACCACGTCAAGATCGGTCCCGGCTCGACGGTGCTCGTGAACGGCGCGTCCGGGGCCGTCGGCACCGCCGCGGTGCAGCTCGCGGCCCACGCGGGCGCCCACGTGACCGCTGTGACCAGCGGTCGCAACGCGGACCTGGTCCGCTCCCTCGGCGCCGAGCGCGTCGTCGACTACACCCGCGAGGATTTCGCCCGCGGCGATGAGCGGTACGACGTCATCGTGGAGTGTGTCGGCAACGCTCCCTTCGAGAGAGTGCAGGGCATCATCCGCCCCGGAGGCGCGCTGCTGCTCGTGATCACGGACCTTCGCGGCATGCTCTCCGCCCGGGGCCAGTCCCGAAGGAGCGGGGTGAAAGTGGTGCAGGGGGACTCGGGCGCCGCGGCGTCGGTCATGCGAGATCTCGTCGCGCGCGCCGAGGAGGGCGCCATCCGCGCCGTGGTCGACCGCACGTACGAGCTCGATGACATCGTCGAAGCACACCGATACGTCGATACGGGACGCAAGCGGGGGAGCGTCGTCGTCACGATAGTGCCGTCGGACGCTGCGTGACCACACCCCGGCACCATCTGCCCCGCGACACGCGGCAGAGCGGTCTGCTCGGATGCTCCCCGACGGCGCTCGCGCACGAGATGATCGACGACGGGACCGCGATCGACATCCCGCGACGAGAGTGAGTGCAGAAGATGCAGTTGGCGAGCACCTCCACCCAGCGGACGTACCGTTATGTGCGCCTGGGGCTGATCGGCGCGGTGCTGTCGATCTTCGTCTCGCTCGTCGCGTACGGGACCACATCGGGTTGGCCCACCTCGATCAGTGCGCTGTTCTACACGCCGAGTGGAACTGTGTTCGTCGGTGCGCTCTTCGCGGTCTCGTTCGGCCTGATCGCCTTGTCAGGGCACAGCGTCGAGCAGGCGCTGCTCGACCTCGCCGGGGTCGTCGTACCCATCATTGCGATCGTGCCCACCGTCATCCGGACCGGCGACGTTGCGGGGGTGACTGCGGACTGCGGGGATGCGGCGCGCTGTGTGCCCCCGGAGTATGTCTCCGGCATCGCGAACGGCATGGTCACCTTCGCCGTCATCGGCGGGTTGGGGGTGATCCTCGCCGTCGTCCTCGCCGTCGTGCAGCGGACGATCTCGGGTGGACTGCTGCTGGCGATCGCGGCCGCGACGGCGATCATCGCCGGCATGACCATCTGGTGGGCCGTGGATCCGGAGTCGTACGTGCCGTCCGCGCACCTCGTTGCGACGGTCGGCTTCCTGTCGCTGATGGCGCTGGTATCGCTCATGTCCGCCGCCGGTGCGGGCGGCACGCCGTATCGCGCGGTGTACGGGGCGCTTTCGGTGCTCTTCGTGCTCTGCCTGATCTTCGTGATGATCGTCTCGCTCGTGCAGTACGGGGGCGCCGACCTCGACACCCCGACCGGCCCCCCGCTCGTGCTCATCGGCGAGGCGATCGCCCTGGCCGTGTTCGGGATGTTCTGGCTCGCGCAGACTGCTCAGAATTGGAATGACGTCGATCCCTCCCTCGTGTGAGGCACCCTGGGAATATTGCCTGCGCACTCCCGTTGAACTTGATACGACTCTGCTCAAGTTTGTATTCTTGACAGAGTAAGACTCAAGTTTCAGGAGATGGAATGCCCGAAGACTTCAACGCCCAGCCGGGTGCCGACGACAACGCGAACTCGTTCGACGAGTTCCTGGCACGGTACATGGCGGGCGAGCGAGCACGCGCGGAGCGGTCGATAGACCTGAGCCGCTTCCTCAGCGCTCGCACTCAGCAGGTCCTGCAGCGCGCGGGACGTTTCGCGCTGGAACGCGGCCAGCGCGAACTGGATGCGCTCCACGTGCTGCGCATCCTCGTCGCCGAGGATCCCGCCAAGGATGCGGTGCAGCGAATCGGCGCGGATTGGCAGGCCATCGCCCGCGCGACCGAAGAGCGGCTTCCGAGCGCGTCGGCGGCGACGGACAGCGACGGGGCCGTGATCACGCCCTCCGTCCAGCGCGCACTCTTCCACGCGTTCCAGGTGGCTCGCTCCGCGGGATCCACGTACATCGACCCCGAGCACCTCTTCTTCGCCCTCGTCCTGGCGCAGGACACGCCCGCCGGACAGGTGCTCGCACATGCCGGCGTGACCGCCGAAGCCCTGACGCAGGGCATGCGCGACACGGTCACGCCGAGCGGCTCACCGTCCACTGACGAAGAATCGGATGCTGCGGCATCGGACACCCCGATGCTCGACAGGTTCGGAACCGACCTCACGGCCCGCGCTCGCGCCGGCGAACTCGACCCCGTGATCGGTCGAGAGGACGAGATCGAGCAGACGATCGAGATCCTGAGCCGGCGCACCAAGAACAATCCGGTGCTCGTCGGCGAGGCCGGCGTCGGCAAGACCGCGATCGTGGAGGGCCTCGCGTCGGCCATCATCGCAGGAGCCGTGCCCGAGCAGCTGCGCGACAAGCGCGTCATCGCGCTGGACCTTCCCGGGATGCTGGCGGGCACCCGGTATCGCGGCGACTTCGAAGAGCGCCTCACGAAGACCATGGACGAGATCGCCACCCGCAAGGGCGACCTCATCGTGTTCATCGACGAGGTGCACACCGTGGTCGGCGCGGGCGGCGGCGGCGAAGGCGCGATGGATGCGGGCAACATCCTCAAGCCCCGCCTCGCCCGTGGCGAGCTGCATCTGGTGGGCGCGACGACGCTCAAGGAGTACCGCGCCATCGAGAAGGATGCGGCACTGGAGCGACGGTTCCAGCCGGTCCGCGTGGGTGAGCCGTCCGTCGAGGACGCGATCCTGATCCTCCGCGGCCTCCGCCCCGCGTACGAGGAGCACCACGGCATCACCTACACCGACGACGCGCTGCGCGCGGCCGTCGAGCTGGGTGACCGCTACCTGGGCGAGCGTGTGCTGCCCGACAAGGCGATCGACCTCATCGACCAGGCCGGTGCGCGGCTGCGGCTGCGTCTCGGCGCCAAGGTCGACGTCAGCGTGCTGATGACGCGCCTGGGCGAGCTCGAGGCCGAGAAGAATGCGGCCGTCGGTGCGGAGCGGTACGAAGAGGCATCGCGCATCCGCGATCAGATCGCCGAGGTGCAGGCGCGGCTGGACGAGGTCTCTTCTCGCCCCGCACCGGGCGCGGGAGCGGTCGTGGACGAGGCCGAGATCGCCGCGGTCATCAGCCGTGCCACCGGCATCCCGGTGAACCGGCTCACCGAGACCGAACGAGAGCGCCTCGCCACGCTCGAGGACGAACTGCACGAGCGAGTGATCGGACAGGACGACGCGGTGGCGGCGGTAGCGAAGGCGGTGCGTCGCAATCGCACCGGCATGGGCGACTCGCATCGGCCGGTCGGCTCGTTCCTGTTCCTGGGTCCCACGGGTGTGGGCAAGACCGAGCTCGCCAAGGCGCTCGCGACCAGCCTCTTCGACGACGAGTCGGCTGTCATCCGCTTCGACATGAGCGAGTTCGGCGAGCGGCACACGGTGTCGCGGCTGGTCGGTGCCCCTCCGGGATACGTCGGCTACGACGAGGCCGGTCAGCTCACCGAGCGCGTGCGCCGCAACCCGTACTCGATCGTGCTGTTCGACGAGATCGAGAAGGCGCACCCAGACGTGTTCAACCTGCTCCTGCAGGTGCTCGACGACGGCCGCCTCACCGACGGGCAGGGGCGGACGGTCGACTTCCGCAACGCCGTCGTCGTCATGACCTCGAACATCGGCAGCGAGTTCCTCGCGTCGCGCTCCGGGGCCATCGGCTTCATCGCCGACGGCGGCGGGGCCACCGGATTCGGCTCGGAGAAGGACCTGCGCGACCGCGTCATGGGAAGGCTCCGCGAGGCGATGCGCCCCGAGTTCCTCAACCGCATCGACGAGATCGTGCTGTTCCGCAAGCTCGATGCGCCCCAGCTGCGCCAGATCGTGTCGCTGCTCCTCGGTGCCACCGAGAAGCGCCTCGCGAAGCGAGAGGTGTCGCTGCGGGTGACGGAGGCCGGGATCGACTGGCTCGCCGAGAACGGCTTCGAGCCGGAGTACGGGGCTCGACCGCTCCGCAGGCTCATCCAGCGCGAGATCGACGACCGCATCGCGGAGCTGTTCGTGAGCGGTGCGCTCGCGGACGGCGGATCGGTGACGGTGGATGCCGCATCCGGCGACGTCACCGTGACGGTGGCCGAACGGCTCGCCGCCGCCGCCTGATAGCGGCTGACGAAGGCGCCGCGGGTTCGCCCCGCGGCGCCTTCGTCGTGCGTGGATGTCGGACCCGGGGTGGCAGGATGACGCCATGACACTGCCCTCACGCCGCGTCGGCGCGATCTTCCTCCCCGACCTCCCACCCGAGCAGCTTCGCGACTATGCGCGGGCGGCCGAAGCGGCCGGCATCGACGAGCTGTGGCTCTGGGAGGACTGCTTCCGCGAGGGCGCGTTCTCGAGTGCGGGCGCAGCGCTGGCGTGGACAGAGCGCCTGCGGATCGGCATCGGCATCTCACCCATGCCGCTGCGCAACGTCGCGATCGCCGCCATGGAGATCGCGACGGTCGAGCGCATGTTCCCCGGTCGCCTCATCCCCGGCGTCGGGCACGGCGTGCTCTCCTGGATGGGTCAGGTCGGCGCGCGGGTCGCATCGCCTCTCACCCTGATGCGGGAGTACGTGACGGCGCTGCGCGCGCTGCTCGCGGGTGACACCGTGACGACCTCGGGCCGCTACGTGAAGCTCGATCAGGTGACGCTCGACTGGCCGCCGGACGCCGCACCGCCTGTGCTCGCTGCAGGCGAGGGCCCCAAGACCCTCGCACTCACGGGCGAGGTCGCCGAGGGCACCGTGCTCACGGGCGGCACGACCGTCGCCGAGGTCGCTGCTGCGCGTGCACTCATCGCGCAGGGGCGCGAGTCGGCGGGGCGGACCGGTCATCACGAGATCGTGGTCTACGTCGCCGTGGCCTTCGGAGCGGATGCTGCGGCCCGCGCGGCCGTCCAGCTCGAGGACTGGGGCCAGGCCGGCGAGATTGATCGCGTCCTGATCGGCGACCCGGCGGACGTCGCCGGGGGTGTGACCGAGTTCTTCGAGGCCGGGGCGGATGCCGTCATCCTGCAGCCCCTCCACAAAGACGCCGGGCATCAGGAGTTCTTCCGGGGCGTCGCGGAGGTGGCGCGACTCGCCGGCTGAGCGCGGCGGGGGCCGCGGACGCGACGTCAGCCCGCGAGGTAACGCCGGGTGGCCTCGGCTGCGGCGTCGTGGTCGACGACGTCCGGTTCGCCCGACATCGTGATCGATCCGGCGACCTGGCCGGCGACGAAGACCGGGATCGATCCGCCGTGCGCGCGCATCGCGGTGTGGTCGACGTCGTCGCGCTGCTCGAACGGTGTGCCGGCAGCCTCGTGACGACGCCTGACGAGCAGTGACGGCTCGCCGAACTTCTCCGCGACGAGAGCCTTGCCCCGCAGCCACGGATCGTTGTCGGGACCGGTGCTGCCCAGCTTCGCGACGAAGACGACGTCACCCGAGACCATGATCCGAACGGCGAGGTTCAGGTTCCGCTCGCGGATGACCTCGACGGCGATCTCGCCCAGCGACACCGCAGCATCGTTGTCGAACGAAGGGACCTCGAATCGCGGCATCCGCTCGAGGTCTTCCAAGGTGAAGACGGGCAGGTCCGACATGGGTGCTCCTTTGCTCCGGAACGGGCGCTGGATCGCGCGGGCACAGCCTATCGCCGTCGGACAGCGCGAGGAGGGTGGCAGACTGAGCCGATGAGTCGACGGCCGTGGAGCGCGCCGCTGCGCACAGCAGGCCGGTATTCGCTCGCCGTCCTTCTCCTGGCAGCGGGTGCGTCCCACCTCACGTGGGGTCGCCGGGGCTACCGGATCGTGGTGCCGGACTGGGCGCCTCGCGCCACCGGCCTCGACAAGGATGCGATCGTCGTCGCGTCCGGTGCGGCGGAGATCATGCTCGGCGCGGGGCTCCTCGTGCTCCCCGGTGACAAGGGCCGGATCGGCTGGCTGGTCGCCGCGTTCTTCGCCGCGGTCTTTCCCGGCAATGTACATCAGTGGCGGACCGGGCGGTCTGCGCCGATGCTGCGCACCGACCGCGCTCGATTCATCCGGCTGCTCCTGCAGCCCCTGCTCATCGCCTGGGCGCTGTGGAGCACGCTGCCGGAGCGCGCTCGCTGAGTGTCGCCGGCTCCTGCAAGAATTCAGGGATGCTGCTTGGCACGATCGTCGATGCGACCGACGTCGTGGGCGCCACCTCGTCGCGGCTCGCCAAGATCGCTGCGCTCGCCGGCGTGCTGCGCGAGCTCGAGCCGGACGAGATCGCGCCGGCGATCGGGTTCCTGACTGCGAGTCCCCGCCAGGGCAGAATAGGTGTGGGCTGGCGAGGCCTCGCCGCCCTCGATGGGGGGCACGCCGAGACGCCCACTCTCACGGTGCTCGACGTGGACGCGGCGCTCAGCGATCTCGCAGCGGCGGGCGGCGCGGGGTCGGTCGCGTCGCGCAAGGCGTCGCTCGACTCGCTCGCGACGCGGGCGACCGCGCACGAGTGGGACTTCCTGTCGCGCGTCATCCGCGGTGAGCTCCGCACCGGCGCGCTGGAAGGGGTGCTGCTCGATGCGATCGCGAAAGCGTCCGAGAGGCCGGCGACCATCGTTCGGCGCGCGGCGATGCTCTCCGGCGACCTGGGCGAGACAGCGCGCATCGCGCTCACCGGATCCGCCGAAGACCTCGAATCGGTCGGTCTCGTCGTCGGCCGACCGGTGATGCCGATGCTGGCATCGACGGCAGGATCGGTCGCGGAGGCTCTCGGGATGCTCGGGGGTGCGGCATCAGTCGAATACAAGCTGGACGGAGCCAGGATCCAGGTGCACCGCGAAGGCGACGCCGTGCGCGTCTACACCCGCAATCTCGCCGACATCACGCATCGCGTGCCCGAGATCGTCGACGCGGTTCGGGCACTGCCCGCCGACCGGGTGATCCTCGACGGCGAGACGCTCTCGCTCGACGAGGACGGCGGCCCGAGGCCCTTCCAAGACACCATGTCGCGGTTCGGGTCCGAGGGCGTCGCGTCGATCGCGCTGCGACCGTGGTTCTTCGACATCCTGCATCTCGACGGCCGCGATCTCATCGACGAGCCGCTCGCGGTGCGGCTCGGGCTGCTCGACGCCGTCGCAGGCGAGTCCCGGATGCCGGGGATCATCACCGACGACCCGGACGCGGCGGCCGAGCTCTCTCGCACGGCTCTCGCGGCAGGCCACGAGGGTGTCATGATCAAGGCGCTCGATTCGGCCTATGCGGCGGGTCGCCGCGGCAAGAGCTGGATCAAGGTCAAACCGGTGCTGACCTTCGATCTGGTGGTCCTCGCCGTCGAGTGGGGCTCCGGCAGGCGCACCGGTCAGCTCTCGAACCTGCATCTCGGAGCCCGCGACCCCGACGGGAGATTCGGTGCACCGGGCGGCTTCGTCATGGTCGGCAAGACCTTCAAGGGCCTCACCGACGAGCTGCTGCGCTGGCAGACCTCGCACTTCCCGACGATCGAGACCCATCGTTCGGCGTACGCCGTGCACGTGCATCCCGAGACCGTCGTCGAGATCGCCATCGACGGGGTGCAGCGTTCGTCGCGGTATCCGGGTGGGGTCGCGCTCCGCTTCGCCCGGGTCAAGGCGTACCGCCCCGACAAGTCCGCCGCCGAGGCCGACACGATCTCGAGTCTGATCGAACTGCTGCGCTGACACGCGGCGATGGCAGGATGAGCGCATGACGCGGGCAAGCGATCCGGCCAAGGGCTTCGAGAGGCGGGGCTTCGGCGCTCCCGGCGCCGCACGCACGGTGATCGTGCTTCGGATCGGCCCCGCCGCCATGCTCGATCCCGAGCCGGCGGTGACAGCGGCGCGCGACGTGCGGATCCTGGCGATCGGACTTCGCGCCGACGACCTTCAGGACTCCGCCACGTTCGGCGGCCAGACGCAGGCCGAGTCCATGGCATCGGGACTAGCGGACCTTGCGCGCACGAAGGCGGGGGAGTTTCCGGTAGGCCTCGTCGGCGTCGGCGCCACGGGCCAGCTTGCGATCCTTCTCGCTGCCGGCCTCGGTGCCGCCGTCGACAGACTCGCGTTGGTGGGTGTGCCCGCACCCGAGCAGCCCATCGACCGCGATGACGAAGAGGAGGTGATGGCGCGCGTCACGGCGAAGACGCTGATCATGAACGGCCAGCGCGATCCGGATGCCGCGGCCGCCGCGGCTCGCTGGCACCACGATCATCTTGCCGGGTCGCGGGTGGAGATGGTGCCCGGAGCCCTCGTGCCGGCACCCGACGATCGCCTCGCCTTGGCCGACGTGTGGGATCGGGTGCTGTCGCACGTCGCACCGGGAACGAAGCTGCCCTCCTGATGCGGATCGTCGTGCTGACCGGCGCCGGGATCTCGGCCGAGAGCGGTGTGCCGACCTTCCGTGACTCCGGCGGGCTGTGGGAGGGGCATGCGGTCGAGGATGTCGCGACGCCCGAGGGCTACGAGCGCGACCCCGACACCGTGCTCCGCTTCTATGACGCTCGGCGCCGCGCCGTGGCATCCGTCGCCCCCAACGCCGCGCACCGGGCGCTCGCACGCCTCGAGGGTGCGATCGGGGACGACGTGCTCGTCGTCACCCAGAACGTGGATGATCTGCATGAGCGCGCGGGCAGCCGCAACCTCGTCCACATGCACGGCGAGCTGCGACGGGCGCTCTGCACCATGTGTGGCGCGCGGCCGGACTGGGACGGCGATCTGATCGACCGGCCGGCGTGCCCCCGCTGCGGATCGCGCACGCTGCGCCCCGACGTCGTGTGGTTCGGCGAGATGCCCTACGACCTGGACAGAATCGAAGACGCGGTCGTCGCGTGCGATGTCTTCGTCTCGATCGGCACGTCCGGCGCGGTGTACCCGGCGGCCGGCTACGTCGCCCTCGCCGCCGCGTTCGGAGCGCGCACCGTGGAGCTCAACCTCGAGCCCAGCGACGCCGCGATCCCCTTCGATGACGCGCGCTCGGGTCGCGCCGGCATCCTGGTCCCGGAGTGGGTCGACGAGGTCGTCGCTGCTCGGCGATGACGAAGCGCCGGGGGGTCAGGCCGCCCCGGCGCTTCGTGGATGTTCGCGCTAACTTCGCGATCCGCCGCCGGACCGCAGCCGCGAGAGCGCGTCCACCGTCGCGGCGAGGATCAGGACGGCGCCCGTCACCAGGAGGTTGATGCCGGCAGGCAGGTTGAGCAGGCCGAGACCGTTGGTGATGACCGCGATCACGAGCGCGCCGATTGCAGCGTTCACGAGCCGACCGCGCCCGCCGAAGAGGCTGACACCGCCGACGACCGCCGCCGCCACGCCGCTGAGCACGATGTCGCGACCGACCGTCGCGTCCACCGACCCGACGCGCGAGACGCTCAGCAGCGCCGAGAAGACCGCGAGGCTCGAACAGATCACGAACGCCCACCACTTGATCCAGCGAACCTTGACGCCGGATCGTCGCGCAGCCTCGGCGTTGCCGCCGATGGCGTACATGTACCGGCCGAACTTCGTGCGGTCGAGCACGAACGTGCCGATCCAGAGGATCACGAGCACGATCGGAACCACGTTCGGAACGCCCTGCACCGCGTTCACCGACTGGCCGCGATCCTGGTTGAGGATGAAGACCACCGCGCCGCCGATCACGGCGATGACGCCGAGCTTGATGAACACCAGCGAGATCGCCCGGTTCGGCACACCGGCACGGGTGCGGCGGGAACGGTCCCAGAAGGAGGTCGCCGCTGACACCGCGAGCATGATCACGAGCATGAGCCAGCCGCCCCAGACCGGCAGGTTGCCATTCTGCAGGGCGATCAGCTCGGGCACCTCGACGCGGAAGAGTCCTCCGGGTCCGATGATGACGAGAGCGAGGCCCTGAAGTCCGAGGAACAGGCCCAGTGTCACGACGAATGATGGGATTCCGACACGTGCGACGAAGAAGCCTATGAGCGCGCCGATGAGGAAGCCGAAGCCGAATCCGATCAGCAGCGCCAGCGGCCAGGGGATCCCGAACTGGGCGTTGAGCACCACGAACAGCGCCATGCCGACGCCGCCGGTCACACCCGCCGAAAGATCGATCTCACCCAGCAGCAGCACGAACACGAGCGCGATGCCGAGGACGACGAGCGTCGCCGCCTGGTTGAGCAGGTTGGCGAAGTTGCGCTCGGTGAGGAAGAACGGGCTGAGTGTCGCGAACAGCAGGCTGAGTACGACCAGCCCGCCGATCGCCGGCAGGGCTCCCATGTCGCCGCCGCGGACGCGCTGCCACCAGGCTTGGATCTGGTCGCCGAGGCCTCCCTCTACACCGCTGCCGATGAGGTCGGAGGCGAGCGGATCAGGTGCTGCCTCTGTCCTGGTCGTGGTGCTCATTCCACTCCTCCTGTCGCGATGGTCGACGTGCCTACGTGCTGGACGCCCTCAGGCGTCTTCGTGCCCGTGATGTAGCCGACCACGTCGTCGCGGGTCGTGTCCTTGGTATCGATCTGCGCCACCATCTGGCCGAGATACAGCACCGCGATGTCGTCGGCGACGGCGAAGACGTCGGCGAGGTTGTGACTGATGAGGATCACCGCGACGCCCTGCTCCTTGAGTCGCTCCACGAGGTGCAGGACCTGCTCGGTCTGCGCCACGCCGAGCGCGGCGGTCGGCTCATCGAGGATGACCACGCGCGCCTTCTTCAGCACGGCGCGGGCGATGGCCACGGTCTGGCGCTGGCCGCCCGAGAGCGACGAGACCTTCTGTCGCACCGACTTCACTGTGCGAACAGACAGCCCGCGGAGCGTGTCGGACGCATCCTTCTCCATCCGGCCTTCGTCGAACGTCCCCGTCGAGAGCTCCTCACGCCCGAGGAACATGTTCTGGACGATGTCGAGGTTGTCGCACAATGCGAGGTCCTGATACACGACTTCGATGCCGAGCGCGCCGGCTTCACGCGGAGTGTGCAGGTCGCGGTGAGCCCCGTCGATGCGGACTTCGCCCTCGTCGTACGGCTGGACGCCGGCGAGGCCCTTGATGAGCGTGGACTTTCCGGCGCCGTTGTCGCCCACCAGGGCGGTCACCTTGCCGGGGTAGACCTTGAGGTCCACGCCCTTGAGGACGCTGACGGGGCCGAATGATTTCTTGATGCCGATCAGCTCGATGATCGGCTCTGTTGCAGTCGTCGTTTCTGACATACTCGCTTCCTTGCGGTGTCGCTCCTCGGGGCACGCAGAGGGCGCCATGCCTGTGATGGCGTGGCGCCCTCGCGGCTGTGATCCGTACGTTACTCGGTTACGCCGAACTCTTCGCACTTGGCCATGACATCCGGCGTGCAGACGTCGTCGTAGGCGGCGTCGCCGGCGGCGATGACGTCCTTGACCTCGTTCGGTCCGACGAGCTGCGGCGTGACCTGGACGTACGGCGTGCCGTCCTCCAGCTCAGCGTCGGCGTCGGGCGTGTCGCCCTTGAGGAGCGCGACGGCGGTCGCGACAGCGGCGTCGGCCTCATCCTTGACCGGCTTGTAGACGGTGGCCGTCTGCCAGCCGAGCAGGATGTTCTGCAGGCCCGCGACGTTCGCGTCCTGGCCCGACACGGCCACGCCGGTCAGGTTGTTGTCCTGCAGGACCTTGATGACGCCCGCGGCGTTGGTGTCGTTGGCGACCCACACGCCGTCGACCTGTCCGCCGAGCCCGGTCAGAGCCTGCTCGAAGTTGGTCTGCGACTTGGCCTGGTCCCAGATCCCCGGGGGCTCTGCGGCCGGGGTGATGCCCGCGGCCTCCATGACCTCGACAGCGCCCTCCTTGAACATGGCGGCGTTGCCGTCGGTCGGGTCTCCGCCCATGTAGACGACGACTGCAGACGCCGGGTCCTTGCCGGCGGTCTCGAGCCCGTCGAGCACCGTCTGGCCCTCCAAGCGGCCGACCTCGACGTTGTCGAACGACACGTAGTAGTCCGCGCCGGTGAACGGCCGGTCGTAGGCGATGACGGGGATGCCCTCGGCCTTGGCCTTGGCCGCCACGGCCTCGGCCGCACCCTGGTAGTCCACCAGAAGCATGACGCCACAGCCCTGGGTGAGCTGCTGGTCGGCGATCGTCGAGTACTTGTTGACGTCGGCCTGCGCGTTCTGGATGTCGACCTCGAAGCCGGCAGCCTCAAGACCCTCCTGCAGGTACTTGCGGTCGAAGTTCTCCCAGCGGGGCGACGACGCGGCGTCAGGCAGGATCACACATGCGCGACCGGCTTCGGCCTCACCGCCACCGTCCTCGGTGGGAGTTTCGCCGCCGCCGCCGGCACAGCCGGCAAGCAGCACCGCTGCGGCACCGGCGAGTGCGACCGCGGGTAGGAAAGCTGACTTCTTCATCTTTCGCCTTTCATCTTTGAACGTGCGGAGCCCAGGTTCGTTCCTGGCGCACTTTGCGCTTGATGCGATCCTCCCGAGGTTGCACCCTTGGCGTCAAGTTGTGAACGTAACGCTTTGACAACGCCCCGGGACCGTTCGTCCCGTGAAGCCAGTGAGTTCAGGCGCGCCCAGATGCGGCTCGCGTCCGCCGTGGAGATCGAGTCGACGATGACGGCGAGCACGAGCACGACGCCGGTGATCATGAAAGCCACCGACGAGTCGAGGTTCAGCAGCGTCAGCCCCGACGAGATCGACTGGATGACGACGATGCCGAGCACGGCCGCGAAGGCCGATCCTCGCCCTCCGAACAGACTCGCGCCGCCGATGACCGCCGCCGCGATCGCGTTGAGGTTCGTGTCGCCGCCGCCCGAACTCTGATTCGCGGCGCCGAGCCGCGCCGCGGCCAGGATCCCGCCGACGGCGGCGAGGGTGGAGCAGAGCGCGAAGACCGAGATGTAGATCCGGTCGACTCGGATGCCGGCGCGACGCGCGGCTTCGACCGAGCCGCCGACCGCATAGACCCCCCGCCCCCAACGGGTGCGCGTGAGCACGAAGTTCATGATGACGACGAGTGCGAGGAAGAACAGGAACATGACGCCGACCCCGCGCCACAGGTTGAGGTACCAGACGGCCACGAGCAGGAACACGAGCAGCGCAGCGCTCCGAAGCCCGATCTCGCGGTAGCTCTGACTGACGAGGCTCGCGGCGGCACGTCGGCGTGCCCGCCGTGTGAGCGTCCACGCGTAGCCGCCCACCGCGAGCACGACCCCGACGTACGACGCCCACGGGGGAAGGTACATCTGCTGACCGAACTGCACGATCCACGATTCGACCGGGAGGCTGATCGATCCGGTGTCGCCGAGCACCCAGAGCTGGAGCCCGAGGAAGCCGAGCAGGCCTGCGAGTGTGATGACGAAGCTCGGCACCCCGAAGCGCGTGTAGAGAAAGCCGTACAGCACGCCGACGGCGCATCCGACCGCGATGGCGGCGAGCAGCGCGAGCATCAGGTTCCACTGGAGCTCCACCAGCCCGACGGCGAGCACCGCAGCGGCGAGGCCTGACACGGATCCGACCGACAGGTCGATCTCGCCGAGCAGCAGCACCAGCACGATCCCGAGCGCGATCGTCCCGATAGCGGCGCACTGCATGGTCAGGTCGACCAGGTTCCTGGGCGAGAGGAATACGGGGTTGAGCGCCTGGAAGACCGTCCAGATGACGATCAGCCCGGCGATGACCGGCAGCTGGCCGAGGTCTCCGCCGCGCATGCGCGCCAGCAGGCGAGCCAGCGCTCCCTTCATTCCCTGCGGGCTCAGCAGCCGGTCGTCCTCGGGATCGGGGAGGGCGGCGGATGCCGTCGCCGGCGGGTTTCCCGCGCTCACGAGTCGCCCCCGGGGCCGGGGATCTTCCTCCGGCGCGGACCGGACGGCATCGGGATGACCTTCCCGCCGGGCGAGTCGGCGGGCTCCGCTTCGGAGGCTCGCCGCTTCACGGTGCCGTCGACTGCTCCGGTGATGGCGGCGATCAGGGTCTCGCTCGTGACGTCGGCGACGTTGTAGACCCCGTTGTTGCGTCCGAGACGGAGGACGACCACGCGATCGGCCACCGCCATCACGTCGGCCATGTTGTGGCTGATCAGGATGACCCCGTGGCCGCGTTCGCGAAGGCGTTCTATGAGATTCAGGACTTCGGCGGTCTGGGCGACGCCGAGCGCCGCCGTCGGCTCGTCGAGGATGATGACCCGCGGCTCACCCACGAGCGACCGCGCGATCGCGACGGTCTGGCGCTGACCGCCGGAGAGCGATGCGACCGGCACGCGTACCGACGGGATCTTGGCGGCGAGTTCACGCAGCAGTGTCCAGGTGCGCTCCTCCATGCCGACCTCGTCGAGTGTGCTGCCGCTCAGGAGCTCTCGCCCGAGCCACAGGTTCGCCACCACGTCGAGGTTGTCGCAGAGCGCCAGGTCCTGGAACACGGTGGCGATGCCGAGGTCCTGCGCGTCGGCGGGGCTGTGGATGTCGACGACTTCGCCGTCGAAGTCGATCGTTCCGGCATCCGGTGCATGGACACCGGCGAGCACCTTGACGAGCGTGGACTTGCCCGCGCCGTTGTCGCCGATGAGCGCGACGACCTCACCCTCGTTCACCCAGAAATCGACGTCCGTGAGGGCCTTCACCGCGCCGAAGTGCTTGCCGATGCCGTGCATGGTGAGCACACGCTCGCGCGATCGCGCGGCCCGGGTCGGAGAAGGAAGCATGCTCAATGATGTCAGCCCTTGCGAAGCCCTGCGGCCGCACACGCCTGCTCGTAGGCGGGCGTGCAGATGTCGTCTATCGTCCAGAATCCATCGGCGATCACGGTCTCGCGGATGTTGTCGATGGTGACCGCCACGGGGTCGAGCAGCGTCGCGGGCGTGTCCTGGATCGTGAGCGGCGAGGTGACCTCTTCGCCCTTCAGGAGCGCGACGGCGACTTCGGCCGCAAGCTCCGCCTGAGGCTTGATCGCCTTGTAGACCGTCATGTGCTGGTCTCCGGTCAGGATGCGCTGGATCGCCGAGAGTTCTGCGTCCTGGCCGGTGACGATCGGCAGCGGCTCGACGTTCGCTGCTCGGAGCGCCGCGATCGCGCCGCTGGCGACTCCGTCGTTCGCGGCGTACACGCCGGCGATCGCGTCGCCGTACTGCGAGATCTGACCGGCCACCCACTCCTGCGCCTTGTCGGGACTCCAGTCCGGCGTCTCGTACTCGGCGAGGATGTGCAGATCGGTCCGGTCGATCACATCGTGGGCGCCCCGGGCGAAGAGCATCGCGTTGTTGTCGGTGGGCGATCCGTTCACCATCAGGATGCCGGCGGAGTCGTCACCCCTCGCCTCGAGCGCGTCGACGAACGCGGTCGCCTGGAGCGTCCCCACCTTCTCGTTGTCGAAGGAGACGTAGTAGGCGAGGTCGCCGCCGGCGATGAGGCGGTCGTACGAGATGACGGGCACGTTCTCGGCGTTCGCGGCGGTCACGATCGTCACCGCCGCGTGCGAGTCGACGGGGTCGAGGACGAGCACCTCGGCACCCGCAGCGAGCGCCGATTCGGCCTGCTGCTGCTGCTTCGCAGCATCCTGATCCGCGTTGGCGTAGAGCACCTGATACGGGCCGAGTTCGGCGATCCGGTTCTCGAACATGGGGCGGTCGAATGTCTCGTAGCGCGCGGTCTTGACATCGGGGAGCAAGAGGGCGATCTTGCCGCCCTCCCCTCCGGTGCTTCCGCCGTCCGGGGCTCCACTGCACGCCGCGAGCGATCCCGCCAGCAGTGCTGCGGCGGTCACCGTGATCGCTCGACGCAGGGGGAGGCGTCGCTGGGACGCTGGCTTCGACACGTCTGGCCTACGCGGAGAACGGGATGGCTTGAGCTTCCACCGTGACGTGATCGAGGGCTATCGCGATCGCGCCGCGGGTCTCGGCCCACTCGCCGAACGATGCGCCGATGATCTCCGGCAGGCCGCCTGCTGCCGCGAGTGCGGACCGCGCGAGCGAGTGCCGCATCGGCGCCATGAGGATCTCGCCGGCCTGGGAGAGTTCGCCGCCGACCACGATGAGCTCGGGATCGAAGAGATTGCAGAGGCTTGCGAGTGCGACGCCGATGTGGCGGCCGGCGTCGGCGATCACGCGGCGGGCGCTGCCGTCGCCGGCTTCGGCGGCCTGCAGCAGGTCGCCGAGACGCTGCATGCCGTCGCCCGGCGGGAACAGCGAGAGGAGTGCGGGGCCGCCGGCGTAGGTCTCGAGACAGCCGCGGTTGCTGCAGCGGCAGATCGGACCGTTCTCGTCGATCGTCACGTGCCCGATCTGTCCGGCCTTGCCGTTGACGCCGCGGAACAGGTCGCCACGGACGATGAGCCCCGCGCTGATCGAGTGGCCGACCCGGATGTACACCGAGGAGGAGACGGTCCGCGCGCTTCCTTCGCGTGCCTCGGCGAGGCCGCCCAGGTTCGCTTCGCTGTCGACGAAGACCGGCCGCCCGATGCGGGCCTGAAGGCTCTCGGCGACGTCGACGCCCTCCCAGCCGCGGAGGAGGCCGGGGGTCGACACCATGCCGGTGCGGGGATCGATCGGGGCGGGCAGCGCCAGTCCGACGGCCAGGATGTCGCTCACGGAGCCCCCGAGGGACTCCATCATGTCGCCGAGGAGAATGGCGAGCCGGTCGAGCTCGGCGTCGTGGCGGTGGTCGAGGGCGAGGGGGATCGAGCTCTGCGTGACGATCGTGCGTGTGGCGTCTGCGATCGCGACGTGCAGCTGCCGCGAGCTGAAGTGGACCCCGGCGACCAGTCCGAGCTGACGTGCGAGAGAGACGAGCGTCGCGCGGCGGCCGCTGCGCGAGGTGAACGAGGTGTGCAGCAGCCCAGAAGCCGTCAGCTCCTTGACGATGTTCGACACCGTGGCGGGGGAGAGGCCGGTGCTTCCCGCCAGCTCGACCTGAGTCAGCCGTCCGTGGCGTTTCAGAGACTCGACAAGCCGGGCTCGGTTGGCTTCACGAAGTGAAGACTGCGAGCCGGGCGGGACTCTCCGGCGTGCCACAGGCGACACATTACCGGATTCGGCGGCTTACCAGCCGGTCAGCGACGAGCGGGCGCCAGCCGGATGAGCACGATGTTTCCCGACTCGTCGACCTCGGCCACCGCGGGGTGCGCCTTGACGAAGTCGGAGAAGCTCTTGTGCCCCAGCGCCTTCTCGCTGAACGAGGGATCCAGCCGCTTGATCAGGCTCTTCACCGCGGATGCGTGCTGCCAGTCGGCGTCCTCCTTGTCGGACTCGAGGCGCAGCGCCCGCTCCAGGAGGTCCGCGGATGGATCCGCCGCCGCCTTGCGGGCACGCGAGCGCGAGGCCGAGGCATCCTTCTTCTGCTCCACCGCCGGCCGCGCGACGCCCGGAAGCGCGTCGTACGCGTCGAACTGGTCGCACGCGGCCGCCAGCGACTTGGCGGTCGAACCGGCCACCCCCACCCCCACGACGAACCGGCCCAGGCGCTTGCAGCGCTGGGCCAGCGGGACGTAGTCGGAGTCGCCGGCCACGATCACCACGTGCGTGAGGTCGGGCAGACGGAACATGTCTTCGACGGCATCGACCGCGAGGCGGATGTCGGCGCCGTTCTTCGCGTATGCCGCGGCGGGGAACAGCTGCACGAGGTCGATGGCGCGTGCGACGAGCTGCGATCGGTAGACCGCGTTGACGGGCGCCGACCAGTCCGCGTACGCGCGAGTCAGCACCAGCGTGCCGAACGAGGCCGCGTAGTCGATGATCGCGCCGACGTCGATCGTGGCGGCGGCGAGCCGCTCGGCGATCTCGGGCTCGCCGGGATTCTCCGAGATGCGCTGGCGGTCGCGGGAGTAGGAGTTGCGGCCGTGGACCCGGTCGTACCAGGACATCACGATGTTGTCGAAGTCGAGGTAGACCGCGACCCGCTGGTTCTCGAGGTCGGGCATCTCACTCCTCCCCGGGGTAGCGCACGCCGATGAGCGATCGGACCTCGTCGAGCGTCGCCATGATCGCCACCGTCTCGTCGATCGGCAGCAGCTCGCTGTCGGTCTTGCCGGCGGCGATGTACGCCTCCGCCGCGAGCGCCTGGTACTGCATGCCGCGCCCCTCGATCTGGGACGTGTACTCCTCGAGCACGGTCCCATCCGCGGTCTTGAGCCGGAACGACGTCGGGCAGTACCAGACCGCGTCGATCTCGATCCGCGCCTCTGTGCCGATGATGTGGGCAGCGTTCGGGCCTGCGGCGTGCGATGCCGAGAGCGACGTCGACACGGCGCCGGAGGCATGCGTGAAGATCGTGGCGACCTCGCTGTCTGCGCCTGTCGGCCCAAGTGTGGCGCTGGCGGCGATGGTGTCCGGGGCGCCGAGCACATCCCAGGCGAACGAGACGGGGTAGATGCCGAGGTCGAGGAGAGCGCCGCCGCCGAGCTCCAGCGCGTTCAGGCGGTGTTCCGGGTCGGAGCTGATGCGCTGGGTGTGATCCGCGAGCACGGCGCGGATGTCGCCCAGCGCCCCATCGGCCAGCAGCTCGCGGATCCGCACCATGTGGGGCAGGTACCGCGTCCACATGGCCTCCATCGCGAGGAGGCCCTCGGACTTGGCGACGTCGCGCACGAGTGCTGCCTCGGTGGCGTTGAGCGTGAACGGCTTCTCGACGAGGACGTGCTTGCCGGCCTGGAGGGCGAGGATCGCGTTCTCGGCGTGCAGCGGATGCGGGGTCGAGACGTAGACGATGTCGACGTCCGGGTCCGCGACGAGATCTTCGTAGGATCCATGCGCATGCGGGATGCCGAATTCAGCGGCGAAGGCCGCCGCGGCGTCGGCGCGCCGTGAGCCCACGGCTGCGACGTCGAGGCCGGCGGTGCGGAGGTCGCCGGTGAAGGCGTGGGCGATGCCACCCGTGGCGAGGATGCCCCAGCGGAGGCCGGTCGAGCGGGGTTCGGTCATTCTCCGAGATTAGCGGTGCCGGCATGACCGGCGAGGCGCTGGTCAGGCGCGGCCGGCCGCTTCGAACTCGGGAACCCGCGCCTCCGCGAGCGCGGCATCGAGGTCGGCGAGGATGTCGCCGAGATCCTCCAGGCCGATCGAGAGGCGGACGGTTGTCGAGCTGATGCTCGCCTCGGCCAGCTGCGTGGCCGACAGGTGGCTGTGCGTCATCGACGCCGGATGCGCCACGAGGCTGCGCGCGTCGCCGATGTTGGCGACAAGGCGCACGACCTGCAGACGCGCGATGAACGCCTCCACCTGACGGAAGTCCGCCTCGGGATCGCCCGTCGCATGGAGGTCGAAGGAGAAGACCGAGCCTGCGCCGCGCGGCAGATAGACCTGTGCCGCTTCGTGCCAGGGGCTCGACTCGAGGCCGGGGTGATGGACTCGGGCGACCGCCGGATGCTGCTCGAGGAACCGCGCGACACCCAGGGCGTTCTCGCTGTGACGTGCGACCCGGAGGTCGAGCGTCTCGATGCCCTGAAGCAGCTGGAACGCGTTGAACGCCGACAGCGACGGGCCGAGGTCGTGTACGAACTTGGTCTTGACGAGCGTGATGTAGGGCGAACCGGTCTCGCCGAAGCGCTCGACGAGGCTCCCGCCGGGGATGCGGCGATAGGGCGCAGTGAGCTGCGGCCACCGCTGCGGATCGGCGGCGAAGTCGAACGTGCCGAGGTCCACGACGACCCCGCCGAGCGACGTGCCATGACCTCCGAGGAGCTTCGTGGCCGAGTGCACCACGATGTCGGCGCCGAGGTCCTTCGCTCGCTGAAGGTACGGGGTCGCGACGGTGTTGTCGATGACGAGGGGAACGCCTGCGCTGTGCGCGATGCCGGCGACCGCTCGCACATCGAGCACCTGCGCGATCGGGTTCGTGATCCCCTCGGCGAAGAGCGCGCGCGTCTGCGGCCGGATCGCGGCCTCCCAGGCTCCGATGTCGTCCTGGTCGACGAACGTGACGTCGATGCCCCAGTCGGCGAAGGTGTCGTCGAGCAGGTCCACGGTGCCGCCGTAGAGCTGGCGGGCGGCGACGATGTGCTCGCCCTGCTTCGCGAGCGCGAGCAGCGACATCGCGACGGCGGCTTGGCCGGATGCCACCCCGGCGGCGGCGATGCCGCCCTCGAGTTCGGCGACGCGGCGCTCGAACGTGAGGACGGTGGGGTTCGCGGCCCGGCTGTAGATGTTGCCCTCGCGTCGCAGCGCGAACAGGTCGCGCGCCTCGCTCAGCGAGGTGAACTGGAAGGCGTTCGACTGGTGGATCGGGGGCACAGCGGTGTTCTCGGCGACACCGGGCTGGTACCCCGCCTGCACCTGCGTCGTCGCGAAGGAACGCGGGGTCTCGGGCATGCGTCCATTGTCGGCGCGTCCGGTCCTCCGCCGGAGTCGTATGTCGAACTGTTGCGCGCCACCGCGCCTCGGCTACGGAACGAGCGTGACCTTGCCGTCGGCGCCTGCCTCGACCACGCGGTGAGCCTCGGCGGCCTCCGCCAGCGGGAATGACTGTCCGACCTCGATCGAGAACCGCCCGGCCGCGAGCAGCGCGAGCGTGACCGGAATCGCCTCCGCGCGCCATGCCAGCTGCTGGGCGGTGAGGGGGATGGGTCCACCGCCTGAGAAGGCGCGGATGCCGAGGGATGCCGCATCCCGGCCCCTGACGAGGGTCGCTACGCGGTCGTGGTCGGCGACGAGATCGAGCGATGCCTGCAGCGCCTCATCGGTGCCGGCCGCGTCGATGGCGACCGTGAGGCCCTGCGGCGCCACCTCGCGGACACGGTCCACGAGTCCGTCACCGTAGACGACGGGCGTCGCGCCGAGCGCACGTACGCGGTCGACCCGTCGCTCGGACGAGGTCGCGATGACGGTCGCTCCCCACAGCACGGCGAACTGGATCGCGGCCTGACCGACCGCACCTGAGCCGCCGTGCACGAGCAGTGTGTCGCCCGGACCGACGCCGAGCGAGCGGAGCGTCTGGTAGGCGGTGCCGACGGGAATGCCGAGCGCGGCGGCCTCATCCGCGCTGACCTGCGGCGGACGCATGTGGACGCGGCTCGCCGGCACGGTGATGTCGGTGGCGTAGGCACCGGACGCTCCGAAGAAGGCGACAGTGTCGCCGGGGCGGAATCCGTCGACTCCGTCGCCGACCGCCGTGATGATCCCCGCACCGTCGCCGCCGACGCGACGCGGCTCTTCCAGCGGTCCGGAGGGCCGGAGTCCCCTGCGCACCTTCCACTCGATGGGGTTCACGCCCGCGGCTTCGACCCGGACCGCCACCTCGCCTTCGCCGGGAACCGGGTCGGGGACGTCGATCAGGCGAAGGACCTCAGGTCCGCCGAACTCGGTGTAGACGATTGCGCTGGCCATGGCAGGAGCAACCGCCTCGCGGACGACCGCTATTCCCGCAGCGCCTTCTGGATCCGCTGCGGCGACACCGGCTCGGCGGTGCCCAGCGACTGCGCGAACAGGCTGATTCGATATTCCTCGAGCAGCCAGCGCGCGTGTACGAGGGACGCCCGTTCGCCTTCGGGCGCTGGAGCGACGCCGCCTGCCTCGACGAACAGCGCCGACATCCGCTCGAACTCCGACATGCGCTGGCGGTCCCGGCCCGGATTGTCGGCGAGCCCGCGCACGCGGTCGAGCGCTCCCTGCAGGTATCGGGGGAGGTGCGCGAGCCGGGCGAGGCCGGAACGCGACACGAAGCCGGGGAAGACGAGCGCCGCCACCTGGCCCTTCACGTCGTTCAGCGCACCGAGCAGCGTCAGCGAGTTCTGGGCCCGCAGCGCGCGGTCGACCTCGCGAGCCGCCACGAGGATGCGGGCGGTGAGCGACACCGTCTGGAAGAGCTCGTCGACCACCGCGGCCGAGAACGCGTCGCGAACCGCATCGAAGGCGGCGCGGGTGCGGATGACGCCGTCCGGCGCAGTGCGCGCGATGACGGCATCCGCCACCGCCACCCGGCAGTCCTCGATCAGGGCCTTCGCGGACGGATAGGGGGATGCGGCGAGGGCGAGCTTCTCGTTCGCGGTGAGGTGGTCGAGCACGTAGGTGGCGGGCGAGGCGACGGAGAGCAGGACGAGCCGGCGCGCGCCGCCGTGGGTCGCGGCTGCGGCCGCCTCGGGCGTGGTCTCGATCCGCACCGCGACCGAGGCGCCCTCGTCGACGATCGCGGGATAGCCGCGGACGACGCCGCCCGCCACCTTGGTGTCGACGACGTCGGGCAGGTCGCCGAAGGACCAGTCGATGAGACCGGATCGCTCGGTGAAGGCCGGCTGCCCGGTGGCGGGGGCGGGCGGCCCCGCCGATGCAGGCGGCGCGGCCGCGCGGGTCACCGATTTCGCCACCGAAGCGCGGGCGCGGCCCGCCAGCCGGTCCTGCAGTGCCGTGAGGTCGGCGTCGGTGCCGATCGCCCGGCCCCGCTCGTCCACCGCGCGGAACGAGACCCGCAGGTGCGAGGGCACCCGATCGAGCTCGAAATCGGATGCCGACACCCGCTGATTCGCGACCCGCTGAACGCGCGCGGCGAGGGCGTCGAGCAGCCGCACCGGCGGCAGCCCCTCGTGCGATTCGGGTCCCTGCCCGGCGAGCTCCTCGGCGAACTTCGCGGCCCAGTCCGCCGCAGGCACCACGTTTCGGCGAATCACCTTCGGAAGGGAGCGCAGGAGCTCGGTGATGAGCTCGTCGCGCATCCCCGGCACCTGCCAGTCGAACCCGTCCGGGCGCAGCTGCGCGAGAAGCGGGAGGGGCACGACCGCGGTGACGCCGTCATCGGGCGTGCCCGGTTCGAACCGGTAGGCGAGCGACAGCACCTGGTCGCCCTGGCGCCAGCGCGCCGGGAAGTCCCGCTCGTCGCCCTGCGAGGCGTCGTCGACGAGATCTGATTCCGTCATGTCGAGCAGGCGGGGGGTGCGGGATGCGGCATCCTGCCACCACGCCTCGAACGACCGCGCGTCGAAGACGTCCCGGGGGATCCGAGCGTCGTAGAACCGGTAGACGGCCTCGTCGCCGAGCAGGATGTCGCGGCGGCGCTCGCGCTCCTCGATCTTCTCGAGGCGCCGGCGCAGCTCGAGGTTGCGGCGCTCGAACGCCGTCAGGCGCTTGTCGAGGTGCGAGACATCCCACTCGCCTTCCACCAGCGCGTGACGCACGAACAGCTCCCGCGCGAACGGCCGATCGAAGCGGGCGAGCTGCACGCGGCGCCGCGGGATGATCTCGACGCCGAACAGCGTGACCTTCTCATAGGCGGATGCTGCTCCCGACGCCTTCGACCAATGCGGCTCGCTGAGCTGGCGCTTGGCGAGATCGCCCGCGAGCACCTCGGCCCAGGCGGGATCGATGGCCGCGACGGTCCGTGCGAACAGCCTCGAGGTCTCGACGAGCTCGGCGGCCATGACCGCAGCCGGACGCTTCTTCTTGAGGCCCGAACCCGGGAAGATCGCGAACCGCGCGCCGCGCGCCCCGAGATAGTCGCCGCTGCGGGGTTCCGGTCGTTTCGGCCCCGCCGCGGATCCGGTGCGGGGCTTCTGGGCAGGAGCCGAGCGCTCGTCGAGGATGCCGAGATGGGAGAGCAGTCCCGACAGGATCGCGCGGTGGATGTCATCGGGATCGGCCGTCGCGGTTCCGGCCGCCCGGCGCGGCGCGCCGATGATCGCGCCCAGCTGCCGGTGCACATCCGCCCATTCCCGCACGCGCACGTAGTTCAGATGCTCAGAGCGGCAGAGCCGGCGGAAGGCACTCGAGCCGAGCGCGGCCTGCTGCTCCTGCAGGTGGTTCCACAGGTTCAGCATGCTCAGGAAGTCGCTCGTCGGGTCGGTGAAGCGCGCGTGCAGGCGATCGGCCTCCTCGCGACGCTCCTCGGGGCGTTCCCTCACGTCCTGGATCGACATTCCGGACACGATCGCGAGGACGTCGGGCAGCACGCCCGTGCGCTTCGCTTCGATCAGCATGCGTGCGAACCGCGGGTCGATCGGCAGCCGGGCGATCTCTCGGCCGAGATCGGTGAGCGTGGTTCGGGATCCCGTTCCTGAGCCTGTCGAAGGGCGGACCGCACCGAGCTCGATGAGGAGGTCGAGTGCGGCCTTCACGCCGCGGCTGTCCGGGGGAGTGAGGAAGGGGAATTCCGAGATGTCGCCGAACCCGAGCGACAGCATCTGCAGGATGACGGAGGCGAGGCTCGTCCGGAGGATCTCGGGCTCGGTGAACTCGTCCCGCGTCGCGAAGTCGTCTTCGGCGTAAAGGCGGATCGCGATGCCCGGCGACGTCCTGCCGGCGCGCCCCGACCGCTGCTGTGCCGACGCCTGCGAGATCGCCTCGATCGGCAGCTGCTGGATCTTGGTTCGATTGCTGTACCGCGAGATCCGGGCCGTGCCGGTGTCGACGACGTACCGGATGCCGGGCACCGTCAGGCTCGTCTCGGCGACGTTGGTGGCGAGGATCACCCGCCGGCGCACGCCCGCGACCGTGGATCGCTCGAAGACGCGATGCTGCTCGGCCGCGCTCAGGCGACCGTACAGGGGGAGGACCTCGGTGGGTGCGGCATCCTTCGCGTACATTCCCCGAACGGCATCGGCAGCATCGCGGATCTCGGCCTCACCGGGGAGGAACACCAGGACGTCGCCGGCGGGCTCGCGATCCAGTTCGCGCAGCGCGGCGACGATGCCGTCGACGTCGTCCTCCGCCGCTTCCGCCGCCGGGCGGAACCTGATGTCGACGGGGTAGGTCCGCCCCGACACCTCGATGATCGGAGCGGGCTGGTTCGCGGCATCCGCGAAGTGCTTCGCGAAGCTCTCGGGGTCGATCGTCGCGCTCGTGACGATGACCTTGAGGTCGGGTCGCCGGGGCAGGATGCGGCGGAGGTAGCCGATCAGGAAGTCGACGTTGAGCGACCGCTCATGCGCCTCGTCGACGATGATCGTGTCGTAGCGGCGAAGGAGCCGGTCGCGGTGGATCTCGTTGAGCAGGATTCCGTCGGTCATGAGCGCGACCCGGGTGTCTTCGGACACCTTGTCGGTGAAGCGCACCTTGTAGCCGACGGTCGAGCCGAGCGGCACCTGCAGCTCCTCGGCGATGCGCTCCGCGATCGTCCGCGCGGCGATGCGACGCGGCTGGGTATGGGCGATGCGAGTGCGGCCGAGCTCGAGGCAGATCTTGGGCAGCTGGGTCGTCTTGCCCGAACCGGTCGCGCCCGCGACGATGACGACCTGGTTCTCGCTGATGGCGCGCGCGATCTCGTCCCGCGCGGCGCTGACGGGCAGCTCTGCGGGGTAGACGATGACGGGTTCGGGCGCGGGCATAGCCTTCGATCTTAACCCGCCGCACCCGATCTCCGGTCTCTCCTCGATCAATCTGCATTGACGAGCAAAGTACTTTGCGGTACAAAGTTACTCATGGATACCGCAATCCAGGTCCCTCCAGGAACCGCCCGGCCACCACGGACCGATCCTCTCCGTTGGGTGATCGGCCTCCCTCTCCTGCGGATTGCGCTCGTAGCGGCTGCATCCGCCCTGGCGTGGATCCTCGTGGGACTCACCGTGGGATGGACGCCGTTCCCGCCCTCGGCGCTTCTCGCGACGGTTGCGATCCTCCCGGTCAACATCGTGTGCTTCGTGCTGGTCCGAGCCCGTCTGCGGGCCGAGGGACGGACGGTCGGTGACCTGATCGGCTTTCGCAGGGGACGCCTCGGCCGGGACGTGCTCTGGGGGCTGCTGTGGCTCGTCGTGCTCTACGTGCCGTTCGCGCTGACCATCATGCTCACGATGTGGGCTCTCCACGGGTCTCGGATGTACGAGGCATTCGAGACGGTGTTCTTCGACGCCGAAGCGCTGCCGGCGCTGAATCCGACTGTGATCGCGGTCCTTGCCGTCATCGCTGTGCTCACGTTCGCGCCGCTGAACGCCCCCACCGAGGAACTCGTCTATCGCGGCTATTCACAGGGCGCATTGGCGCAGCGGTGGCGAATCGCTCCGGCGATCCTGGTGCCGGCGGTGCTGTTCGGGCTGCAGCACGTGTGGTTCGCGCCCACGCGCGACGCCGTCATCGTGTACGCCTGCGCCTTCTTCGTCTGGGGTGTCGGCTCCGGCATCATCGCCCGTCGTCAGGGGCGGCTGCTCCCGCTCGTGATCGCCCATGGTCTCGTGAATCTCTTCACGACGCTGCCCGCGCTCGCCATCCCCTTCCTCCTCGCGAACGGAGCACCATGACCGATCCGTCGCTCCCGGCATCCGACCCGGACGAAGCGCCCCTCGACCCCGCCGCGGCGCTGGAGCTGCTGACCCGCCAGCAGCTCGACATCGACCGGCGGCTGGCAGCCGGCCTTCCTTTCATCCTCTTCGCATGGGGGATCGCGTGGACTGTCGGCTTCGGATTCCTCTGGCTGATCGACGGGCTCGCACCGGGCTTCCGGATGCCGCTTCCCCTCGCCGTTGTGACCTTCATCGTGCTGATGGTCGGCGCACTGGTCCTGAGTGCGATCGTCGGCGCCCGGATGAACCGGGGGATCCGCACCGGCGCCGACGCCGCTTGGACGGGAACGTTCTATGGCTTGGCCTGGCCCATCGGGTACCTCGGGGTGTGGGCGCTCGGGAGTGCACTGCTTCACTTCGGGATGCCGCGGGAGCTCGCGAACATCTACTACCCGACGGCGTCGGTGATGATCGTCGGTCTCATGTACTTCATCGCCGGGGCCATCTGGCACAACTGGCAGTCCCTCGCGGTCGGCCTGTGGGTGGGGCTCGTCGCGTGCGTCGCACCGTGGTTCGGGTATCCGACGCACTACCTCGTGTTCGCGCTCGCCGGCGGCGCCGTCTTCATCGTGGGCGGGGTCGTCGCTGCGGCCTGGGTGCGAGGCGGACGGACACGAGATGCGCCGCAGCAGGCCGGAGGTCCGGCATAGATGACCGACCTCGATCCGGTGATCCACGCGCAGGGCCGGCTGCGGATCATGGCCGCCCTCGCCATGCGACCCGCCGACGAGAGCATCACCTTCACCCGCCTCCAGGAGGTGCTGACGATGACCGCCGGCAATCTCTCCACCCACCTGCGCAAGCTCGAGGACGCGGGCTACGTCGCCGTCGAGAAGACCTTCCGCGGCCGGACGCCCGCGACATACGTATCGCTCACGAAGGTGGGTCGGCGAGCCTTCGAGGACTACACCGACACCCTTCGATCCGTTCTGGGAGTACAGCCATGAGTCACAGCACGCTCGCCCGCTTCGATCGGGTCACCCGCCGATACGGCGACATCATCGCGGTCGACGACGTCTCGCTCGACATCCCGTCCGGCATCCTGCTGGGTCTGCTCGGCCCCAACGGAGCCGGCAAGACCACGCTGCTCTCGCTGCTGCAGGGTCTGCGGCGACCGACGAGCGGCCGCGTCGAGCTGTTCGGCGGAAACCCGGTCGACGCCGGCGCTCGCCGCGCGCTCGGGAGCACGCCGCAGGAGACCGCGCTACCCGACACGCTCCGGGTCGGAGAAGTCGTGGACTATGTGGGTGCGCATTTCGCGGACCGTGTCGCCACCGGCGACCTGGCAGCGGAGTTCGGTTTCTCCGATCTGCTGCGCCGCCAGACCGGCTCGCTCTCGGGCGGCCAGAAGCGTCGCCTCTCCGTCGCGCTCGCGTTCGTCGGCAGACCACGGCTGGTGCTGCTGGACGAGCCCACCACCGGCCTGGATGTGGACGCGCGTCGCACGCTGTGGGAGGCGATCCGCCGCCAGCATGCATCCGGGGCGACCGTCGTGGTGACGAGCCACTACCTCGAGGAGATCGAGGCGCTCGCGCAGAGGGTGATCGTGATGGGGGAGGGACGCGTTCTCGCCGACGACGATCTGCCCCGCGTTCTCGCGCGGGTTGGCCGCACTCAGGTGCGGCTGCGTTCCCGCGCGCACGACGATGTCTCACGGCTGCCCGGAGTTCTCGGGCACACCCAGGAGGATGCGTTCGACGTGCTGACCGTCGACGACGCCGACTCATTCGTGCGGACGCTTGTGAACTCCGGCGTCGAGTTCGACGATCTCACCATCCGGGGCGCCACCCTCGAGGAGGCGTTCCTCTCGCTGACCGATCGCGAGACATCCCTCAGGAGGACCGCATGAGCACCATCGAGGAATCCCTCACCGCACCGTCGACCGCGCGGCTGACGCTGGTTCACGCCAAGTACGGGCTCATCGAGACCTTCCGGGTGCCGATCGCCGTCATCGGCACGATCGTCTTCCCCGCTCTCGCGCTGCTGTTCTTCGTCGTGCCGCAGCGTTCCGTCGCCGACAATCCGCTCTATGCGACGGAGGCCGTGATCTCGCTGGCCGTGTTCGCGGTGATGGCGAACGCGCTCTTCAGCTTCGGGCTGACCATCGCCGAGAACCGCGAGCAGCCGTGGGATCCCTACCTCCGAACGCTTCCCGCGCCCGGGATCTCGCGCGTCCTCGCGCACATCCTCTCCACCGGGATGCTGGGACTGGCCGCGATCCTTCCCGTGATCGTGGTCGGGGGCCTCTTCACCGCGGCCGAAGCGCCGCCGGAGCGCATCCTGGCGGGCGTCGTGGCGCTCGGCGCCTCGGCGATCCCGTTCATGCTGATCGGAATCGTGATCGGCTATGCCCTGCCGTTCAAGGCGGCGATCGCCGTCATCCAGATCGTGATGTTCGCCCTGGCGTTCATCGGCGGGCTGTTCCTGCCGCCGATTCTGTTCGCCGACTGGCTCAATGCGATCTCGATGTTCACGCCTTCGCGGCAGGCGCGCGAGTTCGTCATCTGGGCCGTCCAGGGCGGCACCCTCGAGTGGTGGGTGTGGGGCGGCATCCTGGCGTGGACCAGTGTCATGCTCGCGCTCGCCCTGGTGCTCTTCCGTCGCGACGAGGGTCGGCGCTACCGCTGATGTCCGCGAGGGCGGATTTTCTGCATTCTCTCGTTTGCTCGATGAACTTCCCGCTCACAGATGCTGGTGGAACTTCCGGCTCACATGAGCCCTGGCGGGCCCCCAGCGTGTGTGAACTGGAAGTTCAAAGGGCGACTGCATCCGGCACATTCAACGAGCGTCTGTGAGCAGGAAGTTCAGCCAGCATCTGTGAGCGGGTAGTTCAACAGCGAAACGAACCAACCAAAGAATCTGGCGGCCCGCCCCGCGCCATCACCTGTGGAATCACGAGTTCTCCACATTCGACGCCCTCGAACGACGGGGCCCATACCGACGGAGCTACCGTCGCGGGCATGGACCCTCTCGAAGCGCTCGCCGAACCGGCCCGCCGCCGCATCCTCGACATCCTCTCGAGCGGGGAGCACACCGCCGGACAGATCGCGGATGTCGTGGGCTTCGAATTCCGCATCAGCCGCACCGCCGTCTCCAAGCACCTTCGCCATCTGCGCGACGCGCGCCTCGTCGACGTGAGGGCCGACATGCAATGGCGCTGGTACCGCATCGATAAAGCCGGGTTCGACGCGCTGGAGGGGATCATCGCCGACTTGCGCGTGAAGATGCTCTCCGCGGTGGGGTGGGATGCTGACGAGCACCGCAACCATGATCCACTCCGCATCGCGCCCGTCTATCCCGCGGTGCGCTTCAGGGGACCGGGTCGGGCAGAGCGGCGCGGAAAACGGGGTCGCCAGACGACCTTCACTGTGTCGGCGGAACCCGACACCGGGCTGTATCCGGTGTATCCCATACCCGACGGCGATGCATTCGTGATGGGCGATCTGCGCGGCGACGTCCCGCCTAGGCTTGAACCATGACTGTTCCCACGCTGAAGCTCAACGACGGCCACGACATCCCGCAGCTCGGGTACGGCGTCTTCAAGGTGCCGCCGGCCGACACCGCGCGCGCGGTCGCCGAAGCCCTGGAGGTGGGCTACCGCCACATCGACACCGCGGCCATCTACGGCAACGAAGAGGGCGTCGGAAGCGCGATCGCGGCGAGCGGCATCCCGCGTGACGAACTGTTCGTCACGACGAAGCTGTGGAACGACCGTCACGAGGGCGAGGAGCCCCGCGCGGCCATCGCCGAGAGTCTCGAGAAGCTCGGCCTCGAGCAGGTCGACCTCTACCTCGTGCACTGGCCCACCCCCGCCGCCGACAACTACGTGCACGCCTGGGAGAAGGTCATCGAACTGCGGGATGCCGGACTCGCCCGCAGCATCGGAGTCTCGAACCACCTCGTTCCCCACCTCGACCGCATCGTCGCGGCGACCGGCGTCGTCCCGGCGGTGAACCAGATCGAGCTGCATCCTGCCTATCAGCAGCGCGAGATCACGGACTGGGCCGCAGCGCACGACGTGAAGATCGAGTCGTGGGGGCCGCTCGGCCAGGGCAAGTACGACCTGTTCGGTGCCGAGCCCATTGCCGCAGCGGCCGTCGCGCACGGCAGGACGCCGGCTCAGGCGGTGCTGCGCTGGCACCTGCAGAAGGGCTTCATCGTCTTCCCGAAGTCGGTGCGCCGCGAGCGCCTGGAAGAGAACCTCGACGTCTTCGACTTCGAGCTGACCGACGCCGAGGTGGCGGCCATCGACGCCATGGATCCGGGCGATGGATCGGGCCGCGTCAGCGCGCACCCCGACGAGGTCGACTGACGCGAGGAGGCCTCCGTGGTGAATCGTCTGGCAGCCGCGACCAGCCCCTACCTGCGCGCCCACGCCGGCAATCCGGTCGCCTGGTTCCCGTGGAGTGCCGAGGCCTTCGCCGAGGCCCGGCGGCGCGACGTGCCCGTGATGGTCTCGATCGGCTACTCGACCTGTCACTGGTGTCACGTGATGGCTCGGGAGTCATTCGAGGATGCCGCGACAGCCGCCGACCTCGATGCGGGCTTCGTCGCGATCAAGGTGGACCGAGAGGAGCACCCCGAAGTCGACGCCGCGTACATGGCGGCCGCGGGGGCGTTCACCCAGCACCTCGGCTGGCCGCTGACGGTCTTCGCGACGCCGCGAAGGGCGTCCGTTCTTCGCGGGGACCTACTTCCCGCCCGAACCCCGCGTCGGGATGCCCGCCTTCCGCCAGGTGCTCGCCGCGGTGAGCGAGGCGTGGGCCGAGCGCCGGGAGCAGATCGACGGCACCGCCGACGCAGTCGTCTCGGCGCTCGCCGAGGTGCGCGGTGCCGCCCAGACGCCCGCCGCGGTGCCCTCGACGGCCGCGCTCGCCACCGCCGCAGCATCCCTCGCCGAGCGGGAGGACCCGGAGTACGGCGGATTCGGCGGCGGCGACCCGGCTGCGCCGAAGTTCCCCGTCGCCACCGCGCTCCGCTTCCTGCAGTCGCGGGCCGTGCGCGAGGCGGCACCCGAGGCGTCCGCAGTGGCGGACCGCGCCCTGGCTGCCATGGCGGCGTCGCCGCTGCGCGATCCCGTCGAGGGCGGCTTCTTCCGCTACGCCACGCGCCGCGACTGGTCGGTCCCGCACTACGAGCGCATGCTCACCGACAACGCCCAGCTCCTGGATGTCGCGCTCGACGCCGGTCGCGATGACATCGCCGCCGGCGTCGGCGGGTTTCTGCGCGACGTCCTGCAGCGGCCGGCGGGCGGCTTCGGCGCCGCCCAGGACTCGGAGTCGTGGATCGACGGCGCCCGCAGTGAGGGCGGCTACTACGAGCGGGATGCCGCCGCCCGCCGCGCCCTCGAGCCGCCGGCGGTGGACGGCAAGGTGGTCACCGGCTGGAACGGTCTCGCCATCGGTGCTCTCGCCCGCGCGGGCTTCAGGTTGGACGACCCGGCGCTGATCGAGTCCGCACGATGGGCCGCGGACACCGTGCTCACCGTCAACGTCGCGCCGGACGGGCGGCTCGTGCGCGCCTCTCTCGACGAGATCGCCTCACGCGCGTCATCCACGCTCGCCGACTACGGGCAGCTGGCAGCCGGACTCGCGGCCCTCGCCGTCGCGACGGGCGAACCCGCGTACGCGGTCCGGGCTCAGGAGCTCGTGGCCGCCTGCGTGCACCCCGACGGCACGATCGCGGTGCCGGGAGGAGGGGACCCCGTGCTGGCGGCTCAGGGTGTGGCGGCTCCGGATGCCGCATCCGACGGTGACGAGCCGTCGGGCCTCGCCGCGATCGCCGAGACCGCGACGCTTCTCTGGATGCTGGGTGCAGGGGACTCGCACCGTGACCTCGCCGAGCGGATCATCGGCGCCCACGCGGCGGACGCGCTCCGCCAGCCCCTCGCGTACGGCGCGCTGCTCCGCAGTGCGGCGGCCCTCGCCGTGCCTCCGCGACAACTGGTGGTCGTCACCCCGGACCCGGATGATCCGCTCGCGGCGGCGGCGCGCCGCATCCCCGCCGACATCGTCGCGGTCGTGAGCGCAGAACAGGCGTCGACGTGGGCGAGTGCGGGCTTCTCGCTGTTCGCAGAAAAGGTGATGCGCGACGGCCGCGCGACCGCGTACGACTGCCGCGACTTCGCCTGCCGGCTCCCGGTCACGGACCCCGCCGAACTCAGTCCCTGAACCGCAGGCCCGAGATCAGACCCAGCTCTGCATCCAGTTGTGCAGCCGCCAGAAGTCGTACGGCACCGGCATCGCCGATATCACCGGGTACCAGAAGGCCGAGAGCGCGAGCGCGACTCCGAGGAAGACCCACACCAGTCGCTGGCCGGTGAGCCTTCGGTACGAGTCCGCATGACGTGGGCCTGCGATGTCGCGCAGTGCGAACGTGAGCGCCAGGATCATGAACGGCAGGATGAGCACCGTGTAGAACTGGAAGACCGTCCGCTCGGGGAAGAACAGCCACGGCACGTACGTGACGGCCACGCCGGTCAGGATGAACGCGTAGCGCCAGTCGCGCACCACGACGAATCGGTAGGCGAGGTAGAGCACCGCGGCCACGCCGGCCCACCAGATGAGCGGGTTCGGGATGCTGGCGATCACCTGCGAGCAGCCGTTCGCCGCTTCGCACCCCGCTTCACCGAAGGCGTCGTGGTGGTAGTACATGCCGGTGGGGCGAAGCAGCAGCGGCCACTGCCAGGCCGGGCTCGCGTAGGTGTGGACCGCCGTGATCTGCGACGCGGCGTTGTACATCGTGACGTGGTCGTTCCACAGACTCTGCAGCGACAGCGGGACCCAGGAGAACAGGCCGGTCGCGGGGCTCGCCTCGGCGGAGTGGCGGCTGTATCCGCCGTCGGTGACGAGCCAGCCGGTCCAGGATGCGAGGTAGACGACGAAGGCGACCGGCACGAGCAGCACGAACGTCACTGCACCCTGCCGGACGGAGTCCGTCGGCCAGAAGAGGACTCCCGCGCGGCGCCGGGCGAGCGCATCGGTCACCACGAGATAGACGCCGAGCCCCGCGAGCACCCAGACGCCCGACCACTTCACGGCGCACGCGGCGCCGAGGGCCGCGCCTGCCGCGAGGATCCACGGCCGGTTCCAGAGGATCGGTCCCCAGAGCGGACCCTCGCTCGCATCGAGGCGCGCCGCGACCGTCTCCGTGATTCGAGCCATCGTCCGTTCTCGATCGCGGAGCACGAACCAGAATGCGAGCAGCACGAAGAACGTCAGGGGGGTGTCGAGGAGCGCGACCCGGCTCATCGACACGGCGAGGCCGTCGACCGCCATCAGCAGGCCGGCGATAACGGCGAATGTGGTCGAGCGCGTCATCCGCTTCGCAATGAGCATCAGCACGAGGACCGCCGCCGTGCCGAGGATCGCGGTCGTGATGCGCCAGCCCCAGCCGTTCGTGGGCGTGATCGCCATCATCCCGAGCGAGATGATCCACTTGCCGAGCGGCGGGTGCACGACGAAGGCCGGGTCGGTCGAGAACGAGTTGACGTCCCCGGACAGGAAGCGCTCGTTCGCGCCCTCTGACCACGCGCCCTCGTAGCCGAGGCGCGAGAGCGTCCACGCGTCCTTGACGTAGTAGGTCTCGTCGAACTGGTTCATGAGGTCGTGCGCGTTGCCGAGATTCCACAGCCGCAGCGTCGCGGCGAGGACGAGCACCAGTGCAGGGCCGAGCCAGCGGTAGAGGCGCGCCGCACGGGGGTCGGAGTGGATGCGCTGCGAGAACCGGTCGTACAGACTCGGACGCGATTCCGGCAGGAGGTGCCCCTCGGGCGGGGGAGCCTCCAGCTCCGCGGCGTGCGTCACCGGGCAAGTCTAGGCTGGCCCCGTGATCATCCTCGCGGCGACCCCCATCGGAAACCTGGGGGACGCCTCGCGCCGTCTCGTCGAGGCGCTCGAGCAGGCGACCGTGATCGCCGCGGAGGACACGCGCACCACGCAGCGCCTGCTCGCGGCCCTCGGCATCCCGAATCGTCCGCGGCTCATCGCCCTCCACGATCACAACGAGAAGGATCGCGCCCCCGAGCTGGTCGAGCTGGCACGCAGTCAGGACGTACTGGTGCTGAGTGACGCCGGAATGCCGACCGTGAGCGATCCCGGCTTCGGGCTCGTGGCGGCGGCCGCTGCGGCCGGTGTGACGGTGACCGTCATCCCCGGGCCGAGTGCCGTGCTCACCGCGCTCGCAGTGTCCGGCCTGCCGACCGACCGCTTCACGTTCGAGGGCTTCGTGGCGCGCAAGCCGGGGGAGCGGGGAGCGACCCTGCGCGCGCTCGCAGCCGAACCCCGCACCATGGTCTTCTTCGAGGCCCCGACTCGGGTCGCCGTCACCCTCACCGACATGGCGGTGGCGTTCGGACCGGATCGCCGGGCTGCCGTCTGCCGTGAGCTGACGAAGCTCTACGAGGAAGTCGTTCGCGGAACCCTCGCCGAGCTCGCCGCGTGGGCCGAAGGCGGCGTGCGGGGTGAAGTGGTGCTCGTGGTCGCCGGGTCCGCGCCTCGTGAGACCGCCTTCCCCGACGCGGTCACGCAGGTGCTCGAGATCGTCGGGTCGGGGACGCGATTGAAGGATGCCGCGGCCGAGGTCGCGGCGCACACGGGCCACTCGAGCCGCGAGCTCTATCAGGCTGCCCTCGACGCGCGCGGCTGAGTGTTACGGATCGTCCGCCCGGTGATGCGGGAGCGGGCGCCGTTGTCACAGGGCCGGGCGCGGCATCCCGCCTGACTAGAATTCACGGGTGACTTCCGGCCGATCCTTCTACATCACGACGCCGATCTATTACCCGAGCGACGTGCCCCACATCGGTCACGGGTATACGACCGTGGCAGTGGACACCCTCGCGCGGTGGCACCGTCAGGCCGGTGACGACACCTGGATGCTGACGGGCACCGACGAGCACGGCCAGAAGATGCTGCGCGCCGCGAGCGCGAACGGCGTCACTCCGCAGCAGTGGGTCGACAAGCTCGTCAGCGAGTCGTGGTTTCCCCTCCTGACGACTCTGGACGTCGCGAACGACGACTTCATACGGACGACCCAGGAGCGCCACGAGCGGAACGTACGCACCTTCTTCCAGGCGCTGTACGACCGCGGGTACATCTATGCCGGCGAGTACGAGGCCCTGTACTGCGTGGGCTGCGAAGAGTTCAAGCCCGAGTCCGAGATCGTCGACGGCACCGGACCCTTCGAGGGACTCAAGGTGTGCGCGATCCACTCGAAGCCGCTCGAGCTGCTGCAGGAGAAGAACTACTTCTTCAAGCTGAGCGAGTTCCAGGACCGCCTGCTCGACCTGTACAAGACGGGGTTCATCCAGCCGGAGTCGGCACGCAACGAGATCGTCTCCTTCGTCAAGCAGGGGCTCAAGGATCTGTCCGTGTCTCGGTCGACCTTCGACTGGGGCATCAAGGTCCCGTGGGACGAGTCGCACGTCATCTACGTATGGATCGACGCGCTGCTGAACTACGCCACGGCCGTCGGCTACGGCTCCGACCCCGAGGAGTTCTCGCGGCGCTGGCCGGCTCACCACGTCGTGGGCAAGGACATCCTCCGCTTCCACACCGTGATCTGGCCGGCGATGCTCATGGCAGCGGGCGTCGAGGTGCCGAAGGGCGTCTTCGCGCACGGGTGGCTGCTCGTCGGGGGCGAGAAGATGTCCAAGTCGAAGCTCACCGGCATTGCGCCGACCGAGATCACGGACGTGTTCGGGTCCGACGCGTACCGCTTCTACTTCCTCTCGGCGATCGCATTCGGGCAGGACGGGTCGTTCTCGTGGGAGGACCTCTCGGCCCGCTATCAGGCTGAGCTCGCCAACGGCTTCGGCAACCTCGCCTCGCGGACGACCGCCATGGTCGAGCGCTACTTCGACGGCATCCTTCCCCCCGCGGACTCGTACACCGAGCGCGATCTCTCGATTCAGAAGACAGTGGCGGATGCTGCCGCCGCCGCCGACGCGGCGATCGAGCGATTCCGCATCGACGAGGCGATCACGTCGATCTGGACCATCGTCGACGCGCTGAATCTGTACATCACCGAGAACGAGCCGTGGGCGCTCGCGAAGGACGAAGCACAGCGTGCCCGGCTCGGAACCGTGCTGTACACCGCTGCGGAGGGGCTGCGTGCGCTCGCGGTGCTGCTGTCGCCGGTCATGCCCGCCGCCACCGAGAAGCTCTGGATCGCGCTCGGCGCGGCGGAGACGCTCGGCCGTCTGCAGGACCAGCCGATCCGCGAGGCGGGGACCTGGGGTTCGCTGAAGCCCGGCTCTTCCGTGAACGGCCTGGCGCCGCTCTTCCCTCGCGTCGAGCAGTCGGTGTAAGCCCCGGTGAGCGACCCGAGCGGGTACATCCGCGAACGCCACAACGACGGCAAGCGCGATGTCCGCTGGCCCGACCCGCCCGAACCGCTGGCCGTGCCGGTCTACGACAATCACGCGCACCTCGAGATCGCCGACGGCGACGAGCCCCTGACGCTCGCCGACCAGCTCGACCGTGCAGCGGCGGTCGGCGTGATCGGGGTGGTGCAGGCGGGCGGTGACATCGAGTCGAGCGTGTGGTCGGCGGATGCCGCAGCATCCCACCCTCGTGTGCTCGCGGCGGTCGCCATCCACCCGAACGAGGCGCCGGCGTACGCCGAAGCCGGGCGGCTCGAAGAAGTGCGATCGCGGTGATCGACGAACTCGCCGCGCAGCCGCGCGTGCGGGCGATCGGCGAGACCGGGCTCGACTTCTTCCGCACCGGCGATGACGGGATCCCGGCCCAGTTCCAGGCTTTCGAGGCGCACATCGCCCTCGCGAAGAAGCACCGCCTCGCGATGCAGATCCACGACCGCGACGCGCATGACGCCGTGCTCGAGACCCTCGAGCGAGTCGGTGCGCCGGAGCGCACGGTGTTCCACTGCTTCTCGGGCGACCAGGCGATGGCGCAGTACTGCGCCGAGCGCGGCTACTATCTCTCGTTCGCGGGAAACGTGACCTTCAAGAACGCGCAGAACCTGCGCGATGCCCTGGCGGTGACGCCACGTGATCGCATCCTCGTCGAGACGGATGCTCCGTTCCTGACACCGATCCCGCATCGCGGGCGGCCGAACGCGCCGTACCTCATCCCGGTGACCGTGCGGTTCATGGCGGCCGAGCTGGGCATCGACGTGGACGAGTTCTGCGCCCAGGTCGCCGCGAACACCCTCGAGGTCTACGGGGAGTTCTGACCCGCGCCTGGCTCAGGGCACGTCGACCGGCCCCGTGGCCGAGCTCACCGGGGGAGCCGCCGCGATGTTCGAGATCGAGCGCCACACGAGCAGCAGGGTGATCGCCGAGCCGGCGAAGGCGAACCACCATGGCGCCGTCAGTCCCCACGCCTGCGCGATCACGCCGCCGAGGAACTGCCCGATCACGAGTCCGCCGAACACGCCGACCATGTTCACCGACGCGATGCGTCCCTGCAGCTCCATCGGGACCAGCCGCTGCCGCACGGTGGTCGAGATCGTGCCCCAGACGAACGCGTATGCCCCGAAGCCGAACATGATGACGAACGCGACCGCGGGCGACGTGGTGAGCGCGAACGAGAGATGCATCAGCACCTCGAGCGACAGGCACACGCGCATCAGTGTGGCGAACGAGATGTGACGCTCCAGCCAGCCGAAGCTGAAGATCGCGATCAGACCGCCGAGGGCGGACGCTGTCATGAGGGCGCCGTAGCCGACCGCGCCCATGTGCAGATGCTCGGTCGCGTACAGGACGAGGACGCCCCAGGGCGCCGCCCATGTCACGTTGAAGACGAAGATGATCAGCACCAGCGTGCGCACCGGAGGATTGCCGCGCAGCCAGCGCAGGCCCTCGCGGATCGGATGCGGCTTGGTGCCGGGTGGCGACGCCTCGCGCTCGGGCACCGGAGTGCGGGCGATCCGCGAGATGAGGATGACCGCGAGGCTCACGCAGAGTATCTGCACGACGAACGGCCATGCTGATCCGATCGCGAAGAGGAACGCGCCCAGCGGCGGGCCGGCGAGCTGATTCCCGACCAGATAGCCCGCCTGCATCCGGGCATTGCCGATGCCGAGGTCCTTCGGACGCACGAGCATCGGCAGAAGGGTGCTGCCGGCCGAGTCGGCGAAGACCTCCGCAGTGCCGTAGAGGAATGCCGTCGCAAGGACGATCCAGACGGTGGCGGTTCCGGTCACCAGGAAGACGACGAGCGCAAGGACGATCACCGCGCGCAGCCCGTCTGCCAGCATCACGAGCCGCCGGCGATCATGGTGATCGGCGACGGACCCCGCCAGCAGGCCGAAGAGCAGCCACGGCAGGAACTGCATCATCGCCCCGGACGCGACGAGGATCGGCGACGAGGTCATGGATGCGATGAGCAGCGGCGCCGCCGACAGCGCGATGCCGTCGCCGAGATTGCTCGTCCACGACGACGCGAGCAGAAAGCGGAAGTCGGTGCCCAGTCGGCGGGGTGCGATGAGATCGCCGAGCGAAGGCATCCTGCCATCCTAGGAGCGGAGGTGTTCGCCCGTGGGCTACGGCTCCTGCGCCAGGCGGACGGCCGCGAGCCACGCGAGGATCGACGACCGCGAGTTGCCGTCGTCGAGGGGTCTTCGTCCGTGAGCTGCGCAGCCGCGCTCCGCGCAGCGTCGAGCGCGTCTGGCCCGGCCAGCGCCGAGTACATCAGCACGTAGTCGCCGAGCGGGCCGGAGTACGCCTCCTGACCGCCCGCTTCCGCGACATTGGCCGCCACGCGATCGCGGGAGCCTGCGAGATAGTCCAGCGAGATGGGCCCGACGGGAAGGATCTGGATCCCGAGAATTGCTGACGGCTCGGGACTGAACCAGGTCGCGTAGTCGCGTTTGCCGCCCCATGTGAGTGACACGATCCCGTGCTCATAAGCTGCCGGCAGCTCGTCGACATCGGGCTCGAGCCACAGCGACCGGGCGGCTGATGCTTCGGCCGACAGCATCCAGACCGCACGCTCGGCAAGACCCTCGTCGCCCCGGGCGCGCGCCCAGAGGGCGAGACCGTTCCATGCCGCGACGGCTTCGGAACTGGACTCCTGATTGTTGCCGTCCGCGAAAGGGGAGGGCCCTGAGGCCCAGGAGTGGCCGCGATACGGATCGAACACCCGGAGCACCGGCAGGGCGTCGCCTTCGGCTCCACTGGCGATGTCGGCGGCGAGAATGTCCAGGACAGGAGCGAGGGCCTCGAGCGTCGCGGGTCGGTAGTCGGCCAGCGCGGCGCCGGCGGCGAGGAAATAGCCATAGTGGAAGTGGTGGTCATTGGCCTCCTCGGAACCGAACGCCGGTGTCAGTCCCACGACCGTTCGCAGCCGGTCGTCGTAGACGAAGCACCGTGCATCGAGGGTCTCGCAGCCCTGCGGGTCGAGCCACGGCTCCAGTTCGGCCCAGAGCAGATCGGCTATGCGCTCGGCCAGGTCGGGCTCACCCAGATCGCGCGCGAGGGAGAGGAAGCCCGCCAGGCGCGCGAGGCCCTTGCCTCCGAAGTAGGTGTCGGCGGGAGTCGGCTCCGAAGCCTCGACATCCGCCGCGAGCTGCGTGACCAGCGCCTCGCGTTCTGAGGCTTCGAGTCCGTCGAGGTCATAGGCGCTGCGCGCCTCGAGCCGCGGCACCGACCACTCGAGGGTTCCCGTTGCACACGCCTGGGCGGTGCCGTAGGCCGTCTCGAATGTGCCCAGTCCGCACCGCACGTCGGTGTCGTGACCGGGGAACGGCACCACGATGGTGTCGCCCTCGCCGGCGTAGATCAGCCGGGTCGCGGCGCTGTCCTCACCGACCGAGTAGCCCACATCCACCGCGGAGACCGGGGTCGTGAGCGACTCCGCCCAGGCTTCCACACTGGAATCCTGGGGCACGGGGAACCATTGGGCGCTGCTGCCGCTCGGAACCCGCAGCCCGTCGTCGACGTAGCTCGCTTCCGGCGCACGCACGCCGTACCGGGTGTCGTCGGCACGGGTCTCCCATACGCCGTCCGCAGCGCCTGTCAACGCCTCGGCCGGCTGGAGCAGAGTGTCACGGGCAGCCATGAACGACACGACGGGCGAGCCCTCGGCGATCGTCAGCCTCCCGAGCGCCCCGGCGTCGTCGGAGTACTCCAGCGTCACGGACACGGGGTCGTAGCGCACGACCTCGAACGAGGTGGATTCGATCCCGATGTCGAGCCCGCCCGCGAAGGGGGCGGCGATCGTCTTCGCAGAGCCCGCCACCTTCGGGAGATCGACGGTGAATCCGTCATCACGCGCTGCGAACGCGAGAGGGAACGGGAAGACAGGCTGGGGCTCGGCGCCGAAGACGAGGCCGGAGAACCACCGGTTGGTCGGCGGGGCGAGGCCGTCGGCCAGGCGCGGGATGGCGACGTCCGCGATCTGCTGGACCGGAAGCTCGTCGACTCCCGTCGACGGACCCGCCGCCGGCGTGATCCACGCCGAATCGGTCGCCGGCTCCTTGTTCGATTCGGCCGCAGGCGCAGCGCAGCCGGCCAGTGCGGCGACCACCGCCAACGGGGCAAGAAAGCGCGCCGCGCGCCGCCGGATCATAGGCCCACCTTCCGGAGCAGGTCGTGCAACGCGTCGGAGACACCGGCGAGCGGGCCGTCGTCGCGCAGCTGGATGCTCACAGAGAGAGGCGTGCCCGGCTGGAACAGTCCGCTCGCGGGCCCATCGGCGAGCGGGGCGCTCTCGATCCGTATGGTCGACAGCGCCTGACCTTCGACCGTGTCGACATCGATGCCGGCGACCGTTCCCGTCAAGGTCTCCTGGCTCGGCAGCAGCACCTCGGCTTCGGCGCCTTCCGCGATGCGGGCGTAGTCGCGCGCGCTCAGCAGGAACTCGGCTTCGATGTACAGCGACTCCGCCCGATCGATGCTTGCGACGACACCGCCCGCCGCGGCGAAGCCGCCCTGCGGCACTCCGATCGAGGCGACCGTCCCGTCGACCGTGGCGATGACGGTGGACGTGCCGTCTTCGTCCATTCCCGCGATCACGCCTGGATCGACGACGTAGCCGGAAGCGATGTCGCGCCGCAGCTGGAGGCTGTGCACGTCGAAGAGCGGATCGCCGGCGTGAACTTCGTCTCCGACGTCCACGTACTGCTGCATGACGATGCCGCCGTAGTCGGTTCCGACCGGGTAGCTCTCGGCGACCAGCATCGCCGTCGTGCTCAGCGCGCGGTTCTGCCGCTGCGTGAAGAGCAGGGTTCCGGCGGCGACGAGGATGAGGACGAGGACGAGGCCTGATGCGAGTCTCAATCGGTTTGCCCAGGTCATGACCGACCTCCCGTCGGGCTCAGTTGTCGGTGCCGTCGGCGCGAGTTCGCGGCAGCTGGTTCCGCCTCCGCGAAGACGGGCGCGGAGTCGGGCGGATCGATGGGAAGCGGCCTCGCGACGACCGTGATGAGCTCCGGCTCGACCGATGCCTCGACGACAGGCAGTCGTTCGCGCGGGTGCCGGAGATGGTGTGACTCCCGCATGGCCGCGACGAGGAAGGCGCCCAGAATCACAGTGTTCGTGGCGTTCCACGCCGTGGCCAGCGTGAAGACGCCGTTCGCGGCATCCCGCCACACGCCCACGACAGTCGTCAGCGCCAGGAAGACGAAGAACAGGATCTGCGGGATCGCATAGTTGAACGGCGAGCGCGTCGACGCCGAGCCCGTCACGTGCCAGCCGACATCCTTCCCGGTCAGCACGTTCCACAGCGCCTTGACGTAGATCGGGAACGAGACGGTGGCGAGAGTCAGCGTCTCCCATCGGAAGGAGCCCACTGCGAACCAGGCGAGCACGATCTGCATCAGATAGAAGCCGGCGTAGTACACCGCCCACGTCCACACTGTGATGTCGAGATTCATGGGCCGCAGCTCGAGGTAGATCTCGAGCGGGGGCACCAGAAGCAGCAGCAGCGGGCAGATTCCGGTCAGGTAGAAGGTGGCAGTGACGAAGTACTGGATGCGCTGGTCCGGGGTGAGTCTGCGCCTGCGACCGAGCGGATTGTGCCTGAGCAGGATCTCGAAGCCGCCGGTCGCCCAGCGCAGCTGCTGCTTGCTGTAGGCCTCAACTGTTTCGGGCGCATCGCCCACCGCGAGGACGTCGGGGATGAAGACGGATCGCCAGCCGCGTTCGTGCAGCGTGAGAGCGGTCCAGACGTCCTCGGACTTGGAATCCGTGTGGATCCCGCCGATCTCATCGATCGCCGTTCTCCGGAACATCACGTTCGTTCCGACGCAGAATGCCGCGTTGAAGCGATTCCGGCCGGGCTGGATGAACCGATAGAACACTGTCTGCATGTAGGCGGCACCGCGGGCGATCACCGTGTGGAGGTTGCCGTACGCCTGGGGCGTCTGCACGAAGGCGATGGCATCGTCGGCGAAGAACGGGAGCGTCTCCTCGAGGAATCGTGGTCGGGGTGCGAAGTCGGCGTCGAACACGGCGAAGAAGTCGCCCTTGGCGAGCGTGAGCGCGTGATTGATGTTGCCGGCCTTGGCACCGTGTGAGCTCAGCCGGCGGACGTACCGCGCGCCGAGTTCGGCGGCGAGATCGCGGACCTCGTCCGACCGGCCGTCGTCGAGCACCCAGGTTTGGTGCCTGCCGCGTATCGCCATCGCCGACTCGACGGTCTTGCGCACTGTGGCGATGTCTTCGCCGTACACGGTGATGAAGACGTCGACCGGCACCGGCTCACCGTGGAGGTACGGGGTGTCATCGCCGTCAGCCAGCCGCGGAAAGAGCTTGACCGCTGCGTCGTGATACGTGAAGTCCCGGGGGTTGTGGCCGCTCGAGAGGATGGTCCACATCGAAAGCAGAGCATGCGCGACGAGGATCGTCTCGGCGACGATCACCATCGCGTAGGGGAGCAGATCGCCGCGGTTGCGCGGGTCGAGGAGGAAAGCGCCGTAGGCCAGGATGCCGATTGTCGCAACGATCACGAGGAGGATCATCACGGGCGATGGCGCGCCGCGCGTGGGTGCGGGGGGCGGATAGAGGGCGTCGTGCTGCGTCGGTGTGCGTGTCAAAGGAAGCTCCGTCTCGTGGACCAGGGTCGGGGCACCATTGCCGGCGCAACGCTGAGACGAGCAGCTCGCCTATCCAGGCTAGGTGAGGCGATGTGCACCAGATTGCACTCAGGTAACTGGTGTATTACGAGTTGCGGGATGCTGCGATCGTTACAGTGGTCGCATGCCCGTGTCCCTCCTCGGTGCCGCGGAGATCCGCGCTCTCGCCGCCGACCTCGATGTCACCCCGACCAAGAAGCTCGGGCAGAACTTCGTCATCGACGCGAACACGGTCCGCAGGATCGTCCAGGTGGCCCGGGTCGCTCCGGGCGACAGGGTGGTCGAGGTCGGCCCCGGCCTCGGATCGCTGACGCTCGCGATCCTCGAGGCCGGCGCCTCGGTCACGGCCGTCGAGATCGACCACCGGCTCGCCGAGCGGCTTCCCGCCACAGCGGCCGCGCACGGCGTGACGGATGGCGCGCTCACCGTCGTCGACGCGGATGCGCTGCGGATCACGGAGCTGCCGGGGGATCCGGCCGTCCTCGTCGCGAACCTGCCCTACAACGTGTCGGTGCCCGTGCTGCTCCACTTCCTCGAGACCTTCGCGGGACTCGAGCGCGGGGTCGTGATGGTGCAGGCCGAGGTGGGCGAGCGGCTCGCTGCACCGCCCGGATCGAAGATCTACGGCGCTCCGAGTGTCAAGGCCGCCTGGTACGGCCGGTGGCGACTGGCGGGCACCGTCTCGCGCCAGGTCTTCTGGCCCGTCCCCAACGTCGACAGCGTGCTCGTCGCATTCGAGCGCGACGACGAGCCGCGGGGGAGCGAGGCACTGCGCAAGCGCACGTTCGCGATCGTGGATGCCGCGTTCCAGCAGCGGCGCAAGATGCTGCGGCAGGCGCTGTCCAGTGTCCTCGGCGGTTCGTCGGCGGCCGCATCCGATGTTCTCGAGCGAGCGGGTGTCGCGCCGACCGCGCGCGGCGAGGAACTCTCGATCGAGGATTTCGTGAGGATCGCCCGAACCCTCGATTGACGAACGACTGCGGCGTTCCGCGGCCGTTCTCCCGGCGTTCACGAAACATGCCGGTAACATTTGGCGGGCTCGGTCATGCTGGCGCGAGCGATCGGCCCGAGGCGGGAGAGACAGCGCATGCGCCATGCCGAGTACCCCGCCCCGGAGCGCGTGCTGCTCCATCTCAGCGACACCCACCTGCGCGCGGCCGGATCGCGCCTGTTCGATCTCGTGGATGCGACCGCCCGGCTGAGGTCCGCACTCGGAGCGATCGAGTCCTCGGGGCTCGTCCCCGACGGCATCGTGTTCACGGGTGATCTGGTCGACCTCGGCGAGGGCGATGCCTACGCCGACCTGCGGGGGATCGTCGATCCCTTCGCGGCCCGACTCGGAACCCGCGTGTTCTGGGTGATGGGCAACCATGACGACCGGACGGCGTTCCGCTCCCGCCTGCTGGATGAGCACTCCGCCGATCCGATGCGGCCCGTGGACCGGGTCTACGAGCTCGACGGGCTGCGGCTCGTGACGCTCGATTCGACGGTGCCCGGGCTGCATCACGGTGAGCTTCGCGACGAGCAGCTCGCATGGCTCGACGAAGTGCTCGCAACGCCCGCGCCGCTCGGCACGATCCTTGCCATGCACCACCCGCCGGTGCCGAGCGTGCTGCCCCTCGCCTCGTCCGTCGAGCTGCGCGATCAGGCGCGGTTTGCGCGCGCGCTCCGCGGCACGGACGTCCGGGCGATCATCGCCGGCCACCTGCACTACTCGACGTTCGCCACGTTCGCCGGGATCCCGGTGTCGGTCGCTTCATCGACCTGCTACGCCCAGGACCTCACCGTTCCGGTCGGCGGCACCCGCCCTCAGGACGGCGCACAGGCGTTCAACCTCGTTCACGTGTACGACCACACGATCGTGCACTCGGTCGTCCCCGTGGATGCGCCCCGGACACTGGAGTTCGTCGATTCCGATGAGGCGCAGCGGCGTCTTGCGTCGGCGGGAATCGCGGCGCTCAGTGTCGCGACGAGGGATGCGCCGACCGAGCCGATAGGCGTGCTTCGCTGATCTCGTCACGCTCCCACGGCGCTCGCACCGGGAACATCCGCTCGAGTGCCGCGCGCAGTGCACGCACGCGCACGTCCTCGGGGATCTGGGCTGATCCGCCGTCGTTGAGACAGAACATGTCGACGTCGGTGCGGTTCGCGAGCCGCTCCATGCGCCGGAGCGACTGGGCGAGCGTCGTCTGCACGTAGCGCACCCTCGGCCGCCTGGTCGTGACCGCTCGACCGGTCATCAGCGCGTAGTAGTGGTACAGGCTGTTCGTGACCGACACGTCCGTGGCGGAGCGGAATCGGGACGCCGCAGTGCGGGCGAAGTCGCCCGGGAAGGTCTGTTCCAGTTCCGCCATGACCGACCGGCGCAGGGGCGTCGCGCAGTGCTCGAGATCGCGGACGATCGTGCGGCCGAACCGCTCGCGCAGCAGCTCGCGATTCACTCGCAGGCCGTTGTCGTGGCCGCTCCGCTCCGGAGCGGGGGCTCCCGCGCCGATCCGGACCTCGCACTCCACGAACTGCGACACACCGGCGGCCGTGAAGAAGAGCTCCGGTTCCACGAGCCGGCCGAAGAACATGTCGTCGTTGGAGTAGAGGAAGTGCTCGGCGAGTCCCGGGATCCGGTGCAGCTGCGCTTCGACGGCGTGGGAGTTGTGCGTCGGCAGCACCGACGGATCGGCGAAGAACTCCTCGCTTCGGACGACGGTGACCTTCGGGTGTTCGCGCAGCCAGGCCGGAACCGGCGAGTCGGTGGCGATGAAGATGCGGCGCACCCAAGGCGCGTACATGTGGACGCTGCGAAGCGCGTAGCGGAGCTCATCGACATGGCGGTAGCGCGCCGGTCCTTCGTCGCCTTCGCCGACGACGTATTCGGCCATCTGGGCGGCGCGCTGGCGCTGGAAGTCGCTCGAGGACCCGTCCACCCACGAGAACACCAGGTCGACGTCGTGCGTGAACTCGTCCGGCTGGACATCGAACATCCCCGAGATCGTTCGCCATGTCCGTCCGAAGCGATCCACCTCGGTATAGGTCAGATCGTCGGCCGGTGTGCATCGCCGCGTCAGGGCATTGTCGTTCGGCGCCTCGACGACGTCGATGCCGAACCGCCAGAACTCCACCCGCGCCGCGAGCGACGAGCCGTAGCGCAGGCGAGAGCCCTGCGCGATCCGCGGCCGGAACACCCGAAGCGCGGTGGGGGCAGCGGTGAGGGAGTCCGCCGCGGCGGCCAGCTGCGGTGACCGGCCGCGGGCTTTGACATACAGCGGCTCCCGGGTGCCGAGCGCGGCGAGCGCGTCGGTGGCGGCATCCATGTCGACGAGATCGGCAACGAGTGCCGGAATCGCACGATCATGCCGGATCAGCGTGACCGGCACGCCTGCCTCCTCCAAGGTCGCCGCGACGAGGAGGAGATCGGCGATGCGGGCCTCTTCGGGCGTGACCGTGTCGTGAACAAGATGCAGGATGCCGCGATCCAGGACGACATCGGGACGGTCGATGAGATCGGACCAGGAGTGATGCTGTTGCGGCAGCGCAGACAAGTTCGCCAAAGAGTTCCTCTACAGGTTGCCGGGAGCGCGTCGGGTCCCGGGGACTCACCACCCTATGCGCCTTGTGTTTCGCGACCGTTTCCCTTGGCCGCCCTTGACAAATCCGATCCTGGCTGAGGGGGTGCCGCACGGGGGCGATCACCACCTGCGCGGGCGCCGCCCGCGCCGATAGCCTGGACGCATGAGCGATGCGCCACGGTTCCGCCCCGACGTCCGAGAACTCCACCGCCCCTTCGCCGCCGCCGAGGAACGCTACACCCGCACGGAGTACCGCCAGGTCGGGTCGTCCGGCCTCTACCTCCCCCCGATCTCACTCGGGCTGTGGTGGAACTTCGGTGACAACATCCCGTTCGACCACCAGCGCGCGCTGCTGCGCCACGCCTTCGATCGAGGGATCACGCACTTCGACCTCGCGAACAACTACGGCCCGCCGTACGGCTCGGCCGAGACGAACTTCGGGCGCATGATGCGCGAGGACTTCGGCCGCTACCGCGACGAGCTGATCATCTCGTCCAAAGCCGGCTACGACATGTGGCCTGGTCCCTACGGCGATCTCGGGTCGCGCAAGTACATCCTGGCGAGCGCCGAGCAGTCGCTGACCCGCATGAGCGTCGACTACGTCGACATCTTCTACTCGCACCGAGTGGACCCGGTGACGCCGATCGAGGAGACCATCGGGGCCCTCGACACGCTCGTCCGGCAGGGCAAGGCACTCTATGTCGGCATCTCCTCGTACAGCGCCGAGCGCACCGCCGTCGCCACCGCGGTGGCGCGGAGCCTCGGAACGCCGCTCGTCATCCACCAGCCGTCGTACTCGATCCTGAACCGCTGGGTCGAGGACGGGCTCACCGGCGTCCTGAAGCAGGAGGGCCTCGGTGCCATCGCCTTCACGCCGCTCGCGCAGGGCCTTCTCACCGACAAGTACCTGGGCGACGGCACCGCGGAGCGGGCCCAGAAGCGCTCGTCGCTGCCGCAGTCGACGCTGAGCGAGAAGGGCCTCGCGACAGTCCGGGGACTCGACGTCATCGCCAAGGAGCGCGGGCAGTCGCTCGCGCAGCTCGCGATCCAGTGGGTGCTGCGCGACCCGGTGGTCGCATCGGCGCTGATCGGGGCATCGCGGCCGGCGCAGCTGGATGAGAATCTCGCCGCACTCGATGGGCCGGCGTTCACGGCCGAGGAGCTCGAGCGGATCGACGCGCTGTCGGACGGCATCGACGTCGATCTCTGGGCGGAGTCGGCCCAGCGGTGACGGTCCCCGTCGTCGCCGATCGCGTCCACGTACGGGCGCCGGGAAAGCTGAACCTCTTCTTCGAGGTCGGCGACGTGCAGGCGGACGGCTATCACGACGTCGCCTCGGCATATCAGGCGGTCTCGCTGTACGAGGACGTGTGGGCGGAGCCGGCGGCCGATTTCACCGTGTCGGTCATCGGAACGGTCGACGTCGGGGGGGTCCCCGCGGACGACCGCAACCTCGCGCTGCGGGCGGCGCGCCTGCTCGCGAAGAAGTCCGGATACCGGGGCGGCGTGCATCTCGACATCCACAAGCACGTTCCGGTGGCCGGTGGCATGGGCGGTGGGTCCGCCGATGCTGCCGCCGCCCTCGTGGCATGCGACGCGCTGTGGGGCACCGACCTCGGCGGCGCCGAACTCCACCGGCTCGCGGCGCGTCTGGGGGCCGACGTCCCGTTCGCGCTCATGGGCGGAACGGCGATCGGCACCGGCCGAGGCGACCAGCTGAACCCGGCACTCGCGCAAGGGCAGGTTCGACTGGGTCGTCGTCACGTCGGGCGACGGGCTCTCGACACCCGAGGTCTACAGCCACCTCGACGCCCTGCGCGCCGAGGGCGGCGTCGACGAGGCCCCGCGAGACATCGGCCGCAGTCCTCGCGCCCCGGAGGTCGACCCCGGTGTGCTGCACGCCCTCCGCGCCGGTGACCCTGTCGCCCTTGCGGAACGCGTGCGCAACGACCTGCAGGCCGCGGCGCTCTCGCTCCGGCCGCAGCTGCGCAGCGCGCTCGAACTCGGCGAGCAGTCCGGCGCACTGGTCGGAATGGTGTCGGGCTCGGGTCCGACGCTCGCCTTCCTCGTCGGCGATCCCGAATCGGCGCTCGAGCTGCAGGTGACGCTGTCCGCCTCAGGTCTCACAGCCCTGCACGTGCACGGACCGGTGGCCGGAGCGAGGGTGATGGGGGGCTGACGGATGCTGCGCCCCGACGAGATCGTCCGCTTCGACGACAGCGCGGCACCCGCCGGCGCGAGTTCGTGGGTGGGCACCAGGCAGCCTGAGCGCGACATCGCGATCGTCCCCCCGGATTCGGCGTGGCCCCGGATCTACGAGGAACTGGCGTCGATCGTCGCCAGTGCGCTGGGCGCCGGCGCGCTCTTGATCGAGCACGTCGGGTCGACTTCGGTGCCGGGACTCGCTGCCAAGCCGGTCATCGACATCGACCTCACCGTCGCGGACTCGGCGGACGAGGCATCCTATGTCCCCGCCTCGAAGCGGTCGGCTTCGTGCTGCGGGTGCGTGAGCCGTGGTGGTACGAGCACCGGTGCCTCGCCTCCCGGAGCCGCGTGCAACCTCACGTGTTCTCTCCCGACTCCCCGAGTCGAGCGCACGGCTCTTCCGGGACTGCTGCGGCGAACCGCGGCCGATCGGACCTACCGCGACGCGAAGCTGGCCGCAGCCGCAGGCGAACGCGCATGGCGAGCACGTCATGGAGTACAACGCCCGCAAGCAGAACGTCATACGGGAGATCTACGATCGAGCTTTCCGGGCAGCGGGATGTGCCGACATCGACACGAAAGCAACAAGGAGGACACGCGATGGCACGGACTGGCTTTCTCGTCGCTCCCCTCGAATGAGGCATCCCGTGCGCCGGCTCGCAGGCAACGGGCTCGAGGCGCGACTCGTCTCGCTGGGCGATACCGAGCAGTTCGCGAACTGGCTCCAGGTCGTGGCTCGCGGGTTCCTCGACGGTGAGCGATCCGAAGAGCAGGTCACCGCGACCAGGGAGCGCAGCGGCTATCGGCGGCTGACCGGCATCTACGATCCGTCCTCCCCGATGCCCGAAGCCCCGGTCGCATCGATCGCCTCGTGGATCGGCGAACTCACCGTGCCCGGCGGACGCGGCATCCCGTCCTGTGCGATCTCTGCCGTCACCGTCGCCCCGACGCACCGTCGACGCGGGATCGCACGCGCGATGCTCGAGGGCGAGCTCGGCACGGCGCGCGATGCGGGCGCTCCGGTCGCCATGCTCACGGTGAGCGAATCCACGCTCTATGGCCGCTACGGTTTCGCGCCGGCCGCGGCGAGCGCGTCGTGGCGCATCGACGTCAAGCGCGCGTCGTGGATCGGTCCCCGGCCCGGGGGCCGCGTGGACTTCATCACGCGCGAGCGCCTGCGCGAGCTCGTGGGCCCGCTGCACGAGAGGGTCCGGCTGACCGCGGCGGGCGAGATCGACGTCCCCGCCGGGCACTGGGACAACTTCGCGGGCACCCGGCCCGACGCCAAGGATCCCGGCAAGAACCGGGCCGTCCAATACGCCGATGAGACGGGGGAGGTGCGCGGGCTCGCGCTGTATTCCGTGCGTGAGAACCACGACGACTTCACCAAGGCGACCGTGACGGTGTCCTACCTTCTCACCGAGACCCCCGACGCCTATGCGGCGCTCTGGCGGTTCTTCCTCGAGCTCGATCTGGTGGGCGAGGTGCACGCGGATGAGCTGTCCGTAGACGAGCCGCTCCGCTGGATGATCTCGGACCAGCGCGCCGCGACAGTCACCGTGAAGGACCACCAGTACGTCCGGATCCTCGACGTGCCCGCGGCGCTCGAAGCGCGGACCTTCGGCGCACCGGGCGTGCTGGCGCTCGAGGTCGCGGACGCGCTGGGAATCGCGGAAGGCCGGTGGCTGCTGCGGGTCGAGGCCGACGGCCGCGGCACCGTGACGTCATGGGACGCCGGGGACGTGCCGGACGGGGCGGTGGAGGTCTCGCTCGGGATCGAGGAGCTCTCGGCGGCGTACCTCGGCGGGGTGTCGCTCGCGACGCTTGCCACAGCAGGCAGGGTGAAGTCGACGGATGCTGCGGCAGCCGCTCGGGTGTTCGGCTGGCACTCCGCACCCCGCCTCAGCATCTGGTACTGATCCGCCCGCGCGGATCGTTCGCCCTTCTCGCCTAGCCTTGAGGGGACATGGCACATCTTCTGGGGGCCGAGGCCCTGCATCTGGAGTACCCGACGAAAGTCGTCTTCGACGGCGTCTCGCTGGGGGTCGACGAGGGCGACCGCATCGGGATCGTCGGCCGCAACGGCGACGGCAAGTCGAGCCTTCTCGCGATGCTCGCCGGCCGGTTCGCCCCCGACTCAGGACGCGTGACGTTCCGCGGCGGCGTCCGGGTCGGCGTGCTCGATCAGGCGGACACACTCGATGACGAGGGCACGGTCGGCGGTGTGGTGGTCGGCGGGCGGACCGAGCACGAGTGGGCCGGAGATGCGCGCACGCGCGACGTGATCGGCGGTCTGCTGGCAGACATCGCGTGGGACGCCCGGATCGGCAGCCTGTCGGGAGGTCAGCGCCGGCGTGTCGCACTCGCAGCGCTGCTGTCGGGCGACGACGACGTGCTCTTCCTCGACGAGCCCACGAACCACCTCGACGTCGAGGCGATCGCGTGGCTCGCGGAGCACCTGAAGCGGCGCTGGGCGCCCTCGGCGGGCGCTCTGCTGGTCGTCACGCACGACAGGTGGTTCCTCGACGAGGTGTGCACGAAGACGTGGGAGGTGCACGACCGGATCGTCGAGCCGTTCGACGGAGGCTACGCCGCGTACATCCTCCAGCGCGTCGAGCGCGATCGTCAGGCGGGAGTGATCGAGGCGCGACGCCAGAACCTGGCGCGCAAGGAGCTCGCGTGGCTGCGTCGCGGCCCGCCTGCCCGGACGTCCAAGCCGAAGTTCCGCATCGACGCGGCCAACGAGCTCATCGCGGACGTGCCCGAGATCCGCGACAAGGTCGCGCTCCAGTCCCTCGCGGTCTCGCGGCTGGGCAAGGACGTGGTCGACCTGCTCGACGCCTCGGTCTCGTACGACGACACCGAGGTCCTGCACGAGGTCGAGTGGCGCATCGCGCCGGGCGAGCGCACCGGCATCCTGGGCGTCAACGGCGCGGGCAAGTCGACCCTCCTCGGGCTCGTGTCGGGCGATGTCACGCCGACCTCGGGGCGCGTCAAGCGCGGCAAGACGGTGAAGGTCGCGACCCTCACCCAGCGGCTCGATGAGCTCGAGGACCATCTGAACGACCCGGTGCGCGTCGTCATCTCGCGGCTGCGCACCACATACGAGTTCGGCACCGGCTCGAAAGCGCAGGAGCTCACCCCTGGGCAGCTGCTCGAGCGCATGGGTTTCGCGAGCGCGCAGCTCTCCACTCCGGTGAAAGACCTCTCCGGCGGCCAGAAGCGACGGCTGCAGCTGCTCCTGATCCTGCTCGAGCAGCCCAATGTGCTGATCCTCGACGAGCCCACGAACGACCTCGACACCGACATGCTCGCCGCGATGGAGGACCTCCTCGACTCGTGGCCGGGCACGCTGATCGTCGTCTCGCACGACAGGTACTTCCTGGAGCGCGTCACGGACCAGCAGTACGCGATCCTGTCGCGACGGCTGCGCCATCTTCCCGGGGGCGTCGACGAGTACCTGCGGCTTCGGGCGCACGAGCGATCCACCCCCGCGGGAGCCCAGCCCGCGGCATCCGCCCCTGCGTCTGCACCCGGGCTCGCCGGCGCCGAGCTGCGCGCCGCCCAGAAGGAGGTCGCCTCGCTCGAGCGGCGGCTCGAGAAGCTCGAGAGCCAGATCGGCGCCGCCCGCACGGCGCTCGCCGAGCACGACCAGGGCGACTACGTCGGTCTCGGCGCCGAGATGGCGCGCATCTCGGCGCTCGAGACGGAGCGGGACGACGTGGAGACCCGCTGGTTCGAGCTCACGGAGCTGCTCGGCTGAGCTGCTCGGTCCCGTGTGGACGCTTCGCAGGGCTTGACCGCCCGCAGACTCGGGTCCAGGATGAGGATCGTTCGGCCGCGGGAGGGAGTCCGCACCGATCTCGCCGAGGATCGCCTCGGCCGGACACGTCAGCTACAAGGGAGTAGAGATGTTCCGAAAGCTCGCTGTCGCCACTGTCGCGGCCCTCGTCCTCACGGGCCTTGCGGCCTCACCCAGCGTCGCGGGTCCACCGACGCCGAGCGGCGACGATCGACTCGCGGTCTATTCCGGAACCGTGGATGCCGCGGGCTACGCCGCCATCGTCGACCTCGGCGTCGACCGACGGGAAGTCATCACGTCCCCGAGCGCCGATGGACCCGGCCTCATCGACGTGCAGGTCATCCTGAGCGGCGGTCAGGTCGAAGCGCTCGCGGCGCGCGGCACGGAGCTGCAGATCCAGGCCGACCCGTCGGCTCAGCGTCGCACGATGCAGGACGCCGAGGCCGAGGCCGAGGGTGTCTTCCGGACGTACAAGGGGGACGGCGGCATCCTGGAGGAGCTCATGGCGCAGGCCGCGGAGCATCCCGAGATCGCCGAATTCCGCGTCATCGGCGAGACCGCCCAACGCGAGACGATCGGCGCGGTGCGCGTGACGAAGGACGTCCAGAAGGCGAAGGACGGCAAGAAGCCCACGACGGTGTACGTTGCGGCCCAGCACGCGCGGGAGTGGATCACGCCCGAGATGGTGCGCCGGCTGCTCGACCTCTTTCTGACCGAGTACGGCACCGACGATCGGATCACCGACCTGGTCGATGACACCGAGCTGTGGTTCGTTCCGGTCGCGAATCCGGATGGCTACGACCACACCTTCACGGAGGGACAGCGGCTGTGGCGCAAGAACCTCCGTGACAACGACGGGAACGGCGAGATCACGGTCGGCGACGGCGTCGACCTGAATCGCAACTCCGCGACCCGCTGGGGCTATGACAACGAGGGCTCCTCCCCGAACCCGTCGAGTGACACCTACCGCGGGCCTTCACCGGCATCCGAGCCAGAGACGCAGGCGCTCGATGAGCTGTTCGGCCACATCACGCCGCAGTTCATGATCAACTACCACTCCGCCGCCGAACTGCTGCTGTACGGCCTCGGGTGGCAGGTCGCAACGCCCTCTCCGGACGACGTGATCTACGAGGCGATGGTGGGCGACGACGAGACACCCGCGGTCGAGGGGTATGACCCCGACATCTCGGCGGAGCTCTACACCACCAACGGCGACCTCGACTCGCACATGCAGGAGGCGCACGGCACGCTGGGCTTCACTCCGGAGATGTCGACCTGCGAAGCGGCAGTCGGCTCCGACCTCGACGACGAGTGGACCGCTGAGGACTGCAATTTCGCGGGCTTCGACTTCCCGGACGACGAGGAGCTGATCCAGGCGGAGTTCGAGAAGAACATCCCGTTCGCGCTGGCCGTCGCCGAGTCGGCGATCGACCCGGACGACCCGGTCTCGGTCGTGGGTCGCGACGCCGAGGACTTCCGCGTCGACTCGTTCACGGTGTCCTACGGCGATCCCCAGACCGTCGCGGTCTGGGCGAAGCGGGCGCTGACAGCCAAGAAGATGACCTACTCGATCAACGGCGGAAAGCCGGTCACGACGGAGGTCTCGGAGTGGGCGGGCGGCGAGCGCTACGGTTTCGAGAACGTCGACTACTACGCCGAGTATCGCGGTGTGGTGACGGGCGCGAAGCCGGGCGACAGCGTCGAGGTGTGGTTCACGGGCACGGCAACCGGCAAGGACCTGCCGAAAGGCCAGAAGGCGGGCCCCGTCGCGAGCAAGCACTTCACCTACGAGGTGGCTCAGGACACCGGCAACTCCGTGCTGATCGTCGCGAACGAGGACTACACGGGAGTGAACCCGACCTATCCGGCGGGCACGACTGCGCCGAAGTACGTCGACGAGCACGTCAACGCCCTCTTGGCGAACGGCGTGACCCCGGACGTCTGGGACGTCGACGCACAGGGCGTGCCTCACGACCTCGGCGTCCTGGGTCATTACGACGCCGTGCTGTGGTACCTCGGCGACAACAGGCTCACCCAGGATCCCGAGGATGAGCTCACGCAGTACGGTTCGAATCAGCTCCCCGACCTCGCGGTCGCCGAGCGCCAGCAGTATCTGACGATCGCCATGCGGGACTACCTCAACGCGGGTGGCAAGGTCGCCTACGCCGGCGAGACGACGGCCTATTACGGTCTCGGCGCGAGCCTGTTCGGCGGCATCTACTACGGCCTGGATGGCCACCCCGATCAGGAGTGCGTGGTCACCGCTGATCCCTTCGCGGACTGCCTGCTGCTGGCCGATGACTTCACCCAGTACTGGATGGGTGCGTACGATCGCACCGAGCTCACCGCCGAGGGCATCACCGGCACTGCAGAGCCGCTCGACGAATTCGAGGCTCTCTTCGGCGGCCCAGCCACGGTCGACAACCCGATCGACGAGGTCGGCGCCTTCACGCCGACGAGCGAACGGCTGCCGGTCGCCGACTTCCCGCAGTTCGAGAGCTGGGGAGCGGCGGACTACACGGGTGTGTCGGGCCGGATCGTCGCGGTGGAGGGCGATTGGGCGGCCGCGGCGACGCACGTCGACGACAGCTACCAGCGCCTCGGTCGCACGTTCGACCTGACCGGTGTCTCCGCAGCCGCCACCCCGACCTTCGAGGCGCAGATCGCCTACGACTTGGAGGAGGGGTACGACAACATCATCGTCGAGGTGCACACCGTGGGTGAGGATGACTGGACGACCCTCCCCGATCTGAACGGCCACACGTCGACCGCGGTCCCGACGGAGTGCGAGGCCGGCTTCTACATGGGCCAGCATCCGCACCTTGAGCATTACCTGACATTCGGCGACCCCTGCCTGCCCACGGGCACGACGGGTGAGTGGAATTCCATCACAGGTACCTCCGGCGGCTGGGTCCCCGTGGCGTTCGATCTCAGCGATTACGCCGGCAGCACCATCGAGCTGGTCGTGAGCTACGTCACCGACCCGTCCACCGGCGGGGCGGGGCTCATCGTCGATGACACCAGGCTGGTTGTCGCGGGAGCGCCCACACAGGCCTACGGGTTCGAGGCGGGCTTCGGCGCCTGGACGGTACTCGGCCCGCCCGAGGGCAGTGCCGACAATGCGAGCGACTTCGAGATCGCCGACGGCCTGGGCGAAGTCGTGGCGGTCACGGCGACGCCCGACACGCTGTTCTTCGGATTCGGCCTCGAGCAGCTCGAGTCGGATGCCGCTCGTAACGACGTGGTGGAAAGGATGCTCGCCCACTTCGCCGAGTAGTCGCTCACGCGTGCCGCGTCAGGCGTCGAAGCCGAGGCTCAGCTTGCGCAGCAGGCCGGCGAGCCGATCCCGGTCACCGCGCGAGAGCGCGCTCGAGCAGCACGGCCTCGGCGTCGACGAGACGCGTGATGGCGGCATCCACCCGGATCTTCCCGTCGTCGGTGAGAGTGACCAGGATGCTGCGCCCGTCGTCCGGGTCGGCTTCGCGTCGCACGAGCGAGCGCCCGACGAGCCGGTCGATGCGATTCGTCATCGTGCCGCTCGAGACGAGCGTCTGCTGCAGCAGCTGCTTCGGGCTGAGCTGGAACGGCTCGCCCGCGCGTCGCAGCGCCGACAGCACGTCCCACTCCCACGGCTCGAGGTCGCTGCGGCGGAACGCGTCGCGACGTGCCCGGTCGAGATGGCGGGAGAGCCGGTCGACCCGCGACAGCACGCCGAGCGGCGAGAAGTCGAGGTCGGGGCGCTGCGCCGTCCACGCATGCACGATGCGGTCGACCTCATCCGTCTCCTTCGCCATGGCTCCATTATCGGGGCGTGCTCGGTCCCGCCGGCTCAAGTGGCGGATGCGGCGCATGGCAGACTTGACGGGCGGCTCTCGCCCTCGGGCGCCGCGGTCCGCCGTGGTGTAATGGCAGCACGACAGCCTTTGGAGCTGTTAGGTCCAGGTTCGAGTCCTGGCGGCGGAGCATGACCGAGAACAGCATCGACGCCGGACTGGCGGTGATCGTCCTCGCCGCTGGCCAGGGCACCCGCATGAAGTCGTCCCTCCCGAAGGTCCTTCACCGGATCGGCGGGCGATCGCTGGTCGGGCATGTGCTCGACACGGCGTACTCGCTGACACCCGAGCGCGTGGTGATCGTCGTCCGCCATGAGCGCGACCTGGTCGTCGCGGCCGTCCACGACATGGCACCCGATGTGCGTCGTCGTCGATCAGGACGAGGTGCCCGGCACCGGGCGCGCGGTCGAGCTCGCGCTCGCCGAACTGCAGGGATTCGACGGCGATGTGCTCGTGCTCAGCGGAGACGTGCCGCTCCTCGAGTCCGACACGCTCGCGAGCCTGGTGCGTCGCCACCGCGACGGCGCCGCGGCGGCCACCGTGCTCAGCGCGACGCTGCCGGATGCGACGGGCTACGGGCGCGTCATCCGCGATCCCGACGGTGCGGTGCGCCGGATCGTCGAGCAGAAGGACGCGACCGAGGACGAGGCATCCGTCACCGAGATCAATGCGGGCGTCTACGTGTTCCAGGCGCCGGCGCTGCGCGCGCACCTCGCCCTCGTCGGCACCGCGAACGCCCAGGGCGAGAAGTACCTCACCGACGTGGTGGCGCTGCTGCGCGACTCGCGCCTCACCGTGGCGCCGCGAGTGCCCCCGATGCCGCGACCGCGCTCGGGGTCAACGACCGGGTGCAGCTCGCCGAGGCGGCGCGCATCCTCAACGCGCGCACCGTGCGACGGTGGCAGCTCGAGGGCGCGACCATCCTCGACCCGGCCACGACGTGGATCGACGTGGACGCGACGCTCGCGCCCGACGTCACCGTGCTGCCGAACACCCACATCCTGCGGTCCACCGCCATCGGCGAGGGAGCGATCGTCGGCCCCGACACCAGCCTCGTCGACTGCGAGGTGGGCGAGGGGGCGACCGTGACGCGCACCGACGCCACGCTCGCCGTCATCGGCGCGCACGCAACGGTCGGACCGTTCGCCTACCTGCGCCCCGGCACCTACCTCGGCGACAAGGGCAAGATCGGCACCTTCGTCGAGACGAAGAACTCGACGATCGGCGCGCGCAGCAAGGTCCCGCACCTGTCCTACATCGGCGACACGACGATCGGGACCGGCGTCAACCTCGGCGCCGGCGCCATCACCGCCAATTACGACGACATCGCAAAGCACCGCACCGAGATCGGCGACGAGGTGCACACGGGCTCGCACAACGTCTTCGTCGCGCCCGTTAGGATCGGAGACGGCGCGAAGACCGGGGCAGGGGCGGTCATCCGGAAGGATGTGCCCGCCGGTGCTCTGGCACTCAGTGTCGCCCCTCAGCGAAACGTCGAGGGGTGGGTCGAGACGAACCGACCGGGAACGGGCGCGGCGGAAGCCGCGGCCAGGGCTCGGTCCGCACAGAAGGCGGACGATGGCGCGCAAGAAGAAGACGGTTGATCTCGATCGCGATAACGACATCGCTCCGGGCCTGGTCGCGAAGACGAAGAAGCGGCTGGTCGTCGGGACGGGACGATCGCATCCGGAGCTTGCGGCGGCGGTGACCGAGTCGCTCGGGACGGAGCTTGTTCCCACCGAGTACCGCACCTTCGCGTCCGGCGAGATCCTCACCCGCTTCGAGGTCTCGATCCGCGGCTGCGACTTCTTCCTGATCCAGACCTTCGGGCCGCCGGTCAACGAGTGGCTCATGGAGACGCTGGTGATGCTGGATGCCGCCAAGCGCGCCTCCGCGAAGCGGATCACCGTCGTCGCGCCGTATTACCCGTACTCGCGCCAGGACAAGAAGGGCCGCGGCCGCGAGCCGATCAGCGCCCGGCTGGTCGCCGATCTGTTCCGGACCGCCGGAGCGGACCGCGTCATGAGCGTCGACCTCCACGCGGCGCAGATCCAGGGCTTCTTCGACGGCCCCGTCGACCACCTCTTCGCGAAGCCCGTCCTGCTCGAGTACTTCGAGCGCACGCTCTCGCCCGAGGACCGCGCGATCCTCACGGTCGTGTCGCCCGACACCGGCCGGGTGCGCGTGGCCGACACGTGGTCGGGGAGCCTCGGCGCTCCGCTCGCCATCATCCACAAGCGCCGCGACCCGAACGTCGCCAACCAGGTCACCGTGAATGAGATCGTCGGCGCAGTGGACGGCCGTGTCTGCCTCCTCGTCGACGACATGATCGACACCGGCGGCACGATCGTGAAGGCAGCCGAGGCGCTCAAGAAGAACGGGGCGCAAGCGCGTCATCGTCGCCGCGACCCACGCGATCTTCAGCGACCCGGCCGCCGAGCGACTGCAGAGCGACGCGATCGACGAGGTGGTCGTCACCGACACCATCCCCGTACCGGACGAGAAGCGGTTCCCGAGCCTCACGATCCTTCCCATCGCACCGCTGCTCGCGCGTGCCATCCACGAGGTCTTCGAGGACGGTTCCGTGACCAGCATGTTCGACGGAGCCGCGTAAGAGGATCGCACCATGACCGAGCCCCAGACAGTGGCCCGCTACCGCGTCGACAGCCCGTTCGCGAGTGAGATCTCGGACGTCGCGGACGCCCTCGGAACGGAGGTCGGCGGCCTTACGTCGGCCGAGGCATCCGCCCGGCTCGCCGACGTCGGCCCCAATCTGCTTCCCGAGCCCAAGCGCACACCCGCCGTGCTGCGCTTCCTGTCGCACTTCAACGACACGCTGATCTACATCCTGCTCGCCGCCGCGGCGATCAAGGCGGTGATGGGGGACTGGCTCGACTTCTGGGTCATCATGGCGGTCGCGATCATCAACGCCGTCATCGGCTACGTGCAGGAGGGCCGCGCCGAGAAGGCGCTCGCCGGCATCCGAGGGATGCTGTCCGCCGACGCGCATGCGAGGAGGGACGGCGGCTGGGTGACCGTGCCGGCCGCCGACCTCGTTCCGGGCGACGTGGTGAGACTGATGCCCGGCGACAAGGTGCCGGCGGACGTGCGCCTCATCCAGGCGTTCCAGCTGCGCATCGAAGAGGCTGCACTGACGGGCGAGTCGGTTCCCTCGTCGAAGAGCATCGAGCCGGGGGCTCCGGATGCCGGCATCGGCGATCGCGCATCGATGGCGTTCTCGGGGACCATCGTCTCGGCCGGCCAGGGGCGGGGCATCGTGACGGCGACCGGCGCCCAGACCGAGATCGGCAGGATCCAGGAGCTCGTCGGAGAGGCGGGATCCCTCGACACGCCGCTGACGAAGCAGCTCGACCAGTTCGGGCGGGTGCTGACCCTCGTCATCCTCGGCATGGCAGCCGTCATGCTCGCGATCGGCCGCTACCTGCACGGCATGGACTTCGACGAGCTGATCTCGGCGACCATCGGCTTCGCCGTCGCCGCGATCCCCGAAGGGCTCCCGGCGCTCGTGACCATCACGCTCGCCATCGGCGTGCAGCAGATGGCGAAGCGCAACGCCATCACCCGCAAGCTCCCCGCGGTCGAGGCGCTGGGCTCGGTCACGACCGTCTGCTCCGACAAGACGGGCACGCTCACCAAGAATGAGATGACGGTGCGCCGCATCGTGACTCCGGTCGCGGCGTACGAGGTCACGGGCCTCGGGTACGACCCGACCGGCTCCATCGCGCCCGCAGTGACCGAGTCGGATGCCGGTGCATCGGCCGGTCGCGATCTCGCGGCGATCCTCGCGGTCGCGACCCTCTGCAATGACGCGCACATCGTCCCGGACGACGACACCGGTGGACGCTGGTGGGCGAGCCGACCGAGGGTGCGCTGAAGGTCGTCGCCATGAAGGGCGGCGTGAAGTCCGCCGGCAGCACCCGCGTCGCAGTCGTCCCGTTCGATTCCGCGAACAAGTTCATGGCGACCCTCAACCAGGGTCCCGACGGATCGCGCGCGATCCTCGTCAAGGGCGCGCCCGACCGGCTGCTGGAGCGCTCGAGGACGCAGCGCGGTGCCTCGGGCCCCGAGCGCCTCGACATCGTGCGCTGGGAGGCGGCCATCGACGACCTCGGCGGCGCCGGCCTCCGAGTGCTGGCGGCCGCCCGAAGGCCGGTCAGCGCCGACACCGGCGAGATCACCACCGACGACCTCGAGGGGCTCGAGTTCCTCGGGCTCTGGGGCATCCTCGACCCACCGCGGCCGGAGGCGATCGAAGCGATCGCGGACTGCCATGCCGCCGGCATCCAGGTGAAGATGATCACGGGCGACCACGCCGGGACAGCGCTCGCGATCAGCCGCGAGATGGGCCTCGCGAGCGGCGACGACATCGTCGTGCTCACCGGTGCCGAGCTCGAGGCTATGAGCCAGGAGCAGCTCAAGCAGGTCGTGCGGGAGGTCGACGTCTACGCGCGCACCAGCCCGGAGCACAAGATCCGGATCGTCCGCGCGCTGCAGTCCCACGGCGAGGTGGTCGCCATGACCGGCGACGGCGTCAACGACGCGCCCGCCCTCACGCGGGCGAACGTGGGCATCGCCATGGGCATAAAAGGGACGGAGGCGACCAAGGAGGCCGCCGAGATCGTCCTCGCGGACGACAACTTCGCCACGATCCGCGGCGCCATCCGCGAGGGCAGGCGGATCTACGACAACCTGCGCAAGTCCGTGGTGTTCCTGCTGCCGACGAACGGCGCCCAGTCGCTGGTCATCCTCATCGCCGTGCTGTTCGGGACCGCCCTCCCGCTCACACCCGTCCAGGTGCTGTGGGTCAACATGGTGACGGCCGTCACGCTGTCGCTCGCCCTCGCGTACGAGCCCGCCGAGAAGGGCATCATGGCGCGCCCGCCGCGCCCGCCCGGTGGCTCGATCGTCACCCGTCGCGAGCTCGGCTTCGTGCTCGTCGTGTCGCTGCTCATCGGCGGTGCGACCCTCGCCGTCTTCTACGGAGGCGTGTCGGCGGGACTGGACATCGCATATGCCCGCACCGAGGCCGTCGCGATGCTCGCGCTCGGCCAGCTCGCGTTCCTCCTCAACTGCCGCTTCCTGTCCCGGTCGAGCCTCACCGTCGACGTCTTCCGGGGGAATCCCGTGATCTGGTGGTCGGCGCTCGCGCTGATCGGCCTGCAGCTCGTCTACACGTACGTGCCGTTCATGAACGATCTGTTCGGCTCGCGGCCGCTCGCGATCTGGTCGTGGGGACTGCCGTTCGTGCTGTCGATCGCGATCTTCCTCGCCGTCGAGCTGCTGAAGCTCGTGCGCCGCCGCGGCGACGACGCGGCGCGTGCCGCTCGCTTCAAAGGCGGCTCATAGGCGGCTCAGCGAGGATGCCGGAGAAGCGGCGTCACCATGGCAGGACGTCACCGCGAGGGATCGCAGAAGGAGGACCACCTCATGATCCACACCGCCGCACCCCGCTCAATCCGCTCGGGCCCGCTCAAGATCGGGATCGCCGTCGCCGGCGTGGCCGGGGCGCTGGCACTCGCCGGCTGCAGCAGCACCCCGACCGACTCGGCACCCGAGGCGGACACCGGCTCGGATGAGTCGAGCCCGAACGCGACCGGGACCGCCGGCGACACCGGAACCTCCGGCGACAGCACCTACGCCGACGGCACCTACACGGCAGACGGCTCGTACGCGACGCCCGAGTCGGTCGAGACGATCTCCGTCACCGTCACCCTCGCGGGCGATGTGATCACGGCCGTCGAGGTGACCGGCGACCCGCAGAAGCGCGAATCCGTCGCAGTACCAGGGTCAGTTCATCGGCGGAATCGCCGATGTCGTCGTCGGCGAGGACATCGACGAGATCTCGGTGAGCCGCGTCGCGGGCTCGTCGCTCACGAGCGGCGGCTTCAACCAGGCGATCGAAGCCATCAAGGCCGAAGCCGCAGCCTGACCCATGGGTGGTGCGGTCTGGCGCTTCGACGCCATCGGGACGCGCTGGGAGATCGAGACCGCCGAACCGCTCGACGGCGCGGTGCGCGCACAGATCGAGCGTCTCATCGACGGGTTCGATGCCGAGTGGTCGCGGTTCCGGGCCGACTCGCTGGTGTCGACGCTCGCCCGCGACGGTGGCTCAGCGCCCGCCCCCCGCGACGCGGTCCCGATGCTCGATGCCTACGCCGCGCTCTCCGATGCGACGCAGGGAGCCGTGAACCCTCTGGTGGGCGACATCGCTCGAGCGCCTCGGATACGACGCCGCGCTGTCGCTCGTCGACCGCGGGGCCGCTCCGGCTCCGGCGGACTGGCGCACATGGGTGACCTGGCGCGACGGCCGGCTCGCCCTCACCGAACCCGCGCTCCTCGACGTGGGCGCCCTCGGCAAAGGGATGCTGGTGGATCGCGTGACCGATGTCGTGGCCGCCGCGGTCCCCGGCGACATCGTGGTCGACGCCAGCGGAGATCTCGCGGTGCGCGGCGCTCCGCAGCGCATCGGGCTGGAGCATCCGTTCGACACCCGTCGTGCGATCGGCGTGTGGGAGGTGACGGATGCCTCGCTCTGCGCGTCGGCGACCAACCGCCGCGCCTGGGGCGACGGCCTCCACCACGTGCTCGATGCCCGCACCGGGATGCCGGTGCGCGCGTTCGCCGCGACCTGGGCGGTCGCAGACAGGGCGATGCGTGCGGACGCCATCGCGACGGCGCTGTTCTTCGACGGCGGCCCGCGCCTCGCCCACGAGTGGGGCGTCGATTGGGTGCGGATGACGACCGACGGGCGGGTCGAGTGGTCGCCCGGCTGCCGGGCGGAGCTGTTCGTGAGAGCCGGTAGCGTGGAACAGTGACAGATCAGCGGAGGAAGTGACGGTGCTCGGAACTCTCACCGCGATCTGGAATCGCGTCTTCGCGCTGCTCGGCCGTGTCTCGATGTACCGGCTCGCGTACCTGGCGCTCGCCGGTCTTGCTGCGATCGCGTTCCTGCTGTCGTTCTTCGAGCTCGTCGGGCCGGGCCCCTTCGAGCTGCTCGCGACACTCGCGGTCCTCGTCGTCGTCTGCATCGGGGTGGATGCCGCGGCCCAGCGGATCCTCCGGCTGCCGTGGCGCATCGAGTCGTCGCTGATCACCGCGCACATCCTGCTCTTCGTGCTGCGTCCCTCGCTGGAACCGACTGCGCTCGCCGGGATCGCTCTCGCCGGCGCCGTCGCATCCCTCTCGAAGTACGTCCTCGCGTGGCAGGGCCGCCACATCTTCAACCCGGCCGCCGTCGGAGCGACGGTGCTGACCCTCGTCAGCATCGCCGCGCCCGCCCTCGGGGCCTCGTCGTGGTGGGTGGGGACCCCCGCGATGGCAGGGCCCGTGATCGTGCTCGGCCTCGCCGTGCTGTGGCGCACCGAGAAGGTCCGCGTGGTCGCGGTCTTCCTCGTGGTCGCGCGTCGCGGTGGCGGTGCTGCGCACCTCGGCGCAGTACACGGCGGCGGGCCTCGACGTGAGCAGTCTCGACGTCTTGGGCCAGCTGGTGTGGTCGTCCCCCTTCCTGTTCCTCGGCGCGTTCATGCTGTCGGAGCCGCTGACCCTGCCGCCGCGTCGGTGGCAGCAGTTCACGGTGGCGGCGGTCGTCGGCGTGCTCGCCGGCTGGCCGATCGATCTCGGCGTGATCAGCCTCGGGCAGGAGCGAGCGCTCCTCATCGGCAACCTCGTGGCTTTCGCGTTCTCGGTGCGGACCGCGGTCAAGCTCACGCTCGAGTCGCGCGCCGACCTGACCCCGACCGTGCGGGAGCTCACCTTCCGCGCCCACAGCAGGCTCTTCTTCGTCCCAGGGCAGTACCTCGAGCTCGAGGTCCCGCACCACCATCCGGATGCGCGGGGAACCAGACGCGAGTTCAGCATCGCGTCGGCGCCCGAGGATCTGCCGCTCGTGCGCGTGGCGTTCCGTGAGGGCGCGTCCACCGCGCCGCAGAGCTCGTACAAGCGTGCCCTCGCGCAGGTGACGGCGGGTTCCGACCTCGCTGTGACCGGGGTGTGGGGCGACTTCGTCCTTCCCAAGCGCGTCGAAGCCCCGGTGCTGATGGTCGCGGCCGGCATCGGCATCACGCCCTTCATCTCGCAGCTGCGCCACGCCCGGCTCACCGAGGAGGACCGCGATGTGGTGCTCGTCTACGTCGCATCGGACGCCTCCGAGCTTCCGTACCGCGCAGAGCTCGAGGCATCCCGGATCCCCGTCGTGATCTTCACCCGTGATGAGCCGAAGGACATCCCGGCGAACTGGCTGTGGGCACGGGGTGTACGGCTCGACGCCGAGGGGCTGTTGCGGGTCGTTCCCGACATCGCCGCCCGCCACACGTACGTCTCGGGCCCCGCCGGGCTGATCGCCGACCTCGCGCCGGCCCTCGAGCAGTCGCGCTCGCTCACGACGGACGCGTTCAGCGGCTACTGAGCGCTGGTGGTCCCGGCCGGCTCCTCGGACCGTGTCGGAAGCCGCACCTCGAACGTCGTGTCACCGGGCGTGCTCGCCACGCGTGATCGATCCCGTGGTGCGCCTGGACGATCGCGCGCACGATCGACAGCCCGAGACCCGTGCCGCCGGTCTGGCGGGCTCGCGAGCGATCGGCCCGTGAGAACCGCTCGAACAGCTCGGCAGACACCGCGGGATCGATCCCGGGCCCGTCGTCGTGGACGCGCAGCACGGCATCCGCGCCGTCGCGCGAGACGCTGACCGTCACCGTCGTCCCGCTGGGCGTGTGCGTGCGGGCATTCGCGAGCAGGTTCGCGGCGACCTGATGCAGGCGCCCGGTGTCGCCGGCGATCGTGACCGGCTCCTCGCCGACATCCAGCACCCAGTTGTGGTGCGGGCCCGGCGGGCCGGGCATCGCCGACGGCCTCGATGGCGAGCCGCGACAGGTCGACCGAGCCGTAGATCGAGCTCCTGACCCTCGTCCAGCCGCGCGAGCAGCAGCAGGTCCTCGACGAGCGTCGACATCCGCAGCGACTGGGCCTGGATGCGGTCGAGCGACGCCTCCGTCGTCTCGAGGGTCAGCGGGTCATGGCTCTGGCTGAGCGCGCGAAGCGAGAGCTCGGAATAGCCGCGGATCGAGGCGAGCGGCGTCCGCAGCTCGTGGCTCGCGTCGGCGACGAAGCGTCGCATCCGCGCCTCGTTGCGCTGACGGGCGTCGAGGGACTCGTCGACATGGTCGAGCAGCGTGTTCAGCGCCTCGCCCACGCGTCCCGACCTCGGTCCGGGGATCCGCCTCCGGCGCCGGCACTCGCTCGGAGATCGACACCTCGCCCTGGTCGAGCGGGAGCTTCGAGACCCGCTCGGCGGTGTCGGCGATCGAGCGCAGCGGTGCGAGACCGGCACGGATGGTCCATGCGGTGGCCGCCGCGAGGAGCAGGAGCCCGCCGAGGGTGAGCAGGGCGATCGTCGTCAGCATCTGCGCGAGCGTCGCAGCCACCTCGGATCGGGAGACCCCGACGACGACGACGGACGGACCGGCCTGATAGGCCTCGACGCGATAGGTGCCGAGGTCGTCGATGGTGACGACGAGAGGGCCCTCGCCGCGCAGCCCGACGGCGAGCTGATCGACGATCTGCTCGTTGCTGAGCGCGACGACCTCGCCGTCGCTGTCGATGACCGCCGCGGTCGGCGGCTCCGGCGGGGTCTCGAACGCGAGCAGGGTCCCTGGTGGCTGCGGCTGCTCTTCGAGGATCTGCTCGGCGGTCAGACCACGGGCGATGAGCGGCTGGGCGGCCGCCGATCGGTTCTTGAGGGCGTCCAGCTGCGCGTCGAGCTGCCCCTCCAGCACGGAGCCGAGGATGGCGCTCGTCGCGACGGCGACGAGCACCAGGATGAGCGAGGTGATGCCGACCACCGTGACGATGAGCCGGCGCTGCAGCGTCCAGCGGCGTCGTGGCGGCTTCGGCTCCGCGGGGACCTCGGCGCCGGCATCCGCCTCTGTCTCCGCCGCCGTCTCGTCGGCAGCGGTCTCGGTCACTGTGGTGCCTTGATCATGTATCCGACGCCGCGGACGGTGTGGATCAGGGGCTCGCGGCCGGCGTCGATCTTCTTGCGGAGGTAGGAGATGTAGAGCTCGACGACGCTGGAGCGCCCGCCGAAGTCGTAGTTCCACACTCGGTCGAGGATCTGCGCCTTCGAGACCACGCGTCGCTGGTTGCGCATGAGGTACCGGAGGAGTTCGAACTCGGTCGCGGTGAGCTCGATCTCGGCGCCGGAGCGCTCGACCTCGTGGCTGTCCTCGTTGAGCGTCAGATCGGCGACCCGCAGGATCGGCTCGGCACCGCTCGCGTGCGCGGTTCCGGCGCGGCGCATCAGCCCGCGCAGGCGCGCGACGACCTCTTCGAGGCTGAACGGCTTCGTGACGTAGTCATCGCCGCCGGCGGTGAGCCCGGCGACCCGGTCGCTGACGGCATCCTTCGCGGTGAGGAAGAGCACCGGCACGTCGTCGCCGGACTGACGGAGCCGCTGCAGCACGGCCATGCCGTCGAGGTCGGGCATCATGACGTCGAGCACCATGGCGTCGGGGGCGAACTCGCGGGCCGCCTGCAGCGCCTGATAGCCGGAGCCCGCGGTGCGGACCTCCCACCCCTCCATGCGCAGCGCCATCGACAGGAGGTCGGTGAGCATCTGCTCGTCGTCGACGACGAGCACGCGCAGCGCGGAGCCGTCGGGGCGGAGGAGTGCGGGAGCGGGACTGGTCATGCATCCATTGTGCGCGCCTTCCTATGTGCTTCCTATGGAGACGAGCCCTGCGGTGGCTGTGAGTTCGCCGCCGACAGCGCATACGCGTTTCATAGCGTCCGCTGGTTTCCCGCATGGATGCTGCTCCTAGCGTCTTCGCGACGGCAGGGTGCGTGGCCCGCCGGGAGGAGACCCATGTACGGCACATATCTGCGGCGCGAGCTCGTCGGCCGCAAGAAGCAGACGATCATCGTCGCGGCGGGACTGGCGATAGCGATCGCGCTCGTGATGATCGTCAACTCGCTGGCGGCGGGAGTGCGCGACGCCCAGGCTCAGGCGCTGGAGTCGGTCTACGGGGTCGGCACCGACCTGACGGTGACCGGGGCCGAGGCACGAGCCCGGGCAGGGCCGCGGCCCGGCTTTCGAGTTCGATGACAACGGCGGCACGACCGCTGACGACGGGACCACGTCGCTCAGCCAGTCGCGGCTCGTCACCGAGCCGTTCCGTGACACGCTCGAGTCGGACGTCGTGGCGGACGTCACCGGCGTCGACGGGGTGTCGGGCGCGTCCGCGGCCCTGAGTCTCACCAACATGACCTTCTCGGGCGAGCTGCCGCCGCGACCCGACGACGCCACCGTCGAGGGCGGAACGACCGCGCAGGCGCCTCCGCAGGACGGTGCCGGCGGGGGTGGCGGCGGCTTCGGCGGCGGCTCCTTCGACGTCGACTCGTTCACGGTCCTCGGCGTCGACGAGTCCGCGTCGGCGGTCGGTCCGCTCTCGTCCGTGACCGTCAGCGACGGCCGCGCGCTCGACGCGGGCGACGCGGGCGAGCACGTCGCCGTCCTCGACGCGACCTACGCCTCCACCGCGGAGCTCGCGGTGGGCGACACCATCGACGTCGGTGGCCAGCAGATGGAGGTCGTCGGCATCGTGGCCTCGGACTCGAGCGCAGCCGACACGGCGGCGAACGTGTACATCCCGCTGGATGTCGCGCAGGAGCTCTCCGGTGCCGGCGACGTCGTCTCGACCGTGTACGTGCAGGCGGAGTCCTCGGCCGCGATCGCGAGCGTCCAGACCGCCCTGCAGGAGGAGCTTCCCGACGCCACGGTCAGCTCGCAGTCCGACCTCGCGTCGACCGTCTCGGGCTCGCTCTCGAGCGCGTCGTCCCTCATCACCAGCCTCGGCACCTGGCTCTCGATCATCGTGCTCGCCGTTGCGGTGCTGCTCGCGGTGCTCTTCACGATCTCCGGCGTCTCTCGCCGAACCCGCGAGTTCGGCACGCTGAAGGCCATCGGCTGGTCGAACCGCCGCGTCGTCGGGCAGGTGGCCGGCGAGTCGATGGTGCAGGGACTCATCGGCGGCGCCGCGGGACTCGCCCTCGGGCTCATCGGCATCACGCTGATCAACGTCATCTCTCCCACGATCTCGACGGCGCCCGCCGCGATCACCGGTCCGCAGGGCGGGCCGGGCGGCGGGATGGTCACGAACGGCGGCGGGGGTCCGGACTTCGTCAGCTCGATCTCGCAGGGCGCGACGGACATCGTGCTGTCGGCGCCGCTCACGCTCTGGGTCGTCGTCGCCGCCATCGGTCTCGCCCTCCTCGGCGGAATCGTCGCCGGCGCGTTCGGCGGATGGCGCGCGGCCCGGCTCAGCCCGGCCGAAGCGCTGCGATCGGTCGGCTGAGCGATGTCCGACCTGAAAGACCCCGTGATCACCGCCACCAGCCCGACCACTTCGACAGGAGAAGACGCCATGACCATGATCGAGACGCACCCGCCGCAGAATCGGATGCCGCGCCCGAGGTGCTGTATCGCCTCGCCGACGTGACCCGCACCTACGAGCAGAAGGGCCGGATCGTCAAAGCCCTCGCCGGGGTCGACCTCGAGATCGACGCCGGGGACTTCGTGACGATCCAGGGACCCACGGGTGGCGGGAAGTCCACGCTGCTGCAGCTGCTGGGCGCCCTGGACCGCCCGACATCCGGCTCGGTCCGCCTCGGCGAGATCGACCTCGCGGGCGCCACGAACGCCGAGCTCGGCCGGGTTCGCGCCAAGGAGATCGGCTTCGTGTTCCAGGGATTCAACCTCATCCCGACGCTGACGGCCGCCGAGAACGTCGACATGGCGCTCGAGCCGCTCGCGTCTTCCGAAGGCAGAGCGTGCCGCGCATGTCGCGGCAGCACTCGAGCACGTCGGCCTCGCCGACCGCGCCGATCACCGGCCCGGTGAGCTGTCCGGCGGTCAGCAGCAGCGCGTCGCGATCGCGCGGGCGATCGTGAAGCGCCCACGGGTGCTGCTGGCCGACGAGCCGACGGGAAACCTCGACGAGAGCATGCGCGACGAGATCCTCGCGGTGCTCGAGTCGCTGTGCGCCGAGGGGCTGACCCTGATCGTGGTCACGCACGATTCGGCGGTGGCGCGCCGCGCGCGCCGGCGCCTGCGCCTCGAGCGCGGGCAGGTGCGCGACATCACCCGCTGACCCTGTTCCGAAGCCGGGGCTTGGAGGCTCAGCCGACCGAGCGGGCGTGGGCCGCGATGCGATCGAACAGCGCGTCGCGGTCCGCGTCCACGCGCTGCTCCTCGGGGTGTGCGTCGTAGTGCGCGATGATCCGGCGTGCACCCTCATCGAACGTGATGGTGGTGCGGAACTCCGGGACGAGAGCCGTCACCTTGCTGTTGTCGAAGACCACGGAGTGCGCCTTGTCGCCGACGAGCCCCGGACCGAGGTCAGGGCCGAATGCCGCGATCGTCTCCGAGGCGACGTGGACGAAGTCCGGGTCCGCGACGCCCGCGGCGTCGGCGAGCCACCCGTAGATCTGGTTCCAGGTGGGCGCGTGCGAGCCGGTGATCGTGAAGGCCTCGCCGATCGCCTCGGGGTTGCCGAGCAGCCCCGTGAACGCCACCGCGAAGTCGTCGGAGTGCGTGATGGTCCACAGGCTCGTGCCGTCGCCGTGGATCACGACAGGCTTCCCCGCCCGCATCCGCGCGATGTCGGTCCAGCCGCCCGGTCGTCGGCAGCAGCCGCTCGTCGTAGGTGTGAGAGGGGCGGATGATGGTGACCGGCAGTCCGCGGCTGCGGTGCGCCTCGACGAGCAGGTCCTCGCAGGCGATCTTGTCCCGCGAGTACTGCCAGAACGGGATTGCGCAGCGGCGTCGACTCGGTGATCGGAAGCCGGCGAGGCGGCTTCTCATAGGCCGACGCCGAGCTGATGAAGACGTACTGGCCGGTGCGCCCCTCGAAGAGGTCGAGATCCTGCTGGACGTGCTGAGGCGTGAAGGCGAGGAATTCGGCGACGACGTCGTAGTCGGCGCCGGCAACCGCGTCGCGCGTCGCGGCGGCATCGCGGACATCCGCGACGAGCTCGTCGGACCCCTTCTGGAAGCGGACGGCGAGAGGAGCCGCGATTGAGGACGGTCACCTCGTCGCCCCGCTCGACCGATCGCCGAACGCATGCTGCGCTGATCGTCCCGGTGCCGCCGATGTAGAGGATGCGTCGTGTCGTCACTCCACGACATTAGCCCGCGCGTCGCTGTCCTAGGGTGGCTTCATGACGCTCGTCGACGCCGCCGTGTACCGGGAGGGCCGCAGGGTCTCGAGCGGAACGGCCGCCGAGGTGCTGGCCGAGGCGCGCGCCGGCGGCGGTATGGCCTGGGTGGGGCTGTACCGCCCGGACGCCGACGAGATGCACGAGATCGCCCATGTCCTGGACCTGCACGCCCTCGCCGTGGAGGACACGCTCAAGGGCCATCAGCGGGCGAAGCTCGAGCGCTACGGCGACATGACGTTCCTCGTGCTGCAGCCCGCCCGCTACCTCGACGAATCCGAGACGGTCGAGTTCGGCGAGGTCCACGTCTTCGTCGGTCCGGACTATGTGATCACTGTCCGCCACGCCGAGAATCCCGACCTCGCGGCGGTCCGCCACCGGCTGGAGGCGAAGCCCGAACTGCTGGCGCAGGGCCCGTATGCCGTCGTCTGGGCGGTCTGCGACGACATCGTCGATCAGTACCTGCCCGTGGTCGCCGGCGTCGAGAACGACATCGACGAGATCGAGGACGCGCTCTTCTCGGGCGATCCGGCGGTCTCCAAGCGGATCTTCGGCCTGCAGCGCGAGGTGATCGACCTCCAGCACGCGACCACGCCGCTGGTCGACATGTTCGACCGGCTCCAGCAGATCGTCATGGAGTCGACGGGCGCGGAAGAGGCCCCGGCGATCCGCGATGTCGACGACCATGCGCGCCGCATCGTCGAGAAGGTGGACGCCTTCCGCCCGACGCTGGAGAGCGCCCTGACGGTGCACGCGACGATGGTCGAGCAGGAGAACAACGAGGCCATGCGCCGCATGGCCGAGTTCGGCCTGCAGCAGAACGAGCAGGTGAAGAAGGTGTCGGGCTGGGCGGCGATCCTGTTCGCGCCGACCCTCGTGGGCACGATCTACGGCATGAACTTCGACTACATGCCGGAGCTTCACTGGGTCTTCGGCTATCCGATGGCACTTGGTCTCATGCTCGCGACGAGCCTCACGCTGTACATCGTCTTCAAGCGCAGGGGATGGCTGTAGCGGATGTCGGTGGTCGCCGTTAGCGTGACCGCATGACTGTCTCAACGTTGAAAGAACTGGTTCCCGGTGCCGTCGTCGCACCCGGCGACGAGGACTGGGACGAGGCCCGCCGCTTCCACTCCGGCATCGGCGAGCCCACCGTCATCGTGCGGGCGTCCTCCGTGGACGACGTGCGGGCGGCGCTGCGCTACGCGGCTGCCGAGCGACTCGAGGTCATGGTGCGCGGCGGCGGCCACAGCGCATGGGGCGCGGTTCCCGGCGGGCTCACGATCGACCTCGCCGCGCTCGACGGCGTCGACATCGACGGCACCACCGTGCACGTCGGCGGCGGGGCGACCTGGGGTCAGGTCGCGAGCACGCTCGCGGAGCGAGGGCTCGGCGTCAGCTCAGGCGACACCGCGTCGGTCGGCGTCGGGAGGTCTCACCCTCGGCGGCGGGATCGGCTGGATGGTGCGCGCGTGGGGCCTGGCGGCCGATCAGCTCATCGGCGCGCAGCTCGTCACGGCCGGCGGTCATGTCCTCGATGTCACCGAGGCGTCGCATCCCGAGCTGCTGTGGGCGCTGCGCGGCGGCGGCGGCAATTTCGGCGTCGTGACGCGATTCGACTTCCGCGCCCACGAGCTCGGGTCGGTGGTGTTCGCCACACTCGGTGTGAGCGGGGATTCACGGCCGGTCCTGCGGGCCCTCCGCGACACGCTGCGCGACGCTCCGCGCGAGCTCACCGTCACCTTCATGGACGTGCCGGCGATGGACCCGAGCGCGCCTGCGGGTGCGAGCGATCACGGCGTGCTGGATCGGCGACGACGAGTCCGCTGCCCGCCAGGCGCTGGCGCCGCTCCTGGCTCTGGACGGCGTCACCGAGACCGAGCTCGAGGTCCGGTCGTATCCCGACATCCTCATGGAGATGCCGCCCGCGGATCCGGAGCAGCCGATGCCCGGCTTCGTCGGCGGCAACACCCTCCTGCGCAGAGCTGACCGACGACGCGATCGAGCGACTGGTCTCGTTCCGCGAGGCGAATCAGGCGTCGGTGCTCTTCCTGCGCTCCCTCGGCGGCGCCTACGGAGATGTGCCGCAGGATGCCACGGCCTTCCCGGCGCGGAATGCGACGTGGTTCGCGATGGCGGGCGCGTTCGACATCCCGGGCCTCGTCCACGACGGCAACCGGCCGCTGATCCAGGCCGAGTGGGATGCGATCGACGCCCTCGGCGAGGGTCTCTACGGCAACTTCACGCCGTCGACGGATCCCGGCCTGGTCTCACGGATGTTCCCGCCCGACACGATGGCACGCCTTGCCGCGGTCAAGCGCGAGTGGGATCCGCAGAATCTCTTCTGCCGCAACCACAACGTGCAGCCGGTCTGACCGCACTTCGGCGGGCATCGAGCGTGCGTCAGTGGGTGTCTTCGGCTTCGATTTCGGTGCGGTCGCCGGACCATAGGGTGTGGAAGGTGCCGGGCTTGTCGATGCGCTGGTAGGTGTGGGCGCCGAAGAAGTCGCGCTGGCCCTGGACGAGGGCGGCGGGGAGGCGGTCGGCGCGGAGGCCGTCGTAGTACGACAGCGAGGATGAGAAGGCGGGGGCGGGGATGCCGGTGGTCGCGGCCGTGCCGACGATGCGGCGCCATGCGTCCTGCGCGCGGCCGAGCGCCTCGACGAAGTAGGGGGCGGTGAGCAGCACCGGCAGGTCGGGGGTCTGGGCGTAGGCGTCGGCGATGCGGTTGAGGAACTGGGCGCGGATGATGCAGCCGCCGCGCCAGATCTTCGACGACCGCGCCGAGGTCGATGTTCCAGTCGTATTCGGCGGCGCCGGCGCGGATCTCGTCGAAGCCCTGCGAGTACGCGACGATCTTCGAGGCGTACAGGGCGAGGCGGACGTCTTCGATGAACGCGTCCGCGTCGTCGGCGAAGCCGGTGGGTGGCGGGTGGGGCCGGGCAGGTCGCGGGAGACGGCGCGCTGCTCGGGGTGGGAGGAGAGCGACCGGGCGAAGGTGGCCTCGGCGATGCCCGAGACCGGGACGCCGAGGTTCAGCGCGGTCTGCACGGTCCAGGCGCCGGTGCCCTTGGCGCCGGCCTGGTCGAGGATGACGTCGACGAGCGGCTTGCCGGTGTCGGCGTCGACCTGGCGGAGCACCTCGGCGGTGATCTCGATCAGGTACGACTCCAGCTCGCCGCGTGTTCCATTCCGCGAACACGTCGGCGATCTCGGCGGGGGTCTTGCCGGTGCCGCGGCGGATCAGGTCGTACGCCTCGGCGATGAGCTGCATGTCGGCGTACTCGATGCCGTTGTGCACCATCTTCACGAAGTGGCCGGCGCCGTCGTGGCCGATGTGGGTGACGCACGGCTCGCCCTCGGCGATCGCCGCGATCGAGCGGAGGATCGGCCCGAGGGTGACCCAGGACTCGTCCGAGCCGCCGGGCATGATCGACGGGCCCGTGCAGCGCGCCCTCCTCGCCGCCGGAGATGCCGGCGCCGACGAAGTTGATCCCGGTCTCGCGGACCGCCTTCTCGCGGCGGATGGTGTCGGTGAACAGCGCGTTGCCGCCGTCGACGATGATGTCGCCCGGCTCGAACACGTTCACCAGCGCGTCGATGACGGCATCCGTGCCCTTGCCGGCCTTGACCATGATGATCGCGGTGCGCGGCTTGCTGCAGCGACGCCGCGAACTCCTCGTACGTTCCCGCGGGCACGAACCCCGCCTCGGGGTGCTCGGTCAGCAGCGTCTCGGTCTTCGCGTGGCTGCGGTTGTAGATCGCGACGGTGTTGCCCTCACGGCTGGCGAGGTTGCGGGCCAGGTTCGACCCCATCACCGCCAGACCCACCACGCCGATGTTCGCCGTCGCCGCCGTCGACAGCATCCGGACCCTCCGGCGTCGGAGCCGGACGCTCACCTCCTCCGGAGCCGGAGCACCCTCGTGCACACGGGTCGAGCCGGGCTCGTCATCACGGTCGGTCGAGATATTCGTCTGCGCCGAAGGGTCGTTCGAAGACACACGCACTCCTGAGGATCGAGTTCGGGGGAGGGTTCCAGCCTAGAGTCTGGCGCACCCGTGTTACGCGGGGAGGGCGCGGTGCTCACCGACCATGGCCGGCGGTTGTGAGCGGGCATCGAAGCCCGCACTGCTCAGTCCTTGCGGTAGGCGGACCGGCCGAGCGACCAGAATCCGACCGTCGTCAGCAGCAGGCCGAGTGCGGACAGCCCGCCGATGAACCACAGCAGAAGGTGCGAGACGAATCCGTATTCCATGGGGTCCTCCGTGGTGCGGGTGAGGGGCGCTGGTGCGCGTTCCTCATCGTAGTCGCGCCCCCTGGTAGACTCGACCCTTGTACTTCGGCGAGGGATGCCTCGGACCGGCCGTATCGGCAGGTTTCGGCATCCGTGATCGACGCAGTGGAGCAGGCCACGGCTTTCCTCACGCGCTCGCGTTCGAGTCGAATCCAGACCCCACATACCAGGGCCCGTGCGCCCGCAAGGAGCAACCACCATGTCGACTGAAACCGACACCAAGGTCCACGCCGAGGTTCGCGAGAACTTCGGCAAGGGCTTCGCCCGCCGCCTCCGGGCCGCCGGCAAGATCCCCGCCGTCATCTACGGCCACGGCACCGACCCCGTGCACGTCGCGCTTCCCGGACACCAGGTGTCGCTGCTCATCCGCCGCGCCAACGCCGTGCTCGAGCTCGACGTCAACGGCACGCAGCAGCTCACGCTGGTCAAGGACGTCCAGAAGGACCCCGTGCACCAGATCATCGAGCACATCGACCTCCTCGTCGTGCGCAAGGGCGAGAAGATCCAGGTCGACGTGCCCGTGTCGATCATCGGCGAGTCGGCTCCCGGCACGATCGCGGCCCAGGACGCCAACACGGTGCTCCTCGAGGTCGAGGCCACCCACATCCCCGAGCGCATCGAGGTCGACGTCGAGGGCCTGGAAGAGGGCACTCACATCACCGCCGCCGACCTGACCCTGCCGAAGGGCTCGACGCTCATCGTCGACCCCGAGACGCTGATCGTCGCCATCTCGATCCCGTCTGCCGCCATCGAGGCCGAGGAGGAGATCGCCGAGGCCGACGCGGCCGTCGCCGCCGAGCAGGCCGAGGAGTCGGAAGAGGCCAAGGAGGCCGAGTCCGAGTAGGACTCACCGCAGCATCCGTCGAAGCCCGTCCCCGATACTTGAGGGGGCGGGCTTCGCCGTGGGAAGGAATGGTGGCGCAGATGGCGCAGACCTGGCTGATCGTGGGACTCGGCAACCCCGGCCCCCGCTATGAGCTGACGCGGCACAACGTCGGCCAGCTCGTGGTGGACGAGATCGCCGCGAGGCGTGGCGAGTCCTTCCGCGCGCACAAGGCCAACGCGCGCGTCGCCGAGACCTGGCTGCGCCCGGGGGCGGCGAAGCTGATCCTGGCGAAGCCCAACACCTTCATGAACGTCTCGGGCGGACCGGTCGCCGGACTCGCGAAGTTCTACGGCGTGGCGGCCGAGCACGTCGTGATCATCCACGACGAGCTCGACATCCCGTTCGACACCATCAAGCTCAAGACCGGCGGCGGCCACGGCGGCCACAACGGCGTCCGCGACGTGGCGAAGGCGCTGGACTCTGCGGAGTTCGCCCGGGTGCGAGTCGGGATCGGGCGGCCGCCCGGGCGGCAGGACCCCGCCGACTGGGTGCTCGACCCGTTCGGAGCGGCTGAGCGCAAGAACCTCCCGATCCTTCTGGAGGATGCGGCGGACGCCGTCGAGCAGCTCGTCGACGAGGGACTCCTCGCGGCGCAGCAGAAGCACCACGCACCCCGCGTCTAGCGCGCGCGGCGGTCAGCCGCCGATGCCGCTGCCCGCGCCGAAGCCGGCCGCGAGGAAGCCCTGCAGGGTCACGGCGAAGATGACCGCTCCGAGCGCCCCGATGACGACGGCGGCGATGCCGGCACGTCGTCCGCGACCCGTGACGATCGCGACGATCCCCTGCACGATCGCCCACACGCCGAGCACTGTGCCGACCCAGAACGCGATCTCGCCGAGGAGGACCCAGTCCCGCACGGGGGTCAGCACCGACCAGTCGAAGTCGACGTCCATCGGCCCGAGGGCGATCTCACGGCCCGCCCCGATGCCGATGTTGAATGCCGCGATGGCGACGGCGAGCGGCGCGAGGACTGCGGCGCCGAGAGCCGCGATCAGTGCGACGACGCCGAGCCGCGAGCTGCGAGCCGCGTGTGCGGCGCCTATCGACCCGGCCGGGGCATGCGGCGCGGTCACATAGGGACCGGTGTAGCCCGGCGGCGGAGCGTACGCCGGGTGCACCGCAGGACCGGCGGGAGTGCCGAACGGCGGAACCGAAGGCGCTGCCCACTGCTGTCCGTGCGGGATCGGCGGTGCGGCCGGGGCGCGGTCCAAGGGGTCGCTCACGGCACTCATCCTATGAGGAGCGTGTGTCGGCGCCCGGCCATAGACTCGTCCGGTGACAGTTCCCGGGATCGTGCGCGCCCTCGAGCAGGCTGAACCGTTCCGCGATGCCGTGGCCGCGGCATCCGTCGATGCGGACTTCTCGCTCGTCGAAGGCCTCGATGCTCCGCTGCTGGCGGCGCTCATCGAACGCCGCCAGGCGGCAGGCAAGCCGCCGCTCATCCTCGTCGATCGCGCCGACCGGGCGACGCACTGAGGCACTCGGTCCCGCGCTCGGCGCACTCCTTCCCGGACGCCGAGGTGCTGCATTTCCCGGCGTGGGAGACGCTGCCTCATGAGCGCCTGAGCCCGAGCGCCGAGATCGTCGGCACGCGTCTCGAGGTGCTCGGCCACGTCGCCAAGTGGCAGGGAGCCACGCCGCTCGTCATCACCGCGTCGGTGCGCGGCGCCATCCAGCCGCTCGCGGCCGGGCTCACCGATGTCGCACCCGATCGAGCTCGTCGTGGGCGCGCGGGGCCACGATCTCGCCGACGTCTCGGCGCGGCTCGTCGAACTCGCCTACCACCGCGTCGACATGGTCTCCCGGCGCGGCGAGTTCGCGCTCCGCGGCGGCATCCTCGATGTCTTCCCGCCGACCGCCCCTCACCCCTACCGCGTCGAGTTCTTCGGCGACGAGGTCGACCAGATCCGCGCGTTCTCAGTCGCGGACCAGCGGTCGCTTCCGGGCGAGATCCCCGAGGTGTCGCTCGTCGCCAGCCGCGAGCTGCTCCTGACCGAGCGGGTGCGCGAGCGCGCGCAGGGAGCTCAAGGACGAGTTCCCCGGACTCCGCGGCATGCTCGAGAAGATGGGAGAGGGCATCCCCGTCGAGGGCATGGAGTCGCTCCTGCCCGCGCTCGCCGATCGACTCGTGACGCTCGTCGACTACCTCCCCGAGGGCGCCGCGGTCGCGCTGGTCGACCCGGAGCGCTCGGTCACGCGCGCGATCACCCTCGGCGACACCAACCGCGAGTTCCTCGAAGCGGCGTGGAGCGCCGCGACGGCCGGCGCCGCGACGCCCGATCGACCTGGGTGCCGGCGACTTCCTCACGCTCCCGCGGCTGCGCGAGGCCGCGCATGCGCGCGGCGATGTGTGGTGGACGCTGAGTGCGTTCGATTCAGGAGAGTCGGATGCCGCGGCCGAGGGCCTCATCGACATCGATGCCGCCCTCGAGGCGGCGGCGCTGATCCGGGTGCCCGGGACCGCCGTCCCGGCCTTCCAGGGCAACGTCGACGGCGCCACCGCGCATGTCGGCGAGCTCCTCGCGGACGGCTGGCGGGTCGTCGTCGCGGCATCCGGCGCCGGTCTCGTGGAGCGCGCGCGCGATGTGCTCGCCGAGCGGGGGATCGCGGCGCGCAAGGTGGACGCCCTCACCGGCATCCCCGAGCCGGGTGTCGCCCATGTCGTGCTCTCGGTGCTCGAGCGCGGCTTCGAATCGCCGGACGCGAAGCTCGCGGTCCTCACCGAGTCCGAGTTCTACGGCCGCACGATCGGCGGCGATCAGCGGGTCGTCAAGAAGCTGGCGTCGCGGCGCAGGAACGTCGTCGATCCGCTGCAGCTCAAGTCCGGCGACTACGTGGTCCACACCACGCACGGCATCGGCAAGTTCGTCGAGCTCACCCAGCGCGAGGTCTCCAGCGGCGGTCGCAACCCCGTGAAGAGCGTGCGGGAGTACCTCGTGCTCGAATACGCGCCGTCCAAGCGCGGCTACCCCGGCGACAAGCTCTTCGTCCCGACCGATCAGCTCGACCTGCTCTCGCGGTACGTCGGCGGCGAGGCCCCCGTCCTGTCGAAGATGGGCGGCAGCGACTGGGCGCAGGCCAAGGGACGGGCGCGCAAGGCGGTGCGCGACATCGCCGTCGAGCTGGTGAAGCTCTACTCGGCGCGCATGGCGGCGAAGGGCTACGCATTCGGTCCCGACACGCCATGGCAGCGCGAGCTCGAAGAGGCGTTCCCGTTCGCCGAGACGCCCGATCAGCTGCAGACGATCGACGAGATCAAGGCCGACATGGAGAAGCCCGATCCCGATGGACCGGCTGCTGTCCGGCGACGTCGGCTTCGGCAAGACCGAAGTGGCCGTGCGCGCCGCCTTCAAGGCGATCCAGGACGGCAAGCAGGTCGCGATGCTCGTGCCGACGACGCTGCTGGTCAAGCAGCACCTCGAGACGTTCACCGAGCGCTTCGCCGGCTTCCCCGTGAAGGTCAAGGCGCTCTCGCGGTTCCAGACCGACAAGCAGGCTCGCGACACGCTCGCCGGCATCACCGACGGCACCGTCGACATGGTGATCGGCACGCACCGCATCCTCACCGAGAAGGTCCTCTTCAAGGACCTCGGCCTGATGATCATCGACGAGGAGCAGCGCTTCGGCGTCGAGCACAAGGACACGCTCAAGAAGATGAAGACGAACGTCGACATCCTCGCGATGAGCGCGACGCCGATCCCGCGCACGCTCGAGATGGCCGTCACCGGCATCCGCGAGATGTCGACGCTGCAGACCCCGCCCGAGGACCGGCATCCGATCCTCTCCTTCGTCGGGCCGCGCAACGACAAGCAGATCGCGGCCGCCATCCGCCGGGAGCTGCTGCGCGAGGGCCAGGTCTTCTTCGTGCACAACCGCGTGCAGTCGATCCAGCGCGTGGCATCCCAGCTCGCCGAGCTCGTGCCCGAGGCGCGCATCGCCGTCGCCCACGGCCAGATGGGCGAGCACGCGCTCGAGGAGGTCGTCGACGCGTTCTGGGAGCGGCGCTCCGACGTGCTCGTCTGCACGACGATCGTCGAGACCGGCCTCGACATCTCGAACGCGAACACGATCATCATCGATCGCGCCGACAAGTACGGCCTCTCGCAGCTGCACCAGCTGCGAGGTCGCGTCGGACGTGCCCGCGAGCGCGCGTACGCGTACTTCCTCTACGACGAGATGAAGCCGCTCTCCGAGACCGCGGCGGACCGCCTCGAGACGATCGCCGTCAACAACGACCTCGGCAGCGGCATGCAGGTCGCGCTGAAGGACCTCGAGCTGCGCGGCGCCGGCAACCTCCTCGGCGCCGAGCAGGCCGGGCACATCGCCGGCGTCGGCTTCGACCTGTACCTCCGCATGATCGGCGAGGCCGTGTCCGCGTTCCGCGGCGACGAGGTCGAGGGTCCGGCGGAGCTGCGCCTCGAGCTGCCCGTGCAGGCCCGCATCCCCGAGTACTACATCGACAGCGAGCGCCTGCGCCTGGAGGCGTACCAGAAGCTGTCGGCCGCGGCATCCGTGTCGGCGAAGGATGACGCGCTCGACCTCGTGATCGACGAGCTGCGCGACCGCTACGGCGAGCCGCCCGCAGACGTCGATGGACTCCTCGCTGTCGCACGCCTCCGGCGTCGAGCCGCGCAGGCCGGTCTCACCGATGTCGTCGCCATGGGACCGAACCTGCGGATCGCGCCGGCGAACCTTCCCGACTCGATGCGTGTCCGCCTGCAGCGACTGCATCCGACAGCCAAGCTCCTCGCCGGTGGCGACGCGCTCGTCGTGCCGCTCCCCAAAGCGGGCGGCGAGCCCGTCGGCGATGCCGACCTCATCGCGTGGGTCGGGCAGCTGATCGACCAGCTGTGGCCCGCGCCGAAGGCCGCCGAGACCGCGGAGAGGGTCGCGGTCGCCGGCGACTGAGGCGTGGCGCCGCCGCTCGCATCGCCAGTACAGTGACCCTGTCCGACGAGGTCCTGGCCATCCAGGAGGAGGCATAGTGCGGTTCGAGCATCTCGGGGCGAGTCCCCGCATCCATCCCACTGCCGTCGTCGCGGCGACCGCCGTCATCAGCGGCGACGTCGAGATCGGCCCGGATTGCCAGATCCTCCACGGCGCGGTGATCACGGCCGAGGGCGGCGCCATCACCCTCGGCGAGAACGTCATCGTGATGGAGAACGCGCTCATCCGCGCGACCTCCACGAACCCCGTCCACATCGGCGACCACGTGCTGGTCGGACCGATGGCGAGCCTGTCCGGCGCGACGGTCGGCGACGAGGTGTTCCTCGCCACCGGCACACGCGTCTTCAACGGCGCCCGCATCGGCGAGCGGAGCGAGGTGCGCATCAATGCCGTGGTGCACCTGCGCACGGTGCTTCCCGCCGAGACCGTCGTCCCGATCGCCTGGGTCGCGGTCGGCGATCCGGTGCAGCTCCTCTCTCCCGACCGGCACGAGGAGATCTGGGCCGCGCAGCGCGAACTCGACTTTCCGGGTTACGTCTTCGGCCTCGACCGCGACACGCCGGACCTCATGGTCCAGCTCACCGAGCGATACGGACGCGGCCTCGCGAGGCACGCCGACGACACGCGTCTCGACTGACGGGGATTCACTCCCAGGCGGCGCCGCACTCGCGGCATCCGAATTCGATGCGCTCCGCCCAATCGGAGTCCCAGGAGCTGCGCCGCTCGACCTCCACCGCGAACCAGCGCGGCTCGGCGGCCCTGACATCGAGCGAACCGCACTCCGGACACATCTCCGCAGTGACAGCGGGAGCTGTCCCCGCGGAATTCTCCACGGATCTGGCTTTCATGCGGCGACCGTAACCCCGGAGCGCACCCGCCTCCGGAGCGACACGCGAGTCAGCCGGTGTTCTGCAGTCCCGCGGCGACCCCGCTCACCGAGAGCAGCAGCAGGCGCTGCTGCTCCGGATCGACCGCCTCGCCCGCCTCGGCGCCGTCGCGCAGGGCCCGCAGCGCCCGCAGCTGCAGCAGCGAGAGCGCGTCGACGTAGGGGCTTCGCATCTTGACCGCCCGCTGCAGCACGGGCTTGTTGCCGAGGAGACCGGTCCCTCCCGTCAGCCGCACCACCCATGACCGGGTGAGCGCCATCTCGTCGCTGACCAGGGCCGCGAGATCCTCGCGGTCGCCGAGCTCGAGGTAGTGCCGCGCGATGCGGTCGTCGGCCTTCGCGAGGCTCATCGCGACGTTGTCGATCAGGGTGCGGAAGAGCGGCCAATCGGCGTACGCCCCGATCAGCCGCGCCTCGTCGCCGACGGCCTCGAGCGCGCTGCCGAGCCCGAACCAGCCGGCGAGGTTGATGCGGGCCTGCGTCCACGCGAACACCCACGGGATCGCCCGCAGATCCTCGAGCGACTCGACCGACAGCCCGCGGCGGGCAGGACGGGATCCGAGCGCGAGCAGTCCCAGCTCCTCCATCGGGGTGACCCGCGCGAACCACGGCGCGAACCCCGGTGCCTTCACGAGTGAGAAGAACCGATCGCGGGATGCTGCATCCATCGTCGATGCGACGTCGGCGTAGCGCTCGGCGGCCTCGCGGTTGCGCTCCTCGTTCGACGGTGCCGAGGCGAGCAGGATGGCGGCGGCGACCTGGTCGATGTGGCGCATCGCGATCGCCGGGTCGCCGTAGCGGGCGAAGATCACCTCGCCCTGCTCGGTGAGCTTGAACCGGCCGTCGACCGAGTGCGCGGGCTGCGCGAGGATCGCGGAGTTCGCCGGTCCGCCGCCGCGCCCGAGCGCTCCGCCGCGGCCGTGGAACAGTGTGAGCTCGATGCGGTTCTCCCGCGCCCACGCGGCGATCGCGGCCTGCGCCTCGTAGAGCGCGAGGTTCGCGGCGACCGGTCCCACGTCCTTCGACGAGTCGGAGTAGCCGAGCATCACCTCGAGCCGGCGACCGGTCGCCTCGAGGCGCGCGGCGAACTCGGGGTGCTCGACGATCTCCGCAAGGATGCGGGGGGCCGCCTGCAGGTCCGCGAAGGTCTCGAAGAGCGGGATGACGTCGAGGACGGGTGGGGTGCCGTTCGGCCGCGCGGCGAACGCCGCGAGGCGGTGGACGGCCGCGAGGTCGTCGGCGGACTGCGTGAACGACACGATGTACCGGCCCGCGGCGCGCGGGCCGTAGCGCTCCTGCAGGAACGCGATCGCGCGGAACACGTCGAGCACCTCGTCGGCGAGCTCGGAACGAGCGCCGCCGGCTTCGAGCTCGGCGAGCACCTTGGCGTGGACCGCGGAGTGCTGGCGCACCTCGAGCTCGGTCAGGTGGAACCCGTACGTCTCGACCTGCCAGAGCAGCTGCTGCAGGTGGCCGTATGCCTGGCGGGGCGCGCCGGCACGAGCGAGCGAGTCCTGGACGACACGGAGGTCGGTGAGGAGGTGCTCCGGATCGCGGTAGCCGATGTCGGCATCCCGCGCTCGCGTGGCAGCGATCTTGCGCGCGAGCAGCAGCATGATGCGGCGGTGCGGCTCGTCGGGGGAGCGCTTCGCGATCTCGGTCGCCGCCTCCTCGTCCGCCTCCTTCAGTCGCTGCCAGAGAGCGACGAGGGCGGGGCTCGGAGGGGTGGTCGCGGCATCCAGCGTCATTCCTCGCCCGATGCGGAGCGCGGTCCGCTCGAGACCCAGAAGCACGTGCTCGCTCGCGATGGCCGCGGCCTTGCGGGTGACGGATGCCGTCACGAACGGGTTGCCGTCGCGGTCGCCGCCGACCCACGACCCGACGCGGACGAACGGGCGCACGATCGGCGCGCGAGCGCCCGCCGCGGGACCCTGCAGCGCATCGTCGACGCGGCGGTAGACGTGCGGGACGGCGGTGTAGAGCGTCTCGTCGAACACCGACATCACGGCGCGGACCTCGTCGACGGGTGACGGCTTCTCGGGCCGCAGCGGCGCGGTGCGCCACAGGGTGTCGACCTCTTCGAGCATGCGGCGGTCGGCGCGTCGCTCATCGGCGCCGTTGCGCAGCATCCCGTCGCGCTCTTCGAGGAGTGCGGCGAGGCGCCGGATTCCCGACGAGACGGCGCGTCGCCGAGCCTCGGTGGGGTGCGCGGTGAACACGGGGTGGAAGCGCAGCGACTGCAGGCGCTCGAGCGCGGTGTCGTCGCCGACTTCGGCGGCGAGGCGCACGAACGCGGCTGCGACGGAGTCCGTGGCATCCTCGCGGTCCGGGCGGCCGTCGCGCTCGCGGAGGATCCGCACCCGCTGGTGCTCCTCGGCGAGGTTCACGAGGTGGAAGTAGCAGGTGAACGCGCGCGCGACCTCGTCGGCGCGCTGGACCGTGAACGAGTCCGCGATCGCCTTGGCGCGCGCGAATGCCTCCGGCGTCTCGTCGGTGTAGGCGTGGATCGTCGCGACGCGCAGCCGTTCGACGTCGTCGAAGAGTCCGGGGGAGCCGCTCTCACGCAGCACCCGCCCGAGGAGGGCACCGAGCATCCGGACGTCGCCGCGCATGCGCTCGGGGATCTCCTGGCCGGCCTCGAATCGTCCGACGAGATCGATCGCTTCGGTCTGGGTGAGCTCACGCATATGGCCCACGCTATCGCCGCGGCGTTACGCGGATGTGTCGCCCGTCCTCGTGTGACGGCTCGCTAGACTTCGACACCGACGGAAGGCTCGAATGTCCCTGCTTCGCTCCGCGCGGTTCCCCGCCATCGTGCTGCTGCTCGCGGCCGCTCTGGGACTCATCGTGGCGAACTCGCCGGTCGGCCCGGCCGTCGACGACTTCATGCACACGTATGTCGGCATCCCCGGTGTCTTCGAGCTCGACATCGCGCACTGGATCAAGGACGGGCTGCTCGCCGTCTTCTTCTTCATCGTCGCCGTCGAGCTGCAGTTCGAGCTCACGGCAGGGTCAGCTCAACTCGGCGCGCAAAGCGCTGCAGCCCGCGATCGCGGCGGCCGGCGGCGTCGTCGTGCCGATCGCGATCTATCTTGCGATCACGGCGGGATCGGACGCGGCGGCGGGCTGGCCCATCCCGACCGCGACCGACATCGCATTCGCGCTCGGAGTCTTCGCGATCTTCGGCAGGGGGCTGCCGGGGCGCCTGCGGATCTTCCTCCTTGCGCTCGCGATCATCGACGACATCGTGGGCATCGTGTTCATCGCGGTGGTCTTCACGAGCAGCGTGAATCTCGGGCTCGACGCGGCCGCCCTCGTCGCGGTGATCATCTTCGGCTTCCTCAGCCGGCATCTCGACGGACGCGCCCGCGTACCGATCACGGTCGCGCTCATCGTTCTCGCTATCGCGACGTGGGTGCTCGTCCTTCAGTCCGGCGTCCACGCCACCATCGCAGGCGTCGCCTGGGCCTTGCCATGGCGCAGCAGCCGGCGCTTCGAACGCGCCACGCGCTCGAGCCCTGGGTCAACGTCATCGTCCTCCCGCTCTTCGCCTTCTCAGCCGCTCTCGTCGCGATCCCCGCAGTCTCGTTCGGCGAGCTCTCGCCGGCATTCTGGGGCGTGCTCGTGGGCCTCCCTGTCGGCAAGATCGTCGGGATAGCGGTCTTCGGGTTGATCGCCGTGCGCATCGGCAAGAGCGACGCTTCGCCGCCCCTGACTTTCCCCGACCTCTTGACGATCGGAGCGCTCGGCGGCATCGGGTTCACGGTCTCGCTGCTCCTTTCCGAACTCGCATTCACCGGACATCCCGAGATCCGTGATCAGGCGGTCCTCGGCGTGCTCGCCGGCTCGGTGATCTCCGCGATCATCGCGGCGATCCTCGTCGTGCTGGTCGCCGCCCGTCATCGACGGCGTGCCGCGGAAGAGGCGGCGCGGTGACGGACGAGCCCGTCGACGCGCTCCGCGAAGCTGCGCGAGCGAGCTAGACGAACAGCACGAGGGCTATGAGCGCCGTCGCGGTCAGGATCACCGCGTAGGGCAGCGCCATCCACATCATGCGTCCGTAACCGAGGCGGATCAGCGGCGCTATGGCCGAAGTGAGAAGGAAGAGGAAGGCCGCCTGGCCGTTCGGGGTGGCGATGCTCGGGACGTTCGTTCCGGCGTTGACCGCAATGGCGAGCGCGTCGAATTGCTGCCGTGTGATCTCGCCCGCCTCGAAAGCCGACATGCACCTCTGTGATGTATACGGTCGCGACGAAGACGTTGTCGCTGATCGCCGACAGCACTCCTGTCGCGAGGAAGAGCAGCACCAGCTGGTTCTGACCGTCGGCGGCGAGCACGCTGTCGATCACCGGGGCGAACAGTCCCTGATCGATGATGACGGCCACGATCGCGAAGAAGGCCACGAGCAGCGCGGTGAACGGCATCGCGTCCTGGAACGCACGGCCGAGCCGGTGCTCGCTGACCACCCCGTTGAAGGCCGTTACCACGACGATGACACCGAGACCGATCAGACCGACCTCGGCGACGTGCAGGGCGAGGGCGAGCACCAGGCACAGTCCGGTGATGCCCTGAATGATGAGACGGGCGCGTCTGCGAGGCGTCAGCTGCGCGGACTGCGCCTTGTCCCAGCGTTCCATGACTTCCCGAACCGAGGCCGGCAGCTGCGCACCGTAGCCGAACCAGCGCGTGCGCTCCAGCAGCGCCGCCGTGGCCACTCCGACCACGAAGACGGGCAGCGAGATCGGCAGCATTCGCATGAAGAACTCGGTGAAGTCCCACCCGGCGAGCTCTCCGATGAGAAGATTCTGCGGTTCGCCCACGAGAGTCGCCAGTCCGCCCATCGCTGTACCGACGGCGGCGTGCATCATCAGGTTCCGCAGGAAGTGGCGGAACCGGTCCAGGTCGCCGCGCAGCGGGTCGTTGACGAGCTCGTCGTCGTCGTGGTCGTGGTCGTCGTCGAACCCCTTGTCGGACGCGAAGCGGTGGTACACCGAGTACAGGCCGGTCGCGACGGCGATGATGACGGCGATGACCGTGAGGGCGTCGAGGAACGCCGACAGCACGGCCGCGGCGGTCATGAACGCCACCGAGAGCAGCAGCTTCGAGCGCACCGCGACCAGCAGCTTCGTGAAGATCACGAGCAGCAGCTCGCGCATGAAGTAGATGCCCGCCACCATGAACATCAGCAGAAGGATGACGGAGAAGTTCGCCGTCGTCTCGTGATAGACGCTCGCGGGAGTGGTCAGCCCCAGCGCGATGGCTTCGATGGCGAGCAGGCCCCCGGGCTGGAGCGGGTAGCACTTGAGCGCCATGGCGAGCGTGAAGATGAACTGCACCACGAAGGCCCAGCCGGCGACGAACGGCCCGAATGCGAGCAGTACGAACGGATTGAGCACGAGGAACGCGACGATGGTCGTCTTGTACCAGCGGGGCGCGTCGCCGAGGAAATTGCGGGCGAACGCGGTCGAGTATTCGCGGATCACGTGTCCTCCGAGAGAGTGGGTGGCGCAGGGGTGCGCGATTGCGATCGCCGACCCGTCTTCCCGGCACTCCGTATGAGAGCCTAGCGGGATGAGGGACATCGTCTTCGCCGCCGACCCGCTCCGCGAGGCGGCGGAGACGATGCGCGCCGTCCGCGACCGCTGCGTCTGGACGCAGCAGATCGACCACCGCGCGCTCGTGCCGTACCTCGTCGAGGAGAGCGCCGAGCTGATCGACGCCGTCGAGGAGGGGTCCCGCGCCGAACTCCGCGAGGAGCTCGGCGATCTGCTCTGGCAGGTGCTCTTCCACGCCGAGATCGCCTCGCGCGACCGCGGACGAGCCGTTCGACATCGACGACGTGGCACGCGGCCTCACGGAGAAGATGGTGCGACGGCATCCGCATGTCTTCGGCGACGCCGTCGCGAACACGCCCGAGGAGGTGCTCGTCCACTGGAACGCCGCGAAGGCCGCCGAGAAGAGCGCGCGCACCAGCGTCCTCGACGGAGTGAGCGAGCGGATGCCGTCGCTCGCGCTCGCGCAGAAGCTCCTCGGCAAGGCGCGCCAGGTCGCGGTGCGTCGTGCGAGCGGAGCGAGACGAACGCTCGAGCCGCGCTCCGAGGCCGAGCTGGGCGACGCCCTGCTGGCGCTGGTCGCCACCGCCCGCGAGAACGGCTGGGATGCCGAGCGCGCGCTGCGCGAGCGGCTGCGGGCGCTGCCAGCGCGACATCCGCGCCGCCGAAGCCGCCGCCAGATCAGGCGATCTCGGCGAAACCAGGCCGCATCGACCCCGAATCCGCCTGATTCGGCGAGATCGCCTGATCTCGGCGACGCGCGTCTGCGGTGGCGGCTCGTGCGTCGGTGGGCGCCGGACGCCGACCTGGAAGGATAGAGCCCGTGGCATCCGTCAACCCGCCGCGCGGCATGCGCGACTTCCTTCCCGCAGACAAAGCCCGACGCGAGCGGGTGCTCGCCGTCATCCGCGAGCGCTATCGCGCGCACGGCTTCGACGAGATCGAGACGCCGGTCATGGAGGAGTACTCGCGACTGCACGCCGGCATCGGCGGCGACAACGAGAAGCTGGCGTACAACGTCCTGAAGCGCGGCCTCGACGCCGACGCGGTCCGCGCCGCGGCCGACGACCAGTCGGCGCTGACGGATCTCGGGCTGCGCTACGACCTCACGGTCCCTCTCGCGCGGTTCTACGCGAGTCACCGCGGCGAGCTTCCCACGGTGTTCCGCGCGATCCAGAGCGCGCCGGTCTGGCGCGCCGAGCGCCCGCAGAAGGGGCGCTACCGCCAGTTCATGCAGTGCGACATCGACATCATCGGGGATGCGTCGTACCGCGCCGAGGCGGAGCTCGTCGTCGCGACGCTCGACACCGTCGACGCTCTCGGCCTCGAGGGCGCGACGCGTGCGCATCAACGACCGCCGGGTTCTCGACTGGATGCTGGACCGATTCGGCTTCACCGCCGAGGCCCGCCCCGGGGTGCTGATCACGATCGACAAGCTCGACAAGATCGGACCGCAGGGCGTGATCGCCGAGCTGCGCGAGCGTGCCGTCGACGCCGGCGGCGGTCGACGCGCTCGAGGCGTTCTTCACCCGCCCGATGACCATGGAGTACAACCCCTACGGCGAGCGGCAGATCCGCAAGCTCCTGCCGCCCGACGCCCCCGACGAGATCGTCGCGCACCTGGTGGGGATCGGCGAGGCCGTCGCTGCGGCGCGGCCCTTCGTCGAGGGCGCGGTCGACGAGGTCCCGCTCGTCTTCGACCCGTTCCTCGTCCGCGGCATGGGGTACTACACCGGCACGATCTTCGAGCTCGCCCACCCTTCGGTCGACTACTCCCTCGGCGGCGGCGGGCGCTATGACGGCATGATCGGCCGCTTCCTCGGGCAGGACGTGCCCGCGGTCGGATTCTCGATCGGCTTCGAGCGGATCGTCGATCTGGTCGACGCGGTCGAGGATGCCACGGCTCCTGCGGTCGTGCTCGTCCACGACCGCGACGTGCCGGTGGGGGAGCTGCTCGCGCTCAAGGCGGCGCTGGTCGCCGAAGGGTCTCGCGTGCGCCTCGAGCAGCGGACCAAGAACCTCAAGGCGCTTCTCGAGCGCGCGGCAGCCGACGGCTACACCGCCTTCGCCACCGTCGGCGCCGACGACGTCGCGCGACGAGCTCGAGATCAAGCCGCTCGCGTGAGGCGCAGCCGCACCGCGCGATAGCCGACGCCGACGAGCACCACGACCGCGCCGGCCACCACGCTCTGCCACGGCAGCGTGAGGGCCAGGATGACGCATCCGGCCGCTCCGACGACCTGCAGCGCCCGCGGATAGCGGCGCGCGTCCTGGCCGCTGCCGGAAGGCGGCGAGGTTCGCGACCAGGTAGTACAGCAGCACTCCGAACGACGAGAATCCGATCGCTCCGCGGATGTCGGCGAACGCGACGATCGCGATCACGATCACCGCGACGGCGACTTCGGCGCGATGCGGCACCTTCCAGCGCGGGTGGACCGCCGCGAGGAACCGCGGGAGATCCTGCTCGCGCGCCATCGCGAACGTGGTGCGGCCGATCCCGGCGATGAGGGCGAGGAGCGCGCCGAGCGATGCCGCGGCCGCGCCGATGCGGACGACGGGCTCCGCCCAGTCCCATCCCGCGGCGACGACAGCGTCCACGACCGGCTCGCGTCGACTGCGCCGTCGCCTCCGGTCCGAGTGTGGACAGCACGCGCGATCCCGACCGCGGCATAGACCACGACGGCGCCCGCGAGCGCGAAGACGATGGCGCGCGGGATCGTGCGCGCCGGATCGCGCACCTCCTCGCCCATCGTGGCGATGCGGGCGTAGCCGGCGAACGCGAAGAACAGCAGCCCGCCGGCCTGCAGGATGCCGTACCAGCCGCCCGACCAGAGCGCGTCGGCGTCCAGCCAGCCCGGCGCATCGGGCGCGGTGGCGCCGGCGGCGACGGCGACGGCGAGCGAGAGGAGCACCACGACGACGATGATCCGGGTGAGCTGCGCCGTCCGGGTGACGCCGAACCAGTTGACGGTCGCGAGGGCCGCGACCGCGAGGATCGCGACGGGCCGCTCCCAGCCCGGCGGTGCGGCATAGGCCGCGAACGTGAGCGCCATCGCCGCACAGCTCGCGATCTTGCCGACCACGAAGCTCCAGCCGGCGATGAATCCCCACCATTCGCCCAGCTCCGCACGTCCGTAGGCGTAGGTCCCACCGGACGTCGGATGCGCCGCCGCCAGCTGAGCGGAGGACGTCGCATTGCCGAACGCGACCACGGCCGCGATGCCGAGGCCGATCAGCAGCCCGCTGCCGGCAGCCGCGGCCGCCGGGGCGAAGGCCGCGAACACGCCCGCGCCGATCATCGATCCCAGACCGATGAAGACGGCATCGCCGAGCCCGAGTCGGCGCGCGAGCGAAGGGCTGGTCACGCGCCGAACACTACCGCCCGCGCCGTCGTGGCGGGCGAAGCCCGCCTCGAGACACCGGCTCTGCCACCAGACACCGTGCATGCGGGTCTCGTCGCGAGGGCGGTGTCTCGGCGTTCAGGGGGGTCGATCGGAGGGCGAGTTCGGCGGGTGGGGTCTGCGACTGAGCGTCGACCGGAGGTTCGGCGTGGTGCTCAGAGCGGGGAGGCATCGAAGTGACCCGCGCGAACGGGAAGCGCTTCGTCGTGACGGTCGACGACGCCGGGACCGGCGCCGCACTGCTGGAGGCGCTGATCGCGGCCCGACCCGACCGTCCCGTCCGCCCGTTGCAGTCTCGCCCCTGACGCGGTTGGCTTGCGGCATGACCGACCCGACTCCCATCCCCACACCCGAATCGTGGCGCCGCGTCGACGCGTACCTGACCGAGACCCTCGTCGGGCACGATCCCGACCTCGAGACCGCCGTCGCCGAGCAGCACGCCGCGGGACTCCCCTCCATCGAGGTCGCGCCCGTCGCGGGCAAGCTGCTCCACCTTCTCGCGCGCATCTCGGGCGCGCGGCGGGTGCTCGAGATCGGCACGCTCGGCGCCTACTCGACGATCTGGATGGCGCGAGGCATCCCCGACGACGGTCACGTCGTCACGATCGAGGCCGAGCCGCGCATCGCAGAGATCGCCCGCGCGAACCTCGACCGCGCCGGCGTGGGCGACAAGGTCGAGATCCTCCTCGGCAGGGCGGCCGACGTGCTGCCGACGCTCGAGGGCTCCGAGCCGTTCGACCTCGTCTTCATCGACGCCGACAAGGAGTCGAACACGATCTACATCGACTGGGCGGCACGGCTCGGCCGCTCCGGGACGGTCGTCGTCGTCGACAACGTCGGGCGCGGAGGGCGAGGTCGCGAACCCCGCGACCACCGATCCGATGGTGATCGGCACGCAGCGGGGCCTGGAGCTGCTGGGACGCGATCCGCGGTTCGAGGCAACGGCGCTGCAGACCCTCGACCTCAAGGGCTACGACGGCATCGCGATCGCCGTCGTCGTGTGACTTCGAGCCGCCGAACCCGCCTGCGTCGCAGGCATCCGCCTCACTAGACTCGGATGCGGACCGACGACGCTCCGCATCACCACCCGCCCACGAACAAGGAGCATTCCCGTGGCATTGATCGAGGCTGTAGGCGCACGCGAGATTCTGGACTCCCGCGGCAACCCGACCGTAGAGGTGGAGGTTCTCCTCGACGACGGCGTCGTCCAGCGGGCCGCCGTCCCCTCCGGCGCATCGACCGGAGCGTTCGAGGCATACGAGCTGCGCGACGGCGACAAGAAGCGCTACTCGCGGCAAGGGCGTGCTCAAGGCCGTCGCCGCGGTCATCGACGAGCTCGGACCCGCGCTCGAGGGCGTCGAGGCGAGCGAGCAGCGCATCGTCGACGAGATCCTCATCGAGACCGACGGCACCGAGAACAAGTCGCGCGTCGGGTGCGAACGCCATTCTCGGCGTCTCGCTCGCGGTCGCGAAGGCCGCGGCCGACTCGGCCGACCTGCCGCTGTTCCGCTACCTCGGCGGCCCCAACGCGCACGTCCTCCCGATCCCGCTGTTCAACGTCATCAACGGCGGCTCGCACGCCGACAACGGCATCGACTGCCAGGAGTTCTTCCTCGCGCCGATCGGAGCGTCGAGCTTCGCAGAGGCCCTCCGCTGGGGCGCCGAGACCTACCATGTGCTCCACAGCGAGCTGAAGGCCGCGGGCTACGCGACCGGCCTGGGCGACGAGGGCGGATTCGCCCCCGACCTCAAGAGCAACCGCGAGGGTCTCGACTTCCTGGTGAAGGCGATCGAGAAGGCCGGCTTCACCGTCGGCAGCGACATCGCGCTCGGCATGGACGTCGCCGCGAGCGAGTTCTTCGAGGACGGCGTGTACACCTTCGAAGGCAAGCCGTGGACGGCCGAGGCCCTCACCGACTACTACGTCGAGCTCGCCGACGCGTACCCGATCGTCACGATCGAGGACGCTCTCGACGAGGACGACTGGGACAGCTGGAAGCACCTCACCGAGAAGCTCGGGTCGAAGATCCAGCTCGTCGGCGACGACCTGTTCGTCACGAACCCGGAGCGGCTCAAGAGGGGCATCGACCTCGGCGTCGGCAACTCGCTGCTGGTCAAGGTCAACCAGATCGGCACCCTGTCGGAGACCCTCGACGCCGTCGACATGGCCCACCGCGCGGGCTACACCACGATGTTCTCGCACCGCTCCGGCGAGACCGAGGACACCACCATCGCCGACCTCGTCGTCGCCGTGAACTCGGGTCAGATCAAGAGCGGCGCGCCCGCCCGCAGCGAGCGGGTCGCGAAATACAATCAGCTTCTGCGCATCGAGGAAGACCTGGGTGACGCGGCGGAGTTCATCGGCCGCGCGGCGTTCCCGCGCTACAAGGGCTGACAGACGCGAAAGGGGGAGCCGTGGCAGAGAAGGCGGCTCCCCCTTCGCGCGCCCCGCGGCGCCGGGTGGAGCGGCGGCGCGGTCGACGTGCGGCAGTGGCTCGGCGGCATCCGGCTCTCGGGGTTCATGGTGATCATGCTGGGGCTCGTCGTCCTCGCGGCGTTCGTGCTGGTGCCGACGATCGGCACGTACGTCGACCAGCGACAGCAGATCGCGGCGCTCGAAGCCGCGGTGGAGGTCAGCCGCGAGGAGGTCGCCGACCTCGAGGCGCAGCGCGAGCGCTGGACCGACCCCGCCTACATCACGACGCAGGCGCGCGAGCGGCTGTACTACGTGCGACCCGGCGAGGTCGTGTACCTCGTCGACAACGACCTGCCCCCCGAGCTCGCGCCCGCAGGAGCAGCCGCCGGTCAGTGAGGACGTCGAGCAGACGAGAACCGACTGGATGTCGCAATTCGTGCGATCGGTCACCGAGGCGGGTCTGTCGCAGACGGTGAAGGCGCCCACCGTCGGCGTCCCCGACCCGGTCCAGACCCCCGGCGGGACCCCGTCGTCGACTCCCTGAAGCCGCACGCCCGAGGCGATCCCCGCGCCTGCGATCCAGCGGCGTCCCAGGCGCCGACCGGTACCCTGGACCCCGTGACGACCCCACCGTTCCCGCCTGTCAGCGACGCCGATCTCGCCGTCCTCCGCGAGCAGCTCGGACGCCCCGCGCGGGGCGTCATCGGCATCGCCGCGCGGTGCGTGTGCGGGAACCCCACGGTGGCGGCGACAGCGCCCGCGACTCGATGACGGCACGCCGTTCCCCACGTTCTACTACCTCACCCACCCCGGCGCGACCGCGGCGATGTCCGCGCTCGAGGCGAGCCAGGTCATGCGCGAGCTGAACGACGAGCTCGCCGCCGGACGAGGAGCTCGCCGCCGCGTACGCGCGTGCCCATGAGGCGTACCTCGCCGATCGCGCCGGATTCGGCGATGTCGAGGAGATCGAGGGGATCTCCGCCGGCGGAATGCCCACCCGAGTGAAGTGCCTGCACGCCGTCGCGGGCCACGCGCTCGCAGCCGGTCCCGGCGTCAACCCGATCGGCGACCGCGCGCTCGCGATGTCGTCGTGGTCACCCGACCGCTGTGCGTGCTGCGCTGAACCCCGGGCGACCAGGACCGGGATGAGGCGGCTGCTCGCCGCCGCAGTCATCGGTGCGATCCTCGTCGGGGCCACGGCTTCGCCGGCGATGGCGGCCGTGAGCGAGGCGCCGGACGGCGATCCCGTCCGCAGCCGCCGAGTACTGGCTCGAGGACTACGGAATCACCGAGGCGTGGCAGACGACCCGCGGTGCGGGCGTCCGCATCGCCATCGTCGACACCGGCGTCGGGCGGGGGCCGGCCGAGTTCTCCGGAGCCGTCGTCGGCGGCACGGACGTCTCAGGCGTGGGCACCGACGACGGGCGGACCCCGGTCGGCGCGGTCGACGCCAATCACGGCAGCTGGGTCGCCTCGCTCGCCGCGGCGCGCGGCACCGGCCCCGGCACCGGCATGATCGGCGTCGCCCCCGAGGCGGAGCTGCTCTCGGTCTCGGTGGGCTTCGGGGCGTCGGCGACGAGACCGTTCACCGATCAGATCGCCGAGGCCATCCGCTGGTCGGTCGACAACGGCGCCGACGTCATCAACCTGTCGCTCACCACCAACGCGCCGGACTGGGACGAGAGCTGGGATGACGCGTTCCTCTATGCGTTCGAGCACGACGTCGTCGTCATCGTCGCGGCGGGCAACCGGGGGAGCGGCACGACCCGTGTCGGCGCGCCTGCGACGATCCCCGGCGTGCTGACCGTCGCAGGGGTGGATCCCGAGGGCCGGGCCAGCCTGGAGGCATCGACCCAGGGCATCACGATCGGCGTCTCGGCGCCGAGCGAAGACCTCGTGGGCGTCTCGGCGGACGGCAGGCTGGTGCTCTGGAGCGGGACCAGCGGCGCCGCGCCGATCGTCGCCGGCATCGCCGCACTGGTCCGCGCGGCGCATCCGGATCTCGATGCCGACAACGTCATCAACCGCATCATCCGCACCGCGCGCCCGGCAGCCGCCGCGACAGCGCGGCCGGATCCGCTGTACGGCTATGGACTCGTGGATGCTGCAGCCGCCGTGTCCGCGGATGTGCCGGCCGTCACCGCCAACCCGATGGGCAGCCTCAGCGAGTGGATCCGCCTGAACCGGCGTGCCGAGAGCGATCCGCTGCCCGAGCCGTCGGCGGAGCCGGTCGAGATTCCGGCGCTTGCCTCCGGCCGACACCCTGCCGGAGGCGGGGTCGCCGCTCCTGCCCACGAGCGATACCCTCCTGTACGGGAGCATGCCGCTGATGCTCGCAACGGCCAGCGGTATACTGGTGGCGCTCGGCGTCATCGCAGCTGTCCGACGCATCCGATTGGCGTCCCGCGCGCCGAGCCGCTGACTCAGGAGGAGTACTCCACCCGTGACCAACACCGTGCCCAAGATCCTCATCGTCGGTGGCGGCTACGCCGGGTTCTACACTGCGTGGAAGCTGGAGAAGACCCTCCGCAAGGGCGAAGCAGACGTGATGGTCGTCGACCCGCTGCCCTACATGACCTACCAGCCGTTCCTTCCCGAGGTCGCGGCCGGATCGATCGAGGCGCGTCACGCTGTCGTGGCGCTGCGTCGCCATCTCAAGCGCACGACGGTCGTCGCGGCGAAGGTCACCGGGATCAACCACGCGAACAAGGTGGCCACGATCACCCCCATCGCGGGCGAGCCGTACCAGCAGGAGTACGACCAGATCGTCGTGACCGCAGGCGCCGTCTCGCGCACCTTCCCGATCCCCGGCATCGCCGACAACGCGATCGGGCTCAAGACGATCGAAGAGGCCGTCGCGATCCGCGACCGCCTGATGTCGAACTTCGACAAGGCCTCGATGCTGCCCGCCGGACCGGAGCGCGATCGTCTGCTCACCGTCGTCGTCATCGGCGGCGGGTTCGCGGGCATCGAGATCTTCGCCGAGCTCCGCTCGCTGGCCTCATCGCTCATCAAGAGCTACCCGCAGATCACCTTCGGCGACACGCACTTCCATCTGATCGAGGCCATGGGCCGGATCATGCCCGAGGTGTCGCTCAAGACGAGCGAGTGGGTGCTCAAGGACCTCGCCAAGCGCGGCGCATCCGTCCACCTCGACACTCAGGTGACCGGCGCCGTCGGCGGCAACGTCGAGCTGTCGAGCGGCGAGATCATCCCGACCGACCTGATCATCTGGACCGCCGGCGTCATGGCGAACCCGACTGTGGTCCGGGGTGGCGACCTCCCCGTCGAGGAGCGCGGCCGCATCCGCACCCGCGCCGACCTGCGCGTCGGAACCGAAGACGAGTACGTCGAGGGTGCCTGGGCAGCCGGCGACGTCTCCGCCGTGCCCGATCTCTCGGGCGGCGGCGTCGGCGGCTACTGCGTCCCCAATGCGCAGCACGCGGTGCGCCAGGCGAAGCTCCTCGCGAAGAACATCACGGCGGTGCTCCGAGGCGAACTTCCGCACGAGTACTTCCACAAGAACCTCGGTGCGGTCGCGGGTCTCGGTCTCTACGACGGCGTGTTCCAGTCGGGCAACATCGCGCTCAAGGGCTTCGTCGCGTGGGTCGCCCACCGTGGCTATCACGGGCTCGCGATGCCCTCGTGGGAGCGCAAGTGGCGCGTGTTCTTCGACTGGTGGAACAACTTCTGGCTCCGCCGCGATCTCGTGAACCTCTCGACGGTGCAGAGCCCCCGCTACGTGTTCGAGGAGTTCGCGGCGCGCCCGCGCCCGCCGCAGCCCGTCGAGGCCGAGAAGCCGGCGGCGAAGGCCGTGGCCCAGGCCAAGGCGCCCGCGAAGCCGGCCACGAAGGTCTCCGCCTCGCGCTGAGCTCGGCGCTGGCGCGCTCCGCACCCGCCTACCCGCACCGTTACCCTGATCACACGTCGAGGCCCCTTCGTCTTGGTGTGTGATGCCCCCGTAGCCCAATCGGCAGAGGCAGGCGACTTAAAATCGCTTCAGTCCGGGTTCGAGTCCCAGCGGGGGTACGTGGGACGCTGCGGGGACGAGTCCCGCGGGGGTACGAGCACTGCGGTCCACAGGAGGTCGGGCCGAGCGGCGGCCGGGCCGTAGGCTTGTCGCATGCGCACGCACCCGAAGCGAGCCCGATGAGTCTCGACCTGCTGACCTCCCCTCCGACGACCACCTCGTGGACCGATCCGGCGACCTACTGGCCCGCGATGACGCGCGCCCTCGAGGGCGTTTCCGGACCCGTCGCGGCACTCGACGTCTCGGCCCTGCGATACAACGCGCTCGACATGGTCGTCCGCGCCGGCGGCGTCCCGATCCGCGTCGCGAGCAAGTCCGTGCGCGTCCGCGAGGTGATCGACGCGACGCTGGCGATCCCCGGCTATCACGGCATCCTCGCATTCACGCTTCCCGAGGCACTGTGGCTCGCGGAGACCCACGAGGACGTGGTGCTCGGATATCCGACCGTCGACCGCGCCGCGATCGCCGCCCTCGCCGCCGACGACCGCGCCGCCGCGCGCGTGACGCTCATGGTCGACGACCTCGCGCAGCTCGACGCCGTGGACGCTGTCGCAGCTCCCGGCGCCCGCGCCGAGATCCGCGTCGCGATCGACGCGGATGCCTCGTGGCGCGCCCCCGCACCGCTCGGCCACATCGGCGTGCACCGGTCGCCCGTGCACGATCCGGCCGAGGTGGCCAACCTCGCGCGCGCGATCGCCGCTCGCCCCGGATTCCGTCTCGTCGGGCTGATGATGTACGAAGCGCAGATCGCCGGCCAGGGCGATGCCACCGGCTCGGGTGACGCCGTCATCCGCTGGATGCAGCGTCGATCCGCCAACGAGCTGCTCGAGCGCCGCGGCGCGATCGTCGCCGCGCTGCGCGACATCGCACCGCTCGAATTCGTCAACGGCGGCGGCACCGGATCGCTCGAGCTGACGGCATCCGATCAGGCGGTCACCGAGCTGACCGCCGGAAGCGGACTGCTCGCCGGGCACCTGTTCGACGGCTACCGCGCTTTCGATCTCGCCCCCGCGGCAGCGTTCGCGCTGGAGGTCGTGCGCAAGCCCTCGCCCGACGTCGCCACCGTGCTCGGCGGCGGGTGGATCGCCTCGGGTCCGGCGCTGGAGTCGCGCCAGCCGCTGCCGGTCTGGCCCGCGGGCCTCAAGATGTTCGGTCGCGAGGGCGCCGGCGAGGTGCAGACGCCCCTGCAGGGCGAGTCGGCGCGAGGCCTGAAGGTCGGCGACCGGGTGTGGTTCCGCCACTCCAAGAGCGGCGAGCTCGCCGAGCGCGTCGACCGCTACCACCTGGTCGACGACGGAGCGATCGTCGGCGAGGCACCCACCTACCGCGGCGAAGGGAAGGCCTTCCTATGACCAGGCCCGGAGGCACGTGGCAGAACTGGGGCCGCTCGGCGTCGGTGCGCCCGCAGCGCGTCGAATTCCCCCGCACGATCGAGGCCGTGCAGCGCGCGGTGTCGGCGGCGGCCGCCGGCGGCATGCGCGTGAAGGCCGTCGGCGCCGGACACAGCTTCACCGGGATCGCCGGTCGCACCTGGCGTCCTCCTCGACCTCACCGATCTGTCGGGCCTCGTCCACGTCGACCGTGAGCGGTCGCGCGTCACGCTGCTGGCAGGCACCCGGCTGCACCAGGTGCCGCACCTGCTCGCGCCGTTCGGGCTCGCGATGGAGAACCTCGGCGACATCGATCGTCAGTCGATCTCGGGCGCCATCTCGACCGGCACGCACGGCACCGGCGCGCGATTCGGGGGAGTCGCCACGCAGGTCGTCGGCGCGACGCTGGTCACAGCATCCGGTGACCTGCTGACGGTGAGCGAGACCGAGAACGCCGAGCTGCTGCCCGCCGTGGCGCTGGGCCTCGGAGCGCTCGGCATCCTCGTCGATGTCACCGTGCAGTGCGTGCCGGCGTTCGTCCTGCACGCCGTCGAGCACCCCGAGGATCTCGGCGAGGTCCTCGACGCGCTCGACAAGCGCGTCGCGGAGTGCGACCACTTCGAGTTCTACTGGTTCCCGCACACCGATCGCGCCATGACCAAGAGCAACACCCGGCTGCCCGAGAGTGCGCCCCGGCATCCGCTCGCACCTGTCGGCAAATGGGTCGACGACACGCTCGTCGGCAGCGGCCTGCACCAGATCGCGTGCAGCGTCGAGAAGGTCGTTCCCGCGCTGATCCCGCCGATCAACCGGCTGTCGGTGAAGATCTGGGGCGATCGTGAATTCACGGATCCCTCGACCCGCGTCTTCACGACCTCGCGGACCGTCCGCTTCCGCGAGATGGAGTACGCGCTGCCGGCCGAGAACGTGCGGCCCGGCGTTCGACGCGCTCCGAGCGCTGATCGAGGAGCGCGGGTGGCGCATCGGCTTCCCCGTCGAGGTGCGCTTCGCCGCCGCGGACGACCGGTGGATGTCGACCGCGCACGGCCGCGCGTCGGGCTACATCGCCGTCCACCGCTACTGGCGCGAGGACCCCACCGAGTACTTCGAGGCCGTCGAGCAGATCATGCTCTCGTACGGCGGGCGTCCGCACTGGGGCAAGATGCACACGCTGGATGCTGCGATCCTGCGCGAGCGCTATCCCGCGGTTCGACGACTTCGTCGCCCTGCGCGATCGCCTCGACCCCGGTCGCATGTTCCAGAACGCGTATCTCGAGCGCGTGCTCGGTGAGTAACGGCTGGGAGTAGTGACCGCGGCTCTGATGCGCGCGAACGCCGGTGACTAGGATGAGGGCAAACCTCGAACGGAGTCGCTCGCTATGTGGGAATGGCTGATCCCTGTCCTCATCGTGGTGGCGCTCGTCGTCATCGCCGGCATCTATCTGTGGGCGACGTACAACTCGCTCGTCCAGCTGAACGTGCGCGTCGATGAAGCGTGGAGCGACATCACGGTCCAGCTCAAACGGCGTGCCGATCTGCTGCCGAACCTCATCGAGTCGGTGAAGGGATACGCCGCGCACGAGAAGGCCGTGTTCGAGAACGTGACGAGAGCCCGGGCGGAGACGCTCTCGGCCGGTGGACCCGCGGAGGCGGGTGTCGCCGAGGGGCACATGCAGCAGGCGCTGCGGTCGCTGTTCGCGGTCGCCGAGGCGTATCCGCAGCTCCAGGCGAGCCAGAACTTCCTGCAGCTGCAGCAGTCGATCGTCGACACCGAGGACAAGATCCAGGCGTCGCGGCGCTTCTACAACGGCGGCGTGCGCGAGCTCAACACCAAGATCAAGGTCTTCCCGAACAACATGTTCGCCCGCAACCTCGGGTTCGACGAGCGCGAGTTCTTCGAGGTCGTCGACGGCGCCGCGATCTCGGAGCCGCCCCGGGTCCAGTTCTGATCCTGAACTGACCGTTGTACTCCGCGATCGCGCGCAACAAGCGCAACACCTGGTTCATCCTCGTCGCGTTCATCCTCGTGCTGGCCGGCGTCGGCCTGCTCGTCGGGTGGCTCATGGGGAACAACTGGTGGGTGACGGCCTTCATCCTGCTGTTCGCCGCCGGCTACGCGACGTTCCAGTACTTCTTCGCCGACCGCGAGGCGATCGCGATGAGCGGCGCGCAGGCAGGTCACCCAGGCTGAGGCGCCGCGCTTCTACCGGCTCGTCGAGAACCTGTGCATCACGACGGGAAGCCCGATGCCGAAGCTGTACGTCGTGGACGATCCGGCGCCCAACGCCTTCGCGATGGGACGCAAGCCCGAGGAGGCCTCGATCACCGTCACGACCGGCCTCTTCGAGCTCATGACGGATCGCGAGCTCGAAGGCGTGCTCGGCACACGAGCTCGGGCACATCCGCAACTACGACATCCGCGTCTCGCTCATCGTCTTCGGGCTCGTCGTCGCGGTCGGCATCCTCGCCGACATCGCGCTGCGCGTCGCCTTCTTCGGCGGCGGCCGGCGCGGCGGCAACAGCCAGGCGCAGCTGTTCCTGGTGATCTTCGGACTCGTCGCGGCGATCATCGCGCCGCTTCTCGCCGGCGCGGTGCAGGCGGCCATCTCGCGGCAGCGCGAATACCTCGCCGATGCCACGAGCGCGATGACGACGCGCGATCCCGAGGGTCTCGCATCGGCGCTCGCGAAGCTCGCGCGAGCACGGCATGCCGCTCAAGAGGCCGAACACCTCGATGGCGCATCTGTGGATCGCCGACCCGCTCCGGCCGAACGCCATCGAACGGCTCTTCTCGACGCATCCGCCGCTGCCCGAGCGGATCGAGCGGCTGCAGCAGATGGGCGGCACGTTCTGAGCGTCGATCGACTCGCGCTAGCGTCGAGCCATGGTGATCCGCCTGGACCGCGACGAGGCGCGACGCATCGCCGTGCGCGCGCAGCTCCTGTCGGCGCAGCGCCCCGGAGACATCGTCGAGACGATCGACGGGCTCACCGTCGTCAACATCGACCCGACCGCGGCGGTGGCGCCCAGCGCCGATCTGATCCTCTGGAGCCGGCTCGGCTGGCCCTACCAGCCGGCGGACCTCACCCGCGCGGTCGGAGGTCGATCGCACGGTGTTCGAGTGGGCCGGGTTCTACCGCCCGATGGCGGACCTCGCGCTCTACCTGCCGACGATGCGCGCGGCGCCGCGCTATGCCGAGACCCGGGCATGGCTCGAGGCGAACGCGCGGTTCCGCGACGACGTCCTGACGCGGCTGCGCGCCGACGGCCCGCTGCGCACCAGCGAGATCCCCGACACGAGTCAGGTCTCGTGGCCGTCCACGGGCTGGACGAACGACCGCAACGTCACGCAGATGCTCGAGATCCTCGCGGGCTGCGGCCAGGTGGTCGTATCGGGCCGGGAGGGCAAGGAGCGGCTCTGGGATCTCGCCGAACGCGTCTACCCGGCGGACGTCGAGGAGTTGACGGCCGACGAGGCCAAGCGGCGGCGCAACGAGCGCACGGCTCGGCGCGCTCGGGCTCGCGCGTGCGAAGGCGACCGAGCCAGCCGTTCGAGCCGTTCGACGTCGGCGACGCGGGCGAAGAGGCTGTCATCGACGGGGTGGAGGGCACCTGGCGGGTCGATCCGGATGCTCGTCGGCGCGCCGTTCGAGGGGCGAACGGCGCTCCTGTCGCCCGTTCGACCGGCTCGTGTTCGACCGCAGGCGCACCGAAGAGCTCTTCGGCTTCGAGTACATCCTCGAGATGTACAAGCCTGCGGCGAAGCGCCGCTGGGGTTACTTCGCGCTGCCGATCCTGCACGGCGATCGGCTGATCGGCAAGCTGGACGCGAAGGCTGACCGAAAGGCGGGAGTCTTCCGCGTGGCAGCCGTCCATGAGGACGCGCCCTTCACGTCCCGATGAGACGGATGCCGTCCACAGCGAGATCCGCGAGCTCGCGGACTGGCTCGGGCTCGACGTGGTGGGGCTGCCCTGAGGCGTCACCGCACCGCGAGGACCATCTCGTCGCCCGTCGAAGGCGATGGAGCCGCGGAGCGCCCAGTCGTCGGCACGATACGTGAACGTGCCCGGCCGCCCGTCGCGCGTCGTGCCGGTCGCCGTGGCGACGATGTCGCCGCCCGTCGCCGAGAACGTGCTGCCGTCGTCCGCGAGAGTGACGGCGGGGTATGCGTCGATGCGGAAGTCGATCGACGACAGCGTGGCGAGGTCGGCGGCCCAGGGCATGCGGAGCCCGCAGTTCTGCGGGCACCGCCTCGGCCGGCTGCGCGCAGGCATCCGCGTAGCCGTCGAGCTGCTCCTGGGCGGCCGTCGACGGCGTCGGGCGACAGCGCCGCATCGACCGACACCGTGACGGGAGCTCTCGTTCGTCACGACGCGCGGTCGACTCGCCTGTCACGAGCCCCGCGGGTGCGGCCGTCACAGGGTAGACGGCGGGCAGCAGCGACACGGGAGAGTCCAGCCGGGACGAGCGCGCCGCCGACGCGCACCGAGTCGCCGATCGACGTCTGGATCGTCACCTCGGCGAGGTAGTCGGCGCCGACCTTCCAGCGCCCGTCCTGCTGGACGAGCACGAATCCGACGACGGCCGGTCGCCGTGCGAGCGTCACATCAGCGTGGACGGTCTGCGTGCCGGCAGCCGCCGTCCTCGAGGTCGAACGAGTAGTCGGAGATGTACGACTCGGCGCCCGCGAAGCGCGGTGCCCGCGACACCGGCGTCCGCGCCACCTTCGGCCAGCAGCCCCTCGATGCCGGCGAAATCGCCGACCGACAGCGCGCGCAGGTAGTCTTCCGCGACGGCCTGCGGCGCTCGGCGGGCCGTGTGACGAGCCACGCCGCGATCGCCGCCGGCGGCGGCGAGGATCGCCACGGCGGCGACGAGCCCGATCACGACGCCGCGTCTCACCCGTCCACGCTAACCGGTGGGCTCATCCTCGGCGAGTGCGACGGGCTCGGGCGCACCGGCCTCGTGGCGGCGCGCCTCACTCAGCACTGCCGCGAGGTCGTCGACAGCATCCCCCCACCGCGACACCGAGATCGACTCGAGCTTCTGCCAGCGGGCGGCGGCGCGCAGCTCTTCTGCGACGCGGGCGGCGGCATCCGCCGGGCGGCCGTGCTCCCACCACGCGGACTGCACCAGCAGCGTCGACGAGGCGCGGTCGGCCTTCAGATCCACCCGCCCGACGATGTCGTCGCCCACGAGCACGGGCAGCGAGTAGTAGCCGTAGCGCCGCTTCGGCGCCGGCGTGTAGATCTCGATCCGGTACTCGAAGTCGAACAGGCGCTCCGCACGGTCGCGGAACCACACGACGGGATCGAACGGGGTGAGAAGCGCCGCGGCGTCGACACGGCGGGGGAGCGCGGCATCCCGATGCACCCATGCCTTCGCCGGCCGCCCGCCGGACGTCCAGCCTTCCACGTGACGGGCGCGAGCTCGCCGGCATCCTGCAGCTCGCCGATCGCGGTCATCACCGCGGGGCGATCCCTGATGCGCCAGTAGTCGGACAGATCGGATGCCGTCGCGACGCCGTACGCGGCGGCGGCGCGTCGCACGAGCTCGCGGATCGCGTCCGTCACGCGGCACCGGGGCGTTCAGTGACTCCGCCGGGATGACGTCCTCGGCGAGCGCGTATCGGCGCTCGAACCCGCGGCGCCCGGCGATGGCGACGTCGCCGAACATCCACAGGTACTCGAGCGCGTTCTTGACGACGTCCCAGTCCCACCACGGGCCGCGCCGCGCCGTCCTTGGCGTCGTGCTCGATCTCGGCGGGGCGGAGCGGACCCCGGTCCGCGAGCTCGGCCCGGACCCATTCCACGATCTCGCGATTCGAGTCGAACCATCCGCCGGGCTTCGTCCCGTACTTCGCGCGCAGTTGGCGTCCATGCGGAACCGGAACAGACCCCAATCCGACGCCGGGATGAATGAGGCCATGTGGGCCCAGTACTCGACGTACGGGCTCTTGCGAGGCGAACAGGAGGCGATCGAGCGTCGCTGTGTCGTACTCACCCAGCCGAGAGAACAGCGGCATGTAGTGCGACCGCGCGAAGACGTTCACCGAGTCGATCTGCAGCGTCGCCATGCGGGCGATCGCGAGGTTCAGCTGCCGCACGCCGGCCGTCGCCGGGCGCGGTCGCGCGAATCCCTGGGCGGCGAGGGCGATGCGGCGCGCCTCGGCGGCGCTCAGGGAGGACTTCACGCGCGCAAGCCTAGCCACGGCCTCCGACACCGGGACGTCAGCGTCCCGGACGCACGCCGCAACGCATGACGTCGCGGAATGCGACCCGCCTAGACTGACGGGATGAGCGGCTCCGACGAAAAGCCACGCGTTCGCTGTTCGACGCTCTCCGGGATCGGAGCAGGGTCGTCTCGACGGACGAATCCGGATCCATCCCGCACGGCCTGCGCCTTGCCACCGCCTACTCCTGGCGATTCCTCGTCGTCGCAGCAGCCGTCGGCGTCGGCATCTGGCTCGTCATCCAGCTCAAGCTGCTCGTCATCCCGCTGCTCGTCGCGATCCTGATCTCGGCGCTGCTGTGGCCCGCTTTCGGCTGGATGCTGCGCCACCGGCTTCCCCCGGTGGCTCGCGATCGTCATCTCGGTGGTCGGGCACCCTGGCGATCGTGACGGGACTGTTCTGGCTCGCGGCGTGGCAGATCACGCGGGAGTGGCCGTCGGTGCAGGCTCGCACGGTCGAGGCGATGGAGCAGTTCCGCCAGTACCTCGTCAACGGGCCGCTCGGCTTCACCGAGGGCCAGATCGACGGGTTCCTCGACCAGGCGTGGACGTTCATCCAGGCGCAGGCGGAGCTGCTGCTGTCGGGCGCCTTGGCGATCGGAACCACACTCGGCCACTTCGTGGCGGGCGCTCTCCTCGCACTCTTCATCCTGCTGTGCATCCTCGCCGACGGCGGCGGGATCTGGCGGTGGACGGTTCGGCTGTTCCCGCAGCGCGCGCGGCCGGCCGTCGACGGCGCGGGCCGCGCCGGCTGGGTGACCGTCATCAACTACGCGCGGACGCAGCTGCTCGTCGCCACGATCGACGCGACCGGCATCGCGCTCGGCGCATGGATCCTCCAGGTTCCGCTTCCGATCCCGATCGGCGTGCTGGTCTTCCTCGGCTCGTTCGTCCCCATCGTCGGCGCGGTCGTCACCGGCACCCTCGCCGTCTTCCTCGCCCTGGTCTACAACGGCCCGTGGACCGCCCTGTGGATGCTCATCGTCGTGCTCGGCGTGCAGCAGCTCGAGGGCCACGTCCTGCAGCCGCTCCTCATGGGCTCGGCCGTCAAGGTCCACCCGCTCGCCGTCGTGCTCGTGGTCGCGGGCGGCGCGATGATCGCCGGCATCCCGGGTGCACTCTTCGCGGTGCCCCTCGCCGCGTTCATCAACGTCGTCGCGGTGTACCTCGCCAACCGAGTCATGGCAGTACGGGCGTCAGCCCGCCCCCAGCCGACCTCATCTGGAGCACCGTCCCGCGTCAGAGGAGGAAACCCGCGTGAGCACCCCGTCGTCCACGTCGCATCGCCCGAAGGCCGCCGTCCCGACCCTCGCCGACTTCGAGGATGCCGCGGCGACCCTCGAGGGAGTCATCGCCCACACGCCGCTCGACCACTCGCAGCACCTGTCCGAGGTGCTCGGCGCTCCCGGTCCACCTGAAGCTCGAGAACCTCCAGCGCACCGGCTCGTTCAAGATCCGCGGCGCCACCTACCGGCTCTCGCGGCTGACGGCCGAGGAGCGGGCACGAGGCGTGGTCGCGGCATCCGCCGGCAATCACGCGCAGGGCGTGGCGCTGGCGGCCAAGGCGCTCGGCATCCGCGCGACGATCTTCATGCCGCTCGGCGTCCCGGTGCCGAAGCTGCTCGCGACCCGGGGCTACGGCGCCGACGTCGTGCTCGAGGGGGCGACGGTCGAGACTCCGCTGCGCATGGCGGCCGAGTTCGCCGCAGCGCACCGGAGCGGTCTTCATCCATCCGTTCGACCACCCCGACGTCATCGCGGGGCAGGGCACGCTCGGCCTCGAGATCCTCGATGAGATGCCGGACGTCGACACGATCATCGTCGGCATCGGCGGCGGCGGCCTCGCGGCCGGCATCGCCGCCGCGGTGAAGGCGCGCATGGCCGCCGGCGGCCGCGCGGTGCGCGTCATCGGCGTGCAGGCCGAGAACTCGGCCGCCTACCCGTCGTCACTCGCCGCCGGTCAGCCGCTCGAGGTGGCCACGCGGCCGACGATCGCCGACGGCATCGCGGTCGCGCGCCCAGGCGACCTGCCGTTCGAGATCATCCGCGAGTTCGTCGACGAGGTCGTCACCGTCACCGAGGACGACATCGCGCGCGCGCTGCTCGTGCTGCTCGAGCGCGCCAAGCAGGTCGTCGAGCCCGCCGGCGCCGTCGGCGTCGCGGCCATCCTCGCCGGAAAGATCGAGGCGACCGGGCCGACGGTCACCGTGCTCTCCGGCGGCAACATCGATCCGCTGCTGCTGCAGCGGGTCGTCGCACACGGCCTCGCGGCATCCGGTCGGTACATGACGCTGCGGATCCCGCTGCCGGACCGCCCGGGCCAGCTGGCGCGGGTCTCGGAGCTGCTCGCGCAGGCGGGAGCGAACGTCATCGAGGTGCTGCACACCCGGCACGGGCAGGGTCTGCAGATCAGCGAGGTGATCCTGCAGCTGAGCGTCGAGACGCGCGGCGAGGAGCACCGCGCGCACGTCATCGCCGTGCTGGATGAGGCGGGCTACACGCCGACCGTGGTGCCGCGACTCGAGGCGGTCACTGACCGTTGTAGGTCTCGACCTTGACGACCTCGACGCTGATCTCGCGGCCGTTGGGCGCGGTGTACGACGTCTTGTCGCCCTCGCTGAGGCCGAGGATGGCGGCGCCGAGCGGCGAAGCCTCGCTGTAGACGTCCAGCTCGGAGCCGACGGCGATCTCGCGATTGCCGAGGAGGAAGACCTCTTCGCCGCCCGCGACGATCGGCCGTGACGACGGTGCCGGGCTCGACGACGCCGCTGGCTCTCAGGCGCTTCGCTGATCGTGGCGTGCTTGAGCAGGTGCTGGAGGGTGCGGATGCGGGCCTCCTGCTTGCCCTGCTCGTCCTTGGCCGCGTGGTAGCCGCCGTTCTCCTTCAGGTCGCCCTCTTCGCGGGCGGACGCGATCCGCTTGGTGATCTCTTCGCGACCGGTCGTGGAGAGCTGCTCGAGCTCGTGCGCAAGGCGATCGTAGGCATCCTGCGTGAGGAAGGTCACGGGGGCATCGCTGGACACGTCTGACTCCTTCGGTCTGCGGGGGGTGGTCGATATGTCAAACGCCCCGGCTCCCGCCAGGGCGTGTATCGACTGCAGTGCCGACAGACTACGTCACCCAGCAGGCGTTGACCAAACCCGTGGTCGCCTCCGCGGTCGTCGGGATCGGCTCGTGGAATGCCCGGACATGCATGTCCGAGCCCGGGTATTCGACGACGCGCCAGCCCACCACGCCGTGCTCCTCGTCCTGCGCCTCCAGCGCGCAGGCGATCGATCGTCCCGCGGGCGCCGACACCTGGAAGCGCAGTGAGACGGTGTGGCCGTCCACGACCTCGAAGCCGGTGGTCTCGGCGCTGACGGCATTCATGCGAGTTCGCGACCGTCATCCATGCGAACAGGCCGACGGCGATGACCGCGACAGCTCACGCCGGCGAGGATCGCCCAGCGCCGCGACGCGGAACGGCGTGCGACCGTATCGCTCGTCGAGGATGTCCTGGGTCGTCGGACCTGGCGTCGTCATCACGGCTCCGTCGCGAGATTAGGCTGGAGACTCCAGGCTATTGGCTCCCACGCGGCTTCCGCGCCACTCCGGCGCGAGCGCCTCGGGCAGAACGAGGACTCCATGCACGATGCGCTGACCGCCCTCGCTCGCGCGGCAGGCTCGACTCCTACTCCGACGCCGAGCACGGTCGATCCGAACCTCGTGACTCCCGGTCCGTGGGGATTCGTCGTCATCGCGTTCGTGGCGGTCGCCGTCATCCTGCTCGTGTGGGACATGATGCGCCGGATCCGCCGCGGTCGTGTGCGAGCGGACATCCGCGAGGAGCTGGAGGCCGAGCAGCAGGCCGCCGCAGCGGTCGAAGCGACCGATGTCGACGACCAGGCGACCGACGCCGGCGACGACGGTCAGGACACCGCGCCGCAGCGCTGATCCCGGCATCCGCTCGCGTGATGTCAGCCGTGATACGCGGGGTCGATCGCGATGATCAGGCATGCCGTCCAGTGGCAGAGGAACGCCAGGACCGTGCACACGTGGAAGATCTCGTGGAAGCCGAAGTGGCCGGGCCACGGGTTCGGGCGCTTCATGGCGTAGACGATCGCGCCGCCGGTGTAGAGCAGCCCGCCGATGGCGACGAGGATCACCATCGCGACGCTCGCCTGCCACAGCTGGGGCAGGTACATCACCGCGGCCCAGCCGAGGAGCAGATAGATGGCGACGTACAGCCAGCGCGGCGCGCCTAGCCAGAAGACGCGGAACAGGATGGCGAGGATCGCGCCGCCCCACACCAGCGAGAGCAGCAGCACGGCCTGGTCGGTCGGCAGCCCGAGCACCGCGATCGGCGTGTAGGTGCCGGCGATCAGCAGCACGATGTTGGCGTGGTCGATGCGCTTGAGCGTCGCCTTGGTCTTGGGACCCCAGTCGAACCGGTGGTACAGCGCGGAGTTGCCGAACAGCAGCAGGGATGTCGCCATGAAGACGGCGCACGACCACTTGGCTGCCGGCCCCTGCGCGAGCACGATGAGGACGATGCCGGCGGCGATCGCGACCGGGAAGGTCGCGGCGTGGATCCAGCCGCGCCAGGACGGCTTGGCCTCGACCGTCGCGTCGACCTCGGCGGCGTCCATGAGCGGCAGCTCGGGCACCTCCGGGGCCTTGGGCAGGCGGGTGCGTCGGCTCATGCCCCCAGGGTAGGCCCCTGCGCATGCCGGCGGAGGCACATAGCATCCGGCTCGCCCGCGCGTAGGATCGGGCGTCTGGCGGTAGCGTAGGGGACGTGGCGCGTGCTTCGTCGAACGAGGGTCGAGGGCCTCTCTATCGGCTCTACATCAACCGACTCCGCCGCAGACTCGAACCCGCAGCGGTTCCTCACCACGTCGCGATGATGATCGACGGCAATCGCCGCTGGGCTCGCCAGCTGGGCCTCGCCTCTGCCGCGCACGGCCACCGTGCCGGCGCGGCCAAGATGCGCGAGTTCCTGGCATGGTGCGACGACGTCGGGCGTGGGTGTCGTGTCGCTGTACCTGCTGTCGACCGACAACCTCACCAAGCGCGACTCGCAGGAGCTCGCGGACCTCCTCGAGATCATCGCCGAGCTCGCCGACGGGCTCTCGCGCGAGCGCGACTGGCGCGTGCAGCACGTCGGCCGCGCCGACATCCTGCCGCCGGAGCTCGCGCGCGTGCTCGCAGAGGCGCGAGGAGCGCACGAAGGCGAACACCGGGCTGCACGTGAACCTCGCCGTCGGCTACGGCGGGCGCAGCGAGATCGTCGATGCGGTGCGGAGCATCATCGCCCAGCACGGGGGAGAGGGCGGCTCGCTCGAGGAGCTCGCCGAGAGCCTCACTCCCGAGCAGATCGGGGAGCACCTCTACACCGGCGGCCAGCCCGACCCCGACCTCGTCATCCGGACGTCGGGCGAGCAGCGCCTGAGCGACTTCCTCCTCTGGCAGAGCGCGCACTCCGAGTTCTACTTCGTCGAGGCGCTCGGCCCCGACCTGCGCGAAGTGGACTTCCTCCGCGCGATCCGCGACTTCTCCACGCGGGATCGCCGCTACGGCGGCTGACCGGCGGCTGACCCGCGGTCGGACCAGCCGCCCTCCGCCGCGTCGGCGCGGCATGCCATGATGTGACGGTGGGGGATCTTGAATCATTTCAGGCGTCGTTCGATGGGGAACCGGGCTATCTGGACTGGGCCGCATTCGGGCCGCTGTCCTCGGCACGTGCGCGCCGACGCACATGGCAGACACCGAGCTTCTCGGCTCGGGCCGGCGATCGAGCATCGAACTCGTCGCCGAGCACGTCCGGGAGGCGCGGGAGCTCGTCGCCGAGCTGATCGGGTCGGATGCTTCGCAGGTCGTGCTGCAGCCGTCGACGACGTACGGGCTCATGCAGGCGATCTACGGTCTCGCCGGCGGCCTGCATGGTCTCGCGGGCCGAGTTCCCGAGTCTGACCGTCGCGGCGACGCAGGGCTGCGGACGCGCTCGGCTCGATCCAGGTGCAGTGGCTCGAGCCCGAGGACGGATTCGTCACGCCGGAACTCGTGCGCGACGCGCTCACCGACGACACCCAGGCGCTTGCAGTGAGCCTGGTCGACTTCCGGACGGGCTACCGCGCCGACCTGACCGCCCTGCGCGAGGTGATCGGCGATCGCCTGCTCATCGTCGACGCGATCCAGGGCTTCGGAGCGGTGGATGCCGACTACACCGCGGCGGACGTCGTCTGCGCCAACGGCTACAAGTGGGTGCGCGCCGGCCGCGGCACCGGCTTCGCCTGGTTCGGCGAGCGGGCGCTCGAGCGCATCGCACCCGTGCTGTCGGGATTCGCCGGCACCGACGGCGACCTCCCGGTCGATGTCGTGCCGCCGCCGGCGGCCTCGGCGCAGGCGTTCACCGTCGCCGGGCGCCGATCAGCTCGCCGCGTCGCGGCTCGCCACCGCCCTCCGCGAGATCAGCGAGGTCGGCGTCGACGTCATCGAGGCGGAGCTGGCCGAGCGCACGCGAGATGTCATCTTCTACGCGGATCGCTACGAAGTCCCCGTGGTGACGCCTCGCGAGCCGGAACGGCGTGCCGGCATCGTCACGCTGGCTCCTGCGCCGCAGGACGCCGCGCCGCTCGCGGCGTCGCTGGCGAACCACGGGATCACCGTGACGGTCCGCTCCGATCTGGTGCGGGTCTCGCCGCACGTCGGCACGGCGGCCGACACCCTTCGCCTCTTCGGCGACGCGCTGGCGGCGTTCTCGTCCGCCCGCGTCTGGTGACTCGCCGGCATCCGGAATTAACCCGTCCGTAACCCCGATCCAGCGTGTCGGCGGCCCGCGACGTCGGTGGCCGGACGTACGTTCATCTCATCGGGCAGAGCGCCCGGTCGGGTCGGCCTCACGGATCGCGACTCGTGACCCCCTGGTCGACTCGTGACTGCCGGGCGGAACCCGCCCGGGGCGGGAGTGGGTTGTGACCACACGAGCACCACACAAGCAGCACAGTCAGGACGTCGAGGAGCATCGACGAGGCGCAGGATCTCCGCACGTACGTGCTCGACACCTCGGTGCTGCTGAGCGATCCGCGGGCGTTCTTCCGCTTCGCCGAGCACAACGTCGTGATCCCCGATCGTGGTGATCACGGAGTTGGAGGGCAAGCGCCACGACCCCGAGATCGGCTACTTCGCGCGTCAGGCGCTGCGCCATCTCGACGAGCTGCGCGTCGAGCACGGCCGGCTCGACTTCCCCGTCTCGGTCGGCGAGGGCGGCACGCTGCGGGTGGAGCTCACCAACACCGACGCGGGCGTCCTGCCCGCGGGCATGCGCCTCGGCGACAACGACACCCGCATCCTCGCGGTCGCGATGAACCTCGCCCAGGAGGGGCAGGAGGTCACCGTCGTCTCGAAGGACCTGCCGATGCGCGTGAAGGCCGCCTCGCTCGGCATCAGCGCCGAGGAGTATCTCGCCGAGCAGGCCGTCGACTCGGGCTGGACCGGCATCGCGACGATCGACGTCTCGGGCGACGACATCAGCGACCTCTACGAGAGCGAGGTCGCGACCAGCGACGACATCCGCGGTCTCCCGGTGAACACCGGGCTCATCATCCACTCGGAGCGCGGCTCGGCGCTCGGCCGCGTGAACGGCGACGGCTCATTCCGGCTGGTGCGCGGCGACCGCGAGGTCTTCGGCCTCCACGGCCGCTCTGCCGAGCAGCGCATCGCGATCGACCTCCTGCTCGACCCCGACGTGGGGATCGTCTCGCTCGGCGGTCGCGCGGGAACCGGCAAGTCCGCCCTCGCGCTGTGCGCGGCGCTCGAGGCGGTGCTCGAGCGGCAGCAGCAGCGCAAGATCACGGTGTTCCGCCCGCTGTTCGCGGTCGGCGGCCAGGAACTCGGCTACCTGCCCGGCGACGCGCAGGAGAAGATGAACCCCTGGGGCCAGGCGGTCTTCGACACGCTCGGATCGGTGGTCTCGCCGAACGTGCTCGACGAGGTGGTCGAGCGGGGACTGCTCGAGGTGCTTCCGCTCACCCACATCCGCGGCCGGTCGCTGCACGACTCGTTCGTCATCGTCGATGAGGCGCAGTCGCTCGAGCGGAACGTCCTGCTGACGGTCCTCAGCCGCATCGGGCAGAACTCCCGGGTGGTGCTCACGCACGACGTCGGTCAGCGCGACAACCTGCGCGTCGGCCGCCACGACGGCGTCGCATCCGTCATCGAGACGCTCAAGGGCCACTCGCTCTTCGGGCACGTGACGCTGGTGCGCTCGGAGCGCTCGGCGATCGCGGCGCTGGTCACGGATCTGCTGGAAGCGGGCGAACTCGCATAGTCCGAAAGCGGGCCGGGATGCTGCATCCCGGCCCGTTCTCGCGCGCCGGAGCGGCGTCTCGGCGTGCACCGGGCATGAGAAGAGTCTCATGTGTTTCTGTACCTTCGGCCGCCGCGGTCTGTCACGATTGAAGGGTGCGAACGCGCACTCGAATGAATGGGGCCGGAGAGTGGAGAGTCGGACGCGTTACGCGATCGGTGGCATGTCCACCGTCATCGCGAGCGTCGCTGTCGTCTGCGCCGTCGCCCTGACGAACTCGGTCGCGCTGGCCGACAGCGTCGGCGTTCCCGTCAAGGCCACCCCGGTCGTCGTTCCCTCGCCGACCGACGCATGCTCGGTCCGTCGCGGTGGCGCAGATCGCGCGACGCGCCGGCTGCGGCGATCGCGCCGGCGGCGTCCCCAGCTCCCGGCGACCGAGACGGTACCCGCGCCGGCGCCCGATCGTCGTGACGAACCCGGCGCCGTCGGCCGACGTCTCGCAGACCACCGCCGTGGCGGCGATCGCCGAGGCCGAGGCGTCGGGCACGTGGGAGCCGGTCCGCGAGTGGGCGAACTCGGAACGGCTGGTCTCAGGCTCGCATCGATGCCTGGGTGCAGCGGCTCGAAGAGAAGCGCGCAGCCGCCCTCGACGGCGTCTCGAACGCCCCGAAGGAAGACGTGGCCCAGGAATTGCAGGGCGCGCTGACCTCCGAATCATCCAAGACTTCCGCGAGAGCGGATCGCAGCACCGAACGTCAGTCAGCAGAGCCTGGCTTCGGTTCGAAGAAGGATCAATCGCGCGATTCCCCAGACCGACGCGATTGATATGTGGCCGGCTTCCCCAGCCCGGCCCTTCCCAGCCCCCGGTGTCCCCCAGCACCGGGGGCTTCTTCGTGGGCCGGGAATCGGCCCGTCACTCCCAGCGGTAGCCGGCGCCGCGGACCGTCGCGATGTGATCCGGGCCGAGCTTGCCGCGCAGGTAGCGGACGTAGACGTCGACGACGTTGGATCCGGGGTCGAAGTCCATGCCCCAGACCCGGCTGAGGAGCAGCTCGCGACTGAGCACGCGACCCGGGTTGCGCAGGAACTGCTCCGCGAGGGCGAATTCCCGCGCGGACAGGTCGACCTCGCGGCCGTCGACGGTCGCGCGCCGCCCGAGGATGTCGAGCACCACGTCGCCGTGGGACGACCGAGACCCCCGCAGACGACGGGCGTCTCGCGCAGCCGCGACCGCACGCGCGCGAGCAGCTCCTCGAAGGTGAAGGGCTTCGGCACGTAGTCGTTCGCGCCGCTGTCGAGACCTTCGACGGTGTCGCGGGTGCTCGAGCGAGCGGTGAGCATGATCACCGGGATCGGACGAGCCGCGGGACCGCAGTTCGCGCAGCACCTCGAAGCCGTCCATGGTCGGGAGCCCGATGTCGAGGAGCACGAGTTCGGCATCGCCCGCTCAGGGCCGCGGTGAGTCCCTCCGCACCGTCGTCGACGATCGACGGTCTCGTACCCCGCCGACTCGAGGCCGCGGGCGACGAACGCCGCGATCCGCGGCTCGTCCTCGATGATCAGGATCTTCGTCATTCGGCGGCCTCGCGCTGCAGCACGACGTCACCGGCGCGCACCGGTGCAGGAAGCTCCGCCGAGGTCGGCGGGCAGGTGGATGGTGAACGTCGCGCCGCCGCCGGGCGTGTCGGTCACGACGCACAGTCCGCCGTGGCCCTTGGTGATCGCGTCGACGATCGCGAGGCCGAGACCCGAACCGCCGACCGACCGCTTGCCGTGGGCGCGGTCGAAGCGACGGAAGATGCGGTGGCGCGCGGCGGGCGGGATCCCGGGACCGTGATCGCGGACCCACAGCCGGGCGCCCGCAGCCGTCCAGGCGGCTGCCGATCTCGATGGGCGCGCCGACGGGCGTGTACTTGGCGGCGTTGTCGGCGAGCTGGAGCCAGGCCTGCAGCAGGCGGTCCTGATCGCCCAGGATGACGCCCTCGGCGTGCGGCTTCGACGCTCCAGGAGTGGTCGGGGATGACGGCGACGAGCTCTCCGACGCGCGAGGTGAGCGCGCCGAGATCGACGTCCGTCATCGTGTAGGAGTCGCCCTCCACGGTCGCGAGCAGGTCGATGTCCTCGACCAGCCGCGTCATCCGGTCGAGCTCCGCGATGCCGATCTGGCGCGCGCTCTCGACGTCGGCGGCGTCGGAGGGATCCATCAGCTCGAGGTGGCCCCGCACGATGGTGATCGGCGTCTTGAGCTCGTGGCGCACGTCGTCGAGCAGCTGGCGCTGCACGTCGACCGAGCCCTCCAGCCGGTCGAGCATCGAGTTCATCGTGCGCGAGAGGTCGGCGATGTCGTCGTTGCCCTCGGTGGGCAGCCGGGGCGAGAGATCGCTGATGGTGATGGAGCTCGCCGTGTCGCGCATGTGGCGGATCGGCGAGAGCAGGCGACCCGTGACGAACCACCCCACGATGCCGATCGCTCCCAGCACGGCGATCGCCGCGATGATGTAGGTGTTCATCGCCGCGGTGACCGGCTTCGAGCTCGGCGCCGAGGTCGATGGCGCGGACGTAGACGCCGGTCCGGTCGTCGCCCTCCACCTCGATCGGGATCGCGATGTAGCGGAGGGATCCCGATTCGGTGACCGCGGTGCCCCTGACCGTCGAGCCGTCGGCGGTCTCGTCGAGGACTCGCTGGATGAGCTCCTCGTCGCCGGCGATGTCGAAGCCCGACAGCGTCTCGGGAACGATAGCGCGGGCTTGCCGTCGATGATCGCCACCGACGCCTCGTTGCGCGCGGGCACGAGGCGCGCGACGGCATCCTTCAGGTACTGCTCGACCGAGGTGTACTCGCTGATGTCGAGGTCCTCGCGCGCCGTCGTGTCGCCGACGTCATCCGCCGCGCCGTCCGCGCCGGACTCGGCGACCGTCTTGAGCCGGTCGACCTGCGACATCAGACGGTCGTTCACCTCGGCGATGACCCGCTCGCGCTGCACGAGGAACGTCACGCTCCCGACGATCGCGAGCCCGACGCACGCGACGGCCAGGATCGCGGCGAGGATCCTGACGCGCGCGGAGATCGGCTTGGCGGTGCGGGTCACACCCCGATTATCGCCCCGCGCGGCCGAGTCCGGCACCGGGGTCCGGCTCAGCCCGGGTGCGTCATCGAGAGCAGGTCGAGCTTCTCGTCGAGCTGCTCGATCGTCAGTTCACCGCGCTCGACGTAGCCGAGGTCGATGACGGCCTCGCGCACCGTGATGCCGTTCGCGACGGAGTGCTTGGCGATCTTCGCGGCCGCCTCGTAGCCGATGAGCTTGTTGAGCGGCGTCACGATCGACGGCGACATGCCGGCGTACGCGGCGGCACGCTCGACGTTCGCCTCGAGACCGTCGATCGTCTTGTCGGCGAGCAGGCGCGCGGCGTTGGCGAGCAGGCTGATCGATTCGAGCAGCGCGGTGCCCATGACGGGGATCGCCACATTCAGCTCGAACGAGCCCGACGCGCCGGCCCACGCGATGGTCGCGTCGTTGCCGATGACACGCGCGCAGACCATGAGCGTCGCCTCCGGCACGACGGGGTTGACCTTGCCGGGCATGATCGAGGAACCCGGCTGCAGGTCGGGGATGTGCAGCTCGCCGAGACCCGTGTTGGGGCCGGAGCCCATCCAGCGGATGTCGTTGTTGATCTTGGTGAGCGAGACCGCGATGGTGCGAAGTGCTCCGGATGCCTCGACCAGCCCGTCACGGTTGGCCTGCGCCTCGAAGTGGTCCTTCGCCTCGGTGATCGGCAGCTCGGTGTCGGCGACGATGAGCTCGAGCACCTTCTGCGGGAAGCCGGCGGGCGTGTTGATGCCGGTGCCGACAGCCGTGCCGCCGAGGGGCACCTCGGCGACGCGGGGGAGCACCGCCTGGACGCGCTCGATGCCGAGCCGCATCTGGCGGGCGTACCCGCCGAACTCCTGGCCGAGCGTGACGGGCGTCGCGTCCATGAGGTGCGTGCGACCCGACTTCACGACCTCGCGCCACTGCTCGGCCTTCGCCTCGAGGGCGACGGCGAGGTGGTCGAGGGCGGGGATGAGGTCGTCGATCAGCTCCTGCGTGACGGCGATGTGGACCGACGTGGGGAAGACGTCGTTCGAGGACTGCGATGCGTTGACGTGGTCGTTGGGGTGGACGGCCGAGCCGAGATCCTGGGTCGCGAGGGTCGCGAGCACCTCGTTCATGTTCATGTTCGTCGAGGTGCCGCTGCCGGTCTGGTAGACGTCGATCGGGAACTGGTCGGCGAACTCGCCGGCGATGATCCGGTCCGCTGCGCGGGCGATGGCGTCTGCGATCGTGCCGTCGAGCGTCCCGAGCTCCTTGTTGGCGAGGGCGGCGGCCTTCTTGATGCGGGCGAGCGCGACGATCTGCGCGGGCTCCAGCGGGTCGCCCGAGATCGGGAAGTTCTCGACGGCGCGCTGCGTCTGCGCGGCGTACAGCGCGTCCTTGGGCACGCGCACCTCACCCATCGTGTCGTGCTCGATGCGGTATTCGATGTCGGTCACGTCGTCGTTCCTCCGTCTCGTCTTCGGTGTGTCTGTGTCTGTGTCAGTCGTCGTCGGTTGCCGCGCCGACGATGACGTCGGGCACGGCCGTGCCCTCGGACAGCCGGTAGTTCGCGCCCACGATGGCCAGACGCCCCTCGGCGACGGCCTCGCTGATGAGCTCGGAAGAGTGCAGCAGCTCGCCGACGGTGTCGCGCAGGTGCTCGCGTCCGACCTGCTCGGCGTCGATCTCGGTCGGCGGCGACGCCGTCGACGGTGCCCTGCCGCTCGACGCGGCGCACCGCGGGGACGATCGGGGCGATCTGGCGCCAGATGTGAGCGGGCAGCGGCGGAGCATCCGCACGGGTGCTGTCGATCGCAGCGCTGACGGCGCCGCACTCGTCGTGCCCGAGCACGACGATCAGCGGCACGCCGAGGATCGCCACGGCGTACTCGAGGCTTCCGATCACCGAGTCGGAGATGACCTGACCGGCGTTGCGGACGACGAACAGGTCGCCCAGGCCCTTGTCGAAGATGATCTCGGCGGCCAGACGCGAGTCCGAGCAGCCGAAGAGCGCGGCGCGGGGGCGCTGCCCGCCGGCGAGCTCATGGCGTCGCTCGACATCCTGACGCGGATGACTCGGCTCGCCGGCGACGAAGCGGGCGTTGCCCCGCTTCATCTCGTTCCACACCTTGCGCGGACTTGCTTCCTGGCGCCAGTCGGTCACGACGCCTCGTCCTGGAGGCGCCGGATCTCGGCGGACACCGATGCGGCCGCCTGCTCGAGCGTCTTCTCGTCGGCCTGCCCGTAGACGAGGATCGTGTCGGGGCCGGCGTGGACCGACAGCGCGGCCGAGACGTTCCCGGCCTGGGCGGGATCGCGGATCTCGTAGCGATCCCACACGATGCCGTCGATCGTGACGGTCCCGTCGACGTCCGCGCCGTTGAGCACGCGCGTCGGCCAGGTCTCGTCCGCGTCGAAACCCTGGGCGATGCGGAGGAAGCCGGTCTCGGGCGCGTAGACGATCGTCCATGCGGTCGTCGTGTCGGACTTCGACTGTTCGCGCTGTTCACCCGCCAATCCTCGGGAGCGTCGGGAACGATGACCGTGCGGCCCTCCGCCGTCTCGATGCCCTCAGCGATGGCTGCGACGTCGATCGGTGCGCGCCACGGGCGGCTCACCGCGAGGGACGGCGAAGATCACGATCGCGACGACGATGAGGGTCACGAGCAGCGCGGCGACGAGATTGCGGCGTGTTCTGGCTCGCGCGATAGACGCGCGACGACTCGGCCTTGCGAGCCGCAGTCTCATCGGCGGTCTCGGGCCGGCCGAGTTCGGCGACGATGCGTGGTCCTTGAGCCATCAGGCGACCGAGCCTTCGGACGGTGCCTGGGGAGCGCCGGCAGCGCGTGCGGCGTCGAGGCGGCGCTTCGCGCCGATCAGCCACTCCTCGCAGCGGGCGGCGAGTGCCTCGCCGCGCTCCCAGAGTGCGAGCGACTGCTCGAGGGTCGGGGTGCCCTGCTCGAGCTCGGCGACGACGCGAACGAGCTCGTCCCGCGCCTGCTCGAAGGAGAGCGAGCCGACGTCGGAGGCGGTTTCGGTCATGCCTCCATCTTAGTTCGGCGCAGAACCCGCTCCCGCGGCGTCGGGTGACGGTCCGCGCAGCCGTCCTCGGCGATCGCGCCCTCGGAGCGGGCGGCGAACGAGCCCCGCCCGACCGTGACGACCAATCCGGTCCCGGCGGGCGCCTGTGACGCGTCGCGCACGATCACTCCGTCCGAGAGGTGCGCGATCGCGTAGCCGCGCGCGAGCGTCGACGCGGGCGAGAGGGCGCGGAGCGTCGCGCGCAGCTCCGCAGTGCGGCGCCCGCCCGTCTCGAGCGCCCGCTCGATCCGGTCGCGGCCGCGTGCCACCAGGAGGAACACCTCGTGCGAGCGCGCCGTCGTCATGCGCCTCGGGATTGCGCAGCACGGGCCGCGAGCGCAGCTGCTCGAGCTGGGCGATGTCGTGCGTGACCCGCTGGGTGAGACGCGAGGTCAGCCGGGCGCGCAGCTGGGCGACGAGGGCGCGCTGCTCTGCGACATCCGGAACCACGCGCTTGGCGGCATCGGTGGGGGTGGACGCGCGCACGTCGGCGACGTCGTCGAGGAGCGGGTGGTCGTTCTCGTGCCCGATCGCGCTGATGATCGGGAGTGGATGCCGCGGCCACCGCGCGCAGCGAGCCGCTCGTCGCTGAAGCCGAGCAGTGTCTGCGGGTCGCCGCCGCCGCGCGCGATCACGATCACGTCGACGTCGGGGTCGGCATCCAGCGCCTTCGAGCGCACCGATCGTCTCGGGGACGCAGCGATCGCCCTGCACCGCGGCGTACGCGGTGCGGAACCGCACCTGCGGCCACCGCAGCTCGGCGTTGCGGCGCACGTCCTTCTCGGCATCCGATTTCTCGCCGGTGATGAGGCCGATGACGTGCGGGAGGAAGGGGATCCGCTTCTTGCGCGACGCGTCGAACAGCCCCTCGGCGCGAAGCTGAGCGCGAAGGCGCTCGAGCCGCTCCAGCTGATCGCCGAGTCCGACGTGGCGCATCGCCGAGACGCCGAAGGTGAAGTCGCCGGTCTTGACGAAGTAGTCGGCCTTCACGCAGGCGACGACGTGGTCGCCGACCTTGAGGTCGGCGGGCAGGCGCTCCCGGGTCGATGACCAGATGCGGAACGAGATCGTGGCGTCGGTGCTCAGGTCCTTCAGGCGGCCGAAGACGTTTCCGCCGCGCTGGTTCCAGGCGGTGACCTCGCCCTCGACCCACACCGAGCCCCAGGTCGAGATGAAGCCGCGGATGGTCTCGTTCAGCCGCGAGACGGAGGTGGGCGCATCGACGGTCGACTCGCGCGGCCGCACCGAGTCGGGCGGGGGCGCCTCACCGGGCGCGGTCTCGGGCTGGAAGGTCGTCATGCGGTCCTCTCGTGCCGGTGGTGGTCGCGTGGAGCCGGGGCTACGGCCGGCGCTCAGCGCCCCGCCCGTAGAATCGAGGAGTGAGCACCAGCACCGTGGGCAGGACCCCTGTGAGCATGCCCGTTCCCCGTGTTCCGCGGCGGCGCGAACCGCTCAAGGATATCCCCGTGGACCGACCCAAGCGGGTGCTGCTCGCCTCACCGCGCGGGTACTGCGCCGGAGTCGATCGGGCGGTCATCGCCGTCGAGAAGGCGCTCGAGCGGTTCGGGGCGCCCGGTCTACGTCCGCAAGCAGATCGTGCACAACATCCACGTCGTGACCGAGCTCGAGAGCAAGGGCGCGATCTTCGTGGAGGAGGTCGACGAGGTGCCCGAGGGCGCCCACGTCGTCTTCAGCGCGCACGGGGTGTCGCCGGCCGTCGTGGACGCGGCCTCCGATCGGGGGCTGCAGGCCATCGACGCGACCTGCCCGCTCGTCACGAAGGTGCACCGCGAGGCCGTGCGCTTCGCGCGAGACGACTTCGAGATCCTCCTCATCGGCCACGAGGGCCATGAAGAGGTCGAGGGCACGGCGGGTGAGGCGCCGGAGCACGTCACGATCGTGAACTCGCCCGCAGCATGCCGACGTCGTCGTGGTGCGCGACCCGTCGAGGGTCGTGTGGCTGTCGCAGACGACGCTGTCGGTCGACGAGACGATGGAGACGGTGCGGCGGCTGCGCGAGCGGTTCCCGCAGCTGCAGGATCCGCCGTCGGATGACATCTGCTACGCCACCCAGAACCGTCAGGTCGCGATCAAGAAGGTCGCGAAGGATGCCGATCTCGTGATCGTCGTCGGCTCGGCCAACTCGTCCAACAGCGTGCGCCTCGTCGAGGTGGCGCTCGAGTACGGCGCGAAGGCGGCGTATCGCGTCGACTACGCCGACGAGGTCGAGCAGTCCTGGTTCGACGGCGTCGCGACGGTCGGCGTCACCAGCGGCGCCTCGGTTCCCGACGTGCTCGTCCAGCAGGTGCTGGAGGATCTCGCGAGCGCCGGCTTCCGCGACGTCGAAGAGGTCCGCACGGCGGAGGAGGACCTCATCTTCTCGCTCCCCAAGGAGCTCCGGCAGGATGCCACGGGCCGCCGCGACGAGCGGGCTCTCGGTGGGCGAGGACGCGCATGAGCGACTGAGAACCCGGACTCGCCGCCTCGTCCGCAGTATGGCGAGTACGCGACGCCGGAGGAGCAGCGCGCCAGGATCCGTCAGCCCGACGTGACGGCGGCGCTCGACGCGGGCAGGCGTAGCGGCGCCGGCCGTCGCCGCCGCCCGGCCGCGGCAGCGGTTCCCGCGGCCGACGCGCCTCCCGCGCGCAGGGTCGATCGCATCATCACGTTCGCGCTGCTCGCCTACGGCCTCGTGACCGTGATCACGGCAGTTCCCTGCCCTCGTGGACTACGTCGCGTACGCCGACACGGTGTTCGACCTCCTCGGCGTGACGCCGAGCTCGCCGACCCGGCGGCCGGGCGCCCGTGGGGGATCGCCGCTGCGGTGGTCATGGCGGTCGGCTGGCTCCTGACCGCCGCGCTGTCGTGGTGGAGCGTCCGGCGCGGTCGGCTCTCGTGGTGGATCCCGGTCGTCGGCGGCATCGTCTTCATGTTCGCCTCCGAGCATCCTGATGCTGGTGCCGCTCATGTCGGATCCGGCCGTCTGGGACGCGATCTCGAGCATCCGCTGACGCCGGGCATCGAGGGGGATACTCGGTGTGAGCTGCACGGGTCGCGCGCTGGGCTGAACCTTCGGCGCCGGATGTCTCGTGTCCTCTTCGGGAGGTGCCGATGCCCAGGGATGACGCCGCGAGGCTCAGCGCGCTCTACGACGCCCACGCCGCGCCGGTGTGGCGCTACGTCGTGCACCTGACGGGCGATCGCACCGCGGCCGACGACGTCGTGCAGGAGACGCTGCTGCGGGCGTGGCGGACTCCGCGCATCCTCGAGCAGGACCCGGCCACCACACGTTCGTGGATGTTCACCGTCGCGCGCCATCTCGTGATCGACGATGCGCGCAGCGCCCACAGCAGGCGCGAGATCGCGGTCGCCGAGACGCCCGATGTGGCGACCGCCGACCTGACGGACGCGCTGTTCGAGGCGATCCTCATCGAGGAGGCGCTCGCGTCGCTGTCGACCGATCACCGCACCGTGATCGTGCGGGCGTACTACGGCGGGCTCCCCGTCGCCGAGATCGCCGCCGAGCTCGACATCCCCGAGGGCACCGTGAAGTCCCGGCTGCACTACGGCCTGCGTGCGCTGCGACTTGCGCTGCAGGAGAAAGGGGTGACCCGATGAACGCGGATCACGCGCGAGTTCGCGGATTGGGACGCGGCCTTCGTCCTCGGCGCGCTCGGCTCGTCCGACCGGCGCCGCTTCGAGGCGCATCTTCAGGAGTGCGACCTCTGCCGGGCGGCGATCATCGAGACCGCGCCCACGATCGGGCTCCTCGCGCGGATCCCCGCGGATCGCGCCGACTCACTCCTCGAGCCGTCCGCGGCCGCGGAGGGCCCGGATGCCTCGCGGCGGCGCGAGCTCATCGCGATCGGCGTCGGCGAGTCACGCCGCCGCACGGCGCATCCGCGTGGACGGCGGGGCTGGCGGCAGCGGCCGCCATCGTGATCGCCGCCGTGATCGCGGGCGTCACTGGCGCTCGCGCCCGGGCACCCGCGATTCGCTGGTGATCGCCCTCGAGCCGATGACCGACGTGCCGGTCACGGCGAGCGTCGAGCTCGTCGATGTGGCGTGGGGCACGCGCGTGGAGATGACCTGCCGCTATGCGGAGGCCGATGACCCGGAGGACGCGGACAAGAGCTGGCCGTACGCCCTGTACGTCATCGCAGCGGACGGCGTCGACCAGCGAACTCTCGAGCTGGGTCGCGCTTCCCCGGCGCGACCGCGCGGATCGGCGCCGGCACGGCGCTCGACCCCGACGAGATCGCGGCGATCGAGATCCGGTCCCTGGGCTCGGGCCGCGTGCTGATGCGGACCGAGCTCGAGGGACCGGTCGGCGACGCGGGACCTTAGGCGCCGAGCGACTTGCCGGCGGAGCCGAGCTGCTGGGTCGCCTGCACGACGCGGGCTGCCATCGCCGACTCGGCGACCTTGCCCCAGGCGCGCGGGTCGTAGGCCTTCTTGTTGCCCACCTCGCCGTCGACCTTGAGGACGCCGTCGTAGTTCGTGAACATGAAGCCCGCGACCGAGCGCGTGAACGCGTACTGCGTGTCGGTGTCGATGTTCATCTTCACGACGCCGTTCGCGACCGCGAGCGCGATCTCCTCGTCGGTCGAGCCGCTGCCGCCGTGGAAGACGAGGTCGAGCGGCTTCGGCGCCGGTGCCGAACTGCGCCGCGATGCCTTCCTGGATCTCGCCGAGCAGCTCGGGCTTGAGCTTGACGTTGCCCGGCTTGTAGACGCCGTGCACGTTGCCGAAGGTGAGAGCGGCGATCCAGCGGCCGTCGTCGCCGAGGCCGAGCGCCTCGACGACCTGTGCGACGTCACCGGTCGTCGTGTAGAGGGCGTCGTTCGTGCCCTCGTGCTTGACGCCGTCCTCTTCGCCGCCCACGACGCCGATCTCGACCTCGAGGATGGCGTTGATCGCCTTCATGCGGGGGAGGAGCTCCTTGGCGATCTCGATGTTCTCTGCGAGCGGCACAGCCGAGCCGTCCCACATGTGCGACTGGAAGATCGGGTTGCCGCCGCCTGCGACGACCTCCTCGGATGCCGCGATGAGCGGCAGCACGAAGTCCGCCAGTGCGGGCTTCGGGCAGTGGTCGGTGTGCAGCGCCACGGTGATGGGGTAGCTCTTGGCGACCTCGTGGACGAAGGCGGCGAATGCGAGGGCGCCGGTGGCGCGAGCCTTCACGGTGTGGCCGGCGAAGTAGTCGGCACCGCCCGTCGTGACCTGGAGGATGCCGTCGGACCCGGCCTCCGTGAGGCCCTGGAGCACGGCGTTGACGGACTGCGAGCTCGCGGCGTTGATCGCGGGATACGCGAAGCCGCCGGCCTTCGCGCGGTCCAGCATGTCGGCGTACTGTTCCGGGGTGGCGACGGGCATGAGTGCTCCCTCGTTTCATTGTCGGCTCAGGGCGGTGGCCGTGAGAAGGCTTCACGAGAACTCTAGCGAAGGGGCATCGCCTGAGCGGATGCCTGTCGTGGGCCCGAGCGGTCGGCTCGAGCCGGTTCTTCCAGATGCGAAAGATCTGCGATTCCTTCGCGCCGGTGACGCGTAAAGCCCCCGCTTGCGGGCGGCATGCTGGCTAGGCTGGCGCCATGGTGAGTCTGACCGCGGACATGAGCCCGCTGCATCCCGACCGAAATCTCGCACTGGAACTGGTGCGCGCCACCGAAGCGGCGGCGATCCGCGCGGTGCCGTTCATCGGGCGCGGCGCGAAGGAAGCCGCCGATGGCGCTGCCGTCGACGCGATGCGGGCGTTCTTCACGACCGTCAACTTCGACGGCACGATCGTCATCGGCGAGGGCGAGAAGGACGAGGCGCCGATGCTCTTCAACGGCGAGCGCGTCGGCAACGGGCGCGGACCGCAGTGCGATGTCGCGGTCGACCCGATCGACGGCACCTCGCTGACGGCGGCCGGCCGCAACAACGCGCTCTCGGTCATCGCCGTGTCGGATCACGGCACGATGCTCGACGCCTCGACCGTCTTCTACATGGACAAGCTCGTCACGGGTCCCGCAGGTGTCGGCGTCGTCGACATCCGCCTCCCGATCGGCGAGAACATCCGGCTGCTCGCGAAGGCGCTCGGCAAGCCCGTCGACGAGATCGTCGTCTCGGTGCTCCACCGCCCGCGCCACGAGCAGCTCATCGACGAGATCCGCGAAGCGGGCGCGGGCACCCGCCTCATGAGCGACGGCGACGTCGCCGGTGGAATCAACGCGGCCCGTCACAACGCGCGCACCGACATGTGCGTCGGCATCGGCGGCAGCCCCGAGGGGATCGTGACCGCGTGCGCGATCAAGGCGCTCGGCGGGCACATCCAGGGTCGTCTGTGGCCGCGCGACGACGACGAGAAGCAGAAGGGCATCGACGCCGGCCTCAAGGTCGACGGGTATGTCTACGAGGCGGACGAGCTGGTGCGGGGAAGCAACACGATCTTCGTCGCGACGGGCGTCACGGAGGGTCAGCTCGTCGCCGGTGTGCGCCGCGAGGGCGACTACATCTACACCGAGAGCGTCGTGCTCCGCGGCGCGTCGGGGACGCTTCGCCGGATCTCATCGGAGCACCTCGTCTCGAAGTGGCTCTGATCGCCGCCGAACCGCGGACTGCCGCTGTCACAGCTGTGACTCGTGTGACTGGTGCGACGGATGTGACCGTTGTGACGTGTTCGTGACCATCCTCCCAGGTGTTCTCTGGCACAATCGAAGCGGTGTCAGCGCGGACGTTTTCTTGTCTTCGCTCACCTAGGGGGTTCTCGATGTCGGCACAGATTGGCGGCTCATCGCCGCAGACCGGCGCTCACGCGGTGGTCAAGGACGCCGTGGATCCCGCGCAGACGCCCCGATGTCCTGCTGCGCGTGCGCCGCGACGAAGGTCACGAGGTCAACGCCTGGTGGCTCGTCGGAGCCTTCGTCGGCGTCTCCGCCGCGGTCATCGTCCTCCTCAGCTTCGTGCCGGGCGGCGCGTAGCCCTCGGACTCAGCTCCGCCGATCAGTCCGCCGGGCGACGATGCGCTCGACGCAGGTCGCCGACGTCGGCCACCGCGGACGGCTCGTCGTCCGAGAGCGTGCCCTCCAGCAGCTCCGGCGCGGTGAGACGCCGCGGCGACTTCTGGATGATCGCCGGCTCCGCGAGCGCGTCGAGCTTGGTCTGGTCGATGCCGGGGAAGCGTCGGGCGCTCACGAGCACGCGTGACTCCAGCGACCCCGCGAAGCGGTTGTAGCTGTCCACGGTGCGCTCGATCGCTCGCCGCAGATCGTCGGCGTGCGACGCGAGGCCGCCGAGCCGCTCGTACAGCTGGTTGCCGAGCTCGAACAGGGCGCGCGCCTCCTGCGAGACGTCCTGCTGCGTCCACGTGTAGGCGACGGTCTTGAGCACGGCCCACAGGTTCACCGGCGAGGCGAGCGCGACCCGCTTGCGTGAAGGCATAGTCCAGGAGCGCCGGATCCTCTTCGAGCGCCGCCGCCAGCAGCGACTCGCTCGGCACGAAGCACACGACGAACTCGGGACTCGAGGGCGAGTCCCGCCCAGTAGGTCTTCTTGGCGAGCGCGTCGACATGGGCGCGAACCGCCTTGACGTGCTTCTCGAGCAGCACGCGCCGACGCGCCGCCTTCGGCGCCCTGTGCGGTGAGCGGGATGGCGCTCGCCTCGAGGTAGGCGTCGAGCGGCACCTTCGCGTCGACGGCGATGGCCTTGTCTCCGGGCAGCCGGATCACCATGTCGGGACGGCCGGCTCCGGCATCCGAGGTGATCGACGTCTGCGTGTCGAAGTCGATGTAGCGCGTGAGCCCTGCGGCCTCGACGACGCGTCGCAGCTGGGTCTCGCCCCAGACGCCGCGCGTGGTGCCGGAGCGGAGCGCTCCGGCGAGCGACTCGGTCGTCGCCCGCAGCGCCTCGCCGGACTCGTTCGCGCGGCGCAGCTGCTCGGCGAGCGTGCCGTACTGGGCGTGTCGATCGCGCTCGAGCTCGTCCACCTTCGCCTGCATGGTGTGCAGGGTCTCCTGCACGGGCGCGAGCGCGCGCAGCACGGACTGCTCGCGGCGCTCCCGCTCTTCGCGCGCCGCCTGATCGCCTCGGGCCTGCGCCGCGAGCTCGCGATACAGCAGCTGCTGGTGGTCGAGCTGCGCCTGCACTCCCTGGCGTGCCGCCTCGGCCGCTGCGAGTCGCGCACGCAGCTCGGCGTGCTCGCGCGCCGTGCGCCCGGCGGCGCGTGCGAGCCCCAGAACCCAGCCGGCGAGCGCGCCGAGGGCGAGGCATCCGATCACCACGCCGGAGAGGATGAGTGCGTCCATAGGCTCAGGATGCCTCCCACCGCCGACATCGGCGGGACGGCGCGGCGCGGCGGCCGGACGGGCGGCGGGTCGACGCGCGAGTCAGGCGACCGCGAACGAGACCGCGGGAGCCTCGGCGATGGCGATCTGCGAGACGCGGACGGCAGCCGCCTCGGCGAGTCCCTCGATGTCGTCGGCGCCCACTCTGCGGGCGGCGTCGATCATGATGTGCGCGCACGCGACGGCGTCGGCGGTCGCGTTGTGGTGCGGGAAGTCGGCGAACCCAGCCTCGGCGGCGACGAACGGCAGGCGGTAGGACTCGAGGTCGTAGACCTTGCGCGCCACCTGCAGACTGCACGCGTAGCGGTAGGGCGGGCAGTCGTCGCCGGTCGCCTCGCACGCGCGCTTGAGCACCGCCATGTCGAAGCCGGCGTTGTGGGCGACCAGCACGTCGGCTCCGGCGAACGCCGCGAGGTCGGCGAGCTGCTCGCTCCAGCCCTTGGCGCCGATGACGTCCTCGGGCTCGATCCCGTGGATCCGGATGTTGAGCTCGAAGAAGCGGTCGTGCCCGGCCGGTGGGCTGGATCAGCCACCCGGTCGTCGCGACGATCACGCCGTCCCGCACGCGGGCGAGTCCGACCGCACATGCGGAGGCGTTGCTGGAATTCGCCGTCTCGAAGTCGATCGCGGTGAAGTCCAAGGGCACGATGCCAGAGTCACCCGAGCGATGCGCAGGCCGGGGGAGGCGCGCCGCGACCGAGCGGGGATCGCGCGCCGAATCGTCAGGTCCGCACTGCGCCCACGACGGACCACACGCGGTCATGGTGCCGATAGCTGGGCGTGAATCCGTGGCGCTCGAGTACCTCGATCATCGACTCGGGAGGGTGGACGAACCAGCGGTACTCATTGCGCGTCAGCCGGTACATCAGGCTCGATGCCCACCGTGAGGCTCGCGTGAACCACGTGCGCGGGGGATGGCTGAACACGACCGCCTGCCGGGCGTGCGTCGCCGCGGCCGTGAGCAGCGCGTCGTAGTCGGAGTAGCAGCACACGACCCGGTGCAGGACGACGATGTCGGCGGGCTCGACGGCGTCGGGAGAGACCGCGAGATCCACACCCAGCATCCGCGTCACGCGCGTGCGCAAGCCCCTCTCATCGAGAAGGCGCGCAGCCTCGTCCTCGTACGCCCCCGACAGTTCGAGGTTCGTCGTGCGGGAGGCGCCGCGGAGGAGCAGTTCCACCTGGATGTTGCCGATGCCGCCTCCGATCTCCAGCACCGAAGCGCCCTCGAGGCCGGTCGAATCCGCGAAGTCGACGATCCGCTGCGCCGCGGGCGTCAGTCCGTGACGGCGATACTCCTTCGCGAGCCTGCGCGCGAACCGGGCGTCGAACTCCTGCTCGTACATGTCCGGTGCGGGCGGGGGGCAGCACTCATCCACGACCCCAGTATCGGTCGTAGGCTCGGGCCATGGCCAGTCGCGAAGAGATGTCCAGGTCCTTCGGAACCGCGTCAGGCACCTACGAGCAGGGGCGCCCCGACTATCCTGCGGCGGCAGTCGAGTGGATGCTGCAGCCGGTCCGTCACGAAGGCAGAGCGCTGCGCGTGGCCGACGTCGGCGCCGGCACCGGCAAGCTCACCCGCGTCGCGGTGGAGCTCGGCGCCGAGGTCGTGGCGATCGACCCCGATCCCGGAATGCTCGCGGAGCTGCGTTCGCAGGTGCACGGTGTGCCGACCTTCGTCGGGTCGGCAGAGCGGATGCCGCTTCCCGACGCATCCGTCGACGCGCTGCTGTTCGGACAGGCGTGGCACTGGGTCGATCCCGTCGCGGCTTCTGTCGAGGCCGGACGCGTGCTGCGCTCGGGAGGCGTGCTGGGGCTCATCTGGAACATCCGCGACGACTCCGTGCCGTGGGTCGCGCGCCTCACCGAGGCGATGCACGGCAGCCACGCGGAGCAGCTCCTCGCCGAGGACGGCGTGCGGGTCGAGGCGCCGTTCGATGGGCTGGAGGAGCACACGTGGACGTGGACCCGTCCGATGGGGCGTGAGGCGTTCCTCGCGATGGCCGCCTCCCGCAGCTACGTCATCACCGCTTCGGAGGCGGACCGCGCGCGCATCCTGGCCGCTGTCGGCGAGCTGTTCGACGCGAACCGGCGCCTCGACGGCTCCGGCGCCGAGACGGTCGACCTGCCGTATCGGACCCGTGCGTTCCGCGCCATCCGTCCTCACCCCTGAGATCGACCGGGTTCTTCTGATCGAGCACGGGGCTCTCGGTCAGAAGGGTGCGTCGGATGCGTCGCCCGGTGGCGCGGTGTGGTGGAAGACGGGGACGCGTCGTTCGGGCTGGACGGTGTAGGTGCGGCCGGTGGGTGAGGTCCATTCGATGGCGCCGCCGCTGCCTTCGAGTTGCCGGATGATCCAGCCGCCGTGATGGCGGATGATGTGGTGGTCCTTGCAGAACGGGGCGTTGTTCTCGAGGGAGGTGTGGCCGCCGTGCTGCCAGGGGATGTTGTGGTCGACCTCGCAGCGGGAGGCGGGCATCCCGCAGCCGGGGGCCATGCACCGGTCGGCACGCCATTTGGTGAGTTTGCGCAGTGACGGCGGGGGCCGGTACTCGTCGCGGCCGACGGAGAGCACCATTCCGGTCTCGGGGTGGGTGAGCACCCGCATCCAGCCGGTGTCGCCGCCGCAGAGTTCCCGGGCACGGGAGGGCGGGATCGGGCCGATCCCTTCCACCACCGGCGGGTCCGCGGTCTTCGCGGTCTCGTCGTCGAGGAGGGCGAGGACGGGGACGGTGACGACGACGGTTGCCCGGATGCCGCGCGCGTCGGCGGGCAGGTGGCCGGTGGTGCCGTCGATGAGCAGGTCGCAGACGCACGTCCGCGCGGATCTGGTCCAGCGTTCTGGTGTCGCCGTCGTGGCCGGCGATGGTCTTCGCGATCGCGGTGGCGCGGCCGTGGATGGCGTGCAGCTCCACCAGGGGTGCGTGACAGCAGCAGCAGCCCCATCCCGTCGTGCCCGCGCTCCACGAACACGCGACGGGTCTGCACGGCCTTCTGGTAGCGCTGTTCCAGGGTCGCGGCCTGCACGGTCTCGGTCAGGGCGTGCAGCGCGCGCCGGAAGGTGCCCACCGGCTCCGCCTCCGCCAGCGCCACCGCCCGCACGGCCACCTGCATCGCGCAGTGCCGGGTCGAGCTGCGTCCACCGCGTCGATGAGGATCTCGGCGTGCTTCGGTGTGATCCGGCCACCGGCGAGGGAGTCCAGCGCCGCCGGGTAGCGGTGCACCAGCGCCTCGGCGTGGGCGATCATCCGCCCCGCGGCGTACTCGGTGACCCGCATCGCCGCGGCCAGCTCCAACCGGATCGACCGCTCCACGATGTCGGTCACCCCCAGGCCACGCCCGGCCGCGTCCGCCAGCAGCTCACGCCGCATCACATCGATCCTCAGCAGCCGCTGCGCGGCGAACACCGACTCCATCGTCGCCGCCTCCACCACCAGATCCACCACATCCGGCACCGGCGCCAGCATAGTCGCCAAGCGCCCTCGCCACCCGCACCCCGCAGCGTCCGAAGGCTCAGATCTCCGGGTCGATCGGTCATATGCCGAACATTAGAACTAACCTCCGACACTGAGCAGCAGAGCTCGGCGACCGATGTCGGCCGCGCGCATTACGGTGAAGCGATGCACACCGACGACGCGGCCGACTTCGACGACGTCGCGAGGATCTACCACAGCGCACGCCCGTCATACCCCGCGGAGGCCGTGCAATGGATCCTCGGCGACCGTGCCGGAGATGTGGTGGACGTGGGCGCCGGCACCGGCCTGTTCACGCGCCTGCTCGTCGACGATGCGCGGACCGTGACCGCCGTGGAGCCGTCGGCCCAGATGCTCGACGAGTTGCGCATCGCAGTGCCCGGGGTGCGCGCCGTGCGCGGATCCGGCGAGCGGATGCCGTTGCCGGATGCATCGGCGGACGTCGTGGTCTTCGCGCAGGCGTGGCACTGGGTGGACCCGCCTTCAGCATCCCTCGAGGTGGCCCGCGTGCTCCGACCAGGAGGACGGCTCGGTCTCGTCTGGAATCTCCGCGACGAACGCGTCGATTGGGTGCGCGCACTGGGTGAGGCGATGCGCGCCGACGGCGACCACTTCCGCGGCGAGACTGAGGATCCGCACGTCACGGCCCCGTTCGGTGCGCCGGAGCGCTCCTTCGTGGAGTGGAGCCGCGTATGCACGCCGGACGAGATCGTCTCCGATGTGCGATCACGCAGCTACGTCAGCCTGCTCTCAGCGGCAGAGCAGAGTGAGCTCCTTGCCACCGTGCGCGCGGTGCTGGACACGCATCCCGAAACCGCCGGGCGCGACGAGCTGGACCTGCCGTACGTCACCGCGTCGTTCCGCTACACCCGCCCGTGACGCCGGGCGCAGCATCCGACCCCAACTAGACTGGATGCCCGTGGCTCTCACTATCGGCATCGTCGGCCTGCCCAACGTCGGCAAGTCCACCCTCTTCAACGCGCTGACCAAGAACAACGTGCTCGCGGCGAACTATCCATTCGCGACGATCGAGCCGAATGTCGGCGTGGTGAGTCTGCCCGATCCGCGGCTCGGCAAGCTCGCCGAGGTGTTCCACTCCGAGCGCATCCTGCCTGCGACGGTGTCGTTCGTCGACATCGCGGGCATCGTTCGCGGTGCGAGCGAGGGCGAGGGACTCGGCAACCAGTTCCTGGCGAACATCCGGGAAGCGGATGCCATCGCACAGGTCGTCCGCGGCTTCACCGACGACGACGTCGTGCATGTCGACGGCGCGGTGAACCCGCAGAACGACCTCGAGACGATCAACGCCGAGCTGATGCTCGCCGATCTGCAGACGCTCGAGAAGGCGATCCCGCGCCTCGAGAAGGACGTCAAGGGCAAGCGAGCGGATGCCGCGACCCTCGAGGCCGCCGTCGCGGCCAAGGACGCGCTGGAGCGAGGCATCCTGCTCTCTCATTCGGGACTGGACCTCGGACCGATCCGCGAACTCGGGCTCATGACGGCGAAGCCGTACATCTACGTCTTCAACGTGGATGAGGCGGTGCTGACGGATGCTGCGCGCATCGCCGAGCTCGAGGCGCTGGTCGCGCCCGCGCACGCCGTGTTCCTCGACGCGAAGATCGAGTCGGAGCTCATCGACCTCGATCCCGAGGACGCCGCCGAGCTGCTGGCGTCGACCGGCCAGCAGGAGTCCGGCATCGACCAGCTCGCGCGGATCGGCTTCGACACGCTCGGACTGCAGACCTATCTCACCGCCGGTCCGAAGGAGGCGCGCGCCTGGACGATCGGCAAGGGCTGGAAGGCCCCGCAGGCGGCCGGCGTGATCCACACCGACTTCGAGAAGGGATTCATCAAGGCGGAGGTCATCTCGTTCGGCGACCTCATCGCCACGGGTTCCGTGCTCGAAGCCCGGTCCAAGGGCAAGGCCCGTCTCGAGGGCAAGGACTACGTGATGCAGGACGGCGACGTGGTCGAGTTCCGCTTCAACGTCTGATCTCGACGACCCACGCTGGAGGATTCGCGAAATGACCGATACCCAGATCTTCGAGCCCGACGGGCGGGCGATCCCGTACGCCGTCGAGGGCAACGGCCCTGCCGTGGTGCTGATCCCCGGCCGGGGGTTGAACGTCACGTACCTCGGCGCGCTGGCGCACTCGGTCGCCATGGAGGACTTCCGCGTCGTCCGCGTCGGCTCGCGTCGTCCCGCGGGTCAGTCCGCGGTGGTGTCGATCCGCGATCTGGCGCAGGATGTCGTCGACGTGATGGATCACCTCGAGGTCGATCACGCCTGGGTCGGCGGTCATGCGTTCGGCGGATCGGTCGCGCGCACCGTATCGCTCGACCACCCCGAGCGCGTCAACGGCGTGATGCTGCTCGGCGTCGAGGGAGCGGGTCCTGCGGCAGTCGACCTCTCCGAGGTGCCGGAGAGCTTCCGCGACGCCGAGGTGGAGTCGATGCAGGGCTCGGCCTGGACCGCGCCCCCCGACCTTGCGCCCGGCGTTCCGGTGCTGGTCATCCAGGGCGCCGAGGACCAGGTCACCCCCCCGGCCAACGGCGACGAGCTTCGGGCCTCCGCACCGGACCGGGTCAGCGTGGTCCGGATCGAAGACGGCGGTCATCTTTTCGCCGCGACGCATGTCGGCGCCACGTCGTGGGCCATCGAGGACTATCTCGACTGGGACTGACCCGTCAAGAGCTTCGGAGTCCCTTGGCTCGCGATGTCAAGGGGGGTCTACGCACTGCCCCTCCGTTCGTATGGTCTGGGGGTGAGCGCTGACGACAAGACCCGTTCCGCCGCAGGCGAGTCCGGCGAAGGGCCACCAGTCGCGCAGCCTCCACAGGATGATCCGCGGCCGAACACACTCGACGGCGACATCGACATGGATGCCGAACGCGACGTTCCGGGAACCGGGCGCCCCGATCACTCCGGCGACTCAGGCATCGAGCTCGCGGACGTCGAGCTTCTGTAAGGGCACGCCCTCACGCCTGCTCGTCCTCCTCGGGCTCGAAGGTCGACTCCGTCCCCGTGTGTCCTGCCGCGACGCCGTCCGGATCTGCCGGGATCGTGCCGTCCTGACCGAGCCCACCGGGCTTCTCGGTCGCGACGACGTCGTCCGACTCGGTCGGCTGGTCGGCGCCCGCCGCTGGCTGGGTCTCGTTGCGCTCGGTCATGGTGTCCTCCGCTTCACTGCGCTGTCGGCGAGACCATACGTCCGGCATCCGGTGCGGTGCGCGGGGGTTGACACCGGGCTTCAGCGCACCAGCGACTTCAGCGTGCGCGCATTGCGCACCGCATTGCCTTCGCCGTCGTTGTTGAAGTATGCGTACACGCTGCGGCCCGATTCCCGCCACTCCATCAGGCGCTGCGCCCACCACGCGAGATCCTCGTCGGAGTACGACCCGCCATACAGATGCTCCCGACTCGGACCGTGGAGCCGGACGTAGACGATGTCGCTCGTCGCCCGCAGTCGGCACGGAAGGCCCGCGCCGCTCATGACGCAGTACGCCGCACGGAACCGCTCGAGCAGTTCGAAGACGGGTTCGACATCCCACGACGGATGCCGGAACTCGACGGTAACCGGCATCCACTCGGGAAGCCTGCCGAGGAAGTAGGCCAGGCGATCGTCGTCCCTGGTCATCGATGGCGGCAGTTGCACGACCAGCACGGCGCGCTTGTCGCCGAGCTCATGCCAGCCTTGGCTCATCCTGCTCACCCATTCCTCCGGGCTGTAGAGCTTCTTGCCGTGGGTGAGTCCGCGCGCCGCCTTGACCGACATCGCGAAGCCAGGTGGCAGGCGCCGCCGCCAGCCTTCGAAGCGCGCTGCCGGGGGCCAGCGATAGAAGCTCGCGTTCAGCTCGACCGTGTCGAATTCCGCCGCATAGCGCGTGAGCCGGTCGCGGGGCGGGAGCCCGGGCGGATACAGGACCGACTCCCAGTGGTCGTAGCTCCACCCCGATGTTCCGATCCTGATCTGCCGTTCTGCGGACACGCTCGTTCGCTCCTCAGCGCAGCTGCTTGCGCATGAACACCTGCTCGGTGCCGTCGCCGTTGTCGACGCGCTCGGTGATCCGGTACCCGCACCGTTCATAGAGGCGGATGTTGGCCTCGCTGAGGCTGCCGGTGAAGAGCTCGGCCTCCGGCGCGTGGGAGTCGTCCTCGGCAGCCTCGAGAAGCGCACGGCCGATGCCCGAGCCCTGCAGATCGGGTGCGATGGCGATACGGCCGATGAGCAGCAGCTCGTCGGTCTCGCGGCACCGGATCACTCCGACGAGCCGCGGCCCGATTCGCGCGACCCACCCCTCGCCGTCTGCTATCTCGGCCTGCAGCTCTTCGAGCGTCTGCACGAGCGGAGGCATGTCGGGATCGCCGTAGATCAGGGCCTCCGACACGAACGCGGCCCGCTGGACCGTGAGGATCTCACCCGCGTCCGACGGGCGCATGCGTGAGATCACCGGGTCGTCAGTCACAGGGTCGACGCTATTCGCACAGTCCGCGGGATCTTCAAGGGTTGACCTCCTGCGCGGATCGAGATACCGGATGCCGCTGGGCAGCGCGTCGCAGGCGGGAAGGGTCGCTGTCAAGCCCCGCGGAGGGAATGGCGCATCCGGGTACTTTGCACCCGAGGAGGTGCCGCAGTGTCCTTGCGAGAACGGTCGAGGGTGCCCGAGACGTCCCGCCGCGTTCGAGACGTCCGCGACGTCCGCGTGAGCCTGCTCAGCCCCGCCGACCCGGTCGTGGAGGACGCGCTCACGGCGGCACGCGAGGTGCCGGGAATCGGCAGCGACATCGCGGCCACACTCGACTGGTGTGTGCGCGTGGGTCGCCGTGCGCCGCATCCCGGCGGTGGCCGCACCGCCGACCTGTGGCAGCTTCTCGCCGGAACCGCTGCCATCGACGTGGCTGCTGCGCGGATCCTCGAGCCGCACCTCGATGCTCTGGCGATACTCGGGCAGGCAGGCACCGACCTGAACGCCGACAGGGATCCTTGGAGCCTCAGCACGGTGGGCGCGACGCCGGACTCGTCATGGGGTGTGTATGCGGCAGAGGCGCCCGGAGCTGGACTGCATGCGGCACGGGAAGGCGAGCAGTGGACGCTGCACGGCACAAAGGCCTGGTGCTCGCTCGCCCGCGATGTCACGCATGCACTCGTGACCGCGTTCGTCGACGAGTCCAGCCGTGGCCTGTTCGCCGTCGACCTGCACGCCGCCGGTGTCCTTCCCCATGCCGGACCGTGGCACGCCCGCGGGCTCTCCGACATCGTCAGCGCTCCGGTCGACTTCGACGCCGTCCGGGCGGTCCCGGTCGGTGACGTCGGGTGGTACCTCAGCCGTCCGGGCTTCGGGTGGGGCGCGATGTCGGTGGCTGCCGTCTGGTGGGGTGGAGCAGAAGGGCTGATGGACTCGCTGCTGGCACCGGCGGCATCCGACCGCGCCGATCAGCTGAGCCTCGTGCACCTGGGCACAGCGGATGCCGCGCTGTGGGCTGCCCGCGCCTCGCTCGCCGAGGCGGCTGCTCTGATCGACGTCCATGGCGCGGGCGACCGGCGAGCAGCGACGCTGCTCGCCGAGCGCGTACGAGCGGTCGTCGCCGACGCGGTGACGACCGTGATCGCGCAGGCCGATGCGGCGCTCGGACCTGCGCCGCTCGTCGCCGATCCCCGCCACGCGCGCCGCGTCGCCGATCTGCACCTCTATCTCCGTCAGCATCACGGACTGCGGGATGTGGCACGGATCGGACGCGAGCTGGCGGCGGCGGAGGCTGCTGTCTGATGGCCGACTTCAGCCACCTCGAGCCCGGGACCGCGGAATCCGTGTGGCGATCCGATGGCCGGCTGGGGAAGCTGCCCGAACTCGATCTCGGCATCGACCGTCTCGTCGTCGTGGCGGCGCACCCGGACGACGAGACCCTTGGCGCTGCGGGACTGATGAGCCGAGTGCATCGCGGCGGTGGGCAGGTCACCGTGATCGTCGCGACGGATGGCGAGGGGTCGCATCCCGCGTCGCCCACCCACTCGCCCGCTCGGCTCGCCACGATCCGCCGCGAAGAAGTTCGGCGTGCGGTCGGTGTCGTCGCCCCCGCCGCCGAGGTGCACTTCCTGCTGCTGCCCGACTCCGGACTGCGCGAGCGACGCGCCGAGCTGCGCTCAGGGCTCATGGAGATACTCCGGGCTGCCGTGCCGGCGGGAGCCGGCGAGGATTTCGGAACCCTGGTCGTCGCGCCCTGGTCGGGCGATGGGCATCGGGACCACCGGATCACCGCACAGGTCGTCGCGGAGCTGTGCGGGGAGCGCGGCATCCGCCATCTCGGCTATCCGATCTGGCTGTGGCATTGGGGGGTGCCGGAGCAGGTGCCCTGGAGCGAGAGCCGGGCGCTCTCGCTCACGGCGGAGGAGCGGGCCGCGAAGGATCTGGCGCTGGCACAGCACCGGACGCAGATCCAGCCGCTCTCGCCGCAGCCGGGCGACGAGCCGATCCTCCACAGTGCGATGCAGGAGCACTTCCTCCGCCCGCATGAAGTCTTCGTCCAGGACTCCATCACCGCGCGCACGATGCCCGCGGAGCACTTCGATGCCATCTACGCGCGACACGAGGACCCATGGGGATTCGAGTCGCGCTGGTACGAGCAGCGCAAGCGCGACGTGCTGCTGGCATCCCTGCCGCAGCGGAGGCTCGGTCGCGTGCTCGAGATCGGGTGCTCCACCGGCCTCCTCACGGCAGAGCTGACTCTGCGCGCAGACACCGTGACGGCGATCGACAGCGTGGCGGCTGCGATCACCGCGGCGCGGCGGAGGGTGCCCGGTGACGATGTCCGCTTCTCCATCGGCCGCGTGCCCGAGGATTGGCCGACCGGCTCCTTCGACACCGTGGTTCTGTCGGAGATCGGCTACTACTTCTCTGCGGCCGACCTCGATCGCGTCATCGACCGCATCGACGCCGGTACCGAGGGATGCCTGGTGGCCTGTCACTGGCGACACCTCGTGCCGGAGTATCCGCAGACCGGCGACGCGGTGCATCGGGCTCTGCGAGCGATGCCGGGCTGGGAGACGACGGTGCTCCACGTGGAGCGCGACTTCGTCCTCGAGGTGTTCGAGCGTTCACCGGCCCGCTCCGTCGCGGAGCTGGAGGGGCTCGCGTGATCGACGCCGTGCATGCGGTGATCGTCGTGGTACCGGTCCACAACGAGTCCGATCTCCTCGACCGGTCTCTGGCCGCACTCACGACGGCGATCCAGCGGGCGCGGGGCCAAGGTGTGCGGTGCGTCACACGGATCGTCCTGGACGACTGCACCGACGACTCGGCGGCGATCGTCCACAGGCACGGTCTGCCCTCGATCGAGATCGAGGATGGATGCGTGGGCGCGGCGCGCGCGGCAGGCATCCGGTCGGCCCGTTCAGAGGTGGCCGGCATCCCGCCCCGCCGGCTGTGGATCGCGAACACGGACGGCGACTCGGTCGTTCCTCCGGCCTGGCTGACGGTCCAGCTCGACATCGCGCGGGGCGGAGGGGACGTGTTCGTCGGGACGGTGCGACCCGACTTCGCCGACCTCACGCGTCGGCACCAGCGCCTCTGGCACGCGACCCACACGCCGGGGCTGCCGAACGGGCACGTGCACGGTGCGAGCCTCGGCATCCGGGGGAGCGTATACGTCCAGACCGCCGGCTTCGAGGCGGTGCTGGAGCACGAGGATGTGTCACTTGTCGACCGATGCAGGCGTCTCGGCGCCACTGTGGTCGCCAGCGACGATGCCGAGGTGCTCACGTCCGGCCGCACGGTCGGGCGTACTCCCGGCGGCTACGCCGGCTATCTGCGCGCGCAGGCGCGGCAGCTCCTCTGACGATCCGGGTCAGACCGCCTGGCGCTCCGCGAGCAGCGGGCACTCGAACGGGTCGCGCTCGCCCAGCCCGACCCGGTTGATGTAGCGGACGACGATCCGGTACGAATCCCACAGTCCCGTCCGCGTATAGGTCACGCCGTGGGCACGGCAGTACTCCGCGATCATCGGCGATGCGGCGCGAAGATGGGGCCGCGGCATCGATGGGAACAGGTGGTGCTCGATCTGGTAGTTGAGCCCGCCCATGACGGTGTCGAGCACGCGATTGCCCTGCGATGTTCCGGCTCATCAATACCTGGCGACGGAGGAAGTCGAGCTTGACGTCCTTGGGAACCAGCGGCATCCCCTTGTGATTCGGGGCGAACGCCATGCCCATGTAGAAGCCGAAGATGCCGAGCTGCACGCCGAGGAACGCGAACGCCACCCCCGGCGAGAGGATCAGGAACACCAGCGTGAGGTAGCCCGCGAGCCGGATGGTCAGGAGCGAGATCTCGACGGGTCGCCGCCGCAGCGGCTCGGGGGAGAAGACGCGGCGAACGCTCGACGCGTGCAGCGACAGACCCTCGAGCAGCAGGATCGGGAAGAAGAAGACGCCCTGGTGCGCCATGACCCACCCGAGGGGGCCGCGCCACCCGGCACGTCTGTCCGCCTGGGCCGGCGTCACCGAGATCACCGGAAGGTCGATGTCGGGATCGACCCCGATCTTGTTCGGATTGGCGTGATGACGGGTGTGCTTGTGCTGCCACCACCCGTAGCTCATGCCGACGAGAAGGTTCCCGATGATGAGCGTCACCCAGTCGTTCCAGCGGCCGGAGCGGAAGATCTGCCGGTGCGCCGCATCGTGCCCGAGCATCGCCACCTGCGTGAAGATCACCGCGAGTGCGGCGGCCGTGAACAGCTGCCACCACGTGTCGCCGATCAGGACGAACGCGGCGAGTGCGACGCCGATGGCGAGCGGGGCGGCGATCAGCCGGGTCCAGTAGTAGCCGTAGCGCCTGCGCATCAGGCCCGAATCGCCGACGGCTCTGGCGAGTTCGGTGAAGTCGTTCGCCGTCGTCCGGCCGGTGGCGCGCACCGTGCTCGCTGAACCTGCAGGGGAGAGGGGGATTGCAGAAGACATTTGCCGACCCGTTCGCACATCCGACACGCGTCGCATGTCGGGAAGCCGGGGTCCGGGGCACTTAGCGTCAGGCTACACCTGGGAGGTCCACTCCGTGCTGTTTGGGGGTCAGCCTGATGACCGGGAGCTGGCGATCCGTCGCCTCCGCGTAGTGACGGAAGCGGGGCACCGTGGAGATCACGCGCTTCCACGCGGCGGCACGCTCATCGCCGTGAAGTTCCTGGGGATCGACCGGCGTCGTCGTCTCACCGATCCGGACGACGACCTGGTCGGGATTCGCGACGATGTTGCGGTACCACGCTGGATTGCGCGGCGCGCCGTTGGCGGACGCGACGATGATCCATCCGTCGCCCTCAGCGGGGAACCACGCGACGGGAACGAACCGTGGTTCGTGCGTCTTCCTGCCGACCGTCCCGAGGACGAGCGTCTGCATGCCGAAGAAGTCGCCTCCGCCGCGGCGCAGCCTCCGGATGAGACGTCTGTTGAACCAGCGGATGAGCCGTCCGTTCGGCTGGCGCGCTCCGCGGGTGCCGTCGCGCGACGTGAAGCTCATCGAGTCTCCTTGTTCGTCCTTCCATTCTGCGCTTGTTCGCCGAATGGAGGCCCACGCGCTTGACTGGTGGCATCGCACGACCGAAGGAGAGTGCGCGTGGAGAGCTTCAGCCCCACGGGACCTGACGCTGCGCGTCACACCCGGGCCCGCGGACCGGTAGCCTGACCCCACTATGGACAGCTCACTCCTCGCCAATCTGATCTGGATCTTCGCCTTCGTCGCGCGATCTCGCGATCATGGTGCTCGCGCTGATCTTCATTCCGCGCGCATCGCAAGCCCACGGCGGCGATGGCGTGGCTGCTCGCGATCTTCCTGATCCCCTTCTTCGGGATCCTGCTGTTCCTGCTGATCGGCAACTTCCGGCTGCCGAAGAAGCGGCGGGACGAGCAGGCGCGCATCGACGCGCTGATCAAGGACCGCGTCGGCGCGACGAGGGATGTCGTCGCCGACGAGTCCGGCTGGCCGCGCTGGTTCCAGCGGGTGGCGCAGCAGAACGAGGACCTCACCGCCCTGCCCGCGGTGGGCGGGAACGACGCCACGCTGTACGGCGACTACCAGGCGTCGATCGACGCGATGGCGGCCGAGATCGACAAGGCGAAGAGCTGGGTGCACGTGGAGTTCTTCATCGTGGCGTGGGATGACACGACCCGCGGGTTCTTCTCGGCGATGGAGCGTGCGGTCGCACGCGGCGTGTCGGTGCGGCTGCTCGCCGACCACATCTCGTCGCGGAAGATGGCGCACTCGAAGGAGACGTTCGCGGAGCTCGACCGGATCGGCGTGAAGTGGGAGTGGATGCTGCCGGTGATGCCCTTCAAGGGCAAGTACCAGCGCCCCGACCTGCGCAACCACCGCAAGATCGTCGTCGTCGACGGCCTGGTCGCGTTCATGGGATCGCAGAACCTGATCTCGCGCGACTACGACTCGGAGAAGAACATCAAGCGCGGCCTGAAGTGGCAGGAGCTCGTCACCCGGCTCACCGGCCCGGTGGTGGCATCCGTCAACGCGGTGTTCCTCTCGGACTGGCTCATCGAGACCGGTGAGAACCTGATCGACACCGAGCATGTCGCGGGTCGAGGAGCTCACCGCGGAGCACGTCGCCGGATGCGGTGGTCTGCCAGGTCGTGCCGTCCGGGCCCGGGCTACCAGACCGAGAACAACCTGCGGCTGTTCCTGTCGCTGATCTACGGCGCGACCGAGAAGGTCATCCTCACGAGCCCGTACTTCGTGCCCGACGAGGCGATGGTCTACGCGATCACCACCGCGTGCCAGCGGGGGCTCGAGGTGCAGCTGTTCGTGTCCGAGATCGGCGACCAGGGACTCGTCTACCACGCGCAGCGGTCGTACTACGACGACCTGCTCGAAGCCGGCGTGAAGATCTTCCTCTACCCGGCGCCGTTCATCCTGCACTCCAAGCACTTCTCCATCGACGACAACATCGCCGTGATCGGATCGTCAGCAACATGGACATCCGCTCGTTCAGCCTCAACATGGAGGTCTCGCTCATGGTGCTCGGCGAGTCGTTCGTCGCCGGCATGCGCGAGGTCGAGCAGGGCTACCGCGATGCCGGCCGCCAGCTCACCCTCGAGGAATGGCGCCGCGAACCCGGCAAGGCCACGTTCCTCGACGGCATCGCACGCCTCACCTCCGCCGTGAACTGACGCTTCGCCCGGAGTCCACCGGGCAGCGGTTCCCCTCGCCGTGACCCGTCGATACTGTCGAAGGCATGACGGACGCGGATACCACGCTACCCCTTCTCCGACACCCGTGACTTCGAAGACGCATCTCGCGGGTTCATCGCCCGGCTCGAGCCGAACGTGGTTCGTGCCGCGGACGGTCGCGTCGTGTGGGACAACGATTCGTTCGCCTTCCTGAAGGAGGACGCACCGCCCACCGCCGATCCGAGCCTCTGGCGCCAGTCCCAGCTGGTCGCCACCGATGGGCTCTTCGAGGTCACCGACGGCATCTACCAGGTGCGGGGCCTCGACCTCTCGAACATCTCGTTCGTCGAGGGCGACACCGGCGTGATCGTCATCGATCCGCTGATCTCGACCGAGACAGCGGCCGCAGCCCTCGCCCTCTATCGGGCGCATCGCGGCGACCGGGCCGTCATCGCGGTGATCTACACGCACAGCCACGTCGACCACTTCGGCGGCGTGAAGGGCATGTCTCGCAGGAGGAGGTGGATGCCGGCATCCCGGTCATCGCCCCGGAGGGATTCCTCGAGCACGCGATCGCCGAGAACGTCTATGCCGGCACCGCGATGGGGCGCCGTGCGGGCTACATGTACGGCGCGCTCCTGCCACCGCGGCCCTGAGGGCAGCCTGGGCGCCGGGCTCGGCCAGAGCACGTCGACGGGGAACGGTCATCGCTCATCGTCCCGACCGACTACGTCAGCGGCGACCGGGGAGGAGCGCACGATCGACGGCGTGCGCATCGTGTTCCAGATGGCGCCGGGCACCGAGGCGCCCTCCGAGATGCACTTCCACTTCCCGGACCGACGCGCGCTGTGCATGGCCGAGAACGCCACGCACACCCTGCACAACCTGCTGACGCTTCGCGGCGCCGCTCGTGCGCGATCCGCACGTCTGGGCCCAGTACCTGAGCGAGGCGATCGAGACCTTCGCCGACGACACCGATGTCGTCTTCGCCTCGCACCACTGGCCGACGTGGGGCCGCGAGAACATCGTCGAGTTCCTGTCGCTGCAGCGGGATCTGTACGCGTACCTGCACGACCAGACGCTGCGGCTGCTCAACAAGGGCTTCACCGGCATCGAGATCGCCGAGCAGTTCCGGATGCCGCCGGCGCTGGAGGCGGCGTGGCACACGCACGGGTACTACGGGTCGGTCAGCCACAATGTGAAGGCGATCTACCAGCGCTACATGGGCTGGTACGACGGCAACCCGGCGCGGCTCTGGCCGCACCCGCCGCGAGGCCGCGGCGAGCGCTACGTCGAGTTCATGGGCGGCGCCGATGCCGTCGTCGAGAAGGCGCGCGCCTCGTTCGACGCCGGCGACTTCCGGTGGACGGCGCAGGTGCTCGACCACGTGGTCTTCGCCGAGCCCGACCATGCGGCCGGCAAGGCGCTGCTGGCGGACGCACTCGAGCAGCTCGGCTTCGCCACCGAGAACGGCACCTGGCGGGCGTCGTTCCTCGTCGGGCGCGATGGAGCTCCGCACCGGCAACTTCGGCACGCCGACCGCCACCGCGTCCGCCGATATCCTCGGCGCGCTCCCGCCCGAGCTTCTCCTCGACGCGATCGCGATCCAGATCGACGGGCCGAAGGCCTGGGATCTCGACCTGGCGACCCGTGGCACTTCCCCGACACCGATCAGACGTTCCGGGTGACGCTGCGCAACGGCGTGCTCGTCGTGGTGCCGGACGGCAAGGGCGACGTGGCACTGACGATCACCGTGCCGAAGGCGGCGATCCCCGGCGTGGCCACGGGATCGGTGGATGCCGCGGTCGGCGCGGGGCTGACGCTCGACGGCGACGCATCGGTTCTCCAGCAGCTGCTGGGCGTGCTGGACCCGGGCGACCCCGGCTTCAACATCATCACGCCGTAGGCTTCACGCCGGCGTCATCCCGTTCGTGGAATCATGGGCGCATGCCCGAGTCGCCAGAGGTGCAGGAGCTCGCCAACTTCCTCGACGCGCACGCGACGGGGCAGGTCGTCGGCACCGTCGACGTCCTGCTCCCGAAGGCGCTGAAGACGGCGTCTCCGCCGATCGACGCGCTCGTCGGTGCGCGCGTCACGCGGTGTCACGCGCATCGCGAAGATGCTCGACGTCGCCGTCGAGACGCCGGATGACGGCATCCTGCATGCCATCGTGCATTTCGGGCACGACGGCTGGGTGCTGTGGCACGACTCCGCGCCCGAAGACCTGAAGCGGGCGGGCGACGCGACGCTGATGGCGCGCGTGCGGCTCTCGCGGACGGAGCCGGGTTTCGATCTGACGGATGCCGGGCAGTGGAAGGCGCTCACGATCCACGTCGTGCGGTCGCCGCTGGATGTGCCGGCCGTGGCGAAGCTCGGTCCGGACCCGACGGCGCCGGACTTCAGCGAGGCGCGAGTTCGCGGGCATCCTCGCCGGGCGCCGGAAGCAGATCAAGGCGCTGCTGCAGGACCAGACGCGCGCTCGCCGGCATCGGAAACGCGTACTCGGACGAGATCCTGCACGCGGCGCAGCTCTCACCCGTCGTGCACGCCGCGACGCTGTCGGCCGACGAGGTCGAGCGGCTGTACACCGCGACGCGCGCGGTGCTGCTCGACGCGACCGAGGCGCGCCGCGGCGTGCCGCCCGGCGAGCTGCGCGCCGCGAAGCATGCGGCGCTGCGCGTCCACCGGCGCACCGGCGAGACCTGCCCGCGCTGCGGCGGAACGATTCGCGAGTACACGTTCTCGGGCGCCGCCGCGCAGTACTGCCCGACGTGTCAGACCGGCGGCGTGCTGCTGGGCTCGCTGAGGCCATGCCGCCGTCTCACACCCGCTGTTCGGCGTGCGCGCCCTCCGCGATCTCCTCGACGACCTTCGCATTGAACGCGGGCAGGTCGTCGGGAGTGCGGCTCGACACCAGGCCGGCATCCACGACGACCTCCTCGTCGACCCATTCCGCGCCCGCATTGCGCAGATCCGTCCGCAGGCTCGGGTAGCTCGTGAGGGTGCGTCCGTCCACGACACCGGCCTCGATGAGGATCCACGCACCGTGGCAGATCACGCCGACCGGCTTGTGCTGGGCGAAGAACTCCTTCGCGAATGCGATCGAGGGCTCATCCATCCGCAGGTGATCGGCGTTGACGACGCCGCCGGGCAGGATCAGGGCATCGAACTCCGCCGCGTCGGCCCGCGCGGCCATGACGTCGACGGCCTGCGTGTGACCGTTCTTGCCGGTCACCTCGTCCTCTGTCGGCGAGACGAGTGTGGCGACGGCACCGGCCTCCGTCACCGCCTGCCACGGTGATGCCAGCTCACTGTCTTCGAAGCCGTCCGTCAGGAGGAAGGCGACGCGCTTTCCCTTGAGATTCTCCATGCCCCGACGCTAGGTCGGCCGCCTGCGGGCGCGCAGGGGGCTTGACATCGCGCGGCGCAGGTACGATCGATGTGTGACGACTTCGCAGCTGCCCACCCCGTCGATCCTCCAGCCGATCTCGGACGAGAAGAACCTCCTGATGGTGGTGGAGTCCGGCGGATCCTGCTGCGGCGGCTCGTCCTGCGCGATCGACTGACCCCCGCGGTCAGTCGACGACCGGAGACAGCAGCGCCTCCGCAGCGCGGGGCTCAGTCCCGGCACGTCGTCGACCGGCACGGCCAGCGCCTGGAGCGCCCGGCTGAAGTAATTGCGCGCGCCCGCGGTGAGCGCGATGTCGACGATCTGGCGATCGCTGAACCCCTGATCGCGGAGCGACTGCGAATCCGCGTCGGTCATGGCGGCAGCATCCGTCGACAGCTTGTCGGCGAACCGCATCACTGCGACATCCGCGTCGTCGAGCCCCGCGGTCTCGTACTCGCGACGAGCGACCCGTTCGAGCTGCTCCTCGGTCAGCGCCTCGGCCCGCAGCGCCTTGCGGCCGTGCGCCAGCAGGCAGTGCGGCGACGGGATGGCGCGGGCGGCGGCCAGGGTGGCGAGCTCGTACGTGCGCACGCCGATGGAGGGCACGATCGCCCGGATCAGCGCCTCGAACGCCTCGTGCGCCGCAGGGTTGATCGCCATCACCTGGGTGTGGCTGAAGACGAATCCGTCGGTGCGCATGTCGCCGTCGTACATGTCGGCGACGTGGCCGGCAGCCTCGTCGGGCGTCGGGGGAGTGACGATCATGGGATGCTCCTCACCTGTGAGGTCCGGCCGGTCCGGCATCCGTCCCAGCCTGGCATGTCAGTGAGCGGCGTGCGCGTGTGACTCCTCATCGGGCTTGCGGATGAGGAACGCGCCGACGATGAGCGGCAGCGACACGATCGCCGCGATGACGAACGCGGCGTGCGCGCCCGCGGCGTTCGCGGCGACCTGCGACGAGCCCGCAGCGACCGCATCCGCCGACACGGCCGAGTAGATCGTGATGAGCAGGGCGATGCCGGCGGCGCCGGCGACCTGCTGCACCGTGCCGACCACGGCGGATCCGTACGAGTAGAACTTGCGCTCGAGCGAGGCGAGGGATGCCGTGAAGAGCGGAGTGAACGACATCGCGAGCCCGAGCGACAGCGCCGTCTGCGCGATCGCGACCGTCCACACCGGGGTGGTCTCGTCGAACGTCGTGAAGACCCAGAGCAGGGAGCTCGCGATGATCGAGCCGGGCACGAGCAGCACGCGGGTGCCCCAGCGGTCGTAGATGCGGCCGATGAACGGACCCGTGAGTCCCATCAGGAGCGCACCGGGCAGCACGACCAGCCCGGTCTCGAACGCCGAGACCTCGAGGACGTTCTGCATGTAGAGCGGGATGACCGTGATGGCGCCGAAGAACGCGATCGACAGGAGGGTCATCTGGACGATCGCGAGCGAGAAGTTGGCCGACCTGAAGACCCGCAGGTCGAGCAGCGCGTCATCCACCTTCTGCAGGATGACCTGCCGCCAGATGAACAGTCCGAGGGCGACGGCGCCGACCGACAGCGAGACGATGAGCGCGACCGTCGAGGCGGCGCTCGCCGCCTCCTCCGCGGCGCCGGATGTATGCGCGGCCGCGCCGCCGATCTGGCTCAGGCCGTAGACGATCCCGCCGAACCCGAGGGCCGAGAGGATCACCGAGAGGACGTCGATCGGCGCCTTCGTGGTGTCGCCGAGGTTGTGGATCCAGCGTGCGCCGATGCCGAGCGCGAGAAGCGCGATGGGGAGCACGACCGCGAAGATCGCACGCCAGCCGACGGTGTCGAGCAGGAACCCTGAGAGCGTGGGACCGATCGCGGGGGCGAGCGAGATCACGACGCTGACGCGGCCCATCATGCGGCCGCGGGACTGCGGCGGCACGACGGTCATGATCGTGGTCATCAGGAGGGGCATCATGATCGCGGTGCCCGATGCCTGCACGACGCGGGCGACGAGAAGGATCGGGAAGCCGGGCGCGAGGAGCGCGATGAGGGTGCCCGCCGAGAACAGGCTCATCGCCGTCACGAACATCGCCCGCGTCGTGAAGCGCTGCAGCAGGAATCCCGTGATCGGGATCACGATCGCCATCGTCAGCATGAACGACGTCGTCAGCCACTGGGCCTGCAGCGCGGTGATGTCGAGGTCCACCATCAGGTGGGGGATCGCCACGCCCATCGTGGTCTCGTTGAGGATCGCGACGAATGCGGCGGACAGCAGCAGCCAGATGACCCGGTTCTGCTCGCGGGTGAGCGCCGGGCCCCTTCGGGGCGGCGGATGCGTGTGCCGGCGGTGCCCGGGTTCGTGTCGGTGGCGGCCATCGGTCGTCTCCTCGTCGTGTTCGTGCGGCGCCGACCCGCGCGTGAGCGCGAGGCATTGCGGGGAATACCTCAGGCTAACGGGCTCCACCGACACGACATTCCCGATCCGATCCCGATGCCCGGGACGAGTCCGCCGACGGCCGCGACGTCCCCAGCGCTGATTAGGCTTGCGCGCATGAGCACGGCAGGGCGGGGCGGCGGGGCGAGGGGCGGAGGCGGCGGACATTCCGGCTTCTGGGGCGTCGACATCGCGGCGCAGAAGAGGCTCAACGCCGAGGCGCCGAAGATCCCGAATCTCGGCGCGCGAGTCATCGCCCTGTTCCGCCCCTACCTCTGGAAGATCCTGTTCACCGGGTCTCCTGGTGGTCGCGGGCGCCGCGATCGCCGTGATCCCGGCGCTCATCGTGCAGCGCATCTTCGACGACGCCCTGTTCCCGCTCGACGGCGGACCGCCCGACATCCCGCTGCTCTGGCGGCTCGTGGCGATGATGATCGGGCTCTTCCTGTTGTCGGCGGGCCTCGGCGTCGTCCAGACGTACCTGACCTCCACGGTCGGCAACCAGGTGACCGGCGACCTGCGCGTGCGGCTCTTCGAGCATCTGCAGGCGATGGAGCTCGGCTTCTTCACGCGCACCAAGACCGGCGTCATCCAGTCCCGCCTGCAGAACGATGTGGGCGGAGTCTCGGGAGTCCTGACGAACACCGTCACCAGCATCCTGGGCAATGTCGTGACCGTCATCGCGTCGCTCGTCGCCATGATCCTGATCGACTGGCGGCTCACGCTGATCGCCGTCGTGATGATGCCGTTCCTGGTGATCGTGCAGCGCCGGGTCGGGCAGGTGCGCGCCAGGATCGCCGGCGAGACGCAGGAGTCCCTCTCGGAGCTCACCGCGATCACGCAGGAGACGCTGAGCGTCTCGGGCATCCTGCTGTCGAAGTCGTTCAACCGGCAGCGCACCGAGTCCGTCCGCTACCAGAACGAGAATCGCAACCAGGTGCGCCTGCAGGTGCGCCGCGCGATGAGCGGCCAGGGCTTCTTCGCGGTCGTCGGGGTGCTGATGTCGAGCGTGCCCGCAGTGATCTACCTCGTGTCGGGATTCCTCATCACCGGCGGGACCGACACGATCACGGCCGGCACGATCGTCGCCTTCACGACCGTCCAGGCGCGGCTGCTCATGCCGCTCATGGGCCTCATGCGGGTCGCGCTCGACCTGCAGACCTCCGAGGCGCTGTTCGCCCGCATCTTCGAGTACCTCGACTTCGTGCCCGCCATCCGCGACGCTCCGGACGCGATCTCCGTCGACGAGGCTCCCGGTCCGATCGGTCGCATCGAGTTCCGCGATGTGGTCTTCCGGTATCCGGATGCTTCGCCCGACGCCCGCCCGACACTTCGAGGCGTCACGTTCACCGCCGAGCCGGGCCAGCACGTCGCGTTCGTCGGTCCGTCGGGGGCGGGAAAGACGACGGTCATCTACCTGACGCCGCGCATGTACGAGGCATCCGGGGGTGAGATCCTCTTCGCGGGTGCCGACGTCCGCAGCCTGACGCAGGAGTCGATCATCGACAACGTCGGGATCGTGTCGCAGGAGACGTACCTGTTCCATGCCACGATCCGCGAGAATCTGCGGTACGCGAAGCCCGACGCGACCGATGCGGAGCTCGAGGCGGCGTGCCGTGCCGCCAACATCCACCATGTGATCGAGGGCTTCGAGGATGGCTACGACACGGTCGTCGGCGAGCGCGGCTACCGGCTGTCGGGCGGCGAGAAGCAGCGCATCGCGATCGCGCGCGTGCTGCTGAAGGACCCGCCGGTGCTGCTGCTCGACGAGGCGACCTCTGCGCTCGACACGGTCTCGGAGCGGGTCGTCCAGGAGGCGCTGGATGCTGCGGCCCGCGGCCGCACGACGCTCTCGATCGCGCACCGGCTCTCGACGGTGCTCGCCGCCGACGTCATCCACGTGGTCGACGCGGGCCGGATCGTGGAGTCGGGCACGCACTCCTCGCTCATCGCGGCCGGCGGCCTGTACTCCGAGCTCGCCGCCGAACAGCTCGCGGCGTCGCGGATCCTCGAGGCCGAGGAGTCGCGTGCCGCCGCCGGACCACCCGGAGCGGCGCGCCGAGCTGCCGCCGGAGGTCTCGGTTCCGTTCGGCGACATCCCCGCAGACGAACGGCGCTGGGCGCACGCCGAGGAGCTGCCGGAGGCCTGACCGTGGCGGTCGTGCCGGACCCGGTCCGGGTCGACGCCGCCAGTGGTGTCAGCGGCTCGGCGCGATTCGGACGCTGCTACCAGAGCCGGGCGGCGGCGAGGGCGGTCGCGGCGCGCTCGTCGAGCGCGGGCGCGGTGCCGTCGGCGCGATCCCAGAGCTCGCGCGTGAATTCGCCGAGAGCACGGCGGTAGGCGTCGTCCGGATGGTCGCGGGCGATCGCGATGAGCGGCGGCAGGTCCATCGCGAGGATGAGCCGCACGCGCGCCGCCGCGGCGGCGGGGTGTCCGGCGATGTCCAGCACCGCGATGCCGCCTGCGAGGGCTTCGAGGTAGTCGCGCAGCACCGGCAGCTCGTCCTTGTGCTGCGTGATCGACGAGCCGTCGGCGCGCTCGCGCCACTCCACGACGACGTCCGGAATGACGTCGAACGCTCGCGCCCGCGTGTACATCTGCTGGGCGACGATCTGGTCCTCGTACGCCCGGCCGACGGGGAACCGCATGCCGCCGTCGCGCCACAGCCAGGTGCGGCTGACCTTCGACCAGGCGACGATGTTGCCGGATGCCTCGGGGTGCTGCTGCGAGCGTCGTCCCGATCCGCGCAGGGTCGGTGGATGCCGCCACCCACGGCTGCACGATCCCGGCCGCGTACTCGCCGCCGACGTCGGGGCGCAGCCGGACGTAGGCGCCGACGGCGAAGTCGCTGCCGCTGGCCGTCACGGTGCCGACGAGTCGTTCGAGGGCATGCGGGGTCAGGCGGTCGTCGGCATCGAGGAACGCCACGAACGGCGTGTCGACGAGGTCGAGGCCGGTGTTGCGGGCAGCGCCGAGGCCCGCCCGGGAGGCGTGATGCACCACCCGGAAGCGAGGGTCCGCCGCAGCCGCCTCATCGAAGATCGCGCCGGTGTCATCGGTCGACGCGTCGTCGACGAGGATCGCGACCCAGTCATCGAGGGTCTGCGCGCGGAGCGAGTCCAGCGCGTCCACCGCCCACGGTGCGACGTCGAAACCCGGAACGATGACGGTGACGGCGGGCGCCTGTGGCAGACTCACCCGCCCGATTGTACGGCGGTGACGGATGCCGCGACCGCCGCGGCGACAGCATCCAGTGGCTCTCGCTGACCGTGCGAGAACGTGAACCGCACGGCCGTCTGCGCCACCTCGGGCGCGATCCCCATCGCGAGCAGGACGTGCGACGGCTCGTCGCTGCCCGCGGCGCAGGCGGATCCGCTCGAGGACACGACGCCTCGCCGCTCGAGCTCGAGCAGGATCGCCTCGCCGCTCGTGCCGGCGAAGGTGAAGCTCGCCGTCGCGGGCAGGCGGTCGACGGGGTCGCCGGTCAGGCGAGCGCTCGGCACAGCCGCCAGCACCCGGCTCACGAACTCGTCGCGAAGTGCTCCGACGCGCGCGGCGGCCTCGACCCGCTCGGACTCGGCGAGCTCGAGCGCCATGGCGAGGCCCGACCGCTCCTGCGACGTCCTCGGTGCCGCTGCGGCGGCCGCGCTCCTGGCCGCCGCCGTGCATCAGCGGCTCGATCGGGATGCGGCCGCGCACCGCGAGCACGCCGGTGCCCTTCGGCGCTCCCAGCTTGTGGCCCGCGATCGAGATGGCGTCGGCGCCGAGCTCCGCGGCCGACAGGGTGAGCCAGCCCGCCGCCTGGACGGCGTCGAGATGCACCGGGATGCTGCGCTCATGGGCGACCGCGGCGATGGCGGCGGCATCCTGGACCGTGCCCACCTCGTTGTTCGCGTACCCGAACGACACGAGCACCGTGTCATCGCGCAGCGCCCGCGGCGATGACATCGGGATCGATGCGCCCACCGTCGTCGACCGGCACGCAGTGTGACGTCGAAGCCGTGCACGCGCTGGAGGTACGCGGCGGACTCGAGGATCGACTCGTGCTCGATCGGGGAGGTGACCAGGTGGCCCGGACCGGACGCATCGCTCGCGCGCCGCCGAGCCTGCGCCGCGATCGCGATGCCCTTGACCGCGAGGTTGTTCGCCTCGGTGCCGCCGGAGGTGAAGACCACGTCGCTCGCCCGCATGCCGAGGATGCGCGCGACGCGAGCCCGAGCGTCGTCGAGCGCATCTGCGGCGGCCTCGCCGACGGTGTGGTGGCTCGACGGGTTGCCGAACCAGTGCGTGAGGTACGGCATCATCGCCTCGAGCACCTCGGGTCGCACCGGCGTGGTCGCGGCGTTGTCGAGGTAGAGGAGGCTCATCGGACGCTCGACGTCGGCGGACGAGATCCGGATGTCGAGCCCGAGGTCGAGCGCGCGGGCGGAGTGCGTGAGGGCGCCGACCGAGATGACGTCGACCCCCGTCTCGGCGATCGCGCGCACCGTCTCGAGCGTGACGCCGCCCGACGCCTCGACGATCGCACGCCCGCCGACCTGAGCGACCCCGCTGCGCAGATCCTCGAGCGAGAAGTTGTCGAGCATGATCGTGCCGATGCCCGGCGGCGAGCACGGGCTCGATCTGCTCGAGGCGATCGACCTCCACCTCGACATGCGTCGTGTGGGGGAGCCGGGCGATCGCGCCCTGGAGCGCGGCCGTGACCGACACGCCCTTCTGAGCCAGCACCGCGAGGTGGTTGTCCTTGGCCATGACCGCGTCCGACAGCGAGAACCGGTGGTTGTGACCGCCGCCGTTGACGACGGCGTGCCGCTCGAACGCCCGGAGACCCGGCGTCGTCTTGCGGGTGTCGGCGATGCGGGCGCCGGTGTGCGCGACCTCGGCGACATAGCGCGCGGTGAGCGTGGCGATGCCCGACATCCGCTGCGTGAAGTTGAGCCCGATGCGCTCGGCCGTCAGCACCGCACGAGCCGGACCGGTCACGACCGCGAGCACGGCGCCCTTCTCGAACCACTCGCCGTCCTCGACGATGATCTCGACGTCGATCGACGGGATCGGTCAGGCGGAAGGCGGCCGCGAACACGTCCGCTCCGCTGAACACGCCGTCCTCGCGTGCGACGAGATCAGCGCGAGCGGTCGCCGTCTCGACGATGAGGTACTCGCTCGTGATGTCGCCCCAGGGCGCATCCTCCTCGAGCGCGGCCGCGACGACGCGATCGATCGTGGCCTTCGTCAGCATCAGGCGACTCCCGCCGGGATCGTCGCCGGTGACGGATGCCGCGGCATCCGTCGAGGCACGGGTCGTCGGAGCGGAAGTGCGCGCCGACCGACTCGCGACGCCGCACGCGCCGCCTCGACGAGCCGGGTCGCGACGAGGAGGAGGTTCTCGTTCTCGAACTCTGCCTCGGTGCGGGGCGTTCGCGGCTGCGCGCGCCACTCCGCGAGGACCGCGCGCGCGTGCTCGAGGCCCTGCGGCGTCTGCGGACGAGCCCGGCGTCCGCCCACAGCAGCTCCTGCAGAGCGGCGCGCGAGAACCCTCCGGGTGCGCGCTTGTCGGCGAGTCTGCGCGCGCGGGACTCTGCGCGAGCGACACGCGGAGCGGCAGCCAGGAGCCGCCGGCCACGCGCCGGAGGCGGCATCCGCGGCGATCGCGTCGCCGGCCCGGGCGCCGAAGACGGCTCCCTCGAGGAGCGAATTGGATGCGAGCCGGTTTGCGCCGTGCACGCCGGTGCGGGCGACCTCGCCGACGGCATACAGCCCGGGCAGGGTCGTCCGGCCGGTGAGGTCGGTGGTCACGCCGCCCATCAGGTAGTGGGCGGCGGGCGTCACCGGGATCGGGTCGCGCGCCCAGTCGAGGCCGCGCTCGCGCACCGCGCGGTCGATGGTGGGGAACCGGCGAGCGAGGAACTCGCGCCGCTCCTCGTACGTCGGCCGCAGCCCGGTGGCATCGAGGAAGACGGGCCGGCCGTCCTGCGCGTCCATCTGCCGCGCGATCGCGCGCGCGACGACGTCGCGGGGCGCGAGCTCGCCATCGGGGTGCGCGTCGAATGCGAACCGGCGACCGTCCTCGTCGATCAGGGTCGCGCCCTCGCCGCGCACCGCCTCGGAGACGAGGAACGACCTCGCCGACGCGCCGAGTGACCGTCGGGTGGAACTGGAAGAACTCGAGATCCTCCACCTCGGCGCCCGCGCGGATGGCCGCGGCGATGCCGTCGCCGGTCGCGACCTCGGGGTTCGTCGAGTGCGCGTACAGCTCGCCGGCACCGCCCGTCGCGAGCACGACGGCGTCGGCCTCGACGACCTCGTGACGACCGAGATCGCGGATGCAGCATCCGACCCGTCAGCATCGACGCGATGTCGCCGACCAGCAGCTCGACGCCGCGTGCGCGACCGTCCCGGACCACGAGGTCGACCAGGAACGCGTGCTCGATCACGCGGACCTCGCTCGCCCGCAGCCGTGCGACGAGCGCCTTCTCGATCGCGGTGCCGGTGGCATCGCCGCCGGAGTGGAGGATCCGCGGGTAGGAGTGCGCGGCCTCGAGGCCCTTCACGAAGTCGCCGTCCTCGCCGCGGTCGAACGCCACGCCGAGGGCGATGAGCTCGCGGATGCGGGCAGGGCCCTCGTCGACGAGCACGCGGACCGCGTCGGGATCGCTCAGGCCCGCACCGGCGGTCAGCGTGTCGCGGATGTGGTCCTCGCGCCCGGTCGTCGGCGAACATCACGCCGGCGATGCCGCCCTGCGCGTAGCGCGTGTTGGCGTGCTCGAGGACGTCCTTCGTGACCAGCGTCACGCGGCATCCGCTCTCCACGGCGTGCAGCGCGACGGTCAGTCCCGGCGATGCCGCTGCCGACGACGATCGCGTGCGGCGTTTCGACCGGCGGGCGGGTCATGAGGCGTGCTCCCAATCGGCGACGGGCGCTGCGGGCGGCTTCGCCGCCAGCATCCGCTCGAGGGCGAGGCGTGCCGGCTCCGCGACGTCCTGCGGCACGACGATGCGGTTGAGCACCTCGCCGGCCACGAGTCCTTCGAGGACCCACGCGAGGTAGCCGGGGTGGATGCGGTACATCGTCGAGCACGGGCAGACGACCGGGTCGAGGCAGAAGATCTCGTGCTGCGGGTTGGCGGCGGCGAGGCGCTGCACGAGGTTCACCTCGGTGCCGATCGCGAAGGTCGTCGGCTCGGTCGCCGCCTCGATGGCCCTGCGGATGTAGTCGGTCGAGCCGGACTCGTCCGCGGCGTCGACGACGGCCATCGGGCACTCCGGGTGCACGATGACGCGCACGCCGGGGTGCTCGGCGCGGGCCTTGTCGATCTGCTCGACGGTGAACCGGCGGTGCACCGAGCAGAACCCGTGCCACAGGATGACCCGCGCGCCCTCGATCTCTTCGGCGGTGCTGCCGCCGAGCGGCTTGCGCGGGTTCCACATCGGCATCTGCTCGAGCGGCACGCCCATCGCCTTCGCGGTGTTGCGGCCGAGGTGCTGGTCGGGGAAGAACAGCACGCGGCGCCCGCGCTCGAACGCCCACTCCAGCACCGTGCGGGCGTTGGAGGAGGTGCAGACGATGCCGCCGTGGCGCCCGACGAAGCCCTTGATCGCGGCCGACGAGTTCATGTACGTCACCGGGATGACGGGCACGAGCCCATCGGCGTCGGGGGTGTCCATGTCGCCGTAGACCTCGGCGAGCTGCTCCCAGCACTCCTCGACCTGGTCGATGTCGGCCATGTCGGCCATCGAGCAGCCGGCGGCGAGGTTCGGCAGGATGACGGCCTGCCGCGGCTCCGACAGCAGGTCGGCCGTCTCGGCCATGAAGTGCACGCCGCAGAAGACGATCGCCTCGGCCTCGGGGTGCGCCTTCGCCGCGTTCGCGAGCTGGAACGAGTCGCCGAGGTAGTCCGCGTGGCGCACCACCTCTTCGCGCTGGTAGAAGTGGCCGAGGATCACGACGCGGTCGCCGAGGGTCGCCTTCGCCGCGCGGATGCGCGCGTCGAGCTCCTCCGCGGACGCCTCGCGGTACTCGGCGGGCAGCTCGCCCTGGCGGGGCGATCCGGTCGGGATCACGTCGCCCATCGACGAGCCCGGGCCGTAGCCGGGACGCGCGTCGAAGTTCCACGGGCCTTCGGCGAGGTCGGTGTTGCAGGTCTCCGCGGTCGATGCGCCGGCGATGATCGCCTGGATCGCGTGATCCACCGACGGGTCGGCGGGCCGCGGCTGGAGGGTGAGGGATGTCGCAGTCATGACGTGCTCGATTCGCTCTCGGATCAGTGTCGGACGAGCGGGCCGCGATCGGCGAGCTCGACGTCGTGGTTGTAGCGGTACAGGCGCGCCGGGCGATGGCTGCCCGTGCGGAAGCGGTCGGTGGGGAGGAGGTTTCCGGAGTTCTCGACCTGCCGGCGGAAGTTCGCCGGGTCGAGGCGCCGGCCGAGGATCGCCTCGTACACCTCGCGCAGCTCGGCGAGCGTGAACTCGTCGGCGAGCAGCCCGTGGGCGATGCGGCTGTAGCCGGCCTTGTTGCGCAGCCGCCACAGCGCGTAGTCGACGATCTCGTTGTGGTCGAACGCGAGGCGGGGGAGGGATGCCGCATCGAACCAGCGAGACGTTCTCGCGGCGCATCCGCGCCGTCGACCTCGTCCGACCGCAGCAGCGCCCAGTAGACGATCGACACGACACGGGTGGGGGAGCGGTCGACGGCCCCGAAGGCGTAGAGCTGCTCGAGGAAGCTCGGCGCGAGACCCGTCGTCTCGGCGAGCGTGCGCGAGGCGGCGGCATCCAGGCTCTCGGCGATGTCGAGCCATCCGCCGGGAAGCGCCCACAGGCCCTCGTGCGGGTCCCGCGTGCGCCGCACGAGCGGGATGACGACCGACGCGCGGTCCGCCCCCGGCTCGCGCCGCAGCGTGAAGATCACCGTCGAGACGGCGACGCGCGTCGCATCCTCCGGCGCGTCGCGGCGCGGGAGGCGAGATCGGGGCTGAAGGCTGTTTGTGTCATGGTGACTCTAACTCTCGGAATCGATCTTATAGTCACTTCGACCAGAAGGCAAACCCGGAGTCGCGACGAGCAAATCCACAGGCGGAGCGCTTAGCCTTGCGGCGAACGAAGGATGGGGTGCCGGATGCTGGTGGTCGACGTGGTGATCGTCGTCATCCTCGTCGTGGCACTCATCGCCGGGCTTCGGCGCGGACTGCTCGCGAGCCTCGGGACGATCCTCGGGCTCGTCGCCGGTGGGCTCGCGGCGTTCTGGGTGCTCCCGCTCATCAGCGCCTGGCTGCCGCTGCCGGTCTGGCGGGGCGCCGCCGTCGTCGCCGCGGGCATCGGACTGCTGATCCTCGGCGCCGTCATCGGCTCGGCCATCGGCGCCGCGCTGCGCAACGGCGTCGACCAGACGCCGCTCAAGGGGTTCGAGCGGTTCCTCGGCGGCATGGCGAGCGTCGTGGTCGCCGCGCTGGCCGTCGTCCTCGTCGCCCCGACGATCGAACTCACCGGGTGCTCCGGCGATCTCGACGGCCGTCTCCTCGTCCCGGGTGCTGCAGGGCATCGACGCGCTCATCCCCGAACCGGTGGATGCCACGCTCGCGCGAGCTGCGCGCGGCCGTCATGGACGACGGCCTCCCGCAGACTCGACGCGCTGCTCGAGACCGGCGGTGCGCCGGCCGGCGCCGCCCGTGGCGCTCGACGATCCCGAACTGCAGCAGGCCGCGGCATCCGTCGCCCGCATCTCGGGAGTCGCGTACGCCTGCGGCACCGGTGCGACCGGGTCGGGCTTCGTCCTCGCGCGAGGACCGGCTCGTCACCAACGCGCACGTCGTCGCGGGCGTCGACACGCCCGATCGTCGAACTGCCCGGGCCGCGAGGCGCGGGAGGGGCGCATCGTCTACTTCGATCCGATCGACGACATCGCCGTCGTCGCCGTGGACGGCCTCGGCGGCACGCCGCTCGCGGTCGCCGGCCTGCTCGCGCCGGGCACGGCGGCGGCGGTGCAGGGCTACCCGCACGGCGGGCCGTTCGAGAGCGTCGCCGCGACGGTGCTGTCGGTCGGCACGGTTCCGGTGCCCGACGTGTATGACGAGACGGCCGCGCCGCGCGAGATCTACTCGCTCGAGGCGGATGTCCGCCCCGGCAACTCCGGCGGGCCGCTCCTCACCGACGACGGCGAGGTCGCGGGCATCGTCTTCGCCCGCGGGGTCGATTCCGATGCGCGCGGGTTACGCGATCACGACGACGGAGCTCGCTCCCGTGCTCGACGGCATCGGCGGGATGGACGCCGCGGTCTCATCGGGGCGCTGCACGGGCTGAGCGACGCCGCCCGCTATGCTGGACGCGCAACTGAAGACAGGCCGAACGACCCTCGCGGGAGAGCCTCGACAGCATCATCGTCGGGCACCGAAGGAGCAAGCCTCCCCGCCAATCTCTCAGGTCCCGTGTACCGCGGGGTTCCGGCCGCTCTGGAAAGCGATTTCGAGCGAGCGCCTACGCTCGGCAATCCGCCGAAGGTGAAAGCTCGCAGCATCCCATCTCACTCGACGGGATGCCGCCGGCGAAACTCTCAGGCCCATGACAGAGGGGGAGTTCTCAGACGCCATCCGGCGTCTGCCCGATCACCGACGGGAGAACTCATGACCGACCCCCGCACCACCCCTCTGCACGAGCGCCACGAGGCGCTCGGCGCGTCCTTCACCGACTTCGGCGGCTGGCTCATGCCGGTCCGCTACAGCTCCGACCTCGCCGAGCACCACGCCGTCCGCACCGCCGCGGGCCTCTTCGACATCTCGCACATGGCCGAGTTCCTGGTCGAGGGCCCGGAGGCCGGAGCGTTCCTCGACTACGCGCTCGCCGGTCGCCTCTCGACGCTCGCCGACGACCAGGCGAAGTACAGCCTGCTGCTCGACGTCGACGGCGGCATCATCGACGACGTCATCGTCTACCGCCACAGCGCCGAGCGCTACATGGTGGTCGCGAACGCGGGAAATCGGGATGCCGTCGCCCCGGCGCTCGTGGAGCGCTCGCTGGGCTTCGACGTCGAGGTCGACGACGCGACCGACCACATCGCGCTGATCGCGGTGCAGGGCCCCGCAGCGCAGGCGATCGTCGAGGCCGACGACCGGCATCACCGGCATCCGCCTGCCGCTCGGCGAGCTGAAGTACTACCGCATGACGCACGCGGAGTACGCCGCGGCGGGCGTCGACGCCGTGCCGGTGCACATCGGCCGCACCGGCTACACCGGCGAGGACGGCTTCGAGCTCTACATCCGCGCCTCGTCGGCGCCCGCGCTGTGGGACGCGCTGCTCGCCGCGGGCGCAGCCGCACGGGCTCGTTCCCGGCGGGCCTCGCCGCGCGCGACACCCTTCGCCTCGAGGCGGGGATGCCGCTCTACGGCCACGAGCTCTCGCGCGACATCGTGCCCGCCCAGGCCGGGCTCGGCCGGGTCGTCGCCGCCGACAAGGACGACTTCGTCGGTCGCGCGGGGCTCTCGGCGGTCGTCGCCTCGCGAGGCTCCGGTGCTCGTCGGCCTCGTCTCGGAGGGCAAACGCGCCGGACGCGCCGGGCTACGCCGTCTACGACGGCGACACCGCGGTGGGCGAGATCACGAGCGGAGCGCTCAGCCCCACGCTCGGCCATCCGATCGCCATGGCCTTCGTCTCGCCGCGCCTGAGCGAGCCCGGAACCGCACTGACCATCGACGTGCGGGGAACGCGCATCCCTGCCACCGTTACCGATCTGCCTTTCTACCGGAGGAACAAGTGACCGATCTCAACGCCCTCAAGTACACCGCCGAGCACGAGTGGATCGCCTTCGACGGCGACGTCGTGACCATCGGCATCACCGACTACGCCGCCGACAAGCTCGGCGACGTCGTGTTCGTCGAGCTGCCCGCCGCCGGACTCCGGCGTCTCGGCCGGCCAGGTCGTCGGCGAGATCGAGTCGACGAAGTCGGTCGGCGAGCTCTACGCGCCGCTCACCGGCGACGTCGTCGCCGTGAACGACGCCGTCGTCGACGACCCGTCGCTCGTCAACTCCGACCCGTTCGGCGACGGCTGGCTGGTCAAGCTCCGCGTCGACACGTCGGCGCCGGCCGAGCTGCTCGACCGCGAGGCGTATCTCGCACTCACGGGCGGCGAGGAGTGAGCGTCCCGCAGCCTCTCGGGGGTTCGCGCAGCGGCACATCGGCACGGATGCCGCGGCCCAGCGCCACATGCTCGACGCGCTCGGCTACGCCGATGTCGACGCGCTCGTGCAGGCGGCGGTGCCGGCATCCATCCATGTCTCGCCGCGATCGACGAGCGACATCCCGCCTGCGGCGACCGAGGCGGAGGCGCTCGCGGAACTGCGCGCGCTGGCGTCGCAGAACCGCGTCGCGCGGCCGATGATCGGCCTCGGCTACTACGACACGCTCACGCCCTCGGTGATCGCGCGGAACGTGCTCGAGAACCCGTCCTGGTACACCGCGTACACGCCCTACCAGCCCGAGATCTCGCAGGGGCGCCTCGAGGCGCTCATCAACTTCCAGACGATGGTGACGGATCTCACCGGGCTCACGACGGCCAACGCGTCGATGCTCGACGAGTCGACCGCTGTCGTCGAGGGGATGCTGGTCGCCCGGCGCGCGTCGAAGTCGGCGTCGAACGTGTTCCTCGTCGACGAGGACACGCTGCCGCAGACCAAGGCCCTCCTCGAGCACCGCGCCGACGCCGTCGGCATCGAGCTGCGCTACACGCGCTACCTCAGCGCGGCTGCGACGGACAGCGATGTCTTCGGCGCGTTCGTCCAGTACCCGGGAGCCTCCGGCCGGGTGTGGGACCCGTCCGAGGCGATCGCGGCGGTCCAGGCCCAGGGCGGCCTCGTCGTCGTCGCCGCGGACCTGCTGGCGCTGACCCTGCTGAAGTCTCCGGGCTCGCTCGGCGCCGACATCGCGGTCGGCACCACCCAGCGCTTCGGCGTGCCGCTCGGCTTCGGCGGACCCCACGCGGGATACATGGCGGTGCGCGCCGGCCTCGAGCGACAGCTCCCCGGGCGCCTCGTCGGCGTCTCGCAGGATGCCGCAGGGCACCCCGCCTACCGTCTCGCGCTGCAGACCCGCGAGCAGCACATCCGCCGCGAGAAGGCGACGTCGAACATCTGCACCGCGCAGGTGCTGCTGGCGGTCATGGCCTCGATGTACGCCGTGTACCACGGTCCCGCAGGGGCTCACCGCGATCGCGGCCGAGGTCGCGCGCAAGGCGGAGGCGCTCGCGGAGCGGCTGCGTTCGTACGACCTCCACCTCGTGTCGGACTCGTTCTTCGACACGATCCGCGTCGTCACCCCGGGTCCCTCCGATCGGGTGATCGAACGGGCGCGCTCGCAAGGGCTACCAGCTCCTCCGCGTCGACGACGCCACCGTCGGGCATCTCGGTCGACGAGACCACGACGGCCGACGACCTCGCCGCCGTCGCGTGGGCGTTCGGGCTGCCGGTGCCCGACATCGACGCGCCGACGGGCACGATGTGCGCGACATCCCGTTCTCGGATGCCGAGCCGCTCGCCGGAGTTCCCTCGGAGCTGCCTGCGGCCGGACGAGTTCCTCACGCATCCGGTCTTCAACTCGCACCGGTCCGAGACGGCGATGATGCGCTACCTGAAGCAGCTCGCCGACCGCGACTACGCGCTCGATCGCGGCATGATCCCGCTCGGGTCGTGCACGATGAAGCTCAACGCGGCGACCGAGATGGCCGCCGTCTCGTGGCCCGAGTTCTCGCGCGTGCATCCGTTCGCTCCCGAGGCCGACGTCCGCGGCTACCTCGCCCTCATCGAGCAGCTCGAGGTCTGGCTCGCCGAGGTCACCGGCTACGACGCCGTCTCGCTGCAGCCGAACGCCGGGTCGCAGGGCGAGCTCGCGGGCCTCCTCGCGATCCGCGGCTACCACCGCGCCCGAACGGCGACGTCGACCGCACGGTGTGCCTCATCCCGTCGTCCGCGCACGGCACGAATGCGGCATCCGCGGTTCTCGCGGGCATGAAGGTGGTCGTCGTCGCGTGCGACGAGGCCGGGAACGTCGACCTCGACGACCTGCGGGCGAAGATCGCGGCGCACGCCGACGCGCTCGCCGCGCTGATGATCACGTATCCGTCGACGCACGGCGTGTACGAGCACGACGTGCTCGAGATCACGCAGGCCGTGCACGACGCCGGCGGCCAGGTGTACGTCGACGGCGCGAACCTGAACGCGCTCCTCGGCTACGCCCGCTTCGGCGATCTCGGCGGCGACGTCTCGCACCTGAACCTCCACAAGACGTTCGCGATCCCGCACGGCGGCGGCGGCCCCGGGCGTCGGCCCGGTCGCGGCCAAGGCGCACCTCGCGCCGTATCTGCCGGGTCACCCGCTGGCGCAGCGCCCCGACCATGCGGGCGGGGTCTTCGAGGGAGGACCGGTCTCGGCGGCGCCGCACGGCTCCGCCGGCATCCTGCCGATCTCCTGGGCATACGTGCGGATGCTGGGGTCCGAGGGCCTTCGCGCCGCCACCGCCGCGGCGGTGCTGGCGGCGAACTACATCGCCGTCCGCCTGCGCGACCACTACCCGGTGCTCTACACCGGCGAGGACGGGCTCGTCGCGCACGAGTGCATCCTCGACCTGCGACCGCTGCGCGAGGCGACCGGCGTGACCGTGGACGACGTCGCGAAGCGCCTGATCGACTACGGCTTCCACGCTCCGACGATGTCGTTCCCGGTTGCGGGCACGCTCATGGTCGAGCCGACCGAGTCCGAGGACCTGGCCGAGATCGAGCGCTTCATCGACGCGATGATCGCGATCAAGGCCGAGGCCGACGCCGTCGCCGCGGGGGAGTGGCCCGCGGCCGACAACCCGCTCGTGAACGCGCCGCACACCGCATCCTCGGTCATCGAGGGGGAGTGGACGCACGCGTACCCGCGCTCCGTCGCGGTGTATCCGGTGCCCGCGCTGGTGCGCACGAAGTACTGGCCGCCGGTGCGGCGCATCGACCAGGCGTACGGCGACCGCAACCTGGTGTGCGCCTGCCCGCCGATCGAGGCGTTCGCCTGACGGTCACTGCGTGAGCGGATGCCGCACGTGCGGCATCCGCTTTCCGGCGTCCTCGCGTCATCCGTCGACTCGCGAGACGACAACTGGCCGCCGAGGGGTAGGGAAGCGCCCGTGGGCTCGGCGAGCCGGTGTCGTCTCGCGGGTCGTTGGGGCGGCGCGGCGGGTCGCGGATCTGCTACGACGCGGGGGCTGCGCGGTGCGGCGCATGCGGGGCGACGTTGCGGGTGAGCGTGTACAGGCGGGCGGAGTCCTCGGAGGCGATGGGCCGAAGCCCGGCGCCTCGAAGGATGCCGCGGAGCGGAGTCACGGTCGTCGCGTCATGCCATCCCCAGTGGGGGACAGCGACCACGTGTTGTCGCAGTCGGGTGTCGCGCTCGCCCTGTCGCCGGAGGACGGTGCGCGGGTCGCCGAATCGGCCGTCGTACTTGAGATCTCCGTCCGACTCACCGGCGACGCGCTCGTCGGGCCAGAGGAAGTCCGCACGATCCTCCTCACCGGATGCGGCCCGCAGCACGACCTGAAGCTCGGGTGCCGAGAAGCCCAGCCAGTTGATGACCGCCCGGCTCACCGACTCGAGAGCCGTTTCGGCGAGAGGACTCGAGTGCGACAGCGGCCAACGCGCGATGTTTCGACCTCTGCTGCTGGCGCGGCCTTCGTTGATCGCGACGAGCAGGGACGCCGTCAGGCTGGGATCGATCCGCAGCGCGGCGTCCGCGGCCGCGAGCCCGATCGCGTGGTGCTTGTGGCGAGCGAGATCGACCGCGGTTTCAGCCGGCGTCGTCATCGCCAGCCCGCCGGCCTCCATGATCGTTCGATCGCCCACCGTCGCGTGCGTGCGCACGCCGGAGATCGATCGTGACGCTCCTGACGCCGGTACCAGAACGTGCACGATGCCATGATCGCCGAACAGCGGCATCCCGAGCAGTGCTGCGGCGGATTCCCGAGCGAAGATCGCGTCGGGGTGCACAAGAGCCACCGCACGCACCCGGGCGAGGTAACGCTCCCAAGGCGGCAGTGCTCGCCAAAGCGGCGCGGCGGCATACACGCCGTGGCGCACTCGGATCAGTGCTCCACGTGCGACGCCGCGCTCGGGATGGGGCACCTCGGTGAATCGCAGGAGCGCGATCGGGGATGTCGCGATTTGGCGCGATGAGGGGAGAAGCTGCATCCGATCACGATGCGACGTTCGGGTACGGCGATGGGTGTCAACGCCCTCATTGTGGGCAACTGCCACCACCCTGCTTCCTGTGCAGGAGCCACCCCGGGTCCGCGAAAGTACGACTGGTGGACGAGAGCGTGGGAGGGCCCCGTCGTCTCGTCCACCAGGTGTCGTCTCGCGGAGGGAAGGCAGGCATCGCGGCGCGCGCGCCGCGGACGGGCCACCGTCAGGCGGCGGGCGTCGGGGACACGGTCGGCGTCGGCGTCGGCGCCGGAGCGGGGCCGAACAGGCCGGGCCACAGTGCCACCGCGAGGGGGTAGCCGATGAACGCCACCACGTCGATCAGCGTGTGCGCGATCACGAGGGGCATCACTCGACCCCAGCGGCGGTAGCACCATCCGAAGACCACACCCATCGCGAAGTTGCCCACCATCGGGCCCGATGCCCTGGTAGGCGTGATACGCGGCACGCAGCGCGGCTGTGGCGAAGATGATCGACCACCAGCCCCACCCCAGGCGGCGAAGCCGATCGAAGAGGTAGGCGATGAAGATCACCTCCTCGGTGAGTCCCGCGCGAAGCGCCGCGAGCAGGAGCAGCGGGATCGTCCACCATCCGCCGATCCAGCGGCGACGCCTGCACCTGCACGGTGATGCCCAGGGCGCGGCCCGCGGCGTACAGTGCGAGACCCGGAATGCCGATGGCGGCGACGAGAAGGGCGCCGCGCGCCGCGTCGCCGCCGAATCTCGTGAAATCCAGTCCGATGCGCCGGAACGCGTTCGATCCGGGTTCCCAGAGCAGGAAGATCACGAGCGCCACGAGCGAGAGACCGAAGAATATCGCGAGGACCTGGTACACGATGTCCCAGATGCGCCAGCGCGTCCTCGGCTGGGATTGAGCTGCGTCTGCTGATCGCCGAGCGGGACCGGGGCAAGGAGTCGCCTGACCAGCGACAGCAGCGAGTACAGCGGCGGACTGGCCGACCGTGACGGCCAGCACCAGCCCGATCTCCCACCACAGCCGGACACGGCTCGAATCGCCCAGGGGTCCGCGGGTGTGGGACCCCTCCAGTTCTGCCCGGTTTCCTCCGTCGCCACTCTGTCACATTGCCACATGCAATCGCGATTGAGTTAAGGGTTTGTAACGTTTTCCACCAGGGCTTTGACCAAGACGCCCGGCTATTTAGGCTTCCCATACCCGTGCCCAAGCGTTGCTTTGGCTTTGGGCGCACCACCCTTTTGCACAGGAGGACAAGTTGAAGCGCAACAAGATCGCCCTCAGCGGCGTCGCGCTGCTGGCTGTCGGAGGCCTCGCGCTCGCCGGCTGCGCCGGCAACAGCGAGACGCCGACCGAGACCGAAGACGCCACGTCGACGGCCATCATCATGGCGGACGGCTCGGAGCCGGAAAACCCGCTGATCCCGACCGACACCAACGAGGTCGGTGGCGGCGCGATCCTCGACTCGATCTTCGCGGGTCTCGCCTACTACGACGGCGAAGGCAAGCTCGTCAACGACATGGCCGACTCCATCGCGGTCGACGACGAGAGCACCCTCACCGTGACTCTGAAGCCGGACCAGACGTTCACCGACGGCGAAGAGGTCACCGCAGACAACTTCATCGAGGCGTGGAACTACGGCGCCCAGCTGTCCAACGCCCACCAGAACCAGTCCTGGTTCTCGAACATCGAGGGCTTCAGCGCCGACGCAGACTCTGAGCTGACCGGTCTCGAGCAGGTCGACGACTACACCTTCACGATCAAGCTCAACGCTCCGATCGCGGCGGAGTTCGCATCCAGCCTCGGCTACTCGGCCTACTACCCGCTCCCCGACGTCGCCTTCGAGGACATCGAGGCGTTCGGCGAGTCGCCGATCGGCAACGGCCCGTACAAGCTGGCCTCCGAGGACGCGTGGCAGCACGACGTGCAGATCGACCTCGTCAAGAACGAGGACTACGCGGGCGGCCGCCAGGCAGTCAACGGCGGCCTGACCTTCGTCTTCTACACCTCGCAGGATGCCGCTTACGCCGACCTGCTCGCCGGCAACGTCGACGTCCTCGACGCCGTCCCGCCGACCGCGCTGGCCACGTTCGAGTCCGACCTGGGCGACCGCGCGGTCAACCAGCCGGCTGCGATCTTCCAGTCGTTCACGATCCCGCAGAACCTTCCTCACTTCTCGGGCGAAGAGGGCAAGCTGCGTCGTCAGGCGATCTCCATGGCGATCAACCGTGAAGAGATCACCGAGACGATCTTCAACGGCACCCGCACGCCCGCGAGTGACTTCACCTCACCCGTGATCGACGGCTGGTCCGACACGGTCGAGGGCTCCGACGTGCTGACGTTCGACGCCGAAGGCGCCAAGGCACTCTGGGCCGAGGCCGACGCCATCTCCCCGTGGGATGGCACCTTCCAGATCGGATACAACTCCGACGGCGGTCACCAGCCGTGGGTCGATGCCGTGTCGAACCAGCTCAAGAACGCGCTCGGCATCGAGGCGTCGGGTGCTCCGTACGTCGACTTCGCGACGCTGCGCCAGCAGGTCAACGACCGCACGATCACGACGGCGTTCCGCAGCGGCTGGCAGGCCGACTACCCGAGCCTGTACAACTTCCTGGCTCCGCTGTACGCCACGGGTGCTTCGTCGAACGACGGCGACTACACCAACCCCGAGGTCGACAAGCTGATCGCGGAGGGCGCAGCCTCGACGAGTGTCGAGGATGCTCAGGCCAAGTACCTGGAGGTCCAGGAGATCCTGTTCCAGGACCTGCCTGCCGTCCCGCTCTGGTACTCCAACGTGGCCGGCGGCTACGCGGACACCGTGGACAACGTGAAGTTCGGGTGGAACTCGGTTCCGCTGTACAACGAGATCACCAAGGAGTGACCTCGTAGTACCCCCGCGGGGCGGTGACGCATCGTCACCGCCCCGCGGTCTGTCATGAAAGGCTCGCCATCGTGCCCGACTCACGGCACGATGCTCTTAGAGGATGTCGCATCGAGCGCTGATCGGCGTGGACGCGACATCCACCGGCCGGAGGTAAACGGATGTTCGCATACATCCTCAGACGTTTCCTGCAGGTGATCCCGGTCTTCTTCGGATCAACCCTGCTCATCTATTTCATGGTGTTCGCGATGCCAGGCGATCCCATCGCGGCCCTGTTCGGCGACAAGCAGCCGAGTCCGCAGCTGATCGCACAGCTCGAGGAGCAGTACCACCTCAACGAGCCCTTCCTCGTCCAGTACTTCTACTACATGGCGGGGATCTTCCAGGGGAACATGGGCGTGACCTTCTCCGGTCAATCCGTGAACGACGTGCTCGCCCGGACGCTCCCCGTCACCGCGCGGCTGGCCATCATGGCCATCGCCATCGAGTTCATCCTCGCGGTGATCATCGGGACCATCTCGGCTCTGCGCAAGGGCAAGATCTTCGACAACACGGCACTTGTCATCTCCCTGATCTTCGTCGCCATGCCGATCTTCGTCTTCGCCTTCCTCGCCCAGTACTTCCTCGCGATCCAGCTGGGGTGGTTCTCGCCGACGGTGGGTGGCCAGAACGACTGGGGCGACCTGTGGCTCCCCGCCATCGTGCTGGGCATCAGCCTGTTCGCCACCAGCATGCGGCTCATGCGCGGCTCCGTGATCGACACGCTGAACCAGGACTGGGTGCGCACCGCCTACAGCAAGGGCCTCTCGCGACGACGCGTGATCCCGGTGCATGTGCTGCGCAACTCGCTCATCCCCGTGATCACGAACACGGCGACCAACTTCGGCGTGCTGCTCGTCGGCGCCACCGTCACCGAGTTCATCTTCAACATCCCGGGCGTGGGCAACACCCTGTTCCAGGCAACGCTGCGTCACGAGGGCCCGACCATCGTCTCGTTCGTCACCGTCTTCGTCATCATCTATGTGCTCGTGAACCTGGTCATCGACCTGTTCTACGGAGTGCTCGACCCGAGGATCCGCTATGTCAAGTGAATCGATGGTGCCGGCGCACTACGTCGCGCCGGTGAAGACTGCCACCCCGGTCGTCGTCGACGCAGTACGGGTCAAGGCGAAGCCCGCGAACATCTGGAGCGACGGGTGGCGGGATCTGCGCAGGCGCCCGACGTTCTGGATCGCGATGCTGGTCGTCTTCGTCGTGCTCCTCATGGCGGTGTGGCCGACGCTGTTCACCCAGACCCCGCCCAACGACAACTGCCAGCTGGCCAACTCGAACGGCGGCCCCACCGAGGGGCATCCCCTCGGCTTCACCTTCCAGGGGTGCGACATCTGGGCGCGCATCGTGTGGGGTTCGCGCACCTCGCTTGCTGTGGGCCTGATCGCGACGATCATCGGCTCGACCCTCGGTCTCATCATGGGAGCCATCGCAGGCTTCTATGGCGGATGGCTGGACTCGCTGCTCTCCCGCGTCGGTGACATCTTCTTCGCCATTCCGTACATCCTGGCCGCGGTCGTCGTCATGACCGTCCTCTCGCAGAACCGCAACGTCTTCACCCTGGCCTTCGCCATCGGCGGCTTCGCGTGGGCGTCCACCGCCCGTGTCGTGCGGGCCGAAGTGCTCCGAGTGCGGCAGGCGGACTTCGTCACTGCATCTCGAGCGCTCGGCAAATCGCGTTTCGGGACGCTCGTCTCGCACGTGGTGCCGAACGCCATCGCACCGCTGCTCGTCATCTCGACCCTCAGCCTCGCCGCTGCGATCGTCGCCGAGGCGACGCTGTCCTTCCTCGGCGTCGGCCTCGGCAGCGACACCATGTCGTGGGGCCTGGACATCAGTCAGGCCCAGCAGTCGCTGCGAGTGGCGCCGATGGCCCTCATCTACCCGTCGATCGCGCTCACCGTCACGGTGCTCGCGTTCATCCTCCTGGGCGAGCTGATCCGCGACGCCCTCGACCCGAGAGCGAGGGCTCGCCGATGACCTTCAACCCAGGGGTCCCGCTGCTCAGTATTCGCGACCTGAAAGTGGCCTTCGAGACCCAGAACGGCTCGAACGAGGTTCTTCACAGCATCAGCCTCGACGTGTTCCCCGGCGAGACGGTGGCCATCGTGGGGGAGTCCGGATCGGGCAAGTCGACGACGGCGTCCGCCATCGTCGCGCTTCTTCCGGGCACCGGCCTGGTGACAGGGGGCAGCATCACGCTCGGGGGCCGGGAGCTCACCTCGCTGACGCCGGGGCAGATGGAGCGCGTGCGCGGCCGGGAGATCGGCTATGTCCCGCAGGATCCGATGTCCAACCTCAACCCGGTATGGAGCATCGGCTTCCAGGTGAAGGAGGCGGTGCGTGCGAACGGTCTCGCGACCGGTCGGCAGGCCGTGCACGACCGCGCCGTCGAAGTGCTCAAGCAGGCGGGCCTCGCGGATGCCGAGAAGCGTCTCAACCAGTACCCGCATCAGTTCTCGGGCGGGATGCGCCAGCGTGCGCTCATCGGCATCGGCCTTGCCGCCGATCCGCAGCTGCTGATCGCGGATGAGCCGACCTCGGCGCTCGATGTCACCGTGCAGCGCGTGATCCTCGATCACATGGCGAAGCTCACGCGCGAGAAGGGCACGTCGGTGCTCCTCATCACGCACGATCTGGGCCTGGCCGCCGAGCGCGCCGAGCGGATCATCGTGATGCAGAACGGCGAGATCGTCGAGTCGGGACCGAGCCGCGTCATCCTCGAGAACCCGGCGCATCCCTACACGCAGCGTCTCGTCGCCGCGGCTCCCAGCATCGCCTCCACCCGCATCCAGGCGAAGGCAGCGCCCGCAACCCTCGCGGAGGCGGCCGATCAGCTCGCCGCGCACCACGTCACGCGTCACGAGGCGACGGCCCCCAATCCTCTGAGCGATGTCACGGCCGTGCGGGTGACCGACCTCAGCAAGGACTACAAGATCCGCATGGGCGGCTTCCGGTCCGAGCCCTTCCGGGCAGTCGACGGGGTCTCGTTCGAGATCCCGCGCGGCAAGACGCTGGCGCTGGTGGGCGAATCCGGCTCCGGGAAGTCGACGGTCGCCAAGATGGTGCTGAAGCTCGAAGAGCCGACATCGGGGTCGATCATCATCGACGGCAAGGACATCGCCGGCATCTCGTCCCGCGAGGCATTCGACATCCGCCGCCGCATGCAGCCGGTGTTCCAGGACCCGTACGGGTCACTCAATCCGCTGCGCAACCTCGAGAACACCATCGCCGAGCCGCTCGAGATCCACAAGGTCGGAGACAGGGCCTCCAGGCGCGAGCGTGTCAGGGAACTGCTCGATCAGGTCGCGCTGCCGCAGGAGCTCGCGAGTCGATATCCGAGTGAGCTCTCGGGCGGACAGCGACAGCGTGTGGCGATCGCCCGCGCGCTCGCGCTCAAGCCCGACATCGTGGTCCTCGACGAGGCCGTCTCGGCGCTCGACGTCCTGGTGCAGGACCAGGTGCTGCAGCTGCTGTCCGATCTGCAGTCCGAGCTCGGACTGACCTATCTGTTCATCACCCACGACCTCGCCGTCGTGCGTGTGGTGGCCGACCTCGTGGCTGTCATGGAGCGCGGGCGAATCGTCGAGCAGGGCTCCGTCGATGACATCTTCGCGAGCCCGGGTCAGGACTACACCCGTCGCCTGCTCGACGCGATTCCGGGAGCCGCGATGCCACTGGGCGGCGGGCGCTGACTCCTGGTCCGGCTGGATCCGGCACGGGGAGCGATCCTCCGCGCCGGGTCTTCCGCGCGACCTCCGGGCTGGTCGCGCTGATCGGCCTCGGGGTCATCGGGGTGTTCCTCCTCGGAGATGCGGTGCTGCGCGCCGGCTGGGCCGACACCCTCCTGCTCGCGCCGTGGGTGCTGCTGGTGATGTGGGTCGTCTACGTAGGCATGTATGCCTCATACGTCGCCATCGACGGCACTGGTGCGACGGTGCAGAACTATCTCCGCCGCACGCGGATCCCGTGGGCCCGGGTGGACGACATCCGCATGCGCTGGCAGCTCGTGTTCGCCCTGGATGACGGCACCGAGGTGAAGTGCTTCGGCGGCCCCGTCGCACGACGGCCCGGGCGAGCGGGGCGCGCGGACGACGCAGACGTCCCGCTGCCGCACGCTGCGGGAGAGCTCAGTCTCATCCAGGATCAATGGCAGATCGCCCGCGATGAGGGTGCGCCTGCACGCGAAGTCATCCGGTCCTGGGACTCTCCGAGCCTCGTCGCCCTCGCCGTGATCGTCTTGTGGACAGTTGTCGCTGTGATCGTCGCGGGCGGCGCTTCGTGATCTCGATTGTCCACCGCTGATCAGATTGCCACGCTCAACTGCAATTGAGTTAAGGCTCTGTAACGTTTTGGACGATCGTTTTGACCATCTCACACCTCCTGCTTAGAGTTTCCGTAATCACGCTCAGTCAGACAACGTCTGGCCTGCGCGTACAACTGAACCCTTTGCACAGGAGGAATTGTGTCTGAAAAGACGTGGCGCAAGCGCGCCCTCGCTGTCGGAGCGGGTGTCGGCCTGAGTGCCCTCGTCCTCGCCGGCTGCACCAGCCCCGGAGGCGGGGCGGAAGAGACCGAGGAGCCGGTTGCCGACACGACTGTCACCGTCGCACAGACGAACGAGCTGACGAGCCTGAACACGCTCACCCCCACAGGCAACCTCGACGTCAACGGCGCGGTCGACTATCTGACGAACGACTCCTTCTTCTACATCTCCCCGTCGCTCGAGGTCATCCCCAACGACGGCTTCGGGACGATGGAGAAGGTCTCCGACGACCCGCTGACCGTTGTGTACACGATCAACGAGGGACTGACCTGGTCGGACGGCGAGCCCATCACCGCGAACGACCTGCTTCTCGGCTGGGCGTCCGGCTCGGGCTACTACGACGATGCGACCCTCGACCCTGAGACGGGCGACATCACCAGCGGCACGCAGTACTTCCAGCCCGCTGGTGGCACCACGGGCCTCGACACGACTGCGTACCCGGAGATCGGCGAGGACAACCTCACGCTGACGATCGAATACTCCGAGCCCTTCGTCGACTGGAACCTGACGGGTCTCATCGGCAAGCCGATCCACATCGTCGCCAAGAAGGCGGGCACGACCGTCGACGAGCTGGTCGCGGCGTTCGAAGACACCCCCAAGGGCGACGCGGCTGCTCCGGCAGAGCCGAACGAGACCATCAAGGCCGCGGCGGACTTCTGGAACACCGGCTACGACATGACCTCGTTCCCCGATGACCCCGACCTGCTCGTAGGCAACGGCCCGTTCATCCTCGACTCGTGGGAGCCCACGCAGTCGGCGACCTTCGTGCTCAACGAGAACTACGGCGGCACGCATACCCCCGCGTACTCCGAGATCGTGATGCGCTTCATCGGTGACCCGAACGCGCAGACCACCGCCCTCCAGAACGGTGAGGTCGATGTCATCAGCCCCCAGGCGAACGCTGACCTGCTGACCAACCTCGAGGCCATTCCCGACATCGAGATCCAGCAGGGCGACGACCTCGGCTGGGACCACCTCGACGTCAAGCAGTCCGGTGTCTTCGCTGATCTGGCCGTCCGCCAGGCGTTCCTCAAGACGATCCCGCGTCAGCAGATCCTCGACGCGATCGTCGCGCCGCTCAACCCCGAGGCCGAGGTGCTCAACTCGCTCGTCTACCTCGCCTCGCAGCCCGAGTACGCAGACGACCGTCGCGCAGAACGGCTCGGACGCGTATGCCGAGGTCGACATCGAAGGCGCCAAGGAGCTCCTCGCCGGTGCGACCCCGACGGTTCGACTGATGTACAACATCAACAACCCGAACCGTGTCGCAGCGTTCAAGGCGATCCAGGCGTCGGCCACGCAGGCCGGCTTCAACATCGTCGACGGCGGCGCCGCTGACTGGAGCGACCAGCTCACGCAGGACACCTGGGATGCCGTCATCTTCGGCTGGGGCAAGACCAGCGGTTCGCCGGTCCTGCTGACGCAGATGTTCGAGATCGGCAACGGCTCGAACTTCAACGGCTTCAACAACGAAGAAGCCTCGGAGCTCGCCGTCGGTGCACAGCTGACGACGGACCCCGAGGTCGTGGTCGAGAACTCGATGCGGATCGACCAGATCGCATTCGAGGAGGGCTTCGGCCTGCCGCTGTTCCAGAACGCGGCGATCATCGCGCACACCAACCGGATCTCCGACCTGGAGTTCAACGCTCTGTCCTTCGGCGAGCTGCGCAACTTCTGGGAGTGGACGGTCGAGGGCTAGTCCCCGACGTCTGAACCGGAGAATGGGGTGCCGGGTTCCGCCCGGCACCCCATTTCCGTGTGCTGTGTCGCTGTGGCGAACGAGCACGACTGATAATTTGAAGCAAATCCCGACGAAGGGAGGATCGTGCTCAGCTATGTCCTGCGGCGCATCGGCGTTTCGATCCTTGTGATCATCGCCGCGTCCTTTGTGATGTATGTGCTCGTAGCCTGGGCGAAGGATCCTCTTGACGAACTGCGCGTCAGCAGCAACCCGAACCGGGAGGCGCTGATCCAGCAGCGCATCCAGTGGCTCAACCTCGATCAGCACATAGTTCTGCGCTGGTTCAACTGGCTCATCGGAGCGGCACGCTGCGTCATCCCCTTTGGCGGATGCGATCTCGGTGTCACGATCACCAATCAGCAGGTGACGGCCCTCCTCGGCCGGGCGGTGGTATCGACACTCCAACTCGTCACGGCGGCCACAGTGCTCGCAATCCTCCTTGGTGTCACGATCGGCATCGTCTCGGCCCTGCGCCAGTACAGCGCGGTCGACTACACGTTCACGTTCGCAAGCTTCTTCCTCTACTCGCTGCCCTCGTTCCTGATGGGCGTGCTCCTCAAGGTGTTCGTCGCGATCGGGTTCAACAACTGGCTCGCCGATCCGGTCTTCAGCTGGGGCGTCATCATAGTCTTCTCCCTGATATCGGGAATCTTCTGGCAGGCGATAATAGGCGGCCCGCGCAACCGGCGGCTCGTCGTCTTCACGGCATCCCTCCTCGTCACCGGACTCATGCTCTACGGGATGTCGGTGACCGCATGGTTCCTCGACCCGTCGCTCGGCCCGGTCATCGGACCCCTGCTCATCGCCGCGCTGGGCGCCGGCATGGCGCTGCTCATCGCCGGGCCCCGCGCCCGGTTCGCGTGGCGGACCGCCGGGGTCACGGGAATCGCCCTGATCGTCGCGTACTTCCTGCTCATGCCGTTCCTCCAGTACTTCAACGGCTGGGGGGTGTTCCTGCTCTTCGTGGCGGCCGGCGGTGTCGGCGCGCTCGCGGGCTGGCGCCTCGGCGAGCACGACAAGGGGACCGCGATCCGCATCGGCGTCCTCACAGGTCTGTTCGGCATGGCCGTGATCATCTTCGAGCAGTTCCTTCGCACGTGGAACTCGTACATCACCAACCCGCGCATCGACGGCCGCCCGATCGCCACCGTCGGTTCGGCGACGCCGCGCCTGCAGGGTGACTTCTGGATCCACGCGACCGACACCTTCACACACCTGCTGCTGCCCACCATCAGCCTCATGCTGATCTCCTTCGCCGCGTACACCCGTTACTCGCGTGGCGGGATGCTCGAGGTGCTGAACCAGGACTACATCCGCACGGCGCGGGCGAAGGGCCTGTCCGAGCGCACCGTCGTGACGCGCCACGCGTTCCGCAACTCCCTCATCCCCATCACGACGATCGTCGCCGCAGACGTCGGCGGCCTCATCGGCGGCGCCATCATCACCGAGCGGATCTTCGCGTTCAGCGGCATGGGAGCCCTGTTCAACCAGGGACTGCAGAACGGCGATCCGAATCCCGTGATGGCGTACTTCATCGTCATCGCGATCGTCGCGATCTCGTTCAACTTCCTCGCCGACCTGGCCTACTCGGCCCTCGATCCGAGAGTGCGGGTGAAGTGATGACGATTCCCGTCGGCGCCAGCATAGAACCACCGATCTCTCCTGAGGCACCCGGGGTCTCCGTTCTGACCACGGACGAAAAGGGCGTGAGCCAGGGACGACTCGTCCTGCGCCGCTTCCTGAAGCACCGCCCCGCGGTCATCAGCATCTTCCTGTTCGTCGGGATCATCGGCTTCGCGGCATCCGCGACCGGGGTCGGGGCGATTCCGGGCTGGTGGATCTGGGGCTACAACGAGCTTTCACCACTCGTCAACGGCGGCAGGCCGACGCTTTCGATCATTCCCGAGTTCCTCGGCGGACCTGGGTTCGCGTGGGGAGAGCATCCGTTCGGCCAGGACTCGATCGGCATCGACTACTTCGCCATGACGATGCGAGGAGTTGTGATCTCGTCTTCGATCATGCTCATCGTCGGACTGATCGCCTCTTTCATCGGCGTCACCATCGGCGCGATCGCCGGCTACTACCGCGGATGGGTCGACTCGGTCCTGATGCGCTTCACCGACGTCATCATCGTCATCCCGGTGATCGTGATCGGCGCCGTGGTCGGAACAGCGGTCGGAAGCCTCGGTCCGACACTCCTCGCGGTGTTCCTGGGGTTCTTCGTCTGGACCGGGATCGCGCGACTGGTGCGAAGCGAGTTCCTCTCACTCCGCGAGCGCGAGTTCGTCGAGGCGGCACGTGTCGCCGGCGCCTCGGACGCGCGCATCATCTTCCGGCACATCCTGCCGAACGCGGTCGGCGTGGTCATCGTGTCGTCGACGCTCCTCATCGCCGCCGCGATCATCCTCGAGACGTCGCTGAGCTTCCTCGGCTATGGCGTCCGCTCCCCGGATGTCTCGCTCGGCCTCCTCATCAGTGCGAACGAGTCCGCCTTCCAGACCCGTCCGTGGCTGTTCTGGTGGCCCGCCGCCTTCATCGTGGTCCTGTCGCTGCTGGTGAACTTCGTCGGCGACGGGCTGCGCGATGCGTTCGACCCCCGCCAGAAGCGGATCATCTTCCGCCGAGTGCGCGATCTTCCCGAGGATGCGGAGATCGTCAGCACCGCCGATATCACCTCGGACGTACCCGAGGGCGCGATCGTGACGGCCGACGGCTCGACCGCGGAGGCGGGTGTCAGCAGCGAGAGGCCCTCGACCGGCGACGGCGATGACGATGGGCCGGGGCTTCGGCGATGAGGGCGGTCGACTCAGCTGTCCGCGACGAGCGCCCACAGGGCGGCGGCGGCGAGTGCGGCAGCGATCGCCACGACCGGCACGTCCCAGCGGCGGTGCACCTGGATCTCGTGTGCGACCCCAGCGGTGACAGTCCCCGATTCGACGCGCCTTTGCCACGACTCGCGGACGACGGTTGCGGCGTTACCCGAATCGGTGCCGAGAAGGTCGCCGGGTCGCAGTCGCGCACCGGTGGCCCGCGCCTCGCGCACCGTGGGCCGTCTGGCGCTCACCGCCGAGGCGAGCGCGCTGGGGGCGGGAGCGGACCACGCCGCGAACTTTCCTCCCACGGTGTGGAGGGTGAGCGCGTAGCGGGTGTCGATGTGGATGAGAGCTTCCCAGGGAACCTCCACGCGATGGGTGACGTTCTGCAGAGTGACTCCCGAGTCGTCCACACGGACGTAGGGGCGCCACAGGGCAGCCCAGCCGAGGAAGGCGAGGAGCGCGGCCGATGGGTACACCCACAGCAGAGTCGCATCTCCGGAGGCAGCCGTCGACACCGCGAGCACGACGGCCAGGGTCCAGACCGCCAGCGCCACCACTCGGTTGAAGCGCGAGTGCAGCGTCAGCGTCCCACCTTCGGCCATCCCCGTATTCTTTCAGACACGAAGTGAGGAACGCTTCAATGAACGACCTACGCCGCCGCGGTGAATCCAGTGGTCCTCTCCTTGAGGTGAGCGGACTCTCGGTGGACTTCGCTGTCGACGACTATTGGGTGCCGGCCGCCAAGAACCTCGACTACTCCGTCTATGGCGGCAAGGCGCTCGCGATCGTCGGCGAGTCCGGGTCGGGGAAAAGCGCGAGCTCGATGGCGATGCTGGGGCTCCTGCCCTCGAACGCCCGGATTCGCGGGAGCGTCAAGCTCGCTGGACGCGAGATCCTCGGACTCAAGAATGACGCCCTGCGACGCATCCGCGGCAGCGAGGTCGCCGTGATCTTCCAGGAGCCGATGACGGCGCTGAACCCGGTCTACACGATCGGATTCCAGATCATCGAGACGCTCCGCGTGCACACCGATCTGGTGCCGAGCAAAGCCCGGGAGCGTGCGCTCGAGCTGCTGGATATGGTCGAGCTCCCCGACCCGCTGAAGGCGTTCAACTCGTACCCCCACCAGCTGTCCGGCGGCCAGCGGCAGCGTGCGATGATCGCGCAGTCGATCTCGTGCGACCCGTGGCTGCTCATCGCCGATGAGCCGACGACCGCACTCGATGTCACCGTGCAGGCGGAGATCCTCGACCTCATGCGTGACCTCCGTCACCGCCTGGATTCCGCGATCCTCCTCATCACCCACGACATGGGGGTTGTCGCCGACCTCGCCGACGACATCGTGGTCATGCGCAAGGGGGAGATCGTGGAGCGCGGCACTGTCGAGGGCGTCTTCACCACCCCGACGCACCCCTACACGCAGCAGCTTCTCGCCGCCGTCCCGCGGATCGGCGAGGCCAGTGGCGAGACGATCGACACCACGGCCGCGCTGGCGGGCGACACGAGTGTCATCCGGCTCGCCGCGGTTGCGGCGCATCAGGACGCGGAGCGCCGTGCCGGGCTCGGGGCGCCGGTCCTGAAATTCGAGGACGTCGCGATCGACTACCCCAAGCGCGGACGCGTGCCGGCGTTCCGCGCTGTCGAAAACGCGAGCTTCGCGATCTATCCCGGCGAAGTGACCGGTCTCGTCGGGGAGTCCGGCTCCGGGAAGACGACCGTCGGGCGTGCCGCGATCGGCCTGCTGCCCGTCGCCGAGGGCACGGCGACGGTCGTCGGTCACGATATCTCGAAGGCGGACCGCAGGCTCCTGCACACCGTCCACAAGGACGTCGGCATCGTCTTCCAGGATCCGGCGAGCTCCCTCAATCCGCGACTGCCCGTCGGCCAGTCCATCGGGGAGCCGCTGCTGCTGGCAGGTGAGGCGAAGGGACGCGACCTCGACCGTCGGGTTCAGGAGCTCTTGGATGCCGTCGAGCTTCCACGGTCGTATCGCAGCCGGTACCCCCATGAGCTATCCGGGGGCCAGAAGCAGCGCATCGGCATCGCCCGCGCGCTCGCGCTGGAGCCGAAGCTGCTCATCGCGGACGAGCCGACCTCAGCGCTGGACGTCTCGGTGCAGGCGACGGTGCTTCAGCTGCTGCAGCGCCTGCAGAAGGACCTCGGCTTCGCCTGCCTGTTCATCAGCCACGACCTCGCCGTCGTCGACACGCTGGCCGACCGGATCATCGTGATGCACCACGGGAAGATCGTGGAGCAGGGCGCGACCGGTCAGATCCTGCGCGCACCGCAGGAGGCGTACACGCAGCGCCTCATCGCGGCGGTGCCGATCCCGGATCCGGCGGAGCAGCGGGTGCGCCGCGAGGCGCGCGCCGCGCTGCTCGAGGCTGAGGTGAGGGACGCCGACGCCCGCCGCAACGGGTCCTGAGGCGGGACAGCGACCGCATCCCGTTGGCGCGATCGGATGACGTCGCCGAACGGGGATAACCCGCTCTGAGGACCATCAGGGTCGACGCAGGGGAGCCCGGTAGTATAGTTCCGCCCGCATCCGGGCGTCTTCCCACTCTCGCAAGGATTCCTCTCATGGCGCGCGCCCTCCGTCCCGACCTCCGAAACGTCGCGATCGTCGCCCACGTCGACCACGGCAAGACCACTCTCGTCGACGCGATGCTTCGACAGACCGGCTCCTTCGGCTCGCACGAGCACATGGAAGAGCGCGCGATGGACTCGAACGACCTCGAGCGCGAAAAGGGCATCACGATCCTCGCCAAGAACACGGCGATCACGTACAAGGGCATCCACTCCGACGTGCCCGTCACGATCAACGTCATCGACACCCCCGGCCACGCCGACTTCGGTGGCGAGGTCGAGCGCGGTCTGTCGATGGTCGACGGCGTCGTGCTGCTCGTGGATGCGAGCGAGGGCCCGCTGCCGCAGACCCGCTTCGTGCTGCGCAAGGCCCTCGAGGCCAAGCTCCCCGTCATCCTGCTGGTCAACAAGACCGATCGCCCCGACGCCCGCATCGCCGAGGTCGAGGAAGAGGCGCACGACCTGCTCCTGGGCCTCGCGTCGGACCTCCACGACGATGTCCCCGACCTCGACGTCGACGCGCTGCTCGACGTGCCCGTCGTCTATGCGAGCGGGCGCGCGGGTGCAGCATCCCGCAACCGTCCCGAGAACGGGAGCCTCCCCGACAACGACGATCTCGAGCCGCTGTTCGGGGCCATCCTCGAGCACGTTCCCGCGCCTTCCTATGACGACGAGGCTCCGCTGCAGGCGTGGGTCACGAACCTCGACTCCAGCCCGTTCCTCGGTCGCCTCGCGCTGCTGCGCGTCTTCAACGGCACGCTGAAGAAGGGTCAGACGGTCGCCTGGGTCCGCCACGACGGCACGCACGCGAATGCGCGCATCACCGAGCTGCTGAAGACCCGTGCACTCGATCGGTACCCCGCCGAGAGCGCCGGCCCCGGCGACATCGTCGCCATCGCGGGCTTCGAGGACATCACGATCGGCGAGACGATCGCCGACCCGGATGACGTCCGCCCGCTGCCCCAGATCCACGTCGACGACCCGGCGATCTCGATGACAATCGGCACGAACACCTCGCCGCTCGTCGGCAAGGTCAAGGGCCACAAGCTGACCGCGCGCATGGTCAAGGACCGCCTCGACCGTGAGCTCGTCGGCAACGTCTCTCTGAGAGTTCTCGACATCGGACGCCCCGACGCGTGGGAGGTGCAGGGCCGCGGTGAGCTCGCCCTCGCGATCCTCGTCGAGAACATGCGCCGCGAAGGCTTCGAGCTGACGGTCGGCAAGCCCCAGGTGGTCACCAAGACGATCGACGGAAAGACGCACGAGCCGTTCGAGCACCTCACCATCGACGCCCCCGAGGAGTACCTCGGCGCGATCACTCAGCTGCTCGCGAGCCGCAAGGGGCGCATGGAGGGCATGACGAACCACGGCACCGGCTGGGTGCGCATGGAGTTCATCGTCCCCTCGCGCGGTCTCATCGGCTTCCGCACCGAGTTCCTCACCACGACCCGCGGCACCGGCATCGCGAACGCGATCTCGCACGGCTACGAGCCCTGGGCGGGGCACATCGTCACGCGCCAGAACGGCTCGATCGTGGCCGACCGCTCCGGCGTCGTCACGCCCTTCGCGATCATCGCGCTGCAGGAGCGCATGTCGTTCTTCGTGCAGCCGACGCAGGAGGTCTACGAGGGCATGGTGATCGGCGAGAACTCGCGCAACGACGACATGGACGTGAACATCACGAAGGAGAAGAAGCTGACCAACATGCGTCAGTCGACCTCCGACACGTTCGAGTCGATGACGCCGCCGCGCAAGCTCTCGCTGGAGGAGAGCCTCGAGTTCGCGCGCGACGACGAATGCGTCGAGGTCACGCCCGAGATGGTCCGCATCCGCAAGGTCGAACTCGACCAGACCCTCCGCGCCCGCAACACCGCGCGCGTGAAGCGCCAGGACGCCGGCGTCTGACACCGACCCTCAGATCGACGGATGCCGCGTCCCGCGCATTGAGGCCGGGACGCGGCATCCGCTGTCCCAGCGATATGGCGGAGTTCATGCCACGGATGGCGGGGTGGACACTCGGGGCGACTCGGGCGCTCGGTAGCATCGAGCGGGTGACCCTGGACCCGCACTTCGAAGACGCGCACACGGCGGGCGAAGCCCGGCGCGCGGCGCGCCAGGGCATCGGGGTGGCGCTCGCCACCAGTGCCTACGGCATCTCGTTCGGCGCACTCGCCGTGGCCTCCGGTCTCGACATCTGGCAGACGTGCGTGCTCAGCCTCCTCATGTTCACCGGCGGCTCGCAGTTCGCGTTCGCCGGCGTCGTCGGCGCCGGAGGCATCGCGGCGGCGCCCGCGGCGATCGCCTCCGCATCGCTTCTCGGGGTGCGCAACGTCGCCTACGGCATCCGGATGTCGCCTGTCATCGGTCCGGGATTCCTGGCGCCGCACCGCCGCCGCCCACTTCACGATCGACGAGTCGACGGCCGTGTCGCTCGCTCAGCGCTCGCCGCACGCCCGCACGGTGGGCTTCTGGGTCACCGGCATCGGCATCTACATCGGCTGGAACCTGTCCACCCTCGCCGGCGCGCTCCTCGGAGACGTGATCGGCGACCCTCGCGCGTACGGACTCGACGCCGCCGCGGCGGCGGCGTTCCTCGCCCTGCTCTGGCCGCGCCTGCGCCATCGGCAGCCGATCGCGGTCGGAATCGCAGCGGCCGTCCTCGCGACGCATCCTCACGCCGGTGCTGATGCCGGGCCTGCCGGTCATCATCGCGGCGGTGGTCGCGATCATCGTCGGCTGGACGAACTGGCTCGGCTCGCCCGACCAGGACGGCCGCCGAACCCGACGACGTCGCCGAGCGGGAGGGACTGCCGTGACGATGTGGACCGCCGTGCTCGTCGCCTCGATCGTGTGCGTCGCGCTCAAGACCCTCGGCTACCTCATTCCGCCGAAGTGGCTCGAGGCGCCTCGGCCGGCGCGCACCGCCGACCTCCTGACCGTCGCGCTCCTCGCGGCGCTGGTCGCCGTGCAGACACTCGGCCAGGGTCAGGAGATCGTGGTGGACGCCCGCGTTCCGGCGGTCCTGGTCGCGGCCGGGCTCCTCATGCTGCGCGCTCCGTTCCTCGTGGTCGTGGTCGCCGCAGCGCTCGTGGCGGCGCTCCTTCGCCTCTGGGGCTGGGCGGCCTGAGCCCGCTGCGGCGAGCATTCGCGAGGAGATCCGCGATTCCGAGGATGCCCGCCGCGAGATCGGCCCTCTGATTTGCGCATCTCCTCGGATGTGCTCGCGACGGCCGACTGAGCGTGCCCAGACACGGACGCCGGTAGCATCGTCTGATGCGCTCCTCGATCCTGCCCCGGCTCGGAACCTGGCTCGTGGCGCTGGCGGTGGGACTGGTCTATGGCCTCGCCGGCACGATCGCGCACTCCTACACGCTCGGCTGGTTCCCGGTGGGGCTGCTGCTCGCCATGGTCGGCTGCGCGGCCCTCCTCGCGGCGGTGCGCCTCCTCACCGCCGATCGCTGGGCGGCGCTGGCCACCGGCGTCGGCATGGTGACGGCGACGCTCGTCTTCTCGGGACGCGGGCCCGGCGGGTCGGTGATCGTGCCGCAGACGACCCTCGCGACGGTCTGGACGATCGCCGTGCCGGTGCTCGTCGCCGTCGTCGTCCTGTGGCCCGAGCGGCGGCTGCCGGTGGATGAGCCACCGTTAGACTGAGATCGTGACGTACGTGATCGCCCTTCCGTGTGTGGATCTGAAAGACCGCGCCTGCATCGACGAGTGCCCGGTGGACTGCATCTACGAGGGCGACCGGATGCTGTACATCCACCCCGACGAGTGCGTGGACTGCGGTGCGTGCGAGCCCGTCTGTCCGGTCGAGGCGATCTATTACGAAGACGACCTCCCCGAGGAGTGGCAGGACTACTACAAGGCCAACGTCGAGTGGTTCGAGGATGTGGGATCGCCGGGCGGTGCGGCCAAGGTCGGCGTGATCCACAAGGACCACCCGATCATCGACGCGCTGCCGCCTCAGGCGCCGTGACCCGCACCGCCAGGGTGGGGCGCTGACGTGGGGGTCGCCGACCTCGCCGACTACCCCTGGGATGCCGTCGCGCCCTTTGCCGCGCGGGCGAGCGAGCACCCGGACGGCATCGTCGACCTCTCGATCGGCTCGCCCGTCGACGAGACCCCCGCGGTCGTGGCAGCGGCACTCGCGGCCGCGACGGATGCGCACTCCTACCCCCAGACATTCGGAACTCCGGCCCTCCGTGAGGCGATCGCGCACTGGTACGCGCGCCGTCGCGGCGTGCCGGGCCTGACAGCGGCGAACGTCCTCCCCACGGTCGGATCGAAGGAGCTCGTGGCGCTCCTCCCGCTGCTGCTCGGACTCGGACCCGGCGACGTGGTCGTCCACCCGCGAGCGGCGTACCCGACGTACGAGGTCGGCGCGCGCCTGGTCGGCGCCACTCCCGTCGCGGCCGACGACCCCGCCGAGTGGCCCGCCGGCACGCGGCTCGTCTGGGTCAACTCGCCCGGCAACCCCGACGGCCGGGTGCTGGATGCCGCGCGCCCTGCGCTTCGCGATTGCCAGGGCCCGAGAGCTCGGCGCGGTCCTCGCCTCCGACGAGTGCTACGCGGAGCTCGGCTGGGATGCTCCGTGGGACGTGGAGCCGATCCCGTCGGCGCTCGATCCCCGCGTGACGGACGGGGATGTGCGCAGCATCCTGTCGGTGTACTCGCTCAGCAAGCAGTCGAATCTCGCCGGATATCGCGCCGCGTTCCTGGCGGGCGACCCCGAGATCGTCGGCAGGCTCGTGACAGCTCGCAAGCACCTCGGCCTGATGCTCCCCGCGCCCGTGCAGGCCGCCATGGTCGCCGCGCTCGGCGACGACGTCCACGTGGTCGCGCAGAAGGAGCGCTACCGCGCCAGGCGCGCGCTCCTGAAGCCCGCGCTGGAGCACGCCGGGTTCCGCATCGACGCGAGCGAGGCCGGCCTCTACCTCTGGGCGACCGAGGGGCGCGACGCGTGGGAGAGCATCGGGAGGCTCGCGGATCTCGGCATCCTGGGGGGTCCCGGGCACTTCTATGGGACGCATTTCCCGAATCACGTGCGCCTGTCGCTCACCGCCACCGACGAGCGCATCGCAGCCGCCGCGGCTCGCCTGCACGCGGCATCCTGAGGTTTCCTCCATCGGATGACGCGAGCCTTTGGCCGTGTCAGCAGTAGGCGAACGAGACCACTAGGCTGTAAAGACGCGGCGGCGCGGCATCCCCCGTCCCGCGCCGACTCCCGGAAGACGCCTGTCAGCGAACCCGCGAGAAGGACGACACCCCCGGCACGACCAGAAATCGCGAGGAGGCGCCGTGAGCGACGCGGGCACCCAGCAGGAGAAGGCCACCCTCACGATCGGTGACAGGACTGCCGAATTCCCGGTGCTGTCCGGCACCGACGGAAACCCGAGCGTCGACCTCTCGACCTTCACCCGCCAGACCGGTCACACTGCGCTCGACTACGGCTTCGTCAACACGGCGGCCACCAAGTCGGCCATCACGTTCATCGACGGCGACGAGGGCATCCTGCGCTATCGCGGCTACCCGATCGAGCAGCTCGCGACGCACAGCACCTACCTCGAGATCGCCTGGCTGCTGATCTACGGCAACCTGCCCTCGGCATCCGAGCTCGCCGACTTCGACGACCGCATCCGACGCCACACCCTCCTTCACGAGGACCTCAAGCGCTTCTTCTCGGCGCTGCCGCACACGGCGCACCCGATGTCGGTGCTCTCCTCGGCGGTGTCGGCGCTCTCGACCTACTACGAGCACCAGTCCGACCCGAACAACCCGGAGCACATCGAGCTCAACACGATCCGGATGCTCGCGAAGCTGCCCGTGATCGCGGCCTACGCGCACAAGAAGAGCATCGGGCAGGCGTTCCTCTACCCCGACAACTCGCTCGGGTTCGTCGACAACTTCCTGAAGCTGAACTTCGGTGTCCTCTCCGAGGTCTACGAGGTGAACCCGGTGATGTCGCGGGCACTCGAGCGCCTGCTGATCCTTCACGAGGACCACGAGCAGAACGCCTCGACGTCGACCGTCCGCCTCGTCGGCTCGACGGGCGCGAACCAGTTCTCGTCCATCTCGGCGGGCATCAACGCGCTCTACGGCCCGCTTCACGGCGGCGCGAACGAGGCGGTGCTCGACATGCTCGCCCGCATCCGCGACTCCGGCGAGAGCGTGCAGCGCTTCGTCGAGCGCGTGAAGAACAAGGAAGACGGCGTCAAGCTCATGGGCTTCGGCCACCGGGTCTACAAGAACTACGACCCGCGCGCGAAGCTCGTGAAGGAGTCCGCCGACGAGGTGCTCGAAGCCCTCGGCGTCAGTGACCCGCTGCTCGACCTCGCGAAGGAGCTCGAGGCGATCGCGCTCGCCGACGACTACTTCAAGGAGCGTCGTCTCTACCCGAACGTCGACTTCTACACCGGCGTCATCTACAAGGCGATGGGCTTCCCGACGCGGATGTTCACGGTCCTCTTCGCGATCGGCCGGCTTCCCGGCTGGCTCGCCCACTGGCGCGAGATGCAGAGCGACCCGCAGACCAAGATCGGCCGCCCGCAGCAGCTGTACGTCGGCGCGCGCGAGCGCAACTACCCGGGCGTCGGGTAGCGACGGGTCGGCCGAGCGCTCATGCGCCCGGTTCCGCCTCGACCAGCCGCGCTGCTCTGCGCACGCGGGGCCGGCGGAGCCGGACGAGGTAGTGGTGGACCGCCATCCACCCTCCGCTGAGCACGAGCAGCACCAGGAGCAGGATCGCAACCACGGACAGCGTATTGAAGGCCGGCCCTTGCGGTACGACCTGGATGATCAGCACGGCGGCGAGCACGACGAAGGTCATCGAGATCCAGCGGTGCAGCATGCGGATCCAGCGGTTCAGCGAGCGGGATGTGCGGCCCATCGTTCCTCCTCCATCGGTTCTCATCCGACGGTAGGCTCGGCGGGCAGGTCAGGGCATCGGCGTCAGCACCGAACCCTCATCGGCGCCACGCAGCCAGGTGAGCGCGGCCTGGACACGCCGGTTGACGTCGGAATCGGGCGGGAGCCCGAGCTTGACGAAGATGGAGCGCAGGTGGGCGTCGACCGTTCGTTCCGAGATGAACAGGGATGCTGCTATCGCGGCATTGCTGCGCCCGCGGGCGAGTTCGGCGAGCACGTCGCGCTCGCGATCTGACAGAGCTGCCAGCGGCTCGCGGCGATTCGCGAGGCCGTGCTTGACCACCTCGGGATCGATGACGGTCTCGCCTGCCGCGACGGACCGGCAGGATTCGATGAACTCCTCGACGTCGAGGACCCGGTCTTTGAGCAGGTAGCCGAATCCCGCCGGGCGCTCGGCCGCCAGCGACAGCGCCAGATCGGGATCGATCGTGTGGGAGAGGATCAACACGGCGACATCCGGGAACCGCTCCCGGAGGTAGACCGTCGCGCGCGCCCCCTCGTCGCGGAAGGACGGCGGCATGCGGACGTCGACCAGCACCAGGTCGGGATGGAACTCGGCGACGGCCTCGAGCAGCGCTCCCGCGTCTCCCACCTCGGCGACGACCGCTCCTCCGTGCGCGCGGAGCGCTCTCGCGAGTCCGTCGCGCAGCAGCACCAGATCCTCCGCGATCACGACTCGCACGGCAGCACCGCCTCGACGAGCGTGCCGTGCGGGTCACGGTCGCTCACCACGAGCCGGCCGCCGACGGAGCGCACGCGCTCCCTCAGCCCGCGAAGGCCCGTGCCGGCGCGCAGATCCGCGCCGCCTGGTCCTTCGTCGCCGATCGTGACGCTGACCGAGCCCTCCGACTTCGTGACCGCCACAGTGATCCGCGCAGCGCCCGCGTGCTTCACCGCATTCGTGACGCCCTCCGCGATGACGAAATAGGCGACGGCCTCGGTCCGCGGATCGAGAGGAACATCGTCCACCCTGAGCTCGATGTCGACCGGCATCCGGCGGACGAGTTCGCCGACCGCGCTTGCGAGACCACGGGTGGTGAGCGTCTGCGACAGCGTGCCGGCGGCGAGCTCGCGGAGCTCGAGAACCGCGGTCTGGAGGCCCGACACGGCGTCGTCGAGCACCAGACGGGTCACCGGATCGTCGGCCTCGGCGCGCGCGAGACTCAGCCCGAGACCGAGGGATACGAGCCGGCCCTGCACCCCGTCGTGAAGGTCGCGCTCGATGCGACGGCGAGCCTCGTCGGCTGCGGCATCCGCTCGTCGTCGTTCGGCATCGAGGCGTTCGGTGCGGTCGCGGAGCTCGGCGTCGAGCGCCGCGCGCTCGATGAGCGGCCGGACGGTGGCGAGCAGCGCCGGCACATCGATGAATCTTGTCCGGTGGATGAGAGCGCCGATCGGCTGCCCGGCCGAATCCCCGGCGATGACGGCATCCTGATCGAGCTGCTCTCCCGGTCCGGCGACGATTTCGCCATCGGCGTCGATCCAGCCGCGGGCGGTCGCGATGAGCAGGCGCGCGTCCGGATCCGAGAGCGCTTCGCGGAGCGCCGTCTGTGCGAGTCGTGCAGGGTCCCCGGTCGCCGCATCACCTCTCCGCGCGACGATCATCGCCGCGAGGTTCTGCCGCGGATCGATGCGCCTGGTGCACCACCGAACGAAGAGCCGCCACGGCACCGCCGTGGCGGCGGCGATCAGAGTCGTCACGACGATGGCTCGTCCGGTCGTCGTTGCCGATCGTCGCCGTCACCCAGCCGCCGACCTGAACGACTCCGAGCACGTAGAAGAGCCAGAGGAGCACGGATGACACGCGGGTGACGGTGGTGAGCGCCGCGCCGCCGGGCATGGTGGCATCTCGCACGGTCGCCGTCAGCCAGATCGCCGTCACGGGCGCCGCGATGCCGAATCCGACCGCGAGACCCGACAGCTCGAGCATCAGATCTCCGCCGCCCGCAGAGAGGCCCAGCACTCCGCACAGCATGATGACGAGCGCGGGAAGGAGCGTCCCGATGGCGATGCGCGCGAGAGTCTGCCGACGAATGCCCCGGGCGCGCGCCACCGCGATCCACACCAGCACGGGCACGATGATGAGTGACACCATCCAGAGCAAACCGGACAGCGTGAGGGCGACTTGAGCTGCGGGTGCGGTGTCGAGCTCCACAGGGAGAATGCGCGGCATGGCAGGGAACTGCGCGATGGTCTTGGCGTCGCGGATGACGACATTCACGATGACGACCGTCCCGATGGACACCATCACGAAGAGCCGGAGGCCCCGTCCCCATCGTTCGCCCAGCGCCCGCTCTCCGGCGGTCACCGCGGACGCCTGAAGGATCGCCAGGACCAGTGTCCATCCCGCGAAGGTGAGGAAAGTGCCGAGCGCGAAGGCCCATGTACCGGTGCTGCCGTTGCGTTCCAGCCACCCGCCGAGCTCGCCGCCGAGGTGATAGACGCCGATCGAGAAGGCCGACGCCAGGAACCACCGCGCGAGCACACGGTCGCCTCGCCATCGGTTCCACGCCGCGATGGCGAAGACCGAGGCAGCAGCAAGCGGCGCGGTGATCGACCAGGCAGGCGTCGCGGTGAATCGCGGAAGGGTCGCAGGCCCGGAGGGATCCATGGAGGTGAGGGCGAAGCCTGTTGCGAACAGCGCCACGAGCAGCACGGCGGCGATTGTCCAGCTCGCGGTCGTGCGAATGGTCAGCGCGCGGGCGTTGTCTCCCACGTGCTCATCGTCGTCTGATTCGCGCCGTTGTGGAAGAGCCGGCACTAGGTGCCAGCACCGAACCAGCGCCGGCCGCCAGCCCTAAAGCGCCGGCGTCGACCGCCCTCTGGTCGATCTCGGACGCGACATCCGGCATGTAGTTCTCGATGTTGCGTGGCGGGCGCTCGTAGCCACCCGGATGCGGGCCGCGGCGGGATCAGGACCTCTTCGCGCTCGACCATCGTCGTACGGCACCCGCGTGAGCAGGTGCGAGATCATGTTGATGCGGCTCGCGCGCTTGTCGTCTGAGCGCACCTCGAACCACGGTGCCTCGGGGATGTCGGTGTGGACGAACATCGTGTCCTTCGCCCGCGAGTAGTCCTCCCACCGAGTGATCGAGAGCACGTCGTTGGGTGACAGCTTCCAGCGTCGCATCGGGTCTTCGGCGCGCGAGCGGAAGCGCTTCTCCTGCTCCACGTCCGAGACGCTGAACCAGTACTTCAACAGGACCACGCCGTCTTCGACCAGCATCCGCTCGAATATCGGGGCCTGGTGCAGGAAGCGGTGGTACTCCGCATTCGTGCAGTACCCCATGACGTGCTCGACGCCCGCGCGGTTGTACCAGGAGCGGTCCATCAGCACGATCTCGCCCGCAGCCGGAAGGTGCGCGACGTAACGCTGGAAATACCACTGCGTCCGTTCGCGCTCGGTGGGTGCCGGCAGCGCCGCGATTCGCGTCACGCGCGGATTCAGGTACTCGGCGACCCGCTTGATCGTCGAACCCTTGCCCGCGGCATCCCTTCCTTCGAAGATGACCACGATGCGCGCACCCGTTGTCTGGACCCATGCCTGCATATCGACGAGCCTCGCCTGCAGGACCTTGAGCTCGCGCTCGTAGGCGCTCTTGTCCATCCGATCGCCCATCGCGAGTCTCCTTCGGGGGTCAGGCGTGGAGCGCCTGGTTGAGCGTCACGCCGACCCCGCTGCGGCGGACGGCCTCGATCGCGCCGTTGAGCGAATTGCGGCGGAACAGGATGCCGTCGAGGCCCGACAGCTCCGCACCCTTGACGACGCGGAGCGAGCCGTCGGCGCGAGGCGGGTCGTCGGCCAGGACGATCTTCGCGCCCGCGGTCACATAGAGGCCGGCCTCGACGACGCAGTCGTCGCCGACCGAGATCCCGATGCCGGCGTTCGCGCCGAGGAGCGTCCGCTCGCCGATCGACACCTTGTGCGCGCCGCCGCCGGACAGCGTCCCCATGATGGACGCGCCGCCGCCGATGTCGCTGCCGTCGCCGACGACGACGCCCTGCGAGATGCGGCCCTCGACCATCGAGGTCCCGAGCGTGCCGGCGTTGAAGTTCACGAACCCCTCGTGCATGACGGTGGTGCCGGGGGAGAGGTAGGCGCCGAGGCGCACCCGGCTGGCATCGGCGATGCGGACTCCGGGCGGCGTCACGTAGTCCAGCAGCCGCGGGAACTTGTCGAGACTCTGGATCTGGATGCCGTCGCGCGCGAGGAACGGGCCGGAGCGCCGTCGCGTCGTCGGGATGCATCGGCCCTGCGTTCGTCCATGCCACGGTGGGCAGGTGCGCCGAAGATCCCGTGGAGATTGACCTCATTGGGACGCACGAGCCGGTGAGAGAGCGCATGCAGACGCAGGTAGGCATCGGATGTCGACTTCGGCGCCGCGTCCAGGTCGATCTCGACCGTGACGACGTCGACGGTGACCGCGCGGCGCTGGTCCGGAACCGCGAGCCGGTCGAGGTCGTCCGGCGCCATCGCGGGGTCGAAGCCCAGCGGAATGCGCCCCATCTCGGGGCTCGGGTACCAGGTGTCGAGGACGGTGCCGTCCGCCGCGGTCGTCGCGAGGCCGACGCCCCACACCCATCGCTCGTCGCTCATGCCCTCCACCGTACCGAAGCCGGCCGCGCGCGGGGTGCCTCGCTAGACTCGGGGGATGCCTGCGCTCGACCTGTCCGCGACATCCGATCGACCTCACCCGAACGATCTGCGACCTGCCGAGCGTCTCGGGCGACGAGACTGCGCTCGCCGACGCGATCGACGCCGCCGTGCGCGCGCTCCCCATCTCGAGGTCTATCGCGACGGCGACACGATCGTCGCGCGCACGAACCTCGGCCGCGCGCAGCGCGTCGCGATCGCCGGTCACATCGACACCGTGCCCATCAACGGGAACGTTCCGACGCGCGACATCGAGATCGACGGCGAGCCGCACCTCTGGGGCCGCGGCACCGTCGACATGAAGGCCGGCGTGGCGGTGCAGCTGAAGCTCGCCGCCGAGCTCGCCGATCCCCGGGTCGACATCACCTGGATGTGGTACGACCACGAGGAGGTGGACGCCGACCTCAACGGACTCACCCGCCTCGCGCGGACTCGCCCCGACTTCTTCGCCGCCGACTTCGCGATCCTCGGCGAGCCCTCGAACGGCACCGTGGAGGGCGGCTGCAACGGCACGCTCCGCGCCATCGTGCGCACCCACGGCGCCCGGGCGCACAGCGCGCGCGCGTGGGTGGGCGAGAACGCCATCCACAAGGCCGCGCCGGTGCTCGCGCGCCTCGCGGACTACGTGCCGGCGTCGATCGACGTCGACGGACTCGTGTACCGCGAGGGACTGAACGCCGTGCGCATCGGCGGTGGCGTCGCGAGCAACGTGATCCCCGACCTGTGCGAGATCGAGGTCAACTACCGCTTCGCACCGAGCCGGGATGCCGCCGAGGCCGAGCAGCACGTGCGTGATGTGTTCGAGGGCTTCGACGTCGACGATCGTCGATCTCGCGCGTGGGCGCCCGGCCCGGACTCGACGCCCCGCTCGCGCGTGAGTTCCTGGGCAGCGGTCGGCGCCGAGCCGCGGCCGAAGTACGGGTGGACGGATGTCGCGCGGTTCAGCGCCTTCGGCGTGCCGGCCGTCAACTACGGACCGGGCGACCCGCAGCTGGCGCACCACGACGAGGAACGCGTCCCGCTCGCGCAGATCGACGCGGTCGAGCAGGGCCTCAGGGCGTGGCTGGCGAGTCGCTGATCACCGAGGACGCCGAACGCGGCGTCTGGGCGAGGACCCCCGCCGCGCTCCGGGTCGCGGTCGTCTACTTCGCCGCCCGAGTGGTGACGACCGTCTTCCTGGTCGTCGCGCGGCGGGATGTCGGGATTCGAGTCGCGCTTCGGGCCGGAGGCGCGGCTCGGCGACCTGATCCTCGGGTGGGATGCGCGCTGGTACTGGATCGTCGCGGAGACCGGGCTACCCGGCCGAGCTGCCGCTGACGGATTCCGGCGCAGTCGCCGAGAACCAGTGGGCGTTCATGCCCGTGTACGCATATCTGGCGAAGTTGGTCGTCGCTGCCCGTTCGGCGGCCAGTGGGTGGTCGGAGCGTTCCATCGTCTCGATCCTCGCGGGGTACGCGGCATCCTTCGTGCTGTACCGGATGATGCGCGAGCGGATGGATTCGACAGCCGCGATGTGGGCTGTCGCGTTCTTCGCCGCCGGTCCGCTCGCCGCGCTGTTCCAGCTGGGCTACGCCGAGTCGCTGGCGACTGCTGTGGCTGTTCCTCGCCCTGTGGTGCGTGATGCGCCGACGCTACGCGTGGCTGTACGCGCTGATCCCGCTCATGGCCTTCACCCGGCCCGGCGTGCTCGCCTTCGCACTGTTCCTCGGGCTGTTCGGCATCTGGCGCTGGGTGTCGCGCCGGCGCGAGCCGCTGCCGGCGCGCGAGATCGTCCACATCGTCGCGCTCGGGGCCACTCGCCGTGATCGCCGGGTTCTCGTGGCAGCTGATCGCGGGATGGGTCACCGGCGACTCCGGTGCGTACCTCGCGACCGAGCTGGCGTGGCGACGCAACTGGGTGTCGGGCGAGACCGCCTTCGTGCCGCTCGAAGGCTTCCTCAGCGGCACGGCGTTCTGGTTCGGGTCGATCTGGGGGCTGGGCGCGACGGTGGGATACGTCGTCCTGGGTGCGGCAGTCGTCGGCGATCGGCGGCACTGCTGCTGTTCGAGCCTCATGTCCGGCGGCTGGGGGTGGAGGTGCGGCTGTGGAGCGCGAGCTACCTCGTCTATCTCCTGCTGGTGTTCTTCCCGCAGTCGAGCATCTTCCGGCTCCTGCTGCCGCTCTCGCCGTTCTGGGGAGCGTTCGCCGTCCCTCGCTCGAACGTCTGGCGGGTGCGGCGTCCTCGTCGTCGGACTCGTCGGCAATGGTGGTGGATCTACAACATGTACGCGCTGGGGAATACCATCTGGCAGGTTCCCTGACCTTGTCCCGGCGCGGATTCGTGCGGATTCCGTCCACAGACTGGGCCTGCGGATTATCCCCTGTCCTGGCTCGCACGATAAACTTGTATCGCAGACCCCCGACGAAAAGGAGCCGCAATGGCAGCCATGAAGCCGAGAACCGGAGACGGGCCGATGGAGGCCGTCAAGGAAGGTCGCCTGATCATCGTGCGCGTGCCGCTCGAAGGTGGCGGTCGTCTCGTCGTCTCCGTCAACGACGCTGAGGCCAAGGAGCTCTACGACGTGCTCGGCGGAGTCGTCCAGCCCGCCTGACACGTTGTCGCACAGAACGGCCGATCCATCCGGATCGGCCGTTCTTCGCGTCTCGCGGGCTCCTCAGTCGGGCAGGACCGTCGTCAGCTGAAGCAGCCCCTCGCCGACGATCGACAGCGCGCCGATGACCGCGGGGGAGGCCTGGGTCTCCTGGATGAGCGAGCGGTAGGCCGTGGTGACGGCATCGCGGCGCACCGGATCCGCCACGGCGCCGCCGGCGAGCACCCGCGGCACGAGGACCGTCCCACCGGAGCGGACGAGGCGGAGTCCGTGCTCGACGTACTCGATGACGCCCTCGGGGTCGGCGTCGACGAGGACGATGTCGTACGACGCCTCGTTCATGCGGGGGAGCACCTCGCCGGCGCGACCGGTGATGAATCGGGCCCGCGCGGGCGGGACCTTCGCCTCGGCGAACGCCTGACGCGCGGCGGCGAGATGCTCGGGCTCGTTGTCGATCGTGGTCAGCGTCGCGCGCGGCGAGCCGTGGAGCAGCCACAGTCCCGAGACGCCCGCACCGGTGCCGATCTCCACGATGTTCAGCGCCTGCGATGCCGCGGCGATCACGGCGCACTGGGCGCCGACGCCGGGGCTGATGGGCGCGGCGCCGAGCTCGAGCGCATGTGCGCGGGCCCGGGCGATGTGGTCCGGTTCGATCGTCGCCTCGGCGGCGAACCGCTGGTTCGCGCTCTGCTCGCCCATGTGGATCCTCCGCCGTCAGCCTACGCGGGCACGTGGACGCTGGCCGCTCAGGCGCGGCGGTAACCTGAAGTCATGTTCTTCGGGCTCACGATCGAGAAGCTGCTGCTGATCGGCGTCATCGCAGCCTTCGTCGTCGGCCCGGAGCGGCTGCCGCGCTACGCGGAGGCGCTCGCGAGCTTCACGAAGCGCGCCCGGGAGTGGATCTCGAGCGCCCGCACGCGGGTGAAGGACGAGATGGGCAACGACTTCGAGGACGTCGACTGGAGAACGCTCGATCCGCGGCAGTACGACCCGCGGCGCATCATCCGCGAGGCTCTCCTCGATGACGCGCCCGTCGCACCACGGCCGGCACCGGTCCCGCCTGGGACGGCCGACATCGGCCACGCCTGCCGCCGCGAGCGTCGTTCACGCCCGGTGAGACCCCGCCGTTCGACCTCGAAGCGACCTGAGCCGGGCCCCGATCAGCTCGGCCGCAGCGGGAGCGACCGGCCGGAGAGCCCGCGCGGCGCGCCGCGACCACGGCGGCGAGACGCTCGATCGCGATCGAGGCGGGATCCTCGGGATGGGCGATCACGGCGGGGATGCCGGCATCCGCGTCAGCGCGAAGCGCCGGGCTGAGCGGAATCGACGCCAGCAGCGGCACCTCGCCCGGGGTGCCGGACAGCGCGGCCGCGACCGCTGCGCCACCGCCCGCACCGAAGAGCTCGAGCGTCGAGCCGTCCGGGAGCGTCATGGCGGCCATGTTCTCGACGACGCCCGACGACCCGCTGACCGGTCTGGCGGGCGACGAGTCCGCTGCGCACGGCGATGTCGGATGCCGCCGCCTGCGGCGTCGTGACGACGAGCACGTCCGCGTTGGGGAGGAGCTGACCGACCGAGATCGCGATGTCGCCGGTTCCGGGCGGCATGTCGAGCAGGAGCACGTCGAGATCGCCGAAGTGGACGTCCGTGAGGAACTGCTGGACGGTGCGGTGCAGCATCGGGCCGCGCCAGGCGACGGCTTCCAGCGGCGCGTCGCCGACCTTCCGGCGCAGGAACATCCCGATCGAGATCACCTTCACGCCGTGGGCGACGGGCGGCAGCATCAGGTCGTCGATCCGCGTGGGCTGCGGCACGTCGCCGTCGGCGTCGACGAGGCCGAGCAGCGCCGGGATCGAGAACCCGTGCACATCGGCGTCGATGAGCCCCACCGCGAGCCCGCGGGCGGCGAGCGCCACGGCGAGGTTCGCCGTGACGGTCGACTTGCCGACGCCGCCCTTTCCGCTCGTCACGGCGATGACGCGGGTGAGCGTGCCCGGGCCGAACGGCATCTCGCGGGGGCCGCGGCCGCCTCGAAGGCGCTCGGTCAGCGCCCTGCGCTCGTCCGGCGACATGACGCCGACCTCCAGCGCGACATCCGCGATGCCCTCGACGGATGCCGCGGCGGCGCGTACTTCGCGCGAGATCCGGTCGGCGGCGGGGCACCCGACGATCGTGAGCACGATGCCGACGTGTGCGATGCCGTCCGCCACCGCGATGTCGCGCACCATGTCGAGCTCGCCGATGGGCCGGCGCAGCTCCGGGTCGACGACGGACTCCACGGCGCGACGAACGGCGTCGGAGCCTGCGGTCATCGGGCGGTGTCCTCTTCCGCACGCTCCGTGTCGAGCCGCGCGAGGGCGATCCTGAGCTCGGTGCGCAGCACATCCCGCGTCACGACCTCGTCCGAGACGTCGGTCAGCGCCATCCGCAGCGCCACGATCTCGCGGGCGAGGTACTCGGTGTCGGCGAGGTTGCGCTCGGCGCGCTGGCGGTCCTGCTCGATCTGCACGCGGTCGCGGTCGTCCTGGCGGTTCTGCGCGAGCAGGATGAGGGGCGCGGCGTACGACGCCTGCAGCGAGAGGATGAGCGTGAGCAGCGTGAAGTTCGTACTCGCGCGGGTCGAACTGCAGCTCGACGCGGGGCGAGCGTGTTCCACGCGAGCCACACGACGACGAAGATCGTCATGCCGATCAGGAAGCCCGACGTGCCCATTCCGCGCGCGAACGCCTCGGAGAACCGGCCGAATCGGTCGCGCGACGGCTGCGGCGTGCGCTGCAGCATGCCGGTGCGCCCGCGGGGCGCGTCGAGAGACACCTGGCGCGACTGACGTGCCATCAACGCCTCCTCGGGATGCTCGCGGTCGTCGTCGGCACCGCCTCGGCCGGCTGCGCGTCATCGTCGTGCGAGCGCCAGTCGTCGGGCAGCAGATAGTCGAGGACGTCGTCGACGCTCACCGCGCCGACGAGCCGGCGCGCCTGGTCGACGACCGGCAGCGAGACGAGGTTGTAGCTCGCGAGCATGCGGGCGACCTCCGCCGCGGACGCCGTCGCGGGCACCGGGTCGAGCGTGTCGTCGATGATCGCACCGAGCCGCTCGTGCGGGGGGTAGCGAAGCATCCGCTGGAAGTGCACCGTGCCGAGGAGGCGCCCCGTCGGCGTCTCGAACGGGCGGAAGCACGACGAAGACCGCGGCGGCGAGGGCGGGATGCAGCTCGTGGCGGCGGATGAGGGCCAGCGCCTCGGCGACCGTCGCGTCGGCGGACAGCACGATCGGCTCGCTCGTCATGAGGCCGCCGGCGGTGTCGGGGCCGTACTTGAGGAGCGCGCGGACGTCCTCGGCCTCTTCGGGCTCCATGAGGTCGAGGAGCTCCTCGGAGCGCTCCTCGGTGAGCTGACCGAGGAGGTCGGCCGCGTCGTCGGGCTCCATCGCATCGAGGATGTCGGCGGCGCGCTCGTCGCCGAGCTGCTCGAGGATGTGCACCTGCTCGTCCTCGGGCATCTCCTCGAGGGCGTCGGCGAGGCGCTCGTCGGAGAGCTCCTCGGCGACCTCGATCATGCGCTCGTCCGGCAGGTCGAGCAGGGTGTTGGCGAGATCGGCGGGCTTCAGATCGGCGAAGGTCGCGACCAGCTGCTCGGCGGACTGCGCCTCGCCGGGGGCCTGGTCCTCGCGGACCTCCCGCCAGGAGGCGAACGTCGTCGGGCCCTTCGCGAACGGCGACGCGCTGGTGCGCGGGCGACGCAGGAAGAGCTGACCCACATCCCATTCGCCGAGCCGGTTGCGCTCGATCGCGACGTCCTCGATGACAGCCGTGCCGGATCCGTCGACGAGATGGACGCGGCGGCCGAGCATCTCGGCCATGACCCGCACCTCGCCGCCGCGCTGCTGGAAGCGGCGCACGTTGATGAGGCCGGTCGTGATGACCTGGCCGGTGGCGATGGAGGTGACGCGCCCGATCGAGACGAAGACGTGCCGTCGGCCGGGGATCTCGACCACGAGACCGACGACGCGCGGCGGATCGTCCTTGCGATAGATGACGACGACGTCGCGGACCTTGCCGAGGCGATCGCCGGCGGGGTCGAAAACGGAGCACCCGGACAGGCGCGCGACAAAGACCCTCTGCGTGCTCACGGGATCCAGCGTAGCCCGGAGACGGTGGCAGGATGGGGAGATGAGCATGATGGGCGGGCGCGTTCCGCAGGGCCGCGACGAGGTCGGCGAGACGGTGGCGAGCTTCCCCACTTACGAGGCCGCGCAGAAGGCCGTCTCGACGCTCATCGCCGCCGAGATCCCGGCCCGCGACATCGCGATCGTGGGGCAGAACCTGCGCTCCATCGAGCGCGTTACCGGCAGGCTCGGCTACGCTGCGGCGGCCCGTTCCGGCGCCATCAACGGGCTCCTGCTCGGGCTCCTGTTCTCGGCGATCCTCGTCATCGGCTCGCCCTCCGTGCCGATCCAGGCATTCGTCGGCGTGCTGTTCGTCGGCATCGCGATCGGGATGCTGCTGAGCATCGTCACGTACTCGTTCGTGCGCCGACGCCGGGACTTCGCGTCGGTCATGCAGGTCGTCGCCGATCGCTACGAGGTGACGATCACCCCCTCCAGCATCCACCGCGCCCGTCAGGTGCTGGGCCCGCAGTCCTCACCCGCGCCGGCGCCTGCCGAGTCCCGCCTCTGCTCCGCCGGCTGAGACCGAGCCGCCGCGCTACGGCGAGCGTGTCGCCGCGCCCGATGAGTCGCCCGCGAGCGAGATCCCCGAGGGCGAGCCGGCGGCCCCAGTCGACGATCGTCGGCGATCGCCGTCGCCGGAGTCGTGATGGCGGACGCAGGCGAGCATCGACTCACGGTGACGCTGCCGCCGGGACCCGCCGACATCTCGGTCGACACCACGCGCCCCTACGGCGTGCGTCAGCGAGCCGGGGGTTTGGGGCGGAGCCCCATTGCGGACAGCTGGGCCACGGTCGTCCTCGCCCACGGCGCGGGCGCCGGGTACCGGCATCCGTTCCTCCTGGGATTCACGAACGGCCTCGCCGACCTCGGCATCGCCACGGTCCGGTTCAACTTCCCCTACCTCGAGGCAGGGCGACGGATGCCGGGTCCGGCGTCCCACGCCGTCGCGACCTGGTCCGCCGTGATGGCGTTCGCCGCCGAGCAGTCGGGCGGGACGCCGGTCTGGGCGGCCGGCAAGTCCTACGGCGGACGGATGGCGTCGATGGCCGCGGCCGAAGGCGCGATCAGCCCCGCCGGGCTCGTGTATCTCGGCTATCCGCTGCATCCGCCCGGCGACCCGGCGAAGGCGCGCGTCGCGCATCTGCCCGATGTGACGCAGCCGCAGCTCTTCGTCGAGGGCACCAACGACCCGTTCATCGACCCGCACGACCAGCTCGAGGAGGCTGTCGCGTCGTGTCAGGATGCGAGCATCGCGTGGATCGAGGGCGGCGGTCACTCGTTCGAGGTCAAGGGCAGCAAGCGCCCGGCCGACGAGATCGCCGCCGCGCTGGCGCCGCTTGGTCGCGGACTGGATGCGCGCGCGCTCCTGACCCGTGGTCCGGTCAGCGCCCGGCGGCGTACCCCTGCATGCCGCGCGGGTTCGCCGCGGCCCACAGCACGCCGGTCGACAGGTCGCGGCCGACGGCGGACACGCGTCCGAGCGACCAGTCGCCGGCTCGCGTGACGACGTGACCGCGTCTCTCGAGCCCGGCGATGAGCGACTCGCCGAGGCGATCCTCGACGACGGCGCCGGCGGGAGTCCAGGTGCGCGGCCAGAACGAGTCCAGCATCGCCGTCGTGTGCAGGGCGGGCGCATCGATCGCCGCCTGCGGCGAATACCCGCCGACGATGATGCGCAGGAGCGCGAGCAGCTGCCACTGGTCCTGCTGGTCGCCGCCGGGCGAGCCGATCGCGAACTCGGGCGCTCCGTCGCGCAGCACGAGGGTGGGCGTCAGAGTGGTGCGCGGCCGCTTCCCGGCGCGCAGGGAGGACGGATGCCCGGGTTCGAGCCACGTCATCTGCAGGCGGGTGCCGAGGCAGAACCCGAGGGCAGGGATCGTCGGCGAGGATTGCAGCCAGCCGCCGGAGGGCGTCGCGGAGACGATGTTCCCCCACCGGTCGATGACGTCGATGTGGCACGTGTCTCCGCGGGTCTCGCCTGACTTCCCCACGGTCGGCTCGCCGGTTCCGGCCGCGCTCGCGGCGGAGGTGCGCAGCGGCGGCCGGAACGCGGCGCGGCCCGGAAGGTCGCCCGGCCGGAACTCCGCAGAGGCGGTGTGCGCGATGAGCGACCGCCGCTCGTCGAGGTAGCCGTCCGACAGGAGGGTGTCGAGGTCGACGTCGTCATCGCCGAACCACGCGTCCCGGTCGGCGAGAGCGAGCTTCTGCGCCTCGAGGATCGTGTGCGCACCCAGTTCCGTCGACGGATCCAGCAGCTCGTCGGCTCAGCGGCTCCAGCATCGCGAGCGTCTGCAGGAGCGCCGGACCCTGCGTCCATGCGCCCGCCTTCGCGATCGTCCGCCCGCGGAACTCACGCGTGACCGCAGGCTCGTAGCCGGCGTCGAACGCGGCGAAGTCGTCGGCGCGTGATGACGCCGGCGTGGACGCCGCCGTCCGAATGGCGGTGAGGGGCCGCGAGGAACGCGGCGGCCTCGTGGGCGACCTGCCCCGTCTTCCACTCGTGGCGTGCGGCGTCGATGCGTGCGGCACGGCCGACCGGTCCGTCGTCTCGGACGGTGCAGGATGCATGGACCAGCCCGTCGAGCACGGCGGCGTAGGCGGGGTTGCGCACCACGGTGCCCGGCGCGGGCGGGGCTCCCTCCGGCATCCAGAGATCTCCGGATGTCGTCCAGTCGTCGGCGAAGAGCTGCGCCACGCGGGCGATCGTCGCCGCGGCGGCGGGCACCAGCGCGTGACCGTCCCGCGCGTAGCCGATGGCGTAGGCGAGCACATCGGCGAGCTCCCACGTGCCGTGGTCGCGCAGAAGGAGGAGCCAGGCATCCACCGCGCCGGGGACGGCGGCCGCGAGGCCGCCCGCGCCCGGCACGAGGTCGAGCCCCTCGGCGCGGTACGCCTCGATCGTGGCGCCCGCGGGCGCCGGGCCCTGCCCCATCAGCACCGTCGGCTGCGGGCTCTCCGCCGTGGCGAAGATCCCGACGAGATCGCCGCCGGGACCGTTCAGGTGCGGCTCGACCACGTGAAGGACGAATGCGCCGGCGACGGCGGCGTCGAACGCGTTGCCGCCGCGCTCGAGCACCGCCTGCGCGCTCGCCGTCGCGAGCCAGTGGGTGGATGCCGTCATCCCGAACGTGCCCGTGAGGGTGGGCCGCGTCGTGAACGCCAGGGGAGAGGTGTACGCCACGCGCGTCAGGCGTTCAGCCGCGCGACCCAGGCTTCGACCTCGTCGGCCGTGCGAGGGATGTCGGCGGAGAGGTTCACCGGCTCCGTCCTCTGTCATGAGGATGTCGTCCTCGATGCGCACGCCGATGCCGCGGTACTCCTCCGGGACCGTCACGTCGTCGATCTGGAAGTACAGTCCGGGCTCGATCGTGAAGACCATTCCCGGCTCGAGGAGCCCGTCGTAGTACATCTCACGCCGCGCCTGCGCGCAGTCGTGCACGTCGATGCCGAGGTGGTGGCTCGTGCCGTGGACCATGTAGCGACGGTGGTGTCCGCCCTTGTCGGCGTCGAGCGCCTCTTCGGCGGTGACGGGGAGCAGGCCCCATTCGGCCACGCGGGTCGCGATGACCTGCATCGCGGCCTCGTGCAGCGAGCGGAACTTCACTCCCGGCTTGGCCGCCGCGAACGCCGCATCCGCCGCCTCGCGCACGGTCTCGTAGACCCGGCGCTGGATGTCGGTGAATCGGCCGCTCACCGGAATCGTGCGGGTGATGTCCGCCGTGTAGAGGCTGTCGGCCTCCACGCCGGCATCCACCAGGATGAGATCTCCGGCGATGACGGCGCCGTCGTTGCGTGTCCAGTGCAGGTAGCAGGCGTGGGGTCCGGATGCCGCGATCGTGTCGTATCCGACGGTGTTGCCGTCGCTGCGCGCCCGCTGGTGGAAGACGCCCTCGACGATGCGCTCGCCGCGCGGGTGCTCGATGACGGCCGGGAGGTTCGCCACGATGTCGTCGAAGCCGCGAGCGGTCGCCGCGACGGCCTCGCGCATCTGAGCGATCTCGTAGTCGTCCTTCACGAGCCGCAGCTCCGAGACGAAGCGCGTGAGGTCGGCGTCCTCGTCGACCACCACATCGTCGTCGCTCGTCTCGTGAGTGTGTCGATGTGGGCGGTCGCGAGGCCGAGGTCGGCGGCGACGCCGCCGAGTGCGGGACGCGGGCCCGATCCAGAACTCGCCGATCGAGGCATCCGAGTAGAACTCCGCCGTCGTGCGGTCGGCACGCTCGCGGAAGTAGAGCGTCACGTCGTGACCGCCCTCGGGACGCGGCTCGAAGACGAGCGTCGAGCCGGGCTCGGAGTCCGACGCCCAGCCGGTCAGGTGCGAGAACGCGGAGTGGGCGCGGAACGCGTAGTCGGTGTCGTTGCTGCGCTGCTTGGCGTCGCCCGCGGGCACGACGAGGCGCTTTCCGGGGAAGGCCGCGGACACCGCGTCACGGCGGGCAGCGGCGAAGCCCGCCTGCTCGCGCTGCGGCGGGAGGGTCTCGGGGCGCTCGGCCCATCCGCTGGAGATGGTGTCGAGGAAGCCCTGGCCGTACGGCTGCCGCCTGTTGGTGCTCGTCGTCGAGGTGGTCTCGGTGTCGTCAGTCTGCGCGATCGTGTCGCTGTCGCCTGTGGTGCTCATGCGTCAAGTCTCGCACGACGCGCGCCGCGGCGACCGGCTCAGTCGACGGGCTCGAGCTGGACGATGAGCGGCCGGTGGTCGCTGTCCGACGAGGCGAGCGAGCGCAGCACCAGCGACCCGGTGGCCTGCCATTCCGATGACGCCATGACGTGGTCGATCGGCGCCCCGAGGAGCGCCGGCATCTCGGTCGACCAGGTGCCCACCGAGCCGTTGCCGGTGTCGCTCGCGGTGTCGTGGCAGCGGCCCAGCGTGCCGCCGTCGAGGCCCAGCGAACCCATGTGGTCGACGGTGGCGTTGAAGTCGCCCGCCATGATCACGTTGGCGTCCACGCACTGATCCGCGAGCCACTGCAGATCGTCGCGCCAGTGCTGCATGTAGCTCATCCGGGGGGCGACGGCATGCGCCGCGACCACGATCGGGCCGTCGCCGCTGACAGGCATCGCGACGGCGCTCGGAACGGTCGAGGTGTTGCTCGTGCCGTCCTGCGAGGACTCGATCACCGAGTAGTCGCCGAGGTCCGGTGAGATGAGGAGCGTCGTGGAGCGGGCGTCCCAGCCGTCGGTGCCGTACTCGGCGTGGTGCGCCCACATCGGATGCCCGAGCTCGCGCATCGCGATCGCGACCGCCTCGCCGGTCTCGATGGTGGTCTCGGGAAGCGTCACGATGTCGGCATCCATCGCCACGGCGACCTTGGCGATGGCGTCGGCGGGGGTGGCGGGCCCCGCGGTGTTCCACGTCATCACGCGGATGCTGCTGTCGGTCTTCGCCGGGAGGGCGTCGGTGCCGAGCCCGCGCGACGTGATCGTGACGCCGCTCGCGATGAGGGCGACCGCGGCCACGAGGGCGATCGAGAAGGCGAAGCCGCGCACGGGCCGCGCGATCGCCAGCAGCAGCGCGAGCACGAGCACGAGCGCGAAAGCGAGGACGATCACACCGCGGAACGACACGATCTGCGCGATCGGATAGACGTCCTCGACGCGGAAGAAGGAGGGCCAGGTGAGGACGGCTGCCCCGATCGCGAACACGACGGTCACGAGGATCCCGAGCAGGCGAAGCACGACGGCGACTCTATGTCAGCAGTCTGGGAGATCCGTCCGCGCCGTGCCGCACCGGCCGTGCGCGATCGGCCCGTCGGCGGCCGGGCGCTACGCTCGGATGGTGCAGGAGACGCGTCGCTTCGAAGGACCGAGCGACCTGCATCTGCACTCGATCCACTCCGACGGCACGGAGTCTCCGGCGCAGGTCATGGCGGCCGCGCACCGGCATGGACTGCGCACCGCGGCCCTCACCGACCACGACACGACGTCGGGGTGGGCGGAGGCCGCCGAAGCCGCGGCATCCCTCGGCATGACGTTCGTGCCGGGCATGGAGCTGTCGGCTCGGCACGAATGGCGCAGCGTCCACGTCCTGGCGTATCTCGTCGACCCCGACGACCCCGACCTCCGCGCGATGACCGATCGCATCCGCTCGTCGCGGGTGGATCGCGCGCGGCTCATGGCCGATCGGATCTCGCAGGACTTCGACCTGGACTGGGACGACATCGTCGCGCAGACCTCGGACGGCGCCACCGTGGGCAGGCCCCACATCGCCGACGCGCTCGTCGCGCGCGGCCTGGTCCGCGACCGTGCGGAGGCGTTCTCCAGCATCCTGAGCCCTCGCGGCGACTACTACGTCGCGCTCTACGCGCCTGATCCGGTGACCGCGGTCCAGCTCATCGCCGGTGCCGGCGGCGTCGCGATCATCGCGCACCCCGCGGGCCGTGCAGGCCTCCTGCCGCAGCCGCTGCTCGACCGGATGCTGGACGCCGGCCTCGGCGGCTTCGAGCTGGGTCATCGCGAGAACCTGGATGCCGGCATCCGGACCCTGCGCAGGATCAGCGCGGCGCGCGATCTGATCGTGACCGGCTCGAGCGACTACCACGGGCTCGGCAAGCCCAACCAGCCGGGGGAGCACACGACGGACGACGAGATGGTCGCGCGTCTCATCGAGCGGGCGACCGGCACCGCGCCGCGTCTACCCCTGATCGGAGCGTCGACGATGCAGCAGCCACGCGCCTCGAGCGGCGGATCGATGTCGCGGCGCACCGGTTCCTGGCGGATGCGCCCTCGGAGGGCGCGCGGGCGCGCCTCGTCGAGGTCGGCGTCTTCCTGCTCAAGCAGGCGTGGGCGTGCCTGTTCGGCGCCGCGCTGCTCGTCGTGATCGTCGCGGTGCGGCTCTGGTACCCCGAGGACGCGGCGCTCGCGCCGAACGACTTCATGACCCTCGGCGCCGATCGCGATACAGGTGATCATGATCGCGACGCGGCTCGAGACCGGCCGGGAGCTGTGGGTCATCCTCCTGTTCCACGTCACCGGCACGGTCATGGAGCTCTTCAAGACCGACATGGGCTCGTGGAGCTACGCCGCCGAGGGCGTGCTGCGGATCGGCGCCGTGCCGCTGTTCAGCGGCTTCATGTACGCGGCCGTCGGCTCGTACATGGTGCGCGTCTACCGGCTCTTCGACCTCGGCTTCACGCGATACCCGCGGCGGTGGCTCACCGCGATCGTCGCCGCGGCGATCTACGCGAACTTCTTCACGCACCACTTCTGGTGGGACCTGCGCTGGGTGCTGCTGGTCGCCGTCGTCGCTGCTGTGGGCGCGGACGGTGATGTACGTGCGGGTGTGGCGGACGGTGATCCGGATGCCGCTGCTCGCGGCATTCGCGGGTGTCGCCGTCTTCATCTACCTCGCCGAGAACATCGCCACCTGGGCGGGAGCCTGGGCGTACCCCGATCAGCTGGACGGCTGGCAGCCGGTGTCGATCACGAAGCTCGTGTCGTGGTTCCTGCTGATGATCATCTCGGTCGTGCTGGTCGCGTGGGTCTACCCGCCGCGGCCGCCGGCGCGGGTGGACCGTCGTGGCGAGCCGGCTGGCGCGCCGCCAGCTCAGGTGAATCTGCCGAGGCTGAGCCGAGATCAGGAGATCTGCCCGAATCAGGACGAAACGCGCTCGAATCGTCCTGATTTCGCCGATTCGCCTGAATTCGGCCGGCGGTTGCGAGCGGCGCGCCGATGGCCGACCGACGCCGCGCCACGCGTCAGACGCCTGCGACCGGCGCCCCGCCGCGCGAGCCGCCGCGGCGACGGCGGCGACGACGCGGTGCGGCGTTGCCGTCGTGGTGCTCCTTGCCGCCGCCGTCGTGGGTGCCGGCGCCCTCGGCGGCGTCGTTCGCGCCGTGGTCCGCGGGGACTGTCGGGCGCGGCGGCGCGGTCGGCGGTCGCGGCGTCGCCCGACGTTCCGTTGCCGCCGGTGCGACGGCGGTTGCGGGTGCGGGGCGCCGAGGTGCCGTTGCCGCTGGGCGCGGCATCCGTCGTCCTGACCGTCTGGGTCCGCGGCGCGGTGCCGATGCGGCCCTTCGTGCCGGCCGGGATGTCGAGGTCGGCGAAGAGGTGCGGGCTCGACGAGTACGTCTCGGTCGGGCTCGGGCTGGCCGAACTCGAGTGCGCGGTTGATGAGCGCCCACTTGTGCAGGTCGTCCCAGTCGACGAACGTGACCGCGATGCCGGTCTTGCCGGCGCGGCCGGTGCGGCCGGCGCGGTGCAGGTAGGTCTTCTCGTCGTCGGGGATCGTGTGGTTGATCACGTGGGTGACGTCGTCGACGTCGATGCCGCGGGCGGCGACGTCGGTGGCGATCAGGACGTCCCTCTTGCCGGCCTTGAACGCGGCCATCGAGCGCTCGCGCGCCTCCTGGCTCATGTCGCCGTGCACGGACGCGGTGTTGAAGCCGCGGTCGCCGAGCTCGTCGGACAGGCGCTGCGCGGCGCGCTTGGTGCGCGTGAAGATCACGGTCTTGCCGCGGCCGTCGGCCTGCAGGATGCGGGCGATGACCTCGTCCTTGTCGAGCGAGTGCGCGCGGTAGACCAGGTGGCGGATGTTCGCCTGCGTGAGACCCTCGTCGGGATCCGTCGCGCGGATGTGGATCGGGTTCGTCATGAACCGGCGGGCCAGCGCCACGATCGGGCCGGGCATCGTCGCCGAGAAGAGCTGCGTGTGGCGGACCGCCGGCACCTTCTGGAAGATCTTCTCGATGTCGGGAAGGAAGCCGAGGTCGAGCATCTTGTCGGCCTCGTCGAGCACGACCTCGGTCGCGTTCGACAGGTCGAGGAGGCGCTGGTTGTTGAGGTCGATGAGCCGGCCGGGGGTTCCGACGACGATCTGCGCACCGGCCTTGAGCTGCTCGATCTGGCCCTCGTAGGCCTTGCCGCCGTAGATCGCCACGACGCTCGTGCTGCGGCCCGGAGGTCAGCATGTCGATGTCTTCGTACACCTGCACGCACAGCTCGCGGGTCGGCACGACGATGAGCGCCTTGACGCCGTGCGCGGGATCGAGGCCGAGACGCTGGACGACGGGGATGCCGAAGCCGAAGGTCTTGCCGGTGCCGGTCTTGGCCTGCCCGATGATGTCCTGGCCGGGAAGCCCGAGGGGGATGGTCTGCTCCTGGATCGGGAATGCGTCGACGATGCCCTTGGCGGCAAGGGTGTCGACGATGTCCTGGTCCACGCCGAGTTCGGCGAAGGTCGTCACGATGAAAAGCCTGTCTGGCGGCGAGGTACCGCCTGGGAGGTGATTGATCCACGCCCTTCACTCATCCACAGGCGCGGGGGCCCCGATCCGTCGCCGGGGACCTGTCAAGGATACCGGGCGTCCGTGTCCCATGCCGCGACCCCGCTTCTGCCTCGATGTGTCGCCGGACCCGTGGCCGTAGGGTGTAATCCGTGGTCACCTGGTTCTGGCAGCGCCCTCGCACCGGCGAGCGCGCGCTCGCGCTGCGCTCGCGCGGCGACCTCGGCGACGCCACGCGGGTCGACTTCGAGGAGCTCGCGCCGGACGTCGACACGTTCCTCGGCCAGGCCGCCTACCTGCAGCTCGGCTTCTTCGAGACGCTGAGCGAGCTCATCGCCTCGACGCCCGAGCTCGCCCAGAAGGAGTCGCTGTCGCGGGCCGCGGGGGCCGCCCTCACCAAGCACGAAGCGCTCGTCGCGCTCATCCGCGAGCGCGGCGACGACCCGACCGCGCTGATGCTCCCGTTCCGCGAGCCGCTCGACGCGTTCCGCGCGTGCGACCCACGGCGTGCGGCCGCAGGAGACGATGCTCTCGGTGCACATCACGGCGGGCATGCTCGACGACTTCTACCTCGCGCTGTCGGCGAGCTACGGCGACACCGGCCGCCGCGTCGCGCGGATCCTCCGCGCCGACGACGACCGCCAGGCGATCGTCGACATCATCGCGGCGACGATCGCGAGCGACCCGGAGTGGAAGGCGCTGCTCGCGATGTGGGGGAGGCGCCTGGTGGGCGACACGCTGCTCATCGCGCGGGCGGCGCTGCGGCCCGGAGCACTCGCGGCTCGCCGACGAGGAGAAGGTCGAGCCCGTCTTCACCGAGCTGATGGCCGCGCACTCCCGGCGGATGGACGCCATGGGCCTCGCGGCCTGAGCCGCAGCATCCGACTCTGTCGAGTCAGCGGATGCCGCGTCAGCCGATGCGGAGGCGTGCGCGCTCGCGCGCGTCGCGGGCGACGCGGCTGCGGGTGAGCAGGATCAGCACCGGGTAGGTCACCGCGATCGGGACGACGAGCGCCGCGAGCCACGGCCACGGCGTGTCGATCCCGATGCCCGCCCAGGTGAGGATCGTCCACGCGAGACCCGCCGAGAGCGCGCCGACGATGGGACCGAGGACGACGCCGCGCGTCAGGCGGCTGCGAGAGCTGGAAGTGGACTCCGATGCCGACGACGGCGCCGATGATGAGGGCGATGAGGATCTGCACTGGGGTCTCCGATCAGGCGACGAAGCCGACGCGGCGGGACTCTTCGGTGCCGAGCTCGACGTAGGCGAGCGCCGCGGTCGGGACGATGTAGGAGTTGCCCTTGCTGTCGGTGAAGCCGACGTGGGTGGCGCCGTTGTCGAGCGCGGTCGCGATCGACTTCTTCACGGCCGCGGCGGGCTCGTTCGTGTCGAAGCTGAGCTCACGGCCGGTGTTCGTGATGCCGATGCGGATCTCCACGTGGCTTGCCTTTCTCCTGCGCTGGTCCTGCGGTGCGACCCGGCGTCCGGGTCGCGCATGGCCACTCTACGACACGGGCGAGGAGCCTCCGGCCGCGTGGTTCACGCTCTCGGCGAACGATCGTGTCGGCCGCGCGCGCTAGCGTCGAGGTCATGGTGTCGAGGGGAGGATCCGGCGCGGCGATCGCGCTGGACGAGGCTCAGCGCGCGGTCGTCGACCTGCCTCCGACGAGTCGGCGGTGTGGTGGTCGGAGCCCCCGGCACCGGCAAGACGTCGACCCTCGTCGCCCGCGTCGCGGCGCTCGTCGAGCGCGGTGTCGACCCCGACGCGATCCTCGTGCTCACCCCGTCCCGCCAGACGGCCACGGCGCTGCGCGACCGGCTCGCGCTCGCCATCGGGCGGGCGACGTCGGGCCCGGCGGCGCGGTCGGTCGCCTCGTTCGCCTTCCAGCTCGTGCGCGCCGGCGCGTGTCGCGGCGGACGCCGAGCCGCCGCAGCTGCTGACCGGCGGCGACGAGGACCGCTCATCCAGGACCTCCTCGACGGCGACGCCGAGGACGAGAGCGCACGGCCGCGGCCGCTGGCCGCAGTGGCTCGGGCCCGCCATCCGCGGCACGAAGGGCTTCCGCACCGAGGTGCGGACGCTTCCTCGCCGAGTGCACGACCCTCGGGATCGAGCCCGAGGCCCTCCGCGCGCTCGGCGAACGGCACGGGCTCGATGCCTGGATCGCGCTCGCCTCGTTCTTCGCGGAGTACCTCGAGGTGCGCGCCGGCATGCGCGGTGCGCATCGCGATGCCGCCGGCCTCGTCCGCGAGGCGGTCGGACTGGTGCGCGACCGCGCCCGCCGGGCTCGCCGTGCTCGATCGGATCGAGATCGTCCTCGTCGACGACGCACAGGAGCTGACCCTCGGCGGCGTCGAGCTCGTCGAGGCGTGCGTGCGGCGCGGGTGTCACCGCGCATGGCGTTCGGCGATCCGGACGTCGGGTCGGGAGCGTTCCGCGGCGCGACTCCCGAGAACTTCGCACGCCTGGCGGCACGCCTCGGCGAGACCTGGGTGCTGGACGGCGCGCACCGCGGCACCGCATGGCAGGCGGACCTCGTGCGCCGCGTCACGCAGCGCATCGGCGCGGTCGGCGTGGTCGCGCACCGCACGGCGCCGTCGGGCGCCGACGACGACGGCTCGGTCCGCGCCCTCGCTCCTGCGGTCGCCCGCCGAGGAGTACGACGCGATCGCGCGCATGCTGCGCGAGCGGCACGTCCATGACGGCGTCGCCTGGGCGGACTGCGCCGTGATCGCCCACGACTCCCGGCAGGTCGCGGCGCTCGAGGCCGAGCTCGCCGCCCGCGAGGTGCCGGCTCGCTCGAACGGGCCGGGTCGGGCGCTCGGCGCGGATCGCGCCCGTCCGCGATCTGCTGCGCCTCATCGAGGCTGGCGGCGCGAGACGAATGGACGGTCGAGGAGGTGTCGGAGCTCCTCCTCGGCACGTGTGGCCGCCTCGACCCGATCGAGCTCCGGCGTCTGCGCTCGGCCCTCCGTCATGCGGCCCTGCAGAGCAGCGCCGCGGGCTCCGGGTCGGATGCCGCCGGAGCGCCGTCGGGCAGCGCGCTGCTCGTATCGGCGATGCACCGGCCGCTGGAGTTCGATCTCATCGACACGCGCGAGGCGCGTCGGGCCGCGCTGCTCGCGCGGACACTCGGCAGTGCTCCGCGACGAGCTCGAGCGCGGCGCCACGGTGCACGAGCTCCTCTGGACAGCGTGGGACCGAAGCGGACTCGAGCGCGCCTGGTCCGAGCTCGCCCGAGGTCACGGGCCCCTCGCCGAGCAGGCGAACCGCGATCTCGACGCGGTCGTCGCGCTGTTCCAGGCGGCGAAGCGCTTCGTCGAGCGCTCCCTCGACGCCGATCCGCGCGCGTTCGTGCGCGGCATGCTCGACAGCGATGTCGCCGAGGATCGCCTCGATGCGCCGATGCGCGACGACACCGTGCGCATCCTCACGCCGGCGGGGTCGCTCGGCCTGCGAGTTCGACACGGTCGTCGATCGCCGGAGTGCAGGACGGCGTCTGGCCGAACACGCGGCTGCGCGGCGGGCTGCTCGACACCTGGCGACTGGTGGATGCCGCATCCCGCGCCGACGGCGAGTCCTCCGGCACGCTCGATCGCCGCCGGGCGGCCATGCACGACGAACTGCGGCTGCTGGCACGCGCGCTCAGCCGGGCGACCGCCCTGGTCGCTCGTGACCGCCGTGGACGACGACGACACGGGTCCGAGCGTCTTCTTCGAGTTCCTGCCCGAGCGCCGAGCGTCACGCCGTCGATCATCCGCTGTCGCTCCGCGGCCTCGTGGCCCAGCACCGACGAGCGCTGACGGTCTCGGCCGGAGCGCAGCGCGCCGCGCGTTCGGCGGGCCAGCTGGCCGTGCTCGCGGCCGCGGGCGTTCCGGGCGCGCGCGCCGGTCGAGTGGTACGGCGTCGCGGGAGCGACGTCGACGGGGCCTCTGCGAGACCTCGCCCTCGAGGACGTGCGCGTCTCGCCGTCGCGGCTCCACACCCTCGAGGAGTGCGAGCTGAACTGGGTGATCGGCGACCTCGGCGGCGATCCGGGCGGCGCCACCGCGGGGCTCGGAACCATCATCCACGCCGCTCTCGAGCACGCCGACGCCACCGACGAAGCGAGCCTCTGGGCGCAGGTCGAGGCGCGCTGGGGCGAGCTGACCTTCGAGGCGGAATGGCGCGACCGCGCCGAGCGCATCCGCGCGCGCGACCTGGTCCGGCGTCTCCACGTCTATCTCCGTCGTTTCGAGCAGTCCGGCGGGATCGCTGATCGGCGCCGAGCCGCATTTCGAGGTCGCGATCCCGCTCGAGGAGGCCGAGGCCGTTCGAGCACGGCGTGATCCTCTCCGGCTACATCGACCGCGTCGAGCTCACGCCCGAGGGTGCAGTGGTCATCGTCGACCTCAAGACCGGGCAAGCGCGAACCGCAGACCGACGCGAAGGTCGTCGACAACCCGCAGCTCGGCGCCTACCAGCTCGCCTTCGAGTCGGGGGCGATCGCGCAGGCCGCCGGCCACCCGTCCGGCGGTGCCAAGCTGCTCGTGCTGCGGCCGACCGCGGCGCGATCCGACTACGCCGAGCCGTGGCAGCCGCCGTTCGACGACGAGCGACGGGAGCAGTTCCTCGCGCCGCATCCGCCAGGCCGTCACGCGTGATGCGCGGAACGTCCTTCACGGCGCCCTACGAGGAGCACTGCCGCGACGAGTTCTCCTACGGCCTCTGCCGCATCCACACCGTCGGGGCGGTGAGCGCGTCGTGACGGCATCCCTCACGACCGCCACGCTGTCGGCGGACGTCATCGCCGCCGCGCTCGGCCAGTTCCCGCCGACGGAGGAGCAGCGCGCCGTCATCGAGTCCCCGCTCGAGCCCGCGCTGGTGGTCGCCGGCGCCGGCAGCGGCAAGACCGAGACGATGGCGGCGCGCGTGGTGTGGCTCGTCGCGAACGGGATCGTGCGGCGCGACGAGGTGCTGGGCCTCACCTTCACCCGGAAGGCCGCCGGCGAGCTCGCCGAGCGGATCCAGCGACGGCTGCAGCGACTCGCCGAGTTCGAGACGAGCGGGCTCGTGCCGCACCTGCCTGAGCTGCACTCGGAGGGGCACCTCGAGGTCTTCACCGAACTCGAGCGCGCCGGCGGCCGAGCCGAGGCTCGCCATGCGGCGATGGACGCCCTGGTGGCGCTGACGGGCGCGGTGCCACGCGACGCGGACGATGACGCCCTGCTGCACCGGCCGACGGTGGCGACCTACAACAGCTTCGCCGACCAGATCGTCCGCGAGCACGCGCTGCGGATCGGACGGGATGCCGAAGCCGCCGTCCTCTCGGAGTCGGCGGCGTGGCTGCTCATGCGCCGGGTCGTGTTCGCATCGGACGACCCGCGGCTCGAGACGCGAGGCGAGGCGGTGCGCAGCATCGTCGACGCCGCGCTGCGGATCGCGCGCGACGGCGTCGACAACCTCGTGTCCTTCGACGCGCTCGCCGCGTTCCCCGAGCGGTTCCGCGATGTGCTCGAGCGGCCCTCGACGAGCCGGGCGACCGTCGTCTACGCCGATGTGGCGACGGCTGAAGAGAAGGTCGGCGCGCTCGCGCTGCTCGCCGACCTCGCCCGCGAATACGCGGCCGAGAAGCGCCGCGTCGGCGTGATCGACTTCTCGGACCAGGTCGCGGGCGCATTCGAGATCGTCCAGGGTCATCCGTCCGTCGCCGACGAGGTGCGCGAGCGGTTCCGCGTGGTGCTGCTCGATGAGTATCAGGACACCTCGGTCGTGCAGACCGACCTGCTCGCGGCGCTGTTCGGCCGTTCGGCGGTCATGGCGGTCGGCGATCCGCACCAGGCGATCTACGGCTGGCGCGGAGCGAGCGCCGGCAATCTCGGCGGCTTCTCGGCGGCCTTCTCGCCGGACGTCCCCGTGTGCGCAGTACTCGCTCCTCACCAGCTGGCGCAACAGTGCGCGGGTGCTGGATGCCGCGAACGCCGTGCTCGCGCCGCTCGCGGTCTCGGCACCCGTGCCGGTGGAGGCGCTGCGCGCCCGGCCCGGGCGCCCCCGCTCGGCGAAGTCGAGTTCGGCTTCGACCGGGACCTCGACGCCGAGGCGGATCGCGTCGCGGGCTGGTTCGAGCGCGTCCGGGCCGAGCGGACGCAGGGCGGGTGCGCCGACCACGGGCGCGATCCTCTTCCGCAGCAAGAAGCACATGGTGCGCTTCGGCGACGCGCTCGGCCGTCGCGGCATCCCGCATCGCATCCTGGGGCTCGGCGGGCTGCTGTCGACGCCCGAGGTCGTCGATGTGGTGTCGGCGCTGCGCGTGCTCAGCGATCCGAGCGCGGGCTCGGCGCTCATCCGGCTGCTCGCCGGCCCGCGCTGGGCGATCGGGCTGCCCGACCTCCGCGAGCTCGCGGCCCTCTCGCGCCGCATCGCGCGTCATGATTCCGCGCTGCAGCCGCTCGCGCCCGAGGTCGTCGAAGCCATCCGCGGGAGTGCCGGCGACGACGGCGGATCGCTCGTCGACGCGCTCGACTTCGTGCTGCGCCACAAGCCGGAACACGGCTGGCTGGCCGGGTTCACCGATGCCGCACGGGAGCGGCTTCGCGAGGCGGCATCCGTCTTCGCCGGACTGCGGCAGGCGGTCGGGATGCCGCTGCCTGAACTCGTCCGGCTCATCGAGCTCGAGCTGCGGCTCGACATCGAGCTCGCGGCCAACGAGACGCGTGGTCCGGCGCGCATCGCGTCCGCGCAGCTGCGTGCCTTCGTCGACGAGCTGCACGCGTTCCTCGCCGCCGATGAGAGCGGGTCGCTGTCGAGCCTGCTCGCGTGGCTCGACCACGCCGAGCAGCTCGACGAGTTCGCGCCGCGGACCGAGCCGCCCGAGGAGGACGTCGTGCAGCTGCTGACGATCCACGGCTCCAAGGGGCTGGAGTGGGATGCCGTCGCCGTCGTGCGTCTGGTCAAGGACGAGCTGCCGAGCATGGCGCGCGACACGAAGGGCTGGCTCGGCTTCGGGATCCTGCCGTACGAGTTCCGCGGCGACGCGCGCTGGCTGCCGTCGCTTGCGCTGGCAGCGTGACGCCGCGCCGACGCAGCAGGACCTCAAGGCGGCCATCGACGATTTCGTCGCCGCGAACCGCGCCCGGCAGCTCGAAGAGGATCGCCGGCTCGCCTATGTCGCAGTCACCCGCGCGCGCGACCACCTGCTGCTGACGGGCTCGAGCTGGTCGGGCACCAGGAAGCCGCGCGAGCGGAGCGCGTTCTTCGTCGAGATGGCGGATGCGCTCGGCGTCGAGACCCCGCCCGACGATCCGGGCGAGGATCCCTACCTCGGTGAGCGCCGGGTGCTGGAATGGCCCATCGATCCGCTCGGCGCCCGTCGGGCGGCCGTCGATGCGGGCCGCGGCGGCCGTGGACGCGGCTCGCGGCGGCGAGCTGCCCGAGCCCGATCCCGACGTCGCGCTCCTCCTCGCGGAGCGCGCCGACCGTCGCACGCGCGTCGGCGCAGCCCGCTCCGACGCGGATCGCCGCGTCACGCTACAAGGAGTTCGTCGCCGACTACGCCGGCACGGTGGCGCGACTCGCGCGACCGCTGCCCGAGCGGCCGTTCCGCCAGACGCGGCTGGGCACGCTGTTCCACGCGTGGGTCGAACAGCGGTCGGGCAGCATCGGCACCGGCGGCTCGCTCGATGACGCGCTGTGGGAGTCGGACGACGAAGCGCCGGGCTCCGAGGCATCCGCTGAGGACGCCGCCGCACTCGACCTGCTGCGCGCGAACTTCCTGCGCTCCGAGTGGGCGCATCTGCGTCCGATCGAGGTCGAGACCGAGATCGACTTCACGATCGTGGGTCTCGACGACCGGCCGCACATCGTGATCTGCAAGCTCGACGCGGTCTACCGCCGCGAAGACCGCGGCGGGCGCATCGAGATCGTGGACTGGAAGACCGGAGCCGCCCCTCGCGGCGAGGCCGAGACGAGCGAGCGGATGCTGCAGCTCGAGCTGTATCGCCAGGCCTATCACGCCCGCCACGGCGTTCCGCTCGACGAGATCGACGTCGCGCTGTACTACGTGGCGCACGACCTCGTGCTGCGGGGCTGATCCTCGCTCCGGCGGCGTGAGCCGGCTGCTCCGCTACTCCGCGCGCCAGCGACGCAGGGCGGCCTCCGAGGCGCGGAGCGCGTCAGCTTCCGCAGCGCCTTCGATCGCCGATGCGCCAGGAGTCCTGCGCCTTGCGTGCCGTGAACGCCGAGATGTCGATCGGCGCCGTCGAGGTGTCGTCGGCGGAGCCGGCACTTCGGGCGCCGCCGCGGCCTCATCCGCGACCGGCTCTCCGGCGACGGACTCCGCCTCGGCCTCCGCGTCCGTCGTCACCCAGAGCGAGAGCTCCTCGGGATCGTAGGCGTCGGTCTGCATCGAGGTGTCCACGACGGCGGGCGCGGCATCCGGCATCCGGTCGAGCAGGGCGATCGCGTCGTCGACGCCGAGTGCGGCATCCGTCACGATCTCTTCGCCGGCGACGCCCGCGGCGAGCGCCTCCAGCAGCCCCACGGCGTCGTCGATGACGTCCGCGCGGCCGGTCTCGTGGCCGTGCACGAGCCACTTCGCGAACTCGAGTTCGGCATAGAGACGTGCGCGCTCTCGCGCACGGGAGTCGGGAGCGCGGCCGCTGTGCGCCACATACGCGGCGTAGACGTCGTCCGCAGCCGTCGGCGCCGACGCGAGCCACTGCAGGTCGGTCGCGGGGTCGCCGACCGAGAGCCCGTGCCATTCGAGCAGTCCCGTGACCTGCGGCACGCCGTCGACGTCGTCGAAGAGGAACGATGCGGCGCCGGCGCCGCCGAGGACGACGGCGGACTCGAACCGCCAGAGCTCGTCGGCGGCGATCGCGCGGCGCCAGCGGTCGAGCAGGCCCCTCGGCGTGCGCCGAGTGGCCTCGGCGCGGTCGACCAGGCGTGCGGTATCGGCGCGCACCTGGTGCGGCGTCCGCACGGGGAGGCCCTCGGTGCGGACGATCGACAGCGGGAGGGCGTGAAGCGCAGCCAGTGAGGCCCCGAGCGAGGTCGCGGCACCCCGGCCGGGCGGCAGGTGCGCGGCATCCACTCGGTATCCCGGCAGGAAGTCGACGACGACGGCGCGGGAGTCGCCGATGCCGGCTTCGCCGAGGAGCTCGGGCGCGCGGAAGGGAAGGAGACCCCGCACTCCGGGCGTGAGCGCGCGGAGCGCGCGCACCTCCGCCGCCAGTTCGGGAGCGGCAGAATCGTCGGCGGGAACGCGCACGACCACGCGACGTCCGTCGTCGAGATCGGCGACCGCGGCGTCGTAGCGGCCGGCGGCCCCTTCGGTCAGCGCGCCGACTCCGACGACGCCGACCCGGGGCAGAGCCGATGTCACGGACGCGGCTAGAGTGAGGGGTGAGCGTGCCATGTGCCCAGGGTAGGTCGGGTACTCCCGTCCGCCCCCGCGCCACGCCCTGGCCGGTCGAGCCACGCCCAGGTCGATCGACGAAGCGGAGAGGTCCTCGATGACGGCGCCCGACAGAGCCCAGCTCCCGCCCCTCACCGGCTTCGGCATCGACCGCGCCGCCGCCGAGCGCACTGACTCCCGGCCTTCTCGAGACGGCGCGAGCGGATGCTGCGACCCGTGTCCTCGTCGATCGCGGGCGACGCGGCGCCGCTGGCGAGCGCCGATGCGACTGCACTGGGTCGTCGGCCGGCGATGTGCCCGACGGCGGCACGTGGGCCTTCCTCGGGCAGGGACGGCGATGGCGCTGCCCTGCTGACGGCGGTGTTCGAGGCGCCGGAGCGCGAGCTCTTCGCCCCGCCCCGGCGGCTGGGCGGGCCTGCGCGTCGTGGGCGGATCCCTGGCGGCGGACGACGCCGGCGCATTCGTCGAAGCGCTGAGCCTCGGACGCTGGCTGCTCGAGGCACCGCACTGCCCCGCGTGCGGGGCGCTCACACTGCTCACCGACGCGGGCTGGTCCCGGCGGTGCCCGGCGTGCGGCAGGCAGCACTTCCCCCGCACCGATCCCGCGGTGATCGTCGCGATCGAGAGCGCCGCGGATCCGGACCGCCTGCTGCTCGGCTCGAACGCGCTGTGGGGCGCGAACCGCTTCTCGTGCTTTGCGGGCTTCGTCGAAGCGGGGGAGTCCCTCGAGGCGGCGGTCCGTCGCGAAGTGAACGAGGAGGCGGGGGTGGATGCCGTCGACATCCGCTATCGCGGATCTCAGGCGTGGCCCTACCCGCGCTCGCTGATGCTCGGGTTCCTCGCCACGGCTGCCGACGATGCCGCCGCTGAGGCGGACGGCGAGGAGATCGTGGCGGTGCGCTGGTTCACCCGTGACGAGATCGGCGCGGGCCTCGCCGGCGAGGGCGAGCTGCTGCTCCCCGGCACCGCGTCGATCGCGCACCGCCTGATCAGCGACTGGTTCGAGGGCGCGCAGTGAGCGCCGGAGTCCTCCAGGGCCTCGACGAACAGCAGCTCGAGGCGGTGACCACCCTTCGCGGACCCGTCGTCGTCCTGGCCGGTGCGGGCACCGGCAAGACGAGGGTCATCACGCATCGCATCGCGCACGGCGTCGACACCGGCGCATACTCGCCCGGACGCGTCATGGCGGTCACCTTCACGGCCAAGGCGGCGGGCGAGATGCGCGGGCGGCTGCGCGCGCTCGGGGTCGACGGTGTTGCGGCGCGGACCTTCCACGCCGCCGCGCTCGCCCAGCTCAACTACTTCTGGCCGACGCTCGCCGGCGACACGATGCCCGGCATCGTCGACAACAAGGTCCGCCTGCTCGCGCACGCGGCCGACGGGATGGGCGTCTCGCCGGACGTCGCCACGCTGCGCGACGTCGCGAGCGGGATCGAGTGGCGCAAGGTGACGATGCGCAGCATCGAGGAGTACGCCGCGGCACGCCCGGTCGGGATCGGCGGGCTCTCGCCGGAACGCGTCGCCGACCTCCATCGCGCCTACGAGAAGCTCAAGGACGAGCGCCGGCAGCTCGACTTCGAGGATGTGCTGCTCGCGTGCGCCGGCATGCTCGAGGCAGAGCCGCACGTCGCCCGTGCCGTGCACGAGCAGTACCGTCACTTCACCGTCGACGAGTTCCAGGACGTCTCGCCGCTGCAGCATCGCCTGCTCGAACTGTGGCTCGGCGACCGGCGGGATCTGTGCGTGGTCGGCGACGCGAGCCAGACCGTCTACTCGTTCACCGGGGCCGACGCCCGCTTCCTCCTCGAGTTCCAGAGCCGGCACGAGGACGCGCGGGTGGTCCGGCTGCAGAAGAACTATCGATCGGATGCTTCGATCCTCGCCGTCGCGAACGAGCTCATGCGCGACCGGCCGGGGGCGCTGCATCTCGTCGCACGAGACGGGCGGGATGCAGCGATCGATCTGCCGACCGTCACCGCGTTCGAGGACGACGTGGAGGAGGCTCGCGGGGTCGCCGGCCGGATCGTCCAGCAGATCGCCGCAGGCATCGATCCGCGGCGGATCGCCGTGCTCTACCGCGCGCACTCCCAGTCGGCCGAGCTCCTCGCCGCTCTCGCCGACGTGGGCATCGCGGCGACGGTGCTCGGCGGGCGTCGATTCTTCGATCTCCCCGAGGTCCGCCAGGCCATCATGGAGCTGCGCGCCGCGACGGTGGCGCCCATCGAGACCGGGTTCGTCGACACCGTCCGTGACGTTCTGCGCTCGCGAGGGCTGACCGACGAGCCGCCCGCCGCGGGCGGAGCTCTTCGTGATGCATGGGAGGCGCGCGCCGCGATCCTGCGTCTCGCCGCCGAGGCCCCCGAGGGCACCACGCTGCGAGGTTTCACCGACGAGCTGACCGCCAGAGCGAAGACCCACGACGAGCCGGCGCTGCGCACGGTGACGCTCGCGACGCTCCACGCCGCCAAGGGTCTGGAGTGGGACCACGTGCACGTGATCGGGATGTCCGAGGGTCTGCTGCCGATCTCGTACGCGACCACGTTCGAGCAGGTCGACGAGGAGCGACGCCTCGCGTACGTCGGCATCACGCGGGCCGGGCGTACGCTGTCGCTGTCCTGGTCACGAGGACAGCGGGACCGTCAGCCGTCCCGGTTCCTTCGAGAGATCGGCAGCGGCACTCTGCGTGCGGTCGGTGCGCCCGCGAGGTCCGGTGCAGCGAGCCGGCGCGCAGCGTCAGCGAGTGGGTCGACGGCCGGGTCGCGTGGCGTTCGCCATCGCTGACGAGTCGCGCGGCGACGATTCCCGCCTCGCAGGCGAGCGCCGCGTCGACACCGGCGACGGGAGTGCCGATCAGCTGTGAGACGACGAGCGGCCAGGCCGGATCGGCGTCCCGGCGGTGGGCCGCGACGCACGCGAGGCATGCGGTGCGGCCAGGGTGCACATAGGGACCGACCTCCACACCGCTGCCCGTGAACACGACCGGCAGGTGCGGGACGTCGCTCGCCATGAGCAGCGCCGCGCGCCGGGGGTGGACGACGTGCTCGGCGAGGGCGACGACGGGCGCCGCCTGAGGGATGGCCTCGTCGGGAGCGTCGCACCACGGCTCCAGGTCCACGTCGAACCCTGAAGCGGTCAGCGAGTCTGCGACGGCGTCGGCCAGCACGATCGGGAAATCCGTGGGGATCTGCACCACCAGTCGTCGCTGGCCGTGCCGGCTCGGATGGCGCGAGAGCACGACGGATGCGGCGGAGGAACGGGCCGGCCGCAGAGTCGGGCGCGCCGAAGGCGGCGGCGACCAGCTCGAGGGCGTCGTCGGGGATGCCGCGCACCAGCTCGTTCACGAGTCGCTGCTGCCACGGCGCGGGATCGTCCACGATCGGCGACGGCGTCGGCGCCGAACTGAAGCGTCGTGGCGCTGCGCCAGAGCGGCGGGTGGGCGGGGTCCAGTCGGAGCATCCCCCGATTGTGGCGACCGACAGGCGCGTCGACGCGTGTTTCCACAGAACTCGCGGGCTCGAGGCATCCCGTCGCCTCGCCTGTGGAGGAGCCGTGGGCTATGGTCGGCCGCTACACCGGCCGATGGTCGTCGGGTGACCCGTCGTCACGGCGCGTCGCCCTCGGGTCCGCGCATTCCGGATCGGACGGCGTCTCGCCGGCGAGGAGTCGTGCCAGGGCGTCGTCCATCTCGTCGGGCGCAGGCTCTTCGCCTCGGGCGCGCGCCTCGAGGCGGGCGACGAGCGCGGCGGGATCGTCGATGTCGTCCGAGGTCGGCATCAGGTCGGGGTAGTCCCACAGGGCATCCCGGGCGGCGACGCCCACGGCATCCGTCACCGCTCGCCACATCGCGGCGGCCTCGCGCATGCGGCGCGGCCGAAGCTCGAGCCCGACGAGCGACCCGAGGGCGCGCTCCGCCGGACCGCCGACGGCGCGACGGCGACGGACCGCTTCCGCGATGCGATCGGCGGAGGGGAGGCGGGATGCCGCGTTCTCGGTGACGACATCCACCCAGCCCTCGACCGTCGCGAGGAGGTTCTCGAGGCGCGCGAGCGCGGCGTTCTGCGCTTCGGAGCGAGCGGGCAGCAGCGCGCCGCTCTCGAGGGCGCTGCGCAGCTCTTCGGGCTGCGAGGGATCGAACCGCGATGCGAGGTCCTCGAGCGCGTTGGTGTCGACGTGCACGCCGCGCGCGAAGTCGGTGACCTGCGAGATGACGTGGAGGCGCAGCCACCGCGAGTGGCGGAACAGGCGCGCATGCGCGAGCTCACGGATGGCGGCATACAGCGCGAGCTGATCGTCGGGGATCTCGAGGTCGCGCCCGAAGTCGGCGAAGTTCTGCGGCAGGATCGCCGCCACGCCGTCGGGCATGATCGGGATGCCGACGTCGCCGCCGCTCACGACCTCCTTCGAGAGGTCGCCCACGACCTGGCCCAGCTGGGACGCGAAGAGCGATCCGCCGACGGTCCGCATCAGCCGGCCCGCGCCCTGGACGAGTCCCTGCATGTCGTCCGGTGCCTGCTCGCTCAGCGCCGACGTCAGGGCGTCGGCGATGCTCGTGGCGACCGGCTCGGCGAGCTCCTGCCAGAACGGCAGCGTCGCCTCGACCCACCCGCCGCGCGTCATCGCCTGCGGGGGAGTGGCGAGCTCCGAGATCGTCGTCGCCTCGCTGAGCCACAGCGTCGCGAGCGCGAACGCCTGGTCGAGGTCGGTCCGCTGGCCGGTCGTGACGCCGAGGCCGTCCTGATTGGCGATGTGGAGCGCCTGACGCTTCGCGAGGTCCCACGAGATGCCGCCGTCGCCGCCGCCGGCGAACGCGCCCTGCAGGTGCTGCATCAGCGTCTGCATCATCGCGGGGTCGATGTTCATGCCGGACAGCCGTGAGAGCTGCTCGGCATCGAACTCGCCCTCGCTGCCGCCGCCCAGCAGCTGCCGGAGAAGCTCCTGGAACTCGTCCTCGGGACTGCGATCCTCGTCCGCCACTTCAGCCGCCTTTCAGACAGGTCTGCACGTCGCGTTCTACGCTAGTCGCACGCATTCATCGCACTCCCCGGCAGGGATCCTTCCCCTTACGCCGGTCGCGAACGACCAGGTTAAGGAAGGCCCCCGTGGCGCTGTTCGACGAGAACGAGACCGTGACGCCTCCGCGGCGCCGGATGTCCCGCGCCACCGTGGCGGGGATGTGGGCGCTCGCCGTGGCGCTCATCGTGCTGCTCGCGCTCACCTTCCTCCCCACGTCCTACGTGATCCAGCAGCCCGGACCCGTCTACAACACACTCGGCACGACCGCCGGCGCCGACGGCGCGGAGGTTCCGCTCATCTCGGTCGAAGGCGCCGACACCTTCCCGACCGACGGGGCCCTCGACCTCCTCACGGTGCAGGTCGCCGGCAACCGGGAGCGCACGCCGTCGTGGTTCGAGCTCGCGAAGGCGTGGTTCGATCCGAGCAAGGCGGTCATGCCCATCGACGCGGTCTTCCCTCGGGACCAGACCACCGAGGAGCGCAACGAGCAGAGCGCGGCGATGATGGTGGACTCGCAGAACGAGGCGACAGCGGCCGCACTCACCGAACTCGGCTACGACGTCAATCCCCAGATCTCCGTCCACTCGCTCACCGACGACGCCGCGGCGAACGGCATCCTCGAGGTCGGCGACGTCATCCTCGAGGCAGACGGCGAGGCGGTGACGGATGCCGCTGCCCTGCGTGACATCGTGAACGCCGGCGACGGCGACCCCATCTCGATCCTCATCGAGCGCGACGGCGACGAGGAGACGGTCTCGGTGACGCCCGAAGGAGGTCGAGATCGACGGTGAGCCGACCTGGCTCATCGGCGTGATGCTGACGACCGAGTTCGACTTCCCCTTCGACGTCACGATCCAGCTGAACAACGTCGGCGGCCCGAGCGCCGGCATGATGTTCGCACTCGGCATCATGGACGTCCTGACGCCCGGCGAGCTCAACGGCGGCGAGAGCGTCGCGGGCACCGGGACGATCACGGCAGACGGCACCGTCGGGCCCGATCGGCGGCATCCAGCAGAAGATGTGGGGAGCCGTCGGCGCCGACGCGGACTGGTTCCTGGCGCCGGAGGCGAACTGCGACGAAGTGGTCGGCCACATCCCGGATGGTCTGCGGGTGTTCTCGGTCGAGACCCTGGACGACGCCCTCGACGTCCTCGACGCGATCCGGGAGGACGGCGACCTCGACGCGCTTCCCACGTGCACAGCACGTTGACAGCGAGCGCGGCGAATCGCCCAGAAACTGCGGACCTAGGATGGGACGGTGACCACGACCTCTGCGCCGACTCCGGCCACACCCTCTCGCACCCGACGGATCGTCGCGATCTCGCTCGCGATCATCGCCGCGCTCGTCGTGGCGTTCTTCATCTTCGCGAACCTGTACGCGGACTGGCTCTGGTACGACCAGCTCGGATTCGACTCCGTGCTGCTGACGCAGTGGATCGCCCGGGTCGTGATGTTCGTCGTCGGGTTCCTCGGCATGGCCGTCCCCGTCTGGCTCGCGATCCAGCTCGCCTATCGCCTGCGACCCGTGTACGCGCGCTTGAGCTCGCAGCTCGACCGCTACCAGGAGGTCGTCGAGCCGCTCCGCCGCCTCGCGATGTGGGGCATCCCGATCTTCTTCGGATTCTTCGCCGGCTTCGCCGCCTCCGCGCAGTGGGAGACCACCTGGCTGTGGTTCAACGGCGTCGCGACCGCAGCTCAAGGACCCGCAGTTCGGGCTCGACACCGGGTTCTACCTCTTCGCGATGCCGTTCTACAGCGCGCTGCTCGGATTCGTCTCCGCCGTGCTCATGATCTGCCTGCTCGTGACGGCGATCGTCGCGTACCTCTACGGCTCGGTGCGGGTCGGCCAGCGGGAGCTGCGCATCTCGAAGGCGGCGCGCATCCAGCTCGCCGTCATCGCAGGGCTCTACCTGCTCGTGCAGGGCGCGAGCCTCTGGCTCGACCGGTACAAGACGCTCGTCGAGCCCGGCGACCGGATCACCGGCCCGGGCTACACCGGGGTCAACGCGATCATTCCCGGGCAGACGATCCTCGCGATCGTCGCCGTGGTCGTCGCCGTCCTCTTCTTCGTGACCGCGTTCATCGGCCGCTGGCGCTACCCGCTGATCGCGACCGCGCTCCTGATCGTCTCGGCCATCGTCGTCGGCGTCGGGTACCCGTGGATCGTCAACACGTTCCAGGTGCGGCCGAACCAGCTGGCGCTCGAGAGCGAGTACTACCAGCGGAACATCGACATGACGAAGGCCGCCTACGGCATCGACGGACTCGAGAAGGACGCCTTCAACGCCGCCGTCGAGGTCGAGGCGGGCCAGCTGCGCGAGGACGCGGAGACGACCGCGCAGATCCGCATCATGGACCCGGCGATCATCAGCCCGGCGGTGCGACAGCTCGAGCAGTACCGCTCGTACTACCAGTTCAAGGATCCGCTCGACGTCGACCGCTACGAGATCGACGGCGAGATGCAGGACACGGTCGTCGCGGTGCGCGAGCTCAACGTCGACCAGCTCGGAGCGGCGACGTCGTGGCAGAACTCGACGCTCGTCTACACGCACGGCTACGGCCTCGTGGCGGCGGCAGGCAACGAGCGGACCACCGAGGGCAATCCGGTGTTCCTCGAGCGCGGCATCCCGGCCACCGGATTCCTGTCGTCGGGCGAGAGCTTCGAGCCGCGGGTGTACTTCGGCGAGTACTCCGCGCCCTACTCCATCGTGGGCGCGCCGGAGGGGACCGACCCGATCGAGCTCGACTACCCGTCGGGCACCGACGGCGCCACCGAGACGCGGACGACGTTCGAGGGCGACGGCGGGCCGAGCGTCGGCAGCGTCTTCAACCGGCTCATCTACGCGCTCAAGTTCCAGTCCGAGCAGATCCTGTTCTCGGACTCCGTGAACGAGGACTCGCAGATCCTGTACGACCGCGACCCGAGCGCGCGCGTCGCAGAAGGTGGCCCCGTACCTCGAGCTCGACAGCGACCCGTACCCGAGCGTCGTGGACGGCCGCATCGTCTGGATCATCGACGGCTACACGCTGAGCGCGAACTACCCGTACTCGACGACCGTCAGCCTGCAGGACGCGATCACCGACACGAACAACACCGCGCCGCGCTTCGCGCTCGACGACATCAACTACATCCGCAACTCCGTGAAGGCCACCGTCGACGCGTACGACGGCTCGGTCACGCTCTACGCGTGGGATGAAGAGGACCCGATGCTGCAGGCATGGCAGAAGGTGTATCCGTCGACGCTCGAGCCGATCTCCGAGATGTCGGGCGAGCTGATGAGCCACGTGCGCTACCCGACCGACCTGTTCAAGGTGCAGCGGGCGCTGCTCGGCGTCTACCACGTCGACACGGCGCAGTCGTTCTACCAGCGCGACAACGCCTGGGCGACTCCGAACGACCCGCAGACCGACGCCCGCCTGCAGCCGCCGTACTACCTGACGATGCAGATGCCCGGGCAGGACGCGCCGGCCTTCTCGATGTTCACGACGTTCATCCCGTCATCCGAGGGCGGCAACAGCCGCAACGTGCTGATGGGCTATCTGGCCGTCGACTCGAATGCGGGCGATGAAGCGGGTGTCAAGAGCCCGGACTACGGCAAGCTGCGCATGCTCGAGATCTCGGCCGAGACGACGATTCCGGGTCCCGGCCAGGTGCAGAACACCTTCAACTCGGATCCCGTGATCTCCGCCCAGATCAACATCCTGAAGCAGGGGCAGTCCGAGGTGCTCAACGGCAACCTGCTGACGCTGCCCGTCGGCGGCGGTCTGCTGTACGTGCAGCCGGTGTTCGTCCAGGCCTCCAGCGGCACGCAGCTGCCCGCGCTCCAGAAGGTGCTGGTCGCGTTCGGCGACAACATCGCGTTCGAGCCGACGCTCGACGAGGCGCTCGACGTGCTGTTCGGCGGCGACTCCGGCGCCACAGCCGGTGACACCGGCGTGGAGCCCGGCCCGGGTGCCACCCCGACGCCGACGCCTACGCCGACGCCGACGGACCCGAACGCGCCGGTGGAGCCGGCGGAGCCGACCGACGAGTATCAGGCGGCGCTCCAGGACGCGCAGCAGGCGATGCTCGATCGGGATGCCGCGCTCAGGGCCGGTGACCTCACGGCGTTCGCCGAGGCCGACGACCGGCTGACCGCCGCCGTCGAGAGGCTCATCGCGCTGGGCGAGCAGCCGTAGCCCGGCGGGCCGTCACGCGGTGAGGACCGCGTACCAGATCAGCAGGAGGGTCACGAGGAAGCCGGCGAGCTGGTTCACCCACAGGAACCGGCGCCAGCCCCTCGTGGCCTCCGCTGCGTCTCGTCGGTGACGCTGCGGAACGGCCAGACGACCGCGAGGTACGGGACGACGACGATCGCCGCGAGGGGTCCGGGCCAGGGCGTGACGAGCATCACGAGACCCGCCGCGGCGTAGCAGGCGAGCGCGAACCGCACCGTCCAGCGCGCGCCGCGCGCCGTCGCGATCGACGAGATCCCGGCCGCACGGTCGGCCGCGACATCCTGCACCGCGCCGAAGGCGTGCGAGGCGATGCCCCACAGCGCGAACGCGACGATCACCGCGGCGAGCTGCCACGTCCACGACGGCGCCCGCCAGCACGAGCGCGTAGACCGCGGGCGAGAAGAAGTGGATGCTGCTCGTCAGCGAGTCCGCGAACGGCACCTCCTTCAGCCGCAGCGGCGGGGCGCTGTAGAAGACCACGAAGAACAGGCTCGCGGCGAGGACGAGCCACGACCACGGCGACCCGACGACGGCGAGGTACGACGACGAACGGGAGGCACGACAGCGCGGCCGCCCAGAGCGTGATGCGATGCATCCGCTCGTCGAGCACGGCGCCGTGCGCGCCGCCCTTGCGGGGATTGCGGAGGTCGGACTCGTAGTCGAAGACGTCGTTGATGCCGTACATCGCGAGGTTGTACGGCACGAGGAAGAACAGCGTGCCGATCACGAGCGTGGCGTCGACCTGCCGCGTCGTGAGCAGGTAGGCGGCGGCGAACGGATAGGCGGTGTTGATCCAGCTGACGGGCCGCGAGGCGAGCAGCAGCTGCCGGGCGACGGCTGACGCGCGCAGCCGCGCGCGCGGCCTGGCCGGCGGTCATGCCCGCTCCCGGGCGCGCTCAGTGGCGAGCAGCGTGTAGACCGCCGGCACCAGGAACGCGGCGCACACCGCGTAGGAGAAGTCCTCGAGCGGCGCGAGCCCGATCCGCAGGCCGCTCAGGTGCTCCGGCGGATAGGTGAAGAGGCCGGCCGCGATCATGAGGTTGTCGAAGACCGCGGTGAGGGCACGAGGAGCACCGCCGCCGCGATCCCCGATGCCGCCATCCGTCGCCCGAACTCCGGTCGTCGCGCGGTCGCGAGGACGACCGCCGCGGTCACCGCGGCGAACGACGAGCACGATGAGCGGGTAGGTCACTGCTGCTCCTGCCGGCGAGCGACGGCGGATGCGGCATCCGATCGGCGCCCGGCGTCTGAGCAGGCGCTCGGCGCCCGCCCACGACGACGAGCGCGAGGTAGGAGAGGAAGGCGAGGAAGAACGGCTCCTCGAGCGGGAGCTGCGGCGCGATGTCGATGCCCAGGAGCAGCGGACTGTCGCCCTTCACGAAGACGCCCGTGGCGATGCCGACCGCGTCCCACGCGAGGAAGAACGCCGTGCCGATCCCCACCGCCGCCGCGGTTCTGCCGGGCGTCGCGCCACGCGGCCAGCCGCCAGCGCGCGTCGATCGCGGCCACGCCGGCCGCGCTGGCGAGGATCGCCGCGAGGTACAGTCCCGGCACGTCACACCCTCGCGGGCTCCGGGATGGGCCCGGGCGACCGGTCGCCGCGCAGTCGCTTGACGACGAGCTCCGCCGAGATGAGGCACATCGGCAGGCCGATGCCCGGGCAGCGCCGACGCGCCCGGCGTACGACGAGACCGTCGACCTTGCGCGAGGCGTTCCGCGGCCGGAACACCGCGCTCTGGGCCGAGCGTGTGGGCGAGACCGAGCGCGTTGCCCCGCCAGGCGTGCAGGTCGGCGGCGAAGTCGCCGGGCGCGACGGTGCGGCGCACGACGATCCGGTCGGCGAGATCCGGGATGCCGCACCACGACGCGAGCTGCGCGATCACCCGATCGGCGGCCGTCTCGACGGCGGCGTCCCCGTCGCCGTCGATTCCGCCGCGGCCGAGGGAGGGATCGGCCGGCACCGGTACGAGCACGAAGAGATTCTCGTGCCCCGCCGGCGCGACCGACGGATCGGTCGCGCTCGGGCGGCAGACGTACAGCGACGCGGGCTGGGGAATCCGCGGGTGCCGGCCGAAGATGTCGTCGAAGTTCGCGCGCCAGTCTTCGGTGAACAGGAGCGTGTGGTGGGCGAGCTGGGGGAGCGCGCCCTCGACGCCGAGCATCAGCAGCAGCGCGCCCGGGCTCGGGGTCTTCGACGCCCACCACTTCTCGGGGTAGGTCTGCAGCTCGACGCGGCAGCAGTGCGGTCTCGGTGTGATGGAGGTCGGCTGCCGAGACCACGAGGTCGGCGTCGATGCGACGCCCATCCGCGAGCAGGATGCCGGTGGCGGTGGCCCTCGCGGTGGCACGCGAGCGCCGCGCGGCGGGGTCGGCGGCGGTCTCGATCCGCACCACCTCGGCGCCCGTCTCGATGACGACGCCCTGCGCGACGGCGAGCCGCTCGACGGCGCGGATGACCTCGATGAGCCCGCCGCGCGGGTAGAGGACGCCCTCGTCGAGGTCGAGGTGGCTCATCAGGTGGTAGAGGCTCGGCACGTCGAAGGGCGAGCTGCCGAGGAAGACCGCGGGGTAGCCGAGGATCTGCCGCAGCCGCGGATCGGCGAACCGCCGCTCGACGTGCGCGGCGAGCGTGCGGGTGAGCAGCGGCGCGAGCTGCGGCATCCGCCGCAGCAGCGCGGGGTCGCGCAGGCCCGCGGTGGTCTCGTACGTGTCGTAGAGGAAGCGGGTCACCGACAGGTCGTACGCGTCCGCGGCCGAGTCGAGGTAGGTGTCGAGCGCGCGCACCGGCGCCCGGCTCGATGCTCTCGAACAGCGCGGTGGCGGCATCCCGCCCCGACTCGACGTCGAGCGGCGCCGCGCCGGTCGCGGGATCCGAGTAGACCCGGTAGGCCGGGGAGAGCGGGACGAGGTCGAGCTCGCTCCTCGGCGCTCGTGCCGAGCAGCCGGAAGAAGTGGTCGAACACCTCGGGCATGAGGTACCAGCTCGGGCCGGTGTCGAAGCGGAATCCGTCCTGCTCCCACGTTCCGGCGCGGCCGCCGACGCTCGTCGCGCGCCTCGAACAGCGAGACCGACCACCCGTCGGCGGCGAGCAGCGCGGCACGTCGCGAGCCCGGCGATCCCGCCGCCGATGACGACGGCGCGCCCCGGGTCGCGCCGGAGTCGTCATGCGCGCGCGTCCCGCGGTGGGAAGCCGAGCCACGCGCGCGCCGCGAGGCGCGCCTTGACGGCGTCGGGCACGCGGACACGTCCGCTGCCGGGGCCGGCGTGCCGCGCGCAGCCGCGCGGACAGCTCGGCGAAGAGGTCATGCGCGGCGGTGACCGCGCGGCGGCAGTCGGCCGGAAGCTGCGGAATCGTGGCGGCCGCGGCGGCGAGATCCGCGTCGATGCGATCGAGCACGCCGTCGCGCGTCGTGCCGCCCGGCTGCGATGCCGAGATAGTCGCGGCCGAGTGCGGACTCGTCGTGGTCGAGGTCGCGCAGGAAGTTCACGTCCTGGAACGCGGCCCCGAGCCGACGGGCACCGTCGACGAGCTCAGGCGTCGGGGTGACATCGGATGCTGCGCCCCGGCGTTGACGAACACCTGAAGGCACATCAGGCCGACCACTTCGGCGGAGCCGTAGACGTACTCGTCGTGCGACGCCGCGTCGTGGCGCGCTGTCGTCAGGTCGGTGCGCATCGACGCGAAGAACGGGCGGACGAGGTCCGCGCCGATGCCGCACTCCCGCGCCGTCTGCGCGAACGCGTGCACGACGAGGTTCGCGCTGAAGCCGCGCTCGATCGCGTCGAGCGTCTCGGTCTCGAGGCCGTCGAGCACGGCGCGGGCGAGGTCGCCGGCGTGAGGCCGGCCGCCGCTGCGGCGCCGTCGACGATCTCGTCCGCGACGCGCACCAGCGCGTAGACGTTGCGCACGTGCGGGCGCGGCCGGGCACCGAGCAGGCGGCAGGCGAGGCCGAAGGACGTCGAGTAGCCGGCGATGACGGTGGCGGCGGCATCCTGTGCCGTGCGGTCGTAGAGCGCGAGCCCGGTGGCCTCGCGGCGCCGCGTCGCGGAGATCTCCTGGGTCACGGCACGCGGCTCTCGACGGCGTCGGCGAGGGAGCGCAGGAGCGCGCCCGCGTCCGCGGGCAGCGAGCGGTCGCGTGCGGCGCGTGCGGACATCGTCGAGCGTGTCGTCGATGAGGCGGCGCAGCCGCACGCGCGCGCCGCTCTCCTCGAGGGCGAGCTGCGCATCGCGGACGGCGATCGGTCCGGTGTGCGCGAGGGCCAGCGCGTCGTTGACGCGCGGCCACGAGAGGTGCTCTGGCGGGCGATCGCGACCAGGGGCGTGCGCTTGGACTCCCTGAGATCGCCGCCCGCCTCGCGTCCGGCCTGCTCCTCAGAGCCGAACGCGCCGATCAGGTCGTCCACGAGCTGGAACGCGAGTCCGAGGTGCCCGCCGGCGCGCTCGAGGATCGCGAGTGCCGCCTCCGGCGCGCCCGCGAGCACCGCGCCGGCGCCGAGCGGCGCGCGGAACGAGTAGACCGCCGTCTTGTTGAATGCGGCGTCGAGGATCGCGTCGGGCTCGGCGAGCTCGGCCGCGACGCTGTGCTCGACGTCGGCGAGTTCGCCGGCCGCCGAGACGTAGATCGGCGTCGTCGAGCAGCGCGAACAGCCGCTCGCGGGTGGCGGCATCGACGTCGGCGAGCGCGACGAGGCGGAAGGCCTCGTGCAGCAGCAGGTCGCCGGCGAGGATCGCGGCGGCGTCTCCGAGCAGCGCCGCCCCGGCGGCATCCGCTCCGCGTGGCGCGTCCGCGAAGCCGGAACTCGCCCGCGACGTTGGGGATGCCGCGGCGCATGGTGTCGTGGTCGATGACGTCGTCGTGCACGACGAAGGCGGTGTGGAGCAGTTCGAACGCCGCGGCCACCGGGTACAGGCCCGGGGTGGAGGCGGGGTCTCCTCCGAACGCGTCGAACGAGGCCGCCACCAGTGCGGGCCGCAGTCGCTTGCCCCCGCCTGCGGCGCGGGTGAGGGCGTCCGCGAGCGCCGGGAATCCGCCGCCCAGGCCGTCCGCGCGGATGCGCACGCGCGCGAGGGCGTCGTCGATGGCGTCGTCGATCGCGGGGCGGGAGGCGAGGTCGATCACGAGGCCCGCCGATGCGCGCCGGCGGCGGCGAACAGGTGCAGCTGCTCGGCCTGGAGCACGAGCCAGGGGCTGAACGCCCACGGCGTCGTCGCGAGCGAGACGGCGAGGTCCGCGGGGTCGCACCCACTTCGCGTCGACCACCTCGAGCGGGTTGAGCACCGGCTCGGCGTGCGGCGAGAGCGGTGTACACGGGGCACAGCTCGTGCTCGACGATGCCGTTGGCGTCCGTGGCGCGGTAGCGGAAGAGGGGGAGCGCCAGCTCGATGTCGGATGAGCTCGAGACCGAGCTCGTAGTCCGCGCGGCGGTGGACCGCCGCGAGCACCGACTCGGCGGGGCGGGGGTGACCGCAGAAGGAGTTGCTCCATACTCCGGGCCAGGCGGTCTTGCCGAGTGCGCGGCGTGTCACCAGCACCTCGCCCATCGGTGTTGACGACATGGCACGAGAATGCGAGATGGAGTGCGGTGTGGGTACCGTGGACACTGCTCTTCGGCGCCGTGCCGATCGCCCGGCCGTCATCGTCGAGGAGGACCACGTGGTCGATGTCTGTCATTCGTCCTCCCATTTTGCTAGTTTAGCTAGCAATCGCTTGGAGCACATGCTACAACGGAATCGAGGGAGGTGTCCACATGTCCCAGCCCTGGTTGCCTGAGTCACCTCATGATCACGCCGTGATGGAGGTGCTGCAAGCCATCCGCGCCTTCAGCGATGCGATGGATCGCATGCACGGCGGCATGAAGGGCGACATGGAGATGAATGCCACCGACCTCGCGGCGCTGCGGATGCTGATCATGCGGGAGCAGCGGGGGGAGCCGGTGAGCCCCCACGATGTCGCCCGGCATCTCCGGATCTCGACCGCGTCGACCACGAAGCTGCTGGACCGGCTCTCGGAGTCGGGACACGTCGAGCGGCGCCCGCACCCGCGCGATCGGCGGGCACGCGTCATCGTGCTGACCGACGAGTCGCGGCGGGCCTTCTTCCGCCACTTCGGCGTGCAGCTGCAGGGGATGCGGGGTGTCGCCGACCGCTACACCGATGAGGAGCTCGCGCTGTTCACGCGGTTCCTCGGCGAGCTGGGCGAGGTGTTCGACCCCAGTAGGGGGCCGAGGTCACTTGCGTACCGCCTCGCCGCTTCGCGGCTCCGGCGGTGGGGACAGGATTGGCCGCGCCTCCAGAATCGCTTCGCGATTCGTGAGCCTCGGCGCGGACCGCCTGCAGGGCAGGGTCACGCAACGGCCCACAGAAAAGAAGGCGCCCCCTAAAGGGGACGCCTTCTTCTTTTTGTTGCGGGGACAGGATTTGAACCTGCGACCTCTGGGTTATGAGCCCAGCGAGCTACCGAGCTGCTCCACCCCGCGGCACAAGAAGTCAGCCTAGCACGGATAAATTCAGGGTCGCACCGTGCGGCCGCGTTCTTGCCCATCGTGCGCGCGTCGGGCAAGGATGAGGACATGGCCTCCCCCCGCGACACGGATCCCCGCGATGACAAGCCGGACGGCCGCGACGAGAGCCCGGCCGAGCGTGCCGACCGCAACTGGAACGAGGTGCTGCAGGAGCTCCGCGTCATTCAGACCGGCACGCAGATCCTGACCGGCTTCCTCCTCGCGCTCGCGTTCCAGCCGACGTTCGCCGATCTCAGCGACGGCCAGACGCGCGTTCTACCTCACCCTCGTCGTCCTCTCGGCGCTCAGCGCGATCATCGCGCTCGCGCCCGTCGCCCTGCACCGCATCCTGTTCCGGCAGATGGCGAAGCCGATCGTCGTCACCTACGGCCACGCCGCCCTGATCACCGCTCTGCTGACGGTGTCGATGCTGCTGGTCGGAGTCGTCGCGTTCGTCTTCGACGTCGTGGTCGGCACCTCGGCCGCGTGGATCGCGTTCGGCGCCCTCGCCCTCGTCATCGTCGCGACGTGGCTCGTGGCGCCCGCGATGATCCGCGCGCGCCACGTCGAGGAGGACGTCGATGACCGCCGCGGCAACCACGCCGATCGCGGTCGCGCAGTTCGCCCCGACCGCCGACGTCGCCGCGAATCTCGCGACCATCGCGGAACTCGTGGCGACGGCATCCGCTCGTGGTGCCCGGCTGGTGGTGTTCCCCGAGTACTCGAGCTACTTCGTCGACCCGTTCGACGCCTCGCTCGCCGAGCACGCTCAAGAGATCGACGGGCCGTTCGTCGCGGAGCTCGTCCGGATCGCCGGGTCGCACGACGTCCACATCGTCGCCGGACTGGTCGAGCGGGCGGGCGACGCGCGCCGGGTCCGCAACGCCGTCGTCGCCGTCGACGGCTCCGGCGTGCTGGCGCGCTACCGCAAGCTCCACCTGTACGACGCGTTCGGGCAGCGCGAGTCCGACTGGGTCGAGCCGGGGGAGCTCGACGGAGCCCGAGACGTTCGAGCTCGACGGCATGCGCTTCGGGCTCATGACCTGCTACGACCTGCGCTTCCCCGAGGTGGGTCGCATGCTGGCGGATGCCGGCGCCGACGTGTTCGTCGTGCCGGCCGAGTGGGTGCGAGGCCCGCTGAAGGAGCACCACTGGCGGACGCTCATCCACGCGCGGGCGATCGAGAACACCGTCTTCGTCGCCGCCGCGGACCACCCGCCGCCGCTCGGTGTCGGGCACTCGATGATCGTCGATCCGCAGGGCGTCGAGCTCGCCTGCGTCGGGCACGGCCACCGACATCGCCGTCGCGCACCTCGATCGCGACGCGGTCGCCCGCGTGCGACGCGTCAACCCGTCGCTCCGGCTCCGCCGGCTGAGCGTGGTGCCGCGCGACTGAGGCTCCGGCGTCAGCCTGCGGCCGCGAGCCGGGATGCCGCTTCCTCGAGCACCTCGACGCGCTTGCACGCGGCGAAACGGACGAGGGTCGCGTATTCGGCTCGCCTGCCCGGCTGTGACGAACGCGGTCAGCGGGATCGCGACGACGCCGGCGCGGTGGGGGAGCTCGCGGCAGAACGCGGCGGCGTCCGTCGCGCCCAGGGGAGCGGCATCCGCCACCGTGAAGTACGAGCCGGACGGCGTCGACACGGCGAACCCGGCCGCGCGAAGGCCCTGCGCCGAGCAGGTCGCGCTTCGCCCGCAGCGTCTCGCCGATCCCGCGGAAGAACGCGTCGGGCAGCCGCAGCCCGGTCGCGATCGCCGGCTGGAACGGGACTGCCGTTGACGTAGGTGAGGAACTGCTTGACGGCGAGCACCGCGTCCACGAGGTCGGCGGGGCCGGTCACCCACCCGATCTTCCAGCCCGTCGTCGAGAAGGTCTTGCCGCCGGACGAGATGGTGAGCGTTCGCTCCCACGCCCCGGGAAGCGTCGCGATCGGCACGTGGGGCTCGTCGAAGACGAGGTGCTCGTACACCTCGTCGGTGACGATGATCGCGTCGTGGCGCTCGGCGAGGCGCACGACCTCTTCGCGCACCTCGGCGCTGAACACGGCGCCGGTCGGGTTGTGCGGATCGTTCACCAGGATCACGCGCGTGCGGTCGGTGACCGCCCGCCGCAGCTCGTCGAGGTCGGGCTGGAAGTCGGGCCAGCGCAGCGGCACCGTCACGAGCCGCGCGCCGGCGAGTGCGATGACGGCCGCGTAGGAGTCGTAGTAGCGGCTCGAAGACGACCACCTCGTCGTCGGGTCCGTCGATGAGCGCGAGGAGCGTCGCCGCGAGCGCCTCGGTCGCGCCCGCGGTCACGAGCACATCGCGCGACGGATCGAGCAGCATCCCGTAGAACCGCTGCTGATGCTCGGCGACGGCCGCCAGCAGATCCGGGATGCCGCGCCCCGGCGGATATTGATTGACACCGTTCGCGATCGCGGCCCGTGCCGCCTCGAGCACTTCGGGCGGTCCGTCCTCGTCGGGGAAGCCCTGGCCGAGGTTGATGGCGCCCGTTCGGGCCGCGAGGGCCGACATCTCGGCGAAGATGGTGGGGTGGATCGACCCGTCGGAACCGACGAGTCCGGCGCCCGCCGCGGTGCGGTGCCATGCTCCGGGAATCTCTCGCATCGGCTTCACGGTACACGGCCCACTCAGGTCGTACGCATAGTCCTGTCCCATCCGCGGCATAAGAAACGCACAGCATCGGACGCCATCCTGGGGAGAGCTTGGACGAAGGAGCACCAATGAGCGACATCACGGGCAACCGCCCCGAAGACCAGAACCCCGACGCGCAGCGCGCCCGCTGGCTCCCGCGCCGCAGCCCCGGCCTACCGCCGCCCGCCCGCTCCGACCCAGCCCGCGTGGCAGGCCTCGCAGCAGCCGCCGCGCCCGACTGCCCCCGCCGGCTACCCCGCCCAGGGGCAGGCCTACGCGCCGCCTTACGGCTACGCGGGCCAGCAGGGTGCGTACCCCCAGTCCTACGCCGGCCAGCCCGCAGGCGCCGCGTTCGGCGTCCGCCCCGGTGACACCCAGCCGACCGCGCCCTACGGCACGGTCCCCGCGACCGGTGCCGTGCAGACCGCACCCGCGCCCAAGAAGGCATCCGGCGCCGGAAAGGTCGTCGGGCTCATCGTGGCCGCGGCGATCGTCGGCGGCGCCGCAGGCCTCGGCGGCGCGTATGCCGGCGTGAACCTCTTCACCCCCGCGGGCGAGGTCCCGGCTGCCGGGCCCGTCTCGGTGACCGTCAACGACACCGACTCCGTCAACCAGACCACCGGCATCGCGGCGAAGGTCGTGCCGAGCGTCGTCACCATCGAGGCCACGAGCACTGGCGGCGGCGGCACCGGCTCGGGCGTCGTGCTCACCGAGGACGGCTACGTCGTCACCAACACCCACGTGGTCACGCTCGACGGCGCCACCGGCGACGCCAGCATCCGCGTCACGACCTCGGACGGCCGCGTGTTCGACGCCGAGGTCGTCGGCACCGACCCGACGTACGACCTCGCGGTCATCAAGCTGACGGATGCTGAGGGCCTGACCCCGATCGAGTTCGGAGACTCCTCCGACCTGAACGTCGGCGACCCGACCATCGCCGTCGGCGCGCCGCTCGGTCTGTCGAACACCGTCACCACCGGAATCGTGAGCGCGCTCAACCGCTCCATCGAGATCGCCTCGTCGGCAGCGCCCGACTCCGGCGACTCCGAGGACGACGGCCAGGCTCCCGAGGAGCAGACCCCCGAAGACCAGTCGCCGTTCTTCTTCGACTTCGGCCAGGGCCAGAGCCAGGCTCCGGCAGGCGAGTCGATCAAGATCGCGGTCATCCAGACCGACGCCGCGATCAACCCGGGCAACTCGGGCGGTGCGCTCGTCGACTCCGAGGGCAACCTCATCGGCATCAACGTCGCGATCGCCTCGGCGGGCGGTTCGTCCGGCGCGTCCGGCTCGATCGGCGTCGGCTTCTCGATCCCGTCGAACATCGTCCAGCGCGTGACCGACGAGATCATCGAGAACGGCGCGGCGACGCACGGACTCCTGGGCGCCAGCGTCCAGTCGGCCGCGAGCGTCGAGGGCTCGGACATCACCGGCGCCTACATCGCCGAGATCTCTCCCGACGGCGCAGCCGCTGCGGCCGGCCTGCAGCAGGGTGACATCGTCACCGAGTTCAACGGCGTCCCGATCACCGACTCGGTCGATCTGACCGCACAGGTCCGCGCCGCCGCCGCAGGCAGCGACGCGACCGTCACGTTCGTCCGCGACGGCAAGACGCAGACGGTCGACGTGACGCTGGGTGAGCTCGCGCCGTAAGCCGCTCCCCAGCGAGAAGGACGCCACCCCGCGATAGGCTCGCGGGGTGGCGTCCTTCTCGTTCGGCGCGGGGAACGCGCGCAAGCTTGCAGCGATCCCGCTGTACGCCGCCGGACGCCTCCTCACCCTGGTCGTGCCCCGCACCCGCGACGAGTGGGTCTTCGGCTGCGGCGCGGGGATCGGCGACGGTGCGCTCGCGCTGTGGGAGGTCGTCGGCGGCGGAGGGCCATCCCGCCCGGTGGCTGGTGGGATCGAGCCGTGAGCAGGCGGATGCCGCGGCTCGCGGCATCCGGACCGTGCCGAAGCAGTCCCTGCGTGGCCTCTGGCACACCGCCCGCGCGCGGGTCGTCGTCGTGACCCACGGCTTCGGCGACGTGAACCGCTACGCCGTGTCGGGCGCTTTCATCGTGCAGCTGTGGCACGGAATCCCGCTGAAGCGGATCGGCCTCGACTCGCCCGAGACGCTGCGGCTGCCGGGCTTCCTCGACGAGGGCGCCGGGTGCCCGGCTCGGCAGGCGACTTCTCGGCGGCATGTTCCGCGGCGCCGCCCGCCGGATCGACATTCTTCCCGCCGCCTCGCACCTGGTGCGCGGGCGCCTCGAGTCGGCGTTCGCGCTCGCCGACGATCGCGTGCCGGTGACGGGGGAGCCGCGGGTCGACGTGCTGTCGCAGGGCACGCCCGACGAGCGCCGCTCGACCGCGCGGGCCGAGCATCGAGCGCGCTGTCGGACCGGTCGATGCCGGCACCGCGCCTCGTGCTGTACGCACCGACGTGGCGCGATGGCGCCGCCGACCCGGCGGTGCCCTCGGCACGAGGACTGGCGCGCGCTCCTGGACGTGCTCGAGGCGGCGCGATGCCGTCGATGCTGGTGCGATCGCATCCGCTCGGCGCGGGCGACTACGCGCCGCCGTTCGCCACCGACCGCGATCCGGCGCCTCGGCAGCGACCTCGCTGCCGACGTGACGCCGCTCCTCCCCGGGTTCGACGTGCTGGTCACCGACTACTCGTCTCTCGCGTTCGACGCCGCGCTGGTTCCGCTGCCGGTCGTCTTCCTCGCCCCGGATCTCGAGGAGTACGCCCGCCGGCGCGGCTTCTACGGCACGTACCGCGACGTCGCGGGCGACGGCTGGGCGAGCGACTGGAGCGGAGCCGCTGCGCAGCTTGCCGGTGTGCTCGCGGATGCCGCCGAGAGCGAGCGCCGAATCCAGCGCGTCCCGCGCGCTCAGCGCGCGCGTCCATGCGTTCCGCGACGGCGGCAGCACCCGCAGGGTGTACCGTGCGATTCTGGCGGGAATCGAGGCCGAGTCCCGCCCTTCGAAAGGACCTCGATGACCGACGCCCGTTTCACGACCGACGGCGGTCCGGCACTGATCGTCTCCGGCGAGGGCATCCGCCCGGCGACCGTCGAGCTCGTCGGATCCCGCGCGCGCGTCGCCGCGACGCTGACCGGCCGCGGCAAGACCTGGCGGGCGGTGCTGCCGCTGCGCGCGGCGCGATGGGGCTTCCCCGAGCTGCCGCTGCCCACCGGATCCTACGAGCTGCGGATCGAGGCCGCGGACCGACGGACCCGATCGAGCAGCCGGCGCACCGTGCCGCTCACCCAGCTCGGCACGCTGCGCGCGGAACTCAGCGGATGGACGCCTTCGCATCGGGCCGCCCATCGATCCGGCCTACGACTCGGGCGAAGGTCAGGACGCGCTCGAGCGTCGCTACGCGACGCGGCCCGGTCGGCTCGAGAACGCCGTCTTCTTCGAGAGCTTCTACGGCCGCAACGCCAGCTGCAACCCGCTCGCGATCGATCGTGAGCTCGCCCGGCGTGCTCCCGGGCGTGACGCGGTACTGGAGCGTCGTGGATCTCTCGGTCGCCGGTCCCCGAGGGGGCGATCGCCGTCGTCGACGGGAGTCCGGAGTGGTGGCGCGCCCGGGGCTCCGCTCGGCTGCTCGTGGTCAACGACTGGCTGCGCCGGCGGTTCTCACGGCGCGCCGGCCAGGTGGTGCTCCAGACGTGGCACGGCACGCCGCTGAAGCGCCTCGCGCTGCACCGGCCCGGTTTCGACCCTCGCCGCATGGCGGCGGTCGTCAAGGAGTCGCGCCGCTGGAACGTGCTGCTCGCCCAGAATCCGTACGCCGCCCGCATCTTCGGCAAGGCGTACGCGTTCCTGACGCGGCCGATCTGGGTCGAGGGCTACCCGCGCAACGACGTGCTCGTCACCGGTGACGGGGCGGCGACCCGCGAGGCGCTCGGCATCGGTCCCGGCGAACGGGTCCTGCTCTACGCGCCGACGTGGCGCGACGACCGCGCCGAGATGGTCGACTTCGTCGATCCGGCCGCTCTCGCGGCCGCGACCGATGCCGTGGTGCTGGTGCGCGGGCACTCGCGCACGCTGCAGCCGGGGCGGGATGCCGAGGGTCCGCGCGTCATCGACGTGACCGGGTTTCCCGACACGTCGCAGCTGCTGCTCGTCGCGGATGCGCTCATCACCGACTACTCGTCCGTCATGTTCGACTTCTCGGTCACCGGCAAGCCGATGTACTTCCTGGTCCCCGACATCGAGCACTACCGCGGTGAGCTGCGCGGCTTCTACTTCGATCTCGTCGCCCACGCGCCCGGGCCCGGTGGTCCGCACCCAGGACGAGCTGATCCACGTCATCACCGAGGGCGACCCCGCGGACGCACGAGGCGAGCTACCGGATCTGGCGCGACAAGTTCAACGCGCAGGGACGACGGCCACGCCGCCGAGCGCGTCGTCGCGCGCATCCTCGACCAGGGCTTCATCGACCGCGAGCCCACCGGTCCCTGAGCCTGTCGAACGGCCTACGGCAGCGGCGTGTTCCGGTCGCCGAGGCGTGACGTGTCGACGGTGTCGTGCGCGCCGCGCAGCACGCCGATCGACGAAGCCCCATCCCCACGACAGGTGCATCGTCGGGCAGCACCGCGGCCGTCCAGAGCTTGTCGCGCCATCCGCGCCCACCGCCGGGCCCGATCGCCACCACGACGACGAGGACGGCGTAGGCGATGACGCGGCAGATAGACGACGGATGCCGCGACCGACCACCATCCGGACAGCACGCCGGTCGCCTGCAGCACGCCGACGACGATCGCCGAGGGCGATCGTCGACGACCAGCGCCGGGGGAGCGAAGAACCTCAGCGAGTTGCCGCGTCCGTAGCGGCGGACGAGCTCCCCGCGCCAGCGGCCGGTCGCCGAGAACTGGCGGATCAGGCGCGTCCAGCTCTCGCGGGGCCAGTAGGTCACCGACAGCGATGGGTCGAACCACACCCGGTACCCGGCGCGGCGGATGCGGAGGTTCAGCTCCCAGTCCTCGCCGCGGCGGATCGTCTCATCGAAGAGCCCGACCTCGTCGAGCACCGCCCGGCGCAGCACGCCGAGATAGGCCGACTCCGCCTCGCCCTCCTCCGCGCCGCCGTGGTACGCGCCGCCGCCGAGTCCGACGGGGGAGTTGTAGGCGCGGGCGACCGCTCGCTGGAACGGGCGTCCGCCCATCGGCGCGCATGACTCCGCCGACATTGGCGGCGCGCACGCGGTCGAGGGTCGCGAGCGCCCGCCGCGTGTAGTCGGGCTCGAGTTCGGAGTGCGCGTCGACCCGGACGACGGTGGGGTACGAGCCGGCTCGGATGGCGCGATTGAGCCCCACCGGGATGTCGGCGTCGGGGTTGTCGACCAGCACGATCCGCTCATCCTCGGCCGCGAGCTGCCGGGCGAGTTCGGTCGTGCCGTCCGTGGAGGGCGCGAGGGCGAGGATCAGTTCGGTCGGCGCGGCGACGTCCTGCGCCAGCACCGTCTCGACGGCGCGTCTGAGGTACGCGCGCTCGTTGAGCACCGGCATGACGAAGGTGACACCGGCGCCGGGGGGAACGGCCGGAGCGTCCTTCCGCCCACGGTCGTCGAGTTGCACGCGTCGATCATGTCACGCGGCGACCTGGGTACGCTGAAGGCGTGCCTCTGGTCTCCGATGGGAAGAAGGCGGTCGCTCTCGTCCGCAAAGCGGTGGCGAGCCGCTCGGCCGTCATCGACGTGAGGCGCATCCTCGCGACGAGGCCGCCGCATCCGCCCCACCACTACCGCGTAGCCGTGTACTTCGCCGACGGCGCCGTGAACATGTACCAGATGCGGCAGTGGTACAAGCCGCTCGCCGAGCTCGCGAAGCTGTGGCCCGTGGTGGTCCTCAGCCGCTCCGCGACCGGTGCGAGAGCGCTGCTGGCCGAGGACTCGCCGCCCGTCGCGTTCGTGCCGACGGTGCGAGATCTCGAGCGGTTCATCGCCGCGCAGGACATCCGCGTGGTGCTGTACGTCAACCAGAACACGCGCAATTTCCAGATGTTCCGCTACGGGCGGCGCTGGCACGTGTTCATCAACCACGGCGAGTCCGACAAGATGTACATGACCACGAACCAGTACAAGGCGTACGACTTCGCCTTCATCGCGGGGGATGCCGCGCGCGAGCGCCTCTCGCGGGTGCTGTGGGACTACGACCTCGACCATCGCGCGATCGCCATCGGCCGTCCGCAGGCGGATCACTACTCCGGCAGGCTGCCCTACACGCCGGACGCCCGCACCGTCGTCCTCTACGCGCCGACGTGGGAGGGCGATCGGCCTTCGGCGCACTACGGCTCGATCGCCAGTCACGGCGAGGCGCTCGTCAGCGCACTGCTCGCAACCGGATCCCATCGGGTGATCTACCGACCGCATCCGCGTTCCGGCGTGGTCGACCCCGAGTACGGGGCGGCGAACCGCCGTATCATCGCGGCGATCGAGGCCGCGAACGCGGCCGATCCGCGGCGCCCAGCACGTCTTCGACGACGGTCCTGAGCTCGGCTGGCAGCTCTCCGCGGCCGACGTCGCCATCGTCGACATCTCGGCGATGGTCTATGACCGGCTCGCCGCCGACAAGCCGCTGATGATCACGCGGCCGGTCGATCCTGCGGCCGCCATCGACATGCACGGCTACCTCTCGGCCTGCGAGTGGCTGGATGCCGCATCCGCACCGTCGATCGTCGCCGAGACGCGAGCGCGTGCTCGGCGACGAGACCGCGGTCGCGCGGCTCGAGCAGTGGGTCAGGCACTACTTCGGAGACACGACGCGCGGTGCGGCGACGGAGCGGTTCCACGCTGCGATCGGACGCCTCATGGCCGAGTGGGACACCTGGTACGCGCGCGCCGAGTCGACGGACGGCGAACGAGGACGAGGAGACGGACGAGGCCGAGCTCGACGACTCGGACGGCTGATCCGGTTCGCGGGTCAGCCGACGCGCGCGGGTCGCTCGCACGAGACGCGCGATCGCGCGCAGCGGGATCGACACCCACGTCGGGCGGTTCCGGGACTCGTAGATCGCCTCGTAGACCGCCTTGTCGAGCTCGAGCGCGGCGAGGAGCGGTCGGAGGGCGTCGAGATCCGCGCCGGAGCGCTGCGCGTAGCCGTCGATGAACGCGTGTCGCGAGTTGCGCGCCCACTCACGGACCGTCTCGGGAGATCGCTCGGGGTCATCGAGGCGGATCGAACCCGACACGTAGTCGAACGACCTGAGCATGCCCGCCACGTCTCGGAGGGCGAGGTCGGCGCTGCGTGCGCTCCGCCATCGGGCGCAGCGGTTCGCCTTCGAAGTCCAGCAGCACCCATCCGCTCCTCGGGAGTCTGGATGACCTGGCCGAGGTGATAGTCGCCGTGGATCCGCTGCAGCGCCGGCCACTCGATCTCGAGCGCGTGGGCGTAGACGGCTTCGATCGCGCCGCGCCGGTCGGCGATGGCGGGCACCTCGGCGATCGCGATCGCCAGCCTGCGCTGCCATGTCGCTGCGGTGTCCGCCCGGTCCGCGTCGGAGCACACCCGGGTCGGGAAGAGCTCGGCGAGCGCGACATGCACGTCGGCGGTCGCCATTCCGAGGGCGCGTGCCTCGCGGCGGAAGTCGTCGGCGCGAGCCGCCGCCTTCAGGGCGACGCGCCACGCGTCGTCCACATCCGGCAGGAACTCCTGCGCGGCGGCCAGCGATCCGGTCTCGGTGCCCTGCGCGGTGGCGAGGTCCGGCCACTCGCCGTCGACCCAGCCGATCGAGCGCGGCACGTGGGGCGATCCCGCGTCGGCGAGCGCCCTCGGCAGCTCGATGTCGGGATTGAGACCCGGATGCAGCTGCCGGTACACCTTGCAGATGATGGGCATGCCGGTGGAGCGGTAGATCAGCGACGTGTTGGACTGCTCGCCGGTCATGACGCTCGCGGTCCGTGGCTCGTCCGGCGGGACGTGTCGTGTCGGATGGCCGTTCGCGACCGTGCGGGGGCCGCGTCCTTCACCGCCCCGCGTGACGAGCCGGATGAGCGCGCGCGCGTACGCCGGGTCGAACGGGCCGTCGATGAACGTCGTCCCGGGCTCGGGGCTGCCGATGATGTGGTCGGGTGCGGCATCCACCGTCTCGGTCGCCCGCGAGACGACCGGAATCTGGTAGAGCACGACCGGCAGCGCGCCCTCGTCGGCGACCAGGAAGGTGCGGATGCGCGCGTCGGCGTCTTCGTCCGAGGCGGGCGGAGGTCCCACCACGAGACGAGTCGCAGGCTCGGCGGACGACCCTTGGCGGCGTACCACCGCTGTCGCGGCATCCACGTCGCAAGGCACGCCAGCGTGCTGTCCATACCTGCGAGCGTATTGCCCGCCGGCGAGCGATGTCGACGGCCGAGCCCCGTGTCCGCCGTGGCAGGCTGGCCAGCGCGCCATCGGTCAAGCTGGTGATCGGATCGACACGCGCGCCGACCGTCGGACGCCGGCCCTTGCGCTGTCGGCGGAGCGTGGCACGCCTCGACTGCATGGAAACCATCACCGCAGAGGAGTTCCGCGCCGCACCGGGCGTCGAGGACTGGGGTGTCGGCGTCAACGGCGCCGTGGTCGAGTACCGGACCGGCGACTTCGCGACCGGAGCCCGCCTGTTCGCGGCGATCACCGAGCTCGCCGAGGCCGCGAACCACCATCCCGACGTCGACATCCGCTACTCGACGGTGCGCGTGCGTCTGTTCACCCACTCCGCGAAGGGCGTGACGGCGAAGGATGCCGCGCTCGCGCAGCAGATCTCGTCAGCCGCTCGCGAGCTCGGCGTCGAGAAGGCGCCGCAGTCGCAGGATCACCTCATGATCGCCGTCGCCACGCCTGACGCGAGCCGGATCATGCCGTTCTGGCAGGCGGCCACCGGCTACGACGCGATCAGCGAGATCGAACTCGTCGACCCGGCCGGCCGCGGTCCGCTGATCTGGCTGCAGCCCGTCGAGAAGCCGATCGGGGGCCGGATGCACATCGACGTCGTCGTGCCTCCGGGCACGGGCGAAGAGCGGGTCGCGGCGGCGCTCGCCGCCGGCGGAGTCATGGCAGACGACAGCAACGCGCCCGAGTGGTGGACGCTCGCGGACGCCGACGGCCACAAGGTCGACATCTGCCCGTCGCGCGCCTGACCTCAGGCTAGCCTCAGGATTCGCCCTCGCCCGACTCCTGGACCTCCGCGATCTCGATCACCGGCACGACCGGGATCACGATCGACTCGACCGGCACGCCGGTCTCAGTCGAGGCCGAACCCGCCGGCATCGACGGGCGCGGCATCCGCCAGTCTCTCGGCATCGCTCTCGACCCGGAGCGGCTCCGACGGGATGCCCGCCCACTCCTCGTTCTGCTCCGGCCGCTGTGTGAACAGTCCCATGCATTCCATGGTGCCACCGGGGTCGCGAGCCGCGCGACGGTCGCGTCAGTCGTCCCCGAGATCGTCCGGATCGAGCGGACGCTCGACGCGCCTCGGCGCTGCGCGGCATCGGCCGCTTCGATGTCCTCGCGGCGTCTGATCGTGATCACCCGCCGTGCGCCGCTCCCGACGGCCGTAGCGCCGCGCGTGACGCCGCCGGCGACCGCGCCGCCCGCACGCCGCAGGCTGCGGGTCGCGGCGTGCTCGAAGCGTGCCGCGCCCGGCCGCGGCTCGAGTTCGGGCGGCAGCACCGCCGGCGCCACGCCGAACGCGCGGCGGGAGTTGACCAGCACCCGCCGGCCGAGGATGTTGTTGCCCGCACCGCCGATGGCGGCGCCGATGCCGAACGGCAGCGCCTTGCCGATCCACGATGCGCCGCCGCGCGCGGCGAACTGGTGGATGAACGACTTCTTGAGCTGGTCGACGAGCGGGCCCATGGCGGCGCGGGGGATGCGTCTTGGTCACCATCTCGCCCCAGTACTTGTCGCGCCCGGGCCCGCGTCCGGTGGCCTGGCCCGGCGAGCTGTGCGACGAGGTCGACGCCCTCCTTGCCCAGCATGAGCGTCAGCACGAGCGCGCGGGCGCGATCGGGGTCCGCGACGGGGATGCCGTGCACCTCGGCGACCGACTGCGCGAACAGCGTCGTCGCCTCGAGGAATGCCACGCGTCTCGACGCCGCTCAGCGCGAGGGTCACGCCGGTCCCGATGCCCGGCACGACGGCCGTCGCGCCGACGGCGGCACCGCCGGTCGTGACCGCGGCGAGGTAGCGCCGCTCGAGCATGCGGACGACCTGATCGGGCGTCGCATCGGGATGCCGCAGGCGGATGCTGCGCAGATGCGCGAGCACGACCGGACGCTGGATCGCGAGCACGCGGTCGAGCGCGCGGATGGTGCGCGGATGCTCTTCCGAGCCGCGCAGGCGGAAGCCCGCCCTGCCACGGGGAGTCCTCGGGCAGGGAGTGGATGCGGTGCACCTTTTCGACCATCAGGCCGATCCTATGCGTCCGTCATCGGACGGACGCAAGGGTTGACACCGGTCAGACGAAGAGGTTCGCCCGCTCGAGGTCTTCGGCGAAGTCGACCTCGACCGCGTACAGGTCGGAGATGTCGAGCGGCTGCGAGCAGCATCCCGTCTTCGGCGATCGCCAGTTCGAGGCCGCGCTCGAAGTAGTCCTGGTCGTCGACGCGCGTCAGCTGGCGGATGAACGCCTTCTTGTCGCCGCTCGAGATGTAGTTGATGCCGACGGCCTCGCCGATGCCGCCCTTGACGGTCTTCGAGAGCTCGTTGATGAAGCCCTCGCCCGTGACGGTGTACTTGACCTCTTCGTCGCTCACCTTCGAGGTGTTGACGGTGACGAAGGACTGGTCGCGCTCGATCAGCGCGATCGCGCGGCCGAGGACCATCGGGTCGAACACGACGTCGCCGTTCATCCACAGCACGCCGTTCTTGCCGGTCGTGGTGAGCGCGCGCAGGAGGCTCTTCGAGGTGTTCGTCTGGTCGTAGCGGTCGTTGTAGACGTAGTCGACGTCGGGGAACGCTTCGACGATGGTCTCGGCGCGGTATCCGACGACGGTGGTGATCTTCACCTGGTCGCCGAAGGCCGCACGGATGTTGTCGTGCTGCTGCTGCATGATGCTGCGGCCGTCGCCGAGTTCGGTCAGCGGCTTGGGGAGGCTGCGGCCGAGTCGCGAGCCCATACCGGCTGCGAGGATTACGGTCTGAAAGGTCAAAGTCTGCTCCTGGAAGGCGTGATTCACTATCGGTTCACCGATGCGACACTCCTTCGTGCCTGGTCCATGGTAGCGAAGGCACCTGGGAGCGTGCATAATGCGCAGCCTCCGTTGTCGTTTCGTGACATTAGGTGATCCTCATGAGTCGTAGACGCAGAATCGCGTCGTTGTGGGGGCCGCTTGATACCTTGGAGCGGTGACAGCTTCCCTGCCGGTGCCTCAGCGACGCCGATCCGGACGAACCGGACCTGCGTCACACGAGCGCGCCGGTGGTCTCGCTGCCCACGGCCAGGCGAGAACCGCGCACCTCGGCCGCCTCGGGCGAAGCGCCCGGCGAAGAGCAAGCGCGACAGCGCTCCGAAGCAGACTTCCGGGCTCGGATGCTGCGCCCCCGCCGCCTCCGCCGCTGCCGGCCGACCTCGCGGCCGCCGGCATCGTCGTGCCCCCGAAGCCGCCGCTGCCCGCCGTCGAGCCCGAGCCGGCCCCGGTCCTCGAGCCGGAGCTCGCTCCCGAGGTCGAGCCGGAACCCGAGCCGGAGCCCGCTCCGAGCCCGAGCCCGCGCCCGATCCCCGAGCCGCAGCATCCTCGAAGACGTACCCGAGGTGCTCACCGCCCCGATCGTGCGCGGCGATGCGCTCGTCATCCGCAGCATCACCAAGAGCTTCGGCGACACGCGCGCCGTCGAGGGCATCGACCTCACCGTTCCCGCGGGGACGTTCTACGGTCTCGTCGGGCCCAACGGCGCCGGCAAGACGACGACGCTCTCGATGATCGCCGGCCTCCTCAGACCCGACAAGGGCACGATCACGGTCGCGGGCGTGGATGCGGCATCCCACCCCCTCGCCGCGAAGCGGATGATGGGCGTGCTGCCCGATCGGCTGCGGATCTTCGACCGGCTCACCGGGCGCCAGCTCCTCTACTACTACGGCGTGCTGCGCGGGCTGTCGCCGGCGGTCGTGGAGCGGCGCACCGCCGACCTCGCACGCGCCTTCGACCTCACCGACGCGCTCGGACGCGTCGTGTCGGACTACTCCGCCGGAATGGTCAAGAAGGTCATGCTCGCGGGCGCCCTGATCCACTCGCCGCGACTGCTGGTCCTCGACGAGCCCTTCGAGGCCGTCGATCCGGTCTCGAGCGCGATCATCCTCGACATCCTCTCGACCTACGTCGCCCATGGCGGCACCGTCATCCTCTCGAGCCACGGCATGGATCTCGTCGAGCGCGTCTGCTCGCGGGTCGCGGTCCTCGTCGCCGGTCAGGTGCTCGCCGAGGGCACGATCGACGAGGTGCGCGGCGAGCTCACGCTCGAGCAGCGCTTCATCGAGCTCGCGGGCGGACTGAGCGACGTGGAGGGCCTCGAGTGGCTGCACACGTTCTCCGACTGAGGATCGCACTCCTCGTCGGCGGGCTGCGCGGTGACAGCGGACACGTCACGCGCACGGTCCTCGGCCTCATCCTGCTGGTCGGCGCGATGGCGGCCGCCTGCTGGGCGCTGCTGACACTGGGGGATGCCGAGCCCGAGGTCGCCCTGGCCGTCACGGTGCTGGGCGGCGCCGCCGTCACGCTCGGGTTCGCCCTCGCGCCGCTGATCGCCGCCGTCGAGGACCCCCTCGACCCGCGCCGGTTCGCCGTGCTGGGACTCGCGCGCGGACAGGCTCGCCACGGTGCTCGCGGTCGCCGGCTTCATCAGCGTGCCGATCCTCGACGCTCACGGCCCTCGCGGTGTGCACGGCGATCGTGTGGACCGAGCAGGGGGCGCCCTGGATCGCGGGCGCGGTGGGCATGTTCCTCGGCGTCGCGACCTGCGTGCTGCTCGCGCGGGTCTGCATGGCCCTCACCTCGCTGTTCCTGCGCGAGCGCCGCTCGCGCGAGCTCTCCGGGCTCTTCGTCCTCGTCGTCCTCGTCGTCGTCGTGCCGGTCGGCGTCTTCCTCACCTCGCTCGAGTGGGGCGGAACGGTTCCGTCCGCAGCTGCTCGAGGCCGTCTCGACGCTCGGCGTCACGCCCCTCGGGGCGGCGTGGGCGTATCCCGGGTCGCGTCGCGCTGGGCGATGGCAACGCCGGCCGGTCGCTGCTCGTCGCCGTGGCGACGCTCGTCGGCCTCGCGCTGATCTGGGCGTGGCTGGTGCGCCGGCATCCTCACCACGACGGAGCGTCCGAGCTCGGGCCGCGAGCGCGGCGGGCTCGGCTGGTTCGGCGTCGCGCCGGGCACGCCGGGCGGCGCGATCTCGGCGCGGAGCCTCATCTACTGGTTCCGCGATCGCCGCTACGTCGTGAACGTCCTCGTGATCCCCGATCGCCGCGGCGATCACGGCGGTGCCGCTGCTGATCGCGGGCGTTCCGCTCGAGATCGTCGCCCTGGTGCCGGTGCCGTTCGCCGCGCTCTTCCTCGGCTGGCTGCCGCACAACGACGTGGCCTACGACTCCACGGCGGTCTGGATGCACATCGCGCAGCGGCGTGCGCGGGTGGTCCGACCGCATCGGGCGTCTGGTGCCGGTGCTGCTGATCGGCCTGCCGCTGCTCGCGCTCGCGATTCCGTTCGCGATCCTGCTCTACGGCCGGTGGGCGCTTCTCCCCGCGCTGGCGGGCGTCTGCATCTCGCTCTTCCTCTGCGGCCTCGGGCTTTCGAGCATCGCATCGGTCGCCGCGCCGTACGCCGTGTCGCGGCCGGGCGAGAGCCCGTTCGAGCAGCCGCAGCGCACCGGCGCCGGGGGAGTGATCGCCCAGGGCGTCGTCATGATCGGCACGATCGTGCTGAGCGCGCCGGCGCTGTGGTGGGCCTGGATCGCCCTCACGGACGACATCGAGGCGGCGATGCTCGCGCTCTGGGGCGGCCTCGCGACCGGGGTCGGCGTGCTGGCTGTCGGCATCGCGATCGGAGCCATCGTGTTCGAGCGACGCGGCGGGCGCCTGATGGAGTTCGCCGAGTCCACCTGACCCGCCGGGCGGCATCCGGCCGCCCCGCCGCGCTCGCGCGGGCTAAACTGGCTGACCATGAGCACCCCCCTCGAAAGCCCCGATCAGGGCGGCCTCGCCACCCTCGACCGAGAGCTCGAAGAGCTCATCCGCGAAGAGAACATCGAACCCGGAGATCACGAGCGCTTCTCGCACTACGTGAAGAAGGAGAAGATCCTCGAGTCGGCGATCACCGGCAAGCCGGTGCGTGCACTGTGCGGCAAGAAGTGGACGCCGGGGCGCGACCCCGAGAAGTTCCCGATCTGCCCCACGTGCAAGGAGATCTACGAGTCCCTCGTCAGCTGATCGTCCGCGATCACTCGCGCGTCGACGAAGACCGTCGGGATCGCCGGATCGGAGCGGCTGAGCGCGAGCGCCCGCACGGGCAGCTCCTCGCGCACCCGCGCGTGATGCTCCCGGGCGGCCTCGACGCCGGCGGGACCCTCGAATGCGGCATCCGGCTCGCCCTCCGACGACGAGCGGCACCTGCAGCGCCCGTGCATCGGGGTGGGATGCCGTCGTCTCGAGCTCTTCGAATCCATCCGAGACCGCGATGAGCTCGCTCGTCGCCGTGCCGCGCTCGAGCGTCCGGAACGCGGCCTTGCGCCCGCCCTTCGACGCCTTGTCGGCGGAGGTCTTCTCGACGCCGACCCAGCCGCCGTCGTCACCCTGTCGCGCCACGAGCTTGTAGACCATGCCGGCCGTGGGTGTGCCCGAGCCGGTGACGACCGAGGTGCCGACGCCGTAGGAGTCGACGGGGGATGCCGCCAGCGCGGCGAGCGCGTACTCGTCGAGGTCGCTCGTCACGGTGATCTTCGTGCCGGTCGCGCCGAGCTCGTCGAGCTGGGCGCGCACGGCGGCCGCGACGAGCGGAAGGTCGCCGGAGTCGATCCGGACGCCGCCGAGGCCGGTGCCCGCGACGCGGATCGCCGTCTCCACGCCCTCTCGTCGTGTCGTACGTGTCGACGAGCAGGGTCGTCCCGACGCCGAGCGCCGCGATCTGCGCGCGGAACGCGTCCTCCTCGGAATCGTGCAGCAGCGTCCAGGCGTGCGCCGCCGTGCCCATCGTGGGGATTCCCCACAGCCGCCCCGCCTCGAGGTTCGAGGTGGCGCCGAACCCCGCGATGTAGGCGGCACGGGCGGCGGCGACGGCGGACTGCTCGCCGGCGCGGCGTGAGCCCATCTCGGCGAGGGGGCGGTCTCCGGCGGCCACGCTCATGCGGGCGGCGGCCGTCGCGACGGCGGAGTCGTGGTTCAGCACGCTGAGGGCGAGGGTCTCGAGCACGACGGCTTCGGCGAAGGTCCCTTCGACCGTGAGGATCGGCGATCCGGGGAAGTACAGCTCGCCCTCGCGGTAGCCGGTGATCGAGCCGGTGAACCGGTATCCCTCGAGGAAGTCGAGGGTCGCGGCATCCACCACCCGTTCGTCGCGGAGGAAGCGCAGCTCGTCCTCGCCGAAGCGGAAGTCGCGGATGAGGCTCAGCAGTCGCCCGGTGCCGGCGACGACGCCGAAGCGCCTGCCGCCGGAGAGGCGCCGGCCGAACAGCTCGAACACGCAGCGGCGGTGGGCGGTGCCGTCGCGCAGCGCCGCGTCGATCATCGTGAGCTCGTACCGGTCGGTGTGCAGGGCCGTCGAGTCGCGTCATGCGGTCAGCCTAGTCAGCGTGAATCCGCCGGGTAGGCTGGACGATCGTGGATGACGCGCCGATCGGGATCTTCGACTCCGGCGTCGGCGGGCTCACCGTGGCGAGGGCCGTGTCGGCGCAGCTGCCGCGCGAGTCGATCCTCTACATCGGCGACACGGCGCGTTCTCCGTATGGACCGAAGCCCATCGCCGACGTGCGGCGCTACTCGCTCGAGATCCTCGACACACTCGTCGACCAGGGCGTGAAGATGCTCGTGATCGCCTGCAACACCGCATCGGCGGCGATGCTCCGCGACGCGCGCGAGCGCTACGACGTTCCCGTGGTCGAGGTCATCGGACCCGCGGTCCGCACCGCGATGTCGACGACCCGCAACGGCCGGATCGGCGTCATCGGCACCGCGGGCACCATCGGCTCCGGCGCCTACCAGGACATGCTCGAGGTCAACGACGAACCTGACGGTGTTCGCCCAGGCGTGCCCGCGGTTCGTCGAGTTCGTCGAGGCCGGGCGTCACCGACTCGCCCGAGGTGCTCGCCGTCGCCGAGGAGTACCTCGCGCCGCTGCGCCACGCCGGCGTCGACACCCTCGTGCTCGGCTGCACGCACTACCCGTTCCTCGAGGGCGCCATCAGCTACGTGATGGGCTCCGATGTGTCGCTGGTCTCGAGCGACACCGAGACCGCGAAGGACGTCTACCGCCAGCTCGTCTCGCGCGACCTGATGGCGGGGCCGGATGCTGCAGCCACCCACATCTACGAAGCCACCGGCGCCTCCGCCGACGACTTCCTGCGCCTCGCGCACCGCCTGATGGGCCGCGAGGTCCGTGAGGTGCAGCTGGTGCAGACCGGCGCCATCGACCTGCCCCACGCAGCCCGCACTCGCGGCATCCCGACCTGAGGAGACTCATGACCGACATCACCCGCGCCGACGGCCGCGCGCTCGACGAGCTGCGCACCATCACCATCGAGCGAGGCTGGAGCGCCCACGCCGAAGGCTCGGCGCTCATCTCGTTCGGGGGCACGAAGGTGCTCTGCACGGCGTCGTTCACGAACGGCGTGCCGCGCTGGCTGACCGGCAAGGGCAAGGGATGGGTCACGGCGGAGTACGCGATGCTGCCGCGCGCGACCAACAGCCGCAACGACCGCGAGAGCGTGAAGGGCAGGATCGGCGGGCGCACGCACGAGATCTCGCGGCTGATCGGCCGGGCCCTTCGCGCCGTCGTCGACACCAAGGCGCTCGGCGAGAACACGATCGTGATCGACTGCGACGTCCTTCAGGCGGACGGCGGCACCCGCACGGCGGCGATCACCGGCGCGTATGTCGCGCTCGCGGACGCGATCGAATGGGGTCGCGCGAAGAAGTTCATCGCGCAGCGGTCGGTGCCGCTCATCGACACCGTCGCGGCGGTCTCGGTCGGCATCATCGACGGCGAGCCGATGCTCGACCTCGCCTACGTCGAGGACGTGCGCGCCGAGACCGACATGAACGTCGTCGTCACCGGTCGCGGCCTGTTCGTCGAGGTGCAGGGCACCGCCGAGGGCGCGCCGTTCGACAAGCGCGAGCTCGACGCCCTCCTCGACCTCGGCGTCGCGGGCTGCGCATCGCTGCGTGAGCACCAGCTCGCCGCCCTCGCCGTCGGCGACGCGGAGGCCGCGCGAGTGACGGCTCGCGCCGATGAGATGGCGGATGCCGCGACCTCCGTCGTCGTCGAGAATTCGCCGATCCAGCAGGTCGTGCTCGCCACGCACAATCGTCACAAGGTCGAGGAGTTCCAGGCGATCGTCGCCGCGGCCCGGCCCGACCTGCAGGTCATCGCCTACGACGGCCCCGAGCCGGTCGAGGACGGCGTCGACGTTCGTCGAGAACGCGCTCATCAAGGCGCGCACGGCTGCCGCTCACACCGGGCTCCCCGCGCTCGCCGACGACTCCGGCATCTGCGTCGACGTGCTCGGCGGAGCTCCCGGCGTGTTCTCCGCGTACTGGGCGGGACACGCGAAGGATGCCACGGCCAACCTGACTCTGCTGCTCGACCAGCTCTCCGACATCCGCGACCCCCATCGCACCGCGCAGTTCGTCTCGACGATCGCGCTGGTCGTGCCCGGGGATGCCTCGTCGGAGCAGGTCGTCGAGGGCCGGTGGCCCGGCCGGCTCGCGACGGCGCCCGCGGGTGAGGGCGGCTTCGGCTACGACCCGATCTTCATCCCCGACGGACAGCTGCCCGAGTCGGAGCGCACGGTCGGGGAGTGGTCTCAGGTCGAGAAGAACGCCGACTCGCACCGGGCCCGCGCCTTCGCACTGCTCGTGCCGCTGCTCGCCGAGCTGTAGCTGCTCAGCGAACCGCGGGCTCGGTGCTGAGAATCAGTCTCATTCCCGACTAGCCGGATCGGCCGGGATCGCGGCATCCCGACGGGCTTAGCCTGGCTCCATGCACGACCACGCGCCCGCGGGCATCCGAGGGGCGAGCAACCGCCGGCTGCTCGCGATCTCGCTCGGCATCACGTCGGTCGTCATGGTCGTGCAGGTGGTGGGGGCGATCCTCTCCGGCTCGCTCGCGCTCTTCGCGGATGCGGCTCACATGTTCACGGATGCCGCGGCCCTCGTCATCGCACTGGTCGCGAGCATCGTGGCGGCGCAGGCCGGCGAACGATCGCCGCACTTTCGGATATCAGCGCGCCGAGGTCTTCGGCGCCCTGGTGAACGGCGTGATCCTCATCGTGCTGTCGGTGTGGGTCGCCGTGGAGGGCGTCCGCCGGCTCATGGATCCCGGCGAGGTCGAGGTCGCCGGCGGCCTGATGCTCGTCGTCGCGATCGTCGGGCTCATCGCGAACGGCGTGGCGATGTGGCTGCTCAGCGCCGCGCAGCGGCGCAGCATCAACGTGCGCGGCGCGTACCTGGAGGTGCTCGGCGACCTCATCGGCTCGGCCGTCGTCATCATCGCGGCGATCGTGATCGTCACGACCGGATGGATGGCCGCGGACGCGATCGCGTCGCTGGTCATCGCCGCGATGATCATCCCGCGCGCGATCTCGCTGCTGCGAGAGGTCGTCTCGGTGCTCGCCGAGTCGACGCCCGCGGGCATGCACGTCGAGGAGATCCGCGAGCACATCCTCTCGACGCCGGGCGTCGTGGACGTGCACGACGTGCACGTCTGGCAGCTGACGCGCGGGGCGCCGGTCTTCAGCGCGCATGTCGTCGTCGACGGCGCGGCGCTCAGCGACGGCCGGTCGGGCGCGATCCTCGGAAAGCTCCAGGGCTGCCTCGCCGAGCACTTCGACGTGGAGCACTCGACGTTCCAGCTGGAGCCCGCCGGCCACGTCGAGCACGACGCGCACGCCTAGCCCGCGGAATCCTCAGTCCTCGCGGACGACCTCGTCCGGCGACTTGTCGGGCCGGAGGCCCCGCCACCGCGAGTGCCGCAGGATGCCGTCGGGGGTGAACTCGGCGAACTCCACCTCTCCGACGACCTCCGGCCGCACCCACAGCGCATCGCGCGCATCGCGGCCGGGATCCCGACGAACGGGTTCTCGCCGGTCCGCAGCGGCGTGAGAACCTCGGTGAGCCTCGTCGAGCGTCGTATCGCTGAAGCCCGATCCGACCCGGCCCGCGTACTGCAGTCCGTCCGGTCCCGGGATGCCGAGCAGCAGCGAGCCGATCGACCCCGTCCGCCCGCCGCGGCCGGGCCGGATCGCGCCGATCACGACCTCCTGCGTCCGGGTGAGCTTCACCTTCAGCCACGACTCGGACCGGAGCCCGCGGCGATAGGCCGAGGACGGATCCTTCACGACGACCCCCTCGAGGCCGAAGTTGCGCGCGCCGGCGAGCGCGGCATCCACGTCGTCGAAGACGGGAGGCAGGACGATCGGCGCGATGGCATCCGCGGCGATGCTTCTCGAGGATGCGGCGCCGCTCGCGGAGGGGGAGGGATGCCGCATCCGTCCCGTCGTGCGAGAGGACGTCGAAGAGGAAGAAGTGCACCGGCGTGCGCGGCGCCTCGCGCTCGATCTCGCGGGGTTTGGAGAGGTTCATGCGGCTCTGCAGACGCGTGAAGCTCGGGCGTCCCTTGCGCGTCGAGCGCGACGATCTCGCCGTCGACCACCGCAGGCTCGGGGCCGAGCCCCGCATCGACGCGCGTCAGCTCGGGATACTTCGCAGTGATGTCGTTGCCGCTGCGGGCGCGCAGGTGCAGGCGCCGGCCGTCCCACATGCCGATCGCGCGGATGCCGTCCCACTTCACCTCGACCCACGGACCCCACCGGCGCGCCGCCTCGCGCGCCATGCCCGGGCGTGCTCGACGTCGCGATCATCGGCTTGAGCTCGTCCCGCGTCGGTGCCGTCGCGGTGCCGGAACGCCGGCCGGTACCGCGGCGCCGCCGCCCCGCCGCGCGGCTCGTCCGCCTGGTCGCTGGCGACGCACGACCTCACCCTCGGCCTGCGGCCGGCCCGCGGCATCCGTCTTCATGCGATGCAGCAGCCACGTCGACTTCTCGCCCTCGCCGTCGGTGCGGATCAGCGCGAGCCGCACGCGCCCGAGCGGCCCGCCGGGGCGCCCTTCGGCGGTGAAGATGACCTCGTCGTCGCGCCACTTCTCGAGCTCGTACCGGCCGTCATCCCAGATCGTCATCGTGCCGGCGCCGTACTCGCCGCGCGGGATCGAGCCCTCGAAGGTCGCGTACTCCATCGGGTGGTCCTCGGTCTGGATCGCGAGGTTGTTCCGCTTCGTCGAATGCGGGATGCCGCGGGGCACCGCCCAGCTGGCGAGCACGCCGTCGCGCTCGAGGCGCAGGTCCCAGTGCAGCGCGGTGGCGTGGTGCTCCTGGATCACGAACCGGGGGAGTTCCTCCGACGTCGGTTGCGGCGCCGAGCGCGTTGGACGGCACCGGCTCGGGCGTCTTGCCCGCGGTGCGCTTGGAGATGTACGCGGCGAGCGGGCCGGCGGGCGTTCCTCGCCCTCCGGCGTGGAAGCCGAGCGGCTCGAGCAGGTCGCCGATCGACTCCGCTCGCTCGAGCACCTCGTCGAACAGCAGGTGCGACAGCTCGGGATCCTCGAGCTCCTCCCACGACCGCGGAGCGGCCACCGTCGGCCGCGGGCGTCCCCGCAGCGAGTACGGCGCGATCGTCGTCTTCGCGCCGTTGTTCTGGCTCCAGTCGATGAACACCCGGCCCGGCCGCATCACCTTCGCCATCTGCGAGACGACGAGCTCGGGGTGGTCCGCCTCGATCGCGCGGGCGAGCTCCTTCGCGACCGCCGTCACCTGGTCGCTCGTCTGGGTTCCGGGCAGCGCGGCGTAGAGGTGGATGCCCTTGCTTCCGCTCGTGACAGGGAACGGCTCGAGTCCCATTCCGTGCAGGATGTCGCGTGCCCAGCGCGCGACCTCGGCGCACTCCGCGAGGCCCACGCCGGGCCCGGGGTCGAGGTCGAGGACGAGCCGGTCGGCGTTGCCCTGCCCGCCGTCGGCGTCGAAGCGCCACTGCGGCACGTGCAGCTCCAGGCTCGCGACCTGGGCGAGGTAGACGAGCGTGGGGATGTCGCCGATCAGCGGATAGTCCTTGGCTCCGGTGGAGTGGGGGATCGGCATCCGGTGCACCCATTCGGGTGCGCCTCGCTCGAGGTCCTTCGCGAAGAACGACGGCTGGTCGACGCCCTCCGGCCAGCGGAGCCGGGTCACCGGACGGCCCGTGACGTGGGGGATCAGCAGCGGCGCGATGCGCGAGTAGTAGTCGATCACCTCGCCCTTGGTCGTGCCGGTCTCGGGGTAGAGCACCTTGTCGAGGTTCGTGAGACGCAGGCGGCGGCCGCCGATGCGCACCACCGTTTCGTCCCCGGGCATGCCCCCATCCTGCCCGTTCACGCGCGGCGAGATCAGGCGATTTCGCGGATTCAGGCCGCTCGAGCGTCGGAAGGTCCTGATTTGGGCGATTCGCCTGATCTCGGTCGTAGAGGGCAACAGGTAGCCGTGGCTGGTGGGACAGGTGTTGACTGGTGCGATGAGAGCGATCTGGAAGGGCGCGTTGACGTTCGGGCTCGTCAATGTGCCGGTCAAGGTGTATTCGGCGACCGAGGATCACGACGTGTCGCTGCATCAAGTGCACAACAAGGACGGCGGGCGCATCCGCTACCAGCGCAAGTGCGAGGTCTGCGGCGAGATCGTCGCGTACCAGGACATCGACAAGGCGTTCGACGACGGCGGGCAGACGGTCGTGCTCACCGCCGACGACCTGGCGAGCCTCCCCGCCGAGCGCAGCCGCGAGATCGACGTCGTCGAGTTCGTGCCGAGCGAGCAGGTGGACCTGCTGACGCTCGACAAGGCGTACTACCTCGAGCCGGACTCCGCGTCGCCGAAGGCGTACGTGCTGCTGCGCAAGACGCTCGAGCAGACCGACCGCACCGCGATCGTGCGATTCTCGCTGCGCCAGAAGACCCGGCTCGCGGCGCTGCGCGTCCGGGGAGATGTGCTCGTGCTGCAGACCCTGCTGTGGGCCGACGAGGTGCGCGAAGCCGCGTTCCCCTCACTCGATGAGCCGGTGCGCATCTCCGCGAAGGAGCTCGAGCTGTCGGCATCCCTCGTCGAGAGCTTCGCGAGCGACTTCGACCCGTCGGAGTTCGCCGACGAGTACCAGGAAGAGCTGCGCACCCTCATCGCAGGCCAAGATCGAGCAGGGCGACGCGCTCGACACCTCCGAGACGTTCGGCGATCACGAGGAGGAGGAGACCGGCGGCGAGGTCATCGACCTCATGGCGGCGCTGCGCGCGAGCGTCGAGCGGTCACGTGCCGCCCGCGAGGGAAAGAGCGAGCCGAAGAAGGATGCCGGCGGCCAAGCCTGCGGCGAAGAAGCCGGCAGCGAAGAAGCCCGCGAAGCCGAAGACGGCCGCGGAAGCCGGCGGCGAAGAAGAAGCCCGCCAAGGCCTCCTAGCGCGCGGAGCGTGCCGGCGTCGTCGCCGTCGATGGTGGTGCTCGGGGCCGCGCTCGAACACCTCGGAGTCGAGCACGAGCGCTTCGGCCTCGGCGTGGTCGGTGACGACGTCCTCACCCGCAGCGGCGGCCTTCTTCGCCTTCGAGCGCTCGCGCAGGTAGTGCCAGAGGGTCACCACCGCGGTGCCGCCGACGGCGACGAGCAGGATGATGTCGATGTACTCGGTGACGATCTCGGCGACCCACGGGATGAATCCGATGAGGTAGCCGAACATCGTCAGGCCGAAGCCCCAGAGCAGCGCGCCGATCAGGTTGTAGAGCGTGTACTTGCCCTTGTGCATGTGGCCGACGCCGGCCGCGACGGGCGCGAAGGTGCGGACGATGGGCACGAAGCGGGCGAGGATGATCGTGAGGCCGCCGAAGCGCTCGAAGAACGCGTTGGTGCGTTCGACGTTCTTGACGCTGAACACGCCGGATTCCTTGCGTTCGAAGACTGCCGGGCCGCCCTTGTGCCCGATGCAGTAGCCGACTTCACCGCCGATGAACGCCGAGAGCGCGATGAGCAGCGAGACGATCCAGATGTTGACGCCGAAGATGTTGCTCGTGTTCGTGCAGCAGGCCCGAGATGACGAGGAGCGTGTCGCCCGGGCAGCAGGAAGCCGACGAGCAGGCCGGTCTCGGCGAACACGATGAAGCAGACGACGACGAGCGCCCAGGGACCTGCCCATTCGATGATCGCGGCAGGGTCGAGCCAGGGGATGAGGGCGATGTGATGCACAGTGGGATCCCGTCGGTCGGTGCAGGCGGCGGAGTTCGGCGCGGCGGTCGGTCAAGTCTACGTCGCAGGGTGAGCGCGGCAACCGGGGGAGAACCCCCAAATCACCGAGAGACGAACCCCCTCGAAGTGCGGAAGGTGGGACTTGAACCCACACGCCCGAAGGCACAGGAACCTAAATCCTGCGTGTCTGCCGATTTCACCACTCCCGCGAGCGGCTCAAGTCTACGGCGACGGATGCTGTCGTCAGCCGAAGTACGGAGGCGAGGCGACCGCCGAGGTCATCGGTCCCGCCGCCGAGAGCGCGGTCGCCGCCCCCGCCCTCATGACCATCGCGACCGCCTCCACGCGAGAGTGCAGGCCGAGTTTCGACAGCACGTTCTGCACGTGCGCGCCGACGGTCTTGACGCTGATGCCGAGCGACGTCGCGATCTGCTTCTGCGACTTGCCCTCGGCGATCAGTGCGAGCACTTGGCGCTCGCGCGCCGTCAGGGTCGACAGGCGAGTCAGGTCGACGGTCGCGGCGCGGCGCCGCCGTGGAGCGGCGCGTGCGGTCGATCAGCCGGCGCACGCGTGCGATGAACTCCTCGGCATCCATGGTCTCGGCGGCGTAGTCGTCCGCGCCGATCAGCAGGCCCGCGACGACGTCCGCCGGAGATGTGCGGTCCGCTGAGACGAGCACCACGGGGATGTCAGGACCGTAGCGGTCACGGATCTCGCGCAGGATGCTGCATCCGTTGTCCTCGACCTCGAGGATCGCGACAGCAGGCGCGCGGCCGTTCAACGAAGCCACCGCCTCGTCGGCTCGCGCGAATGCTTCAGCCGCCAAGCCCGAGCCGCGCCAGCAGGCGCACATAGTCCGTCGCGCACATGGTCTCCTGTCACCACGAGCGCGTACGCTCCATCGCCCTCGATGAACACGTTCCCCTCCGAACGCATCGCCTCCGCGGGGGGTACGCAGGCCCTAGGGCATTTTCCCGAGGCCAGCTCGGTAGATCACCCGATAGTCGCTCCCCAGCGACGTTCATAGCGTAGAGCCATAGACCCATTTGGGGAAGGGGATTCACTATGTCCACATGGACGCGGCGACGGTGTGCTCGCTGCAGGGGCGGCGGTCTGTTTCGCCGTAGCAATGATCATGGGCGTCGGTCCGGCGCTCGCTGTGCACGATGACGGCATCTTCGAGCTCGACGGCAATGCCACCAACGATCCCATCGTCCTGGGCGACGATTGGGACGTGATCTACGCCAACCAGGCGGATGAATGCGCGGCCCTCGCGGCCACCCCGAACAAGATCACTGCGTGCTCCTTCGCGACCGATCCGGTCAATGGCACGATCTTCACGACCGGCGGGTCCAAGGATGAGCAGGAAGTGCAGACAAGTTGGCGGCACACCAGCGGATCTGTCCCCGACAAGGACGACCTCCTCCATGCGTACGCCGCACAGTATGAGGACGGCCAGCTGTACTTCGGCGCCGACCGCAGCGCCACGAACGGCGACGCCCAGATCGGCTTCTGGTTCTTCCACAACGAGATCACCGTCAACGCGGGTGGGACGTTCACCGGCTTCCACACTGCACACGACACGCAGGGCACCGCCGATCCCGATGACGACACCAACGGCGACATCCTCGTGCTGAGCAACTTCAGCAACGGCGGCACCACGCCCAACATCCGGGTGTTCGAGTGGTACGGCGTCAACGACGTCCGGCTGCTTCCCGGGGTTCCACTGAGCTCGCTTTGTTCACCGGCCAACCTGCAATGATGTCGCATGCGCCATCACGAGCGGCAACGGGGTCCCGTCGCCATGGCCGTACGACCCGAAGTCGGGTCCGGACAACATCTTCAGCAGCGGTGCCTTCTATGAGGGCGGCATCGACCTTGCAGGGCTCGGCTTCGGTGGGGACTGCTTCTCGACGTTCCTCGCGGAGACGCGCGCGTCGACATCCATCACAGCCACGCTCAAGGACTTCGTAGGGGGTCAGCTCGGTGAGTGCGGTGTGACGGTGACGACTCAGGCGTCCGAGACGACGGTGGAGATCCCGGTCGATGGCACGCTCGATGTCTCCGACGAGGCGTCGATCCTGGGCACCGGCGGGGTGTCGACACCGAATCCGACGGGTTCGGTCGACTTCTACCTGTGTGGTCCGTCCGTGACCGACATCACGACCTGCGCAGTTGCAGATGCGACAGAGTCGGTCCTCGACGTGCCGCTCAGCGGCCTGACGAACCCTGCAGTCGCGGACTCCAGTGACGTGGAGGAGGTGGAGATCACATCCGTCGGCTTCTACTGCTGGACGGCGTTCTACTCGGGTGACGGCAACTACGACCCGGCGCAGGATGACGGCGTCAACGAGTGCTTCGAGGTCACCCCGGTGACCCCGACGATCACGACGGAAGCGACGGAAGGGCCGGTGGATCCTGGTGATCCGATCAGCGACACTGCGACGCTGACCGGTACCGCGAACGACCCTGACGGCTCTGCCGCCGGCGGCACCATCACGTTCAACCTGTACGGCCCCTTCGCTGCAGGTGTCACGCCTGACTGCACAGGGACACCCGTGTTCACCGACACGGAAGCCGTGACAGGTGATGGCGACTACACGACGACTCCCGCCTTCGACGGCACGGTGACGGGCTTCTACTACTGGGTCGCGTCTTACAACGGCTCGTCTCCGAACACCAACGGAGCGACAGGAGCGTGTGGTGACGAGAATGAGACGTCGGAGGTCGCGCAGACCAACCCGACCCTCTTCACCGAGCAGTCGTGGATTCCGAACGACTCTGCCACCATCGATTCCGACGGCGGCGGTGCTCTTGACGGGACCGCGCACTTCGCTCTCTACGCGACGGATGACTGCGCGGTCGGCGGCGATTCCGCGGTCTACAGCCAGAATGTGACGGTGCTCCCGGCAGGTGGCGCGACGCAGACGGTCGGCACGAGCAACACCGGTTCGGGTGCTGGCAGCTACGTAGCTACCTCGAGCAACGACTACTCCTGGCTCGTCAGCTACACCAGTAACCTGGCCGGCCAGGCGAGCATCGACTGCGACCTGCGTGGAGGTGACGTCGCTCATCATCGACAACGACAACCCCACACCCTGATCAAGGAGGATGACTGATGAGGGCCCCGGCATCGCCGGGGCCCTCATCAGTTCCGATGTCGCGGCCGTCAGGCGGCGACGTGGAAGCTCTGCGTCGCGAGCGTATAGGTCCGGAGCCCATTCGTGCTCGACTTGTAGAGGCGTGCGGTGCAGTCTGCCGCCCCGCTCGTCCACAGACCCGAGTAGAGGCGGAGATCGCTCGACCACGGCCACGAAGGGTAGTAGCCCGCGGCGGAGCTCATCACGAGCACCCCGTTCTGATAGCAGTCGAGCTGGACGGCCGGCGTGTCGGTGGCGGTGGTGCTCACATCGAAGGTGACCACGTCGCCGAAGTTGAGGACAGTGTCGGCGGGGTTCACATTCTTGACGGCGACGGTGCTCGAGGCATCCGGCGCAGGACCGGGCTTGCCGCCACCGCCCTTGGCGGCATGGGCAGGCGCCGCCGCGAGTGCGATGATCGCGGCAGCCGCGATGGTGGTGGCGATGGTCTGGGCGATGAGGCGGCGCATAGGGGCCCTCCGGGTTGGGCAGCGCGACTAGCGCTCGGGTAACGACTCTCGGGAACCATACCGGGCCCGCAGTGCAGACGACGAATTGAAACGTGCCCTCTCATCAGGACTTAATCTGCGTCGCGACGCACGGCTGGGGCCACGCTGTGGATAACTTCCGGACGCCGCTCGTCCGGTCTTGCGAGGATTCTCCGGTGTCACCGGCGACCGCAATGCACCCACCGCTCCCGCGGCGATGGTCGCCGAGCGCGTGCGCGAGCGGCTGCGGGCTGAGCGGACCGATCCCGCCCGCGATCCCGAGCTCGCCGCGCACATCGCGCGCAGCGAGGTCCGCCGCCACAACGACTTCGCCCTGGCCCGCGGACTCGCGCCGGTCGACGACGAGTCGGCGTGCGTGCGCGAGGTGCTCGCATCCGTCGCGGGCTACGGCCCGCTGCAGCCGTACCTCGACGACCCGACCGTCGAGGAGCTCTGGATCAACGCTCCCGACCGCATCTTCATCGCCCGCGCCGGGGTGTCGGAGCGCGTTCCCCTCACCCTCACCGACACCGCGGTGCGCGATCTCGTCGAGCGGATGCTGCAGTCCTCCGGTCGCCGGGTCGACCTGAGCCAGCCGTTCGTCGACGCGTCGCTTCCCGACGGCAGTCGCCTCCACGTCGTCATCCCCGACATCACCCGCCGGCACTGGGCCGTGAACGTGCGGAAGTTCCTGCCCGCGTTCCGCGACCTCGACCGCCTCGTCGCGGCCGGATCGGTCGCACCGCGCGCCGCCGCGATCCTCCGAGACGCGATGCGCGACGGAAAGAGCGTCCTCGTCTCGGGCGCCACGCACGCCGGCAAGACGACGCTGCTCGCCGCGCTGATCGCGCGCGTGCCCGCCCGAGCACCGCATCGTGACGGTCGAGGAGACGTTCGAGCTCGCCGTCGGCGCGCCCGATCTCGTCGCGCTGCAGGGACGCCAGCCGAGCCTCGAGGGCACCGGCGAGGTCACGCTCCGTCGCCTCGTGAAAGAGGCACTGCGGATGCGCCCCGACCGGCTCGTGGTCGGCGAGGTGCGCGACGCCGAGGCGCTCGATCTGCTCCTCGCGCTCAACACCGGCGTCCCCGGTGCGGCCACCATCCACGCGAACTCCGCACGCGAGGCGCTCGGCAAGCTCGCGGCGCTGCCGCTTCTCGCCGGGCGCAACATCGACTCCGCGTTCGTGCTGCCTGCCGTGGCGGCATCCGTCGATCTCGTCGTCCACTGCGAGCGCGGCGATGACGGGCGCCGCCGCGTCGTCGAGATCGTCGAGCCGACCGGCGTGGTCGACGGCGCCGTCGACGCGACGCACCCTCTTCAGCGCGGACCGGCCATGACCTTCCTGTGGGGCGCGGTGCTCGCCGCGGGGCTGCTCCTCACGCTCGCGCCGTGGCTGTGGCCGGCGGAGCTCGGCCGGCAGGATCGCGAACGGCCGGGTCGCCTCACCCGCCTGCTCGAGTCGGCCGGACTCGCCCGCGTGTCGCCGACGTCGGTCGTGGTCGTCGCGATCGCCGTGCGGCGTCGTCGCCGCCGCGACGGTCTGGCTCGTCACGCAGGTCGCGGCACTGTGCGTCGTCGCTGCCGTCGCGGGCGCGATCGCGCCGTTCGGATGGCTGCGCGCCCGCCGCTCGCGCCTGCTGCAAGACACGTCGCGGGCCTGTGGCCCGACGTCTGCGACCTCCTCATCGCATCGGTGCGAGCGGGGATGTCGCTGCCCGACGCCGTCGCGAGCCTCGCCGACTCCGCCCCCGCCGAACTGCGACCCGCCTTCGCTGCGTTCGCGCGCGATGTCGCAGCATCCGGTCACTTCGACTCGAGCGCGGAGCAGCTGAAGTCCGCGCTCGCCGACCCGGTCGCGGACCGCATCATCGAGACGCTGCGGATGGCGCGGCAGGTCGGCGGCACCGAGCTCACGCCGGTGCTGCGCGCTCTCGCCACGTCGGTGCGCGCGGATGCGACGCTCCGCGCCGAGGTCGAGTCGCGTCAGTCGTGGATCCGCGGCGCCGCCGTTCTCGGAGTCGCCGCACCCTGGGTGATCCTCGCTCTGCTCGCGATGCGGCCGGAGGGCGCCAGGGCATACGGGAGTCCCGAGGGTGTGGTGCTGATCCTCGCGGGCGCCGCGGTCTCGTTCGTCGCGTACCGCGTGATGCTCAGTCTCGGCCGGCTTCCCGAGCCGCGGCGGTGGTTCGGATGATGCCCTTCGCCGCGAACGATGTGGCGTTCGCCGTCGTGCTCGGCACTGCGCTCGGCGTCGGGATGTGCCTGGTGGTCTCGGTCGTGCCGCGCTGGGGCGCCCCGAGTCTTGCGCGGCGCATCGCGCCCTACATCCGCGATGTCACCGACCCGCAGGGGCTCGCGCCGCATCGTGCTGTCACTGGGCCTCGACGCGGCGGAGCTCTGGCGGTCGGCGCAGCAGCGCCTCGCCCGCGTAGGCGGGGGCGCCGTCGCGACCGAGCGCCGGCTGCGGCAGGCGGGATGGGCGATGGATGCTGCGGCATTCCGCGGTCGTCAGCTCGGCTGGGCGGTGGCGGCCGTGGCGCTCGGCGGCATCCTCGTCGTCGCACTCGTGCTTCTCGGCCGTGGCTCGGCCGACGCTGTGGCTTCTGCCGCCGCTCCTCGCGGTCGCCGCCGCCTTCGGCTGCTGACGCCTTCCTCACCCACGCGGCGCGCGCTCGTGTGGCACGGATCGAAGAGGAGCTGCCCACCGTCCTGGAGTTCCTGGCACTCTGCCTCTCGGCCGGCGAGGGCATCTTCGACTCGCTGCGCCGGGTGAGCGAGGTCGGCGCCGGGGAGCTGACGGCCGAGCTGCGAGGTGTCGTGGTCGCCGTCGGCACCGGATCGTCGCTGCCCGAGTCGCTCGTCGCGCTCGCGCGGCGTCTCGAGATCCCGTCCGTCTCGCGCTGCGTCGACCAGCTCGTCGCCGCGATCGACCGCGGCGCGCCGCTCGCGGACGTGCTGCACGCCCAGGCGCTGGACGCGCGCGAGGACGCCAAGCGCGGGCTCATCGAGCGGGCGGGCCGCAAGGAGATCTACATGCTCGTCCCGCTGGTGTTCTTGATCCTGCCGCTGAGCGTCCTGTTCGCGGTGTTCCCCGGAATCTTCATGCTTCGACTCGGAATCGGCTGACCGCAAGGTCTGAAGGAGAGAAATGATCCGCACATACATCGATCGCGCGGTCGCGCGACTCCGCGAGGCGGCTCGCGACGCATTCGAGGACGAGCGCGGCGACGTGCCCGGCTGGGTGCTCATCACCCTGATGACGGCAGGGCTTGTCGTCGTGATCTGGGCGCTCGCCGGTCCCGCGCTCGCGGGCCTGTTCGAGCAGGCGATCTCGCGCGTCGCCGGCTTCTGACGCCGTGCGCGCCGTCCGGTCCCGTCTGCTGGCGTCGCTCGCCGACGACCGCGGATCGAGTCCGGTCGAATTCGTGCTCGTCGGCACGATGCTGACGCTGCTCACGCTCGGAGTCCTGCAGCTCGGGCTGTCGATCTACGTGCGCAACGTCGTGCACGACGCCGCCGTCGAGGGCGCCTTCCACGCCGCGCTCGCCGACACGTCGCTCGCAGGACGGCGCGCGCCGGACCGGTGCAGATCATCTCGCGCACCGTCGGCGCCGAGTACGCGGCCGACATCGACGTGCGCGAGACCAGCACACTCGGACACCCGACCGTCGAGATCACCGTGCGGGCGACGCTGCCGCTCATCGGCCTCGTCGGCGCTCCGCATTCGATGGAGGTGAGCGCGCATGCACCCGTCGAGTCCTTCGACTGACCTCGCCGTCGACGACCCCGAGCGCGGATCCGCCGCGCTCGAGTTCATCCTCGTCGGGCTGATCCTCCTGGTTCCGCTCGTCTACCTGGTCGTCTCGCCTCGGCCTCATCCAGGGCCAGTCGCTCGGTGCCGAGGCGGGCGCTCGCCATATCGCGCGCACGGTTTCGCAGGCGCCGGATGCCGCATCCGCTCGCACTGCCGCCGAGAGCGTGCTCGCATCCGTCGTCGACGAGTACGGGATCGACCCGGCGATCGGTGGATGTCGCCATGGAGTGCGTGCCTGCGACCGCGTCGTGTCCGCAGGCGGGTGCGACCGTCGTCGTCACGGTCCGGACGAGGGTGGCGCTGCCGCTCGTGCCGCCCGTGCTCGGTCTCGATCGACTCGCGAGCATCCCGATCGAGGCGTCGTCCGCGCAGAAGGTCTCGCGATTCTGGGGCACCGGATGAGGCGCCTCCGCGACGACGACGAGGGCAGCGTCCTGCTCCTCACGCTCGGCTACGCCGTGCTCGCGATCGCGGTCATCCTCGTGTGCGTCGATGCGACGAGCCTGTACCTCGCGCAGAAGCGCCTGGATTCACTGGCGGATGCTGCGGCCCTCGCCGGCGCGGACGGCTTCACGCTCGTCGTGCACGACGACGAACCGGTCGCCGTGCTCGTCGAGGAGGGTGTGCGCGATCAGGCCGAGTCGATCGTGGCGGCCGTCGGCGGGGGAGCGGTGCTGCTCTCGGCGGGGACGCCGGACGGCGTCTCGGCGCGCGTGACGGTCGCGGACACGTGGCATCCGCCCGTGATCACGGTGTTCGTGCCGGACGGCGTCGCGCTGCAGGCGACGGCGACGAGCCGGACAGCGCTGCGCTGACCCGAGCGCTGAGCCCGGCTGCGTGACCGACGGGCTCAGCAGAACGGGGTCGCGCCCTCCCAGGCCAGATCGGCCGACGCCATGCCGTCGCGCGTCACCTGGGCCTCGATCAGCCCGTAAGGGCGGTCGGCGGCGTAGAACACCTCGTTGGGGTTGTCGAGGCCGAACGGCTCGAGGTCGACGACGAAGTGGTGCTTGTTCGGCATCGAGAACCGCATCTCGGCGATCTCGGGGTGTGCCTCGAGCACGGCGGTTGCCCATCTCGAACATCGTGGTCTGCAGCGCCGGGGAGTGCCGGCGGGTGAACTCTGTCAGCAGCAGGCGCTTCACGTCGTCGTACACGGCGTTGTAGTCGACCTCCGCGCCCCGCAGATACCGCCAGCGGGTCGCGACGTCCGTCGCGAGGATCCGCTCGGAGGTCTCGGGGAGCGTCGTGTAGCGGTCCTTCGGGTAGCCCTCGAACCCGGACGCGGTGGTCTTGAGGAGCGTGAGGCCGTGCAATCCGCCGAGCACATGGCGGATGTCGCCGTCGGCGACCACGACGGCGGTGCGGGTTTCCCGTCCCTTGCGCACGAACGAGTGGTCGTGGCCACGGCCTTCGATGGGGATCCGCTCCCACGCGTAGCTCTCGGCGGTCCACCGGCCGCCCGAGACCCAGTCGAACGAGCCGGTGAAGTGATCGGCAAGGCGCAGCAGGAACTCCTCGGGCGATCCGATGCCGCCGCGCGCGAGTGCGAACACGGTGTTCTTCTGCGTGTCGGTGGGCACGACGTGGCTGTTGTCGCCCGAGAGGTGGGCGGCCGCGAAATCCCCGCGCAGCTGCGACGTGACGCTGAGATCCTCGATCTCGTGGCGGGGGTCGTCGCGCGTGACCTTCACGACCCGCACCTCGGCCTTGCCGTATTGGTTGGCACCCAGGACGATGCTCATCAGCTGCCTCGATACGTGGAGTAGGCGAACGGGCTGAGCAGCAGCGGCACGTGGCAGTGTCGCTCGTCGACGCGGAAGGTGAGCAGCGCCTCCGGATAGAACGTCGGCGTGTCGCTCGCGGCGAAGTACGCACCCGTGTCGAACCGGAGCCGGTACTCGCCTGCCGGCACGCGCTCCGGGCCCAGCTGAGAGACCCGGCCATCGGCATCCGTGACGGCATCCGCCATCGGATGCCACGTGTCACCGTCGCGGGCGAACAGCTGCACTGCCACGCCGAAGGCCGGCCGGCCCAGGGCGGCGTCGAGCACATGCGTCGTGATGTGGGAAACGCTCATGGCTCCATGATCCCCTTCAGTCTCAGCAGCGCAATCTCCCGCAGCTGCCCGGCCACGATCCGGTCCTCGACCTCGGGCTCGTTCTCGAGCCGTTGCCGAAGCGAAGCGAGGATCTCGGGTGCGCTGCGTCCTGCTGCCCGGATGAGGAACACGCGCCCGAACCGCTCCTCGTACTCGCGGTTGCCTTCACGGAGAGCCCGCTGCAGGTCGGCATCCCCGGCGTCGACCGCCCGCTGCTCCGCTCGTGACATCTCGGCGTCGCGGCTGTCACCGACCGCACGTTCGCCGATTCGCGGATGGTGGGCGAGCGCCGCCTCGATCTCCTCCGCGGTGAACGGGTCTGCCGCGCTGCCGGCCTCCGCCACCAGATCATCGACCGACCCGTACGGCCGGTGATCGACCAGGTGCTCGTACCATCGCCTCACCTCCGCGCAGGCGCGAAGCACGGCGATCGCATCGGCCCGCCCTGCGCTGTTGAACTCCTCAAGCCGCATGATTCAGGCCGCCTTGCCGCGTCAGCAGCCGCCCGCGCGGCGCATCGTGGTCGATCCGCTCGCCCGCCAAGTAGGCAGCACGCACGACCCCCGTCAGCCCGCGGCCGTCATAAGGACAGATCGGATGCCGGTGCTCCAGCGCATGCGCATCGACGACGAACGTCGCCTCCGGCGCGAACACGGCGAAATCGGCCGCCGCGCCCACCGCGATCCGGCCTTTGCCGCGCAGGCCCGCGCGCGCGGCGGGGTTCTCGGCCATGAGGACGACGACCCTCTCCAGCCCGACGCCGCGACGGCGCGCCTCGGTCCAGACGAGCGGCAGCCCCAGCTGCAGCGAGGAGATCCCGCCCCACGCCAGTTCGAAGTCGCCGTCGCCGGCGGACTTGAGCTCGGGGGTGCTGGGGGAGTGGTCCGAGACGACGAAGTCGATCGCTCCGCTCGCGATGCCTCGCCACAGGGCGTCTCGGTTGCGGGAGTCACGGATCGGCGGGCAGCACTTGAAGGCGGTGGCGCCGGCGGCGATGTCGTCCGCCGACAGCGTCAGATAGTGCGGGCACGTCTCGACGGTCAGGTCGACGCCACGACGCCTGGCGCCGGCGATGAGGTCGAGCGAGCCGGCGTTGCTCAGATGGAGGATGTGGGCTCGGGCTCCCGTCGCCTCGGCGTGACGGATGACATCGGCGATCGCGGTGCCTTCGGCCGCACCAGGACGCGAGGCCAGGAAGTCGCCGTACTCGCGGCCGCCGCGATGAGGTGCCGAGGCGATCGTCCGGGCATCCTCCGCGTGGACGATCAGCAGCGACCCGAGTGACGCGATGACCGACATCGCCTCGCCCATTTCGCCGGGTGTGACTGCCGGAAACTCGTCGACCCCGGAGGGCGCAAGGAAGCACTTGAACCCGAACACCCCCGCCGCCGCCAGCGGGCGCAGGTCGCCGAGATTCCCGGGGATCACACCGCCCCAGAACCCGACATCGACGAACACGCGGCCCGTCGCGGCGGCGCGCTTCTCGGCGAGGGCGGCGACCGACACCGTAGGCGGGATGCTGTTCAGCGGCATGTCGACGATCGTCGTGACTCCGCCGGCAGCGGCGGCCCGCGTGGCGGACTCGAACCCCTCCCACTCGGTGCGTCCCGGCTCGTCGACATGCACGTGGGTGTCGACGAGGCCGGGCAGCAGCACCTCGTCGTCCGGCAGGTCGACGAAGGCAGCGGCATCCAATCCCGCCCCGAGGGGAGCGATGCGCTCGACGATTCCGTCGCGCACACCGACCTCGGCGGGGCGGAAGGCGCCGCCTGTGAGCACGCGTGCCGCGCGGAAGACGGTGTCGGATCGCACGTCAGATCCCGGTCAGGCGGATCTGGCGGTTCACGTCCTTGTAGAGGAGGTAGCGGAACGGACCAGGCCCGCCGGCGTAGCAGGCCTGCGGGCAGAACGCGCGCAGCCACAGGAAGTCGCCCGCCTCGACCTCGACCCAGTCGTCGTTGAGGCGGTAGACGCCCTTGCCTTCGAGCACGAACAGGCCGTGCTCCATGACGTGCGTCTCGGCGAAGGGGATCGAGCCGCCGGGCTGGAAGGTCACGATGTTGACGTGCATGTCGTGCGCCAGGTCGTCGGGGTCGACGAAGCGTGTGGTCGCCCAGGCGCCGTCGGTGCCGGGCATCGGCACGGGGGCGACTTCCTGGTCGCTCGTGACGAAGGATGCCGCCGCGAAGCCCTCCAGGGTCTCGTACGCCTTGCGGATCCAGTGGAACGTCGTGGGCGCATCGCCCTCGTTGGCGACCGACCAGGCGGCGCCCGCGGCGAGGTAGGCGTAGCCGCCCGCCTCCATCACGTGGCGTCGGCCGGCCAGCGTGAGGGTCAGCCGGCCGGAGGTGACGAACACGACCCCCTCGACGCCTTCCTCACGCTCGGGGCGCTCCGCACCTCCGCCCGGTGCGATCTCGACGATGAGCTGCGAGAACGTCGTCGAGAATCCCGCTATCGGGCGGGCGAGGATCCAGGATCGAGTGCCGGTGAACCCGGGCAGGCTGCTGGTGACGATGTCACGCAGCACCCCCTTCGGGATGACCGTGTACGCCTCCGTCACGATCGCGCGGCCGGTGAGAAGCTCTGTCTGGGCGGGCAGTCCACCCGTCGGAGTGAAGTAGGTCATGCAGACTCCTCAGTACGTCGTACGGGGTGCGCGAGCGCGACGAGCCCGTCGGGTCCGGTCCCGACATCTCGCGTGATCTCGGCCGGGTCGATGGCGCCGCATTGCGCACCGCGCAGGATGAACCATGCCAGCGCACGTGCCGTCGCCGGCTCGTCGAGCACTGACCCCCCACGCCGCTCGACGTATAGACGCAGCCGGGCCGCAGCATCTGCGTATCCCTGCCTGTAGAACGCATAGGTGGCGAGGTACCGGGTGGGCAGCTGGTGGGGGTGCAGATCCCAGCCCTGGTAGATCCCGCGCTCGAGAGAACGGCGTACCAGGCGGGCGTGCAGCACCCAGGCTTCGACCGAGCGCTCGCCGATCGGAAGGATGTTGGTGGATCCGTCGGACAGCCGGATGCCGGTGCCCGCCACCGCGAGCTGCATGAGTTCTTTCGCGAGATCGGCGGCAGGGTGATCCAGCGACTGCTGGAGGGCGGCGATGCCGAGCGCCGCGCTGTAGTCGTAGGTGCCGAAGTGGAGCCCCTCGACGCGCCCGGCGCCGGCGGCCGGCAGCAGTGCCAGCGGCACGCGGCCGTCGGCGCCCAGCACGACCTGTGGCGTCTCGACCTGCACCTCGAATCGAATGCGGCCGTCGGGCAGGCCGTGTGCGTGCTCCAGTGCGGCGGCGACGTCGGCCATCGCCTCGACCTGCGCGATCGTCGAGACTTTCGGCAGGGTCAGCCTGAGGCCGTCCGGGAGCCCGCCGCCGGCGACGAGAGCGCCCAGGAACAGGTCGAGGGTCCGCAGCCCCCGCGCGCGTGTCGATCGCTCGAGACTCTTGAATCGGATGCCGACGAAGGGCGGCGCGACACCTGCATCGACGGCCTCGGCCACCCACCGGGCAGCGCGGACCGCATCGGCATCCTCGACGGCATCGCCCCGGTCGCCGTAGCCGTCTTCGAAGTCGAGTCTCAGATCCTCGATCGGCTCGCGCTGGAGTTTCGCGCGCACCCGCGAGGCGAGCTCGGCGCACAGAGATGCCGGCACTCCCACGCGTTCGGCGAGCGTCGCGAGTCCCCCTTCCCGCTCGGTGGCGGCGAGGGCCGCCGCGCCCCACTCGGACGGCAGTGCCGGGGTGCAGCGGTCGGCGGGAACGTAGACGGTGTGCACAGGCTGGCGCGAGCCGTCGTCGCCCGGGTAAGCCGTGCGAAGCAGGTCGTCGGTGTCACGCAGCGCCGCGTCGACGCGTTCGAGCACGGTGGCTGTGAGCGCGCGACCCTGGGCACCGGTGAGGGGTTCGGTCATGCGCAATGCCTCCTTTGCGGTTGCCGGCGGGGCGTGCGTTCCCTCATCGTGGCGCACGCGGAGGGCGTCCGCCACAGGTGCCGACGTACAATCGCGAAAGAGGAGCTGTCGTGGCTGACACTGTCGTTACCGTGAACGGGCAGCGCCGGACGCTCTCCGGCGTGCCGGTGCACACCACCGCGCTCGACTGGCTGCGCGCCACCGGGCTGACGGGCAGCAAAGAGGGCTGCGCGGAGGGCGAATGCGGCGCGTGCGCGGTGCTCGTGGTCGCCGGCGACGGCGACGGTGCGTCCGCCTGGGTGCCCGTGAACGCGTGTCTCCTGCCCGTGTACGCCCTCGACGGCCAGGAGGTCGTCACCGCCGAGGGACTCGGCACGCCCGACGCCCTCCATCCCGTCCAGGAGAAGCTGGCAGTCGCCGGCGGTTCTCAGTGCGGGTACTGCACTCCGGGCTTCGCGTGCAGCATGGCGGCGGAGTTCTACCGCGCCGACCGCGCACCGGGGCGCGAACGCGCGTATGACCCCGAGCACGGCGACCCCGAGCACGGTCCGAACGGATTCGATCTGCACGCCCTGAGCGGCAACCTGTGCCGCTGCACCGGCTACCGCCCGATCCGTGACGCCGCGTACGCATTGGGGATGCCGCACCCTGACGATCCGCTCGCCACCCGCCGCGACCGGCCACCGCCGCCCACGGTCCCCGCCGACGTGGAGGTCGACGGCAGCCGGTTCGTCCGCCCGGCCACGCTCAGCGAGGCGCTGGGGCTGCTGCGCGACGAGCCTGGCGCGGTCGCGGTGGCCGGCGCCACCGACTGGGGTGTCGATGCCAATCTGCGCGGCCGGCGGGCCTCGGTCGCGGTTGCGATCGACCAGCTCGCCGAGCTGCGGGCACTCGCGATCACCGATGAGGTGATCGAGATCGGTGCGGCGCTGCCCCTGTCGGACGTCGCTCGCCGGCTCGGCGGCCGAGTACCGCTGCTGGACGAGCTGATCCCGCAGTTCGCGTCCCGCCTCATCCGCAATCGCGCCACGATCGGGGGAAACCTGGGCACCGCCTCTCCGATCGGCGACGTCTCGCCTGCGCTCCTCGCCCTCGGCGCGCGGGTGGTGCTGACGTCGCTCGACGGTGAGCGCGAGGTCGACCTCGCCGAGTTCTTCACCGGCTACCGCGAGACGGCGCGACGCCGCGACGAGCTGATCCGCGCGATCCGCATCCCCGTGCCGCTTGCCGAGGTGACCGCGTTCCACAAGATCGCGAAGCGCCGGTTCGACGACATCTCCAGCGTCGCGATCGCCTTCGCGCTCGACATCCGCGAGGGCGTCGTGACCGGTGCGCAGATCGGTCTGGGCGGTGTCGCCGCCACGCCGATCCGAGCCCGCGCCACTGAGGGACGCCTCGTCGGCGAACCCTGGAACCTCGCCACCGTCCGGGCCGCTGCCGGCGTACTGGGATCGGAGGGCACGCCGATGTCGGATCACCGCGCCAGCGCGGAGTATCGCGCGCTGATGCTCCACCAGGCGCTCCTGAAGCTCTACAGCGCGACCTCCGGCGCCAGTCGACCGAGCGAGGCGACAGGGTGAGCGAGCTCGCCGAACGACCCGCCGATCCGGTGGTCGGCATGGCGGTCCCGCACGAGAGCGCGAGGCTGCACGTCACCGGCACGGCCGCGTACACCGACGACCTGTCGGTTCACGCCCCGGGTGTGCTCACGGCCTGGCCGGTGCAGTCCGCCAACGCCCACGCCCGGGTGACGACAGACGTCTCGGGCGCCTATCGGGTGCCCGGTGTCGTCCGGGTCCTCACGGCAGACGACGTGCCCGGCGTCAACGACGCCGGCGTGCACAGCGACGAGCCGCTGTTTCCCAGCGAGGCGATGTATCACGGCCATGCTCTGGTCTGGGTGCTGGGCGAGACCCCTGAGGCGGCACGCCTTGGCGCGGCGGCGGTCACGGTGGAGTACGAGCCGCTGCCGAGCATCATCACCATCGCGGAGGCGATCGCGGCCGAGTCGTTCCAGGGCGTGCAGCGCACCGTGAGCTGCGGCGACCCCGAGGCTGCGCTCGCGGCAGCCGCGATCGTCTTCGAAGGCGTGACCGAGTGCGGCGGCCAGGAGCACTTCTACCTGGAGACGCAGGCGGCGCTGGCGGTGCGCGACTCGGAGGGCCAGTATTTCGTGCAGTCGTCGACGCAGCACCCCAGCGAGACGCAGGAGATCGTCGCCCAGGTGCTGGGCGTGCCGTCCCACGAGGTCACCGTGCAGTCGCTGCGGATGGGGGGCGGGTTCGGCGGAAAGGAGATGCAGCCGCACGGCCTCGCGGCGATCGCCGCTCTCGGCGCGAAGCTCACTCGCCGCCCGGTGCGGCTGCGGCTGAACCGCACGCAGGACATCACGATGACCGGGAAACGGCATCCGTTCCACATCACATGGCGCGCAGGTTTCGACGACCGCGGCGGCCTGCAGGCGCTGGATGCGACCCTCACATCCGACGGCGGGTGGTGCCTCGACCTGTCGGAGCCGGTGATGAGCCGGGCGCTCAGCCACATCGACAATGCCTACTGGATCCCGAATGTGCGTGCGCTCGGACGCGTCGCCAGAACCCACAAGCCTTCGAACACCGCGTTCCGCGGCTTCGGGGGGCCGCAGGGGGTGATGCTGATCGAAGACATCCTTGGTCGGGCGGCGCCCGTGCTCGGCATCGACCCGATCGCGCTGCGACGAGCGAACTTCTACCGTCCCGGACAGAGCACGCCCTACGGACAGACGGTGAAGGATGCCGGACGCATGCCGGCGATCTGGGATCAGCTGCACGACGAATGCCACGTCGACGCCCGGCGAGCGCAGACCGACACCTTCAACGCGGAGCACGAGCACGTCAAGCGCGCGATCGCGATGACCCCGATCAAGTTCGGCATCTCGTTCAACTTCGTCGCTTACAACCAGGCGGGCGCCCTCGTCCACGTCTACCGTGACGGCTCGGTGCTGGTGAACCACGGCGGCACCGAGATGGGCCAGGGCCTGCATACGAAGATGCTGCAGGTGGCGGCGACAGCCCTCGGGCTGCCGCTGCAGCAGGTGCGGCTCGCCCCCACCCGTACCGACAAGGTGCCGAACACGTCCGCCACGGCGGCATCGGCGGGCGCCGATCTCAACGGCGGCGCGGTCAAGAACGCGTGCGAGCAGATCCGCGAGCGCATGGCGAAGGTCGCGGCGTCCATGCTGGGCGTCGATGAGCGCGAGGTGCGCTTCGCGGGAGGGTATGTCAGCGTGCCGAGCGGCAGCGGCAGGCGGCTGTCCTTCGCCGAGGTCGCGGCCGAGGCCTACCTGCAGCGGGTCCAGCTGTTCGCGGCGGGCTTCTACCGCACCGAGGGTCTCCACTGGGATGGAGTGCGGATGCAGGGTTCCCCGTTCAAGTACTTCGCCTACGGCGCCGCCGCGGCCGAGGTCGAGGTGGACGGCTTCACCGGCGCCTACCGCGTGCGCCGCGTCGACATCGTGCACGACGTCGGCGACTCGCTCTCGCCGATCGTCGACATCGGTCAGATCGAGGGCGGATTCGTGCAGGGGGTCGGATGGCTGACGCTCGAGGAGCTGCGATGGGACACCGGAGACGGACCGGATCGCGGCCGGCTGCAGACGCAGTCGGCCAGCACGTACAAGCTCCCGAGCTTCTCGGAGATGCCTGCGGAGTTCCACGTGCGGCTGTTCGAAGACGCGCGGGAGGACGGTGCCGTCTACGGCTCGAAGGCCGTCGGCGAACCTCCGCTGATGCTGGCCTTCAGCGTCCGCGAGGCGATCCGCACGGCGGTCGGGGCGTTCGGCCCGGCAGACCACGCCGTTGTCCTCGCTTCTCCCGCCACTCCAGAGGCGGTGTTCTGGGCGATCCAGTCGGCCCGCGACGCAGCGTCCGCCACCGTCGTGCCCGAGCTCGTCGAAGCCCCGCGCTAGCCGGTACGACCGCCATGGACTGGGTCGACGCACTGCAGCGCTTGAGGGAGACACGGACCCCGGCGGTCATCGTGACCCTGGCGATGGTGCGCGGCCACGCTCCGCGCAACGGCGGGGCGAAGCTGGTCGTCTCGCCGGACGCGCTGTTCGGCACGGTAGGCGGGGGCAACCTCGAGGCGACCGCCATCGCTCAGGCGCGTCAGATGCTCGCCAACGGCGCCGCCGAACCTCAGCTCCTCACGCTGAAGCTCAACGACAAGACCACGACCGAGTACGGCGTGCAATGCTGCGGAGGAGAAGTCACCATGCTGCTCGAACCCGTCCGGGCGGTGCCGTCCGTCGCGATCTTCGGTCTCGGACATGTCGGGTTGGAACTCGCGAGGATCCTCGCCCGGCACCAACTGGAGCTGCACCTCATCGACGCCCGGACCGAGATGCTCTCGCCCGCGCGCGTGGGCGAGCCGGGCTCGTCCGGCATCCTCGCCGACGCGGTCGCCACGGTGCGACTGCGCCACGCGCCGGTGCCCGAGTCCGCCATCGCCGAACTCCCGGCAGGCACGCACGTGCTGATCATGACGCATGACCACGTCGAAGACCTCGCGATCACCGACCAGGCACTGCGCAGCGACGCACTCGGCTCGATAGGGCTGATCGGCTCGGCCTCGAAGTGGGCGCGCTTCCGGGCGAAGCTGATCGAGCTCGGGCACACCGAGACCGACCTCGCGCGAGTGACCACCCCGATCGGCATCCCCGAGATCGGGGGCAAGGCACCCGCATCCATCGCCGTCAGCGTCGCTGCGCGCACCCTGCAGCTCATTGAAGCCGCCGCCCGGTCCGAGACGGTCTGAGCCGTCAGCTCGTCAGTATTCGACGCGGTCGCCGTTCTGGCCCCACACGACGAACGGCTCCGTACGTCGCCCGTCAGGCAGATCGATGCGGCCCGTGGGCATGATCACCCGGTCGTCGGGCGTCCCCTCGAAGTAGCGGTAGAACCGGGCGTCGTCGAAGCCGGCGTCGGCGGCATCGTGGCGGTCGGCCGCGAACCAGACGCGGTCGATGCGCGCCCACAGCGCGGCTGACAGGCACATCGGGCACGGCTCGCAGCTTGCGTAGAGCGTCGCGCCGGTCAGATCGAACCCGCCGAGCCTTTGGCACGCGTTGCGGATCGCGACCACCTCTCCATGCGCGGACGGGTCGAGGTCGGCAGTCACCCGGTTGACCCCCTCGAACACGCCTCCGTCGGGCGTCACGACGATGGCGCCGAACGGACCCCCTGGGCCCCGGGCGTTGGCGGCTGCGAGTTCGACAGCGCGCAAGAGGTACTCGGCATCCGACAGGGGCGGGGCGGACGAGGACATGGGAAGAACCTACGCCACGCAGCGCGGGAAGGGGCCCACCCGCTCGCGCGGATGGGCCCCTTCCTGCCTGGGCAGAGAACCGCTACTTCTTGACCGGAGTGACCTCGAAAGCCTTCTCGATCTCCTGGCTGAAGGTGTTGCCCGCGGCATCCTTCGCCGTCACCCGGAGGTCGACCCAGCCGCCCTTGTCGGACACCGGCACCTGAGCCGTGAATCCGCTGACCCACGCGCGCGACGTCACGAAGATGTCGCCGTCGCCCTCGACCGCGCCGGACGGAGCATCCGTCGTGGCAGACTTCAGCGAGACCGTCTTCCACTCGCCGCCCGCGGTGCGGGCCTCGAGCTTCGCGTCGGTGATGGCGCCTGCCGGAGCAGTCCCGGCGACGTGACCGAGTTCCAGACCCAGCGCGATCGGACGAGCCCTTCTTGCGGCCCTCGCCGACGAGGTTCTCGACGTTCACGTCGACGTCGTAGTACGCCTGGATCATCGGCAGCAGGTGGTTGTCCCACGTGCCCAGCTGACCCGCCGAGCGGAAGCTCCACTCGCTGACGGTCTTCGTCGATCCCTTCAGGTGCGTGCCATCGTGGGTCGCCGTGCTGACGACCCGCCAGTCCTGCTCGCCGTCGGGAAGATCCCACACGGGCGCGCCCTGGTACTGGGACTGCTTGACGAGCTCACCGTCGATGTAGACGTCGGTCAGCTGCTTCACCGTCGCCGGCTCCATGTAGGTGTCGAATGCACCGGTGTGCATCGGCGTCGCCGCCGTCTGCCCAGCCCGGAACGTTGATCTGCGCATAGTCCGACACGCGGTAGGGCACCCAGTAGCCGAGGCCCACATAGGGACGCACGATCCCGCCGAAGTACTCCACCTCGAGATGGTCGCCCGGCTCGTAGGTGCGCAGGATGTCGCGCATCTCCCAGCGCACCGACTCGACGCCGACCCCCTGGTTCCAGCGGAGCTGGTCGGTGTTGACCCACTCCTCGCGCACGACGCCGCGCTCGGCTCGCAGGAAGTACCCTGACCCGTACTGGGCACCCGGGACGAAGTCGTACCGGAACTCGCCCAGCATCTCCTTCTGACCGTGGTACGTCGTGTCGATGCGGGTGAGGTTCTTCGGCGCGTACGCCAGGTCCGCCGGGATCTCACCGTCGCTGTAGCGGGCGATGTCGTACACGACATCCGCGTACTCGTCGCCGACCGCTGTGATCGTGACATTCTTCTCGGCCATGTCGGCGAGCAGCGTGCGCCCCTCGACACCGCTGATGGCGGCGACCGCGATCGGTGCGTCGGACTCGTAGTCGTCCGAGCCCACCCACGTGCTCAGCTCACCGTCTCCGCTGTTGGCGAGGATGGCGAACGTCGCGCCGGCAGCGGCCGCGTTGGCGACCGCCTGTCCCGGCGTGAGCTCGTTCGAGACCGTCACGACCGCGACCTTGCCCTTGACGTCCACAGCGGCGAGCTCGTCGGCGCTGCCCGTTCCGGCGTTCACCGCCGTGGCCTTGATCTCGCCGTTCAGGAAGGTCGAGCCGACCTGGAGGATGATGTCGAGCGGCTGCTTGCCGCTCTTCACCGTGAGCATCGGCTCCCACAGGCGCCAGCGCGTCGTGAAGTCGAACTCCGCGTCATCCACCTTCATCGGCTGCGCCCACATCTCGTCGACGAGCACCGGCATGATCGCGCTGGCCGTGAAGTCGTCGGCCTGGACGTCCATCCGGGCGAAGACCTGCTCGAGGTCGTCACGCCCGACATCCAGCGTGACCTGCTTCGCCGTGCGGGCGTCGAGCGCGACCGTCGTGTTCCCCGTCAGCGTCAGCTTCGGATCGCCGACGAACACGCTCGCCAGGGTGTCGGGAGTGCGGTCGATGTCCAGCCACGACACCACCGAGTAGTCGCCCTTCATGAGGCGCAGGGTGGTCTCGCCTTCCACCACCACCGGCTCCGCCCACTGGTTCGTGGCATCCCACAGGAACGCGTACGTCGTGGTGGGCTGGCCCTCGAAGTCCGTCGCCGTGATCTTCAGGTCGTAGCGCTCCGCCTCCGCGATCGTGCCGAGTGCGGTGCGCGTGACGGGCTGTCCGTCGATCGAGCCGACGAGCGCGCCCGAGAGCTGCGTTCCGGCAGGAACCTTGGCCGGGTCGACGGTCATCGTGACGGAGCGCGTCTCGCCCACGGGGATCGTCAGGCTGTCAGCATCCATCGCGAATGCCTCGAACGGCACGTCGACCGACGAGAGGGCCGGGGCCCTCACCGCCGCCACCGGGCGTGGTGTCCGCCATCGTCGCGTCGAGGGCGACAGTGACCTCGGCGTCGGAGCGGTTGGTGAACTCGACGACGCGCTCGACGAGTGTCGGCTCCTCGCCCCACACCAGCATCCCGAAGTCACCCGAACCGGATGCGATGACCGGTGCGTCGAGCGCGGCATCCACATCGATCAGGCCCGTGCCGCCCTGGTACGGCGTGTAACCGCCGTCGACGGCGGTGCTCGCGAGGGCGGCCTTCAGCTGCGCTGCGGTGTATTCCGGATGCCGCTGCTTGAGGATCGCGGCAGCGCCGGACACGTGCGGGGTCGCCATCGAGGTGCCGCTCATCGTGATGTACGAGCCTTCGCCGCCGCTGTCCGCGGACCGGGCAGCGGTGACGTCGTTGCCGGGACCGGTCAGATCGGGCTTCATCGCGCCCGATCGCGTCAGCGGACCCTGGCTCGAGAAGTAGGAGAGCGCACCGGTGGGGTCGTCGACCGATCCGACCGTGAGCGCCTTCTCGGCCGAGCCGGGCGAGCCCACGGTCTCGGGTGCGCCGGAGTTGCCGGCAGCGACGACGAACAGCGCGCCGGTCTCTTCGGCGATCTGGTTGAGCGACTCGGCCATGAGGTCCTTGCCGTCCGAGCCGCCCATCGATCCGAGGCTCATCGAGACGATCGGGGCGTTGTGGCCGGCCCACTCCATCGCCTCGATGATCCAGGAGTCCTGGCCGGTGCCGTCGGCGCCGCCGAGCACCTTGCCGATGAGCAGGTCGGCGCCGTCGGCGACACCGCGGTGGGCGCCGTCGCTCGCCGCGCCGGTTCCTGCGACGGTCGACGCGACGTGGGTGCCGTGGCCGTGCTGGTCGGTGGCCACCTCCTCGCCGGGCACGAAGCTCTTCGAATCCGCCGACACGCGACCCTGCAGGTCGGGGTGGGTGTCGTCGTAGCCGGTGTCGAGCACGGCGACGGTGACGCCCTCGCCGGTGTACCCCTCGGCCCACGCCTCGGGTGCGTCGATGAACGGCACGCTCGAGTCGAGCGTCGCCTGGACCTTGCCGTCGAGGTGGATCGCTTCGATTCCGCCCGCGAGCGACGGTCCGGCCGAGAACGAGGCGACGCCGGTCGGTCAGCGCGGCCCAGGCCGAAGCCGAGTCCGCATGGCCGAGCGTCGCGGCGGCGCCGCCGATGCTCGGCAGCGCTGCCTGCACCTCGAGGCCGGGGAGCGGCGCGGCGAATGTGGTCGGGCCGCTGTGCTGCTCGACGATGATCGGCGTTGCGTCGACGGACGCGTCGTCGTAGCCGTACTCGATGAGCATCGTGACGTTGAACAGGTCCTCGTCGAGCAGACCCGAGGCCACATAGGGCATCGCGACATCCGGGATGACGTGGTACTCACCGTCGACCTCGTATGTGCGGACGCCGGCGCCGGGCTCCGCCGTCTCGATGTCGACGGTGTGCGTGCCGTCGGCCAGGTCGGTCACCGTCACCCGATCACCGGTGATCAGCGTGACGGAGTGCGAGCTGCCGGCGGCCGCGGCAGTGGGGGAGGGTGTTTCCGGGGGAGTGACGGCGGCCGCCGGCAGGGTTGTGGCACCGAGGCCTGCGATTCCGATCGCCACGCCGCTTGTGGCGGCGACGATCGAGCGCAGACGACGGCCGTGTGGCGTGTCTTTTGACATGGGAGGGGAGCCTCTCTGGGGAAGGGGACCCACCGAACTTCTCATGGCGCACGGCGTATCGTTGTGGCGGAGAAATGCCATGGCGAGGATCCGCCACGGCAGCGCAGGGAAAGCAGGAGCGCGTGCTCGAAGCGCTGGGGCTCGATGAGGCCCACACCGCGGTCTACCGATCAGTGCTCGGCGTCCCTTCCGCCACCGCCAAAGAGGTCGGCGCTCGATGTCGGGATGCCGGTGGCCCGCGTCCGCCGGATCATCGACGAGCTCGAGCAGCTCGGTCTGCTCGCCCGCCAGGCATCCCAGTCGGACCGCGTCGTGGCATCCCCGCCCGCGATCGCGCTGAAGCCGCTGCTACTCGAACGCGAGCGCGGCCTCACCCGGGCGAATGAGGCCCTCCACGACCTGACCGAGCTCTACCGGCAATCGGCCGAGCATCGCAACGCGGCGGATGTCGTCGACGTGATCCACGGCGTCGAGGCGGTGCGCCAGCGATTGGCGCAGCTGCAGGCTGCGGCGACGCGGGAGGTCCGCGTGCTCATGCTCAGCGACGTCGCGTTCCTCTCGGCCGACGACAACGTGGAGGAGGATCGTGCGCTGGCGCGCGGCGTGCGCTACCGGGTCATCGTCGAGAGCGGTGCGCTGAGCGAGCGGGCTTCCTCGCGGCGGCGCGCGAGGCGGCCCCGGCGGGCGAGCACGTCAGGGTGCTGCCGACGCTGCCGACGCGTCTGTTCATCTCCGACGACTCCCTCGCTCTTCTGCCGATGCGCTCGCGCGGCGAGGCCCGTTCCGCGGGCGCACTCCTCGTCAATCCGGGCGGCCTGCTCGATCTCGTCATCGCGATCTTCGAGGTGTACTGGTCGAACGCCACCGACTTCCTGCTCGCAGGATGCAGCGTCAGAGGTGATCGATGAGCTCGACCGGGATCTGCTCAAGCTGCTGCTGCTCGGTCTCACGGACGCGACTGTCGGCGTGCAGCTCGGCATCTCGGTGCGGACAGTCCAGCGCCGGATCGCGGAACTCCTGGCGAGGGCGGGCGTGACCACCCGCATCCAACTCGGTGCCGAAGCCGTGCGCCGCGGCTGGGTCTAGCTGCAGGTCGAGGTGCGGGTCCGGCGCAGCGCTCAGCGCTTGATGCCGAAGAGGAAGTACGCCGCGGGTCCGATCCAGTTCACGAGGATGATCGGGATCCACGCCGGCTTCGACCACTTCACTTCGCGGGCGTCGCGGTGCCACAGATCCCAGAACGCGAGGAACGCGAATGCGACCTGGCTGACTCCGACCAGCGTCAGCGCCACCTGCCCGGGGACGTTGACTTCCTTCTTCGATGAGGTCATGGCTGTTCTCCTTCGTGACCATTCTGGCGCGGAACGAACCTCGGCACCCAGCGGAGGAATGCGACTGCGCCGAGGAGTCCGATGACCCCCATGACGCCCGTCCCGATCGCGAGCGACGAGATGGCGGTGATCGCCGAGACGAGGAGCGGCGAGACGGCTCCTCCCGCGTCGCTGAGCGTACGCCACGAGCCGAGGAACGGCGCGGGATCGGCCTTGGGCGCGACATCCGCCCCGAGGGTGAGCAGGATGCCGCTCGAGAGCCCATTGCCGACGCCGAGCACCGCCGCGAACATCGCGAACCACATCGCGGCGCTCGGCAGATCGTGCGTCAGCGAGAGGGCGAGGAAGCCCGCGCCCATCAGCAGCATGGCCGGCAGCGCCGCCCACAGTCGCCCGAATCGGTCCATCACCTGGCCGCTCGCGTAGAACAGCGCGAAGTCGATCGCGCCCGAGATGCCGACGACGAGCGCGATGGTCTGCGCGTCGAGCCCGATCGACACGCCCCACAGCGGGAGGACGACCTGCCGCGCGGAGCGGACGGCTGAGAGGGATGCTGCCGCCACGCCGAGTCGCGACAGCACCCGCCGGAACCGCCACATCGTGCGGAAGACGCCCGATCCGCTCGTCGCGTCGGGATGGCGCCGGTGACCGGCTCGCCGGTGTCTTCGCGCGATCATCGAGTCGCCGCGCGATGGGCGACTGCGCCGGATGATCGCCGCTCCGGATCCGGACCGAGCAGCACGAGGAGCACCACCGCGACGAGGCATACGGCGAAGAACCAGATCGTCGCCATCTCGTCGCCGAACGCGAACAGCAGTCCCGCGGCGATGAAGGGTCCGACGAACATCCCGAGCCGGTAGGTGCCGCCGAGCAGCGACAGCGCGCGTGCGCGGAACGCCAGCGGCACGCGGGTCGTCATGAAGGAGTGGCGGGCGAGACCGAAGGCCGCCGCGCAGAATCCGATGAGGAAGACGGATGCCGCGAACACGCCGAGCGACGGAGCGAAGACCATGCCCGAATGCGCCGACGAGCGACACGACGGCCGGCGATCACCATCGTGAGGCGCTCGCCGATGCGCGCGACCGCCCAGCCGGCGGGGATGTTCCCGAACAGCTGGCCCACGACGAGCGCGGAGGCGACGAGGCCGGCGACGGCGACGTCCGCGCCGAGTTCCGCCGCGATGATCGGGATGAGCGGGATCAGGGCGCCCGCGCCGAGTCCGTAGAGCAGCGTCGGCCCGTAGATCATCGGGCCGAACTGCAGCAGCACCCCAGCAGCGCGATCGCGAGGACTCATCGCATCCACGTTAGTCTGGACTGTCATGCTCGATTTCGATCTCTCCGCCGACATCCAGGCCCTGCGCTCCACGTTCGCCGACATCAAGGCCGTGGTCGACGTCGACGCACTCACGGCCGAGATCGCGCGACTCAGCGAAGAGGCCGGTGCTCCCGACCTCTGGGACGACACCGACAAGGCGCAGAAGGTCACGAGCGCCCTCAGCCACCGTCAGTCCGAGCTGGCCCGCATCACCGACATCGAGCGGCGGCTCGACGACCTCGAGGTCATGGTCGAGCTCGCCAACGAGATGGACGATGAGGATGCCGCCGAAGAGGCGCGCCACGAGCTCGCGGAACTCGAGGACATCATCGGCCAGCTCGAGGTGCAGACCCTGCTCGACGGCGAGTACGACGAGCGTCCGGCGGTCGTCACGATCCGCGCCGGCGCCGGCGGAGTGGATGCCTCGGACTTCGCCGAGATGCTGCTGCGCATGTACCTGCGGTGGGCCGAGCAGCACAAGTACCCCGTCACGATCATGGACTCGTCCTACGCCGAAGAGGCGGGCATCAAGTCCGCGACCTTCGAGGTCGACGCCCCGTACGCGTTCGGCACGCTGAGCGTCGAGGCCGGCACGCATCGCCTGGTGCGGATGAGCCCCTTCAACTCCGCCGGCAAGCGCCAGACCTCGTTCGCGGCGGTGGAGGTCATCCCGCTCCTGGATGAGGCCGTCGAGGTCGAGATCCCCGAGTACGACCTGCGCGTCGACGTGTTCCGCTCCTCGGGTCCCGGTGGCCAGTCCGTGAACACGACCGACTCCGCGGTGCGCCTGACGCACCTTCCGACCGGCACCGTGGTGTCGATGCAGAACGAGAAGTCGCAGATCCAGAACCGCGCCGCCGCGATGCGCGTGCTGCAGTCGCGCCTGCTGATCCTCCAGAAGGAGCAGGAAGCGGCGATCAAGAAGGACCTCGCCGGTGTCATCACCGCGAGCTGGGGCGACCAGATGCGCTCGTACGTGCTCGCGCCGTACCAGATGGTCAAGGACCTGCGCACGGATCACGAGGTCAACAACCCCTCGGCCGTGTTCGACGGCGACCTCGACGGGTTCATCGCCGCCGGCATCCGGTGGCGCAAGCGGCCGACCGAGGACTAGCTGCTCAGGCGTACCGCTCGCCCTCCATGAACTCCTGGATGATCCGCGGCGAGGCGTGGATGCACATGATGCGCAGTCGGCCGGAGCCCGTGTTCGTGAACCCGTGCCACACCATCGTCCCGACGACTGCCGTGTCGCCCTCGTGGGCCACGAGCTGTTCGTCGCCGATGCGGATCGTCGCCTCGCCTTCGATGACGACCCACGTCTCGGTATAGGGATGCCGGTGCAGGCCGGGTCCCTGGCCGGGCTCGTTGTCGACGTAGAAGAACGAGATCTCGGAACCGTGGTCGGCGCCCTCGAACTTCATCGTGTTCGATGGGCCGGGACGGAGTTCGGTCGCGGGGATGGCGGAAATGCTCATCGATCCATCGTGCCTCGCTGCGGGGAGTCCGTCCAGACGATCCGCGACGGCTTAGGCTCTCGTCATGCTTCAGGTGCTCGGAGACTCTGGCCAAGCGGTGCTGCTGCTGCCCGGTGGCGGCGAGGCGGTCGAGGGCTTCTACCCCGGACTGGTCGAGGATCTCTCGGCCGACCCCGGCTGCCGGGTCATCCTCTATGACCGGCCGGGCACTGTCGGCTCCGAGGTCGAGGGCGGACTGGCCGGTGCGACCGAAGCGATCCATGAGACTCTCATCGAGCTGGGCATCGGACCGGTCGTGGTGATCGGGCAGAGCCTCGGCGGCGCCGTCGGGTTGCTGCTGGCTCGCGATCATCCCTCGGACGTCGCGGGGCTCGTCCTTCTCGACCCGACGCCGGTCAACGATGTGAAGCTCGCCAGGCAGGTGGAGCAGACGGCGCGGACGACGGGGCGACTGTCCACGGTTCCGGGCATCGGGTGGGCGCTGTCGGCGATGCTGCGGTCGAGCGCTGATCGCTCCGCGCGACGCCACGACATGAGCCCGGATCGGCACGCCGCAATGCTCAAGATGGCCGAGGTGGATCTGCCTGGGCTCGCCCGGTCAGCGGAGGGCCTGGAAGAGATCGCCCAGGGATTCGACGAGTCGCAGCTGCCCCGCGTGCCGGCCGCTGTGCTCACGGCGGATCGCAAGGCGAACTCGACGATCCGTGCAGCGCATCAGCGACTGGCGACGGCATTCGACACACCGCTGCTCTCGTGGACCGGCGCGGAACATGCGATGCATCTCAGCAACCCCGACGAGGTGCTCGAAGCCTCGCGTGCGGTGCTGCGTGCGGTCGCTGCCGCTGAAGCCCTGACTTCCGGGTGTCGCAGGTCACCCGAGCACTCCACCGCCATAGGCTCGATAGGCCATGATCCGGTTCGAGAACGTCACGAAGCGCTATCGCGGCACAGCGAAGCCCGCCCTCAGCGATGTGGACTTCGAGGTGCTCCGCGGCGAGTTCGTCTTCCTCGTCGGGGCATCCGGGTCGGGCAAGTCGTCGTGCCTGCGGCTCATCCTCCGCGAAGACTCGCCGAGCGAGGGGCGCGTGGTCGTCCTCGGCCGCGACCTGCGCACGCTCGCGAACCGCAAGGTGCCCTACTTCCGCCGCCACATCGGCGCCGTCTTCCAGGACTTCCGGCTGCTGCCGTCGAAGACCGTCTTCCAGAACGTCGCCTTCACGCTGCAGGTCATCGGATCCTCCCGCGGCTTCATCCAGCAGTCCGTGCCCGAGGTGCTCGCCCTCGTCGGCCTCGCCGGCAAGGAGAAGCGGTTCCCGCACGAGCTCTCCGGCGGTGAGCAGCAGCGCGTCGCGATCGCGCGGGCGCTCGTGAATCGTCCCGCAGGTGCTGCTGGCCGACGAGCCGACCGGAAACCTCGACCCCGCGACATCCGTCGACATCATGCAGCTCCTCGCCCGGATCAACGCCGGCGGCACGACCGTCGTCATGGCGACCCACGAAGCCGGGCTTCGTCGACCAGATGCAGCGCCGCGTGATCGAGCTGCAGCCACGGCGAGATGGTGCGCGACGAGCGCCACGGCGGGTACGGCGACACCTCGAGCATCCCGAGCCTCGCTCCCGAGGCTGAGCGCGGCGCGGCCGCGGTCGCCGCGCTCACCGCCGTCCTCGAGGTGCAGCGCGAGGCGGCCGCGTCGATCGATCCCGCGGCGGAGCCGATCGACCTCGCTCCCGAATCCGAGGACGACGAGCTGCTCGCCGGTGAAGAGATTCCGGATGCTGTCCACCACGACGCCGGAGTTCGAGGCCGAGCCCGAACCGGCCGCTGCCGCCGAGGCTGCGGCACCGGCATCCCACACTCAGCCGATCCCGGTCGTCGGACCTGGCGGAGATCGAGGTCGAGGAGCTGGGGCTCGCCGACAGGCTCGGCCTCGGCGAGACCGACCCGGACGACGAAGTCGGGCCGACCTCGTGAGGGCGGGGCTGATCCTCTCGGAGGCGTTCTTCGGGCTGCGGCGCAACGCGTCGATGGTGATCTCGGTCGTGCTCGTGACGTTCGTGTCGCTCACCTTCGTCGGCGCGGCGATGCTCATGCAGATGCAGATCGGCACGATGCGCGACTACTGGGCGGATCGCGCGCAGGTCGCGGTGTTCATGTGCTCCGCGTTCTCGCAGGAGCCGACCTGCACCGGCGGGGTCGCGACGCCGGAGCAGCTCGCCGAGGTGCAGGCGACGCTCGACAGCGCTGCGCTCTCGCCGCTGATCCGCGATGTGCGCTTCGAGAATCGCGATGAGGCGTACCAGAACGTGATCGACCTGCTCGGCGAGGACTACGCGAGCGTCATCACGCCGGACCAGCTCAACGAGACCTACTGGATCAACCTCATCGACCAGCGGCAGTCGGACGTCATCATCGAGGCGTTCACCGGAATGCAGGGCGTCGAAGAGGTCGAGGACCAGCTGCAGTACCTCGAGCCGCTGTTCTCGGCGCTGACCGTCGCGACCTATATCGCGGTGGGCATCGCCGTGCTCATGCTGATCGCCGCCGTGCTGCTGATCGCGACCACGATCCGGCTCTCGGCCTATGCGCGAAGGCGAGAGCTCGGCATCATGCGACTGGTGGGGGCGTCCAACGGCTTCATCCAGACGCCGTTCATCCTCGAGGGCGTGTTCGCCGCGCTGCTCGGGTCGATCCTCGCGAGCGCCGCGGTGCTCGCCGGCGTGCACTTCGGCGTCGAACGGATATCTGCGCCAGCGCGTCGAGTTCGTCACGACGTGGGTCGGCATTCCCGAGGCGTGGCTCGTCATCCCGATCATCATCCTGATCGGCGTGGTGCTTGCCGCCCTGTCGGCCGGATTCGCCATCAGGCGGTGGCTGCGGGCTTGAGTCGGTTAGACTGACAGGCTGCCGCGTCGGATGCGGCATCCGATCAAGGAGTCATCATGCCCAGGGAACGCGGTGAGAAGGTCGTCGCGACCAACCGTCGCGCGCGCCACGAGTACACCATCGAGAAGACGTACGAGGCGGGCCTCGTGCTGACGGGCACCGAGGTGAAGTCGCTGCGGCAGGGTCGGGCCAACATCTCCGACGGCTACGCGTACATCAACGGCGGCGAGGCGTTCCTCGACGCCGTGCACATCCCCGAGTACTCCCAGGGGCACTGGACCAACCACGCGTCCAAGCGCATCCGCAAGCTGCTGCTGCACAAGGACGAGATCATCAAGCTCTCGCACGCCGTGTCGGCCGGCGGCTACACGCTGGTGCCGCTGAAGCTCTACTTCTCGGACGGTCGCGCGAAGGTCGAGATCGCCGTCGCGAAGGGCAAGCGCGAGTACGAGAAGCGCCAGACGATCCGCGAGCGCGAAGACAAGCGCGAGGCCGAGCGCGCGATGCGCTCGAGGAACCGCCTCGGCGAGTAGCTACTCCGCCGCGACCTAGACGACCGGCGCGGCACCGCCGGTACCGTGGACGCCTCGGCACGGCACGGTCCGTGAACGCCTCCTTGGGACGAACGCCAGCAGCACCGCGGCCGCGAGCGCCGTCACGCCGCAGACGATCCACACCGTGAAGTAGCCCGACAGCGACCCGGCGGTGCCCTCCGAGACAGCGCCCGTCACCCCGTTCAGCAGCGCGATGCCGAACACGCACGACGCGATCGCGCCGCCGACCGTCTTGACCGAGTTCGTGAGGCCCGTCGCCACGCCCGTCTGGGTCGGAGGAGCAGCGGATGCCGCAGCCGCCGGCAGCGCCGCGACCAGCGCGCCCGATCCGAGGCCGACGATCACCATGTTCACGATGATCTGCGTGTACGTGTCGTGGAACGGAAGGAAGAGCAGGAAGCCGACGCCGACGAGGATCGACGCGCCCATCAGCGTGAGTCGCGGAGCGGTGAGCCGGGCGATGAGCGGGAAGAGCAGCGCTCCGACGATCATCGCGATGAGGTAGATGCCGATGATGAGCGACGTTGCGAATCCCGAGGTGCCGAGGCCGTATCCGTACACGGAAGGATCCGTGCGGGCGAAGGTCGACAGCGGTGCCTGCGCTCCGAGCACCGAGACTCCGAAGAGGCCGGCCGTGAGGAACACCGGGCCGAGAGCGGGGGAGCGGAACATCCGCACGTCGATGAGCGGATCCTTGTGGCGCAGCTCCCACAGCGCGAACGGCCACACCAGCGCGATTCCGAGCAGGACGACCGCCCACGACCAGGGGTTCGTCACTCCGCCCTCGAGTCGCAGCAGGCTGAGTCCGCCCGTGAAGGCGATGAGGGCGAGCGAGATGAGCACCAGGCCGACGGTGTCGAACGTGCCGCCGATGGGCTCCGGTGACTCCTTCACTCCGAACAGGATCACGAAGAAGCAGACGACGATGAGGATCGCCGGAACGAGCAGCACGACGGTCAGCGGCAGCGAGTCGATCAAGGCGCCACCCGACGAGTGCGCCGACGATCGCCCCCGATCTCGAGGGCGGCGACCAGGAAGCCCGCCGCGCGGGCGGTGATGACCGACCGGCCCTCCATCCGCCGCGATCGCGACCAGATCAGGGCGATCTCGAGCGGCAGCCACACCACGTAGAACCCCATCAGCGCCCACGCGGCGAGGAAGATCCCGAACGAGTCGGTGAACGGCAGCACGAACGCGGCCGCGCCGGTGATCAGAGTCGAGATCAGCAGCATCCGCTTGTGTCCGACCATGTCGCCGAGCTTCGCGAAGGCCGGGACGACGAGCGCCGACAGCATGAGCTGCGCGCCCTCGAGCCAGTTGACGTCGGCGTCGTGGATGCCGAGATGCCGCGCGATGTCGGTCAGCATCGGCGTGTAGTAGCCCTGCAGGACGCCGCTCGTGAACTCGACGAAGGCCAGGAAGCCCACGACCGTCGCGAGTGTGCCAAGTGTTGCGGCGCGCGTCATCGCGGCTCCTTCGTGGTGGTGCAGGTTTCGGGTGCGCTCACTGTAACCGCTCGATGAGCGCGCGATGGAATCGCTCGCCGCGCTCGAGGGCGGCGATCTCGACGCTCTCGTCGACGCCGTGGATCGACGCTCGCTGGGCGTTCGACATGTCGAGCGGCGCGAAGCGGTACACCGCCGGCGCGAACCGGTGGAAGTAGCGCGAATCCGTCGCCGCCATCATCACGTACGGCACGGCCGCGACGCCCGGATGCGACGCCGTGAGCGCGTCGGCGATGAGCGCGAACTGGGCGTTGTCCGTGGCCGATTCGGGCGAGGGCTCGCTGGATTCCACGACTTCGACATGCACAAGAGGGTCCCGGATGCGGCGGCGAAGGCGCCGCACGGATCCCTGAACGGTCTCGCCCAGCGCGATGCGCAGGTTGAGTGTCGCGGACGCCTGCGACGGCAGCACGTTGGCCGCCGTCCCGCCGGACTGCATCGTCGCCGCGACCGTCGTGCGCACGAGCGCGGCGGGCTCGCCGCCGAGTCCGCGCGAACACCTGCGCGGTGAGCGGGGGAGCGGCCGCCAGCAGGCGAAGCAGGTGCCGCGCAGGGCCGGGTGTCTGCGCGGCGAACTGCGACAGCATCCGTGTGATCGCCTTCGGAGTGCGCGGGCGGAAGGTCCGGCCGTCGAGGCGGTCGAGCGCGCGCGCGATGCGCCGGACCGCCGTCAGCTTCGGCGGAGCGGAGGCATGACCGCCCTCGCCGCGCGCAGTCAGGGTGACGGTGACCACGCCCTTCTCGCCGACTCCGACCATCGCTGCGCGTCCGGGCACGAAGGGCAGGGGCGAGTCGACGACCGCGCCGCCTTCGTCGAGCACGAGCCAGGGCACGATGCCCCTTGTCCTGTGAAGGACGCCGCGATCGTCTCGGCCGCCGCGCCGTAGGTCTCCTCGTTGCCGCCGAACGAGAGGTAGACATCGCGGGCGGGCACGAACCCGTCGGCGAGCAGGTTCTCGACGGCTTCGAGGATGACGATGAGCGGACCCTTGTCGTCGAGCGCTCCGCGGCCGTACACCGAGCCGTCGGCGATGCGCCCCTCGAACGGCGGGTAGGTCCACGCGTCGCTCTCGTCGACGGGAACGACGTCGTAGTGCGCCATGAGCACGAGCGGGCCATCGGATGCCGTCTTCCGGCCGCTCCAGTGGAAGAGGAGCCCGAACTCGGTGTGGCGCTCGAGTTCGAGCGTGGCGTGGGTCAGCGGGTACTGCTCGGCGATGAGGGCGACGAAGTCGTCGAAGGGCTTGGTGCCCGCGCTCTGTCGAGTTCGGCCGACACGGTGGGCAGCTGGATCATCCGCGAGAGTCGCTCGGCGATCCCGGGGCGTACGGTCGCGGAGGTCACCGGGCAACGATATCCCGGGGGCCGGGGCGGACCCTTCGGCTCGGTATCGCTGGGGTCGGCGGGTGGCGCTCTGCGCGCGCCGGGGCAGTCAGAACGGTGCGGGCCGTCGGTGGTGGAAGGGATGAAGACGGGTGTTCGGCGTTCGGGTTCGACGCGGTACTGTCGGCCGGTGGGTGAGGTCCACATCACGGCGCCGCCGCTGCCGGCGATCTGTTCCACGCACCATCAGGCCGTGGTGTTTCACGGTGTGGTGGCCGGTGCAGAACGGGGTGAGGTTGGCCAGGGCGGTGTGGCCGCCGTGTTCCCACGGGATGTTGTGGTCGATCTGACATCGCGAGGCGGGGATGTTGCATCCCGGGGCCATGCAGGTCTCGGCCCGCCATCTGATCAGCCGCCGCAGTTGCGGAGGTGGCCGGTACCGGTCCCTGCCCACGGAGAGCACGATCCCGGTCTCCGGGTGCGTCAGCACCCGCATCCACCCCTTCGCGCTCCCGCACAGTTCCCGCGCCCGCGTCATCGGGATCGGGCCGACACCCTCCACCGTCGCCACGCTGCCGTCGGTGCCGTCCCCGTCGGGGTCGAGCAGGGCGAGGGCCGGGACGGTCACGACCACGGTCGCGCGGATGCCGCGCGCGTCGGGTGGCAGGGAGTCGGTGACCCCGTCGATGAGGAGGTCGCCGAACACGTCGGCGCGGAACTGGTCGAGGGTGCGGGTCTCGTCCGGGTGGGCGGCGAGAACCTTCGCCTGCCCGGTGAGGCGGTCGAAGATCGCCTGGGCCTCCACCGCCGGACCGTACTGGTGCAGCCACGCCATGCCGTCCTCGTCGGATTCCAGCACGATTCGCCGATGCTGCAGCGCCCGCTCATGGCGTTCGGTGAGCGTCACCGCCCGAACCGTTTCGATGAGCGCTTGCAGCTTGCGACGGAACTTGCCCACCGAATGCGTCTCGCGCGAGCTCGAGCGCGGGCCCGAGCAAACCCTCCCGGAACTCCGGCTCCACACCATCCAACGCCGCCACCAGCTCGGTCGCATGGCGCTGCGTGATGCGGGCACCCGCGAACGCGTCGAGAACGGCACGGTACCGGTTCACCAGCGCATCGGCCTGCGCGATCAGGGTGCCGGCCGCGGACTCCGTAATGGACAGCGCCGCGGCCAGCTCCAGCCGCACGGACCGCTCGATGATCTCCGTCAACCGGTAGCCGTGGCGAGACGCGTCCGCGAGTGCCTCCCGGCGCATCGCCTCGATCCGCCGATACCGGTGTGCGAGGAACACCGAGACCATCACATCCGCCTCGACAACCTCGTCCACCGCATCCGGAATCGGCGCCTCCCAGCACTCCGGGACACCCTCATCAAACGAAGGATCCTCAGATAAGCCGGAGCGGTTGGTCATGTTGTCAGTGTAGAACGGAGGTACGACATTGGACCTTCCGGCCCGGAAGCCCTCCGAGTCATCTGTCGAAGATGATGACTACCTTCGACACCACGTCGACGTTCACCGCGCGGAGAAGCGCGCCTCCACGGCCGCCGTGACCACGATCTCCTCCGGCTGCAGCTCCACGGCAGGAGCGCCGCCCGAGGCATCCATCGCAAACGAGGCCTTCGACGCCCGCAGCATCATCGGCGCCGCCTCGGGCGAAGGCGACGACGACTCACCGCGAGTCAGCAGCCCCAGATCGGCGATCTCGACCGGCACGACGGTCGTCAGCCCGATCGCGCCGGCATACGCAGTCGCCCGCTCGACCGCGACCTTGACGGCCTGGGCCGCGACATCCGCTTCGGTCGCCTTCGCCGTTGCGGGAGTGAGCCGCCACGTGACGCCGTCGACCTGCACGCCGTCGCGCTCCGAGACCTCGGTGACCCACCACGACAGCGACGCGAAGTCGGTGAACGTGGCGGTGAAGTCGACGGATGCGTAGTGCACCAGTGCGAGCTGCTTGCCCTCGGAGTTCCACGGGCGGTTGGCCCACACCGCCACACGCTGGCTCGTCCATTCGGCGACGCCGCCGGCATCCTTGCGGGTTTCGAGATCTTCGCGCAGGGGAGCGGCGAGGGATGCCATCCGCTCGACGACTTCGCCGCGTTCGCGGCCTTCGGTGCGCACCGAGAGGTGGGCGACGGCTTCTTCGGGCTGGATCCGCGTCTCGTGCTGGCCGCGGACGGTGATGACGACTTCGCTCATGCGGCCGACTTTACGCGGGATGCCGGCTGTCACGGTCGTGAGGAGGCTCAGCCCGGCTCGCCCGGCGCCTTCACGTACGCCGTGACGTCGGCCTTCGTCGCGGCCCAGCGCACGTCGTCGAAGCCGAAGAAGTAGGTCTCGCCGTATCCCTCGGCGTCGGTGAATCCCTCGGGCCCCGTCATCGCGAGATAGATGCCCTCCGGCGCATCGATGCGGATGAAGCCCTGCTCCTCGAGCTCGTCCATCGCGGCGACCGCGCTCTCGGGATCGATGGGCGACCAGGCGAGGTCGATGATGTTGTCGGTCGCGAGCTCGGGATCCTCGCCCCAGCGGCAGACGATGGCGCCGTCGGGGCTGCCGTTCGGGAAGACATCGAACGGGCGGGCGCCGATCTGCTGGTCCTGCGTCTCCCACGACACCCAGCCGTTGGCGGCCATCATCGAGCGGAAGGCGTCCGTCGAGGTGTTCTCGCAGGTCGCGTCGACGGTCTGCAGGAGCCGTGAAGGTCGGAGTCGGCGTTGCGGATGCCGTCGGCGACGGCTCCGCAGAGGGAGCGGTCGTCGCGGATGGCGTCGGAGTCGGCGTCGCCTCCGACGGCTGGGGAGAGAGGGCGATCACGACGAGCACGATGATCGCGACGAGCGCGACAGCGATTCCGGCGATTGCCCACAGGCGCTTGGTCGACACCCGTCGAGATTAGCGGCCGGCGAGACCACATCTTGACCGCGGAATGGCGGGTGTCCGGCATCCGTTGTATTCTGTAATGCTCGGATGCTTCGGCACCGGGTGTTGACAACTCCACAGCGTGACAGCGGCCACCTCGACAGAGGACCACGGGGATGATCGGTTTCGACATCGCCTGCGATTCTGCGAGAAGCGGGCCGAGGATGCAGGGTTATCTCGTAAACGACCTCTGCAAAAACATAATTGCCGATGCAAATCGCAATGACTTCGCCCTCGCTGCCTAAGCGAGCCTGAAGTCCGTGAGACCGTAGGTGTTCCCGCTACGGACCCTCGCGTCATCTAGGGGACTTGCTGCGTGACGGCGTCTGGACGTCACGCGGGACTCTTCCCAGGCTGGGCTTGTCGACTTAGGTGTCTGTGACAAAGGTCGGAGCCGAGCAGAACGCTTTCACAGACTGCGCCCGGAGAATGCGCAGATACTCAGCGATGGACGGGGGTTCGATTCCCCCCATCTCCACCAGCCGCTGTCACACGGAGTGTGCGAAGGCCCAGGAGCGATGCCCCTGGGCCTTCGTTGTGCCCGGCGGCAGAGCATGGACAGCGGCCTGCGGGTGCGCCAAGGTGGACAGGACGGCGACGGAGGTAGTCATGACGACTGAATTCGCTGCACCACGGACGTCGCCCGCTGACGTGGCCGATACCGTCGCCCGACTTCGCGCGACGTTCGCCACAGGGCGAACTCGCAGTGTCGATTGGCGAAGGCAGCAGCTCCTGGCGCTGCAGAGGATGGTCGCGGACAACGAGGCCGCCATCACGCTCGCGCTCGAGGCGGACCTCGGCCGGCACCCGTTCGAAACGTGGCTCGCGGAGATCGCAAGGCTTGCAGCCGACGTGAAGGATGCGGTGCGCAACGTCGGCCGGTGGACGAGGCGCAAGCACCGGTTGCTGGAGACTTTCGCAGATGCCCGGCCGCGGCTGGGTCGAGTACGAGCCGTACGGAATCGTGCTCATCATCGGCCCGTGGAACGTGCCGTTTGCGCTCACACTCGGCCCCGCAGTCGGGGCGATCGCCGCCGGCAACACCGTCGTGCTCAAGCCGTCGGAGTTCGCGCCTGCCTCGTCGGCCCTCATGGCGCGGCTCGTGCCGCAATACCTCGATAGCGACGCGATCGCCGTGATCGAAGGAGACGGTGAGGTCAGCCAGCAGCTGATCGCGCAGGCATTCGATCGGCTCTTCTTCACCGGCGGCACCGAGACGGGCCGCAAGGTATACGAAAGCGCGGCGCGGTATCTGACTCCGGTGACGCTCGAACTGGGCGGGAAGTGCCCTGTCATCGTCGCGGCGGATGCCGACGTCGACGTCGCGGCGAAGCGCATCGCGTGGATCAAGCTGATCAACTCCGGTCAGGTCTGCATCGCGCCCGACTATGTGCTGGTCGAGTCATCGATCCGCGACGAACTCGTCGACAAGATCGGGCAGGCCTTCTCGACGTTCGAGACAAGCAACCCGACCGGGCGACGGATCGTCAATCGACGCCATTTCGACCGGCTGGTCGGCGCACTGGCGGCGACCAAGGGCACGGTCGCAGTCGGCGGCGGATCGGAGTCGTCGAGCTTGCTGATCCAGCCGACGATCGTGGTCGATCCAGACCCAGGCGAGCCGCTGATGACCGATGAGATCTTCGGTCCTGTTCTGCCAGTGGTGACCTTTCAGTCCTTCGACGATGCGATCGTCTTCGTGAACTCGCGGCCGACCCCACTGGGGGCATACCTCTTCACTCGTTCCGCGCGCGTCCGAGAGCGATTCATCAGGGAGGTGTCAGCGGGGGGAATGGTCGTCAACCACACCGCCTTCCAGTGGGCGAGCACCAAGCTGCCCTTCGGTGGCGTCGGCCAGTCCGGAATCGGCGCGTATCACGGCAAGTGGGGCTTCGAGGAGTTCAGTCACCGCAAGTCGGTGCTGACCAAGCCGACCCGGCCCGACGCATCCGCGTTGCTCTACCCGCCTTACACGGCGCGGTCGTGGAAGGTTGCGCGCAGGATCTTCTGAGCTGACTCGTCATCCGCTACGACCCGCGTGGTCGAGGAGGCGCACCGCGGAACGACCCACCTCAGGCCCACGCCCCGTCAATCGGAACCTCACGCCCCAGGACGTTCGAGGCCGCCCGATGCCCCGAGTACATCGCCGCTGAGACCGTCGCGGGGTCGTCCGTCCAGGTCGCCTCGCCGGCGATGTGAAGCACACCGCCGACGGGCGTCGCGAGAAGGTCGTGGTCCGCCGTAGTGGAGCCCACCGTCATGTATGCGTACGAGCCGTGTGCGAACGGATCATCCTGCCAGTCGGTGACGTGCACATGCGTCGGCCGCTCCACCCGGTCGCCGTACAGACGTCGAAGCTGCGCGAGGACCGACTCGACGATGTCTTCCTCGGTCCAGTCGCGCGTGTCCATTGCCGCCGGCCCCGCCGCGAAAGTCAGCAGCGTGGGCGTGTCATGCAGGGATGTCAGGTCGTACCAGGAGTGCCACCACCGGCCCTCGGGACCCTGCTGCCGGATCACGTAGACGCCGTCGTCCCAGAACTTCGTCGGGAAGCGCAGGAAGACCTTCTCGAAGGCGTTCATCCTGAGGCGGCTCAGGGCGCCGGCGACCGGCTCGGGGAGCGGCGGCTCGATGACGAAGTCAGCCGACTGCAGAACGCCGACCGGCACAGTCACAACGGCGTTGTCGGCCATGAACGTGCCGTGGTCTTCGGTGGTGACCATGACGCCTTCCGCCGACCATTCCATCCGAGTGACGACGTGGACGAGGCGGATGTCGAGGCCGACCGCGAGCTGTGACGGAAGGCGGTCGTACCCGTCGGGGAACACAACTTCGTCGCCGTCGATGGAGTCGTCGTCGAGACCGTGTGCGGCGAGGTCTTCGATCCACGCCCCGTACTGCTCCTCCGACCGGTGCTCGAGGTATTCGCGGACGCGCTGGGTCCTTTCGCCGTCCCACCCCTGCGCGGCGAGTGCCGCTTCGGTGACGTCGCGGTACGAGGCATCCGGATCTGAATCCGCAACCACCCCCAGGAGCGTCGCGTCGACCGCGTGGATGTCGTCGATGAAGCGCTGGGCAGCGGCATCCGTCAATCTCCTGCCATCAGGACCGTAGTAGGCGATCGGGCGGCTGTCGGGTTGGTAGCCGCCGACGGTGAACTCGGCAGTGCGCATGCCGAAGGCGGCCGCGGCCGCGGCAACAGGGCTGCCGGTGATGCCGTGGATCCAGGACGCGCCGATGTCGGTGGCGAGGCCGTAGCGGCGGTCGGTCACGACGCGGCCGCCGACGCGGTCGCGTGCCTCGAGCACGACGACGCGGCGGCCGGCATTCGTCAGCAGCCGGGCGGCGGTCAGGCCGGCCACGCCTGCGCCGATGACGATCGTGTCCCAGTGATCCATCGCTGACTCTCTCTCCCGGCGCACGCTTCACTCGCGCTCTTCGACGCTATCGATCGCGTCGTTCCGGCGCGACACGACAGTTCGCAGCGGTGAGGCGCGCAGGTGCCCGTGTCGTCTCGCTCAGCGACCAAGGGACTGCGTGCCGATCACCGACAGAAGCTGCAGCATCTCGTAGCTCTCGGTGCCGGGTGTCGCCGTGAGAACGAGGAGCGTCTGTCCCTGCTCGGGGTCGATGAGGAACTGGCACTGCAGATCCATGACCCCTACCTCGGGATGCTGCACCCGCTTCTCGCGAGAGTGCGTGGCGCTGACATCGTGCGCCTCCCAGATCTGCGCGAACTCAGGGCTCTCCGCCAGCAGCGCCTCAACGATCGCGCCGGCGCGCGAGCGCGGACCATGCTTCGCGTACACCGTGCGGATATCCGCGGTGAACGCTCGCGAATGCATCGGGTGGTCCTCGACGGGATAGACATCGCGTGCCGACGGGTCCATGAACCAGCGGTAGCCGACGCTGCGCGCGAAGCCCTCGAAGCGCGTCTCGTCTCCGAAGAGCGCACGCGCGGCGGGCGTCTGGGCCAGGGTTTCGCCGAGCTCGGTCATGACCTGGGCGGGCGTGTCGGCGAGACGATCGAGCACGCGCATGATCCCGGGGGAGATGTGGTCGCTGCGCAGAGCTCGCGCGGGAGCGGTGTGCCCGGCCAGTCGAAACAGGTGGTCGCGTTCACCGAGAGTGAGTCGCAGGCCCCTCGCCATGGCGGCGAGCATCTGCTCGGACGGCTGCGGGCCACGGCTCTGCTCCAGACGGCTGTAGTAGTCGACCGACATGTCGCACAGCGCGGCGACTTCCTCGCGGCGGAGTCCCGCGGTGCGCCGCCGCGCGCCGCGTCGCAGACCGACATCCTCCGGCTGCAATGCTTCACGGCGACGACGCAGGAAGTCCGCCAGCTGCGCTCTGTCCATGATCAGAGTCTCCGAGATGTGCGTGGGTGGAACAAGGGATCGGCGGTCCCTGCCTGGGCGTTTCGTCTCGCGGAGACCTGCACGGAGTGTCGCTCAACGACCGGCGGCGACGCCCACAAGCTGTTCCGACAGCTTCCAGACACGGCGCGCGGCGGCGGGGTCCTGAAGCCGAGAATAGAGCGACTGCTCAGCAGGCGGTCCGCTCAGGTGCCGGAATCCCTTCGGACCGTACAGCCGCCCACCCTTCGCGTCGGGGCTTGTCGCGGCATACACGGCTGACAGCGCCGCCGACGCCGGGGTGCCGACGAGGATGCCGCGCCGCGACATCGCGCGGATGACCTTCACCGCCGTCGTGTCGTCCGGGCGTCCCATCCCGGGCTGCGCGGCGAGCAGGTTCGTCGGCGTGATGCCCGGGTGGGAGAGATTGCTGCGGATACCCCAGCCACCGGCATCCGATCGCCTCTGAAGCTCTGTTGCGAAGAGGCCCAACGCGATCTTCGACGAGCTGTACGCCTTCATGGGGTCGTAGTCGCTGTGCCAGCTGAGGTCGTCCCAGTTGATCGCGCCCTGATCGGCCGCGATGCTCACCTGACTCGTCACATGTGCGCGCCCTGCCTGGAGCAGGGGCAGCAGCCGGGCGGTGAGCGCGAAGTGACCCAGGTGATTGGTTCCGAACTGCAGCTCGAACCCGTCATCGGTGAGCTGCCGCGTCGGCGGGCTCATGACGCCGGCGTTGTTGATCTGGATGTCGATCGGGCGGCCCTCTGCGAGGACCTCGTCGGCGAACGATGTGACCGAACCGAGAGACGACAGATCGAGCGCGTGAACCCGGATGCCGGCGCCCGGCGTCCGCGCGCGGATGCGAGTCGCTGCCCCCTCGCCTTTCTGAAGGTTTCGGACCGGCATGATGATCTCGGCGCCGGAACGGGCGAGGCGTGCCGCGATCTCGAATCCGACACCGTCGCTGGCACCGGTGACGAGTGCGAGGCTTCCAGTGAGGTCGGGGACGGGGATGTCGAGGGACTTCGGCATGGTGAGAACTCCAGTGGGGATTTCGGTGGGGGATCGCTTCCATGCTGTGCGTCCCGTGTCGAAACATTCAGGGCTCGCTTACCCAGGGATCACGGATCCCTGGCTGAGGCCGACGCTGATCTGGGCCCGTTGCCGCCGAAGACGTCTCGGGCTACGGTGAGGAAGTCGACCCTCGCCACCCACCTCTAGGGGTTGTCATGCTCAAGGTCACCAACCGTTCCGTACGCACCACCCTGGGTCTCGCGCTCAGCGCGGTGGTCGCCCTCGCGACCGTCGCGGTCGCGTCGCCCGCATCCGGGGCGCCATCGGCCGCCACGGCAGGGAGGCCGGCGCCGCCCGCCCCCTCCACGTCGACGGGGTATGGAGGCGCGGTGTCATCCGTTGATGCGGAAGCGAGCGCCATCGGGCTCGAAGTGCTTCGCAAGGGCGGCAATGCCGCAGACGCCGCTGTGGCGACCGCCGCGGCACTCGGCGTCACCGAGCCCTACAGCGCCGGAATCGGCGGCGGCGGCTACTTCGTGTACTTCGATGCCGCGACCGGCGAGGTGACGACGATCGACGGGCGCGAGACGGCGCCCGCCCTCACGTCGGCGACTGCGTTCATCGACCCGGCGACGGGGCTGCCGTACGGGTTCAATGCCGCTGTCTCATCGGGACTCTCGGTCGGCGTACCGGGCACCCTCGCCACATGGGAGGCCGCGCTCGACCGGTTCGGCACGAGCTCGTTGAAAGAGGCGCTGAAGCCATCGATCCTCCTCGCCACACGCGGCTTCCGGGTCGACGAGACCTTCGTGGCGCAGACGGCCGCCAACCAGGCTCGGTTCGCTGTGTTCCCCGACACGGCCGAGCTGTTCCTCCCGAACGGCGCCCCGCCCACGGTGGGCTCGACCTTCAAGAACCCCGACCTGGCGAAGACCCTGCGCGAGATCGCGCTCAACGGCGCCGACGCGTTCTACGAGGGTGCGATCGCGGACGAGATCGCCGCCGTCGTGCAGGATCCCGTTGCGATGCTCAGCGCCACTTTTCCCGCGTATCCCGGCAAAATGACGGCCGACGACATCGCCGACTACAGCGTGATCGAGCAGGCGCCGACGCACATCGAGTATCGCGGTCTCGACGTCTATGGCATGGCACCGTCATCGTCCGGCGGCACGACGGTTGGCGAGTCGCTGAACATCCTCGAGAACTTCGATCTCTCGGCTGAGGACACCCCGCAGAGCCTCCACCTGTACCTCGAGGCGACCGCCCATGCATTCGCCGATCGCGACCGGTACGTGGGCGATCCGGCCTTCGTGAATGTGCCGACCGAGACACTGCTCAGCCAGGAGTTCGCGGACGCCCGAGCCTGCGAGATCGATCCGGATGCGGCCTCCGTGAAGCCGGTCCCTGCCGCAGCACTGGATGCAGCGGGCTGCGAAGCCGCCGCTGCAACGGGGTTCGGCGACACCGAGAACATCTCGACCACGCACCTCTCGGTCGTCGACCAGTGGGGCAACGCGGTCGCGTACACGCTCACCATCGAATCGACCGGCGGCTCGGGCATGACGGTGCCGGGTCGCGGGTTCCTGCTGAACAACGAGCTCACCGACTTCAACTTCACTTCCACGACTTCGCCGCATCCGGACCCGAACCTCCCCGGCCCGGGCAAGCGCCCGCGTTCGTCGATGTCGCCCACGATCGTGCTCGATGGCGGGGACGTCCGCTTCGTCGTCGGCTCGCCCGGCGGGTCGATGATCATCACCACCGTGACGCAGGTGCTCATGAACCGGATCGACCTCGGGATGACGCTGCCCGAGGCAGTGGCCGCACCGCGTGCATCGCAGCGGAACACGGCCGCCGTCGCGGCGGAGCCGGCGTTCCGCGCCGCGTATGAGGCGCAGCTCACGCCCTTCGGGCACGTGTTCACAACGACGGCCGAGATCGGCGCCGTGGCTGCCATCGAGGTCGGGGGCGACGGGCTATGACCGCTGTCGCGGAGCCCGTGCGACGTGGTGGCGGCACCGGACTGGTGGTCGAGCCCGCGGACTGACCCATTTTGCCCGGCTGCCGGGCTGAGCACCCCTCTTGACGACCCTCTGAACGGCCATCACTCTGATACTCGGGGGATCCACACTGGGTGAGAGTGGGCGGTTGCAATGGAAGACAACGGCGTTCGTGAACTGGGCGAGGTCCTCGAAGACCTGCCCGACTCGGTGGTCGCAGCACTGGAAGTGCGGGATGCGTGGCGAAAGCAGCTGGCGGAGAGTACGGCCGGGCTCGAGTTCATCGTCTCGGATCTGCAGTCCTGGCCGGTCGGCAGCGTGGTGCGGGTCGCGTTCCTCGACGGTACTTCCGCGCTCCACGCGGACGTCGCGGGCGCGACGCAGCAGATCTCGGATGCGATGAACCTCACTCTCGACTTCGGCTACGACGAGGCAGACGGGCACATTCCGGCGCTGGACGACGGGCGACACCGAGTCTGCAGGCCGAGATCCGGGTGAGTTTCGACATGGGCGGCTACTGGTCGCTGGTCGGGACCGACAGCACCGACGGCACGATCGACCCGTCGGGTGGCCCGATCGGGGGCCTGCCCGGCCAGCGCAGCCTCAATCTGGGCGGCTATGCCGTCTCGAAGCCTCAGGGTGGGAGGGAACGGTCCGGCACGAGTTCATGCACGCGCTCGCGTTCCAGCACGAGCACCAGAACTTCCGCGGTCCATGCGAGGAGCGACTTCCGGTGGGACGACGACCCCGGCTACGTTCCGACGAAGGATGCCAGGGGGGTCTTCGTGAAGGATGCCGCGGGCCGCGCCCCCGGGATCTACACGTATCTCGCCGGAGAGCCCAACAAGTGGTCGAAGGCCAAGGTCGACCACAATCTGCGCACCGAGAACGACCCCTTCGCGGTCATGGGACCCTTCGACCCGGCATCCGTCATGCTCTATCGCTTCGCGCCCTTCTTCTACAAGTCGAACCCGAGCGCCTGCGCCCCCACGGGACCGGGGCAGGATCTGTCGGACGGCGACAAGCGCGGTCTGGCTCTGCTGTATCCCGGCGGCGCCCGGGGCGGCGCAAGAGATGGCGGAACAGTCGCAACGGGGTCTGGAGATCGTCGGCACGGAGGCGCCCGGCGAAGGCGCGGTCGATCTACTGCTGGACCGCCTGATCGCAGCACGTTCTCGCGGCCCGGCTCGACGGCCGGCTGAGTGCGTCACAGCACGATCTGGGACATGGAGTCGAGCGGAACGAACACGGGTTCGCCCGCGGCGACGGCCTCGTTCGGGGTCGCCGCACCGAGCGGATCGAACGGCACGTAGCGCGAGAGGTCGTAGCCCGTCACGTCGGCGAGGTCGGCGATGGCGACCTGGAAGGTGCGGTACGCGCCGAGCGACGAATCCCTCTACGGCCTCCGTGCGCGCGCGCTCCTCGAGCAGATCGCGGATCATCTGCCCCTGACTCAGCACATACGCGGTCGCGTGGAGCTTCCCGCGCTCAGCGCTCTCCATGACGACGAGCTTGAAGAACTCGCAGGGCGCGATCACGCCGTCCGCGATCTCGGGATCGTCGTCCCGCTGCACGCGGACCGGTGAACACGCACGCCCTGAAGCCGTGGGTCTTCGAGCGCTCTTCAGGATGTAGTCCTCGAGCCCCAGCCACTGCTGCGAGCCGGAGTTGAGGTCCCCGTGCTGCACAGCGGAGTTCGTGTAGTGGAACGTGTCGTCGTTCGCCGCTGCGCGATCTCGCTCACGGTGTCATCGGGCGCGCCGACGGGCAGCGTGTCGTCCCAGTTGGGATCCTGCCGGCGGACCAGGTGGCCGCGGTCGATCTCGGGGTGCGCGTAGTCCTTCTTGCTCAGCTGGATGTCGAGCGGGATCCGCCCGTCCTTGAACCACTTGTCGTCTGCCCCGCTTGATCGCGACCAGGTGCCGCCCGTCGATGTTCACCGCCGTCATCAGCGGCTGCCGGCGGGTGACGCGAGAACTTGACGCCGAAGTGCGTGTAGCGCAGCTCGAACGGCTGGCTCGGCCAGTTCATCGCTCGGATGGGCGAGATCCTGCTCGACGGTCGCCGGGCAGCACGGGCCAGGGTGCCGCGAGGTCACCGCCGCCGAGGAAGTCCGGGGTCGTAGCCCGCGCGATCCGCGAGCTGGGCCGGATCGTGCTGGCCGTCACTCGCAGCCTCCAGTCGGCCCAGCCCGCCGGCGAGGTTGCACCACGGGGCGCGCCCCGTCGAGCAGCTGCCTGAGCGTCGAGGCCCGCACCGCGCTGTTGAACTTTCCGTAGATGCCCGAGAAGTGGAGGCCTACCACCTTGCCGTCGCTCAGGCGGATCAGCGGAGAGCCGGAGTTGCCGCCGAGGCTCGTGCAGTCGTGCCGCAGGGCCACGCCGGGCGCGAGCGCCTGCGTGACCCTGCCGGGTGCGTAGCGCTTCACGTTGTAGAGGTCGCGGAAGTACTTCGCCATGGCTTCCTTGTCGTTGCGATCGTCGAACGCGGGATAGCCGATGAGCGCCACGATGTCGTCCATCGCGGCATCGGTGTCGGCCAGTGGCAGCGGCGACGGCAGGTTCTGCTCCGGTGATGCGGAGGAATGCGACATCCGGCGAGGTCGTGTCGGCGAGGTACGGAACGTCGACCACCGTGAACGGCGTCGCCTGCGCCGCGACGGCTCCGAACTCCTCGTTGAAGTCGAGCGAGGCGCCGAAGCGGATCTGCGAAGGATCACGCATGAACACGCCCTTGCCGCCGGCGGTGCGCCGTGCGACGAGGCCGGCCACGTGCCGGTTCGTGACGACGATGCGGTCCGCGCCCTCAGCCCCGATGACCCAGCCGGTGCCGCCCCAGGCCATGCGGAAGTTGGTGAACTCGACGCGCCCGACCGAGGGGATGAACTTCTCGGTCGAGCGGATGCGGGCATCCGTGCCGGCCGGGAATTCGACGAGGCTGTCGATCTCGTCCGTGCCGAAGACGACCTGATTGTTCTTGATGAGCAGCGGCGGCCGGCCCACCAGCTGCACGATCGCCTCGAGCGCGTCGCCGCCCGGATCGATGCTCTCGAGGCGGTCGACGACGTCGGTATCGAGCATCGCCCGAGATCGCCGTCGCCAGCGCGGACGGGGAGCTGGATGTCCGGCAGACCCATCCGCTCGAGCAGGCCGCCTGCGAGCTGCGCCTTGACGGCTTCCAGCAGGGTGTCGGATTCGGCCAGTCGCTCTCGCGCAGTCTTCATGATGTCTTGTTCCCTTCGGTCGAGGCGAGCACTGCCAGGGCGGGGACGAACGCGGATGGCACGTCGTGGTCGAGCAGGACGGCAGCGGCGGCATCCTGCCGGAGTCGCGCCACGCGACTTTGCGATCGGCCGCCGGGATAGCGAGCGCGCAGGCGCTCGGACGACGTCTATCGCGGCTTCGTCGTGGTCAGCCGCATCCGACCAGATGTCGGACCTGCTCGAGGCAAGCCTCCGGCGAGCCGCAGCTGCGCGATGCGGTCCGCGATCGTGGCGTCGGGCCGGCGCGACCAGGTCGGCACTATCCGGCGACCGATCCGTAGGCCCAGTCGCCCGCGCACGTGCGTCGCCATCGCTCGGCACTGAGGGCGATGAGGCGCAGGTCGGGTCGCCGCAGCGCGAACGCCGCCGCCGTCATCCACTCGGCGAGCAGACCGAGCGCGGCGAGGTCAGTCCACGGTCGCCTCGGCGGATGTCGACGGAGTCGACCCAGTCGCCGGCGCCGCTCGGTGGGAGGCCGCCGGCCTCGCCGACCCGGTCGGTAGACGCGAACGAGGTGGTCGCTCAGCGCGCTGCCCGTGTCGAGGCCGAGGTACGCCTGGATGGCCGAGTTGTACGGCGTCGCGCTTGCGAGCACCCGCGCCGCGCCGGCAGGCGTGCCGAGGTCGGGCAGGCGCGGAGGCGCTCGGCGGCGGAGGTTCCCCCTTCACGACGCCCGTCGGACGAAGCGGACACCTGCGCGGCGAACCGGCTGGTCTGCATTCGCGAGGGCGTCGAGCACCGCCGGGTGACGGGGCGCCGGCTGCCATGTCGTCGCCTGCGACCACACCGTGACGGCCGAGTCGACGGGGTCGGCCATGCTCCACGATTCGCGTTCGGCGGGTCGCATCCAGCCCGAGCAGCGCGAAGCCCGAGAGCGCCGTTGGCCAGCGAGCCGTTGAGGCCCGGCGACGCAGATCGATCGCCATCTCGGCGAGTTCCGGCCGCGACGTGAACGCCCGTGCGAGCTCGGCGAAGCCTGACTCGGCCCACATCTCGAGCTGGCCAGCGTGGTGCGTCGGCGAGCTGTCGCGGAACCGGCCCGCGAAGTACCGCCGCGGATCGAACCCGTCGAGCGCGTCCGCCCACCGCCCGGCGCGCCACAGGTACGACCGCGCGATGTCCGCCGCCGCAGACGCCGGGTCAGGAAGGCTCTGCGCGAACGAGCGCTCGTAGACGTACTGCGGCTTCGCGGATGTCGGCGCGCTCGAGGATCGCCTCGAGCTCGCGCGCGGCGCTCTCGTGATCGATCGATCGGCGGCGGGCGACGGACATCCGAGCGGAACTTCGACGACCGATCGCCGCGCGAGATGTGCACGACGTCCCGCGCGACGTCGGGCAGTTCGGCGAGCGTCTCGTCGTCGAACTGATAGAGGATCTCGGCGAGAGCTGCGGCGGCTGCCCGCCGGAGCGCATCGCCTGCAGGTGGTGGTACGCAGCCTCGAGCGGCGCGAACGGCTCCGTGCGTCCGTCGAACCACCGTGCCGCCGCCCGGTTCGACGCGTGCCGTCGTCGCCGGCTTCTCGGCCTCGTAGATGTTCTCGAGCAGGGTCTTTCGGACATCGGATCGGTGGCGCACCCAGCCCGGGTACGGAGTCGGGCTCGACGAGCCAGTGCTGGGTGGTCAGCGCCTCGAAGACGGTCACGGCATCCGTCGCGCTCATGTCCCTTCAGGCCCATCTGCGGCGCCAGCACCTCGGCGATCAGGTCGGGGTTGATCCGGCGCACGATGAGGCCGGGCTGCGCCAGCGAGCGGAGCGTTGTCGTCGTCGATGCGCGACAGCAGGAAGCGGTACAGATACGTCGCGGCCAGCTCGCGACGCCCGGTGACGCCGTCGAGCGCGGCGACACCCGACTCCTGCACAGCGAGAGCGCCGAGACGGAGCACGAGCGGGATCCCGTCGGACACCTCACGGATGCGCGGGATACGCCGCGGGCTCGATGTCGAATCCACCGAGCAGGCCGTCGGCGCTGTCGTCGTCGAGTCCGCCCAGCTCGATCCGCTCGCCGATGCGCTCCGGGATGATGTCGAGCGGCTCGCCTCGTCCTGCAGCCATGACCGACAGCGGGCTGAGGCCCCGCGCTCGCACAGCTCATCGAGTGTCTCGAACAGACGCTGCGGGTGCGTCTCACCATGGCCGCGCAACACCTCCACCGTGTCGAGGACCAGCAGTACCTTGCGGCCGGATGCGCGCAGCGCCTCGCCGAGCACGCGGGTCAGCTCGTCGGGGATGCGCGCGCGCCCGGGGCCGCCCTTCACGTTCGGGTACGAGGTCGAGCCAGTGCCCGCGGCGACCAGGCGCGCCGAGCGCAGCGCCGCGGCATCCTCGCCCAGCTCCCACGCGATCTGGCGGGTGATCTCGAGCGTCAGGCCCACGCGATCCTGGATGTCGAGTCCGCCGCGGTCGAAGTCGAGCCGAACGACGATCCACGGAGGGATACTCGTCGCAGGCGCGCCGAGCGACCTCGTCGATGAACGTCGACTTGCCGATCCCCGGAAGCCCGTTGATGAACAGGGCGGTGACCGGCCGACCGCATGCTGCGGATGGCTGAGCCAGTTCGCGGCGCGCGCGAGCTCTGCCTCCCGGCCGAAGAAGCCGCGGTCGAGCATGACCTTGCGCCCGTTCGCCCGCATCGGCGCGCCCGACCGCGGAGCGCACGGCGTCTCGCGAGTCGCTCGCGGGAGCGTGTGTGCCTGCACGGTCGAGCGCGACGGACATCCGGGTGAGCGGCTCCTGCGTGTGCGGGGCTTTGAGGGTCTCGGAGATTCCGGCGTCGGTATACGAACCAGTTCCCGTCAGGGCGGCCAGAAGGTCGTCGGTGGCCGCATCAAGGGCCTGTTCGCGCCGCCACTGAATCGCCGATTGGAGTGCGCCGGTGCCCGCGAGGGCATCGAGTTCGTCTCGGCGGACGCTGCCTCGCATCAGCCAGCCGACCGGGTCGGTCGTATCGCACACGCCGGCGAGGTCGATGGTGACATCCGCGGCTTCAGCGGGAGTGAGTTCGCCGAGCGCCTCCAGCAGCACCACGGGGTCGAACGCTCCGGAGAGCGCCGCGAACCAGCGTCCGCGTTCGGCGAGTGTCACGGTTTCGGGCTCGCTCATCACGACACCACCGGCGAGAACCAGCAGGGCGCTCTGAGCCTGCTCGCGACTTCGGGAAGCAGGTCGGCGTGGTACAGGCCGTTCGTGCTGGCGAGGCCGACGAGCGCAGTGTCGACCGTCCAACTCGAGCTTCACATCGTCGACGCCGCCGTCAGTTCCGTCGATGCGAGGGAGAGCAGATCGAGGACGTCAGCCCGGCGGAACTCGCCGACGAAGTCGAGGAGGAGGCCAGGGGAGCGGTCGCCTTCAGCCGCGGGTAGGCCGACGAACTCGGCGCCGGGCAGCGACACCGTCTCCATGCCTGCGATCACCAGTCGCAGGTGCGGCTTCGCAAGCGCGGCGCCGACGAAGCTCTCGATGGTGAGGAGAGATGTCTCGGTCAGCAGCACTGAGGGATTGTCGAAGAACAGCCAGACCGTCGCACCGAGCGCCGCTGCGGCCGCCTCGAGGGCGGCGGCGAGGTTCTCGGCGCGATTCTTGATGGTGGTCTCGGGCGGTGCCTGACCCGGCGCGATGGCAGCCTCGTCGGCGGGCGGCTCCGGGATATCGAGACCGATGAGCCGGGCTTTGGAACGGATGCCGGCAACGAGGTCGTCGACGACCTTTGTCCAGTTCGATCGCGCAGGAGTCGGTGCTCGGGTCCGCGGCGGATCAGCAGCTGCTGCAGGATGTCGTGGCTGTACCCGAGCCCTGTGGAGGTGGCATCCAGATTCGTCCGCTTGATGCGCACGCCTCGCACCCGGCCGTCCGGGTCGCCGGCGCGGCGATGGCCCGGAAGAACGGATTGCGGCCGATGACGAGGGGACCGGTGGGGGTTCCGTCGAGCGACCAGAGAGTGGGCGGCGCGACATCCTTGCTCACGATGTCGCGGATCGCGTCGACGAAGAGCTCCGCGGGGACGAAGCGCGACGTCTTGTCGAACTTCGCCCTGGTGGACGCCGATGAACTCGAGCTTCCTGTCGAAGCACGCTCCTCCGGATGACCCGCCCGGCGGTATTCACGTTGTGCCGCCGTCGGGCAGTGACGTTTCGGATCTTGCCCGCGACTCCGAAGTCGATGACCTGGTCGACGCCTCCGCGGAAAGTGGACCAGCACCACCCGGCTCTTGAGCTTCGGCACGGAAGGGCGTCGCCAGGGAGATGTGCCCGAGATGCGCAGCGGCCGGCTGCACCAGTTCGAGCAGTGCCACATCGTGACGATTCGCGACGTCCGCATCGTGCAGGGGCGAGTGTCCGACGTACTCGGCGTCGCCGCATTCCGACTGGAAGACGGCGGGCACCTTCGCGTCGAACCTCTGATCGTCGGCGAGCACCACCTCGAGCTTCGGCGCCGGCTCCTGCGGCTGCCCGGGGCTGCCCTTCGCGATCACGTGCCACGACGTCAGGACCAGACTCGGCCCCACGAGCACACCGCTGCCGGCGAACGCCTCGTCCTTCAAGATCCGACACCGGAAGGACTGCGCGCGCGCGAGGAACCGCCGGAGGTCTCGGTCGGTATGACGCTGTCGGGGTCATCGAGCACATCGTCTGCGAGCGGAACGCCGCGCGCATGCAGCGCCGCGAGGAACTGCGTGACGAGCTTCCGCTCCTGCAGCTGTTCCAGCCAGAATTCCGCCGGATCACGGCGCGCGAGGCGTGCGAGGGCATCGATCGACGCCAGCGTGAGCGCCCCCTCCTTCGGCTGCACGGCTTCGAGCGCTGCAGCGGCGTCGACCGCGTTCTCGCGGATCGCCTCAAGGATCGCTTCGTCATCCATGCTCGACACTCCCCGGGCATTCACTTCGTCTGTGAAGAGCCCCGTCGCACGAGGGGTGATACGTGGTGCCGGCGGTGTTCCGCCTGATGAGCCCGACGGTAGCGCAGTGGCGGAGTGCGCACCAGAGGTGAACGCCGCGGCCCCGCGGCGAGAGCTGCGCGGGACTCGAAACGCTTAGGCTGATCCCGACCACAGGAGGCGAGATGTCAGAGACGGCGGTCGACACGAGGTCGAAGACGTGCTGGCCGAGCTCGCCGCTCTCGAAGACCCTCGGATGCGCGACGTCAACGAGCGCCACGGCGACGACCACGGTGTCAACCTGACCAAGCTGCGCGCGGTCGCGAAGTCGCTGAAGACGGACCACGACCTGGCACTGAGACTCTGGGCCACGGATGACACCGCCGCGCGGCTGGTGGCGATCCTCATCAGCCGCCCGAAGCTGTTCAGTGCCGCAGAACTGGACCGGATGCTGCGGGAGGCGCGGGCGGTGAAGGTGCACGACTGGCTCGTGAACTACATCGTCAAGAAGGGTCCGCACCAGGAGGAGCTGCGGGTCAAGTGGATGGGCGACCCCGATCCCGTCATCGCGAGTGCCGGCTGGGCACTCACGTCCGACGATGTGTCGAAGCATCCTGAGCTTCTGGATCTTCCTGCGCTCCTCGACACGATCGAGGCTGAGATGAAGGATGCTGCGCCACGCCTGCAGTGGGAGATGAACACCTGCCTGGCGATGATCGGGATCTTCCATCCGGCGTTGCGCGCCCGGGCGATCGACATCGGCGAGCGCCTCGAGGTGCTCAAGGACTACCCGACTCCGCCGAACTGCACTTCGCCCTTCGCGCCGAGCTGGATCGGTGAGATCGTCCGGCGGCAGGGCGCCGATAGCCTCGATGCGTGAGTGAACCGAACACCGAACAGCCCAACACGCCACTGACTTCTTCGCCCGCAGGCGCGACGGCAACCCCCTGGAAGCGTTTCTGGGACCGCGGCGGATTCTGGAAGGCCGTTCTGCTCGCAGCGGTCTACTACGGTCTGTACCAGCTCGTCGCCGTCGGCGTCTTCTATACGCTCGGCGAGCTCGCCGGCCCAGTCGGCAGCCCCCTCAACCTCCTCATCACCACGGCTTTGCCCATCCTGCTCGGCGGAGTGCTGCTCGTGCTGTTCGCCTGGTCGATCGGGTGGCTCCGCGAACTCTTCGGACCGCAGCCCATCCGTGGCGGAAGGTGGATGTGGATCGCCGTCGCCGTCGTGCTCATCACGAACCTGGCCCGCTTCGCGGCCCTCGACTACGCCGAAGCGGGCTTCGCGATGGTCGCCGCATGGCTCTTCGCCGGACTCTGCATCGGCTTCGCCGAGGAACTGCTGACGCGTGGGTTTCGTCGTGAACCTCATGCGGCGGCGCGGGTACTCGGAGATCCTGGTGGCGGTGGCATCCGCCGGCATCTTCGCAGCATTGCACATCGGCAACGCGTTCGGTGGCCAGCCCATCTTCAGCACCGCTCTGCAGGTGGCGTACACCTTCGCGTTCGGGATCTGCATGTACCTCGCCCTGCGTGTGACGGGGAACATCATCTGGCCGATCCTGCTGCATGCGACGACCGACCCGAGCATCTTCCTACTGACGGAGTACCCGGCAGCGGGCGGGATCGCGCCGCTGGCGGCCCTCGGCAACATCGTGGTCATCGTGACCGGACTCGTGCTCCTCATCTTCATCCGCGGCCGAGTGGAGCCGAAGAATGACCTGGCGGGAAAGCCGCTGCCCGCAGCTTAGGTCCGCTGCCAGCGTTCCGAGAGACGCCGATCTCGGCCCGCCTGGCGCATTGATGTTTCTCTAACGGAACCTTTCCGCTTCCTTACCACTCGGTTGACTCCGGCTTCGCGGGCCGGGGTGTCCACTGACTAGCGCTCGGCATCCGCCGGGCTGAGTCGGGTGGGGACCTCTGGGCATGCCCGAGGCCGGTGCGTCAGCGCCCTGGGATGAGGAGTTGGCAATGGCTACGAAAGAACGCGCGCCGCGACGCACACCGTCGCGGGCGACGGGATCAGGAACACGGGATGCTGGGCCCGCGTCGCCTGAGGGTGAGGCCGAGATGGAAGGCCTCGGGGTGACGGATGCCGAGTTCGCGGCATCCGATCAGGACGAGACGATGACGGAGGACTCGCTCCCCGCGGAGGACACCTTCGACGCGGAGGGGCTGCCGACCGAAGAGGACTACCGCGGGTGGTTCTCCAAGATCAAGAAGGCGGTCTCGAGCACCGTCGACAAGGTGAAGGATGCGGTCACGGACAATGCGAAGGACGTCATAAAGGCGGGTCTGCCATGGGCGGGCTCGGCGATCGGCGGCTTCTTCGGCGGTCCGGCAGGCGCCGCGATCGGCGGCAAGGCGGGCGGCTTCGCGAGCGGATTCGTGCGTGAAGTCCAGGAGACGGCGGAACGGGCGCAGGCTCAGGCTCTCCGCACGCTCGAGGAGTTCCAGACCCAGTCGGCGCAGCTCAGCGCGATCACGAACCAGGTGCTCGACCAGACCCTGCCGCTCGTGATCGACGAGATCGCCCGGGACTACGCCGAGCGCGGTTCGCGTGGGGAAGGCGGTCCCGCCGACGACGAAGTCATGGAGCGGTTCTGGGGCAAGGCCTTCAGCAAGATCGCCGGCGCGATCGCCGACGAGCTGCCGTGGGCGATCAAGAAGGTGACGCAGTACCTGAGTGACGACGGGAGCCGCGACGCCAACGCGATCGACCCGCTCATGCTCGACCCGGAGGTCGCGCAGCGGTTCTGGGGCCCGGCTTTCAGCAGCATCATCTCGGCGATCCAGACGACGCTGCCGACCGCGTTCTCGTTGATCGCCGGCCAATCGCGGGAGTTCCAGCCCCCGGACGGCACGATCGACTGGCAGCAGCTCGAGTCCACGACGCGGCTGCCGGGCGGCGATGCCATCACGGTGACCGGCCTGACTGCGCTCGACGATCCGAACGCTGTGGAGTTCTGCCTCACGCTTCCTCCCCAGAAGGGCTGGTACAAATGCGTGCAGGTGCGCGGCGCCGACGACTCGGTCATCGCGACCGCTGAGGTCGAGGGCCCGAGGAAGTCGAGCACGGTGCGGATCTCGGCCGACGCGCTGAAGGGCGCTCGCCTGGTGTTCGCCAAGGCGGATGGCCTCTACACACTGCCGGCGAAGTCGCTTCCGGAGCTGGCCGGGCAGCGTGTCGACTTCTACTGGTATGCGGGCTGATCATGCGCACGCTCCAGATGGGATCCAGAGGCGACGACGTTCGCCGGCTGCAGGCGCGCCTCAATGAGGTGGGCGACTACGGGCTCGCGGAGGACGGCATCTTCGGCGCGATGACGCGCAGCGCGGTCGTGAAGTTCCAGCGCTCGAAAGGGCTCGCCGACGACGGGATCGCTGGGCCGATCACGCTCGGCGCGCTGGGCCTCACCGACGGCTCGACGGGCGGTCAGCCGACCACCCCGCAGTCATCGGGTCGGCGACGACGGTCACTGCACATCGGCGTCAACCAGGTCGATCCGAACCACTACGAAGGCTGGGACGGCAAGCTCGGCGGCTGCGAGAACGATGCCGCGACGATGCGCGCGATCGCCACGCGTGACGGATTCACTCCGAAGACGCTGCTGACGAGGAATGCCACCGCCGCGAATGTGCTCGCCGAGATCTCGTCGGCGGCGCGGGACCTGGCGTCGGGCGACGTGTTCCTCCTCACGTACGCCGGGCATGGCGGACAGGTGCCGAACGTCAGCGACGACAACGAGATCGACCAGCAGGACGAAACGTGGGTGCTCTATGAGCGGATGCTGATAGACGACGAGCTGGAGCAGGCATTCTCGCAGTTCGCCGCCGGGGTCGACATCCTGCTGCTCTCGGACAGCTGCCACAGCGGGACGGTCTACCGTCGCATGTTCGAGCCGGACCAGCTCGAGTTCGCCGAGCGGAAGAGCGCGTTCTACGTGAACGTGACAGCGTCGCCCGGCGTCACCGGCAGCCGGTCGTTCCCGACGCCGGCGGCACCGAGCGGGAGCCGGGGCATCGCATCGGCCGCGGCCGATGACCGGCAGCGTCAGCTGTTCGCCTCGGCGGCCGCGAAGTTCACGTCGAAGCTCAAGGCGGGGGCGGGCTGGACGTCGAAGGGCGGCGCCTACGTCTCGTTCTTCGACAGATTCGACACACTGCGAAGCCGAGAGGCCGGCCCCCCGCTGCAGCCGCGGCGCTTCCCCGGTCAGAACCGCGGCGCGAGCGCGTCAGGCGACCGCGGGCCGGCGGCGCCGGTCATGACACGCAACATGCCCCTTGGGGTGAACGCGGCGGTCGTGGCCCGTCACGCGGCGCAGTACTCCGAACTGCAGGCGGGCGCTCGCGGGCACGCGACCGTGCAGGCGAACGGCCTCTCGATCTCGGGATGCCTCGATTCCCAGCTCTCGCAGGAGGTCGGTGGCCACGGCGTGTTCACGACCACCCTCGAGCAGGTGTGGAACTCGAGTTCGTACACCGGCAACCTGCGCCAGTTCCACCAGGCGATCGTGAGCCGGATGGGTCCGACCCAGACGCCGGAGCTCGGACTGTGGGGCACCGACGCGGAGTCGCTGGCCGCGAAGACGCCGTTCGGGTGAGAGGAGTCATGCTCTCCGGTTGTAACGCAGCTCGTCCGCCAGGTCCGTGAGGATCGGAGCCGGTTCGATATCGAGTTCGCGGAGCAGGATAGACCGGGCGCTCTCGTACACCCGCAGCGCGAGCGCCCGGTTTCCGGCGAGCAGATGGGCGCGCATGAGCAGTTCGTACGACGTCTCGCGCCACGGCTCTGCGTCGACGGCGATGGTCGCGGCCGTGCGGGCGCCGTCAGGATCACCGAGTCCGAGGAATCGCCGCCCCAGCGCATCCAGCACGCTGAGCCGGAGCTGCCGCACGCGCTCCTGCTCGAAGTCGAGCCACGATTCGTACCATCCGGGAAGCAGCTGCGCGCGGCGCGCGAGTTCGAGCGCCTCCCACAGCTGCGCGCGATTCGTCGCCTGCTCGACGGCTCGGGGAAGCAGCCCGAGGGATGCGGCATCCACCCTCACTGCCGGTGTGAGCGCGAGCGGGTCCGAGCGCGAGAGAACGCCGGGGTACCGACGCCGGATGTCGGACAGATTCACCCGCAGGTTCGCGCGCGCGTGATCTCGACTGCCGTCGGGCCAGAGCAGTTCGGCGAGTTGACGGCGCGGACGCGGATCCAGGAGGGCAACCGCCGTGATGACCCGCTGATCACGGCCGGGAACTTCCAGGGCGCGACCGCTGACGACGAGCCGCCAGCAGCCCAGCAGCTGAAGCGTGGCAATCCTCGAGTCGTCCGCCGCCATAGTTCGTCCATGCCGGGTCAGTCGGGCGCTTGATCCCCAAGACCAGACGCTACTCGCGGGCGTCGCTTGTCGTAATGGGGTAGACCGCATTCGCCCTCGGAGAGCAGAGTCGACCTGAGGTGTGACGCATGCGCGGGGCCACCGGCCGCTCTGTCTGTCAGGGCCCGAGGCGCCGCATCCGCTCCGCGTTGCTCTTCGGCCGGTCCTCGCGCGTGGGGTAGTGCTTCTTCGGGTCGTGGTCCTGGTCGGGGCCGTGGTCCCGCGGGTCGACCCACACGTCCTCGCGGTCCGGATCCTCCTTCGGCGCGACCTCGATGCTCCACTTCAGCTCACGCGTCCCCTTGCCGCCGTAGTACGCCGCCTTGGCGTGGAACGTGTACGTCCCGTCGACGCGGAACAGCGAGGGGAGCACGACGCCGAAGCGGCCCGGGCTCTCGAAGGTGCCTGTATCGGCAGCACTCTGGCCGAGCTTCACGTCGGTGTCGATGGTGCTGACGAGGTCGCCACCCGACGCCTCCAGGTCCATCAGGGTCGCGTCGTACGATCCGCGATGGTCACCCGCGACCCACGTCGCCGGTGAGGGAGGCACGGAAGCGAAGAGGTCGGCGAGCGAGCCGTCCGGTTCAGTGACGGTCAGGATGACGTCACCGTCGACCGGCTCGCCGTTGTCGTCGAGCAGTGCCACCATCGGGTTCACCGGATCGCCCACCCGGTAGTCGGCGGCGGCAGTGAGATTGACGAGCCTCGGACCGCCGGTGGCGATGACACTCGCGAAGAAGTCGACGTCGAGCTCAGGATCGAGCTTGCGGTCGAACCTCGAGCGCTTCTCGCGGAAGACGATCAGCCTCCACAGGCCGACCGGATCGACCACATTGCGCAGATCAAGGCGGCCGAAGACCCACTGGTTCGCGGCATCCGACTCGATCAGCGGGTCATCCGATCGGATGACCTCGCCGCTGGGCGCCTCGAGGATGAACCCGAGCTGCGTGCTGTCCTGCTCCCACCCGACGACCACCGTGATCTCGGTCTCGTCGAACACCAGGAACTCGATCGGCGTCGCCTCGCTTTCGCCGCCGGGCAGCAGGTAGTCCGGATCCTTCAGCGTGCCGCTCTCGAAGATGTCGCCGAAGGCGAGCGCGAAGAACTTCTTGAGATGCAGGCCGTTGCTCGCGTGCGTGTAGAGGCCCTGGTGCTGCTGCACCAGGCGGCTGAGCGTCGGTCCGTCGAGCTGCGCGGGCGAGCCGAAGCCGATCGCGTGCACCTTCGTGGTTCCGAGCCCAGGGCTCACGGTTTCGATCGACGGCAGCACGTTCTGCTGTCCGTCGGTGAGCAGAAGGATCGCCCGCGTCGGCTCGCCGGTGAGCATCGCGTTCGCCTTGTCGAGTCCCTGGCCGATCGCGGTGTTTCCGCCCGCGGCGAAGGCGCCGATCTTGCCACTCGTGTAGGGAGCGCCGCCGACGAGCAGGTTCTTGGCCCCAGCATTCACATCCCGGACGGTGACCTCGGGCGGCGACGAGACGGACGAGCTGAACGACACCAGCCCGACTCGATTGCCGCTGTTCGACCGAAGGAGCTGAACGAAGAGGGATGCAGCATCCCGAGCCTCTTGCAGCTTGGTGCGGGTGCCGTGCAGTGCCGGTTCGCTCATGCTGCCCGAGCGGTCCATCACCAGCACGACGCTGCGCTCCGGCGGAGTCGTGGGCGCGGCGATGTCGTCGAGTATCGACAGGCTCGAGCAGTACCCGAGGTTTCCCGCGGTGCCGGAGCTCAGAGTGCCGAGGTACCGGCCCTGCATGTCGAAGAGGCCCGAGCCCGAGCTGCCTCCGCTCACATCGAGCGAGACGCGGATGTACTTCGCCGGCCCGCTCGACTGGATCGAGAGCACCGTGCCCTCCCACCCTGCATTCGAGTTCGGCGAGATCTTCTTCACGGCGCCGTTCGGGTGATGGATGCCGAAGACCTTCTCTCCCACGGCGGGGAGCGAATTGCGCAGCGGAATGATCGGTGCCTGGATGCCGCCCGGAGGCACCGCGAGCTGCAGCAGGACGTAGTCGAGCTGCTTCACGGGGTCGTTCCAGCGGTAGTTGCGGACGCCGACGACCTTGTGGAACACGGGTGCGTATCCCGGGGGGCGGCCGCCGGTCGCCGTGGTCTCGTAGTCGAACGTCACCGAGGCGCTCTCGGCCTCGGCGGCGACATCCTCCATGCAGTGACCGGCCATGATGGCGAGATCGGGTCCGATGAGCGTGACCGAGCAGGTCGAGAGACCTTTGTGGACCCCGTGCGAGTGCATCGCGATCACCATGCCGACCGCCGGTGCCACCTGGCGGCCGATGTGGGCAGCGGGCATCGCCTCGATGTTGGCCCACCACGGGGGAGTGTGCGCGAACCAGGTCGGGTCGTAGTCGGGCTCGGCGTACTGGCCCGGAGGGTTGAGCACGCGAAGGAACGGATCGGAGTTGGACATGCTCGTCGGGTCCTGGGTACCGGCGAGTGCTTCGCCGACGCCGATCATGTCGACGGTCGCCCCGGCACCTGCCGCACCGCCCGAGATCACGCGCACCCGCACCTTGCCCGCAGGACCACCCGCGGCGGGGATGTCGATGGGCCTCGTCCAGAAGCGGGTGTTGGATGCTGCAGTGAAGACGTCTGTGGCATATCCGAGGTCGACCTCGATGCGGTCACCACCCGGCAGGTTCGCCGTCGCAAAATGGAGAAGCACGTACCGTGCTCCGCCGTTGGCAGGGGGTATCTGGATGTCGTGCGTCCAGGTGCCGCCAGCGCCTGTCGCCCCACTTCGGGGGCCAACGGCCACGCTTGCGTTATGGATGGTGCCGGTGTTGTGACTCATGAGCGTCTCCTCAGGCGTGCCGATAGACGGGAGGAGCGTCGGGTGAGTCGTGGTGATACGTCGGAAGCGAGGTTTCTTCTCAGTGCTGGAGGGCCGCGGCATCCAGCGTCCGGCGGTACCGCTTGCCGAAGAGCTCACGATGCAACATGGAGAAGACGGTCCCGACGGTCGCCTCCGCCGCAGGCACTACTCCGACGGGCGGCGCCGTCCGGGACGATGCGGGCACGGGTGGGAAGATCTCTGCCAACTCTGCGCTCGTTCGGGTGCTCTGGCTCATGTCAGAAACGCTAAATCGTTCGGCGATCGGACGTGGGGGGTTGCGGGTATCCGTTCGCCGTAGTATCGCGCACGCGCGTTCCGATGGTCGGTCGGATGTGGGGTGAGCAGCGATGTCTCCGGGAACGGGAAACCGATGGAACGTCGTGTCAGAATGAAGCCCGGACGGGAGAATGCGTGGGAAAACTGATCTACGGGGCACCGACCTGGTCGCTCGAGTTCGACGATAGGACGCTGGCACATCTTCGGGTGGTGATCCTCGCGAAACTTCGGCGTGCAGAGACGTTCTCGTTCTCATGGAAGCTTGACGTCGTCGCCGGCACTGGACGGAGCTCCATCTGGCTGCACCAGGCGATCCCGCTTCAATTCGTCTTCTTCGGAGGCCGCGAACCCACCCTCAATCGCGCATGGATCGATGCGCTCATGGCCACCGCGAACAGCCCGTCCGGGCTCGAGCTCGTTCCAGAACCAGTGGTCGGCTCAACTCCGAACGGATGACGTGCGAGAACAACGACCGGTGTACTTGAGAGAGAGAATAAGCATGACCAGCATCAACAGGCTCACGGTCGACGGCCGGGACTACTTCCTCCCCGACCCGGTCACCGAACTTCGCGAGAAGATCCTCGAGGCGATCCGGCAGGGCGGCGGCTACGTGAACATTCCGCCGCTGCGATCGGGTCCGGGGATCGACATCCTCTTCTCGCCGGGCATGCCGGTCGTATGGACGAAGATCGACGTCGGCAGCGACGTCGACGAGCCGTCCAGCGCAGAGGACTATCCCGACCTCTGACGCGGCGTCAGCGTGCGAGCAGCGCGCGGAAATCGACGGGCAGCATCGGCCCACCGAACAGGTACCCCTGTGCGCGGTCGCATCCGATGACGACGGCGGATCGCAGATGTGCGGCTGTCTCGATGCCCTCTGCCACCAGCCGGATGCCGTGTTCGCGCGCCAGCGAGATCGCCTCCGCGAGCGGCCCCGGAATCTGGTCGGCGGGTCGCTGGATGAGCGAACGATCCAGCTTGAGCTCCGTCACCGGGAGTCGCTCCACCTGGCTCGGCGACGCGTGGCCGGTTCCGAAGTCATCCAGGGCTACCCCGAGTCCTCGTGAGACAAGCGCTGTGAGACGGGGCAGGATCGCCTTCTCGTCCGGCAGAGCGCGAGACTCGGTGACCTCGATGGTCAGCGTCTGGTCGGGGAGTCGTCGGGCGCGGAGCTGCTCACCCAGATAGTCGGTGAAGGTGCTCGTGACGAGCTGCAGTGCCGACACGTTCACCGAGATCCCGATCGACCTTCCGTCAGCGCGCCAGCGATCGAGCGTCGCCAGGCATTCGTCGAGCATGAATCTGCCGATCCTGTGGATGCTGCCGGTCGCCTCGGCGAGGGGAATGAACTTCTCCGCCGGCACCAGTCCGAACCGGGGATGCCGCCATCGGGCGAGCGCCTCGGCCCCGACGATCGCTCCACCGGTCAGGTCGACCTGTGGCTGGTAGACGGCGAAGATCTCGCCGCGGTCGACGGCACCATCCAATTGCGAGGCCAGTTCGGTGTCGTCCATGTCTCCAGTGAGTCCCTCGCAGCTCCGTGCTGCAACGCCCCCACATCTTGCTGCGAAGGGCGTATAGTACCGCCTCCCCACGTCGAACCAAGAAGCTGGGGACAACTCGGAGGCGCCGCGCGCAGTCGATTACGCTTGCACCCGAGCGTATCCGGAGGGCCGCTCTCAGGAAGAGATCGGGGAGGGCCTTGACGACGCTGACGACGACGGATCCACTGCGGCGCAACAACGTCACAGTGACGGGCAACCCTGCGGGTCGCGCCATGGTGTTCGCACACGGATTCGGGTGCAGTCAAGCCACCTGGAGTGCGGTCGCACCGTCGTTCGAGTCCGACTTCAAGGTCATCCTGTTCGACCACGTGGGCGCGGGAGGCTCCGATCCGGCGGCTTACCGGCGCGGAAAGTACGACTCCCTCGACGGCTACGCCGACGATCTCCTCGAGATCCTCGAGGCGCTCGATGTCTACGACGTCGTCTTCGTCGGGCATTCCGTCAGCGCAATGATCGGCGTGCTGGCCGCAAACCGCGATCCCTCCCGTTTCGGCCAGCTCATCCTCATCGGCCCCTCGCCGCGGTATGTCAACGACGGCGAGTACGTCGGCGGATTCGAGGCGGTCGATATCGAGGCCCTCCTCGACGCCCTGGATGCGAACTATCTGGGCTGGTCACGCACGATGGCGCCCGTGATCATGGGCAACCCGGATCGTCCGGAGCTGGGTGAGCGACTCGCCGACAGCTTCTGCAGCATCCATCCCGAAATTGCGAGGCACTTCGCGAGGGTCACGTTCCTGTCCGACAATCGCGACGACCTCGCGCAGGTTTCGGTGCCCACACTCGTCATGCAGAGCAGCATCGACGCGATCGCGCCCGTCGAAGTCGGAAGCTATGTGCACGAGGCGATCCCCGGAAGCAGACTCGCCATGCTCTCCGCCACCGGCCACGTCCCGATCCTGTCGGATCCCGACGAAGTGGTCGCGGTCATCCGACGCCACCTCACGTGACGACGGCTGAGTCTCTCGGCGTGGTTCGCGCACGCGCCCGTGTGGACTGATCCTGACAACGGCGGAGGGTGCGATCGTCGAGGCGAACGACACGTTCCTCGCGTGGACGGGGTATCGCAGCTCCGAGACTCGTCGGCAAGCAGTTCTTCTCGCTGCTGGACCCGGGCAGTCAGCTCTTCTTCGAGACCCGGTATGCGCACGTCCTGCATCTTCAGGGCGCCGTCAGCGAAGTCGCGATGACCATCGTGGCGGCCGACGGCACGCGCGTCCCGCTGCTGATCAACTCGGTCCGCGGCGAGGATGACGATCTCGTCTGGAGCGCACTGTTCAATGCCACGGAGCGCCGGCGGTACGAAGCGGATCTGCTGGATGCGCGGCGCGATGGCGGAGTCATCCGAGCAGCGCGTGCGCATCCTTCAGGATCTCTCGAGCATGTTCGGGCTGAGCGCGAGTGACGAGGACGTCGCAGAGACTTTCGTCTCGGTCGCGCAGGAGGCGTTCGACGCCACCGAAGCGGGCGTGTGGCTCATCGACGAGGACGCCTCGTTGAATCTCATCGGCCGGTGTCAACCCGATCGCGGGCCAGGTCCAGCCGATCCCCACTCTCCGGAACTCCGCGCATGGTGACCGTCGTGACGACTCGCTGACGCCGAAGAGGAGTATCCGCAGCTCGCATCGGCGCTCCGCGCTGCCCGGCTGTCATCCCTCAGCGTCATGCCGCTCCGGGCCGACGGTGCGAGGCTCGGAATCCTCGTCTGCTTCTACAGCCGCCGCACCGAGTTCGACGAGCGTTCTTCGAGCTGCAGAACGCGATCGGGCGCCAGGCGTCTCAGACGCTCATCCGAGTGCGTCTGCAGCGCCGACTCGCCTTTCTCGCCCTCCATGACCAGCTGACCGGTCTCGCGAATCGTGAGCTTCTGCAGCAGAGCCTCGACGAGGCTCTGCAGCTTGCCGTCGTCCGGCAGGAGCCGCTCTCGGTGATCTTCCTCGACGTCGACGAATTCAAGAGCATCAACGACCGACACGGTCATGCGGCCGGTGATGCGGTGCTGCGCGAGCTTGCGGCCCGACTTGCGAGCGGGTGTGCGAAGCGGGGACGTGGTGGGCCGCATCGGCGGCGACGAGTTCGTCGCCATCTGCGCGGATGCCGACACCGCCGCCGCGGAGTCGATCGCCGAGCGGATCCTGGCACTTGATGCGAGAACCCGTCGAGGTGGCCGGCGAACGGGTATTCGCTTCGGTGAGCGTGGGCATCTCGCTGTTCCGTCCGGACGGCGGCGCGCTGCCGACCGGGGAAGAGCTGCTGATCCGGGCCGATGCCGCGATGTACACGTCGAAGGGCGCCGGGAAGGACCGCTTCACGCTCGAGGAGCGCTAGACGCACGATCAGGCGGCGCGGCCACTCGATCAGGACGAGGCCCTGCTTGGTGTCGGCGACGATGACCCAGCCGTCGCCGAAGAGGTAGGTCATGCCGTACCCCTGCTCGTCGGGCGCGATCGTCATCTCGGGGCTCTCGGTGATGTAGACGCCGTCGGCGCCGTCCTCGCGCACCCAGCCCTGGCTGACGAGGTTCGCCTGTGCGTCTTCGGCGGCGTCATCGGTCGATCGGCGCCCAGCCGAAGATCTGCACGTGGTCGCCGGCCTGACCCTCGAAGTCCGCCCACACGCACTGGAGGCCTTCGGGGATCTCGAGTTCGCCGATGTAGAACGGATCGGCCCGGGCCGTCCACCCGACGCTCTCGAAGTCGGCGACGATGTCGTCGGAGATGATGCGTCTCGCAGGTCGGGTCCTCGCCTGCCGCGACCGCCTCGGTGGGCTCGGCCGACGGCTCGGGCGCGGGAGCGCTCGGCGTGCTCGCGGTCGTCTCGGTCACCTCTGGTTCGGAGCGCGGGTGCCGCCGTGCAGGCGGTCGCGAGCGTCGCAGAAAGTGCGAGGACGATAGCGGCGCCAAGGCGGGCGAGGGGAGTGATCATCGAGCGGTCTCCGAGCGGGGATCGAGGGAAGGGTCAGGCGGGGAGGGTGCAGGGCGCGGTCAGGAGGAGTGCAGCAGAGAGAGGAAGGCATCGTGAAGGATGCCGTTGGTCGCGAGCGACGAACGCTCGGCGATCGAGTCGTTGCCGTCGAACGAGGTGAACCGGCCGCCGGCTTCGGTGATGATCGGCACGAGCGCGGCGACGTCGTACTCCTTCACTCCGAACTCGGCGACGAATTCGAGGCGGCCCTCGGCGAGGAGCATGTAGGGCCAGGTGTCGCCGTACCCGCGGTCGCGCCAGACGGCGCGCGACAGGCGGACGACCTCGTCGAGCTTGCCGTGCTGCATCCCACTGTCCGATGCTCTGGAAGCTCGCGCTCGCCTCGGCGATGGAGTCGACCTCGGAGACGTGGATCTGCTTCGTCACGCCGTCGGCGGTGGTCGTCCACGCGCCGAGTCCGGTGGCTGCCCACCAGCGCCGGCCGAGGGCGGGCTGGCTCGCGACGCCCACGCGCGGAACGCCGTCGATCGACAGTGCGATCAGCACCGTCCACATCGGGATGCCCTTGAGGTAGTTCGCGGTTCCGTCGATCGGGTCGATGATCCATTGGCGCGCGGAGTCGCCCGTGATCCCGAACTCCTCGCCGAAGACGCCGTCCGCTGGGTGCCTCGATCCTCGAGGATCGCCCGGATGGCCCGCTCGGTCGCGAGATCGGCCTCGGTGACGTGGCTCGCGTCGGCCTTGAGCTGGATGTCGAGATCCACCGCATCGAACCGGGCCATGGATGCTGCATCCGCCGCATCTGCCAGGCGAAGCGCGAGTTCGAGATCGGCGCGCAGGTCCCCGTCGAAAGGCGCGTCGAACGAGGTCGCAGAGACGGGGGAGGTCACGCGGACAAGGATATCTTGCGAGGCATACCTCGATTTCCAGGTGACGCAATCGTGATGGTAATGTAGACCCTCGTTCGCCTGTCGGCGGACTCCGCACCTCTAGCTCAATCGGCAGAGCAACTGACTCTTAATCAGTGGGTTCAGGGTTCAAGTCCCTGGGGGTGCACCGCAGAGAACGGCTCCGCATCGCGGGGCCGTTTCTCGTTGGCGGCGCGAGTCCTTCGTGGCCGAGCCGTAATCTGGGCGGATGACCGAGACCGAGAGCGCGACGCAGCGAACCGTCCGGAGAGCGGCCATACCGTGGGGTCTCGTCATCGCCGCGACTCTGCTCGCTGTCGCCACGATCACGCTCATCTGGCTCGCCGCCGTTCCGTGGGGACCGGTGGTCTGTCCCGCGATCTACCCGATGCCGACGAACTGCATCCCCGAGTACCGCGTCGGAACCGCACTGATCATGACGATCGTCGTCGCGGTCTTGTACGCGGCAACGATCCTCGTCGCCGTCGTCGGCCGGAGGATGCGGGGGCTCGTCATCGCGGGGGTCGCGCTGCTCGCGCTCGCGATGATCGTGTCGTATCTCGTGATCGCCTGGGCGCCAGGCTTTCCGATCTAGCGGATCTGCGTTCCGATCAGCTCCGGAGCCGCCGATTGCTGCGGAGTCCGCCACTGCGGCGCGGAGCGGAGGTGCACAACCGCGGGGAGTCTCGACGACACTCCGTCGAGGCGGCCCCGGTGGTCGGCGTTTCCGCCACGATCTCCGCGCTTGTGCCCGCGGCACGCCGCGCTCGGGCAACGCGGGCGCCGCCCTCGGTAGTCTGGGCGCGTGATCTTCGCGGACGCGCCGACGGACTTCTGGGGCATCGTCGTCCCGGGGTGGATCGGCGCGATCGGCGGGCTCGTCGGCGGGGTCGTGGCCGTCGTCTCGCTGCTGATCGCCGTGCGGAGCAACGAGAAGGCGAGCGCCGCACGCGCGGCCGAGGCCGAGACGCGGGCCGTCGTCGTCGACACGATCGCCGAGCTGCAGCGCGAGAACGCGGATGCAGCTCGCAGCCGGGGATCCGCACGACGGATCTCGACCGACATGCCGTCGACGAGCGGGCGGAGCGCTACGACGCGCTGCTGCGGCGGCTTCGCGCGCGGAGTGACTGCGACCTGCGGCCGAGCGCGTCTGCCTCCCGACGCGGTGAGTCGCGAAACGATAACGACACGCCGCCCAACTTGACCAACCCGTGCCTCGCTTCCTAGATTGGCCAATACCTGAATCAGCTTTCAGGTACAGCGATCTTCCAATGGTGAAAGGCACTCACATGCGGGTTACGAAGAAGTTGCTCCTGGGCTCCGTGGTCGCCACGGCCGCCCTCGTCCTGGCGGCGTGCGCGCCGGCCGCGGAGCCGACGAGCGGCGATCCCACCGAGGCCGCCGGCCCGGCCGAGGTCACGGTCGGCATCGTCACGAGCGAGTCCGGCCCTCTCGCCGGCTACGGCAAGCAGTACCTCGACGCCTTCCAGGCCGGGCTCGACTACGCCACCGACGGCACCGGCGAGATCGACGGCACGACGATCACGGTCGAGAACCGCGACGACGCCGGCGACCCCGACAAGGCGGTCACCGCCGTCAAGGAGCTCGTCGGCGCGGGCGTGAACATCATCGCCGGCACCGCAGTCCTCCGGCGTGGCGCTCGCCGTCGCCGAGCAGGCCGAGCAGAACCAGTTCCTCTACATCTCCGGCCCCGCGGCCGCCGACGCGATCACGGGCATCAACGACTACACGTTCCGCTCCGGACGCCAGAGCGCGCAGGACGTCGCCACCGCGGGCACCTTCCTCGAAGACATCGAGGGCAAGACCATCACGGTGTTCGCGCAGGACACCGCGTTCGGTCAGGGCAACGTCGCCGCGGTCGAGGGCATCCTCGGCGGCAAGGGCGCGACCGTCAACTCGGTGCTCGTCGCCGAGGATGTCACGGAGTTCACCCCGTTCGCCCAGCAGGTGCTCGCGGGCGCTCCCGACCTCGTCTTCGTGGCGTGGGCCGGCGCGACCTCGGGCGCGATGTGGCAGGCGCTCAGCCAGCAGGGCGTGCTCGACGAGATCCCCGTCGTCACCGGTCTCGGCGACTCCGCCACGTTCGGCGCCTACGGCGAAGCATCCGAGAAGATCAACTTCTTGAACCACTACTTCCCGGGCGCTCCCGACAACGACGTGAACACCGAGATGATCGACGCGATCGAGGCTGCCGGCGGCACGCCCGACCTCTTCAGCCCTGATGGATTCAACGCGGCGATCATGATCGTCCACGCCATCCAAGAGGGCAAGGGCGATGTCGACGCGATGATCGCGGCGCTCGAAGGATTCTCGTTCGACGGACCCAAGGGCTCCATGACGGTTCGCGCGGATGACCACGCCCTCATCCAGGAGATGTACCAGGTCAAGCTCGTCGAGGACGGCGGCGCATTCGTTCCCGAGCTCGTCGACACGGTCTCGGCCGACGACGTCGCACCGGGCGTGGCGCCGTAGCGGGAGCGGCACCACACGATGACAACCGCCTCAGTCCCGTCCGCGCCCGCCACGGCGCCGGAGAGCCGCACCACGACGCGGCTCCCGGCTGCAGATCGAAGGCATCGGCCTTCAGATCGGCGGCGCGACGATCCTCAAGGATGTCGAGCTCGACATCGCGGCAGGCTCCCTCGTGGGAGTCATCGGGCCGAACGGCGCCGGAAAGACCACGCTCTTCAACGTGATCTCCGGCCTCATGAAGCCCACCGCGGGTCGGATCCTGCTCGACGGGAACGACATCACGTCGGCGTCGGTGCCCGCGAGGGCACGGGCGGGACTGGGGCGCACCTTCCAGACATCGAGCCTCTTCCCGAGGCTCTCGGTGCTCGAGAACGTGCGGCTCGCGGCACAGGTCTCACTCGGAGGCTCGGCGTCACTGCTGCGCTTTCCGAGACGATCGGATGCTGCAACCGACCTGGCTCTCGAGAAGCTCGAGGCCGTCGGACTCAGCCACAAGCTCGACACCGCCGCGGGAGACATCTCGCACGGCGACAAGCGCAAGCTCGAGATCGCGGTGCTGCTCGCGACCGAGGCGAGCATCGTGCTGCTGGACGAGCCGATGGCCGGAGTCGGGCTCCGGCGATGTCGCCGGGCTCGTCGACAACATCCGCGACCTGCAGCGGGAGAAGGGCTGCACCGTGCTGATGGTCGAGCACCACATCGATGTGCTCATGGGGCTCGTCGACAAGGTGGCCGTCATGTACTTCGGCACGATCATCGCCTACGACACCCCGCAGAACGTCATGGCCGATCCGACCGTGCAGTCCGCCTACCTCGGGACGGGATGCGGCATGACCGACGGCCGACTCGCGAGCCGGCGCGACACCCGGCCACCCGGGAGGGAATCCTCCAGGTCCGCAGCCTCCGCTGCTCGATCGCGGGGCAGCAGGTCGTCGAGGACGTCACGTTCGACGTGCCCGGCGACGGGCATCACCGCGATCCTCGGACGCAACGGCGTCGGCAAGACGTCGACTCTCCGGGGCATCCTGGGTCTCATCCAGCGCCGCGGCGAGGTGGTGCTGGCGGGCGAGCGCATCGATGGCCTCAGCACCCACCGGATCGTCCAGCGCGGGCGTCGGCTACGTTCCCGAGGACCGCGAGATCTTCTCGAAGCTGACCGTCGGTGAGAACCTCGCCCTCGCCGAGCGGCAGAAGGCACCGCGTCGCGAGTTCGTGGCCGAACTGTTCCCCGATCTCGTCGCGCGACGCGACCAGCTCGCCGGCACGCTCTCGGGCGGTCAGCAGCAGATGGTGGCGGTCGCGCAGGGCGCTTCTCAACGACAACCGGCTGATCCTCGTCGACGAGCCCACGAAGGGTCTCGCCCCGAAGATCGTCATCGAGGTTGCGGATGCTCTGGCCGAAGCGGCGAAGACGGTGCCGATCCTGCTCGTCGAGCAGAACCTCGAGGTCGTCCGCCGCCTGGCGGGCGGACGCGATCGTCATCGGCGGCGGCCGGGTCGTCCACACCGGGCCGGCCCGCGCGCTGCTCGACGACGACGACCTCACCCGCCGTCTGCTCGGCGTCCACGCGGAGCAGAGCCCTTCAACTGCGACCGAGGGGGACCTCGTATGAGCACCATCATCCTGACCCTCATCACCGGCGTCGGACTCGGCGCCCTCTACTTCCTCGTCGCCAGCGGCCTGAGCCTCATCTACGGACTGATGCACGTCCTCAACTTCGCGCACGGCGCGTTCCTGACGCTGAGCGCGTTCATCGGCTGGATGGTCGCGCAGGCGCTGGGCACCGACTCGTGGGGGTCGTTCCTCGCGTCGATCGCGGTCGGCGCGATCGTCGGCGCCGCGTTCGCGACACTCACCGAGCTGGTGCTGATCCGGCCGCTGTACGAGCGGCACATCGAGCAGGTGCTCGTCACGGTCGGGCTCTCGCTCGCCGCGGTCGCACTGTTCGAGGGGATCTGGGGCACCGATCCGATCACCGTCTCGGGTCCGGCATGGCTCAGGCAGACGACCGACGTGCTCGGGGCGCGCATCCCCAACACCTACTGGGTGCTGATGGTCGCGGCCGTCCTGGTGCTGCTCGCGCTCGTCCTCTTCCTGAAGAAGACGCGCTACGGCATGATCATCCGCGCCGGGGTCGAGAACCGGTCGATGGTGACCGCGCTCGGCATCGACGTGCGACGCTCGTTCACGCTGGTCTTCGCCATCGGCGGCGCCGCGGCCGGCATCGGGGGAGTGCTCGCGATGCACTACTCGACGTTCGTCTCGGCCCACCTCGGCGGGACGCTCCTCATCTTCGCGTTCATCGTCACGGTCGTCGGCGGTCTCGGCTCGCTCACCGGCGCAGCCGTCGCCTCGGTGCTCGTCGCCGTCCTGCAGCAGTTCGCGAACTTCTACCTGGGCGGCACCGGCGACTTCATCGTCGTCATCCTGCTCGCGCTCGTGCTGCTGGTGCGGCCGGCCGGACTTCTGGGGAGGAAGGCATGACCCCCTCGAACAACGCCGCACGCGGCATCCGTCGATTCATCCCCGCGATTGCGGGAGTCGCCCTCGTCGTCTTCATGGCGATCCTGCCCATGCTGAACCTCTCGCTTCCCGGCATCCTGCCGACGCCGACGTACATGCCCGGCACGCTGGCGCTGCTGTCGCTCTGCATGGTCTTCGCCGCGCTGGCGCTGTCGTACAACCTGCTGCTCGGGTCGGGTGGGATGCTGTCCTTCGGCCACGCTCTGTACTTCGGCGCCGGTGCGTACGGCCTGGGCATCGCGCTCGAGCACTTCGGTGTGCCGCTCTGGCCGGGCGTCTTCATCGCGCTGGTGGGCGGAATGGTCATCGCCCTCGCGACCGGCGCGGTGTCGATGCGGGTGTCGGGCATCCCGTTCGCGATGGTGACGCTCGCGTTCGCCCAGGCGGGCTCCGTGCTGGTGCGGCGCAACTCGCAGGTCACCGGCGGTGAGGAAGGGCTGAGCCTCAACACCGATCAGGTGCCGGACTTCCTCATCGGCGTCATCAACACGCGCAATCTCTACTGGCTGACCCTCGCGGTGCTCGTCATCGTCTATCTGGTGACCCTCTGGGTCGACACGTCGCGTCTCGGCCATCTCGCCCGTGCGACGCGAGAGAACGAGCAGCGGGTGCGGGTGCTCGGCCTCTCGCCCTACGGGGTGAAGCTGACCGTCTTCGTGATCGCGGCCGTGCTCGCGAGCCTCGCCGGAGTCGCCTACATGCTCCTGCAGTCCGGAACCGTTCCGCGCTCCGTGTCGGCGGATCTCACGATCACGATCCTCGTGATGGTGGTTCTCGGTGGCGTCGGATTCCGCTGGGGTGCGATTGTTGGCGGTGTGCTCTATACGCTGCTCGATCAGCGGCTCACCGTCCTCGCCGGATCCGACCTCGTCGCGGGGCTTCCCGACGTGCTCCGCGTGCCGCTTTCGGAGCCGCTGTTCATCCTCGGCGTGCTGTTCATCCTCGTCGTGATGTTCCTGCCCGGCGGCATCGCAGGCACCATCGACACCGCATTCCGGCGCCGCCGGGGTGAGCGGGCGCGCGTCGCGCTGCAGAGCCTTGATGACGCGGATGCTGCCGCCGAAGCACCGGTGGAGGCGCGCGTATGACCTGGGATGCCGAGTTCGAGGACGGCGCCCACACGATCGGGCGATGGCTCGTCGATCGTGCGCAGCGGTCGCCGCAGCGGATCGCGATCGACGATCGCGGCGTCACCGTCGACTACGCCACATTCGCCGCACGGGCGATCGGACTGGCCGAGGGGCTGCGGCGGGCGGGGTACGGCCCGGGAGACCGGATCGCCACGGTCTCGGGCAACTCCAGCGACCATGTCGTGGCCTTCTTCGCGTGTGCGCTCGCCGGCGTCGCGTTCGTGCCGCTGTCGTGGCGGCTCACGCCCGCGCGAACTGGTCGACGTGCTCACGCGCTCGTCGCCCGCGCTGGTGCTCGTCGAGGACGAGCATGCGGCACTCGCGGGGGAGGCGCTGCGCGGTCTCGATGACGTGCCGCCGGTCGCCGCGCTCGGCACGACCGGCGTCGAGGTTCTGGTGCCGCCGTCTCGGGCGCCGCGTGTCGCGCGCCACGTGCACGACGACGATCCGCTGCTCGTCATCTTCACGTCGGGCAGCGAGGCGGCTCCGAAGGGGGTCGTGCTCACGCACGCGAACTGCTTCTGGAACAACCTCGCGCTCGCCCAGGCGCTGCCCCTCACCCAGGACGACGTCGTGCTCGCGATCCTGCCGCAGTTCCACGTCGCCGGATGGAACTGCCAGCCGCTCCTCGCGTGGTGGGTCGGTGCGACGGTGGTATTGGAGCGCTCGTTCCAGCCGGCACGGGCCCTGCAGCTGATCGCCGAGCGACGTGTGACGGCGATGATGGGCGTGCCGACCCAGTACGCGATGCTCGCGGCCGACCGCGACTGGCCGGCGACCGACACGTCGTCGCTGCGCCTGGCGCTCGTCGGGGGAGCGACCGTGCCGGTCGAGCTGCAGCAGACGTGGACCGATCACGGGATGCCGCTCACGCAGGGTTACGGTCTCACCGAGGCCGCACCCAATGTCCTGCACCTGCCGGCTCCCGAGGCGGCGAGCCATCCAGGCGCGGTGGGCCGCCCCTATCCGCACGTGTCGGTCCGGATCGTCGACCCTGACACGGGCCTCGCGCTGGACGGCGAGGCGACCGGCGAGCTGTGGGTGCGCGGACCGAGCATCTTCGCCGGATACCTCGAGCGACGATCGCGCCACGGCGGAGGCGATGAGCGGCGACTGGCTGCGAACCGGCGACCTCGTCCATCGCGATGCCGATGGAGTGTTCCGTGTCGTCGACCGCCTCAAGGACATCTTCATCTCGGGCGGCGAGAACGTCGCGCCTGCCGAGGTCGAGTACGCGCTCTCGCTGCATCCGCTCATCGAGGCATCGGCCGTGGTGGGGGTTCCCGACCCGGTGTGGGGCGAACGCGGCGTCGCATTCGTGGTGCCCGTGACGGGGGCGGCGCTGTCGGCCGACGAGGTGATCGCGCATGCGCGGCGCAATCTCGCGGCGTTCAAGGTTCCGGTGCGGGTGGAGTTCGTCGACTCCCTGCCACGGTCGACGATCGAGAAGCTGGCGCGCGCGCGGCTGCGGGCGCGCGCCCGGGAACTGATGGAGGAGGCGGGTCATGAGTCTGTCCGATGAGCTCACCGACCAGGAGGGCGCGCCCGTCTCGTCCGCGACCGGAAGGCCGCTGACCAAGCGTGGCGAAGCGACGCGGCTGCGACTGCTCGAGGCGGCCGAGGTGGTCTTCGCCGAGCAGGGGTACCACGAGGCATCCATCGTCAAGATCACCGAGCGGGCAGGCATCGGCCTCGGCACGTTCTATCTCTACTTCGACAGCAAGCAGGCGATCTTCGAGGCGCTCGTCATCGACCTCAACCGCCGTGTGCGCCACTCGATGTCGGAGTCGATGGCCGGCGCAACGTCGCGGCTGGAGGCGGAGCGCGCCGGCTTCGCGGGGTTCTTCCACTTCACGGCCGAGCATCCCGCGCTCTACCGCGTCGTCCGCGAGGCCGAGTTCGTCTCGCCCGAGGTGCTGCGCCTGCACTACACACGAATCGTCGAGGGCTACGAGGCCGGACTCCGCGCCGCCCAGCGGGCCGGCGACGTCGATCCTCTCCTCGATCCCGAGACCACGGCGTGGGCGCTCATGGGCATGGGCGAGCTGATCGGCATGCGGTTCCTGCTGTGGGAGCGGGATGAGTCTGGGCATCCGCCGGCACAGCTCGACCCGGCGGTGTTCGACGCCATGATGCGCTTCATCGACAATGCGCTCGCTCCTCGTGCAAAGGAAGGCCCAGGTTCATGACGGATCTCACCGGAAGGCGCGCCCTCATCACGGGAGGCGCGAGCGGCATCGGGCTCGCGTGCGCGCACGAGTTCGCGGGCCGTGGCGCGCACGTCACCATCGCCGACATGAATGCGGATGCCGCTTCCTCCGCAGCATCCGAAGTGGGCGGAGAAGCGTGGGTCGTCGACCTCTCCGACACCGCCGCGCTCGACTGATCTGACTCTCGATGTCGACATCCTCGTGAACAACGCCGGCATCCAGCGGGTGTCGCCGCATCGTCGACTTCGAACCCGACACGTTCCGCCTGCTGCTGCGGCTCATGCTGGAGTCGCCGTTCCTCCTCATCCGCGCCGCGCTGCCCGGGATGTATTCGCGGGGGTGGGGGCGCGTCATCAACATCTCCAGCGCACACGGACTGCGTGCGAGCGCATTCAAGTCCGCCTACGTCGCGTCGAAGCACGGGCTCGAAGGACTGTCGAAGGTCACTGCCCTCGAGGGTGCGCCGCACGGCGTGACGAGCAACTGCATCAATCCGTCGTACGTCCGCACGCCGCTCGTCGAGAAGCAGATCGCCGACCAGGCGAAGGTGCACGGCATCCCCGAGGACGAGGTCGTCGAGAAGATCATGCTCACCGAGACGGCGATCAAGCGCCTCGTCGAAGCCGACGAGGTGGCGTCGCTCGCAGGCTGGCTCGCGTCGGACAAGGCCGGGATGGTCACGGGGGCGTCCTACACCATGGATGGCGGATGGACGGCGCGATGACGCGTTATCGCACGATGGATGTCCCGGTGCCCGGGGGCGATCTGCGCGTCGGGGTGTGGGAGCCTTCGGACGGGACGGATGCGGCCCCTTCGGTTCTGCTGATCCACGGGGTGACGGCATCCCATCTCTCGTGGCCCGGAGTCGCCGAGCGCCTTCCCTCGGCGCAGGTGATCGCGCCCGACCTGCGAGGACGTGGTCGCAGCAACGAACTGTCGGGCCAGGCCGGCCTCGCCGCGCACGCGCGGGACCTCGTCGCCGTTCTCGACGCGCTCGGGGTCGACCGCGCGGTCGTCGTCGGGCATTCGATGGGCGCGTTCGTGGCGCTGGTGCTGGGGGAGCTGTACCCCGACCGGGTGTCGCGACTGGTGCTGGTCGACGGCGGGCTGCCGCTGGATGTGCCCGCCGGACTGTCGTCGGACGAGGTGATCCAGCTCGTGCTCGGGCCGACCGCCGAGCGGCTCGCGATGAGGTTCGCCTCGGTGGACGAGTACTTCGACTTCTGGCGCGCACACCCGGCGTTCCGGCGGGACTGGACCCCCGCGCTCGAGGCGTATCTCGCCTATGACCTCGTCGGCGAGGCGCCGGAGCTGCGACCGGCGACCAGCTACGCCACGCTCGAAGAGGACTCGATCGACCAGAACTCGGGTACGGCCGTCATCGACGCGCTGGCCGCACTGCGGCATCCGACCGTGCTGCTGACCGCCGAGCGGGGACTGCTGGATCAGGTGCCGCCGCTGTATTCGCGGGAGCGTCTGCCGGGCCTATTGGGCGCATACCCCGGGCTGCGGCACGAGGCGGTCGACGACGTGAACCACTACACGATCGTGCTGTCGGAGCGTGGGGCGGATGCCGTCGCGGCGGTGGTGCGGGCGGAGTTGGCCGCGGGCTGATCCGTGCTCAGCCGACTACGCCCGGGTTTGGGGCGCGTTCCCGCGGCGACACGCCGGCGTTCTCGGCGTGTCGGCGGCGAAACGCGCCCCAAACCCCAGAAGCGAAGGGCGCCGAGCCCGAGGTCAGCGGCCGGAGGGGCCGCTCGCGGCGACGCGCGTCGTCAGCTGGTGCGCGTGCGCGAGGAGCGTGCGGCCGAGGTCGGCGAGGCGGTCCGGGCCGAACCGGAACTCGACGCCGGTCAGGCTCAGCGCCCACTGCGGATGCCCTTCGCGCGTGAAGACGGCGGCGCCGAGGCCGAAGCTGCCCTCGACGATGAGCCCGGGGTTGAGCGCGTAGCCGCGCGCCTTCGTCTCGCGCAGCCTCGCGCGCAGGCGCTGCTCGCCGTGGGCGGCGCCCCAGCGCTCGGGCAGCTCGGGGTGCCGCTCGAAGTACGCGTCCACATCGTGGGGCGGGAGGAAGGCGAGGATCGCAAGTCCGGCCGACGCGACGCCCAGGGGGAACCGCACCCCCTCCGACAGCACGAACGAGCGGATCGGGAAGCTGCCCTCCTCGCGCAGCAGGCAGACCGTCTCGTCGCCGCGGCGCACCGACAGGAAGGCGCTCTCTTCCGTCCGCACCGCGAGCGAACGCACGATGTCTCGCGCGATCGAGGTGATGTCATAGCGGGATGCCGCAACGGTGCCCATCAGGTACAGCTCGGGTCCCGGCATCCATCGCCCCGTCCGGTCGTCCTGGTCGACGAGGCCCTCATGACGCAGTGCGGTGAGAAGCCGATGCGCCGTGGGGCGCGTGAGGTCGGCCTGACGCGCGAGGTCGGCGACCGCCATGCCCTTCCTCGCCGGAGCCAGTGACGAGACGAAGCAGACGCGCGGCGCGCGCGACGGACTGAGCGCCTGGCACCGATCGCGATCTGTCCACGATATGGACACTACGACGCTCCTGCATCCACATCGCAATCGTCGGCGTGCCACTCGAGCTTCGACAGGCGCAGGATGGACGAGCGGCCCGCTATGCGCCGCCCATCACAGAGGAGTGAGACGTGATCGACAAGACCGTGGGGTCGGCCGCAGAGGCCGTCGCCGACATCCCGGACGGAGCATCGCTCGCCGTCGGCGGCTTCGGGCTTTCGGGCAATCCCATCGCCCTCATCGAGGCCCTCCTCGCGCAGGGCACCGCGCGACCTCAGCATCGTGAGCAACAACTGCGGCGTCGACGACTGGGGACTCGGCGTCCTCCTCAATGCCAAGCGCATCCGCAAGATGACGTCGTCGTACGTCGGTGAGAACAAGGAGTTCGAGCGCCAGTTCCTCTCGGGTGAGCTCGAGCTCGAACTCACCCCGCAGGGCACGCTCGCCGAGAAGCTCCGCGCGGGCGGGTCCGGCATCGCCGCGTTCTACACGCAGACCGGCGTCGGCACGCAGGTCGCCGAAGGCGGCCTGCCGCGGAGGTACGACGGTACGGGCGGGATCGCGGTCGCCTCGCCGGTGAAGGATGTCCGCACTTTCGACGTCTCCGGCACCCCCAGCGAGTACGTGCTGGAAGAGGCGATCGTCACCGACTTCGCGCTGGTCCACGCCCTTCGCGGCGACCGGCACGGCAACCTCATCTTCAACAAGGCGGCGCGCAACTTCAACCCGCTCGCAGCGATGGCCGGCCGGGTCTGCATCGCCCAGGTGGAGGAGCTCGTCGAACCCGGCGAGCTCGACCCTGACAGCATCCATCTGCCGGGAATCTACGTCCACCGCATCGTCGAGGTAGGCACAGACATCGAGAAGCGCATCGAACGTCGGACCGTTTCGAGCACGGAGGGGAACTGACATGGCATTGACCAGAAACGAAATGGCCGCACGTGCGGCCGCGGAGCTGACGGACGGCTCGTACGTGAACCTCGGCATCGGCCTGCCGACGCTCGTGCCCAACTACGTTCCCGCCGGGATGACCGTGGTGCTGCAGTCCGAGAACGGCATCCTGGGCGTCGGGCCCTACCCGACCGAGGCGAACGTCGACCCCGACCTGATCAACGCCGGCAAGGAGACCGTCACCACGCTCCCCGGCGCGGCGTTCTTCGACTCTGCGACGAGCTTCGGCATGATCCGCGGCGGGAAGATCGACGCCGCGATCCTCGGCGCGATGCAGGTGTCGGCGACAGGTGACCTCGCGAACTGGATGATCCCCGGAAAGATGGTGAAGGGCCCGGGCGGCGCGATGGACCTCGTGCACGGCGCCGCAAAGGTCGTCGTGCTCATGGAGCACGTCGCCCGGGACGGCTCGGCGAAGATCGTGGACGAATGCTCCCTTCCGCTCACCGGCAAGGGCGTCGTCGATCGCATCATCACCGACCTCGCCGTCATCGACGTGACCGATGAGGGCCTCGTGCTCGTCGAGGTCGCACCGGGCGTGACGGTGGAAGAGGTCGTCGCCGCGACCGAACCGGAGCTGATCGTGCCGGAGCATGTCGGCTCCGTCGAACTTAAGGTGGAAGCATGAATCACGACGACGTCGTCATCGTCGCAGCCGCGCGCACTCCGCAGGGGCGACTCAAGGGCCAGCTGGCCTCACTGACCGCGGTGGAGCTCGGCAGCATCGCCATCCGCGGCGCGCTCACCCAGGGCGGGGTGCCGGCGGAGGCGGTCGACGCCGTGCTCGTCGGGCAGGTCCTTCCCGCAGGCGCCGGTCAGAACCCCGCGCGCCAGGCGGCTGTGGGCGCGGGCATCCCGTGGTCCGTCCATTCCTCGTCGGTCAACAAGGTGTGCCTGTCGGGCCTCTCCGCGATCATCGACGCCGCTCGCATGATCGCCGTGGGCGATGCGACGGTCGTCGTCGCGGCCGGCATGGAGTCCATGACCCGCGCGCCCCATCTGATGATGGGCTCGCGCGACGGCTGGACCTACGGCTCCGTCGAGGTGCTCGACCACATGGCCTACGACGGACTCACCGACGCCTACGACCGCGAGAGCATGGGCGCCTCCACCGAGCGGCACAACGGCCGCCTCGAGATCACCCGCGAGATGCAGGATGCTGTCGCCGCCCGCTCGCATCAGCGGGCCGCCGCGGCGACCGACGCCGGCGTCTTCGACGCCGAGATCGTGCCCGTCGAGATCCCGCAGCGCAAGGGCGACCCGATCGTCCTCACGAAGGACGAGGGCATCCGTCCCGACACCACCGTCGAGAGCCTCGCTGGACTTCGTGCGGCGTTCGCGGAGGGCGGGTCGATCACGGCCGGCAACTCATCGCAGATCTCGGACGGAGCATCCGCCGTCGTCCTCACCACCCGTTCGCACGCGGATGAGAACGGCTGGCCGGTCCTCGCCGTCCTGGGCGCGTCCGGCCAGGTCGCCGGTCCGGACAACTCGCTGCACTCGCAGCCGGCGCGCGCGATCGAGAAGGCCCTCGCGAAGCAGGGGATCGCCACCGGCGACCTCGACATGGTCGAGATCAATGAGGCGTTCGGCGCGGTCGTCGCGCGGTCGCAGCAGGAGCTCGGGCTCTCGGACGACGTCGTGAACCCCCACGGCGGCGGCATCGCGATCGGTCACCCGATCGGCGCCTCGGGCAACCGGCTCGTCGTCCACGCCGTGCACGAGCTGGTGCGGCGGGGGAGCGGCACGGCCGCGGTCGCGCTGTGCGGCGGCGGCGGTCAGGGCGACGCGCTCATCCTCACCCGCTGAGGTCGGCGCGGCGGCCGGCTCGTCGGCGTTGGCGGCGGCGCGTCGAGACACCGCAAACCGGACGAGACACTGCAACCGGACGAGACACTGCAACCGGACGAGACACTGCAACCGGACGAGACACTGCAACCGGACGAGACACTGCAAATCGCCGAGACACCGTGCGATTCACGGTGCCTCGTAGGAATCACGGTGTCTCGTAAGAGTCACGGTGCCTCGCGACGCGGCGCAACGTGGGGCGCTCGGCGCGCAGCGGCCGCTCAGCGAGCGATCTTGCGGTCGAGACGGCTCTTGTAGAGCTTCTTCGCCTTCGGCGCGACGGGGGAGTCGTCCGGAATCACCTGCCCGCGCCTCGCGCGGCGCGTGTCGATGACTGCTCCGATCGCCAGCGTGAGGCTGATGCCCCAGCTCAGCCATGCCAGTGCTGTGCGCCAGGTGAAGCCCTCTGCGCTGCGCAGTCCCCGCAGGAGCGTGATGCCGCCGATGATCGCCGTGAGGAGCCCGGTGCCGAAGAGGTATCTGCGCATATGCCCACGCTACTGGTCAGCGCCGTCCCCGGCCCAGAGCCTTGCCAGCGGATGCGCCTGTCGCCATACTGCGGTCCGTCAGCGGGCACCGGCATCCGTCACTGTTAGCCTGAGAACCCGGGACAGGAGCGCGTGTGGATAAAGCCGAGTTCGTCGTCGTCGCCAATCGCCTGCCGGTCGATCGCCTGACCGGAGCCGATGGCGAGGTGACGTGGGGCCAGTCGCCAGGAGGTCTCGTCACGGCTCTCGAGCCCGTCATGCGCGAGGCCGACGGTGCCTGGGTGGGATGGGTCGGCCAGCCCGACCTCGATCTCGAGCCCTTCGAGTTCGACGGCATGTCACTCGTGCCCGTGCGGCTGAGCGCCGAGGACGTGGAGCTGTACTACGAGGGCTTCTCGAACGACACGATCTGGCCGCTCTACCACGACGTGATCTCTGCGCCCCGCTACCGCCGCGTCTGGTGGGAGGCCTACCAGCAGGTCAATCGCCGATTTGCGGATGCTGCCGCCGAAGCGGCCGCGGAGGGCGCGACGGTGTGGGTGCAGGACTACCAGCTCCAGCTCGTGCCGCAGATGCTGCGCGAGTCGCGGCCCGGATCTGACCATCGGGTACTTCCACCACATTCCCTTCCCGGCATACGGCCTGTTCTCCCAGCTGCCCTGGAGGCGTCAGGTGCTCGAGGGGCTGCTCGGCGCCGACGTCATCGGATTCCAGCGTGTGGCGGATGCCGGCAACTTCGCGCGGGCGGTGCGGCGGCAGCTGCGCTACGAGACGAAGGCGTCGGGCATCACCGTGCCGAACGACGACGGAACCAGTCGCCGGGCCCTGGCCAAGGCGTTTCCGATCTCGATCGATGCCTCGTCCTACATCGAGCTCGCCCGCAGAGACGACGTGAAGGCCAGAGCCATCGAGATCCGGGAGAGTCTCGGCAACCCGAAGCGCATCCTGCTCGGCGTCGACCGTCTCGACTACACCAAGGGCATCCGCCATCGGATCAAGGCCTACGGCGAGCTGCTCGACGACGGCCGGCTCAAGGTCGAGGATGTGACGCTCGTCCAGGTCGCCAGCCCCAGTCGTGAGCGGGTAGAGGCCTACATCCAGCTCCGCGATGAGATCGAGCTCAACGTCGGCCGGATCAACGGCGACCACGACACCATGGGGCACACCGCCATCCGCTACCTCCACCAGGCGTACCCGCGCGAGGAGATGGTCGCGCTGTTCCTCGCCGCGGACGTCATGCTCGTGACTGCGCTGCGCGATGGGATGAATCTCGTCGCAAAGGAATACGTCGCCTCCCGCGTCGACAACCGCGGCGTGCTGGTGCTGAGCGAGTTCGCCGGCGCGGCTGATGAGCTCGGCAGCGCCATCCGCATCAACCCGCACGACATCGGCGGCCTCAAGGACTCGATCATGCGCGCCATCGAGATGCCCGCTGCCGAACAGGGTCGGCGAATGCGGGTCCTTCGACGCCGCGTGCTCGATCACACCGTCGCCGATTGGTCGCACGACTTCCTGAGCGCTCTGGCGGCCTTCCACCACAGTGCGGGGGAGCAGTCGTGACCGACGACGCCATCACACCACAGGCGCTGAAGGATGCGGTGCGCCCGGTTGCGGCATCCGATCGACTGCTTGTCGCCCTGGACTTCGACGGCACGCTCTCGCCGCTTGAAGACGAGCCGATGGATGCCCGGATGCTGCCTGCAGCGCGCGTCGCGGTCGACGCCGTCGTCGCAGCCCCCGACACCGTCGTCGCGCTGGTCTCGGGCCGGAGCCTCAGCGACCTGCGCCTGATCGCGGAGCATCTCGACGACTCGCCGATGCTGCTCGCGGGCTCCCATGGGGCCGAGTTCTGGATTCCCGGCGAGGGCACGGTCGTGCACGACGAGAATCCGGGCGATGCTGCACTGCGCGATCGGCTGCGAGCTCACGCCGAGGCGGCGACCGCTCACCTCGATGGGGTGTGGATCGAGCCGAAGACCTTCGGATTCGGAGTCCACACGCGCAAGGCTGAGCCCGAAGCGGCGGACGAGGCGAATCGTCTCGTCGACGCGATGGTCCAAGAGGAGGCGCCGCACTGGAGACGCCGGACCGGCCACAACATCGTCGAGTACGCCTTCCGGCATGAGGGGAAGGACTCCGCGATCGCGGAGCTGCGCCTGCGCACTGGCGCTGCGGCCGTGGTGTTCGCCGGCGATGACGTGACCGACGAAGATGCGCTCCGCAGTCTCGCGCCGGGAGATCTCGGCGTGCGGGTGGGGGATGGCCCGACCGCCGCGACCATCTGCGTGCCCGACATCGCCGCCCTGGCGGGGCTTCTCACGGTGCTGGCCGCCGAGCGGACCGCCGCGCGGGAATAGGCCCCTCCGGAGGAGCGGGCCGCCGCGCGGGAATAGAGTAAACCCCATGCCCCAGCCGGATCACACCAGCAGCGAAAAGATCGACATCAAGCCCCGGAGCCGCGTCGTCACCGACGGCATCGAGGCCACGACATCCCGCGGGATGCTTCGCGCGGTCGGCATGGGTGACGCGGACTGGGACAAGCCCCAGATCGGCATCGCGAGCTCGTGGAACGAGATCACACCCTGCAACCTGAGCCTCGACCGGCTGGCGCAGGGCGCCAAGGAGGGCGTGCACTCGGGCGGCGGCTACCCGCTGCAGTTCGGCACGATCTCGGTCTCGGACGGCATCTCGATGGGTCACGAGGGCATGCACTTCTCGCTCGTCTCGCGCGAGGTCATCGCGGACTCGGTCGAGACCGTCGTCATGGCGGAGCGCCTCGACGGCACCGTGCTGCTCGCCGGCTGCGACAAGTCGATCCCCGGCATGATGATGGCCAGCGCCCGCCTGGGCCTGTCGAGCGTGTTCCTCTACGCCGGTTCGATCGCTCCCGGCTGGGTGAAGCTCTCGGACGGCACCGAGAAGGACATCACGATCATCGACTCCTTCGAGGGCGTCGGAGCCTGCATGGCGGGCCGGATGACGGAGGCGGACCTGAAGCGCATCGAGTGCGCGTTCGCGCCCGGCGAGGGAGCCTGCGGCGGCATGTACACGGCCAACACCATGGCGTCGATGGGCGAGGCACTGGGGCTGAGCCTTCCGGGCTCCGCCGCGCCGCCGGCCGCCGACCGCCGCCGAGACTACTTCGCGCACCGCTCCGGTGAGGCGGTCGTGAACCTTCTTCGTCAGGGCATCACGACCCGCGACATCCTGACCCCCGAGGCGTTCGAGAACGCGATCGCCCTGGCGATGGCGCTGGGCGGCTCGACGAACGTCGTCCTGCACCTCCTCGCCATCGCGCGCGAGGCCGAGGTGGAGCTCAACCTGCACGACTTCAACCGGATCGGCGACAAGGTTCCGCACATCGCCGACATGAAGCCGTTCGGCAAGTACGTCATGAACGACGTCGACCGTCATGGCGGCATCCCCGTCATCATGAAGGCCATGCTCGATGAGGGGCTGCTGCATGGCGACGCGCTCACCGTGACCGGCAAGACCCTGGCCGAGAACCTCGCCGACCTGAACCCGGATGCGATCGACGGCGAGGTCGTCCACACGCTCGACAACCCGATCCACGCGACCGGCGGCATCACGATCCTGCACGGGTCGCTGGCGCCCGAGGGCGCCGTCGTGAAGTCGGCCGGCTTCGACGCGAACGTGTTCGAGGGTCCCGCCCGGGTGTTCGAGCGCGAGCGCGGCGCGATGGACGCTCTGGAGGCCGGCGAGATCGCCGCGGGCGATGTGATCGTCATCCGCTACGAGGGCCCGAAGGGCGGTCCCGGCATGCGCGAGATGCTCGCGATCACCGCCGCCATCAAGGGCGCGGGGCTCGGAAAAGATGTACTACTCTTGACGGACGGCAGATTCTCAGGCGGCACAACCGGCCTGTGCATCGGCCACATAGCACCCGAAGCGGTGGACGCAGGTCCTATCGCCTTCGTGCGCGATGGTGATCTGATACGGGTCGATATCGCGGCTCGCACTCTCGACCTACTCGTCGATGATGCAGAGCTCGACTCCCGCCGCTCGGGCTGGGAGCCGCTTCCTCCGCGCTATACCCGTGGCGTCCTTGCCAAGTACTCCCGTCTCGTGCGCTCCGCTGCGGAGGGCGCGGTCACGGGATAGCTCGGCACCCGACAAACCGCTCGATCGATCGAGGATCAATCACCATGACTGTCGAATCAGCCACGGCCGTGCCCCGGCCACCCGCTCGCACCGCCTCAGCGCCCGTGCTCACGGGCGCGCAGGCGGTCGTCCGCTCACTCGAGCTGCTGGGCGTCAAAGACGTCTTCGGGCTCCCGGGCGGCGCGATCCTCCCCGTCTACGACCCGCTCATGGACTCCACCGAGCTGCGCCACATCCTGGTGCGCCACGAGCAGGGTGCGGGCCATGCCGCCGAAGGCTATGCAGCGGCATCCAACAAGGTCGGAGTCGCCATCGCGACGTCCGGTCCGGGTGCGACGAACCTGGTCACCGCCATCGCCGACGCCTACATGGACTCGGTGCCCATCGTCTGCATCACGGGCCAGGTCTTCTCGAACCTGATGGGGACGGATGCTTTCCAGGAGGCCGACATCGTGGGCATCACGATGCCGATCACGAAGCACTCGTTCCTCGTGAAGCGAGCCGAAGACATCCCCGAGGCGATCGCCTCCGCTTTCGAGATCGCCGGTACGGGCCGTCCCGGTCCCGTGCTCGTCGACATCACGAAGGACGCCCAGCAGGCCGAGGCGCCGTTCATCTGGCCGCCGAAGATCGACCTCCCGGGCTATCGCCCCGTGACGAAGGCGCACGGCAAGCAGATCCAGGCTGCAGCGCAGCTGCTCATCGAGGCCAAGAAGCCGGTGCTCTACGTGGGCGGCGGGGTGATCCGTTCGCAGGCCTCTGCTGAGCTCCTGGCCCTGGCCGAGACCACCGGGGCACCGGTCGTCACCACGCTGATGGCGCGCGGCGCGTTCCCCGACTCGCACGAGCAGCACCTCGGCATGCCCGGCATGCATGGCACGGTTCCTGCAGTGCTCGCCCTGCAGGAAGCCGACCTGCTCATCTCACTCGGCGCCCGCTTCGACGACCGCGTCACGGGCAAGGCGGCGCTGTTCGCTCCGCACGCCAAGGTGGTGCACGTCGACATCGATCCGGCCGAGATCGGCAAGATCCGCGCAGCCGAAGTGCCGATCGTGGGTGACCTCAAGGACGTTCTCGTCGACCTCGAGGGCGCCTTCCGAAACGCCGCCGGCGGCGCGAAGGCCGACATCGCCGAGTGGTGGTCGTTCCTCGACGGGCTCCGAGACGAATTCCCGCTCGGCTACACACAGCCGAGCGACGGCCTCATGTCTCCGCAGTACGTGATCCAGCGCATCGGCGAACTCACCGGACCCGAGGGCGTCTACGCGGCGGGCGTCGGTCAGCACCAGATGTGGTCGGCGCAGTTCATCAAGTACGAGCGCCCCAACTCGTGGCTCAACTCGGGCGGTGCCGGGACGATGGGCTACGCGGTGCCGGCAGCGATGGGCGCGAAGGTCGCGGAACCCGACCGTGACGTCTGGGCGATCGACGGCGACGGCTGCTTCCAGATGACGAATCAGGAGCTCGCCACCTGCGCCATCAACAAGATCCCGATCAAGGTCGCGATCATCAACAACTCCTCGCTCGGCATGGTGCGCCAATGGCAGAGCCTGTTCTACGACGGGCGGTACTCGCACACCGACCTCAACACCGGTCACGGCACCATCCGGATTCCCGACTTCGTCAAGCTCGCCGAGGCATACGGATGCCTCGCGATCCGTGTCGAGAAGGAAGAGGACGTGGATGCTGCCATCAAGACGGCTCTCGAGACGAACGACCGGCCCGTGGTCATCGACTTCGTCGTGAGCGCCGACGCGATGGTGTGGCCGATGGTTCCGCAGGGAGTCAGCAACAGCTACGTGCAGTACGCCAAGGACCACTCGCCCGCATTCGAAGAGGAGGCCTGATCATGCCGAGCCACGTGCTGAGCCTTCTGGTCGAGAACAAGCCGGGTCTGCTGACCCGCGTCGCGGGTCTGTTCGCACGCCGCGGCTTCAACATCGAGTCCCTCGCGGTGGGTGTCACCGAGGTCCCCGGCCTTTCGCGCATCACGGTCGTTGTCGACGTCGAGGAACTCCCTCTCGAGCAGGTGACGAAGCAGCTGAACAAGCTCGTCAACGTCATCAAGATCGTCGAGCTCGATCCCTCGCAGTCGGTGCAGCGAGACCACCTCCTCGTGAAGGTGCGCGCAGACAACGCGACGCGCTCGAACGTCATCGAGGTCGTCAACCTGTTCCGCGCATCGATCGTCGACTACGCGACCGACGCGCTCGTCGTCGAGGTGACCGGCGACAAGGGCAAAGTCGAGGCCTTCCTCCGCGCGCTCGAGCCGTTCGGCGTCAAGGAGCTCGCCCAGTCGGGCCTCCTCGCCATCGGCCGCGGCGGCAAGAGCATCACCGAGCGCGTCCTGCGCGGCTGACACAAACCACGACACACAACGAGGAGACACACGAAGATGGCTGAAATCTTCTACGACGACGACGCCGACCTGGCGCTCATCCAGAGCAAGAAGGTCGCGATCGTCGGCTACGGCTCGCAGGGCCACGCGCACGCCCAGAACCTCCGCGACTCGGGCGTCGAGGTCGTGATCGCCCTCAAGGACGGCTCGAAGTCCGCGCCCAAGGCGCAGGAAGAGGGCTTCGAGGTGAAGTCCGTCGCGGATGCCGCAGAGTGGGCCGACGTCATCATGATCCTCGCGCCTGATCAGCACCAGCGCGGCATCTACAGCGAGAGCATCAAGGACAAGCTGGTCCCGGGCAAGACGCTCGCGTTCGCGCACGGGTTCAACATCCGCTTCGGCTACATCGAGGCGCCGGAGGGCGTCGACGTGATCCTCGTCGCACCCAAGGCTCCCGGTCACACGGTCCGTCGCGAGTATGTCGCCGGCCGCGGCATCCCGGACATCATCGCTGTGGAGCAGGATGCCTCTGGCCAGGCGTGGGATCTCGCGAAGTCGTACGCGAAGGCCATCGGCGGCACCCGCGCGGGCGTCATCAAGACCACCTTCACCGAAGAGACCGAGACCGACCTCTTCGGCGAGCAGACCGTGCTGTGCGGCGGCGTGTCGCAGCTGGTCCAGTACGGCTTCGAGACGCTGACCGAGGCGGGCTACCAGCCGCAGATCGCGTACTTCGAGGTGCTGCACGAGCTGAAGCTCATCGTCGACCTGATGTGGGAGGGCGGCATCGCCAAGCAGCGCTGGTCGGTGTCCGACACCGCCGAGTATGGCGACTACGTCTCGGGTCCGCGCGTCATCGACCCGCGCGTCAAGGAGAACATGCAGGCCGTTCTCGGCGACATCCAGTCCGGCGCCTTCGCAGAGCGCTTCATCGCGGACCAGGATGCCGGTGCCCCCGAGTTCCTCGCGCTCCGCGAGAAGGGCGCTCAGCACCCGATCGAAGAGGTCGGCAAGGAGCTGCGCGCGCTGTTCGCCTGGAAGCAGCAGGACGAGGACTACGTGGAGGGTTCGGCCGCCCGCTGACCACCTGAGACTCTCGGCGATCCGCCGAGTCGGGCTTGAACAAGCCACATGGAGCCCGGCCCCTTACAAGGGGCCGGGCTCTCGGCATCCCGGATCAATCCGCCAGCTCCTCGCACGTAGCGACCTGCTCCTCGCCGGGGAAGTACGTCGCCCACTCCTCCGCGCTGAGCTCACGGCCCGCGAGCACGCACGCGTTCGAGGCCTGTTCCGCGGGGCGCAGATCCCAGACGCAGTGCCGTCCCGTGCAGGGGGGCGGCCCTTCCCCATGCGCGCGACGTGTCGTCGACGTCCGGTCGGGGTCGTCCCCACTCGGGGCGGCCCCATTTACGTGCTGCGGTCCAGGGGTTTGAAGACTCGGTGTATCTACACGCCCCTGACCTGCTCTTTTCCGGTGTAGATCTTCTCGACCCGAGGGGATCACGACAACACGGAAGGGCACGGACATGGACTACCTGACATTCGCGGCCGACCGCCTCGACCATCAGCGGGCGACAGCTCTCAACCGCGAGAACGAGGTGCGCCGAAGCATCCTCGATCGCGGCGTGACCATCACGCCCGTTCGGCCCGACGTCACGCCGCTTCACGCGGTCGGCGTCTGGTTCCGCAACCGCCGCACGGCGGTTCGCCTCGGGATCTCGTACTGAGTCCCACATCAGCAGTAGACGAACGACCCAACCCGGGTCGGGGGGAGAAAAGGAAGATCATGAACACCAACACCCATGGCCGGCGGACGTCGATGTCCGTTCGGCGGGCGGTACCCGCTATCGCGATCGTCGCACTGGCGATCGGTCTTGGGGCCTGCCAGACACCGCCAGGAGGAGCCGCGGTTCCTCAGGCACCCGTGATCCAGCCCGCAGAGGTTCCGGCGCGCGAGGGCCTGACGACTCCGTCTGATCGAGTAACGCAGGCGATCGAGCGCGCCGAGGCGCTCAAGCGCGTCCAGTCGGACAGGTTCAACGGCATGACGGCCGATCGAATCGAAGCGCAGCTCGAGTACGAGGCGTCCCTGACCGTGAAGTCGACGGATCGCTTCCAGGGCATGACGGCCGATCGGATCGAAGACGCGATCGCACGCGAACGGGCGGCCAGCGGCGAGGGGTTCGAGGGCGTACCGGCCGACCGCGTCGCCGAGCGCCTTCAGCGCGAAGTTGGCGGCATGCGGATCCAGTGAGGCCGCCAGCAGCATCCGCACCACAAAGGGGGACCTGTCTCCGCCGGAGACAGGCCCCCTTTCGTGCTCGTTCCTTCAGCCGAGGACGCCTGCGCACGTCTCGACGCGGGGGCCGAGCATCGCGAGGAAGGTCGACCATTCGGCGTCTGTGAGTTCGCGACCGGCCGAAGAAGTGGCATGCCGCTTCGAAGTGCTCGTCGGGATCAAGGCTCCACTTCACCATTCCGTCGTTACCAGGAAGGAAGGCCGCCGAGCCGTCCGCGGTCAGCCAGATTCCACCCGGACCCTGAATGGGTATGGGGTCGCCCAATTGGCGGCGGGTGGGGATGTCCACGATGCTCGCGCCATTGGCGGATGTGTGCACGAGGAGTGTCTGACCGGATGAATCGATGCCCAACGACGCCACGCCTGTCAGATTGGGTATCGACTCGGTGAGGGCGAGATCCTCACCCGAGAACTGTGCAACTCGGGTGTTGTCTCCTGCGATGACGTCTCCGGTGGGCGACATGGCGACAGCATGCTGTCCTCGAGTCCCTCCGCGAGATCACTTCGCCGGTGACGCCGTCGAAGAGGAGGCCGGTCCACGGGATGGCGGAGTCCGGCGAGAACACCACAGCCACCACTCGTGAGCCGTCCGCGGTGTCGGCCACCGACACGGGAATCGCGGATGTCCGGAACGTGACGCCGTCAAGCTCCATGGTGCGGGTGTCCAGAGTGCGCATCGTCCCCGTCCTCCCAGACGACGAAGATCCTGTCCTGCTGGGCGCTGTCGAGGAAGCCCGTCACGCCGGCCGGAAACTCGCCATGGATGATCTCTCCGCTCCGGAGATCGACTGTCAGTGGAATATCCGTCTCCTCGATGTTCCCTCTGCGTCGGTCGTCTCCTGCCTGTCGAGGAGCCCGATGCGATCCTCGCTAAGCCAGATCGGATTGCGCAGAATCCCTTCGTAAGCGCCTGTGAGGTCGTCGGGGATACGGAGAACCGCCGCATCCGAACGGATATCCCAGATGGCGTACGCCTGCTGCTCGTCGAGACCCGCCTCGAGCGGACCCCGCGGCTCCAGGATGATGCGTTCGCCGGAGGGGCTCAGCCCACCTTCGTAAGACGAGGCCATCCCGGCAGCGAAGGCCGTCACACCTGGCCCCGAACCGTCGATCCGGATCCTGCCGATCGATGGTGCGATGGCGCTCAGGAAGAGCAGCTCGCGTTGATCGTCGGTGAAGGCGAGATCACCCGACGCCGAGAGGTGGTAATCGAACGGCATCGCCATCCGCTGACCCGTGCTGAGGCGCCATCTCTGCACGGTGCCCGTCTCATCGCCGCAGACCGCGATGTCGGCCTCGGAGGATGCTGCGAGCCGAGAGCACTCCCAGGGTCGCTCTTCGCTGCGCTGCCAGAGGATCGTGCCATCGGCTTCGGCGGCGAGGACACCGCGTTCTCCGAGGGACAAGATGGTGCCCGCCTCGGTGATCACGATTCCGGCGCCGGCGTACCCGGCGGGCAGCTGGATGCGAGAAGTGGTGACCATCGAGTCGGGGTCGACCACCTCCACCGTTCCGTCTTTCCGTGAGTAGTGGAGGACGCCAAGAGGCGAAAACGCGGACACTGCGGCAGTCGGCGCCTCAGGTGTCCCCCCAGGCCCCGGGAGTGTACGCACTTCCTGGGTGTCGCGATCCACCACGGTCAGATCCCCGAGCGTCGCCCACGTCGCGTATCTGCCATCGGGGCTCAGCGACACGGTCTCCGCGAGACTGTCCGCAGGTATCGGCCCTGCGATGACTTCCCCCGACGCGACGTCGACGAAGGTCGCCTCTTCGCCGGCATCCTCTACAGCGAATGAGTTGTTCGCGAAATGCTGCAGGATCAGGCCGGTCGACCCATCGGAACTCACCCTTACCCAGGGCCGGATGGGCTGGTCCGGCCCGCTCAGGGTCACGTCGAGTGAGCGGACGATCTCCCCGGTGAGATAGTCCATCACGTCCACCTTCTGCTGATCCCTGACGAGGAGGACGGTGGTCGTGCCCGGAATGGGCCAGGCGCCCATCCGCCACAGAGTGTCGGGCACCGCCACGGTCTCGACATACCCTTGCGCCGCGGTCATGGAGTTCATCAGCGCGGCACGTGAGCGGGCGTCCTCCGGCCAGCGGCGATACGCCTCTGCGGCGATGAGCGCAGCGATGTCCCGATTGGTGTCGCTGAGATCGAGAGCTCGTGCGGTGACCGCCTCGATCTGGGCGTCTTCGGCGGAGGCTGCGGCTTGCCGTGCAGTGCCGATGGCGACGCCGCCGGATAGGAGCGCGATGACCAGCAGCCCCGCGACTCCGCTGAGGGCCCAGCGGAGTCGCCTGTTGTTCGCGCGGTCCGCCGCCGCCCGTGCGGAGATCTCGCGGATCTCGCTCTGTTCTCGCTCTTCAGAGGCATCGAGGAATGTCGCCTCGTCCTCGGTGAGGTCGGGGTGGGATGCTGCGCGCCACTCCAATGCGGAATGCAGGCGCGCACCGCGGAGCAGTTCGTCGTCGCTTCTTGCCGAGGCCACCCACGCGTGGGCTGCAGCCTCGAGATGTCGGGCAATCCGCGCGCCGGCCGCATCCTCCTCGAGCCACGCATCCAGCCGTGGCCACGATGTGGCGATGGCCTCGTGTGCCACCGTGAGCGTGTCAGCGTCGATCACGGCCAGGCGGGCGCCCACGAGGATTTCGATGATCGCCCTGCGCTGGGGATCGCCGAGGAGGGGTGCGAGGACGGCGCGTCTGCTGACCGAGGATCCGTCCTCGCTGCGCTCCACGAGCCGCAGCATCGTCGACCGGTAGAGCGCCCTTCCGCGCTCGTCGAGGCTTTGATAGAGCGCCTCGGACGACTGGGCTATGGCACCTGCGATGCCGCCGGATGCTTCGTATCCGTCCACTGTGAGGGTGCTGCCCTCGCGCCGCACCCAGGTCTCCTGCAGTGCGTGGGACAGTGGCGGCAGCGTAGCCGAGCGTCCGGACGCATCCCGGAGGAGCACCTCCACCAGCCCGGTCTCCAAGCGAAGGCCTGCCAGCCGTGCGGGCTCGAGGATGACGTCTCGCATCGCTGAGCGAGACAGGGGTCCCAGGAGGTAAGGACCTCGACCGATGGCGGCCCCGATCTCGGGAAGGGCGACGAGTTCGTCCAAGAAATCGGATCGGATCGTCAGGACGGTCGCTCCGCCATGCTCGGCGAACCGCGCGATCGCGTTGCAGAACGCTTCGATCTCGTTGGCTTCCGCACGCAGGATCTCCTCGGCCTGATCGATCGCGATGACGTCGAGGCCGGCTTCCTTGGTGGAATAGTGGCGCAGCAGCGCAGCGCTCCCCGCACTTGGTCGGAGCGTCTCCACACGACGCCCTCGCTGAATGAGCCGCGGGACGACACCCGCGAGCATGACCGATGACTTCCCCGACCCCGACGGCCCCGCGATCGCTGTCACGGTGCCCGGCAGCATCCGCCCGAGGATCTCCTCGATGTCACCGTCGCGACCGAAGAACTCGTCAGCCTCGTCCGGCCCATATGCGGCAAGCCCGCGGTAGGGGCAGTCGACGCTCACCTGTGAGGATGAGGTCACCGGCGCGATGGCGGGGTCCTGCCGCAGGATGGCGGTCTCGAGGTCGGTGAGGCGAGGGCCCGGCTCGATCCCAGGTCGTCAAGGAGCCTTTCGCGCGCCGCGCGCAGGACCGCGAGTGCCTCCGCCTGGCGGCCGGCCGATAGTTGGCGAGCGCGAGAATCGCCCACCGATCCTCACGCATCGACGCCTCCCGGACGAGTCGCTCGGCCTCTGGGATGACAGTGCGGTGGTCACCCGCCTGCAGACGGGCATCGAGGAGCTCCTCGTCGGCGCTGTGACGGATCTCCTCGAGGCGCATCGCTTCGACGATGCCGGGCTCCCAATCCGAGAGGTCGGGGTAGGGCGCCCCGCGCCACAGCCCCAGGGCGCGCCGGTAGGAGTCCACCGCCCGCTCGTGCTCGCCGTGGAGGCCGTGCTGTCGCGCGCTGGAGACCAGGCGTTCGAATCGGACGGCATCAATGACGTCGAGCTCGATCCCGAGCGAGTACTCGGACCCGTTTGTCGTGACAGCGTCCTTCCCCATTCGGCTGCGGATGCGCGCGACGGAGGTCCTGACCTGCTGCGCCCACGTCTGCGGAACCGACTCGCCCCAGTACGCTTCGGCGAGTTCCGACGGTGCCATCGACACCCCGTGCCGGACTATCAGCGCCGCAAGGATCGCTCTCTCACGTGGGCTGAGCGCTCCGGAGCCGATATCCAAGGGCCCGAGTACCTTGACGGTCATGTGCTCAGTGTGAGGAGACGGTGTGTCCACGTCAATGCATCGCTGACCCGGCGAGTACAGGATGAGTATCCATCGGCACCGGTTCGAGTATCGGGTCCGGCCACGGTGTAGTCATGAACAACACATCGCACCAGCGCCGGGCCTCAGCATTCGCTGCCGTCGTCCTCGCGTTCGCCCTCCCACTGGCTGCCTGCCAGACACCCGCGGCCCGGACCGAAGCCCCGGCCGCGCCCGCGCAGCTCGAGGTCCGTAAGGCTCCACCGGCCGAAGAGCCGTCGCCCTCACCTTCGTCCGCACCGACGGCTCCTCAGACACGGGACAACCGCACTCAATGCATCGCCGACTACCGCGCGAAGGGCTTCGACGCCACAGGCGTTGCACAGGCTCTGTGCGGCGGCGGCGGCCTCCGCGCGATCTGACTCACCGGGAAGGAAACGGCCATGTACCAGCTCCATGCCCAGGAACGCATCAACGCGCAGCAGGCTTCTGCACAGGCGCGCGAGCACGAATTGCGCCGGCTGATCGCCGAGCGCGGCGAGACGGTCACGCCGAATCGACCCGTTGTGTCGCCCATCCATCGCTGGGGTGTGGCACTGCGGTCTGGATTCCGCGTCGGTGCCCACCGGACTGCCGCGATCGGCCACTGATGTCCGGTGCGGGGTGGCCCGGTCGCTCGAGCCACCCCGTTACTCTGGACGGGTGACAGCCGGACGCGACGACGACGCCCTGACGTGGGACGGGGATGACGACCCGACTCTCGATGTAGGCGCGACAGCGCCGGCCGAGAACCCGAGCCCTTCCCGCGGGGTGGAGCGCCGTCGGCAAGGGGAGCGAGGCCGTCGACACGCCGGCGGCGGACGCGGTGACAGCCGATGACGCTTCGGATGTCGCCGCGCCGGCTGGAACGTCCGCACGCGAGCCGATGGGCAACGCCCTCCTCATCACGGTCGGTGTCGTCGGCGGAATCTTCCTGCTCTACACGATCGGGTGGATCGTCGGCGGCCTGCGACTCGAGGGGACCGCCCAGTTCCTCGTCAGCCCGCTGGCCTACCAGTTCGGCTTCTGGCTCGCCGTCGCGGCGCCGGCGGTCTGGTTCGCCACCGTCTTCCTGCTGACGCGCGGCGCCCGCGCGTGGGTGCGGATCGTGTGGCTGCTCGCGGGCGTCGCCCTGCTCGTGCCGTGGCCCTTCATCATGACGGGGGCGGTGGGACAATGACTGATCAGACACCGGATGCCGCGGCATCCGTCCCCGCCCGCTCGAAGTCCACGCCGACGTGGCTCGTCGTCACGATCTCGGTGTTCTTCGGCCTCTTCTACGCCTACGCCTTGTGGAATGCGCTCGCCTTCCTCGTCGAGCAGGCGTCCGGACCGCTCGGACTGAACGCCTACGGCTGGTTCGTGCTGCTGCTCGCGGTGGCCTTCCCCCTGATCGCCTTCGGGGTCGCCTTCATGATCGGATGGCGTCGCCCTGCGTGGCAGTTCGCGCTCGTGCTGCTGGCCGGGCTCTGCCTCGTCGTCGGTGTTCTGGCTCAACGTGATCGCCTACGCGGCGGTCTACGGCGCGTCCCTGCTCGGCTGACGTCCCGCCGTATCAGGACGCCCCCTGGCGTCCTCACTCAAAGGGGCATATCGTCCCGTCTCAGAGGTGAGGAGCAGTCATGAACGTCAAGCCATGGAGCACAGTCGGACCTGGGGATGACTCACAGGTCGTTTCCGGCATCCAGTACCTGCTGAGGGCGCGAGGTCATGCGGTCGTCGTCGACGGGCAGTACGGCCCGGCGACCGCCGCGGCAGTGACGGCTTTCCAGGCGGGCGCAGGGCTGACTGCCGACGGCATCGTCGGACCGCAGACGTGGCCCGCGCTCGTCGTCACGACGCAATCCGGATCATCCGGTGACGCGGTACGCGCCGTGCAGCAGTTCGGCCTGCTCAGCATGCCCGGCGACGCTCCGCTCGTCGTCGACGGATCGTACGGGCCGATCACCACCGCGCGAGTGCGGTTCTTCCAGGAGTCGTGGGGTCTCACGCATCGACGGCGTGGCCGGGCCCGAGACCTGGTCGTTCCTCAGCACGTTCATGCCTGGACCGCGACCGTGGCCGCTCGTCAAGCAGGGTTCGACCCAGGCGACGCAACTGGCGCGTGCTCGGCGGCGCAGTACCTGCTGCGCGCCCACGGATCGGGCATCGTCGCCGACGGCGCGTTCGGCCCCGCGAGCGGCGCCGCCGTCAAGGTATTCCAGCAGACGCTTCGCGCCACCGAGATCAGCACCACGCTGGGTCAGCTCGACTGGCCGCACCTCATCATCACGGTGAGCCTGGGCGACCACGGCGATGCGGTCCGTGCCGTGCAGACTCTGCTGTCGGATCTCGACGGTCGACGGCGACTTCGGCCCGCTGACCGACGCCGCGGTGCGGAACTTCCAGGGCGTCTTCCTCCCGCCCGCCGACGGCATCGTGGGCCCGATCACGTGGCACGCGCTGGTGCTGCGCGCCTTCGAGTGACGGAGTGTCCCGCGTCGGTGCCTGCGCACCGACGCGGGACGCTGACATCAGTGAGTCCAGGATGGTGAGTAGGACAGAACATCCTTCGTCATCTGGTGCGGCATGGAGCCGTCCCACGAGTTGGTCCAGACGTCGGCCCACCCGAGCTCGGGCTCCTGCGGCATACGCCAGGAATCGGCCATCCGGAGACCATGATGCGGCGAAGGCACTCTTCGGCCCTGGGTGGTTGTGCGTGACATAGCGGATCGACGCCATGCAGGCATCGACTGACGGGCAGTTCGAGCGGAATCAGTGCGACATCGCCGCGCCCGGGGCTGCGCCGCCGTAGGTCTCGAATGCGACGAGACCGGCAGTGGGTCCCGAGCGCGCGGGCGAGACGGACGGACGGTCGCCGTTCAGGTCCCACGGTGTCATCTGCTGCGCAACGCTGCCGTCGGGCCGGCTCTTGAAGATGGCGAACTTCAGGATGCCGTCGATCCGGGTGACGCGGATGAACACCATCCACTTCCCATCGGGTGAGAATCTGGGGCCGACGTCCTCGAAGACCGGATCCACGCCCGGAGCCGATACGCGCCGCAGGTCGGTGCCGTCGAGCTTGACGGAGTAGAGCACTGCCGAGACGACGTCGCCTTCCTCGTTGAACGGGCCCATCACGCGCTGGAAGAGGACGCGCTTGCCGTCGGCCGACCACGAAGGCCCGACTTCGCCTTCGCAGTCGAGCGTGGCGCGGCATCCCGAGTCGATGATCTCGATGACGCCCGGTCGCGCGAGGTCGACCATGCCCATGAACAGCCCGTCCGGGGTCTCGTACTCGAACAGGACTCGGCGGCCGTCAGGTGACTTGGTGGCGTGATTCACATACTCGCCCGCGACGGCGGGCGTGAGGGGTCGCGACCCCAGGCCGAGCGGGTCGCCGATGCGCAGATGAACCCCGTTGCCACCGGGATTGACCTGCGAGTAGACGATCGCCGTCTTCGGCAGCAGAACGTGAGCTGCGATTTCTGCAGCGGATTCGCGCTGGGCTGTCGTCTCTGAATTCCCCGCAGGGCCGGCGACACCCGCCGACTCTGTGGCGCCAGTCGCCGGCGCACACCCGGCGCCGATGATCCCGACGAGTGCGAGCGACGCGATGACGGCTGCCGTGCGGTGGAGCGTGAGGAAACCGTGCATGCTGACTCCCGTGTGTTGAGAGCGGATGTCGTGACCTCTGTCACGAGCTCTTTCAGGAATCCCACGCGGCGGTATGGGGACGGTATGGACCGCGTGTTCCTGCAACCCGCCGACGGCCAGCGATCCGCGTGACAAGGATCAGTCGAACGACGGGTCGCTCGAGCGGAAGGTCCACTCGCGAGCGACCATCATCCGGACGATCTCGATGTCTTCGCACACGGCGCCGTCGGGGAGCCGGCAATCCGTGAGAACGAATGTCAGCCTGTCGTCGACCAGCGACCAGTCGACGGTGCTGAACCCTCCGCCCGGCCCGGTCATAGTGAGCGTGTTCCCCAACGTGGAGAAGATTCCTCCGTCGCCCTCGGGTACGCCGTTCACCAGCCACACTTCGTCGCCTTCCACGAATCCCTCCCACCACCGCGGCCCCGAGAATCCGAGGCGAAGTGCCGTCAGGTCGTTCAGCTCGGTCGACTCCGCCGGGGTCAGCGTCGACTCGACGAATGCGATCTCCTCGGCGCTGAGCGCCGAATCCCACGTGCCGTTCAGCGCGCCATCGGCGTAGGTCGATGGGTCGGCCGCAGCCGTGTGCGGGGGAGGCTCTGACGGGCGCGACTGGTCCATCATCCCTTCGATGTCGGCCGCAGAAGACGTCACCGGAGCGATACGCACCTCGGAGATGGCGCCCGCCCAGAAGTCGGCCGGTGCACCATGCGCCTGCGACCGCCCGACCGTGAGCGCGCCCAGAGGCTGCCACGGCGCATCGAACGGCGTCGTCGCGACCAGCTCGCCGTCGATGAAGAGCGAGATCTCGCCTTCATCGGCGTTGAAGACCCCGGCCATGTGGACCCATTCGTCCGCATCGAGCGCGTCGGTGGCAACCGCACGAATGGTATGACCGGGCTCATTGGAATCGGCGTCCTTCATGCTGAAAGCGGGCATGCCTTCGGCGAGGCCCAGGAAGAATCCCGCGGCGGTCACGCCGATCTGCGAGAGGACGGTTGCGAACGGACCCGCCGCGTCGGTGGTCGCCGCCCACGCTGCGACGGTGAAGCTGCTCGTCGCGTCGAAGTCCTCCGGGGACTCCGCGGAACCGTAGCCGGTGACGCCATCCAGCGCGAGAGCATCGGCGGTGGTTTCAGCACCGCCCTCGACGTCGAGGCGGAGCGTCTCCTCAGCCGCGGAGGAGCTGAGGATCGCCCATCCTGAAGTGTCGGCGGACGGCCGGGGATCGGGCTCGGGGGAGGTGCATCCGGTCGCCATCACCACGGTGAGAAGGGCGAGCCCGCTGATCGACAGGCGAAACGGTGTGGAGAAACGGTGCATGAGGACTCCTCGATGCGATGTGAGAGCGGATGCCGCAACCGATGTGGGGCAGTTCTCCCAGGAATCTCAGATGGCGGTATGGATGCGGTATGCGCCGCCGGTTTCCGCGCCTTCAGTCGAACATCTCCGCACATGCGGCGGGCGAATCGGGGAGCGAGGCCAGGTAGGTCGCACGCTCCTCAGCCGAGAGCACGCGCCCGGCCATGCGGCACACCGCTGCGAACTGGTGCTCGGGGTCGGCATCCCAGACCTGGATGCCCTCCCTGACGTTCACCACGAACTGAAGGCCGTCGGGGCGCAGAGCACCCTGCCCGATCAGCGGCGCGGAAGCGGGTATCGGGTCTCCGAGTCGAAGCCCTGAAGGCAGGTCGTAGAGGGCGACGGTCTCGTCGTTCGCGGTCGCGAGCATCGTCCGTCCGTCTCGCGAGATCTGCAGTGAATTCACTTCGCCCCGAGCGCCGGGGATCGTTCCCGTCCGTGCCAGCGTCTTCGGGTCATGCCGGGTGATGTGGCCGGCGTCCGCCGCGATCAACTCTCCCGAAGGGGCGATCGCGGTGACGGTCGGCCCCTCCAATCCGTCCACGATGACGTTGCCGGTCCGACCGTCGAACAGTCCGGTCGTAGCGACGTCGTCGATCCACCGGGTGATGGCGATGACCGAGTCATCCGCATTCGCCGCCACCCACGCGGGAAATGCGTCGCCGAGTTCGAACACCAAGCCGGTCGGATTGCCGGTCGCACCGCTGTACACGTTGATCCACCCGTGCGCCGGCTCATCATCGTCCTTCGGCACGTACTGCGTCATGTACGCCACGTCTCCGCTGGGCGAGGGCCAGAAGCGAATGCTCGACTCGGGTACTGAATCGGACTCGATGCGCGCACCGGTGGTACCGACGATGCTGACGAAGTCACCGTCGCCGGGTGGAGTAGCCCATCAGCAGGTCGCGTCCGACCCAGCCGAGGCCCTCCAGCCCGTCGTCGAGATCGAGCACCGTGTGATCGCCCTCCGGGACCCACAGCGAGAAGTCGGTGAGATCGACGTCGTACCGGGCATCCGGCGGACGTACCGGCGATGACCAGGGCCTCTGCGTCGCCCCCGTAGAAGTCGAGCATGACCTTGCCGTGCGCTCCCAGAGTGTTCGCGGCGCCGCCGTCGGTGCTCCACAGCGAGAGCGCCGGCGTGTCGCTCCCGATAGCAAGCAGCTCGGCCGCCCATTCTCTGTCAGTCCGAGCGAGCCGGTGCGTCCCCATTGAGGGTCGAATCGTCGAGGGGTCGGTGCACCGGTCCGCAGGTCGTGTTCGATGATCGCCGCCCCACGGGTCGCCGCAGTACATGGTGCCGAGCTCGGATGATGCGGCGAGCGTCGAGCAGGAGTCCGGCTTGGTCACCTCGAGCTCGTGCGACCACAGCATCCGCCCCGAAACGGTGTCGACGGCGACTGTCGAGTTCTCGCCGCTCGCGATGAGGACACCGTCGGTGGTCATGACCGAGTCCTGGTGTGCCGAGAATGCGGGCACCACGACGCTCGCCGAGAGCGAGAGCGTGGCGGGATCGAACAGCAGCAGTTCGGGATGCACCGTGCCCACCGCGATGCGGCCGTCCGGCGTGAAGATGACGGAGGCCGGATCGCTCCCCGCAGGCACGTCGTCGAGGCCGATGACGCTGGCCCGACTGCCTGGTGACGCCCGTGGCGACGTCGATCGCGATGAGGGACCCGTCCCCTCCGACCGCGCCGCGACGGTGGTCCCGTCCTGGGCCATCGCGACGTCCACCGGGAAGAACTCGAGGTCGACGTCGGGAGCGACAGGCTCGAGAGTCATCGCATCGACGACCAGAATGGTCCACGCCCGTTCGGTGGCCGTATCGCCGTACGCGACCAGTGCAGCGCGTGACCCGTCTCGGCTGACGTCGAGCACGCCGCTCAGCCGAAGGCCGGCCACGGGGGGCGACGCTGCCTGTCGCCACCGCGCCGGTATGGATGTCCCGCAGCTCGAGAAGCGCCGAATCGCGCACGAGCAAAGGCGTGCGATGTGCCGGGCACGAGGCCCCCCGCAATACCGTCGGCGTCCACATAGTCGGTGGACAGGACTCGCCGCCACTGGCCGTGACGACGCCCATCAGCGCGGCCCGCGAGCGGGGATCGTCGGGCCACCGATGCCACATCTCTGCGGCCAGCAGCGCGGACACATCGCGAGACGACTGGCGCAGCGCCGTCGCTGTCCCGAGGAGCGCCTCGATCGAAGCATCCTCCTGGGCCTCCCGGGCCGCGGCGCCGCCGGCGATGGCGACGCCTGTCGCTCCGAGCGATGCCACCAGCAGGACGGCGACGCCTGACAGGGCGGCTCGCAGGCGTCGATTGCGCCGTCGATCGACTGCGGGCGCGCTCCTCCGCGGCGCGGAGCCCCGCCCGGGCGGAGTTCACGGATGCTTCGAGGAACGACGTCTCTTCGGCAGTCAGGAGTCGGGCGCGACCGCTCCGACCACTCCTGCACCGCCGCCAGCCGCGCTCCTCGATACAGGTCGGACTCCGGCATCCCGGCCTCCGCCCACTGTTGGCGGCCACCGTGAGCTGCTCCGTCATCCGGGCGCCTTCGGCGTCCTCATCGAGCCACTCGCTGAGCCGCGGCCAGGCGCTCGCGATCGCCTCGTGCGCGACGACGATCGAGTCGTCCTGCGCGGTGATGAGGCGTGCACGGGTGAGCTGCGCGAGCACGTCGCGGCGGTCGCGGTCTTCGACGAGCGGTCCGGCAGCAACCCGTCGTCTTACCGCGGAACCGTCGGTACCCCGTGAGACGAGGCGCAGCATCGTGGAGCGGCAGATCGCCCGTTCTTCCGACGGACAGGCTCGCGTAGAGGTCGTCGGCCGACTGGGCGATCGCACCCCTGATGCCACCGGATGCCTCGTACCCGGCGACCGTGAGGACCGCGCCCTCGCGGCGCAGCCAGGTCTCGACCATCGCGTGGACAAGCAGCGGGAGCGCCGCCAATGCTCCCTGCGTGTCGCGCAGCACGAGCTCGGTGAGCCCGGATTCGAGCCGCAGCCCAGCCCTCGTGGCCGGCCCCTCGATCGCGAGACGGAGATCGTCCTTCGACAGCGGGCCGACGACGTAGACGCCTTCTGCGATCAGTCGCGCGAGGGCCGGCACGGCGGCACAGCGATCGAGGAAGTCGGATCTCACCGTCACGAGCAGATGTCCGCCGTCGCGCACACGAGCTTCGAGGAGCTCACCGAACGCCTCGAGTTCGACCTCGCTGAGGCCGAGTCCGAAAAGCTCCTCGAACTGGTCGACGACCAGCAGGTGCTTGGTCGCGCCGGGCGGTGGGGTCGCGTCCGCGACCTCGCCAGGACGGAGGATCTCGATGGCCCATCCTCGGGCCGCCATCGCGGGGACGACGCCGGCGAGCGCGAGCGAGGACTTGCCTGACCCGGATGCACCCGTGAGCGCGATGAAGCGATGACCCGCGAGCCGGCCGACGACGGTGTCGATCTCGGCATCCCTTCCGAAGAACTCCTCCGCATCGTCGGGCCGATATGCACTCAGGCCGCGGTAAGGGCACGCGTCGCTGATGCGCGGCTCATGCCGGGTCGGCGCGAGGGCGGGATCGTGGCGCAGGATGGCAGATCTCGAGGTCGATGAGCCGGTCGCCGGGCTCGATCCCGAGATCGTCGTCGAGCTTGCGTCGGGCGTATCGCAGCGCCGCCAGTGCCTCGGCCTGCCGCCCGGATTGGTAGTTCGCCAGCGCCAGCAGACACCATCGTTCCTCGCGGTACGGGCTGTCCCGCACGAGTCTCTCGGCCTCGGCGATCACTGCGCGATGCTCGCCGCACGCGAGCCTGGCCGCCACGCAGCTCCTCTTCGCTCGCCTGCCGCATGGCATCGAGGCGCGAGATCTCTCCCGCCGCCGGCTCCCACTCCGCGAGCTCGGCGAACGGCGTGCCGCGCCATAGCTCGAGTCCCCGGCGATAGGCGTCGGCTGCGCGCTCCGGATCATCGGCCGCGGTGTGGGTGCGGGCGGTCTCGACGAGCTGGGCGAAGCGCGTCGCGTCGAGGGCGTCGGACATCCACCACTAAGGCGTAGCCCGTCGCGGTGGTCGTGAATCGCCTCGGCGCCGATGCTGCGCCGGATCAGCCCGATGATCGCCTGCAGCTGCTTCGGCCACGTGCCGGGCAGGTCGTCGCCCCAGAGCGCATCGGCGAGCGTGGCGGCCGAAGCGCCGTAGGGTGCCGAGATCGCGAGCGCGGCGAGGACGGTCCGCTCTCGCGGGCTGAGCTGCTCCCCGTCGAACGCGACGGGCCCGAGCACGCGGAGGGCCACAAGCGGATTGTGTGGCACCGTGCCAGTGCGCGTCAATGAATCGCTCGCGAATGCATACCGTCCGCATACCCTCGCAAGCCAGGTGCATACCCGGGGCAGCACGAGGAGGAGGATGGATGCCGCGAAGCGTCACACGAAATGCGGCAGCGTTCGCGACGGCATCGTCGGCCCGATCACGTGGCACGCTCTGGTGCTGCGCGCGTTCGAGTGACAGGTTCGCTCAGCCCAGCACGTCCGCACAGGTCGGTGTCTGCGGGATGTCCCCGAAGTAGGTGCTCCATTCCAGGGCCGTGAACTCACGACCCGCGATGCGGCACACGGCCTCGTGCAGCCGCTCGGGCGCGAGATCCCAGAGCAGAATTCCGTCCTCCGCCGCTGTCACCATTCGCATGCCGTCCGCGCTGATGAATCCCGCCGGAATCTCCATCGTCGAGATGGAGCCGGTCTCGATCTCGTCACCGAGCTTCTGCCCGTCGCGCGAGGTCGTACAGAGCGACGTTGTCATCGTACCCCGAGAGCAGGAGCGTACGATCGTCGGCTGTGGTCTGCATGGCGCTCGGGCCGACCCCAGACTTGGCGAGCGCATACAGCGGGATCGAGTTCGGCAGAACTGCGAGTCAGACGGGCCGCGCTCGCGCTGACGATGTCGCCCTCGATCGTGGCGACCGAGCTGGTCGTCACCCTCGAGCCCGCTGCGGATCTCATCGCCCGTCTCGATGTCGTATACGGTCGTGATCGTGTCGAGCACCTCTTCGTTCCAGCGTGTGACGAGCCACCGCACCGGTTTCGCCGAGTTCGCTGACCGACAGCACCGATCCGAGATCGAGGGGCGCCGGACCGAAGCGCTCACCGACCTGCATCGCCCGTTGGATGGATCGAAGGCCGCAAAGCCCGCCGTCCGCGACGACGAACGCGTTCGCGCCATGCCCTCCCGAAGGACGTAGTAGTCCGAGGTCGGCGCCGTCCTCATCGCTTCGTGAGTCGTTCGTCGAGGGTCGTCGTCGCGCCGGTGCGGAGGTCGTGGATGCTGCCTCCGCCGTCCCAGCGCCAGTAGATGTCGTCGGTGAGCCACCGGATCTCTTCCGCGGGCTCGCCGACGGGCAGTGTCCTCCTCGACATCCCACAGCGTCGAACCACCCTCCCACCTCCTCGGACGCGGGAACGGTCACGATCGAGCCCTCCGTCGGATCCGAACCCGTCGACGGCCATGCGGCCCGGCGGCGATCCGTCTCGGTGACGGCGGGCGAGCCGTCCAGGCGCCACAGCTGCAACGCGGCCGGCTCTCGCATCGTGTGGGTCACGAACTCTCCGCCACCCAGGGAGTCGATTCCTCCGGTCCAGTCCGAGAGCGTGTTGAATCGTCGCCCCGTCGGGGCACCCGTCGCAAGATCGTAGTCGACGAGCTTTCCATTGCAGTTCATGCACACGAGGGTGTCCTCGCCCGGTGATCATGGCCTCGAGGTCACATGTGTCTCTCCGGCGTCTGCACCCACATCGCCGATCCTTCGGCCGCCAGCCTCGCGAATCCGTCGTACGCCCGGAGACGACGAATCCCCCGTCGGCCGGGGCAGGACGAAGAGTTCGCGAGATTGGGCGCAGGAAGCGGCATCGCTGCCGATCACGGCAAGCGTGTTCGCGTCGTGCAGGACGAGTTCGGACTCGTGGCCCACCACCAGGACTCCGTCGCGCAGCGCGATCGCCCCTCGATCGTCACCGGGAACGTCATCCCACTCGTCCGGATTCGAGCGGCGACGGCCATGGTCGCCGCTCACCGGTCATCGTGTCGAACCACATCGGGTCGCCGGTCACGGGGTGCGCGACGTAGGCGCGATCGCCGGAGGGCGAGAACACCGGCGATTGTTCCCGGTGCGGGAGTCCAGGCGCAGGTTCTCGCCGCTCTGGCGTCCCGTCTTCGAGATCCACGAAGGTGAGCCAGTTCACGCAGCATGTCGCACCCTCAGGCGTCTCGCGGTCCTCTGAGGTCTGGATGACGGCAACGGCGCCGTTGTCGCTCACGGCGACGGCCCGCGGGCCGGGCGCGCGTCACGACGGGCAGATCGACGTCGATCGAGCGGACGTGGCACCGGTGTCGACGTCGACGACGGCAAGCTCACCGGGGAGGACCTCGCCCGTCGGCAGGATCGTGTCCAGCGTGACGAGCGCCGTGCGGGTGCCAGGGATGACACGGACCGTCGTCCGTCGTCGTGTCGAACATGGTCGTTGCCGATCAGGCCTCCGGCGCCGATCACGCTCCCGAGCACGGCGGAGCGCGCTCGGGAGTCATCCGGCCAGCGCTCGACGAGCTGCGCGGCGAGGAGCGCCGCGACATCCCGATCGGTGTCACGGAGTGAGAGCGATGTCGCGGCGAGCGCCTCGATCTGCTCCTGCTCGGCTGCGGCCGCCGCCTCGGCGCCGCGCACGGCAGCCAGGCCGCCCGCGGCGAGCGCGACGACCAGCAGCGCGGCCGCCCCGCCGAGGGCCCAGCGCAGGCGGCGGTTCTGACGGCGATCCCGCGCAGCGGCGTCCGCGGCCGCGCGCTGCGCGCTCCGTCTCCCTGGCGACCGCCCGTTCGATGTACTCGTCCTCGAGGGGCACGAGGTCGGCGTCGGATGCCTCGCGCCAGGCGGCGAGCGCGTGGAGTCGGGCGCCTCGGGGCAGATCGTCGTCCGAGCGGCCGTCGGCGTCCCACGCCAGGGCCGCCGACTCGATCGTCCGCAGGATGCGGGCGCCCTCAGCCCCCTCCTCGAGCCAGGCGTCGAGCCGCGGCCACGCGCGGGCCACGGCTTCGTGCGCGATCGTGAGCGTCTCGTCGTCGACGGCGATGAGGCGGGCGGCCGCGAGACGATCGACCACGTCGCGACGCAGGGGATCTGCGACGAGCGGTGCGATGGCAGCCCGTCGACGCGTCGTCGTGCCATCCGGGCCACGATCGACGAGTCTCAGCAGAAGCGAGCGGCACAGCTCGCGCTCCTGCGGGGCGAGGGTGGCGTAGGCCGCCTCGGCGGATTGCGCGATCGCGCCTGCGATGCCGCCCGCCGTGCGATAGCCGTCGACGGTCAGGGTGGAGCCTTCACGGCGTGTCCATGTCTCGCGCAGTGCGTGGGAGAGGTGGGGGAGCGTCGAGGCGCGGTCGCCGGCGTCATTGACGATGAGCTCGACGAGTCCCGGCTCGAGGCGCAGTCCCGCTCGGTGCGCGGGCTCGGTGACCGCCGTGCGCAGCGCCTGCTCGCTGAGCGGACCGAGGAGATAGACACCGCTGCCGATCGCGTCGCCGATCTGAGGCAGCGCTCGGGCGGCATCCAGCGAGTCGGATCGGAGCGTGAGGATCACCGATCCGCCGGAATCCAGGAAGGATCGCGTCGAGGCGGTGAACGCCCGAGCGTCCTCCTCACCCAGACGAAGCAGCTCCTCGGCTTGATCCACGGCCACGACGCCCGCGCGTTCGATCGCCCGCGCGAGTCCGATCGCGCCGTCGACCGCGGGCCGGACGACGTCGACGGTGCGACCACGCGCCCGAAGCCGGGGGATCACGCCCGCGAGCAGCAGGGACGACTTGCCTGTGCCCGACGGCCCTGCGATCGTCACGATCCTCCCGGGCGCGAGACGATCGAGCACGTTCTCGATATCGGCGTCACGTCCGAAATAGAACTCCGCGTCCTCGCTTCCGAAAGGTCGCAGGCCGGGGTACGGGCAGGCGCTCGAGGCGGGGGCGGCCGCGGCGACGATGTCGAGCGCGGGGGCGCGATTCAGGATGTCGCGTTCGAGGTCCGTCAGTCGCGAGCTCGGCTCGATTCCGAGCTCTTCATCAAGCCGCTGGCGGGCGGCGCGCAGGGTCGCCAAGGCATCGGCCTGCCGATCGGCGCGGTAGTTGGCGAGCGCGAGGATCGCCCACCGGCTCTCGCGAAGCGGTTCGTCGCGCACGAGTCGCTCGGCATCGGGGATGACAGCCGCGGCCTCACCGGTGGCGAGGCGTGCATCGAGCAGTTCCTCCTCGGCGCTGTCGCGGATCTCTTCGAGCCGCAGCCTTTCCGCTGTCGCAGGCTCCCAGGAGTCGAGATCCTGCAACGGCGTACCGCGCCAGAGTGCGAGGGCGCGCTGGTACGCATCGACCGCCCGATCGTGCTCGCCGCGCAGCGAATGACCTCGTGCCGACGACACCAGTCGCTCGAAGCGCACCGCGTCGATCGCGTCGGGATCCAGGGCCAGACGGTAGTCGGCACCCACCGTCTCGACCATCGTGCGCCCGAGCCGGGTGCGGATCCGCGCGACGGAATTGCGGATCTGCTGCTCCCACGTGGATGGCGGCGCATCACCCCAGAGCGCGTCTGCGAGTTCACCCGGGCCGACCGTCGCTCCGAGGCGCACGACGAGGGCCGACAGTATGGCCCGCTCTCGTGGACTCAGCGTTTCGCTGCCGGTCTCGAGGGGCCCCAACACCTTGATGACCATGAACGAAGTGTCGAGCCGCTGACGCGGCCGCGTCAATACCCCGCGCCGGACGGCGGATATCGGACGGATATCGACGCGTGCGGCTTCGGATATCTCCGCGGCGGAATGTGGGTCTCAGACGCCGGATGACGAAGCCGGCCGACACACACAAGGAGCCAGCAATGGACAGCAACACCATCTCGGGTCGGATCGTCCGCGGCGTCCTCGCGGGGACGCTCGCGGCTCGCCGCGGGCTTCGGCCTCGCCGCGTGCCAGAGCGCACCAGTCGCGCCGGAACCGGAGCCCGCCGTGTACGAAGACCCGCTCGTCGACACAGGATCGGAGTCCGAGCAGGCCGCCGAACCGCATGCGCGAGCAGTACGCCGGCCGCCCGGCGGACCGCATCGAAGAGGCGATCGCACGTGAGGCGGCGATCCTGCGCCAGCTGCGTGCAGGACCGCCGGGCCGCCCGCCGACCGCCTCGAGGAGGCGCTCGCGCGCGCGTCGCAGCGCGCTGAGCGCGGATCGCGACCGCGGACGGATCGCCGGAGTCGAGAGACACGCCGGCGACCCGTCCGTCTTCGCGTGGGCGAGCTCTCGCCGCGTCACACGGAGCGGACGCCGGCGGCCGAGCGGATAGAGTGGCACGTGATTGCGCCCCGATGGCGTGTGGCGCAGCATCCACTCGCTTGCCCGGCCGCTGCGCGCGCCCACGCTTCTAAGGATCCGCTTTCGTGTCGAAGCCCGTCGTCCTGATCGCCGAAGAACTCTCACCCGCCACGATCGACGCACTCGGACCGGACTTCGACGTCCGCAGCGTCGACGGCACCGACCGGCCCGCCCTGCTCGCCGCTCTCGCCGACGCGCACGCCGTGCTGATCCGCTCCGCGACGAAGATCGACGCCGAGGCGATCGAAGCGGCTCCCGTGCTGAAGGTCGTCGCTCGCGCCGGCGTCGGGCTCGACAACGTCGACATCAAGACGGCGACGACCGCCGGCGTCATGGTCGTGAACGCGCCGACCTCGAACATCATCTCGGCCGCGGAGCTGACCGTCGGCCACATCCTGAGCCTCGCCCGCCACATCCCGGCGGCGCACGCATCGCTCGCCGGCGGCCAGTGGAAGCGCAGCTCGTACACCGGCACCGAGCTGTTCGAGAAGACCGTCGGCATCATCGGCCTCGGTCGCATCGGCGCACTGATCGCGGCTCGCCTGCAGGCGTTCGACATGCGCGTGGTCGCCTACGACCCCTACGTCACGAGCGCGCGCGCGCAGCAGCTCGGCGTGCACCTGCGTGTCGCTCGACGAGCTGCTCGAGCAGAGCGACTTCGTCACGATCCACATGCCGAAGACGCCCGAGACCACCGGCATGATCAGCACCGAGCAGTTCGCGAAGATGAAGCCGACGGGCTTCGTCGTCAACGTCGCCCGCGGCGGCCTCATCGACGAAGAGGCGCTCTACACGGCGCTCTCGACCGGCGAGATCGCCGGCGCCGGACTCGACGTCTTCACGAGCGAGCCGCCTGCCGCGGACGGTCCGGCCGCGCGCCTGCTCGACCTGCCGAACGTCATCGTGACCCCGCACCTCGGCGCATCCACCGACGAGGCGCAGGAGAAGGCGGGCGTCTCGGTCGCCCGCTCGGTGCGCCTCGCGCTCGGCGGAGAGCTCGTTCCCGACGCCGTCAACGTGGCGGGCGGTGTCATCGACCCGTACGTCCGTCCCGGCATCCCGCTCGTCGAGAAGCTCGGTCAGATCTTCGCGGCGCTGGCGCACTCACCGCTCACGAGCCTCGATGTCGAGGTGCACGGCGAGCTGAGCTCGTACGACGTGAGCGTGCTGAAGCTCGCCGCGCTCAAGGGACTCTTCACGAACATCGTGAGCGAGACCGTCTCGTACGTGAACGCGCCGCTGCTCGCGGAGCAGCGCGGTGTCGATGTGCGCCTGCTGGTCGACGACGTGAGCGAGGAGTACCGCAACGTCATCACGCTGCGCGGTGCACTCAGCGACGGCTCGCAGCTGTCGGTGTCGGGCACGCTCACCGGCACGAAGCAGATCGAGAAGCTCGTCGGCATCAACGAATACGCGATCGAGCTTCCGATCGAGACGAACCACATCGTGATGGTCTACACCGACCGGCCCGGGATCGTCGCCGTCTACGGCCAGAAGTTCGGCGATGCCGGCATCAACATCGCCGGCATGCAGATCGCCCGTCGCGCCGCCGGCGGTCAGGCGCTGTCGATCCTCACCGTCGACTCGCCGGTGTCGGAGGAACTGCTCGACGAGGTCGGCGCCGCGATCCAGGCGGACCTGTTCCGCCAGGTCGAGATCACCGAGTCCTAGGACTCGGCCGCGCGGCGCACCAGCGCGATCAGGGCCTCGAGGTCGTCGCCGCGGGGGACCGGCCCCGGGATCGCGCCACCGTCGAGCGCGTTGTTGAAGTAGAGGCCGTCGCTCACGAGCATCACGAGATCGAGGGATGCCTGGTCGCGCGTGTGCGGACGGACGGCGTCCTCCCACCGGTCCCTGATCGTGCGGAGCGCCGCGCTCGCGGGCGCGCTGCCGCCCTGGGCGAGCCGTGACGCCGCGATGATCGCCCGGTCGAGCGGGTCGTTGTGCATGACGGAGGAGCGCAGGAAGTAGGCGACCACGCCCTCCGGTGCGGAGGTGATCGCGGCGATGTCCTCGTCGACGAGGACGCGCGAGCCGCTCGAGCAGGCCGGTCTCGAGCGCCTCCTTCGAGCCGAAGTGGTAGAGCAGACCGCCCTTCGACACGCCCGCGGCGCGGGCCGTGGCATCCATCGTCGCGGATCGCTCACCTTCGTCGATGAGGATCGCCTCGAACGCGTCGAGAACGCTCTCGCGGGCGCGCGGCGGTCGGCTCATGGGCTTGATCGTATCGACGGGGGAGTGGCTCATTCTGATACTATACCGGCTGGACGGTTTAGAAACTGAGGATGAGATGACGACCACGCTGCCCGCGACGACGAGCACACTGACCGCGATGGGCCAAGAGGCTCCTCGCGTCGGCTGGCGCGGCTGGGCCGCGCTCGTCGTGCTCATGCTGCCGGTGCTGCTCGTCTCGGTCGACAACACCGTGCTCAGCTTCGCGCTTCCGCAGATCGCCCTCGACCTCGAGCCGACCGCCACCCAGCAGCTCTGGATCATCGACGCCTACCCGCTCGTGCTCGCGAGCCTGCTCGTCACCATGGGCACGCTCGGCGATCGGTTCGGACGGCGACGGATGCTGCTGATCGGCGCCACCGGATTCGGCATCGTCTCGGCACTCGCCGCCTTCGCCCCGAGCGCCGAGTGGCTGATCGTCGCGCGCGCGGCGATGGGCGTATTCGGCGCCATGCTCATGCCCTCGACGCTGTCGCTGCTGCGCAGCATCTTCCGCAACCGCGACCAGCGACGGATGGCGATCGCGGTGTGGGCCGCGGCGTTCTCGGCCGGCGCGGCGCTGGGTCCCGTCGTCGGCGGGCTGCTGCTCGAGCACTTCGCGTGGGGCTCCGTCTTCCTGATGGCCGTTCCCGTGCTCATCCCGCTGCTGATCCTCGTCCCGCTCCTCGTGCCCGAGAGCCGCGACCCGAAGCCCGGTCGCTTCGACCCGCTGAGCGTCGTGCTCTCGCTCGCGACGATGGTGCCGATCGTGTACGCGATCAAGGAGTTCGCGGTCCACGGCCTCGAGAACCTGACGCCCCTCGCGCTCATCGCGGCGGGTCTCGTGTTCGGAGTGCTCTTCGTGCGTCGTCAGAACCGGCTCGAGACGCCGATGCTCGACATGGCGCTGTTCCGCAGATGGAGCTTCACCGGCTCGGTGCTCGTCAACCTGCTCAGCGTCATCGGTCTCGTCGGCTTCCTCTACTTCGTCGCCCAGCACCTGCAGCTGATCCTGGGACTGTCGCCGATGGATGCCGGGCTCGCCCTCGTGCCCGGGCTCGCGATGATGATCGTCGCCGGAATCGGAGTGGTGCCCGATCGCCAAGCGTGTCGCGCCGCGCATCGTCGTGCCTGCGGCGCTGGCGTTCTCGGTCATCGGCTACGTGCTCGTCGCGGTCGCGGCGAGCAGCGGATCGCTGCCGCTGCTGATCGTCGCGTTCGTCTCGCTCGGCGCCGGAATCGGCGCCGCCGAGACGGTCTCGAACGAGCTCATCCTCGCGAGCGCTCCCTCGTCGAAGGCGGGCGCCGCGAGCGCGGTGTCCGAGACGGCGTACGAGCTCGGAGCCGTGCTCGGCACGACGATCATGGGCGGCATCCTCGCCGCCTTCTACGCGCGAACCTGCTGCTGCCTGCGGGGCTCCCCGCCGCGGCAGCGGATGCCGCGCGTGAGACGCTGGGCGGCGCGGTCGCCGCGTCTCATGGTCTCGAGGAGCCGCTCGGACAGGCGCTGCGGGATGCCGCTGCCCACGCGTTCGACGCGGGCGTCGGCGTGACCGCGCTCATCGGCGCCGCACTCATCGTCGTCGCGGCCGTGATCGCCGCGCTGACCCTCGGCGGCCGTCCGAACCGCGTGCGCGTCGAGCCACTGACATCACGCGGCCTCCTCACGCGAGCGGGCGGCACCTTCGCGCCGCCGCTACGCTGGAACGATGTCGCGCGCTCAGCAGTCCGGTGTCGTCAAACTCGCCGTCATCCCCGGTGACGGCATCGGGCCGGAGGTGATCGCCGAGGCGGAGAAGGTGCTGGATGCCGCGACCTCGGGCAGCGGCATCCGATTCGACAAGACGCACTTCTCGCTCGGAGCGACGCGATTCCTCGAGACCGGCGACACGCTCACGGATGCCGATCTCGACGCGATCAAGGAGCACGACGCGATCCTCCTCGGCGCGGTCGGGGGAGTCCCCGGCGACCCGCGGCTGAAGGATGCCAACATCGAGCGCGGCCTGCTGCTGAAGCTGCGGTTCGAACTCGACCACTACGTGAACCTGCGCCCGTCGAAGCTCTTCGCCGGCGCGCCGGGTCCGCTGGCCGAGCCGGGCGAGATCGACTTCGTCGTGGTGCGCGAGGGCACCGAGGGGCCGTACGTCGGCAACGGCGGCGTCGATCCGGCGCGGCACGCCTCACGAGATCGCCAACGAGACGTCCGTCAACACGGCGTTCGGCGTGGAGCGGGTCGTGCGCTACGCGTTCGATCTCGCCGAGCGGCGCGGCAGGAAGCTCACGCTCGTGCACAAGACCAACGTCCTCGTGCACGCCGGCGGAATCTGGAAGCGCATCGTCGACGAGGTGGCCGCAGAGCACCCTGACGTCGCCGTAGACTACCTGCACGTCGACGCGGCAACCATCTTCCTGGTCACGAACCCCAGCCGATTCGACGTGATCGTCACCGACAACCTCTTCGGCGACATCCTCACCGACTTGGCCGGCGCCGTCACCGGAGGCATCGGCCTCGCCGCATCGGGAAACATCAATCCCGACGGCGCGTTCCCCTCGATGTTCGAGCCCGTCCACGGTTCGGCGCCCGACATCGCGGGACAGCAGAAGGCCGATCCCACGGCCGCGATCCTCTCCATCGCCCTGCTGCTCGATCACCTCGGGCTGCCGGACGAATCGACGCCGTCACCCGTGCGGTCGAAGCGGACATCGCGGGCCGGGGCGCGCGCATCCCGTTCCACGGCGCAGATCGGCGACGCGATCGTCGCCCGGCTCCAGGCGTAACCTGGATTCGGCACCGCGCCTCTTCGAACCTCAGCGGACACGCCCGCAGGAAAGCACAGGCCCACAGATGACTCTCATCGACACCGACCCCGACACCGGACTCGCCCCGCTCCAGTTCGCCGTCACCAAGAACCTCGCCGCGAAGAGCACGTCCGCTCGCGACGAGATCCTCGCGAACCCCGGCTTCGGCACGAGCTTCACCGATCACATGGTCGACATCTGCTGGTCGGTCGGCGGCGGGTGGCACCGCCCGCGCGTCCAGCCGTACGGTCCGATCACGCTCGATCCCGCCGCCGCGGTGCTGCACTACGGCCAGGAGATCTTCGAGGGCATCAAGGCGTACCGTCACGCGGACGGCTCGATCCACACGTTCCGGCCCGACCAGAACGGTCGCCGCCTCCAGCGCTCCGCTCGTCGCCTCGCGCTTCCCGGAGCTGCCGGTGCCGTACTTCATCCAGTCGCTGCGCGAGCTGGTCGCCGTCGACGGCGCATGGGTGCCGAGCGGCGAGGACCAGAGCCTCTACCTCCGCCCCTTCATGTTCGCGAAGGAGGCATTCCTCGGAGTGCGTCCGGCGCAGAAGGTCAACTACTACGTGATCGCCTCGCCCGCCGGAGCATACTTCAAGGGCGGCGCGAAGCCCGTCTCCATCTGGCTGAGCGAGGACTACTCGCGGGCGGGCAAGGGGGGCACCGGCGCTGCGAAGACCGGCGGCAACTACGCCGCGAGCCTGCTCCCGCAGTCCGAGGCATACGACAACGGATGCGACCAGGTCGTGTTCCTCGACCAGCAGCGCAACGTCGAGGAGCTCGGCGGCATGAACGTGGTGTTCGTCTACAAGGACGGCACGATCGTCACCCCGCACTCGGACTCCATCCTCGAGGGCATCACCCGGGACTCGATCCTGCAGCTCGCCGAGGACCGCGGTCACAAGGTCGAGCGCCGGGCGATCTCGCTCGATGAATGGCGCCGGGATGCAGCATCCGGCGACATCGTCGAGGTCTTCGCCTGCGGCACCGCCGCTGTGGTGACGCCGATCGGCGTGCTCAAGGGCAAGGACTTCCTCGACGAGCAGCCGACCGGCGAGCTCGCCCTGTCGCTGCGTGAGGAGCTGACCGACATCCAGTACGGACGCCGCGACGACAAGCACGGCTGGCTCCTGCGCCTCGACGCCTGACCGGAGTCGGAGCGCCTCGCTAGGCTGGATCGGTGAGGATCGCGCGCTTCAGCCACAATGACGTCATCAGCTTCGGAATCGTCGACGGGGGCGAGGTCGTCGTCCTGGAGGGCGACCCGATGTTCGCGGGGTACGAGCCGACGGGGGAGCGCATCCCACTGTCGGACATCGCGCTTCTGGCACCCGTCATCCCGCGCTCGAAGGTCGTCTGCATCGGTCGCAACTACCGCGAGCACGCGGCCGAGCTCGGCAATGAGGTGCCTGCCGAGCCCATGCTCTTCTTCAAGCCGAACACTTCGGTGATCGGCCCCGGCGACACGATCGTGCGACCGACCCAGTCCACGTTCACCAGCTTCGAGGGCGAGCTCGCCGCCGTGATCGGGCGGATCACGAGAAACGTGCCGGCCGAGTCGGCCCTCGACCACGTGTTCGGCTACACGATCGCGAACGACGTGACGGCGCGCGACCTGCAGAAGACGGACGGCCAGTGGGCGCGCGCGAAGGGCTTCGACACGTTCTGCCCGCTCGGCCCGGCGATCGAGACCGAGTTCTCGTTCGACGGCGCGCGGATCGTCACCCGGCTCAACGGCGAGGTGAAGCAGGACGGTCCCATCAGCGACATGATCCACTCCGTCGCCGACATCATCGCGTACGCCTCCGCAGCCTTCACCCTGCTGCCGGGTGACGTCATCCTCACGGGCACTCCCGCGGGCGTCGGCCCGTTCGTCGGCGGAGACGTCATCGAAGTCGAGATCACCGGCCTCGGCATCCTGCGAAACGGCTCGCGTGACGCGTAACGAGCAGGAGATGACCGAACCGGCGGATGCTGCGGAGCTGACACCGCAGGCCGTCGGAGCCGTGCAGCGGCGGACCGTGTGGGTGCTGTCGATCGGGCAGGTCCTCGGAGGTCTCGCGTTCGGGGCGACCCTCTCGCTCGGCGCCGTCCTTGCGGCGGAGATCTCGGGCGACGAAGCGTTCTCGGGGCTCGCTGCGGCCGGGGTGACACTGGGCACAGCGGCGTTCGCGATCCCGCTGGCAGCGTTCGCGCACCGCTGGGGTCGGCGACCCGCGCTCACGATGGGCATGGCGTCTGCGCTGGTCGGCGTGGTGCTCGTCGTCCTCGCGGTCTCTCTGCAGTCCTTCACCCTGCTCCTGCTGGCCTTCGCCCTGGTCGGCGCGGGGCAGGCGGCCAACCTGCAGACCCGGTTCGCCGCCGCCGATCTTGCGACCGATGCCACTCGCGGCCGCGACCTGTCGCTCGTGGTGTGGGCGACGACGATCGGCGCGGTGCTCGGACCAAACCTGACCGGCCCTGGCGAGGTGCTGGGCGAGGCAGTGGGCATGCCGCCCCTCACCGGGCCCTACCTCTTCACCGTCGTCGCGCAGCTGCTCGCGATCGCGCTCTACCTGGTCTGGCTGCGTCCCGACCCTCTCCTGCTGGCACAGCGAGTGGTCGCGCACACAGCTCGGACGGCCGGTCCCCGCATCGCCCAGCCCGACCAGCCGACCGTCGCGCGCTACGCGATCTTCGCGGTGGCCGCCGCGCACGGCGTCATGGTGTCGGTCATGGCGATGACGCCGGTGCACCTGCTGCACCACGGCGCATCGCTCACCGTGATCGGGCTGACGCTGAGCCTGCACATTGCGGGCATGTTCGCCCTCTCGCCGGTGTTCGGCATCCTCGCCGACCGTCTCGGCCGCGTGCCGACGATCCTCATCGGTCAGGTGCTGCTTGCGGCGGCACTGGTCACCGCCTCGTTCGGCCAGGAGTCGACCACCTCCGTGACGGTCGCCCTCGTCCTGCTCGGACTCGGCTGGAGCGCCTCGACCGTCGCCGGCTCGACCCTCCTCACCGAGGCCTCGGCCGAGAGCCTTCGCACCAAGCGCCAGGGACGCAGCGACCTCACGATGAGTCTCGTCGGAGCCTCCGGCGCGATCCTCGCAGGCGTGGTGCTGGCCTGGATCGGCTACGGCGGCCTCGCGCTGCTGGTCGGCGTCGCCGTGATCGCCACGGTCGCCCTCTCGCCGTTCGGCCGGGTGCGGCCCGCAAGCGAGCCGTCGGAGCAGGCGATCGGCTGACGGGACCTCCACCAGGAACGAGTCAGCGTCCGAGCGCCTCCAGCGCCAGGTCGACATCCCGATCGTCATTGAACAGGTGGAACGCCACCCGCGCGCGTCCGGCGCGACCGGATGCGACGATCCCTGCCGCCGTGAGGCGGGCGAGGTCGCAGCCCTCGGGGTCGCTCCACGTCACGATCGCGCTCGGTCGCTGCGGTCCCGGCAGGTTCATCCGCCTGCGGAACCGGGACGCCAGGCCGACGGCGTGGGCGTAGAGCTCCTGCGGATCGAGCGACGCGAACATCTCGAGCGCCGGCTCGGCTCCGACGAACGCCTGCCACGCCGGCGAGACGTCGAAGCGGGTCGCGTCCGAAGCGAGTTGCACCTCATGCCCGTAGCAGGACGACCAGGGATCCTGCCCGGCGTACCACCCGGCGAAGAGCGGCGGCATGTCGGCGGCGAGCCGTTCCGAGACCGTGAGGAACGACACGCCCGCGCGGTGCGCAGAGCCACTTGTACGCGTGGCAGATGAGCGCGTCGAAACCGGATGCCGCAACCGGCAGCCACCCGACGGCCTGCGTCGCATCGCAGAGCGTCCGGGCCCCGGCCCGGCGAGCCGCCACAACGATGGCATCGGCGTCTGCCACCTCCCCGGTCGCGGACTGCACCAGCGAGAACGCCACGAGCGCCGTCTCGGGACGCACTTCGCTCGCGAGCTCGTCGAGGGGAGCGGACCGCACGCGCAGGCCGCGCCCGGAGTGGACGAACGGCAGCACGATCGACGAGAAGTCGCCCTCCGCGATCAGCACCTCCGACCCCTCGGGCAGTGCCGCCGCGACGAGGGCGGCGGCGACGGATGCCTGCGAGCCGATGGCGACGCGATCCGGCGCCACGCCGACGAGCGAGGCGAAGTGCCCGCGCGCCCGCTCGACGGCGGCTGAGTAGGCGGCGGGGTCCGGGCGGCCCGAGGCGGCAGCATCCAGGTCCGCGATGATCGCGGCGCGGGTGGCATGTGTGGGCAGCCCGACCGTGCACGCGGCGAGGTATCCGCGGCCGCCCGCGAATGCCGCCTGTGCCGACGCGAACGCGGAACTGGTGGTGAGGGTGGACATGAATCCAGCGTGACGGAGGCGAATACCCCACGTCTACAACAGGTATCGCATGCAATTCATGCTGTGCGCTTATGCTCGGATCGTGACCGACATGTACGAGAACGACCACGAGTTCGATGTGCAGGCTCTCCGTGTCGTGAAGGCCATCGCGGACGAGGGGTCGATCACCGGCGCCGCAGCCGTGCTCGGATACAGCCAGCCGGCGATCAGCCAGCAGCTGAAGCGCCTCGAGCAGCGCCTCGGCGTCGCGCTCGTGGAGCGCGTCGGTCGCAGTGTGCGTCTCACGGAGGCCGGGCGGATCCTGGCCAGGCACGCTCCCGCCGTCACGACGGCGATGGATGCCGCGGCCGGCGAGCTCGCCGAGCTTCGCGGTCTGCGCTCCGGCCGAGTGAGGCTCGTCGGCTTCCCCTCGGCGTCGCCCACCGTCATCCCGCGGCTCCTCGCCGACCTCGCACGGCACCACTCCGGGGTCAGCGTCACGTATCTCGAGGCGGAGCCGCCGGAAGCCGTCGAGGCGGTGCGCGAAGACCGCGCCGACATCGCGCTGACCTTCAGCTACCCGGGCGACCGCGACGATCCGCACGGGCCGAGCGCCCGCGGGCTGTCGGTGCGGGCGGTCGGGAGCGACGACCTCCTCGCAGTCCTGCCGGTCGGCCACCCGGCCGCGACGGATGAGGGCATCGACGTCTCGGTTCTGTCGGGCGAGAAGTGGATCGCAGGCTGCCCGCGCTGCCGGGGGCACCTGCTGGAGCTGTGTGCGCGCGCCGGCTTCGAACCCCATATCGCGTTCGAGACCGACAACTTCGTGGCGGTCGAGGGACTTGTGGCTCAGGGGATCGGGGTGGCGACGCTGCCGCGCATGGCCGTCGCGTCTTTCCCGCAGCTGCCAGGAGTCGTGACGCTGCCGCTGCCCCCCGCCGAGGCCCGGATCATCCACGTCGTCACGGCGCACGGCGCCGACCGCGTCCCTGCGATCCGCGCGACGCTCGATGCGATCGTGAGGCTGGTGGGCGCCTCCGGGTCGGCCGTGGGGGCGCCGACGGCCCGCAACTAGACTGGGGCGCGATGTCTTCTTCACCCGATCCCCGCACCACGACAGCATCCGGCGCCGACGTCCGCGTCCGCTTCTGCCCCAGCCCGACCGGTCTGCCGCACGTCGGTCTGATCCGGACGGTGCTCTTCAACTGGGCGTACGCGCGTCACAACGGCGGCAAGCTCATCTTCCGCATCGAAGACACCGACTCCGCGCGTGACAGCGAGGAGAGCTACCGGCAGCTGCTCGATGCGCTCCGCTGGATGAAGATCGACTGGGACGAGGGCGTCGAGGTCGGCGGACCGCACGCACCGTACCGCCAGTCCCAGCGGCACGAGATCTATCGCGAGGTGCTCGACAAGCTCATCGCGGCGGGCGCGGTCTATGAGAGCTACTCGACGGCCGAGGAGATCGACGCGCGCAATGAGGCCAACGGCCGCGCGAAGCAGCTCGGCTACGACAACTACGATCGGGGCCTCACCGACGAGCAGAAGGCCGCCTTCCGCGCCGAGGGCCGCGAGCCCGCATGGCGCTTGCGCGTCCCCGACGAGGATCTGACGTACGTCGACCTCATCCGTGGTGAGGTGACCTTCCCCGCCGGATCGTTCCCCGACTTCGTCCTGGTCCGCGCCGGAGGCGTTCCGCTCTACCCGTTCGTGAACCCCGTCGACGACGCGCTCATGGGGATCACCCATGTCGTCCGCGGCGAAGACCTCATGCCGTCGACGGCGCGGCAGCTCGCGCTCTACGGCGCGCTGGTCGATGCCGGAGTCACGACCTTCATCCCGCGCTTCGCGCACATGCCGCTCGTACTCGGCGAGACCGGCAACAAGAAGCTGTCCAAGCGCGACCCCCAGGCCGACCTCTTCCTCCAGCGCGAGAAGGGCTTCATCCACGAAGGTCTCCTCAACTACCTGTCGCTGCTCGGCTGGTCGATCGGTCCCGACCGCGACGTCTTCTCGCTCGAGGAGCTCGTCGAGAGCTTCGACATCGTCGACGTCAACCCGAACCCGGCCCGATTCGACCAGAAGAAGGCCGAGTCGATCAACGGAGACCACATCCGGATGCTGGAGCCGGCCGATTTCGCCGCACGCATCGTGTACTACCTCCATGTCGCGGGCCTCGTCGACGAGACGCCGACCCCCGCTCAGCAGGCGATCATCGATGCCTCCGCACCGCTCGTGCAGGAGCGCGTGCAGCTGCTCGGCGAGGTTCCGGAGCTGCTCGGGTTCCTGTTCCGCGATGAGGTGGCATATCACGAGGATGCTCTCGCATCGCTCCCCGCCAATACGGGGGAGGTGCTGGTCGCCTCGGTCGGAGCTCTGGAACTCGTCCCGGATTCGGAGTTCACGGCAGCCGCCGTGCAGGAGGCGCTGTCCGCCGCGCTCATCACCGGCCTCGAGCTGAAGCCCCGTGTGGCCTATACGCCGCTGCGCGTCGCGCTCAGCGGACGCCGCATCTCGCCCCCGCTCTTCGAGTCGATGGAGCTGCTCGGCAAGGCCGAGTCCATCCGCCGCCTCGGGGCGCTGGTCGACCACCAGCACTGACCCGCTCGGTTTGGCGGAGCCGCGTGAGTCGTCTAGACTTGACCCTTGGCACCGGCTTCGGCTGAGCGTCTTGGGGTATGGTGTAATTGGCAACACGGAGGTTTCTGGTACCTTTGTTCTTGGTTCGAGTCCAGGTACCCCAGCAGTGAAAAACCCCCGCTCAGCGGGGGTTTTTCGTTGGCCTGCGAGACGGCGATCGGGGCGCCCGACTCTCGGCGAGCGCCCCGATCCTGCGCCTCCGCTACTTGATCCTGACCGCGGCTTCTGCCGTGATCGACGACCCGGCGCCCACCGCGGTCACCGCAAGAGCGCCGCTCGGCGTTCCTGCCGGGATGAGGAGGTCGATCGTGACCGACCCGTCGGCACCCGTCACGGCCGTGCCGAGGACCGTGGCGCCTGCTGTGACGGCCACCGACTCGCCGGGGCGGAATCCCTTCCCGGTGACGGTCAGCTGCTCGGTCGGGGATACCGGCTTGCTTGCAATGGTCAGCGAAGCGCCCTTCCCACGAGCGGTCACCTCGGCGCAGGCGTCGACGGCAACACCGACGAGCGGAGACTCGCTCCCGCCGACGACACCGTCGTCCTCGCGGACGATGACCTGTCCGAACGCCTCGGGACCCATCACGACATTCTTCGTGTTGGTGATGGACACCGTGTACAGCGTCCTGGCAGCCGATGACGCTGTCGTGTCGCCATTCGTGGGGACGCCGATCGCCTTGCAGATCTCACCCGGTGCGAAGGTCACCTTCTGGGCGACGATTCCGACCTTCGAGGTGGCTGCGGTGGAACCCAGCACCGAGACCCAGACTTCGGAGGGCGTGGTCGCCGGCGCCGAGAGCACCACCGGAACCTGCACTTCGTTCGTGCCGGAGCGCTCCTCGACGATGGTCGTCGCCGTATCGACGGACACCATCGTCTGCGGCTTCGCCCGACCGAGCGATGGACGGTCGAACGCCAGGTCCGACACGTAGGCGGCGCCGTGAGCTGTGCCGGAGACACCGATTGCACCCGTCAGACGCACTTCACGCAGGTTGTTGACGTCGAGCCCCGCTGCGGCGACGTCCGCAAGCGGGAGGCTCACCTTCTGCAGCACGATCTTGCCCAGGGTGGTCGAGTTCTGGGTGCTCTGCGGCAGGCGCAGCAGCGCCGCCGGGTTCAGCTCAGACGCCGGCACGCTGTAGGTTGCTCCCGCGCCGTCGATGACGGACACCGTCAGGTCCGTTCCGCCGCCGTAGGGGACCGACTCGTCGGCTGCGGTCCGGAACGAGAGTGCCGTGAAGTTCGAGGCGTTTCGCTGCGCCGGGGGCACCGGCACGCGGACCTCACCTGTCGCGTCCGCCCACTGCACCCGGGCAACCGGTGTCGCCGGGACGTCGGCTCCGAACCGGACGGATGTCCAGTGCGGCAGCTGCGCCGACGCGAGCGTCGAGCACGCGGGAAGCTCCTGAGGCACCGCTCGCCCCGCCATGCTGGCGCATACCGACAACGAGGCGGTTCCGTGGGCGAGTGCGGTCGTTGCCGGTCCCTCGAAGGTCTCGATGTCACCGCGAGCCGAAGCCGGCTGGGTCGCCACCGTCCGCACGTCGACATCCGCCGTCGTGACGGTCTTCGCTCCCGAGCCATCGAACGGTGCGAGGAACTGCTCCTCGCCACCGACTGTTGCTCGGAACCACCCGGTCATCAGCGCCGTGCCGACGTCGTACTGCGCGGCGGGCGTCAAGCGGATGGAGGTGCTGACAGCTGCCCCGGCAGTACCGCAGACGCTGTCCACCGCACGGGCGGACGTGGTGCTGGTGCCCGACCAGTCGTCGCTCACGTTGAAGCTGTAGAGACCAGGCGTCCACACCGTGTTGAAGAAGTTGTGGTTCGCGCCCATGACCCACACGTCCGAGCGGAGTACGTCATCGCGGAACGCGTAGCGCGCATCGTCGTTCATGTGCTGGCCCTGCTGGTTGGACACGTCGCCATCGCAGTACGGCAGGATCACGAGGTTCGGCACGTTGGGCACGGTCATACGACCGAAGTCGACAGGCGCGAGCGGCAGCGTCGAGACGATGCTGAACGGCTTGGCGAGGGCCTGATTGAGCGTCGCGGCCGAGGTGACGCCTTCTCCACCGCGCGAGTGGCCCATGAGGCCGATGCGTGAGAAGTCGAAACGTCCGACCAGGTCGTTCGGCGTCATCTCCGTGATCTCGGGATCGATGCGCGCTGCCTCAGTGCCTTCGTTGCCGGTGAGGGCATCAGCCAGCGTCACGTTCGCGTCGGCGTCAGCGTCGTACAGCACGATCGACTCGCCCGCATTGGCTTTGCGCAGCAGGTCGAGTGTGTCGAGGATGAGCTGACCGCGAGCACGGGCACCGAAGTCGAGCGCGAGCTGGTTGTCATTCGAGTTGATCGCGTTCGCCGAGATCGAGACGACGGCGTACCCATTGCTCGCGAGCGCCTCCGCGGTGCCGTCATAGCCCGCGTAGCTCGGGATCGAGACCTGGGTCGGCGAGCAGGGCCAACGCAGCGGGTTTGCAGGGGAACCAGCGCAGGACGTGTGACGTCCGTGGAGCAGCACGACCAGGGGTCGCGGGCCGCCAGTCGAGGGCAGGTAGATCTTTCCCTCGACCTCTCCTCGAATCCCACCGATTCCTGCGAGCTCGACCGCCTGATAGCCGAAGTTGTAGATCGATTTCGTGAAGGCGTAGTCCCCATGCTCGGCAGGATCGGCAGCCAACGACGACGCCTCCGCGAGGGGTGTCTGGACCGCCGGCGCGTCGGCGAGGACCTCATCCGTGGCCCCGGCCTCCGAGAACCATCCCGCCTCCACCTTCTTCGGGTTGCGGACGCCCGGCTCGGTCGTCAGCACGGTCAGCTTCTTGCCATCGGCCGACTCTCGGGCGAACCCGACCGCCTCGCCGTCGACTTCGATGGTCGGGGCGTCCGACCGCATCTCGAGCGGGCTGTCGAGCTCGAGCTCGACCTCGTAGACGCCACCGAGGTCGGTGACCGACCAGTTCTCGCCATTGGCGACGACATCGTCTTTCGGTGGTGCGGCGGCTGCGGGAAGAGTCGTCAGAGGGGCGATTGCGAGCGCTGTCGCGATCACACCCACCGTGAAGCATGCCGCGCGGCGGCGCCGCGCCGAGCGCGGTGTGGTTGCAGGTATCAAGAGGGGGATCCTTCCGATGGGGGGATGTGGGCCCTCTCCGGGCCTTGAGCTCATCTGACCAAGGAAGCGTTTCCCAGGCGTGTCCCCCTGTTGCAACGATGTGAAGAGTGCCGGTTTCGTTCCGGATGCCGGTACAGCTCCTGAAGTCGCACACCATGGCGGGGGTCAGCCGTGCTCTCCGAAAGGCATGGCAGCCGGAACTGCGCGGGTGTATCTTTCGCCCATGGGGGGAGCCTTGCCGTCTGGGGGGGCCGTTTCCGACGCCGACGCGCAGACGAGCGCGGGCGGAGCCGGGGGGGCCGTCGCGCCCGCGGTGAAGTCGAAATGGCGGGGCCGCATCGGGTTGGCGGCCGGCGCTCTGCTTGCTGTGAGCGCTGTGGTCGGGGTGATGATCCTGGCGTCCGTGCCTCGTCCGGACGCCACCCTGTCGGAGACGGATGAGGACGTCTCGCTGGATGTCCTCCAGGTCGTGAACTCCGAATCGCGGTTCGAGATCGACACGTCGACGCTGCGCAGCCACGAGATCTTCGAAGGCTGGGATGTCTGGTCGGGGTCGAACGCGTACGGCTCGCCGTGTCTGGTCGCAATCGCCCCCACCGCTGATTGGGTTCGCGTCGAATGCACGCCGTCGCCGGGTGAGCTCTTCGCGGACACCTTCCCGTATCCGCTGCGCGGAGGCGGCATCATCCGGTTCGAACTTCACGGCGACACCGTAGAGGCCTGGGTCTATCCAGCCGCGGAGGCGGAGTGATGGCCGGCCCCGCACTCTCCTCAGATCTCGAACGCGAACTCCGCGCGCTGCGGGCGCGGGCGTACGGGCCCGACGCCGACATCCAGGACGACCCCGTCGCACTCGCGCGGCTCGACGAGCTCGAGTCGGCCCGCATCACCGTCCATGCCGCGCCGACACCGCCGGTCGAGTCCAGCGAAGCCGTCGCCAAGACCGAGACGGCGCAAGGCGCGGTCCTGTTCACGGACGACGACGTGTCGGCGAGATCGCGTGTCGGCGCGACTCGGCCGGGGACGCGGGTGATGGCGTCGCGCGCCGGACGCATCTGGCTGATCGTCGGGTCGGTGGTCGTGGTCCTCGCACTGGTGACCGCGACGACCTGGTTCGCAGCCCCGAAGCCGAAGGCCACCCTGCAGGCGACCGGCGTGGCAGCCGATTCCGAGATCTTCTCGCTCGCCTTCGCCGCACCGCTCGCGGAAGTCGACAACTCGACGCTGCGCGGATTCGAGCCCTACCACGGGGTCGAGCCGTGGGTGGCCATGAATGCCCAGGGTTCCCGCTGCCTCATGGCCATGGAGCGCACGACCGACAGCCTCGCCGGCATCAGGTGCGCGCCGCCTGATGCTGAGCTGAGGCTCGACCTGCCGGTGCTGCCCCTGGATCCCGGATTCAACTACGCGGCGGGACTCGCCCCGGGGACCGTCATCCGCTTCGAGGTTCGCGGCGACGCCGTGGACGTGTATCTGTTCACCCCTCCGGGGACCGACTGATGGCCGAGCCGGCCGCGGTGAGCCCTCAGCCTGCTGCACAGGGAGAGGCGCGGGGCATGCTCGCGTTGGCGATCGCCGCCGGCATCGCCGTCGGCCTCATCGTCGCCACGGTCATGCTGGTGTCCGGGCCGCGCCCGGACGCCACGCTGCAGCCCACGGGAGTCGAACCCGACGAGCAGCTGATCTTCCTGCTCGAGTCGGAAGGAGTGGAGCAGGGCATCTCGAATCCTGCGGGTTTCGGGTCGGAGATGGTCATCGACATCTCAACCCTGCGCGCCTTCGGAACGTACGAGGAGATCGAAATCTGGTCCGCGGTGAACGCGTTCGAGTCACCATGTCTCATCGCCATCCACCGTGCCTCGATCGACGTGATCGCACGGCAGTGCGTTCCCGTGAGCGCCGAGCTCTTCATCGATACGCGCGAGCACGGACTTCCCCTCGGCGAGCGACTGCGGTTCGTCCTTCGCGACGACACCGTCGCCGTCCATCACCTCGTCCCTGAGGAGGTGGACTGATGGACGGCATCCCCACACCCGCTGATGTCGAGCGTGAACTCGGCGAGCTGCGCGCGAGGGCGTACGGTCCCGGTTCCGACATCCGGGATGATCCCGCCGCTCTCGCGCGCCTCACCGAGCTCGAGGCCGCGAGAGCCGACGCCATCCGTTCCGCCGCCAAAGTCGACGAACCCGTCATAGCGGACGATCCATCGCCCGACGAGCGTGCCGAGGATGCATGCTGTCGAAGCGCCGCCGCCGCCGACGGACCCCGAGCCGCCGACAACGTCGCGTGAAGAGCCCGCGGAATCCCGCTGGCAGCGCCTCACGAGGTCCCGTTCCGCCCGCTTCTGGCTCGCGGCCGGAGCCGGAGCCGCGGTGGTCGCTGCCGTGTACGGCGTGACGTGGCTATTCGGATCGCATCCGGATGCCACGCTGTGGCGCACCGCGAGCGAGGCCGACGATCAGGTGCAGACCCTCATCTTCGAGGAGGTGGGCGACATCGACATGTCGACCCTCGAGTCCTACGACAGCTTCCAGGGTGTCGAACCGTGGTCGGCTGTGGACTTCGAGGGCAATCCGTGCCTCATTCTCATCGAACGCTCGACGGACACTGCGCTCGCAGAGTGCACACCGAGCGAGGGCGATCTCACGGCGGACATCGGCGCGTGGCCGGTGATGGACTACGACATCACCGAGGACCTGCCGGACGGCAGCATCATCCGGTTCCACCATCGCGGCAACTCGGTGGATGCGTACGTCCATCGCGCGCCCTCGGGGGAGTGACGAGCCTTCAGGCGACTTCGTCGAACGCCTCGCGGCCGAGCGCGGCATACGCCGGCTCGTCATCGCTGTGCATGAGCAGCATGAGCGCGACGGCCACCGCCCACGCTCGCGCGCGAACCCAGGTCGCCTCGTCATAGCGGCGGTCCGTCGCGGCGACGAATCGCCGTCGCCCATCGGCGTCGAACGCGAGCCATGCGACGGCGAGGTCGTAGGCCGGGTCACCGGCTGTCACGTCGCCGAAGTCGATGATGCCGGCAAGTCGCGAGCCGTGCGCGATGAGGTTCGCCGGGTGCAGGTCGCCGTGGATCCAGAGCGGCGGCCCGTCGTGGGAAGCGACGCTCAGTCCCTGTGCCCAGACGGATGCTGCGGCATCCGACTCCGCCTCGGACAGTGTTCCGTTCGAGCGCAGGTGCGCCAGGCGTTCGGCCATGGCGTCTGATCGCGATGCCAGCGGGACGCCGCGGAACGGATTGACCGGGTATCCCGCCGCGGCGGGCACATGAAGTGCGCCGAGCGCGGCGGCCAGCGGCTCGGCCCATGCGGAGCGGTCGGCGCGGGGGACGTCGATGCCTCGCGATCCGTCGATCCAGGGGACCACCGACCAGGCCACGGGTAGCCGGCATCGGGCGTTCCGCTGAACACCGGCGCGGGCACGAGCAGCCCGGCGGGCTCGATCCTCGCGGCGAGGACGGGAAGCACCCGCTGCTCGTTGAGGACGAGCGGGGCCGCGAGTGCACGCCGCGGGAGTCGAACAGCGAAGGAGGAGCCCAGGCGCCATACCTCGGAGTCCCATCCCTCGGCCGTCTTCACCAGGGCAAGGGTCGCGGCATCCGGAATCACCGCCGATGCCTGCGCAGTCAGCAGGCGACGCACGACGGTCTCATCGATGAGGACCTCTGCGGCGGGTTTGTCGGGCACCACTCGACGATAGTGGGCCCGACAGAGTCGAATCTGCGAAGTCGATCTTGTTTTGTGTTGGAATCTGTTGTAACGTGTGGGAATCCGACGAGGGGTGACGAGGTGTACGCAACGGAGCGCAGAAAGCTCATCGAGCGACTCATCCTCGACGACGGCCGCGTCAGCGTGCTCGATCTTGCCGATCGATTCGAGGTGACGACCGAGACCGTCCGGCGTGACCTGGATCAGCTCGAGGCGACGGGCACGCTTGCGCCGCGTCCACGGCGGCGCTGTCGCCCCAGAGCGCGGGAGCACGGCAGAGGCTTCGATCGCGCAGCGGCTGCAGCGGCAAGGGGCCGCGAAGACGGCCATCGGACGCCGTGCGATGGCGGCCATCGGTCCGGAGTTCCGCGGATCTGTCTTCTTCGACGCGGGCACGACGACGAACGCCGTCGCCGTTCAGCTGGCGCCGCGCCTTGCCACTTCGGCCATCGAGGTCGTGACCCACTCGCTCACACTTGCGCACGCGCTGGCCGCTGCGCCGAACGCATCGCTCACGCTCATCGGCGGTCGCGTGCGCGGGCTCACCGCCGCCGCCGTCGGCGCCGACACGGTGCGGGCCATCGAGGCGATCCGCCCCGATGTGGCGTTCATCGGCACCAACGGCGTGTCGGCCGACTTCGGTCTCAGCACGCCGGATCCGGACGAAGCCGCCGTGAAGCGCGCGATCGTGCGCTCTGCCCGGCGCGTCGTCGTGGTCGCGGACGCCGACAAGCTCGGCCGCGACCTGCTCGTGGGCTTCGCGGCTCTCACGGACATCGACGTGCTGGTGACGGATGCCGCGCCCGACGCGGTGCTCTCGGCGGCCCTCGCCGAGTCGGATGTGGAGGTATGGCTCGCATGATCGTCACACTCACCGCCAACCCGTCGCTCGATCGGACGATCACGCTCGCGGGGCCACTGCGGCCGGGCGAAGTGCAATCGGCCGCCTCGGCTCGAGAGGATGCCGGCGGCAAGGGCATCAACGTCGCCCGCGTCGTCGATGCATCCGGTGTCGAGGTCGTCGCCATCCTTCCGCTGGCGTCCCGACGATCCCTTCGACGGGGCGCTTCGCGCCTCGGGAGTGGCCACGCGCAGGGTGCCCGTCGACGGCAACGTGCGTGCGAACCTCACGATCACGGACCCGTTCGGCAAGACAACGAAGCTGAACCTCCCGGGCGCGACGCTCGATGCGGTCGAGCGCGCTGCGCGTCATCGACGCCGTAGTCGCCGAGTGCACGGGTGCCCGGTGGCTGGTGCTGGCGGGATCGCTGCCCCCTGGTGCCGGCGCCGACTTCTACGTCGACGTCATCCAGGCCGTCCGTGCCGCGCACGGAGCGGGGGCACCCCTCATCGCCGTCGACACCTCGGGCCACGCGCTGAGCGAGGTCGTCGCCCACGCCACCCCCGACCTCATCAAGCCCAATGATGAGGAGCTCGCCGAGCTCGCCGGAGCGGAACTGGACGGCGGGGGAGACCTCGCCGAGGAGATGCTGCGCGTGGCGCGCACGCTCGTCCCCGAGCGGACGCGCGCGGCGCTGGTGACGCTGGGTCCGCATGGCGCAGTCCTCATCACTGCGGACGGCGCCTGGCATGCCGGGCGCACCGCGGATCCAGGTCGTGAGCACCGTCGGCGCCGGCGACAGCTCGCTCGCGGGCTACCTCCTCGCCGAAGTGGAGGGTGCGCCGCCCGAAGAGCGGCTGCGGCGAGCCGTCCGGTACGGAGCAGCCGCAGCATCCCTCCCCGGTACTCAAGCTCCGACTCCGCAGAATCTTCCGGCCGGCGAAGTGCCGGTCTTCCGCCTGAACTGAATCCCTAACCCCCCTCAACCATCGCAATCCCCGGCCATTGGAGGTCATCGTGTCCCAGACCATCACCCCCCAGCTCGTGAGTCTCGACGTCGGTCTCGGCGCCGACAAGGCGGCGGTCATCCGATCGCTCGCCGCGCGCGTCGTCTCGGAAGGACGCGCGACCGACGCCGACGCGCTCTTCAAGGACGCGTGGGCGCGTGAGGAGAAGGACGAGACCGGCCTTCCCGGCGGCATTGCGATCCCGCACGCCAAGAGCGCTGCCGTCACCGAGCCGTCGCTGGCATTCGCGCGTCTCGCACCCGGTGTCGACTTCGGCGCGCCGGACGGACCCGCGGACCTTGTCTTCCTCATCGCGGCGCCGGAAGGCGCGGCCGAGGCGCACCTCGCGGTGCTGTCGAAGCTTGCTCGCAGCCTGATGCAGGACGACTTCACGAGCGGCCTTCGCGCCGCGAAGACGAACGACGACGTGGTCGCGATCGTGCGCAACGCCATCGGCGAAGGGGATGCCTCGGCTGCCCCCGCTGCCGCGGCCGCCGCGGCGCCCGCTGTCGCATCCGCCACGCCGGTCGCGGCTGCCGCCGATCTCACCGTGGAAGGACGCCCCGCGCGCATCGTCGCAGTGACGGCGTGCGCCACGGGCATCGCGCACACGTTCATGGCGGCTGACGCGCTGACTGCGCAGGGCAAGAAGCTGGGCGTCGACCTCTCCGTCGAACCTCAGGGATCGAGCGGCTACAAGGCGATCCCGCAGAGCGTCATCGACGACGCGGACGCCGTGATCTTCGCCACCGACGTCGATGTGCGAGAGCAGCAGCGGTTCTCGGGCAAGCCGGTCGTCCGGTCGGGCGTCAAGCGCGGCATCGAGCAGCCGAGCGAGATGATCCACGAAGCCGTCGCCGCCGCAAACAACCCGAACGCGACGCGGGTCACGGCCGCCGCCGCGGCGGCGACCGCCGCGGCGAGTGACGCGAACATCGGGTGGGGTGCGCGGATCCAGCGCATCCTGCTCACCGGTGTGAGCTACATGATCCCGTTCGTCGCGGGTGGCGGTCTGCTGATCGCGCTCGGATTCCTGCTCGGCGGCTACGAGGTCGGAGACGAAGCCGGCGAAGTCATCATCAACAACGCCCTGTGGGACCTCCCGCCGGGCGGACTCGGTCAGTATCTCGGCTCGGTCGCGTTCATGATCGGCGTCACGTCGATGAACTTCCTGGTGCCGGCCCTGGCCGGCTACATCGCCTTCGCGATCGCCGACCGGCCGGGCATCGCACCGGGCTTCGTCGCCGGCGCGGTCGCAGTCCTCATGAGCTCGGGCTTCATCGGCGGCATCGCCGGTGGTCTGCTGGCCGGATTCGTGGCGCTGTGGTTCGCCCGACTCGACGTGCCGCGCTGGCTTCGCGGGCTCATGCCCGTCGTGATCATCCCTCTCATCGCGTCGATCGTCGCATCCGGCATCCTGATCCTGTTCCTCGGCCGTCCGATCGCGTCGCTCATGGAGTGGCTGAACACCTGGCTGAACGACCTCGCGGCGACAGGCGCGATCATCGTGGTGGGCGTGATCCTCGGCCTCATGATGTGCTTCGACCTCGGTGGGCCGATCAACAAGGTCGCCTACGCGTTCGCGGTTGCGGGCCTCGCCGCCGGTTCTGCAGAGAACCCGACGCCGTACCTCATCATGGGCGCTGTCATGTGCGCCGGCATGGTGCCGCCTCTCGCGATGGCACTGGCATCCACTGTTCTCGCACGCAACCTGTTCCCGCCGGTCGAGCGCGAGAACGGCAAGGCGGCCTGGCTGCTGGGCGCGGCGTTCATCAGCGAGGGCGCGATTCCCTTCGCCGCTGCCGACCCGCTCCGCGTCATCCCGGCCTCGATGGTCGGCGGTGCGATCACGGGCGGACTGTGCATGCTGTTCGGTGTCCAGTCGCTCGCTCCGCACGGCGGCATCTTCGTCCTGTTCGCGATCAACCCGGTCTGGGGCTTCCTCCTCGCGCTTGCGGCGGGTACGGTCGTGACGGCGCTCGTCGTCATCGCACTGAAGCGGTGGGTCGGTCGCAAGGAGCTCGAAGCAGCCGAGGCCCCTTTCGAGGCCGTAGCCGCGTAACACCGTCGTTCGACGATCGAAAGAGAGAGAAGAACCATGGCACAACGCCAAGCCACCATCGCCAGCAGCTCCGGGCTGCACGCCCGCCCCGCGAAGCTGTTCGTGCAGGCCGTGCAGGAGAAGCCGGTTCCGGTGACGATCGCCGTCGACGGCGGGCCAGACCTCAATGCCGGCAGCATCCTGTCTCTCATGGGACTCGGCGCCTCGAAGGGCACCGTCGTGACGCTCAAGGCAGAGGGCGATGGCGCGGAGCAGGCTCTCGATGAGCTCGTCGCTCTCTTGGAGACCGATCTCGACGCCGAATAGAGCTCGACAGACCAGACGACGGATGCCGCGGGACGAAGCCGCGCGGCATCCGTCGCCTTTTCCTGGGACGTCGTGAGCCCGGGTCAGATGTCCGTGGCGTCGCCGGGATCGAGGGCCAGGAACTCGCCGCCATCCTGTTCGACCGCCCACCGCAGCCGGCCGCGGCCCATGTCTCTGCCCACAACGGACAGCGTCATGTCGTGCGTTGCGAAGGCCTGTCGCGGAGCGACAGCGAGCACGAAATCCATCGCCTCGCCGATCTTGAGCCACGGCGCGCCGACGGGAGCTGCGAGCAGCCGGACGCTCGCGCCCGTCGGCACAGCGTAGGAGTCGCCCGGATAGTAGAACCCCTCGTTCACCAGCACGCCGACATTGTCGACGACCGGAATCGTCTCATGGATCACGGCGTGCTTTCCGCCGAAGAATTCCAGCCGGAACGGCTCGACCTCGAGCGTGTCGCCGGGGCTGACGGTGATCACGTCGTATCCCGCCGCGGCGCGGGCGACGCCTTCCGGTCCGTAGATCGGCACATCGGGCGCGGCCTTGCGGATGCGGTCCAGATGGTCAGGCGTCCAGTGGTCCGGATGCTCGTGCGTGATGACGACGGCGACCACTCCGCTGAGGTCGGGGAGAGGGGTGGTGTACGACCCCGGATCGATCACGAGGGTCTTTCCGGCGTCGGTCAGGGTCAGGGTCGCGTGCTCGTACTTCGTCACTCGCATCCCCCGAGTCAACCCGTCCGGGATGCCTGCGGCAAGGGTCCGCACGAGTCCCGCCTCGATTTGGCCGGATGCCTCGACCATGGCATAATCGAACGGTTGCGTGAACGGCCCCATCGTATAGAGGCCTAGTACGCCGCCCTCTCACGGCGGTAACGCGGGTTCGAATCCCGCTGGGGTCACAACGCGAAAATGCCCGGTCTTCGACCGGGCATTTTCGCGTTCCGGCCGCAGCTGGGTGAGAGACGCACCCCGCGGGCGGGCCCCCACAGCCCCGAGGCTCCACCCGCCGCGAAGCGGCGAGTGGAGAGGGCAGTAGGGACGAATCCGGTGACTTTCAGCAGCGCCGCGCCAGCGGCGATGCCTCCCAACGCAACCATCTCTGTCGCCCTCCGCCGCAGCCTCCAATGTCGGAGGTATGTTCTAATGTGGGGGTATGACCAGTCGTCCCGAGTTTGCTGAGGATCCTCCGTGGAGGGAGGACTGGGGTGAGGCCACGGCACCGCCGGTCCCTGATGCGGTGGATCTTGTGGTGGAGGCGGGCGCGATGGTGTCGGTGTTCGTCGCGGAGCAGTTCCGGCGGGTGGCGGCGATGCACCGGGAGCAGCTCGCGGACGCGTCGCGTCACGGGCATCCGTTGCTGGAGGTGATGGAGCGGTCGGTGCGGTTGGAGCTGGCCGCGGCGCTGTCGATCACGGAGTACTGCGGCGGGGATGCTGATCGCGCAGGCGGATGCGCTGGTGAACCGGTACCCGGCCGCGCTGGACTCCCTCGGCGGTGCGCGGATCACGCCGCGGCATGCGACGGAGCTGGTGGCGGCGTTGGACGGGGTGGAGCCGGAGTTCCGGGACCGCCTGCTCGGCCCCGCGGTGACTCTGGCCGAGACGCACCCGGTGGGCACGTTCCGCCGCAAACTGCGGGCGCTGATCGAAACGGTCCGGGCGGTGACGCTCACGGAGCGGCATCAGCGGGCGATGGCCCGGCGGCGGGTCGTGTTCGAGCCCGCAGAGGATGGGATGGCGTGGCTGCATGAGTACGTCCCCGCGGTGGAGGCGCACGCGATCTACGGCCGGGTCACCGGGCAGGCGAAGGTCCTCGCCGCCCGGCCGGGTGAGACCCGCACCCTGGATCAGCTGCGCGCCGACATCGTCTGCGACACCCTGATCGACGGGGTCACCGACACCCTCCCCGCCGCCGCGCGCGGCATCCGCGCCACCGTGACCGTCACCGTCCCCGCCCTCACCCTCCTCGACCGCGACGGCAACGACGGCAGCGATGGCGGTGTCGGGGTTGCGACGGTGGAGGGGGTCGGGCCGATCCCGATCGGCCGGGCGCGGGAGCTGGCCGGGGGTGCGAAGTCCTGGATGCGGGTGCTCACCCACCCCGAGACCGGGATCGTGGTCTCCGTGGGGAGGGACCGGTACCGGCCACCGCCGGGGCTGCGGCGGCTGGTGAAATGGCGGGCGGAGACCTGCATGGCCCCCGGCTGCAACATCCCCGCCGCCCGTTGTGAGGTCGACCACACCGTCGCCTGGTACGACGGCGGTCCCACCGCGCTGGGCAACCTGGCCCCGTTCTGCAAAGGGCACCACACCGTCAAACACCACGGCGACTGGTGTGTGGAACAGATCCCCGGCAGCGGCGGCGCCATCCTGTGGACCTCACCCACCGGACGGCACTACCGCGTCGAACCCGCACGCCGAACCCCCGTGTTCGTTCCCGCCGACGACGGCCCCGCACCGTTCTGACCCACCGCCGTTCTGACCCGCCGCTGCTCGCCTCGGCGCGCCGCGTCGTGGCCCAGGCGACGCCGGACCCAAGCTGTCATGATCGACCCATGACCCTCGCGGAGCGCATACCGGGCTGGCGCCGCGTGCGCCACGTGTTCCGGCGCGAGACGATCGGGAAGGACGCCGTCGCGGGCACCATCCTCGGAGTGGTCAGCGTGCCCGACGGACTCGCGATCGGGCTGCTGGCCGGCGTCAATCCGATCGCGGGACTCTACGGATACCTCTTCGGGCTCGCGGGTGGGGCGCTCTTCACCTCGAGCACCTTCATGGCCGTGCAGGCGACTTCCGCGATGAGCATCGTCATCGCCGACTCGAACATCGGAGCACTGCGAGACCCGGTGAGCGCGGTGTCCACGCTCGCGATCATGACCGGGATCGTCATGATCATCGCCGGACTTCTGAATGGCGGTCGGCTGCTCCGTTTCGTCCCGAGTGCCGTGATGGTCGGATTCGTGAGCGCGATCGGCGTGAACATCGTGCTCGGGCAGCTACCGCACCTCACGGGTGCCGAGGGTTTCGGTGAGAACCGACTGACCCGCAGCGTGGATCTGCTGATCCACCCCGGGCGATTCAGCTGGCCGACTCTCTTCGTCGGCGTGGTGACGATCGCGCTCATCGTCGTGTTGAAGCGCACCAGGCTCGGCGCGCTCGGCATCGTCATCTCGATCGTGCTGGGCTCCGGCCTCGCCGCGCTGCTCACCCACGCCTTCGACCTGCCGGTGGCGATCGTGAACGACGTGGCCGACATCCCGGGCGGCCTGCCGACACCGACGATCCCGTCGTTCAGCGAGGTCATCTACCTCCTGGTGCCGGCGTTGTCGCTCGCGCTCATCGGCCTCGTACAGGGCGCCGCGGTCGCGGCGGCCGTGCCCAATCCCGACGGCAAGCCCGCAGACGCGTCGCGCAACTTCATCGGGCAGGGCGCCGGCAACCTGGTGTCCGGGCTCTTTCGCGGGATGCCGGTGGGTGGGTCGATGTCGACCTCGTCGATGGTCGCCGCGTCGGGCGCGCGCACCCGCCTCGCGCTCTTCATCGCAGCAGGCGTGATGTCGATCCTCGTCCTTGCGGCATCCGGTCTCGTCGGACTGGTCGCGATGCCCTCGCTCGCCGCGCTTCTCATCGTGGTCGGCGTCCAGACGATCAAGCCGGCACGCATCCGCTCGGTCATGGGCAGCGGCGCACTGCAGGCGGCGATCATGGGGGTGACCTTCGTGCTCACCCTGCTCGTCCCGGCGCAGTTCGCCGTGCTGATCGGCGTGGGGCTCGCGATCATCCTCTTCGTCGGCCAGCAGTCCAATCGCCTTCGCCTTCGTCAGCTGGAGTTCCGACCCGACGGACGCGTGCGCGAGAGCGACCCCGATCCTCGAGTGGGAACGAACTCGGTCGTCGTCCTGCAGCCCTACGGCAGCGTGTTCTTCGCCAGCGCCGCCGCACTCGACGAACAGCTGCCGAAAGTGGATGAGGATTCCCGCGGTTCGGTGGTGATCCTCCGCATGCGCGGAATCGACGAGGTCGGCCTGACCTTCGTAGGCGTGCTGGACCGGTATCTCACCGAGCTCGAGAAGTACGACTCGACGCTGTGGCTCGTGATCTCGAGCGAGCGCGTGCTCAGTCACCTCAAGGCGGGTGGTCTCTTCGATCGCCTCGGCGAGGCGCGGATCTACCAGGGGACGGAGTGGGTCGGCGAGGCCACTCGGCATGCCGTCGCCGACGGCGAGGAGTGGGTGCGAAGCCACCCGGCGGGCGGCTGACGGCAACCTCGAGACCCGCGGATCGCCATCGCGACGACACGATGGATGCGTCGTATCGTGGAGGGACTCGGAGGTGCATGATGCTTCAGGCTCACCTGGCCGCGCTCGATCCGGACCCCTCGCGAGTCGTCGCGAGATTCTTCCTTCCGGGGGAGGGAATCGCGTCGACCAGCACCAGACTGCCGCAGATCGTCGAGCGGGCCCTCTCCGAGCCGCCCGGGTGTGCTCGAAGCGGAAGCCGCGCGAGTTCTCGCCGACCTCTCCTCCCGGCACGAGGACGCGGAGGCCTTCCTGCTTGCGAACGCCTGGACGGTCGACAGCCGGCGCCTCGACTCCGCCGAGATATCGCACGAACAGGCGCTCGTCCTCGGAGCCGCCTTCACGGCCGAGTACTCCGTCGAGGGCGCCGCGCTCTGCAATCCGAGCGCGGTCGTCCATCCCTCGCAGGAGGGGCTGGATGCCGGTGAGCTGCGCGTCGCGGTGTCGCTGCGCTGCATCGGCGAGGGTCACAAGTCGTCGATCGGGTTCGCCGAGGCCATCATCGGCGCGGACGGCTCTTGGATATTCGAACGCCGGTCGCACCACGCCACCGCGCCCGTCATCCGCTTCGGCGAGTGGTCGCGCGAGCACTTCGGGCGAGCCATCGACGAGGACGGCCGTCTGAACGGGATCACGAGCGCAGTCCTGAACGACCTTCCCGAGCAGTTCAGCCTCAGCGAGCTGGAACATGCGCTGACGACTCTTCCCGACCAGCTGGCGTTCCGACCCGATATCCACCGCGCTGTCCAGGTGGTCAGGGATGTGGCGTCATCCGCCTACTACGCGGAGTTCTCGACCGACACGCCGCTGTCGAGCAGGACGCTGATGCCGGTGACGGTCGAGGAGCGCAACGGCGTGGAAGACGCGCGGTTCGTGCACTTCACCCACGATGACGGCCGGGCCGAGTACCGCGCCACGTACACGGCATACGACGGCCGCCACATCGCGTCGAGGCTGCTGGTGTCACCCGATCTCGCGAGGTTCTCTGCACACCGCCTCACCGGGAACGGCGCCCACGACAAGGGCATGGCGCTGTTCCCCCGCCGCGTCGGCGGGCGCCACCTCGCGCTGACCCGTTCCGATGGCGAGAGCATCACCCTCGCCGACTCCGAGGACGGGCTGAAGTGGCGCGACTTCACGGTGGTGCATCCGCCGACCCAACCCTGGGAGATCATCCAGGTAGGCAACTGCGGATCGCCTATCGAGACGCCGGAGGGATGGCTTGTGCTGACCCACGGAGTGGGCGCCCTGCGCACGTACTCACTGGGCGCCCTGCTGCTCGATCTCGATGACCCCTCACGCGTGATCGCGCAGACGGAAGAGCCGCTGCTCGTGCCGGAAGGCGACGCGCGCGACGGCTATGTCCCTCGAGTCGTCTACTCGTGCGGACCCATCGCCCACGCGGGAACCCTGTGGATCCCGGTGGGCGTCGGCGATTCCCGCATCCGGGTGTACTCGACCGACATCGACGATCTCATCTCGAACATGAGCCGCCGCTCGGCGGGCTGAGGCTACGGCTTCGTGTCCGGCGTGTCCGTCGCCGCGGGGACCTCGGCGGGGGCCGGCTGGACAGGAGCCGACACGGTGGGAGCAGCGGTCGCACGGGCGACCCGGCCTCGCCGGACGGCGCGAACGATCAGCCACACGATGGCTCCCACGATCGCGATGACCACGAGCCACGGCAGCAGGAATCCGAGTGCGATCACGATCCCGTTGAGAGTCGCGACGAGCCCGTTCCACCCGGCGATCAGACCGTCGGCGAATCCGGCAGGATCCGCCTCGACCGTCTCGACGACCGGCTGCAGGTTGACCGTGAGGCTCGACATGTCGACGGCGCTCTCGAGCGACTTCAGCTGCGCCTGGTAGGACTCGAGCGTCGCCTGTCGCTCCGCGAGCGCGGACTCGGCGGCGATGAGGTCGGCGACGCTGGTCGCCTGCGTCATCAGCTCGAGCAGCCGGTCGACGGATGCCTGCGATGCCTCGATCCGCGCCTCCAGGTCGACGACCTGCTCGGTCACGTCCTGACGGTTCACCGAGGACGTCGTCACCTCGCCGAGGGCCGAAAGCTCCCGAACCATGCCGTCCAGCTCGGCGGAAGGCACGCGCACGGTGATCCAGGCATTCGACATCGGATAGGGGTAGTACTTCGAGTCGTCGTACATGACCCCGGTGTCGGGCTCCACGGGGTAGTAGACCTCGCCGGACTGCCCGATGCTCATCGACTCGACGTAGCCGTCGCGCGCCCGGGCGGCGTCGGCGATGGTCGCCGCGGCGGCGGGGATGTCGTCGACGACCAGAGTCGCCGACGCATTCGTGATGATGTCGCGCTCGTCCGTCGCGCCGTCTGCGGACTGCAGAGCGGAGCTGTCGAGGTCGGAACGAGCGGCCTCCTCAGTGACGCCGCTCGAGTCGGAACCGCCGCCCATATCGGGTGCGACGGCCGGAGCGTTCGGTTCGACGGCATAGTCAGCGCTGTCGCTGGCTCCGCCGGAGCCGCCGACGAGTCCGCCGATGCTGGGAGCGATGACCGCTGCGACGACGATCACGGCGGCGGCGGCAGCCCCGCCCATCAGCCACCGTCCGCGGCGCGCTCGCTTGGTCGAGCGCTCGCGTGAGATGTCCGCGAACAGAGCAGTCTCGATCTCGTCGATCCGCCGGTCCGACAGCTCCGGCAGCGAAACGGATGCCGTCACGTCTGCGCCGCGCTCGGCGCCCTGTTCGGTGCTCATGTGCTCTCCTTCACAACGGTCCGCAGTCGAGTGCGGATGCGGGAGAGACGATTGCGGACGACACCGTGTTCGACGCCGAGCTCCTCGGCGGCTGCCTGGTAGGCATAGCCCTCGGTGGCGCACAGCCGGAAGATGTCGCGATCGAGCGGGCTGAGGCCCGCCACCTCCTGGAGGATCCGATCCGCGAGTTCGGCGCCTATCACCTGCTGCTCGACGTTCACCGTCGAGGGCAGGGTCTCATCGGCCGCGTTCGCGGTGTTGGCCCGATCCCGCTGCTGACGCCTGATGCGGTTCGCAGCCTGGAATCGGCACACCGTGACAAGCCACGGCAGGAACGACTCGCCGGCGAGCTCCAGCTGTGGGAGCTTGCGCCACGCGACCAGGAAGGTCTCCTGGGTCACGTCCTCGGCATCGGCGGGATTCCCGACGAGGCCGTGTGCGATCCAGTACACCGGGCGCACGTATGCCCGGTAGAGCGCGCGGAATGCGACCTCGCTCCCGCTGGCGGCCTGCGCCACGAGCGAGGCGTCATCCGTCGCCACTCGATCGACCATGCGTCATCCATTCCGCCGCACGTGTCACCGGCGGCGCCTCATTGTCTCTCACCCCAGGAGTGTCGAGAGCTCATAGATCGTCTCAACGCGGTGCTGCAGCATCCTGCCTGTATTCTGGACCGGCGAGAGGGAGTATCCCGTCATCGCGTGTCCGTCATCACGGAAGCCATCGTTGCTTTCCCGGGCACGCACCGCACTCCGTTCGATACGGATGCTGCGGGGGAGAGACTTTCGACGGTTCGTCGTACGCTCCCTCCTTCCGCCTGAAAGGCCCGCATGGACCTCGTTCTCCCTCTCTGGTTCGAAATCGGCTCGCTCATCGTGCTGACGCTGATCCTCGTCGGCGACCTGCTGCTCATCCTCAAGCGACCCCACATCCCGTCGACCAGGGAATCGACGCTGTGGGTGCTGTTCTACGTCACGCTCGCACTGATCTTCGCGGGGATCATGTGGCGCATCGCGGGACCGGAGTACGCCGGGCAGTTCGTCGCGGGATGGCTGACGGAGTACAGCCTCTCGATCGACAACCTGTTCGTCTTCGTCCTGATCATGAGCCAGTTCGCGGTGCCGCGCCGCTACCAGCAGGAAGTGCTGATGGTGGGCATCATCATCGCGCTCATCCTGCGCGGGGCGTTCATCCTGGTGGGCGCCGCCGTCATCGAGCAGTTCAGCTGGGTGTTCTACATCTTCGGCGCTTTCCTGGTGTGGACGGCTTACCGGCAGGCCTTCCCGGGCGGGCAGCACGACGAAGAGGTGCAGGCCGAGAACTTCGTCGTGCGCACGCTGCGCCGGTGGATCGACATCAGCGACCACTACGACGGAGCGAAGCTGCGCACCGTCGTCGAGGGCAAGAAGATGTGGACGCCGATGATCATGGTCTTCGTGGCCATCGGCGTCACCGACCTCTTGTTCGCGATCGATTCGATCCCGGCGATCTTCGGCATCACGCAGAGCGCGTTCATCGTGTTCACGGCCAACCTGTTCGCTCTGATGGGTCTGCGTCAGCTGTACTTCCTCCTCGGCGATCTGCTCGATCGCCTGCGCTACCTCCACTACGGCATCGCGTTCATCCTCGCGTTCATCGGCGTGAAGCTGGTGTTCCACGCAATGCACGTGAACGAGCTGCCGTTCATCAACAACGGCGAGCCCATCGAGTGGGCGCCCGAGATCTCGACGTGGATGTCACTGGGCGTCATCATCGTGTCGATGGCGGTGGCCACGATCGCGAGCCTCGTCGCGTCGGCACGCGAGAAGCGCGCCAAGGTGACGGCGGCGCCGGAGGAGCACTGACGGACGAGGCCGACGGAGCGGTGGTAGCCTGGGCACGTGCGGATCGCTCGCCTCCTCCTTAGCGGCCGCGACGAGTCCTCGTAGTCCCAGGCCTCACTCGTCGCGGAGTTCGTTGCGGGCCCGAATCCTTGTGGGCACAGCCCCACCTCCGAGGAGAACGAACACATGAGCAATTCCGACGCATCCGGCATTCCCGACCACCCGCGCACCCTGGCCGAGAAGCTGTGGGACGACCACCTCGTGGTCAAGGGCGAGAACGGCGAGCCCGACCTCATCTACATCGACCTGCACCTCGTCCACGAAGTGACGAGCCCGCAGGCGTTCGACGGCCTCCGGGCCGAGGGCCGCCCGGTACGGCGCCTCGACCTGACGATCGCGACCGAGGACCACAACACCCCGACGCTCGACATCGACAAGCCGATCGCCGACCTGACGAGCCGCACCCAGATCGAGACCCTGCGCCGCAACGCCGTCGAATTCGGCGTCCGGCTGCACTCGCTCGGCGACAAGGAGCAGGGCATCGTCCACGTCGTGGGCCCACAGCTCGGCCTCACCATGCCGGGCATCACGGTGGTCTGCGGCGACAGCCACACCAGCACGCACGGCGCGTTCGGCGCGATGGCGTTCGGCATCGGCACGAGCGAGGTCGAGCACGTCCTCGCCACCCAGACGCTGCCCCTCAAGCCCTTCAAGACGATGGCGATCACGGTGGAGGGCGAACTCAGGCCGGGCGTCACCGCGAAGGACATCATCCTCGCCGTCATCGCGAAGATCGGCACGAACGGCGGTCAGGGCTACGTGCTCGAGTTCCGCGGCAGCGCCATCCGATCGCTCTCGATGGAAGGCCGGATGACGGTCTGCAACATGTCCATCGAGGCGGGCGCGCGCGCCGGGATGGTCGCTCCGGACGAGACCACGTTCGCCTATCTGAAGGGACGCCCGCACGCGCCGAAGGACCAGGACTGGGAGGATGCCGTCGCCTATTGGCGCACGCTCCCCAGCGACGAAGGCGCCGTGTACGACGCCGAGGTGTTCCTCGATGCGAACGCGCTCGAGCCGTTCGTCACGTGGGGCACGAATCCCGGGCAGGGCGTGTCCCTCTCGGACGTCGTGCCGTCGCCCGACGACTTCGCCGACCCCAACGAGCGCGCCGCGGCCCAGCGCGCGCTCGAGTACATGGATCTGCAGGCCGGAACACCGCTGAAGGATGTCGCGGTCGACGCCGTCTTCATGGGGTCGTGCACCAACAGCCGCATCGAGGACCTCCGCGCATTCGCGTCCATCGTGAAGGGGCGGAAGAAGGCCGACGGCGTTCGCGTCATGGTCGTCCCCGGATCGGCCAGGGTGCGTCTCGAGGCCGAGGCCGAGGGCCTCGACAAGGTGTTCGAGGACTTCGGTGCCGAATGGCGATTCGCCGGCTGCTCGATGTGCCTCGGGATGAATCCCGACCAGCTCGCACCGGGGGAGCGCTGCGCGTCGACCTCGAACCGCAACTTCGAGGGCAGGCAGGGCAAGGGCGGGCGCACGCACCTCGTCTCGCCGCTCGTCGCGGCCGCCACGGCCGTGCGCGGCACGCTGTCGAGCCCGGCAGATCTCGATACGCCCGTTCGCGTGAAGGTCGAGGCCTGACATGGAGAAGTTCCTCACCCACACCGGCATCGCCGCCCCGCTCAAGCGCTCCGCGGTCGACACCGACCAGATCATCCCCGCCGTTTACCTGAAGCGCGTCACCAAGACCGGCTTCGAGGACGCCCTGTTCGCCAGCTGGCGCCAGGACCCCGAGTTCGTGATCAACCAGCCGGCCTACCAGGGCGCGTCGATCCTCGTCACAGGCCCGGACTTCGGCACCGGTTCGAGCCGTGAGCACGCCGTCTGGGCGCTGCGCGACTTCGGCTTCAAGGTCGTCCTGAGTCCCCGTTTCGCCGACATCTTCCGCGGCAACGCGGGCAAGCAGGGGCTCGTTGCCGGTGTCGTCTCCGAGGCCGATATCGAACGGCTGTGGGCGGCCATCGAGGCCGATCCCGGCATCCGGATGACCGTCGATCTCGAGGCGCGACGCGCGTCGATCGGCGACCTTGAGGTCCCTTTCGACATCGATGATTACACTAGGTGGCGGCTTCTCGAGGGGCTCGATGACATCGGGCTCACACTGCGCAATGCGGATAGGATCGCGCAGTTCGAGGCTCGCCGCGAGGCATGGCGGCCGCGGACGATCCCCGTCCCGTAAGCCAGGACCATCGCCCCAGAAGGGCGCCTGATCCACCCAGCCACCCCTCGAACACACAAGTGAGGTCTACCGGATGAAGTCGCTTCTCAGCGTTACGCCCGACACCAAGGCAGAGGAGAAGGAAGTGTCCGGAGAGACCCTCGCGATCCGCGGCGGCAGGCCGCTGACTGGTCGCGTCGAGGTCAAGGGCGCCAAGAACCTCGCCACGAAGGCCATGGTGGCGGCGCTGCTGGGAGACACGACGAGCGTCCTCCGGGATGTCCCCGACATCAGCGACGTGCAGGTCGTGCGGTCGCTCCTCGAGGTCCACGGCGTGACGGTCGAGGACGGCGACGAGCCCGGGACGCTGATCTTCGATCCGTCGGGAGCCGTGTCGGCCCACTTCGAGGAGATCGACGCGCACGCGGGGGCATCCCGCATCCCGATCCTGTTCTGCGGGCCGCTGCTGCATCTTCTCGGCGAGGCGCTCATCCCGGACCTCGGGGGATGCCGCATCGGCGACCGTCCGATCAACTTCCACATGGATGCGCTGCGCGCGTTCGGTGCCGTCGTCGACAAGAGCTACGAGGGCATCCGGATCACGGCGCCCCACGGGCTTCACGGCGCCAGCATCGAACTGCCGTACCCGAGCGTCGGTGCCACCGAGCAGGTGCTGCTGACCGCCGTGAAGGCGAAGGGCATCACCGAGCTCCGCAACGCGGCGATCGAGCCCGAGATCATGGACCTCATCGCGGTGCTGCAGAAGATGGGCGCCATCATCTCGTATGAGCCCAACCGGGTGATCCTCATCGAGGGCGTCGACTCGCTGCAGGGCTACGACCACCGCTGCATCTTCGATCGCAACGAGGCCGCGTCGTGGGCCTGCGCAGCACTCGCGACCGACGGCGACATCTTCGTCGGCGGCGCCAAGCAGCAGGAGATGCTGACGTTCCTCAACGTCTTCCGCAAGGTCGGCGGCTCGTTCGACGTGCACGAGGACGGCATCCGCTTCCGCCGTGGCGGTCCGCTCAAGCCCGTCGTGGTCGAGACCGACGTCCACCCCGGGTTCATGACCGACTGGCAGCAGCCGCTCATCGTCGCGCTCACTCAGGCCGAGGGCGAGTCGATCGTGCACGAGACGGTCTACGAGAACCGGCTCGGCTTCACCGAGGCGCTCGTGCAGATGGGGGCGAACATCGTCGTGCACCCGCAGGGCATCGACGCTCCCGGGCGGCGCGTTCCGCGGCGCGCATTGGAGCAGGCTGCTGTGATCACCGGCCCCACGCCCTTGCACGGCGCGAACGTCGAGGTCCCCGACCTGCGCGGCGGCTACAGCTACGTCATCGCGGCACTCGCGGCCGAGGGCGAGTCGATCGTCAGCAATGTGGGCGTGATCCGCCGCGGCTACGAGAAGTTCTTCCTGAAGCTCGACTCGCTCGGCGCCGACTACGACGTCATCGGGTAGCGCGGTGGCCACGTCGTCGCCGCGCTTGCCCGCGTCCAGCGAGAAATCCCGCCCCAGTGTCTTCTGGCCGCTCGCCGCGGTCGTCGCCCCGCTGATCGCGCTGCTGTTCAAGCTCGAGATCGAGGGCGCCGAGAACCTGCCCCGCGAGGGCGCGTACGTCCTCGCCCCGAACCACTACTCCGAGGCCGACCCGCTCGCGGTCGCCCTCGCGGTGTGGAAGGTGGGCCGCGCCCCGCGGTTCATGGCGAAGGAGAGCCTCTTCCGGGTGCCGGTGCTCGGCTGGATCCTGCGCATCACGGGCATGGTTCCCGTCGCGCGCTCGTCGTCCGCGGCATCCGCCCGGCTCACCCTCGAGACCTCCCAGACCCTCGTGAAGCTGGGCCGCGGCGTCATCGTCTACCCCGAGGGCACGCTCACGCGCGACCCCGGCATGTGGCCGATGCGCGGCAAGACAGGAGCCGTGCGGCTGGCGCTGGCCGGCGACATCCCGCTCATTCCGATGGCGCAGTGGGGCTGCCAGGCCGTGCTCCCGCGCTACGGAAAGCTCAAGCTCTGGCCGCTGCGCCGACCGGTGAAGGTCGTCATCGGCCCTCCCGTCGACATCTCGGCGTTCCGCACGAACCAGACCCAGCCGGCGGCGCTCGTGAACGCCACGGACGTGCTCATGGCCGACATCGCGCAGCTGCTCGCGCAGGTGCGCGACGAGCCGGCTCCAGCCACGCGGTGGAACCCGGCCGATCACGGCCAGAAGGAGACGGGTCGCCTTGAGCCGTAGGGGAGATGCCGCGCGCCCGCGCGTAGCCGTCATCGGCGCGGGGAGCTGGGGGACGACGTTCGGCAAGATCCTCGCCGACGGCGGTGCGCACGTGACGATGTGGGCACGGCGCCCGGAGCTCGCGAACGAGATCCACGAGGCGAAGCGCAACAGCCACTATCTGCCCGGCATCAATCTGCCGCGTGAGATGACCGCGACGCACCACCTGTCCGAGGCGCTCGAGGGCGCCGAGCAGGTCTACCTGTCGATCCCGAGCCAGGCGGTGCGGCAGAACCTCAAGGCCGTGCGTCCTCTCGTCTCGGGCACCGACGCCCCGATCGTGTCGCTCATGAAGGGCGTCGAGCGGCGCACCGGCCTGCGGATGAGCCAGGTGATCGAGCAGGAGCTCCACTGCGACCCGTCGCGCATCGCGGTGGCATCCGGGCCCAACCTCGCCCTCGAGATCGCGCGGGAGCAGCCTACGGCAGCTGTCATCTCGTCGACGAGCCAGGAGACGGCGGATGCCGTCGCCCGGCGTGCCCGCAACGCCTACTTCCGCACGTTCGTCAACACCGACGTCATCGGCACGGAGTTCGGCGGCGTGCTGAAGAACCTCATCGCGGTCGCGATCGGCATCGTGGACGGCGTCGGCTACGGCGAGAACACGAAGGCGTCGATCATCACGCGTGGGCTCGTCGAGATGACGGACTTCGCCATCGCGTTCGGCGCGCACCCCGAGACCCTGCAGGGCCTCGCCGGTTTGGGCGACCTCATCGCGACCTGCCAGTCTCCGCTCAGCCGCAACAACACCGCCGGGCGCCTGCTCGGCCAGGGCTACAGCTTCCAGGATGTCGTCAAGCAGATGAACCAGACGGCCGAGGGACTGGCATCCGTCGCACCGATCCTGCAGCTCGCGCGCGAGGTCGGCGTGCAGATGCCCATCGTCGAGCAGGTCAAGATGGTCCTCGACGGAACGATGAACCCGCGCGACATCGCGCCCCACCTGACAACAGATGACGACACCCCCAAGGGCGAGAGGACGCAGAATGGACAGGCCGGCGGTGGCGGTGCTCTTTGGCGGTCGATCCAGCGAGCACTCGATCAGTTCCGCAACGGCGGGCGGGGTGCTGCGGGCGATCAACCGTGACAGCTACCGGGTGATCCCGGTCGGCATCACCCGCGACGGGGTGTTCGTCCTCGAGGACGACGATCCCGACAAGTTCGCCCTCGACGCATCCAGCCTCCCCGAAGTCATCGACAACGGAACCCGCGTGCTCTGGCCCGAGGGCGGTGATGACCGGATGCTGCGGGTCCGCCGCGCGGACGGCACGGTCGACGAGCTCGGCGCCGTCGACGTGGTTCTCCCGATCCTGCACGGCGTGCACGGCGAGGACGGCACCGTCCAGGGATTCTTCGACACGCTCGGCATCCCGTATGCCGGCGGGGGAGTGCTCGACTCCGCGCTGTGCATGGACAAGCACTTCATGAAGATCGTGCTGCGGGCAGCCGGCGTGCCGGTCTCGCCCTGGGTCACCGTCACCCGCGCTCGCTGGGACCGCGATCCGGACGGCGTGCGCGCGGATGCCGCGGTCCTCGGCGAGCCCGTGTTCGTCAAGCCCGCCAGGGCCGGATCGAGCGTCGGCGTCTCGAAGGTGCATGACCCCTCGGAGCTGGCCGGCGCGCTCGAGCTCGCATTCGCGGAGGACGAGAAGGTGCTCATCGAGGCGGCGATCGTCGGCCGCGAGGTGGAGGTCGCGATCCTCGAGGGTCGCGACGGCGGCGGGGCGCGTGCGTCCCTTCCGGGCGAGATCGTCCTCACCACCCGCGAGTTCTACGACTTCGAGGGCAAGTACCTCGGGGGCGACGGCGCCGAGGTGGTCTGCCCCGCAGACCTGAGCGACGATGAGATCTCCCGCATCCAGGAGCTCGGCATCCGTGCGTTCGAGGCCGTCGACGGCCGCGGGCTCGCCCGCGTCGACTTCTTCCTGGCCGCCGACGATCTCTACGTCAACGAGCTCAACACGATGCCGGGCTTCACGCCGATCTCGATGTTCCCGAAATGCTGGATCGCGACGGGGATGACGTACGGCGAGCTCATCTCGGAGCTGATCGACACCGCGCTGGAGCGTGCGGCGGTGCCTGCGGCGTCTTAGCCTTCCGGTCGCTCGGTGCATTCCGAGCCGTCGGTGGGGAGCAGCCCGACGATGCCCGACAGCGCATCGAGAACCTCGGCGCTCGAGACCACCTCGGTGTCGAGGTACAGCTCCACCGCGGGCATCCGGCCGAAGGTCGTCACCCGATAGCGGGGTGCTTCGGCGTCGTCGATGACCCAGTCGACGCCGTTCACGGACTGGCACGGGAGCGTCGTCGGCCCGGGAGGCTCGAGTCCGCACGAGAGCAGGACGGCCGCAGGGTCGCCCCACGCGCCCGTCGCCTGGGCGTCCGTCCATCGGCGGGGCTGGCCGTCGAGCTCGCCCGGAAGCCGGACGGTCACTTCGGCGCACGCGGCGTCGTTCGACTCGGGGGCAGCATCGAGATGCACCGTCGAGGCGCAGCCCGCGAGGCCCGATGATCCGGCGGTGAGGGCGATCGCGACGGCAAGGGCTCGGCGCGTTCGGATCACGCTTCCAGGCTACCCGGGGTCGATAGCCTGGGTGACATGACACCGCCCGCGTCCGACGTGCCCGACTCGGACCCCACGGTCGGTGAGCTCAGCGAGGGCGCGATCCTGCGCCGCATCCTCGAGCGCCTCCATTCATCGACAGCCATCATCGGTCCGGGCGACGATGCCGCCGTACTCGCCGTCCCCGACGGCCGCATGGTGGCAACCGTCGACACCCTCGTGCACGGCCCCGACTTCCGTCTCGCGTGGTCGACCGCTTACGACCTCGGGTGGAAGGCCGCCGCCGTCAATCTGGCCGACATCGCCGCGATGGGCGCTCGCCCGACCGCGCTGCTCGTCGCCCTCGCGATGCCCGATGAGACGCGCCTGTCGTTCGTCGAAGGCATCGCCGATGGCCTGCGAGCCGCATGTGATGCTCTGGCGCCAGGGTGTGCGGTCGAGGGCGGCGATCTCACCGTGTCCGACACCCTGACGATCGCCGTCACGGCTCTCGGCGTTCTCGACGGTCGCGATCCGGTGCTGCGCAGTGGCGCGCGGCCGGGCGACATCGTGGCGGTCGCCGGCGAGCTCGGCTCCGCTGCACGCGGGCTCACTCTGCTCTTCCAGCGGTTCCGGGATGCCGCCGGCAACCCCGTCGCCATCGACGGCGACTCGCTGACCCCGGCCGAAGCCGTCGATCTCGGTGCGCAGCTTCGCCCATCGCCCCCACTGAGGCTCGGGCCGCTGGCGAGCGCGGCCGGTGCGACGGCGATGATGGACGTCTCGGACGGACTTGTCCTCGACGCGTCGCGGCTGGCTGCGGCATCCGATGTCTCGATCCTTCTCGACAGCGCCTCGCTCGGCGATGACCCGGCCCCCGCGCTTTCGGGCGGCGAGGATCACGCGCTCCTGGCGACGTTCCCGCCGGAGGTTCCGCTGCCCGACGGTTTCCGTGCGATCGGCCGTGTGCAGGAGCTCGGCGAGCATGGCGTGCTCGTGGACGGCAGCCCGTACGCGGGCAGCGGAGGATGGGACCCCTACCGCGACTGGGACTCGCAGACAGGATGACGATGACCCTTCTCCCTCGCTCGCGCCCCGAGGATCAGGGCGTGCCCTCGGCCGCGATCGCCCGATTCGTGACCGCGCTCGACGACATCCCGCACGTCCACACGCTCACCGTCGTTCGTCACGGGCACGTGATCGCCGAGTTCGCGCGGCCGCCGTACGACCGCGACACGCCCCATGCGCTCTACTCCGTGAGCAAGAGCTTCACCTCCATCGCGGTCGGGATCGCGATCGACGAGGGGCGCTTCGCGCTCGATGACCGCGTGATCGACCTGCTCGCCGAGTGGGCGCCCCCGCATCCGTCGGCCCACCTCGCAGAGCTGCGGGTCAGGCATCTGCTGTCGATGACCACCGGGCACGATGCCGAGGAGCCGGACTGGGGACACGACTGGGCACGATCGATCCTCGCGTGGGACCTGCCGCACGCGCCTGGCACCCACTGGATCTACAACACGGCGGCCACCTACCTCCTGTCGCAGATCGTCCAGGCGCGCACCGGAGAGCGACTGCTCGACTACCTCACGCCGCGGCTGTTCGACCCGCTGGGCGTCCAGCACCCGACGTGGCGTCAGAGCCCGACGGGGGTGGATGCCGGTGGATTCGGCCTCTCGCTGCGCGCGGAGGAGCTCGCCGCCTTCGCCCAGCTCCTGCTGCAGCGCGGCCGCTGGCAGGATCGACAGCTCGTCTCGGCAGAGTGGGTGGATCTTGCAACGAGCCGCCATGCCACCGGCGGCACGCCGACGGAAACGTCCGATTGGGGCCAGGGATACGGATTCCAGTTCTGGATGTGCCGGCACCGCGCGTACCGCGGCGACGGCGCGTTCGGCCAGTACGTGGTGGTCATCCCGGAGCATGACACTGCCGTCACGATGACGGGAGGGCTGCCTGACATGGCGCCCCCGCTCGACGCGCTCTGGGCGACGCTGCTTCCCGCGTTCGACACCGTGGAGCAGGACGCGGATGTCCCGCCACCCCGGCCGATACCGACCCTGGGCGGAGAGCTGCGCGACATCGACCTGGAGTTCGCCTACGACGGTCCGGTCGGCCGGCTGCGCATCTCGAACGGGGTTATCCGCGTGGACGAGTCCGACATCCGCTACGCGCCCGGCGAATGGATCCGGGGGCGAATGCATCCCGCATCCGGCGACGACCCGCTCTGGTACGGCGACCAGGTTGCGGCATCAGGCGGCTGGCACGGCGACACGTTCGTCGCCTTGCTCCGGATGCTGGAGGACGCCGTCACCTTCCGGCTCGAGGTGACCGCCGCCGGCCACCTCACGATCACGCGCGACGTCGGCTTCGAGGGCACCGAGGTCTGGGAGGGCGATCCGCGCCCGGATCGAGCGGACGCCGCCGGCGCCCTCGTCGACTATGTCGCCGCGACCAACACGCACGACTTCGACGCGGTCGCGCCGCTGCTCGCCCCGGGATGCGTGTACTACTTCGGCAATGCGACGCGTCGCGGCGTCGTCGACGTGCGCGGCTACTTCGAGGACACCTGGCGCCAGATCCTCGATGAGGTCTACGAGGTCCACGACGTGGTCTGGGTTCAGGAGACGGCGGATGCCGCCACGGCCGTCTTCCGCTACACGTGGCGCGGAGTGTGGGACGGGAAGCCGGCATCCGGCGAGGGACGGGGAACGAACGTCTTCGAGCGCCGCGACGGGCACTGGCTGCTCGTCCACGAGCACCTCAGCTCGATGCCCTGACCTCGGGTCCGTCGACGGGGTGCACCCACCAGAGCCTGGTGTCGCCGTACCTCTTGTCGCGCGCGTGGGCGAGTCCGTCGGGCAGCGCCGGTTCGGGAGACCGGGAGGCGCGCTCGAGGATCACCGTCGCATCCGGGGCGAGTGACGGCACGAGCAGTTCGAGCGCGTGCGTCAGATCCTCTTCGGCGACGTCGTACGGGGGATCGAGGAACACGAGATCGAACGGACCTCGCGCGCCGCGGAGGAAGGTGACCGCCGAAGCCCGGTGCACGGCGATCGCAGCATCCCGCCCGATGGCTTTGGCGACGCGGCTCGCGTTGCGCTCCACGACGGATGCCGCGCGCGGCGCCTTCTCGACGAGGTCGGCACTGGCCGCTCCGCGACTGACCGCTTCGAGCCCGAGCGCACCCGAACCCGCATACAGGTCGAGTACCGCGGCGCCACGCAGCGCGTCCGCGGACTCGAGAGCGCCGAACAGCGATTCGCGCACCCGGTCACTGGTGGGCCGCGTGCCGGAGTCGGGCACGTCGAGCGTGAGCGACCCGGCGCGCCCCGCGATGATGCGTGTCACAGGCTCACGATAGCCGTGAGGATCAGGCCGCGGTGGGAGCCGCATCCTCCTCGCGCAGGCGCGGCTCGGTCCGAAACTCCGGACGGAGGCCCGACTTGTCGGCGTAGAACGCCCGGATGACATCCATGTCGGCGCGGACGTCGCCGGTGAGCTCGATCGTCGGCCCGAGGCCCGTCGTCATGGTGGTGCGGTCGACGTACCCGAGCGTGACGGCGAGTCCCGTCTCGCGGGCGATGCGATAGAAGCCCGACTTCCAGTAGGTGCCGGATCCGCGCGTGCCCTCGGGGGTGACGACGAGTCCGAAGACCTTGCCTGCGTGGATCTGGGCGACGACGTCCTCGACGACGCGCGAGGCATCGGAGCGATCCACCGGGATGCCGCCGAGCCAGTGCATGACGGGCCCGCGCCAGCCTGTGAACAGGCTCGCCTTGCCGAGCCAGCGCACCGGGATGCCGAGGCGCCCGGCGATGCCGAGCATCAGCAGGAAGTCCCAGTTCGACGTGTGGGGCACGCCGAGCAGGATGGTCGGACGGGTGGGGGCCGGCTCGGTGGAGAGAGTCCAACGGCTGCAGGCCCAATAGACGCGGGAGAGCAGTCGTCGGAGCATCCGACAACCGTACGCCCCCCGGCTGGGGGACACCCGTGTCAGACCCTCCGTCCGCGGCGCTGAATAGACTCGTGCCATGTCGACTTTCCGCCTCGAGTCGCGCCTCGACGGCGTCGTGGGCGGCAAGACCGCGTCGGCGCTGGACCGCGCGTTCGGCATGCGCACGGTCGGCGACCTGCTTGCGCACTACCCTCGCCGCTACGCGCGTCGCGGCGAGCTGACCCCGATCTCTTCGCTCCCGGTAGGCGAGCCGGTGACGATCGTCGCCGAGGTCAAGCGCGTCAATGAACGCCGCATGCAGAACCGGAAGGGGTCGCTCCTCGAGGTCATCATCAGCGACGGTCACGGCGACCTCTCGCTCACGTTCTTCAACCAGGCATGGCGGGTCAAGGAGCTCCATCCCGGCCGGCGCGGCATCTTCGCGGGCAAGGTGGGGGAGTACCGCGGCGCGAAGCAGCTCGCACATCCCGACTACGAGCTCTTCGACGATGAGGAGACGGCTCGGCTCACCGCCGAGGCCAACGCGAACCTGCCGATCCCCATCTATCCCGCGACCAGCACCATCGCCAGCTGGCAGTTCACCAAGATCGTCGAGCTCGTGCTCGACGGCCTCGGTCCGGTCCCCGACCCGCTGCCCGAGAGTCTCCGCGCTCGTCACGGCCTGCTCGACGCGCGCACCGCGATCGAGCGGATCCACCGTCCCGATTTCGAGGACCAGATCGAGCAGGCGCGCGCCACGCTCCGGATGCACGAGGCGTTCGTGCTGCAGGTCGCCCTGCTGCAGCAGCGGGCCTTCGTCCGTGCCCTCTCCGCGACGCGGCGGTCGCCGGGTGCGATCCTCGAGCGCTTCGACGCCTCGCTGCCCTTCGAGCGCACTCCCGACCAGATCGCCGTGGGCGACCAGGTCGCCCGCGACCTCGAGGCCGACTGGCCGATGAACCGGCTCGTCCAAGGCGAGGTCGGCTCGGGCAAGACGCTCGTCGCGCTTCGGGCGATGCTCCAGGTGGCCGAGAGCGGGGGCCAGTCGGCGCTGATCGCGCCGACCGAGGTCCTCGCCGGTCAGCACCTGCGCTCCATCGCACGGATGCTCGGCCCGCAGCTCGCCCCCGAGCTGATGCCCACTCTGCTCACCGGCCAGCTCTCCGCGCCCGAGCGCCGCAAAGCGGCGCTGCGGACCGCATCCGGTCAGGCGCGCATCGTGGTGGGAACCCACGCGCTGCTGAGCGACTCCACCACGTTCGCCGATCTCGGACTCGTGGTCGTCGACGAGCAGCACCGGTTCGGCGTCGAGCAGCGCGAATCGCTTCGCGCCAAGGGCTCCTCGCCGCATGCGCTCGTCCTCACCGCGACGCCGATTCCGCGAACGGTGGCGATGACGGTCTTCGGGGACCTCGACGTCTCGACGATCCGCACCATGCCCGAGGGCAGGGCGGGGATCTCGACCTTCGTCGCTCCGGTGGCTGAGAAGCCGGCCTGGTTCGGACGCGTATGGGATCGCATCGCCGAAGAGGTCGCGCAGAAGCGCCAGGCATTCGTGGTGTGCGCCGCGATCGACGCCGACGCGTCGGTGAAGGACGACACCGCAGACGAGCCGGTCGCGATCGTCGAGGGCGAGGCACCTCGTTCGCGCTGGGGCGTGGTGCAGGTCGCAGACCTGCTCTCGCGCCACGAGGCCTTCAGCGACATCCGCGTGGAGATCCTCCACGGCAGGATGCCATCGGACGAGAAGGATGCCGTCATGCAGGCCTTCGCGCGGGGCGAGGTCGATGTGCTGGTCGCCACGACGGTCGTCGAAGTCGGCGTCGACGTGCCGAATGCCTCGACGATGGCGATCCTCGAGGCGGATCGGTTCGGTGTGTCGCAGCTGCACCAGCTGCGCGGCCGCGTCGGTCGCGGCGGCGTTCCCGGCCTGTGCCTGCTCGTCACCGAGGCTCCGCCGGGATCGCCGGCGCGCCAGCGCGTCGAAGCGGTGGCGGCGACGCTCGACGGCTTCGAGCTCGCCGAAGTCGACCTGACGCTGCGGGGTGAGGGCGACGTGCTCGGCGATGCGCAGTCGGGCGCGAGATCCTCGCTGCGGCTCCTCCGGGTCGTCAAGGACGCCGATCTGATCGCCGAGGCCCGGATCGCCGCCGAGCAGCTTCTCGAGGAGGACCCGGCGCTCGTCCGCCACCCCGGCCTGGCCGAGGCGATCGAGCGCCGCGTCGGCATGGAGGAGCGGGCGGCGCTGGCGAAGAGCTGACGCGGCGACGATCGCCGATAGGCTGGCCGCATGAACAGCCGGATCGCCGTCGTCCCCGGGTCCTTCGACCCGCCGACCCTCGGTCATCTCGACGTCATCCGACGCGCAGCCTCCCTCTACGACGAACTGCACGTGCTGGTCGTCCACAACCCGGGCAAGGAGGCGATGCTTCCGATCGCGCAGCGCCTGACGCTGCTCGAGCAGTCCATCGCCGAGGGCGAGGTCGACGGCAACGTGATCGTCGCCTCGTGGAGCATGGGACTGCTGGTCGACTATGCGACGGATGTCGGCGCCGGCGTCCTCGTGAAGGGCATCCGATCCCAGGTCGATGTCGCATACGAGACGCCGATGGCGATCGTCAATCGCCACCTGGCGCACGTCGAGACGGTGTTCCTGCTGCCCGATCCGGCCCACGCGCTGGTCTCGAGCTCGCTCGTCCGCCAGGTCGCCGCTCTCGGCGGTGACGTGTCGCCGTTCGTGCCCCCGGCTGTCGCGCGCTTCCTCGACACCGGCGGCCGCGACCGCTGACGGTCGCCGGCACGGGGCGCACAGGCACCGGCCAGCCGGGCGCAGGTAGCATTGTCCCTCGTGAGAACCCGCCGACCAGGACCCTTCAGCCTCAACGTCCGAGACATCGTCCACCGTCCGGGTGAGATGCGGGAGAACACCCTCGAGGTGCCCGCCCCCGACAAGTGGGGCGAGGGACTGGTGTCCATCGCCGCGGGCGAGCCGGTCGTCGTCGAGGTTCGGCTGGAGTCGGTGCACGAGGGGATCCTCGCGTCCGGAAGCGTCGACACGCGAGTACACCGGCATCTGCGGCCGCTGCCTCACCGACATCGCCGAGGGTGTCCAAGTCGAGTTTCAGGAGCTTTTCGCGTATCCTGGAACGGAAGCAACTGACTTCGAGGTTCAAGACGACCACGTGGATCTTGAAACTCTGGTCAGGGATGCGACCGTCCTGGCGCTTCCGTTTCAGCCGGTGTGTCAGCCGGATTGCCCCGGCCTCGATCCGGCCACGGGTGAGCGGCGGACCGAGAACACCGGATCAGAGCAGAGCATGCCCACCGATCCACGCTGGGCCGCGCTCCAGGAATACACCCCAGACCACGGCGACGAAAACCCGCGCGCGTAGCGGATCCGAATCGCCGAGAACACAGAAGAGAGCAAGCCATGGCAGGTAACCCCCCGAAGCGGAAGGTCTCCCGTTCGAACACCCGCTCGCGTCGCGCGCAGTGGAAGGCGGCGCCCATCACGCTGACCACCACCGTCGAGAACGGCAAGGTCGTCTACAGCCGTCCTCACCAGGCGAAGGTCGTCACCGACTCGCAGGGCACTGAGCTGTTCCTCGAGTACAAGGGCCGCAAGGTCGCCGACGTCTGATTCGCCGTTCCGGCGAGACGTGACCGACGTCGCGGCTGAGCGCACCGCGCTCGCCTATCTTTCGCAGAAGCTCGGAGTCGATATCGACCCCGAGCTTCTGTCGCTTGCCCTGACGCACCGATCCTGGGCATACGAGCACGGGCAGGGCCCCCACAACGAGCGGCTCGAGTTCCTCGGCGACTCGGTGCTCGGCCAGGCCGTCACCGTACGGCTGTTCACCCGGCATCCCGATCTCGACGAGGGATCGCTCGCGAAGCGCCGCGCCGGCGTCGTGTCGACTCTCGCACTCGCCGAGATCGCGCGGCGCATCGGACTCGGCGAACACGTGCTGCTCGGACGAGGTGAGGACCTCACCGGCGGCCGCGACAAGGACTCGATCCTCGCGGACACCATGGAGGCGGTGATCGGCGCCACCTATCTGTCCGCGGGACCCGAGGCCGCCACGGGTCTCGTGCTGCGACTGGTCGAGCCGCTTCTCGACGATCCCGACCGCTACGGCGCGGCGATCGACCCGAAGACCAGCCTGCAGGAACTGGCGTCGCGCAGCGGCGCACTGCCCCCCGTCTACGCCGTCACCTCCACCGGACCCGACCACGACCGCACGTTCCTCGCGGTCGTCCGGGTCGGCGAGGTCGCCGCGGAGGGGACGGGCTCGAGCAAGAAGCAGGCCGAGATGGCCGCCGCTCTGCGCGCGTGGCACGAGCTCAGCGCGCGTGCCTGAGCTCCCCGAGGTCGAGGTCGTCCGCGCCGGCCTGGCACCCGCGGTCACCGGCGCGACCGTGCTCGGGGTCAGCGTGCTCGACGAGCGCGCGCTCACGCGGCATGCCGGCGACGGCACTGCACTTCGAGGCCGCCCTGATCGGCAGGCGCATCGTCGAGGCCGCGCGACGCGGCAAGTTCCTGTGGCTGCCGCTCGCCAATGCCTCCGCAGGCTCGCCCGACGAGGCACTGGTCGCCCATCTCGGCATGAGCGGGCAGATCCTGCTGCGCGAGCCCGGCGCCGCCCCCGAACGTCACGAGCGCGTGCGACTCGACATCCATCACCCCGAGCACGGCGACCTGTCGGTGGTGTTCGCGGATCAGCGGACCTTCGGCTCGCTCGCGATCGACCCTCTGATACCGACTTCGGATGCCGCACCCGGCGGCCGGGGCACGACAGCCCCGTCCGTGCCCGCGCAGGTCGCCCACATCGCCCGGGATCCGCTCGACCCCGCGTTCGGGGACGCCGGCATTCGCGCGACGCTCGCACGCAAGGAATCCGCGATCAAGCGGGTCCTGCTCGACCAGTCCGTCGTGAGCGGAGTGGGCAACATCTATGCCGACGAGTCGCTGTGGGCCGCCCGCATCCATCCGGAGACTCCCGCGAAGAGCCTGTCGACGCGCGCCGTCAATCGTCTCCTCGCTGAAGTGCGCGCCGTGCTCGAGAAGGCCCTTGCCGAAGGCGGCACGAGTTTCGACGCGCAGTACGTCAACGTCAACGGGCAGTCCGGCTACTTCTCGCACTCGCTGAACGTTTACGGACGCACCGGCAGGCCCTGCCCCCGCTGCGGACGCCCGATCGTCAGGGTGTCGTTCACGAACCGGTCGAGCCACTTCTGCCCGCACTGCCAGCGCGTCAGGTGATCCGCTTCTGCCACTCGCCCGCGTAGAGCACGGGCGTGAAGCCCATCGCCTCGTTGATGGCGAGCATGTTGCGGTTCTCCTCCGCATTGAACGTCTCGATCGTCGTGATGTCGGGCAGGTCCCGGTGCAGCGCCAGCAGCAGTTCGCCCTTCACGAGCATGCCCAGGCTGTGGCCACGATGCTCGCGCACGACGAGCGTGTCGTCCTGGCGGGCCACTGACGACCTGCCGGGACGGACGTAGAGATCTGTGAACGCCACCAGGCGCCCGCTCGGGACGTGCTGCGCCGCAGTCGTGAACCGCCGGAATCCGCCGGCCGCATCCTTGGCGTCGAGCCGTTTCCCGGCTCGAGGCCGAACTCCGCCGAGCAGGATGCCACGACCTCCGTCGGCATCGTCGACGCTCTCCGGCACGACGACGGGCGAGAGTGCGACCTCAGGCATCCAGGACCTTCTTCCACGCGCCCGCGTACGACGCCGGCACGAAGCCGATCGCCTCGTTGATGTCGAGCATGTGGCGGTTCTCCTCGGCGTTGAAGGTCGAGACCCGAGGCGAATCCGGCATCAGCTCCCGCCAGCGGATCAGGTTCGCGCACTTGACGATCGTGCCCAGCCGCCGGCCGCGGTGCTCCTTGAGCACCAGGGTGCCCCATTGGTGGGTGGCCGCCGTGTGGTCAGCGCCGATCACCAGCTCGTTGTAGGCGGCGATCGTGCCCGTGGGGATGTGAAGGACGCAGGCGACCGAGACCGTCTGGCCACCGGCGACCAGGCGCGCGTCGCGGCGTTCGACCCTGGCGGCATCCCATTTCTCCTCGGTCCACTCGATCCCGCCGGTGGGCACGTCCGTCGACATGCGGGAGGCTACGTATGCGAACCCGTCCTTGTACTCGTCCGGAGTGGGTGCGCTCCACGCCACCACACGGTAGTCCGGTCCCGCCACTTCGAACGCCTCAGCCAGCATCCGGTCGACGACCTCGAACGAGCCGGTGAGGTCGAAGACGCTGTTGCGCTCGGCCTGCTCGAACGAGTAGCCGTTCCTCAGCATGAACTGCGTCTGCCGGTCCTCTGCCGGGATCGAGCCGAATCCCGTGGGTGACGGCAGCCGATCGCCGGGAGCGTCGGGCCGATGCAGCGTCCAGGTCTGGACGACCGGACGCCCGATCGCCCGCGCCTCGTCCTCGACCGCGCGCAGCAGCGCCTCCTCGATCCCTTCGCCCCAGCGCTCGGGGTCGGGCATGAGGTCGAAATCGAGGGAGGTCGCACCCTCGTCGAGCGGCACCGTCATGATCGCGGCGCCGACGATCTCGCCGTCGCGCTCGGCGGTGAATCCGATCTGCCCCCGATCGGTCTGGTCCTGCCAGGCAGGCAGCTGCTCCTCGGCGGTCTGGTCGAAGAAGTCGTGACCGGTGTCGTGGCGGCACAGCGCGTTGCCGATGTCGACCATTGCGCGGAACGGACGGGCCTCGGGCGCATCGATCCCCGCCGGCACCGGGATGCGCGTGAGGGTCAGCGTGCCGGCATCCGCAGTCTCCGTCGTCTCACTCATCGAGCACCTTCTTCCATGCGCCCTCGTATGCGACCGGCGTGAACCCGATCGCCTCGTTGATGTCGAGCATGGGGCGATTCTCCTCTGCGTTGTATGTGACCACGCGAGGTGAGTCCGGCGCGAGTTCGCGCCACCGGAGCAGTCCCGCGGCCTTCACCAGGGTGCCGAGTCTGTGTCCGCGGTGCTCCTTGAGCACGAGCGTGTCCTCCTGGAAGGTGGCCTCGGCGGTGTCCTTGCCGATCACGAGCTCGTTGAATGCGACGAGCTCGCCCGTCGCGATGTGCTGCGCCGCCGTCACCAGCATCAGCCGGCCGACGTCGGTGTACTTGGCGTCGTGCTGAGCGACCCGCGCGGCATCCCACACCTCTTCGTCGAACTGGAGCTCGGCGGACGGTGCGTCCGTGATCATGCGCGACTTCATCCAGCCATATCCTTCGACGAACTCGGGCGGAGTCGGCGGCGACCACTGGACGACGCGGTAGCCGGTGGACGCGGCCTCGGCCATGGCGAGCAGTCGCTCGAGGGTCTCGAACGATCCCGTGAGGTCGAAGACGCTGTTGCGCTCCACCTGCTCGAGTGAATAGCCGTGCGCCCGGAAGAAGCGCGCCGCGTGGTCCTCGGGGATCTCACCGAAACCGGTGGGTGGTGAGATGCGTGGCCCTGTCGCGGCAGGATGCTCCGCCCACGACTGAAGGATCGTGCGCCCGTGTGCACGAGCGGTCTCCTCGACGAGTTCGTAGGCCGCCGAGCCGATGCCCCTTCCCCACACCTCGCGGAGCAGTTCGATGAACCAGAAGGCGACCTTGGAGTTGTCCTGCGAGGGGATCTCGACTCCGATCCGCCCGACGAAGCGGCCATCGACGACGACGACCCACATCTCGAGCAGGCGGTAATCGTCGGGTTTCAGGTTGGGCAGCAGCTCATCGGCCGGCACGGATCCGTCGGAGTGACCTTGGATCTCGCGGTAGACGAGGTTGCGAACCCGCACCATCTCACGGAAGTCCGCGGCATCGGCCGCGTCCGCGGACTCCGGGATCACGAGGGGGCGGAATTCGAGCTGGGTGAGTGTGTCGGTCATGATGCGTCCTTCGAGGAGCGGTGTCGATGCGGGGTGGGGGTCCGTCGGGCCTGTGGCCCGACGGACCCCGTCGGCTGTCACGGGCGGGGCGCGAGGCCGGCCTCGCGCAGATAGCCGTGCTCGCGAGCGGTGCGTGCCGCTTCAGCCTGGTGGTGTCGCGAGTGGACCTCGCGATCGCGTGCGAGCCGAGGAGTCCTGGTGCCCCAGATCAGCAGCCACAGCCCCAGGTGCAGGGCGATGCGGTCGATGAGCGAGGTGCGAGGGGTGCGGCTCGTGAGCCGCTGCGTATCGGGGATTCCCGAGAGGCGCTGCGGCGCGTAGGTGGTGTTCATGATGGATCTCTTTCCGAATGGAGGGAGGCGGATGCCCGAACCCAGGTGGTCCGGGCGGCCGGAACCCGTGGTTCCGGCAGGGGATGCCGTGCCGCAGCACGGCGGAGGACGAATGCAGGAGGCGGCCCGCTGAAGGGACCACACCGACGGATCACGCCCGAGTGTGGGCAGAGTCCTCGCCTGCGAAGGTCAGGAGGCGGTGTGAGCGCGAACGCTCATGAGGACGCCGAAGGAGCCGGTCCCCAGAGTGAACGCGCAGGTGCCGCCACCATCTGGGGTGGCGATTCGTGCGGTGGTTGGAATCATCATCGGGGGACCTCCTTTCTCAACTTCGGACGCGGAGAGTGACACTAGCGCGATCTTCATCTGCGCGTCAAGCGTTCTCGCAGATTCGGGTGCCGACGGGCGTGTCGCAGCATCCGCTCGTCTCGGCCCGCCTGCGCGGCAGCCCCTCCCCACTCGGGTAGCGTATGGCGGTAACCGATCGGGCCGGAGGGACGCATTCATGCACCTGAAGAGCGTGACGCTCAAAGGGTTCAAGTCGTTCGCTCAGCCGACCACCTTCGCGTTCGAGACGGGCGTGACCTGCATCGTCGGCCCGAACGGGTCCGGCAAGTCGAACGTCGTCGACGCCCTCGCGTGGGTCATGGGCGAGCAGGGCGCGAAGACCCTTCGTGGCGGCAAGATGGAGGACGTCATCTTCGCCGGCACCGCCACCCGCGGCCCGCTCGGCCGCGCGGAGGTGCAGCTGACGATCGACAACAGCGACGGCGCCCTGCCGATCGAGTACTCCGAGGTCACGATCAGCCGGACCCTCTTCCGCAACGGCGCGAGCGAGTACGCCATCAACGGCGGCGTCTGCCGGCTGCTCGATGTGCAGGAGCTCCTCAGCGACTCGGGCCTCGGCCGCGAGATGCACGTCATCGTCGGGCAGGGTCGCCTGGACAGCGTTCTGCAGGCGTCCCCCGAGGATCGCCGAGGCTTCATCGAAGAGGCCGCCGGCATCCTGAAGCACCGTCGGCGCAAGGAGAAGACCCTTCGCAAGCTCGAGGCCATGGAGGCCAACCTCACCCGGCTGAGTGATCTCGCCGGAGAGCTGAGACGGCAGCTGAAGCCCCTCGGGCGACAGGCCGAGGTGGCGCGCGAGGCGGAAACGATCGCCGCCGTGCTCCGCGATGCCAAGGCACGGCTGCTCGCCGACGAGCTCGTCGGCCTCCGCGCCGAGCTCGCCGGGTACGCGCGCAGCGAGCAGGAGCGCCACACCGAGCGCCTCGTGCTGCAGGACCAGCTCGACAACACACGCGCCCGCGTCGAACAGCTCGAAGCCCAGCAGCGATCCGAGGCGGTCGACGAGGCACAGAAGGTCGCCTTCGGCCTCGAACGGGTGCAGGAGCGCCTGCGCGGGCTCTACACGCTCGCGGGGCAGCGCCTGGCGCTCCTCGGCGACGTGCAGGAGGACGACCTCATCCAGGGCACCACCGTTTCGCAGGGCACGATCGACGACGCCCGCGCTGAGATCGACGAGATCGCCGATGGCCTCGGCAGTGCCCAGGATGCGGCAGCAGAGGCGTCGCGCGCGGTCGTCCGCGCCCGTGCCGAACTCGACGCGCTCGACACCGACATCGCCGCGCAGAGCGCGCTCGTCTCGGAGCACGACATGCGGATCACGGCGCTCCGCGGTTCGGCGGAAGCCGCAGCATCCGCCCTCGCCGCGGTTGTGGCGGCCGTCGAGCGCCAGCAGCGCGCCCTCGACGGGGCTCTCACCCGGCGCGCGGAGGCGGAGGCGGTGCTCGCGGGTGTGGATCCGGACCTCGTGCCGGAAGGCTCCGCGGCCGAGTACGCCGCGGCCTACGACAAGGCCCAGCGCGATGCGACCGAGGCGGAGGCTGCTGTCACGCGGCTTCGCGAGCGGCTGCACGGCGCCGAGCGCGAAGTCGAGGCTCTCACCGCCCAGACCGCCGCCCTCGGACGCGCCCTCGACGTGAAGAACGCCGCGGCCGAGCTCGTCGCCCGAGGTGGCGCGGGTGTGCGCGGGCTGATCGGAGATTCCGTCAAGGTCACCGCGGGCTACGAGACGGCGATCGCTGCGGCGCTCGGACCGCTCGCGGAGGGGCTGCTGGTCGACGGCCGTGAGGACGCGTTTGCGACGGCTCGCACGGCGCGGGACGGAGACCTCGGAGTGGTCGACATCGCGGTCGCCGACGCCGGAGCCTTGCGCCCGGACGTGCCGTCACTGCCCGGAGTGGTGCCCGCGCTCGACGTCGTGTCAGCCCCTGACGGCGTGCTCGGCATCCTGGCGCACGTCGTCGTCGCCGATGACCTCGATGCGGCACGGGCTGCGCTGGCGGCGCTGGGTCAGGCGCCGGCGATCCCGCCGGTCACCATCGTCACGCGCTCCGGTGAGGTCGTCACGGAGTTCACCGTGCGGGCAGGATCAGGCCAGGGGCGGTCGCGACTCGAGCTGGCGGCTGAGCGGGATGCCGCCGCCGAGCGTCGCGCCGAGATCCACGTCGTCGCGGACTCGCTGCGGGAGGCGCTCGCGGACGCCGCGAAGGCGCTGGAGGCGGCGCGGCACCGCACCAAGGCCTCGCTCGCGACGCTGCGGGAGCACGATGCCGCGCTTGCCGCTCACACCGAGCAGGTCAACCGCGCGACCGTGCGTCACGAAGCAGCCGTCGCGGAGTGCGAGCGCCTCGCAGCAGGAGTCGCTCAGGCGGCGCTGGCCGTCGAGGAGGCGCAGGGCTCGGCGCGCTCGGCGGAGGACCAGCTGAACAACGCCCTTGAAGCGCCGCGCCCGATCCTGGACGCGTCGGCACGCGAGGGGATGCTCGCGGCGCTCGAGGCCGCCCGCGACGCCGAGATGAGGGCCAGGCTGGATGTCGAGACGCTCCGCGAGCGGATCCGTGCCGGCGAGGCCCGCGTCGTGCAGCTCGAGCGCCAGCGCGAGCGCGAGCGCGAGGCCGCGGCGGAAGCTGCCAGGCGGACCGTGATCCGCCGGGCTCAGCGCGAGGTTGCGGCCGCGGTGGCGGCGCAGCTGCCTGCCGTGCTCGACTCGATCGACCGGTCCGTCTCGCAGGCCCGCCTGGAGCTCGCGACGGCCGAGTCCGCCCGCAGCGCGGTCAGTGCCGAGCTCGGCGACCTGCGGCGCGTCGAGTCGACGACCCGAGAGCGCCTTGCCGGGCTCACCGAGAGCGTGCACAGCCTGGAGCTGCAGATCCACGAGAAGCGCCTCCACGTGGCCGGGCTGGTGGAACGTGCGGCGTCGGAGCTCGGCGTCGACGAAGACATTCTCATTTCGGAATATGGACCGGATCAGTCGGTTCCCGTCGCCGGCGCATCTGACGCCGAAGAACCCGAAGCGGCGGCATCCGTTCCCTATGACCGTGCACAGCAGCGCCGACGGCTGCAGGACGCTGAGCGAAAGCTCGCCCAGCTCGGCCGCGTGAACCCGCTCGCCCTCGAGGAGTTCGCGGCGCTCGAGCAGCGGCACAAGTTCCTCACGGAACAGCTGGCCGACCTGACGCAGACGCGCAAGGACCTCATCACGATCATCGAAGAACTCGACGAGCGGATGCAGGTGATCTTCCTCGCCGCCTTCGAAGACACCAGGACGGCCTTCCACGAGGTGTTCCCGATCCTGTTCCCGGGCGGCACCGGCAGCATCTCGCTGACGAACCCTGATGAGCCGCTCACCACCGGCATCGAGGTCGCCGTGCGCCCGGTCGGGAAGAAGATCGAGCGGCTGTCGCTGCTGTCGGGCGGTGAGCGATCACTTGCTGCCGTCGCGCTGCTGGTTGCGATCTTCAAGGCTCGCCCCAGCCCGTTCTACATCCTCGACGAGGTGGAGGCGGCGCTCGACGACGCCAACCTGGGACGCCTGCTCGGTGTGTTCGAGCAGCTGCGGGAGAGCAGCCAGCTCATCGTCATCACGCACCAGAAGCGCACGATGGAGATCGCCGACGCGCTGTACGGCGTCTCGATGCGTCAGGACGGCGTTTCGGCGGTCGTCGGTCAGCGGGTGGGGGAGCGCGTCGCGAGCTGATTCCCGGGTTTTGGCGAATTGCCAATAGCGCTGGAGCCGCGGTGTGGCTACTGTTGCGGCCATGAACCTCGCCACGCAACGGCGCGTGCGCATCATCGCCCTCGCCATTGGAATGGTCCTGCTAACGGGATGCACGTCGTCACCGTCGGCATCGCCCGCTAGCTCGAAAACACCGACGAAGTCTAAACCTACGCCCTCGGCAACGCCCAGGACATCGCCGACGCCGACCTTGGACCTGTCCTTCGAGCGCGCCGAAGACGTCCTCACAGCGACCGGAAGCATCGAGTGGGTCGAGCGCATGTTCGTCGAAGAACAGTTCTCGGTGGCCTCGGCCGACGACGGGGCCGGATCATGGTCATACCTGAATGAGTCGACGGACTGCGAGATCGCCTTCTACCAAGGACAGATCTTCGATCTCGACAAGACCCAGGACGATCGCACCATGTCCGACTGGATGATCGCGAACATCGCGTTCCAAGCAACACCGACCGCAGAGGATTTGGCAGTGATCAAGGCCAACGGGGTCGATGACACGATCGCGCTCGTCAACGACGGGGGCCAGGTGGCCGTCCGCGTCATTGAAGGTCAGGCACAGGATGGGGGAACGATCGTCATCGCGTCGCGGATGATCGGCATACAGAGCGGCGGATTGACGATCAGCATCATGTGTCCGAACGGAAGCGATGCCTCCGAGGAGTACTTCGCGCTCGTTGATTCCTTTCTGACAGTGAACGTGAAGCCGTGAGCGCCCGAATCGTCCGTGGCGCGCGCCGCGGCGCCATGGCAGTGATGACGGCCGCTCTGCTCCTTGTGCTCGCCGCGTGCGCGAACCTCACCAGCGCGGCAGAGGAGTCTTCACACGCGAGTGCTGCCCCGTCCCCGTCGCCTTCGGGTGATCCCTCACCGAGGCCGACCGGCCCGGTCGATCTCACCTTCGGCCCGGTAGAGGAGATGGTCGACAGCTACTGGGGAGCGGGCTGGCATATCCCTTTTGAGGGCGACGAGCGCTTCACAAAGGTCGAGCCGGAGAAGTGGACGAGCCAACGCGGATACACGTTCCGCGATGAGGACAACGGGTGCCTGATCGGGTTGCACGTGCTGGTCGACCCGGTCGGAGAGCCGTCGGAGGATGATCGCACTCTTTCGAACCGCGCGCTGGCCGGACTCGGGGGGGATGGCGTCGCCACGCCGCAGGACGTAGAAGCCATGAAGATCTACGCGGTGGACGATGCGATGCAGCAGGACGAAGGAGCAGCCGTGGAGTTCCGGGTCTGGCAGCACTCTTCGCAGGAAGGGAGTTTCCTGGGCGCTGCGCGCGTGTTCGGCGGTGTTCCAGGCGGGCTGAGCGCCCAGATCACGTGCCCGACAGGCACGGCCGCCAGCGACGAGTACAAGCAAGTGGTGCGTGAGAACGCGCGTATCTTCGTCCGATGGCCGATCGACGACTGAGCGCCACCTCGGGGTCGTGGTCGTGCGGTGGAAGGGCGGCACGCAGGCGCGGTGGTCGTTGCGTCGCGCCGTTCGAGGCGGCCACGTGCCGCCGCGCCTTCAGGCGACACCGAGCCGCACCAGCGCCAGCGCATCGTGCGCCCGCAGTCCGGCGCCCAGCTCGTGCGTGTCGCGCATCGCCTGAGGTTCGAGGAGTCCCGCGACACGGTCTCGCAGCGCCGCCTCGCCCCGGCGCGCGATCGGCCAGGCGAGCAGGCCGGCGCGTACGCGAAGACCCTTCGCGGCGCCGAGCGCGCTGGCCGCCTCGCGTGGATTCCCCTCGGCGACCGCGAGCTCCGCGAATGCGGTGAGCATGAAGCAGGCCGTGATCGTGCCGACCTGGTCGTCGTCGATCTCGTCGAGACAGCCGCGCAGGTATCGCCGAGCAGAATCGAGCTCGCCGCGGCGCACGTCGAGGATCGCGAGCTGCGTTCGCGCACTCGAGGTCAGCCAGCGGTTGCCGAAGCGGGTCCCGAGCTCATCCGCCTCCACGAGGAACCGTCGCGCCTCGTCATCGCGACCCAGTGCGGTCTGGAGCATGCCCACGGTGAGGGCCGCGAACGCGCCGAACGCGTCGTCGTGCTGAGTGAACCCCACGTATGCCGCCGATGCCGCGACGAGCGCGCCGTCGAAGTCATCCAGGATGGGCAGGCTCCACGAGACAGCGAGCTGGAGGGCGTTTCGGAGCGCAGGCTCGTCGACGAGTGGAATCACCCCCGGAATCTCCTGGACCGCGGCGATCGCGGCGGCGTCGTCGCCGACCGCCACGGCCGTGACGGCCTCGCTGAACAGCACCTCCGCCCGCGCCCGGTCGTCGAGCGTGAAGGTGCCGGTGACGGCGGCGAGCTTGGTCACCCAGGTCCGCCCTTCGACAAGCCGGTCGTTCGTCTGCCAGTAGAGCCACAGCGAGCGCAGCAGATGCGGCAGCCGAGACGGATCGTGGGCGAAGAACCACTCCACCGCGGCCCGGACGTTCTCCTCCTCCAGCCGCAGCCGTTGGGCCCACGGCGTGGTCAGGTCGGCGGGGACGTCGTCGGTGTCGACGAGCGCGGCGAAGTACTCGGCGTGGCCACGCCGGACCTCGGCGTGATCGGGCTCGCCGTCGAGAAGCTCCGCCGCGAACTCGCGCACCGTCATGAGCATCCGGAATCGCGGTTCGGTGTTCGATGCATCGACGGCGACCAGACTGTGACCGACCAGCGCGTCGATGGCGTCGAGGGTCTGCTCCTCATCCTGTCCGCTGATGGCTGCGGCCGAACCGAGGGTCCAGCCGCCCGCGAACACCGACAGCACCGCCAGCAGCCGTCGCTCGGCATCCGTCAGCAGACCCACGCTCCACTGCACGGTCGCGCGCAGCGTCCGCTGTCGCTCGGGCAGGTCGACCGGCCCTGAGCCGAGGGCGTCCAGCACGGCCTCGAGGCGTCCGAGAAGCGCAACCGGATCGAGGAGGCGCGTGCGGGCGGCCGCGAGTTCGATCGCCAGCGGAACGCCGTCGAGCCGGCGGCAGATCTCGACAGCGGCCGCGGCGTTCTCGGGTGTCCAGCGGATGCCGCGGCGGACCGCATCCGCTCGATCATGGAACAGGTGGACGGCGGGCGGCTCCGCAGCGTCTTCCGTGACGCTCGGCAGGCCCTCGACGACGTACTCGTGCTCGGCTCGCAGCCGCAGCACCACCCGGCTCGTGGCGATGATCTTCAGGCCGGGCGAGCGCCCGAGCAGCTCCTCGACCTCCTCGGCCGCGCCCCTCACCTGCTCGAGATTGTCAAGGACGAACACCTCTGAGCGATCGGCGAGATGCTCGACGAGCGCGTCCCTGGCCGATCGCGTCCCCTCGAGGACCACGCCGGCCTCGGCGGCCATCCGCGGGATCACATCGGAACCCGTGGTCGATGCCTCGAGCGACACGAACGTGACAGGGAGCGAGAGCCTCTCGACGACGGCTTCGCCGACCGCGATCGCGAGGCGGGTCTTGCCGATGCCGCCAGGGCCGGTGAGCGTCACGAGGCGCACGTCCGGACGCTCCAGGAGCGCTGAGACGGCTTCGACGTCGTTGGCCCGGCCCACCAATGAGGTGGAGGTGATGGGCAGGGTGCGCCGCGGCACTGCGGTGGGAGTCGCGGCACGGTTCTCGGGAGCCGAGGACACGAAGCGTTCGCTGAGGAGGATCGCGAGATCGTCGCGCACCAGGCGGCCGAGCTCGCGCGTCGTGCGGAAGGTGCGGTACGCATCGGTGCCGAGCGCCCGCAGCTCGTCGATCATCGCGCTCAGCCGCGGTTCGCGGTCCGGGGCAGGAGCCTTGATATAGAGCAGCCGGGGTCGCGAGCCGGACAGCCGGAACTCGTCCTCGAGCCCCGAGATGTCCATCCCCGGACCCACCCACCCGTAGCTCTGCCAGTACAGACCGATGAAGATGTCCGATTGGGCGAGGTAGGCACGGTAGAGCTCCTGAGGCGGATGCGGGCGAGCCCCGAGCTCGAACATCACCGGCGCGAGACCCAGCGATGTGATGGCCCGTGCCACCGCGGCGCGCTCTTCGGCCAGCTCAGCGAGGGTCGAGCTCACGAAGACCCGCAGCCGCTGGTCCGGTGTCCTGATCGTCGACTCGGTGGGCCCCTGCGTAGACATGCCTTCATCATGTCGTGATTACGCCGCGGCGCGCCCGCATAGGCTGGTCGCATGGCTGAAAGCTCCTGGTCGCTCGGTCGCGCGCTGCGCGGCGTGTTCGTGAAGCCCACCATCGATGAGACGACCTGGGACGACCTCGAGACGGCATTGCTCACGGCGGACTTCGGCCCAGACGTCACCGAGCGGATCATCGACGAGCTGCACGAGAAGGTCGACCGGTACCGCACGACGGACCCGCGTGACCTGCAGCGGATGCTGAAGGAGACGCTCGAGGAGCACTTCGCCAAGTTCGACACGACCCTCCGCCTGACCGAGCGCCCCGCCGTCGTGCTCGTCGTCGGCGTGAACGGCGTCGGCAAGACGACGACCATCGGAAAGTTCGCGAAGTTCCTCCAGCGCTACGGCCGCACGGTCGTCGTCGGTGCGGCAGACACCTTCCGCGCGGCGGCGGTCGACCAGCTTGCGACCTGGGCGGAGCGCGGTGGCGCCGCGATCGTCCGGCCCCAGCAGGAGGGCCAGGATCCGGCATCCGTCGCCTTTCAGACCATCGACTACGCGAAGCGAACCGGCACCGAGATCGTGCTGGTCGACACCGCGGGCCGCCTCCACACCAAGGGCGGGCCTCATGGACGAGCTCGGCAAGATCCGCCGCGTGATCGAGAAGCAGGCGCCCATCAGCGAGGTGCTGCTCGTGCTCGATGCGACCACCGGCCAGAACGGCGTGATGCAGGCGCAGGCGTTCCTCGAGCACGCGGGCGTCACGGGGCTCGTCCTCACGAAACTGGACGGTTCTGCCAAGGGCGGATTCGTCCTCGCGGTGCAGGAGCGGACCGGGATTCCGGTGAAGCTCCTCGGTCAGGGCGAGGGCATCGGCGACCTCACCGGCTTCACGCCGCACGTGTTCGCGGCGTCCCTCGTCGACTGACCCCGACACACCGGTGCCCAGGGCTATCGCCCTGGGGCCCAGGCTGGTTTCATGGGGAGATGGCGATCGAACACGACTTCTTCGGACTTCTCGAGTCTGGTCCGGACGGTTCGATCTTCTGGTCCGAGAACGTGGAGCTGGGAGATCAGACCGTGACGGTCGACCTCACCGCGCCGGACCAGGACGACGTGTCGGAGGCGGCGCTCGATGTCGCGGCGGGGCTGATCTCGGCGATCGAGACGATCGACCGGACCGCGCGAAACGCCATGGTGTCCGAGCTCGATGACCGCACCAGCGAGGTGACCGAGTACATCCTGCAGCAGCAGCAGGTGATGGGTGAGGAGCTCGAGGACCTGCTCGTGGACATCTCGGGCGACACGCACATCGACATCATCCGCTCGCTTCAATTCATGAGCATGACGATCCTCGCCGACGAGCACGGCGGCAACGATCCGTTCGCCGTGCTCGAGTACGCCCTCGATCCGGATGCGACCGACGATGTGCTGCTGGTGAACCTGGGGTCGGACGGCGACGTGCTGTCGGTGACCAGCGCGGACTAGACCGCCTGCGCGAACCGCCCCTGACCTTCGAGGGCGATGTCCTCCGCGAGGTGCGCGAGATGAGGCGGGATGTCGCGTCCCTTGGAGAGCATCGAGGCGGCCCACAGCCGTCCGGCGCGATAGGACGAGCGCACCAGCGGCCCTGCGAGCACCCCGAGGAATCCGATGCGCTCGGCTTCCTCCTTGAACTCGACGAACTCCTGCGGCTTCACCCAGCGGTCGACGGGGAGATGCCGAGGCGACGGGCGCAGGTACTGCGTGATGGTGATGATGTCGGTTCCGGCGTCGTGCAGGTCCTGGAGCGCCTGAACCACTTCCTCGGGCTCCTCGCCCATGCCGAGGATGAGGTTGGACTTGGTGATGAGGCCCGCCTCCCGGGCCATGGTGAGGACGCCGAGCGAGCGGTCGTAGCGGAAGGCAGGCCGGATGCGCTTGAAGATCCGCGGGACCGTCTCGACGTTGTGCGCGAACACCTCGGGGCGCGAGTCGAAGACCTCTTCCAGCAGCATCCGGTCGCCGTTGAAATCGGTCGCGAGGATCTCGACGCCGGTGTTGGGGTTCTCGGCGTGGATGCGGCGCACGGTCTCGGCGTGCAGCCACGCGCCGCCGTCCGGAAGGTCGTCGCGGGCGACGCCGGTCACGGTCGCGTAGCGCAGCCGCATCCGCACGACGCTCTCGGCGACCCGGCGCGGTTCGTCGGTGTCGTAGTCGGCGGGCTTGCCGGTGTCGATCTGGCAGAAGTCGCATCGGCGCGTGCACTGCGAGCCGCCGATGAGGAAAGTCGCCTCGCGATCCTCCCAGCACTCGTAGATGTTCGGGCAGCCCGCCTCCTGGCAGACGGTGTGAAGGCCCTCGTCCTTCACGAGCGAGTGCAGCGCCGTGTATTCAGGACCCATCTTCGCGCGGGTCTTGATCCACTCCGGCTTGCGCTCGATCGGCGTCTCGGCGTTGCGGATCTCGAGTCGCAGGAGCTTGCGTCCACCCGGGGCGGTCGCGGGTGTGGATGCTGTCGCTCCGCCTGAGCCCGTCGCGCAGCCGGTCATGCGCCGACCGCCGTCATGGCGCGGGCGCTCGTGCGGCGCCTGCCGTACTCGCCTTCGAACACCGCCGAGACCGTGTCGAGCACATCGCGGGGCGAGACATCCGCCCCCACCACCTCACTCACCGTCGTGACCCCCGCATCCGTGATGCCGCACGGAATGATGCCGCGGAACCCCGAGAGCGAGTTGTCGCAGTTGAGAGCGAAGCCGTGCATCGTGACGCCGCGCTGCACACGCACGCCGATCGCGGCGATCTTGTCCTCGCCGAGCGGCCGGCGCACCCAGACGCCGCTCCGCCCCTCGACGCGATAGCCGGCGACGCCGAACTCGCCCAGGGCGTCGATCAGCAGCTGCTCGAGCGTCCGCACATGGGCGACCACGTCGATCGGCTCTGCGAGCCGGACGATGGGGTAGCCGACGAGCTGGCCCGGCCCATGCCACGTGATCTTGCCGCCGCGGTCGACATCGACGACCGGTGTGCCGTCGGTGGGCCGCTCGTGCCGCGCGGTGCGCGCGCCGGCGGTGTACACGGGCTCGTGCTCGAGCAGCAGCAGGGTGTCGGGGCGTACGCCGTCGACCACCTCTGCGTGGATGCTGCGCTGCAGCGCCCATCCGTCCAGGTACGGGACGTAGTCGGGGGAGAGGCCGACCGTCTGGATCTCGAGCACGTGCGCTCCTTCGCTTGTGGCGTCGATGGCGACTTTATGGATTGCGTCCAACAATACGCCGTGAAGCGACTGACTCGTACGCTGTCAACCATGTCGTCAGAGTCCCGCACCGGAAGGCCCAAGGCATCGTCACGGGAGACGCTCGCCGAGGCCGCATGCGAACTGTTCCTCGAGAAGGGCTTCGAGGCGACATCCATCGCCGACATCACGACGCGAGCCGGCGTGAGCCGTTCGAGCTTCTTCAACTACTTCGCCTCCAAGTCCGACATCCTGTGGTCGGGTTTCGACGAGCGCATCGACGTCTTCGAGGCTCGGATCGCGTCGGATGAGGAATCGGATGCCGTCGCATCGGTCCGAAGCGCCGTCCTGGCGATCGCCGACGACTTCGCCCCCGACAGTCTCGCGCTGGCGCTCGTCAACGCTCCGGCGATGGGGCTCGAGGCTGAATTGGAGCGTGAGGCAGCCGTGCGGCGGTCGCGGATCGCCCGGGTGGTCGCCGCGCGGCTGCGTGCGGGTGGTGCAGAGCGCATCGATTCCGAGGTCGCCGGAGCGGCATGGGCGGGCGCGGTTCTCGCCGCGGTGGAGGCCTGGGCGCACGACGGCGCCGGACGCACCTCGCTCGCGCGGTTCTTCACCCGCGCGTCGGCGGCCGCCTCGGCATTCGCCGCGCACACCGGAGCGGTGCGTCAGCTCCGCGTGGTCGTGCGCACCCCGGACTTCGATGAGGCGCTCGCGTTCTACCGCGATGTCGTGGGGATGCCGGAGTCCGAGGCGTACGAAGGCGAAGGCGGCTCGCGCGCGGTCATCCTCGATGCCGGCCGGGCGACGATCGAGCTCTCGAACCGTGCGCAGATCGCGTTGATCGATCAGGTCGAGACCGACGGAGGGGCGAGTGATCGCATCCGGATCGCGCTCGAGGTCGACGACACGGCTGCCGCAGCCGAACGCCTCGCCTCAGCGGGTGCGGAGGTCGAGGCATCCGCTCGTCTCACTCCGTGGCGTTCGATCAACGCCCGCCTGCGCGGCCCCGCCGGGCTGCAGCTGACGCTCTTCCAGGAGCTCGGCCCCGAGTGACGCGCGCGGCGGAATGCAGCATCCGCTCGCGTAGAATTGGAGCATCATGGCGACTTTCGGCACCCTTTCCGACCGGCTCACCGAGACCTTCCGCAACCTCCGCACCAAGGGCAAGCTCACGCCCGCGGACGTCGACGGCACGGTCCGCGAGATCCGGCGCGCTCTGCTCGACGCCGACGTGGCACTGCCCGTCGTCAAGGAATTCACCGCCAAGGTGCGCGAGCGCGCCCTCGGTGACGAGGTCAACAAGGCTCTGAACCCGGCACAGCAGGTCGTTCAGATCGTCAACGAGGAGCTCATCGCCATCCTGGGCGGCGAGCAGCGCCGGCTGCAGTTCGCGAAGAACCCGCCGACCGTCATCATGCTCGCGGGCCTGCAGGGCTCCGGAAAGACCACGTTCGCGGGCAAGCTCGCGAAGATGCTCGAGAAGGACGGCCACACCCCGCTCCTCGTCGCCGCGGACCTGCAGCGTCCGAATGCCGTGAACCAGCTCCAGGTCGTGGCGAAGCAGGCGGGCGCCGCGATCTATGCTCCGCAGCCGGGCAACGGCGTCGGCAACCCGGTCCAGGTCGCTCGCGACGGCGTCGAGGTGGCGCGCCGGCAGCAGCACGACGTCGTCATCATCGACACGGCCGGCCGCCTCGGCGTCGATGCCGAGATGATGAAGCAGGCCGCCGACATCCGCAAGGCGACGGACCCCGACGAAGTCCTGTTCGTCATCGACGCGATGATCGGTCAGGATGCCGTCAACACGGCCAGGGCCTTCCAGGAGGGCGTCGACTTCACCGGCGTCGTGCTGTCGAAGCTCGACGGCGACGCGCGCGGTGGTGCCGCACTCTCGGTCGCCTCGGTCACCGGCCGTCCGATCATCTTCGCGTCGACGGGTGAGGGGCTTGACGACCTCGAGGCGTTCCACCCCGACCGCATGGCATCCCGGATTCTCGACCTCGGCGACATCCTGACCCTCATCGAGCAGGCCCAGCAGGCCTTCGATGAGGAAGAGGCCATGAAGATGGCCGAGAAGCTCGCGACCGACTCGTTCACGCTCGAGGACTTCCTCGATCAGATGCAGCAGCTCAAGAAGATGGGCTCGATGAAGAAGATGCTCGGGATGCTGCCGGGCATGGGCTCGATGAAGCAGCAGCTCGAGGACTTCGACGAGCGCGAGATCGATCGCACCGAGGCCATCATCCGCTCGATGACCCCGATCGAGCGGCGCAACCCCAAGGTGCTGAACGGCTCGCGGCGCCTGCGCATCGCCCGCGGTTCGGGCATGACCGTCACCGACGTGAACGGGCTCGTCAATCGCTTCGAGCAGGCCGCGAAGATGATGAAGACCGTCGCGCGCGGCGGCACGCCCAACATCCCGGGCATGGGGCCGATCCCCGGGCAGCGCCCCGGCGCCTCCGCGAAGCGCGGAAAGCAGCCTCAGGTCAAGGGGTCGCGTTCGGGAAACCCTGCCAAGCGCGCGGCCGAGAACGCCGGGATCGCGGCGGCCGCACCCGCGGCCCCGACCGGATCGGGCTTCGGCCTCGGTGCCAAGCCCGGCGCCGGCGGGCCGTCCGAGGCCGACCTCGCCGAGCTGCAGAAGCTCCTCGGCAAGGGCTGAGCGGCGGCATCCGCTCGTCGTGGGCGGGCGCCTGCGCAGCCCGCATCCGTCACGAAATCAGGCGATTCGCCCGAATCAGGTCGTTGCGAGCGTCAGACGGCCTGATGCGGCACCGTCGCCTGAACTGACCACTGAGCCGAGCCGCCGGGGCTCCTCCCCACCCCTGGTCGCGGGCCCCGTCCTCCACGATTCCGTCCGACCGGGCCCGCCGCCGGTTTACGGCGTGCATGCTCGAACGCCATGAAGCAAACGGTGGAGCAGGTACACGCGCGGCGCCGCACGGAGTTCCGTAGATGGCTCGGCGCGAGGAAGGGTATCGCGCACAGCTCGGAGGCGCGCGCTGCGGGATTCTCCGACCGTGAGGTGGCGAATGCGGTCGCCGTCGGTCTCGCTGGTCGAGTGCACAGATCGTGGCTTGTCGCGCCGACCTGTGATCCGAATCGCGCCGCCGCAGCATCCGTCGGCGGACGCGCGACCTGCGTCACGGCTGCAGCCATGCTCGGTCTGGCCGTTCCGGAGCACGACATCCCGCATGTTGCCGTGGCCGGCAATTCGTCACGCCTCGATGGTGGCAAGATACTGCTGCACTGGGCGCACGGACCCGCCCCCGTTGGTCGGACGACCGTGGAGGAGCCGATCCTCAACATCCTCTTCCAAGCGGCTCGGTGTCTGGACCGCCCCGACGCGCTCGCGCTCTGGGAGTCGGCGATTCGGAAGGGTCTGGTCGATGCCACGGTCCTGCGGCGTGTGGCGTGGCGGAGCACGCGGGCAGCGGCCCTCGCACGCGTCGCCGAGGACTTATCCGACTCAGGGCTCGAAACGCGGTTCTTCGACGGGATGCGCGAGTCGGGTGTCGCCGTGCGACGGCAAGTGAAGGTCGATGGTCGCCGCATCGATGGCCGGATCGGAGACTCCCTGCTCGTTCAACTCGACGGGTTCGCATTCCACAGCTCTGCGGCCGATCGCCGTCGGGATCTCGAGGCGGACGCCCGGCTCGCTCTCCGCGGCTACACGGTGCTTCGATTCGACTTCTACCAGGTCTTCTTCTGCTGGCAGTACGTGCTCGACACGATCCTCACGGCCATCGCCCAGGGCGCTCATCGTCGCCAGGTCAGGTGAACTCGCCACATCAGGACGATTGGCGGAGCAGATGGCCTGATGAGGCCGCTTCGCCTGAATTCAGCGCGGGCAGGCAGGGGCGGCGCGCGACCCGCGGTCAGTGCCCGAGCGCGGCCAGGTGCTCGCGCAGCGTCGGACCGGCGCGGAACTCGCGGATCAGGTGCTGCACGACTTCGCGCAGGTCGCCGCCCGCAGCATCCGCCACCATCAGCTGACGCGCGTAGCTCGCACCCTGCGTCGAGCGTCGTCTCGATCGCGGACAGCTCCCGCGCGCACTTGAGCTCGGCGGCGATGTCGGCCACGCGGTCGAGCGTCTCGCGCAGATGCTCGCGCACCGGCGCCTGGGTGCCGTCACGGTCGATGATGATCCGCGCGTCGAGGCCGTAGCGCGCGGCGCGCCACTTGTTCTCGCGGACGAACCACGGCTGCAGCGTCATGAGCTCGCGGCCCTCGTCGAGAGCGCGGGAGAACTCCTCGACGAGCGATTGCACCAGAGCCGCCACTGCGGCGAGCTCGGGAAGCGTCGACATCCCATCGCAGGCGCGCACCTCGATCGTGCCCCAGCGCGGCGCGGGGCGGATGTCCCACCTCACCTCGGTGGCATCCTCCATCACCCCGGTACCCACCATGTCGTCGAGGTATGCCTCGAACTGGCCCCAGTCCTCGAGCGGCCAGGGCAGCCCCGCCGTCGGGAGCTGCTGGAACACGAGGGAGCGATTCGACGCATATCCCGTCCGCTCGCCCGCCCAGAAGGGGCTCGATGCCGAGAGCGCCTGCAGATGGGGGAGGTACGCGGCCAGGGCGTTGATGATCGGGAAGACCTTGTCGGCGTCCTCGACGCCCACGTGCACGTGGATCCCCCAGATCATCATGTTGCGCCCCCACCACTGGGTCCGCTCGATGAGCTTGTGGTACCGGGTCTTGTCGCTGATGCCCTGGTCGAACCACTGCGCGAACGGGTGGCTTCCCGCGCAGAGCAGCTCGACGTTCATCGGGTTCGTGACCGTGCGGACGGCGGCGATCGCATCCGCGATGTCGTCCACAGCCGCGGCGACCGTGTTGCCGATACCGCTCGTGACCTCGACGGTGTTCGTGAGCAGTTCACCGGTGACGGTGTATCGCTCGTGCGCCGTGCTCTCCTCGAGGACATCCAGCACCTCAGGCGCTCGGGGCACCAGGTCGCCCGACTCGCCGTCGGCGAGCATCAGCTCCCACTCGAGCCCTACCGAAGAACGGGCGGATGTCGCGAAGGGCACCGTCATTCGCACAGTCTGGCATGGGGATGCCGGGGCTCGGCGGAGCGCGGCCGGTTCGCGGCATCCCCTGGGTTATGGGAGAATGGGTGGTCGGACCAGGCGCTCGACCCTCTATCCAGCGCAGTGGTCCTCCTTTAAGAGCTTCCGCCGGGTGTGCACCCCACGCTCCAGGCGACCAGTTCGTCCACTTCCACACATTCAGGAGAATCGTGGCTGTCAAGATCCGTCTCAAGCGCCTGGGCAAGATCCGTGCGCCGTACTACCGCATCGTCGTCGCCGACTCGCGCACCAAGCGCGATGGTCGTGTCATCGAGGAGATCGGCAAGTACCACCCCACCGAGGAGCCCTCGTTCATCGAGGTCGACTCCGAGCGTGCGCAGTACTGGCTGAGCGTCGGCGCGCAGCCGACCGAGCAGGTCACCGCGCTGCTCAAGCTCACCGGCGACTGGGGCAAGTTCAAGGGCGACAAGAACGCCGTCTCGACCGTTCGCACCGCCGAGGCCAAGCCCGACTTCGAGGTCGACTCGGCGAAGAAGTCGGTCGTCAAGCCCAAGGTCGAGAAGAAGGTCGAGGCTCCGGCCGAGACCCCCGCTGACGTGACCGAGGCGGCCGACGAGGCCGCCGATCCACCGAGGCGTAGTCCGTTGCTCGCCGCCGCGCTCGAGCACGTCGTCAAGGGGATCGTCGATCACCCTGACGACGTGCGCATCGACTCGTCCACGTCGCCTCGCGGCGACGTCCTCGAGGTCCACGTCCACCCCGATGACCGGGGTCGCGTGATCGGGCGCGGCGGCCGCACGGCCAAAGCCCTCCGCACCCTCATCAGCGCGCTCGCCGACGGGCGGCGCGTTCGCGTCGACGTCGCGGACGACTGAGGTGAGTGACGCAGAGAAGTCCGAGGGCGACACGGCCGGAAGGCTGAGACTCCTCGCCCGTCCGCGAAGACGCAGCTGCGCGTAGGCCGGCTCGTCAAGGCGCACGGGCTCAAGGGCGCCATCAAGCTCGAGCTCTACACCGACGACCCCGACGGCCGGTTCGTTCCCGGTGCGACATTCACGCTGCAGGTGCCGGAGTCCTCTCCGTGGCACGGCAAGCCCCTGACGGTTCGCGAGTTCCGCTGGATGAACAGCCACCCCGTCGCCTTCTTCGAGGGCGTGGACGACCGCGACGCGGCCGAGGAGCTCATCCGTGCGATCCTCTGGATCGATCAGGATGCTGACGCCCCCTCAGACCGAGGATGACGCCTGGTACGACCACCAGCTCGTCGGACTCGACGTCGTCCGCGACGGCGAGGTCGTCGGCCGCGTCATCCGTGTCGACCACTTCCCGGCGCAGGACCTGCTCGTCGTCCGGCCTTCGACAGGCTCAGTGACCGACAGCGAAGTCCTCGTGCCGTTCGTCGCCGCCATCGTCCCCGAGGTCGACATCAAGGCGGGCCGTGTCGTCGTGACACCGCCGGCCGGGCTCTTCGAAGAGCTTCCCGGGGACGACGAGGCCGAGGCCGGGCCGGACGAGTCCGAGGCTCCGACCGACTGACGTCGCGGCGCGCCGTTCCAGGTGCGACTTCGCCCTGGCGAGGATAATCCCGACCATGTCGGATCGGCGTGCCGGGTGGCTGCTCGTGTCCGTGGCGGGCGCGCTCGGCATCATGGTGATCCTGCTGGCCTACTTGTCGCGGCCGGACGCGCCCTATCCGGCGCCCAGCGTGCTGGAAGGCGCGCTCGGCGCCCTGGGCTCGGCGTGGCCCGGTCTGCTGATGGTCGTGGCGATCGCGATCATCGCCTTCGTCATCAGCAGGAATGCCGTCGTGCGTGCCATCGCCGCCGTCGTCGGCATCGGGACGGTCGTCGCGGTGCTGATCATCGGGGGGTCCGTGGCGTTCTCAGCGCCTTTCGACGCGACCCACACCGTGGACTGCACGGACTCGAACCCGCAGTCGGACCCGGAGATCCAGGCGGCCGTCGACGAGCTCTCGCACCCGGGCCCTGTCGACCTGATCGCGTGGTCGCCGGACAGCTGCGGCGCGATCGTCCGCGGCATCCCCGCAGACGATGCGTTCGTGCTGTACGCGCATCAGCTTGCGGACGCCGGGTGGGAGATCGAGACGTCGGACGGGTCGCGACTGGTCGCCCGGCGCGACGGGTACACGTTCCTCCTCTTCTCGTGCGGGGAGGAGCTGGCGATCGAGGTGCGCCGCGATACGAGCTCCGCGTCGGAGTGGTGCTAGCCGACCCGCTCGACCCGCACCACGGCGTTCTTGAACTCGGGCATCGACGAGATCGGATCGAGCGCGTCGCTCGTGAGCAGGTTCGCGCTCGCGCCGTCGGCGTAGTGGAACGGCAGGAACACCGTGTCGGGGCGGATGTCGGTGCTCAGGCCGACCTTCGCGACGAGGCTTCCGCGCCCGTTCGACAGCCGCACGCCGCCGCCCTCCTCGAGGCCGCGGTCCTTCGCAGTCGACGGGATGCACCTGCGCGACGAGCTCCGGCCGCGCCGCGGCGAGCTCGGGCACCCGCCTGGTCTGCGCCCCGCTCTGGTAGTGCTCGAGCAGCCGGCCGGTGATGAGCGTCAGCTCGCTCGCCATGCGCCACCTCGTCGCGCGCCACGCGCCTGCACGGCGACCAGACGCGCGCGGCCGTCATCGTGGCCGAACCGCTCCGCGAACAGTCGGGGCGTGCCGCGTGCTGCCGACCGGAATATGGCCAGTGCGCCTCGATGCCCTCGTCGAGCAGCGCGTGGCTGAGCCCGGAGTAGTCCGCCGGCCCGCCCTCGGACGCGCGCGCGAGCTCGTCGAAGACGATCGCGGGATCGAGGCTCCAGGCACCGGGCGCGTCGAGTCGGCGCGCGAGCTCCGCCATGATCCACAGTTCGCTGCGCGCGCCTCCGGGCGGATCGAGCGCGCTTGCGCCGCCGCAGCACGCGTCCCTCGAGGTTGGTCATCGTGCCCTCCTCCTCGGCCCACTGCAGCACCGGCAGCACCAGGTCGGCCAGCCGCGCCGTCTCGGAGAGGAAGAAGTCGCACACCACGAGCAGATCGAGGCGGGCGAGCGCGTCGCGCACGGTCTGCACGTTGGGGGCCGAGACGACGACGTTGGATCCGTGCACCAGCAGCGCACGCACGCCGCCCGGCATGCCCGCCGACTGCAGGAGCTGAACGGCCGGGATGCCGGGACCGGGGATCACGTCGGTGATCACCCCCCACACCGCGGCGACATGGGCGCGGGCAGCGGCATCCGTGATCTTGCGATAGCCAGGAAGCTGGTCGCTCTTCTGCCCGTGCTCGCGACCGCCCTGGCCGTTGCCCTGACCGGTCAGCGTGCCGTAGCCGTTGCCGGGAGTGCCCGGCAGGCCGAGCAGCAGCGCGAGGTTGATCGCAGCCGTCGCCGTGTCGGTGCCGTCGGCGTGCTGCTCGACGCCGCGTCCGGTCAGGATGTACGACCGAGCGGCCGGCGGCGAGCCGGCGCGCGAGCTGCGCGGATCGTCGCGGCGGGGACGCCGGTCACGGACTGCGTGCGCTCCGGCCACCACGGCGACACCGAGCGGCGAAGCGCGGCGAGGCCGACGGTGCGCTCATCGAGATAGGCGGCGTCGTGGAGCCGCTCGGCGAGCACGACGTGCGCGAGCCCGAGGAGGAGCGCGAGATCGGTGCCGGGAACCGGCTGCACGTGGATGCCGGCACCCTCGTCGGTGAGCCGCGCCGTCGTGCTGCGCCGCGGGTCGACGACGATGAGCCCGCCCGCGGCGCGCGCGCTCTGCAGGTGCGAGAGGAAGGGCGGCATGGTGTCGCCGACGTTCGACCCCAGGAGCAGCACGGTGTCGGCGGTGTCGAGATCGGTCAGCGGAAACGGCAGACCCGCGATCGATGCCGAACGCGCGATTCGCGGCGGCAGCGGCGGACGACATGCAGAAGCGTCCGTTGTAGTCGATGCGGGAGGTGCCGAGCGCGATGCGGGCGAACTTCCCGAGCTGATACGCCTTCTCGTTGGTGAGTCCGCCGCCTCCGAATACCCCGATCGCATCGGCGCCGTGCTCGCCGCGGATGCTGGCGCAGCTCGGTCCGCGAGCAGGTCGAGCGCGGCATCCCACTCGATCGGGCGAAGCTCGCCGTCCGCGTCGCGACGCAGCGGTGTGGTCAGCCGGTCGGGTGAGGCGAGCAGCTCGGCGGAGGTCCAGCCCTTCTTGCACAGCCCGCCGCGGTTGGTGGGGAAGTCGCGTCCCGAGACCTCGACAGGGACGGATGCCGCCACCGGCGTGAGGGTCATGGCGCACTGCAGCGCGCAATAGGGGCAGTGGGTCGCTGTGCTCACGCGGGCGCCGCCTCGCGCGCGGAGGCCGTGATCATCTCGGAGATGCGTGCCCGGCATCCGCCGCAGCCGGTACCTGCGCGCGTGCACCGACCGACTTCGGCGACGCGTGTCGCAGCCGTCCGAGATGGCGTCCTCGATCGTGCCCGGCCGTCACGGCGTTGCACATGCAGACGGTCGCCTCGCGACCCGTTGCGCGAGGCGCCGACTCGTCGGCGGCATCCAGTCGGAGCAGCAGCGACCGATCGGCGGGGAGCTCGGCCCGCCGCGCGTACAGCACGCTCAGCTCGGCGGCGGTGCGCGGCATCCCGACGCTGACGAAGCCCGTCAGCACCCCTTCGCGCGTGACCATCTTCGTGTAGGTCCCGTGCTCGGGGTCGGCCCAGACGGCGACGCCCGGCGCGACTTCGCCCCGCGGCACAGGGGCGAACGGATCGGCGGAGACATCGCCGGCCGAGATCAGGTCGACGCCGTCCGCCTTCAGCAGGACGACACCGGGGAGCTCCTCGTCGAAGGGCGCGATCGCCTGGCCGCGCAGCTCGGCGATGAGCGAGCGCGCGAGCCACTCCGCCTGCCGCCAGCCGGGGCCGATGAGTCCGCTCGGGCCGCCGGGGACGGATGCCTCGTGCAGGTACCGCGCCGGATCGGCGATGTGTGCGCAGTCGCCGATCGCGTGGATGCGGTGGTCCGTCCACGCGCGGAGGTGCTCGTCAACGAGGATGCCGCCGCCGATGCGCAGGTCGGCGCTCGCGGCGAGCTCCGTACGGGCGACGACCCCGCAGGACAGGACGAGGAGGTCGCCCTCGGTGACCCGGCCGTCGGAGCTGACGAGTGCGTGGAAGCGCCGGACGCCGTGCTCGTCGACCCGAGCGACGATCGCCTCGGCGCGAGTGTGCGGGATGACGTGCAGGCCCGCGTCCTCGAGCGCCGCGCCGAGGACGGCGGCGGAGCCGCGGTCGAGCTGTCGCGGCATCGGGATCGGGCCGAAGTGCGCGATGCTCGGCGTGGCGCCGGCCCTCGCCAGCAGCATCCCGAGCTCGATGCCGAGGACGCCGGCGCCCAGGACCACGACGCGCCCGCCCGCCGGCGACGACATCGCGCACGCGGTGGGCGTCGTCGACCGAGCGCAGCACGCAGACGCCCTCCGTGAGTGCGTCGTCCCGGCCGGGCGAGGCGGAGTGCTCGACGTGCTCCAGGCCGTCGAGGACCGGGATGCGGGAGCGCGCGCCGGTCGCGAGGACGAGCCGGTCGTAGGGGAGCGATGACCCGTCGTCGAGGCGAACCGCGCTCGCGCCGCGGTCGATGGCCACCACCCGCGCGCCGGTCCGCACGTCGACGCCCGCCGCGACGAGCGAGGCGGAGTCGACGAGGTCGAGCTCGTCGCGCTCCGCATCGCCCACCGCGAACTCGGCGACCATCACCCGGTTGTACGGGTCGCACCGCTCCGCGCCGACCACGGTCAGCGCGGGCCTCGCCGCTCGCGACGGCGGGGAGCAGCTCCTCGGCGAAGCGGGCGCCGACGGGGCCGAAGCCGACGAGGACGACGCGGAGCGGGGACGGAGTGGGTCATGGGGCTCAGATCCGCTGCCCTGCCAGCGAGCGACGCGGGATGACGTAGACGAGGACGGTCACGATCATGAGCGCGACGTAGGCGCCGACGAAGCCGTAGAACGCGGCGGTGTACCCGCCCGTCGCCTGCTGCGAGATGTTCAGCACCTGCGGAACGAGGAAGCCGCCGTACGCGCCGATGGCCGAGATGAGGCCGAGCGCAGCGGCGGCCTTGCGCTGCACCTTGGTCCCCGCGGGAGTGCCGGGCAGGGCGTCGGTGGCGATGCCGCGCGCCGCGAAGATGCTCGGGATCATGCGATAGGTCGAGCCGTTGCCGACGCCAGTGGCGGCGAAGAGCAGCAGGAAGCATCCGAGGAAGACCCAGAAGCTCTGCATCGACATCGTCCAGATCAGCGCCAGCGCGCCGAGGGCCATGACCGAGAACGCGGCGACGGTGACGCGGGCCCCGCCGAAGCGGTCCGCGAGCTTTCCGCCGTACGGGCGGGCCAGCGAGCCGACGAGCGCGCCGAGGAAGGCGAGCGAGACGGCCGCCTGGCCGACCTGGATCGTCGAGAACGCCGGGAACTGGTCGGCGATGAGCTTGGGGAAGACGCTCGCGAAGCCGATGAACGAGCCGAAGGTGCCGATGTAGAGGAGCGCCATGAGCCACAGGTGGGGCTCGCGCAGGGCGGCGGCGGAGCCGGCGAAGTCGGCCTTCGCCGAGGACAGGTTGTCCATGAAGCGCCAGGCGCCCCACATCGCGATGAGGATGAACGGGATCCACATCCAGCCGGCGAGCGCGATGTTGAGCGTCGCGGCGGCGCCGATCGTGACGACGATCGGGACGGCGAACTGGGCGACCGAGGTGCCGAGGTTGCCGCCGGCGGCGTTGAGCCCGAGCGCCCAGCCCTTCTCCTTCTGCGGGAAGAAGTAGGTGATGTTGGCCATCGAGCTCGCGAAGTTGCCGCCGCCGACGCCGCCGAGCGCGGCGACCAGCAGGAGCACGCCGAACGGCGTCTCGGGGTTCGACACGACGATGCCGAGCAGCACCGCGGGGATGAGCAGGAGTCCCGCCGAGACGATGGTCCAGTTGCGGCCGCCGAAGATCGCGACCATGAACGTGTAGGGGAAGCGCAGGGTGGCGCCGACGAGGCTCGGCACCGAGATGAGCCAGAACAGCTCCGAGCTGGTGAGGTCGAAGCCCGCCGCCGGGAGCATCACGACGACGATGCTCCACAGCTGCCAGATGATGAAGCCGAGGAACTCGGCGAAGATCGACCAGCCGAGGTTGCGGCGGGCCATCGGGCGACCCTCGGTCTCCCAGAATGCGGAGTCCTCGGGGTTCCAGCCGTCGACCCAGCGGCCGGGACGGCGGGTGAGGGTGACGCCTGATGTGACGGATGCCGGTGCTGCAGCATCCGTCGTCGGATGTTGTGACGGTCGTGGTCATGGCGCCTCCTCATTACTGATGTTGGCTTGACGCTATGTCGGGCGTGTTTCCGTGCCCGGCCCCGGGCGGTAAATCCTGGGTCACCAGGCGATCACCGGCGCCCGTGGTCCCGGTGAGGTCGCCGTCACACGACCGAAACATGGCCGGATGCCTACACTCGAAGCCATGCGCATCGACATCGTCACGATCTTTCCGGCGTTCTTCGATGTGCTCGACGTCTCGCTCATCGGCAAGGCGCGGGATCGCGGCATCCTCGACATGCATGTCCACGATCTGCGGACCTGGACCCACGACCGCCACCGGACTGTCGATGACACGCCCTTATGGTGGCGGCGCGGGCATGGTGATGAAGCCGGAGCCGTGGGGGGAGGCGCTCGACGAGCTGCTCACCGAGGACGCCGTGCTGCTCGTGCCCGTCGCCCGCGGGCGAGCTGTTCTCGCAGCGGATGGCGCGCTCCCTCGCCGAGGAGAGCCACCTCGTGTTCGCATGCGGACGGTACGAGGGGATCGATCAGCGGGTCGTCGATCACTACTCGGCGCGAGGGACGCGTGCGGCTGGTCAGCCTCGGCGACTACGTGCTCAACGGCGGCGAGGTCGCCGCGATGGCGGTCGTCGAGGCGGTGTCGCGCCTGGTGCCGGGCGTCGTCGGCAATCCCGAGAGCCTCGTCGAGGAGTCCCACGAGGACGGGCTTCTGGAGTACCCGAGCTATACGAAGCCGCCGGTCTGGCGCGAGCGCGAGGTGCCGCCGGTGCTGCTGAGCGGCAACCACGGCGCGATCGCCGCGTGGCGGCGCGAGCAGAGCCTCGAGCGCACCCGGCTCAACCGGCCCGATCTGCTCGCCTGACCCGAGGTCGGACGTGATCAGGCCGTCGCGTCGGCGGGATCGATCACGTTCAGCCGGTACCCGCGCTTGACGACGGTCTTGATGAGCTCCGGGGCGCCGACCGCCTCGCGGACGCGCGCCACGGCCATCTCGATCGCGTGGGTGTTCTCGCCGGAGCGGGGGAGCGCGCATTGCAGTCGTGACCTCGAGACCACGCCGCCGGCGGCGTCGAACAGCGCCGCCAGCACGTCGACCCCCGTCCGGGACAGCGGGATGTGCGCGCCGTCGAGCACGACGCCGGTGCTGCGGATCTCGAGGCGGCCGGCGACGGTGTCGAGCGACGGCGCGTTGCCGCCGCCGAAGTGCGTCACCACGGCGCGGACCAGCGAGCCGAGGCGGCCCCGTTCGGCCTGCAGCGGGCGTGAGGCCGAGGCGCTCGAGGGGTCCGGCCGTGATCGGACCGACGGCCGCCATCAGCACCCGGCCGGAGCGCGAGAGCGTGATGATGTCGTCGAGCACGCCTTCGCGGCGGGCCGCGGCGAGCCACTCCGCCGCGCCGGGCGCGCTGCGTGAACAGCACGGCGTCGACTTCGCCGGCGGCCGTCGCGGCGACCGATCGGCGGACGACCGCCTCGTCCGGCGGCGGTCCCCAGCGATAGACGGTGAGGCTCACGACCTCGGCGCCGTGCGCCTCGAAGAGCTCGTCGAGGCCGTCGGCACCTGATCCGTGATGCTGGACGGCGATGCGCCGGCCGGTCGACGCCTTCGGCGAGCAGGTACTCGCCGAGTTCGGTGGATGTCTCGGATTCGGCGACCCAGTCCGCCGTCAGTCCCGCCTGCTGGATCGCGCCGCGCGCCTTCGGCCCGCGGGCGACGATCTGCGCCTGCGTGAGCGCGGCGTGCAGTTCGTCGAGGAGACCCGCTTCGTCGGCCGCCTCCATCCAGCCGCGGAAGCCGACTCCCGGTCGATGCGACGACGACCTCCGGAGGGTTCGCGATGAGCTCCCGCGTCCGCGCGATGAGCGATTCGTCGTCGATGTGCGGCACGATCGTGAGCGCCGGAGCCGGGCGCACCTGTGCGCCGTGACGCTCGAGCGCCGCCGCGAGCTCGGTCGAGCGACGATCGACGGCGATGACGATCGTGCAGCCCTCGAGGGCTGCCGACAGCGTGGGGCGGGGCGGAGAGGTCAACGGTCGGCGCCACCTGCCATCTCGTGATCGGGGAGCAGCAGCCCCGCGCGCGCGACCTCGCCGATGACGATGACCGCCGGGTTGCGGACGCCTGCGGCGGCTGCATCCGTCGACCGCACGGCGAGCGTGGTGCGTGTCGTGCGCTGCTCGGGCGTGTGCCCGCGTTCGACGATCGCGACGGGGCGGTCACCGGGGACGCCGGCGCTCGAAGGCCGCCGCGACCATCCGGGGGAGGGCTGCGACGCCCATCAGCACGACGGTCGTCACGGTGTCGTCGGCGAGCGCCGCGATGGTCGACGGAGACGTCTCGGCCTGGCCGTTGACGACATGGACGGATGCCGCGCTGCCGCGATGCGTCACCGGGATGCCGGCCGCCTGCGGCACCGACACGACGCTGGTGAGGCCGGGGACGACCTCCACCGGCACGCCTGCGGCAAGGCACGCGGCGACCTCTTCGCCGCCGCGGCCGTACACGAACGGATCGCCGCCCTTGAGCCGCACCACCCGCCTTCCGGCGCGGGCGTGCTCGACCAGCAGGGCGTTGATCTCCTCCTGGGGCACCGGATGATGGCCGGGCCGCTTCCCGACGTCGATGACCTCGACCTCGGGATCGAGTTCGGCGAGCACGTCGGTCGGTCCGAGCCGGTCCGCGATCACGACGTCCGCCTCGGCGAGCAGTCGCCGGCCCCGCACCGTCATGAGGTCGGCGGGCCCCGGGCCGCCGCCCGACGAGATCGACGCGGCCGGTCGCGGTCGGACGGCGGCGCCGCACCGGCAGCGCCCCTTCGCGGAGCAGTGCGCCGATGGCGTCGCGAAGTCCGCCCGCCCGCCGCGGGTCGACGCTCGCCTCGGACACCACGCCCGACGACGACATCCCCGGCGCGCGTCTCGGCCGTGAGGCGGGCGGAGCCATGAGCGCCGTCCGACGCGTTCACGCAGAGGACGCGGCGACGCTCGCATGCCGCGGCGACGTCGGCGTCGACGCGCGGGTCGCCGGTCGCGGTGTGGACGAGCCACGCGTCCGCGACGTCGGCGCGGCCGCACCCGCCGCGCGATCCAATCGGCGTCGCCGGCATCCACCCGCTCGCGCACCTCGGCAGACAGCTCGGGCGCGATGATCGTGACGCGCGCTCCGTCGGCGAGGAATCGCTCCAGCCGCCGCGCCGTGACCGCGCCGCCGCCGACCATGACCACTGCGCGGCCGGCGAGCGAGACCCCGAGCATCGTCGTCACGCTGGGCCCACCCAATGGGGCTCCGCCCCAACCCCCGTTCGCTGGCGCGCTCCCACCGCACGAGCACATCGCCGTCGCTCACCGTCACCGGCCAGACGTGAAGCGCCTTCGGCTCCTTGCCCTGCGTGTCGAGGCACGCGCCGGTCCGCAGATCGAAGACCTGCTTGTACATCGGGGATGCGACGGTCGGAGCATCCTGTCGGGTGCCGACGATGCCGCGCGAGATGACGTTCGCACGGCTGTACGGGTCGAAGTTCGATACCGCATGCACCCGCCGCCGAATGGAGGAGGAAGAGCGCGATCTGGATGCCGCCGAGCAGCGCCGCGCGTCCCCGCTCGACTTCCAGGTCGGTCGACCGCGCACACGCGCACCCAGCCCGTCGGAGCAGTCTCGGCGATCGTGGGCTCCACCAGCGTCATCGGCGCACCTCCAGGGTGGTTCCGGCGATGAGCACGGCGCCCTCGGCGCGCTCGGAGTCGGTCGCCGGCCGGGGCTGCCCGCGCTCCGCGGTGTAGGCGAGCGACGGGTCGGGCGTGGTCGGGGCGTTCACGAACGAGGCGAAGCGGCGGAGCTTCTCGGGGTCGTCGAGTGTCGCCTTCCACTCGTCCTCGTAGGCGCCGATGTGAGTCTGCATCGCGGCGTCGAGATCCGCGCAGATGCCGAGGCTGTCGTCGAAGATCACCGCGCGGAGGCCTTCGATCCCGCCCTCGAGGTCCTCGAACCAGGGAGCCGTCCGCTGCAGCCGGTCGGCGGTGAAGATGTAGTACATCAGGAACCGGTCGATCGCCGTCAGCAGCTCGGCGTCGCTCAGACCTTCGGCGAGCAGGACGGCGTGCCGGGGAGTGAATCCGCCGTTCCCGCCGACGTACATGTTCCAGCCGGCCTCGGTCGCGATGACGCCGACGTCCTTGCCGCGCGCCTCGGCGCACTCGCGCGCGCATCCCGAGACGCCGAGCTTCAGCTTGTGCGGCGAGCGCAGCCCGCGGTAGCGCAGCTCGAGCTCGACGGCCATGCCGACGGAATCCTGCACGCCGTAGCGGCACCAGGTCGACCCGACGCACGACTTCACCGTGCGGAGCGACTTGCCGTACGCGTGCCCTGATTCGAAGCCGGCTTCGACCAGCCGCCGCCAGATGTCGGGCAGCTGCTCGAGGCGCGCCCCGAACATGTCGATGCGCTGACCGCCGGTGATCTTCGTGTACAGCCCGAAGTCCCGCGCCACCTGTCCGATGACGAGGAGTCCCTCGGGGGTGATCTCGCCGCCGGGGATCCGCGGGACGACGGAGTAGCTGCCGTCCTTCTGCAGGTTCGCCATGACGTGGTCGTTCGTGTCCTGCAGCGTCGCGTTCTCGCCGTCGAGCACGTGCTTTCCGACGAGGGTCGACAGGATGCTGGCGAGCGCCGGCTTGCAGATGTCGCAGCCACGGCCGGTGCCGAAGCGCTCGATGACCGCGCTGAAGGTGGAAAGGCCGGACACGCGGACGGCGTCGAAGAGCTGACGGCGTGACATGTCGAAGTGCTCGCACAGCGCGTTGCTGAGCGCCGCGCCGGACCTGGCGAGCTCGGTGCCGACGATCTTCTTGACCATCATCACGCAGGACCCGCAGGCCGCCCCCGCCTTGGTGCAGGACTTGATGCCCGCGACATCCGTGCAGCCCTCCTCGTGCACGGCGTGGCGGATGGCCCCCGCGGTGACGCTGTTGCACGAGCAGACCAGCGCCGCGTCCGGCAGGTCGCCGGTCGGGGCAGCGACGCCGCCCTCGGGCATGAGGTACGCGGCGGGATCGCCGCCCAGCGCACCGCCGACGAGCGGACGCAGCGATCCATAGGCGGATGCATCGCCGACGAGGATGCCGCCGAGCAGCGTCTTCGCATCATCCGAGAGCACGAGCTTCTTGTAGACGCCGGCCACCGGGTCGGCGTAGACCACGTCGAGGGCGCCGGGAGTCGTCGCGAAGGCGTCGCCGAAGCTCGCCACATCGACGCCCGAGAGCTTGAGCTTCGTCGAGAGGTCGTAGCCGGGGAAGGATGCCTCGCCGCCCAGGAGCCGCGTCGCGGCGACCTCGGCCATCGCGTAGCCGGGGGCGACGAGCCCGACGCACAGGCTGTCGAAGTTCGCCACCTCGCCGATGGCGAGGATCCGCGGGTCGGATGTCTGGCATCCGGCATCGATGAGGACGCCGCCGCGCGGGTGGACGTCGAGCGCCGCCGCCCGGGCCAGCTCGTCGCGGGGGCGCACGCCCACGGTGAAGACGACGACATCCGTGCGCTCGTACGATGCCGTCGCGGAACTCGAGGCCGGTGACGCTGGCCGGTGCGATCCGGATCGAGACGGGTGGTGCTGGTCCCGGTCTTCACCCGGATGCCGCGGGATTCGATGATCCGCTTCAGCGCGTTTCCGCCGCTGAGGTCGAGCTGCGCCGACATCAGGCGATCCGCGGACTGGACGACGGTGCACTCGACGCTCGAGCCCTGCAGCGCTCCGGCCGCTTCGAGGCCGAGCAGCCCGCCGCCGATCACCGTGCCGGTGAGGGGCCGGCCGAGCTCGGCGGACCGCCGCTCGACGAATGCGCGCAGCCCCTCGACATCGTCGAGCGTGCGGTAGACGAAGCAGCCGTCGAGTCCGAAGCCGTCGACCGCGAGCTTGGCGGCATACGATCCGGTCGCGAGCACGAGCCGGTCGTAGGCGACGCTGAGTCCCGGACTTGGTCGTCACGCGGCGGGCGACGCGGTCGATGCGGGCGACCGCGTCGCCGCGGACGAATCGCACCCGCTCGTCGTCGAGCACGGAGCGGTCGAGTTCGAGCTCCTCGGGCAGAGGACCCGCCGAAGAAGCCGGTGAGCCCGACGCGGTCGTACGGATGCCGGTCCTCTTCGCCGATGACCGTCAGGCGCCAGTTCGCATCGGCGCGGCTGAGCAGGCTCTCGGCGAAGCGATGGGCCACCATCCCCGCGCCCACCACGACGACATGGATCGCCGGGCCCGCGGTGGTGCTCATGTCGTCACCGTACGGGGACGATGTTGCCGCGGAGTCAGCGCCGTGTTTCCGGCTGTTGACAGATTGCGACGGCGGGTCTGGCGCTTGCGGGGTGTTGCCTCGGTCATGGCGTCTCCTGCGGGGCGAATGAGCTCTCGGTGACGGCAACGCTACGAGCGGGGTGTTTCACGGCCCGGCGGCGTTCGGTTAAGCCGAACGAACGTTTCCCTCACACCGCTGCTTCGACCGATGTGAGATCGGCCGGCGATAGGGTGACGAGGTGGAGACGTGGCCGGGTGCGAGTTATCCGCTGGGAGCGACATTCGACGGGAACGGCACCAACTTCGCGATCTTCAGCGAAGCGCCGAGCGCGTCGAGCTCTGCCTGATCGGCGACCGCGGCAAAGAGACGCGCATCGAGCTCGTGGATGTGGACGCCTACGTGTGGCACACCTACATCCCGAACGTCGCCCCTGGCCAGCGCTACGCCTATCGTGTGCACGGCGACTACGACCCGGCATCCGGTAAGCGGTTCAATCCCGGCGAAGCTGCTGCTCGACCCGTACGCCAAGGCGGTCGAGGGTCAGGTCGAGTGGGGCCAACCCGTCTACGGGTACACCTTCGACGACCCCGACTCGCGCAACGACGAGGACTCCGCGGGCCACACCATGCTCGGCGTCGTCATCAACCCGTTCTTCGACTGGGCGGGCGATCGGCAGCCGAAGACGCCGTACGCATCGTCGTTCATCTACGAAGCGCACGTGAAAGGAATGACCGCGCGCCACCCCGACGTGCCGGAGGAGCTCCGCGGCACCTACGGCGGGATCGCCCATCCGGCGATCATCGACCATCTCACCAAGCTCGGTGTCACCGCGATCGAGCTGATGCCCGTCCACCAGTTCGTGAACGATGCCGCTCTGGAGGAGAAGGGCCTGTCGAACTACTGGGGCTACAACTCGATCGCCTACTTCGCGCCGCAGAACACGTACTCGGCGACCGGCGATCGCGGCCAGCAGGTGCAGGAGTTCAAGGGCATGGTGCGGGCGCTGCACCGGGCGGGGATCGAGGTGATCCTGGATGTCGTCTACAACCACACCGCAGAGGGCAACCACCTCGGGCCGACGTTGTCGTTCCGCGGGATCGACAACGAGTCGTACTACCACCTGGAGGAGGACAAGCGCCTCTACGCCGACTACACCGGCACCGGCAACTCGCTCAACGTGCGTCCGCCGCACACCCTCCAGCTGATCATGGACTCGCTTCGCTACTGGGTGCTCGAGATGCACGTCGACGGCTTCCGGTTCGATCTCGCCTCGACGCTCGCGCGCGAGTTCTATGAGGTGGATCGCCTCGCGACCTTCTTCGACCTCGTCCAGCAGGACCCGGTCGTCTCGCAGGTGAAGCTGATCGCCGAGCCCTGGGATGTCGGGCCCGGCGGGTATCAGGTCGGCAACTTCCCTCCGCAGTGGACCGAGTGGAACGGCAAGTACCGCGACACGGTGCGGGACTTCTGGCGGGGCGAGGCGCAGTCGCTGGGGGAGTTCGCCTCACGCCTGACCGGCTCAGCCGATCTGTACGAGCACTCCGGCCGCCGGCCGGTCGCCTCGATCAACTTCGTCACGGCGCACGACGGCTTCACTCTCCGCGATCTCGTGTCGTACGAGCGCAAGCACAACAAGGCCAACGGCGAGGACAACCAGGACGGCGCCGACGACAACCGCTCCATGAACTTCGGCGTCGAGGGCCCGACCGACGACCTCGACGTCCTCACGCTGCGTGCGCGGCAGCAGCGCAACTTCATCGCCACGCTGATGCTCTCGCAGGGCGTCCCGATGCTCCTCGCACGGTGACGAGCTCGGCCGGACGCAGCGCGGCAACAACAACGGCTACGCCCAGGACAACGAGCTGACCTGGGTGGACTGGGATGCCGTCGACCGGCCGCTTCTCGAATTCACGGCCGCTCTGGCGGCGCTGCGCCGTGAGCACCCGACTTTCCGCCGCAGGCGCTTCTTCGACGGGCGTCCGGTGAGGCGTCCCGCGGGAGCCCCCATCCCCGACATCGTGTGGGGCCGGCCCGACGGCAGCGTGATGCAGCCCGAGGACTGGGACTCGGGGTTCGGACGCGCGATCGGCGTCTTCCTCAACGGCAGGGGCATCCGCGGCCGTGATGCGCGTGGCCGTGCCATCGTCGACAAGCACTTCTTCATCCTCTTCAACGCGGGCGACGAGATCATCGACTTCCACATCCCGGAGGTCGAGTTCTCGCCGAGCTGGGACGTGCTCGTCGACACGTCGGGCGCCACGGCCGACGCTGCACCGATCGTGCCGGGATCGACGGTGCGCCTCGACGCCAAGTCCATGCTCGTCCTGCGCGAGCACTCGCTGCTCGAACCCGAGCTGGATCATTCGGTGGCGGCATCCCTCGCCCTGCTCGTGGGCCGTACGGACGGCGCCCCCGCACCCGCGCCGAAGGCCGAAGTCAGGACCTGAGTCGTCGCGGGAGGTCGTCGCGGATCAGGCGACGCCGAGCCATGAGCGGTCGGTGAGCACGATCGGCCCGTCGTCCGTCATGGCGACGGTGTGCTCGGAGTGCGCGCCGCGCGAGCCGTCGGCGCTGCGCAGCGTCCACCCGTCGGGGTCGGTGACGAGTTCGTCGGTGGTCCGCAGGAACCAGGGCTCGAGCGCCACCACGAGGCCCGCGCGCAGCGGATAGCCGCGACCGGCCTTGCCGTCGTTCGGGACGTGCGGGTCGCCGTGCATGATGCGGCCGACGCCGTGTCCGCCGAAGTCGGTGTTGATGGAGTATCCGTCGGAGTGCGCGACGTGAGCGATCGCATGGGAGATGTCGCCGATGCGGTTCCCGACGACGGCGGCCGCGATCGCGGCATCCAGCGCCCGCTCCGTCGTGTCGATGAGCGCGAGATCCTCGTCGCGCGCGGTTCCGACGACGAACGAGACCGCCGAGTCGGCCACCCAGCCGTCGATCGAGACCGCGAAGTCGAGCGAGACGAGGTCGCCGTCGCGCAGCGCGTAGTCGTGGGGGAGTCCGTGGAGCACGGCGTCGTTGACGGAGGTGCAGATGACCTTGCCGAAGGGGCTCGCTCCGAACGAGGGGTGGTAGTCGATGTAGCACGACTCCGCGCCGGCGCGGCGGATCAGCTCGTGCGCGCGTCGATCGATCGCGAGCAGGTTCGTGCCGACCTTGGTCTCGTCGCGCAGCGTCGCCAGCGTCTCGGCGACGAACCGCCCTGCGGGCCGCATCGCCTCGATCTCGGCCGGTGTGCGCAACTCGATCATGCATGTTCCTCTCGTCCCTCCCATTCTGTCTGACGCAGCGTCGGCGCGGCTGGGAGGTTGCCTCGTTCCGCGAATGAGATCGACCCCGGATGCCGCGAGCGGCGTACCATCGGATGCATGTGGCTGCGTCGCGCGTTCTACGGGTGGCTCATCCCTGCTGCGTTCCTCCTGCCGCTCTGGCTGCTCGTCGGCTGGGGTGTCTTCAACGCAGGGGGCTGGGCGTTCCTGTGGGTCCTCTTCCTCGCCATCCCCGGCGTGTTCCTCTGGCAGCTGCTGCTGACCCTCCTGGTGCGCGCGCGGGGCACGGTTCGCGCGCATCGCGCCGTCTCGTGGTGGGACGTCCTCGGCTTCGCGGTCTGGCACCTTCTCGTGATCTCGCTCGGGTTCTTCAACCCCGAGTGGTGGGCCCCGGTGATGGTCGTCGCGATCCTCATCGGCGTGGGGCTGTTCTGGCTCGAGCTGTGGCAGCTGTGGAGCGAGGCGAAGCCGGGCACGCATGGTGCTTCGCACGAGCGGGGGAGTCTCCTATCTCCCCGCGATGGCACCGGATGAGGCAGCCCAGGCGGCCCAGCCGCAGGAGGTCATCGTCATCTCCGAGAAGCAGGCGTCCGCCCGTGGGCTAGACCGTTTTGGCGGGTTGCGGCATCCATGGCAGAATGGTTGTTTGTGCCCTGACCAGACTCTGCCTCAGGGGAGTCCGCCTTCCGGCTTGCCGAGGGCCTCGGGCACACGACATCCTTCCCATTCAATCCCGCGGTCGACCTGTGGCGGCCGCAGAGAGTAATGATCATGCAGATCCTCGACGCCGTCGATGCGGCTTCGCTCCGCTCGGACATCCCCGACTTCGCACCTGGTGACAACGTCAAGGTGCACGTCAACATCACCGAGGGCACCCGCTCGCGTATCCAGGTCTTCCAGGGCGTCGTCATCGGCCGCTCGGGCGACGGCGTGCGCGAGACCTTCACGGTCCGCAAGATCAGCTTCCAGGTCGGCGTGGAGCGCACGTTCCCCGTGCACAGCCCGGTCATCGATCACATCGAGGTCGTCACCCGCGGTGACGTCCGCCGTGCGAAGCTCTACTACCTGCGCAACCTCCGTGGCAAGAAGGCCAAGATCAAGGAGAAGCGCGACCGCTGACGCGTGTCCTTTGCAGAAGCCCCGGACCTTCGGTCCGGGGCTTCTTCGTTTCGCCGGATCACGCTGGGCGCACTGCCCGAGGCATGGAGTGTGGGACCCTTGGATGACGGCACTCCGATCGGCGGCGCGCCTCGTGAAGGATCCGCATGACGACCGAGAAGACCGCGCCAGCAGCGCCGGTCCCATCCGAACCGCCGACTCGCGGATGCCACGATCTACCGCCGTCGGCGCGGCTGGCTCACCTTCCTGCGCGACGTCCTCCTCATCGTGCTCATCGCGGTGCTGGTGTCCTTCCTCGTGAAGACCTTCATCGTCCGGTCGTTCTACATCCCGTCGGGTTCGATGGAGGACACGCTCCTCATCAACGACCGGATCCTGGTCGATGAGGTCACGCCGCGCTTCGCGGGCTACGAGCGCGGCGACATCGTCGTGTTCCAGGACCCGGGCGGGTGGCTTCCGCCGTCGATCGAACCGGATCGGCCCCCGATCGTGGCCGGCATCGACTGGGTCCTGGCTCTCGTGGGCCTCTCCGCGCCCGACAGCGACGATCATCTCGTGAAGCGGCTCATCGGGCTTCCCGGCGACCATGTGGTGTGCTGCAACGCCCTCGGGCAGATCACGGTCAACGACGTGCCCATCGACGAGACCGCCTATGTGAAGCTCCCGTCGGGCGAGTCCTCCGTCTCCGCCGATCCCTTCGAGGTCGACGGTTCCCGATGAGAGCCTGTGGGTTCTGGGCGACAACCGCTATCGCTCGAAGGACTCGCGGTACAACACCGACCAGCCGGGGGACGGCTTCGTGCCCATCGACAACGTCGTCGGGCAGAGCATTCGTGATCACCTGGCCGCTCAGCCGGTTCGGCCTGCTCGACTTCCACCACGACGTGTTCGCGGGCGTTCCCGACCCGGCCGCGGAGGACGTCGCGCCGTGACCGTCGCGGAGCCCCGCCTGACGCTCGAGCGACGGCTCCTGCGGGAGCATCCGATCGTGATCGCGTGCGACGAGGTGGGGCGCGGCGCACTGGCCGGCCCCGTCGCCGTCGGCGCGGTCGTGATCGACGCCGCCCGTTCGCGCAAGCGGATTCCGCAGGGCCTCCGGGACTCCAAGCTCGTGCCCGAGCCCAAGCGCGCGGACGTCGCCGCCCGCGCGGCGTCATGGGTGTCGGTGAGTGCCGTCGGGTGGGCGAGCTCCGTCGAGATCGATCAGGTCGGCATCATGCAGGCGCTCGGGCTCGCCACGATCCGGGCCCTCGCGGAACTCAGAGCGCACGGCGTCGTGCCCGAAGACGCGATCGTGCTGCTCGACGGCAACTACGACTACATCACTCCCGCGGGTGCCACCGGGCTGCGGGTGAGGCCCGTCATCAAAGCCGATCGCGATTGCGCGAGCGCTGCCGCGGCATCCGTCATCGCCAAGGTGGCGAGGGACGCGTTGATGACGGAGCTGCACGACGAGCTGCCGGCCTACAACTGGGCGCGCAACAAGGGGTACGCGAGCCCGGATCACCGCGAGGCGATCGTCGCGCACGGCCTGAGTGCGCACCACCGCGCGTCGTGGGCGATCGCCGAGTGGCCGACGCTGTTCTGATCCCTGTCCGGAGCAGCTCAGCTGTCGAGCGAGAGCTCTTCGGGCAGGTGGAAGTCGCGGCGTGACAGTTCCTCCACGTTGACGTCCTTGAACGTCAGCACCCTCACCGACTTCACGAAACGGTCGGCGCGGTAGATGTCCCACACCCAGACATCCGTCATGGAGATCTCGAAGTAGAAGTCGTGCTCGGTGTCGCGGCGGACGACATTCACCTCGTTCGCGAGGTAGAAGCGCCGCTCGGTCTCGATCACGTACTGGAACTGCGAGACGACATCCCGGTACTCGCGGTAGAGCGCGAGCTCGAGTTCGCGGTCGTAGTCTTCGAAGACTTCGTCATCCATGGTGAGTCAAGTCTAGGGCGACCGCGGGATGCCGCAGCCCTCACGCCCGGACGGCTGCGGCTCCTCCCCAACGACCCGATCGCGCGCACTCTCCCCGGATGTGCCGGATCGCGGCCGGGCGCGGTTCGCGGCGGGACACCATCTCCCCATGGCAGACAAGGACGTACTCGGGCGAGCCGGCGAAGATCGAGCGGCGAGGTACTTCGAGGAGCGCGGCTACAGCGTCCTCGCGCGCAACTGGCGATGCCGGCAGGGGGAGCTCGACCTCATCGTGGGGACGGATCGAGAACTCGTCGTGGTCGAGGTCAAGACCCGGCGCGGCGACGCGTTCGGCCACCCGTTCGAGGCGATCGACGCACGCAAGCGGGTCCGCCTGTGGCGTCTGACCGCGGCGTGGATGGTCGCGAATCCCGCGCTGCTGCAGGGACGCCGCCTGCGCATCGACGCGATCGGGCTCACCGGGCCTGATCCCGCGACGGCGAAGCTCGAGCACATCGTCGACGTGGAGGTGCCATGACGGTCGCGCGTACGTGGGCGGTGGCACTCGTCGGCGTGGAGGGCGAGCTCGTCGAGGTCGAAGCCGACCTGTCCAGGCAGACACCGGAGTTCAAGATCATCGGGCTCCCCGACAAGGCCCTCGGCGAAGCGGTGCAGCGCGTGCACAACGCGTGCGCGAACAGCGCGCTCATACTGCCGCGGCGACGCCTCACGGTGAATCTCTCCCCGGCGAGTCTGCCCAAGCACGGATCGGGCTTCGACGTCGCCATCGCGATCGCGTCGCTTGCCACAGAGGGAACGATGGATGCCGCATCCGTCGCCTCGACGGTGCATCTGGGCGAACTGGGGCTCGACGGGCGGCTGCGGCCGATCCCCGGCATCCTGCCCTCCGTCGTCGCGGCTGCGCGAGCAGGTCACCGACGTGTCGTGGTGCCCCACGCCAATCGCTCCGAGGCGGAGCTGGTCGCGGGAATCGATGTACTGGGAGCGGTGAACCTCGCCCAGGTCGCGGCCTGGCACGGTGCGAAGGTCGAGGTCAAGGACGAGGAGCCGGTCAGCGCGGGTGCCGACGAGATCGCGGCATCCGAAGATGTCGATCTCGCTGACATCATCGGCCAGCGCGAGGCTGTCGAGGCGCTCATCACGGCGGCCGCCGGTGGTCACCATCTCCTCATGTGCGGACCGCCCGGCGCGGGGAAGACCATGCTCGCGCGACGCCTCCCGGGCATCCTTCCCGACCTCGACGATCGCGCCGCGCTGACGGCGGCATCCATCCGGAGTCTCTGCGGCGTGCCGGTGAGGGCGCTGTCGCGAACCCCGCCCTTCGAAGCGCCGCATCACACCGCGAGTGTCGCGGCACTCGTCGGCGGCGGATCCCGCGTGCTGCGACCCGGTGCGATCGCACGCGCGACCGAGGGGATCCTCTTCCTCGACGAGGCGGGCGAGTTCCAGGCGAGTGCGCTCGACGCCCTCCGCCAGCCGCTCGAGTCCGGCACCATCACGATCAACCGGGCGACTGCGACGGCGCAGTTCCCGGCCCGTTTCCAGCTCGTCCTCGCCACCAATCCGTGCCCGTGCGGTGACTACGGCATCCGCGGCGGCACCTGCACGTGCATCCCGGCGGCGATCCGCCGCTACCTGGGGCGCCTGTCGGGGCCGCTGCTGGATCGCATCGACATCGAACTCACGCTCGCGCGCGTATCGGTGGCGCAGCGCGGCGCGCAGCGCGAGGGTGCTACCACGACAGCGAGCGCGCGGTCCCGCGTCGCCGAGGCGAGAGAGCGCGCGCGCCGGCGACTCGCAGGAACGCCGTGGCGGCTCAACGCCCAGCTTCCGGGAACCTGGCTGCGCGACGGTCCCGGCGCACCGCCAGGACTCGTGCGCCGTCCTCTCGACGCCGCGCTGCACCGCGGCGCGCTGACCCTTCGCGGCTACGACCGGGTGCTGCGCTTGGCATGGACGCTCGCCGATCTGGACGGCAGCGCTCAGCTCGGCGCGGACCACATCGGCCGAGCTCTGTATCTCAAGAAGGGAATCGCGCTATGACTCGCGTTCGAGCTCACGCCCACGGCGGCCAGGCGCGCCTTCGGAGCGGCCTCCGAGGTCGCCGCAGCGGCCGACGAGGCAGCGGTCGAACGATACGCACTCGTCGTCTGGAGCCACCTCACCGAGCCGGGCGACGGCGCGGCCGGACGGCTGATCGGCCAGCTCGGCCCCGCAGCGGCACTGCGTGCGGTGATGAGCGGGAAGCCCGTCGCCGGCGCGCTCACGGCCGACGACTTCTCGCAAGGCGCGGAGCGAGGTGGATGCCGCGCCTCAGCGCGGACGCCGTGGAGACATCCCTCCGCATCGCCGCGACCAAGCGGGTGCGGATCGTCACGCGCGCGGACCCGGAGTGGCCGGAACAGCTGGACGATCTCGAGGAGCACGCCCCGCTGTGCCTGTGGGTGCGGGGCGATGCGGCGATCCTCGCGAGTCTCCAGCCCTCCGTCGCGCTCGTCGGCGCCCGCGCCGCGACCTCCTACGGCGAGCACGTGGCGCTCGAGCTGTCCGCCGACCTCGCCGGAACCGGCATCCCGGTCGTCTCGGGCGGTGCGTACGGCATCGACGGCGCCGCACATCGCGCCGCCATGGCCGTCGGCGGAGTGACGGTGGCGCTTCTCGCGGGCGGTGCGGACCGGGCATATCCGGCGGGGCACACGCAGCTCATCGACCGCATGGTCGAGATGGGCGCGGTGGTGAGCGAGGTGCCCTGCGGCTCGGCACCGACGAAGTGGCGCTTCCTCCAGCGCAACCGGCTCATCGCGGCGCTCAGCGCCGCCACAGTCGTCGTGGAAGCCGGCTGGCGGAGTGGGTCGCTCAACACGGCCGCCCACGCCGCTGCGCTCTCACGGGGCCTCGGCGCAGTCCCCGGTCCCATCACAAGCGCGGCCTCCGCAGGCACGCACCGGCTCCTCAGGGAGTTCGGGGCGCAGTGCATCACGGGCGCCGCGGATGTGCGCGAGCTGCTCGGCGTCGGGATGCTGCCCGCGCAGCGTTCCGACAGACTCGGGGACGATTCGAGACCGCCCACCGACGATGCGACGAGAGTCAGCGATGCGTTGAGCACGAGGGCGTGGCGCGACAGCGACGAGCTCGCCCGGCGCTCCGGCATGGCGCCCCACGATGTCGAGGTCATCCTCGGGCTGATGCATCTCGAGGGACGGGTGGTCCGCAGCAGCGGCGGATGGCGGCGGGCCGGGGTGGCCGGCCAAGGCTGAGCGGTCCGGGCTTGACGGCGGCCCTGAGCGGCGCCCTTGCGGTGCGTCGGGGCGGTGCGCATCGACCACGAGGGGCATGCTGAAGTCATGAACCTCGGCGAAGCGGCGGACGCGTACGCCGTCCACCTCGCCGACGTGCGCCGGCTCGCGGGGGCGACGGTGCGGGCGTACCGCTCGGACCTCGCGGATCTCATGGCATCGACGGGCGACATCCCGATCCAGGAGATCGACCTCGAGCACCTCCGGGAGTGGCTCTGGGTGGCCACCCAGCGAGGAGACGCCCGATCGACGATCGCTCGCCGGACCGCTGCCGCGCGCGGATTCTTCTCGTGGGCGACCGAGATCGGCATGATCGACGTCGATCCTGGGCTGCGTCTCGTGGCTCCCAAGCGCGGCCGCACTCTGCCGAGAGTCGCCACCGCCGACGTGCTGTCGGTGCTGCTCGACGACCTGGAATCGGCCGCCGCGACGGGAGATCCGGTCGCACTCCGGGATCACGCCGTCATGGAACTCCTCTACGGCGGCGCGCTGCGGGTGTCGGAGCTGTGCGGGCTGGATGTGGATGATCTGGACCGGGAGCGCGGAACCGCGCGCGTGATGGGAAAGGGCTCCAAGGAGAGGGTCGTGCCCTTCGGAGTGCCGGCCAGACGCGCGCTCGACGCGTACCTCGTCCGCGGGAGACCGGCGCTGGCGGCGCGCCGGGACGATGCAGCGCCCGAACGGGCGCGCGCGCTCTTCCTCGGAGCGCGGGGGGGTCGCCTCAACGCGCGATCCGCCTACGACGTCGTCGCCCGCACGCTGGGCCCGGCGCTCGAGGGCACGGTCGGGCCGCACTCGCTGCGGCACTCGGCGGCGACGCATCTGCTCGACGGAGGCGCGGATCTCCGGACGGTCCAGGAGATCCTCGGCCACGCGAGCCTCGGAACGACCCAGATCTACACGCATGTGTCGAGTGAGCGACTGGCCGCGACGTACCGCCTGGCGCATCCGCGGGCATGACGGCGGCGGTCATCGGCGCCATCGGGGACACGCCACGTCAGCAGCAGGGGAGGAGCACCGCGCGCGGCACGCCGCCCAGGAGGAGCAGCGGGTTGATGTATTCCCCGTCCAGCCGCACGCCGAAGTGGAGAGCCCCCGCCGACGAATGGCCACCGAGGGCGACGGTTCCGACGGTGTCGCCGCTGCGCACCGCGTCGCCCGCCGCGAGCGAAGAGTCGATGGGCTCGAACGTCGTCACCAGGCCGTCGCCATGATCGATCGTGAGGACGGCGCGATCCGCCACCCGCCCGACGAACGCCACCGTGCCGTCCGCAGGAGCGCGTACGTCCGACACGACGCACGGGGCGAAGATCCACCCCGCGATGCCCGGCGGCGTAGCGGTGCGCCGGCGCCTCGTATCCGCGCTCCAGCCGGAATGACGCCGAAGGCCAGATCCATCCCCGATCCGCGAGATCGACGCGCGGCCGAGCCGCCCGAGAGCACGGTGACCCCGGCGGCCGCCGACCCGCCCACGCCGAGTCCTCCCAGGAGCAGCGCCAGGGCTGCGCCGCCCGCGACAATCCGCGTCGAGAGCAGGGGGCGGGGCAGATCGGAAGGTGCCACCGACCCATCGTCGCGGGAGCGCATCGAAGCGGGAACGGTCTGCGTCCGAACGGTGCAGAGCCGGTCCGACGACCGGACATGGGGAGGAAGCACCTCCTGATACACTGGGACGGCACCCCGCACGTCGGGGTGACTCCGCGTGCCCAGAGCACATCGAGTCCCACGGACTCGGATGTGCGGCATCCACCCCCAACGGTCTCACAGCACAACTGCGAGCGGGCGTGGGCCGGGCACCAGGCTCGCCGGCCGAACGGTCAGGCGCGAAACAACCGCAAGAGGCGCATACGCGCCGGAACAGGAGATGGCCATGGCCGTCGTCACGATTCGCCAGCTGCTCGACAGCGGCGTCCACTTCGGGCACCAGACCCGCCGGTGGAACCCGAAAGTCAAGCGCTTCATCCTCACGGAGCGCAGCGGCATCCACATCATCGACCTCCAGCAGTCGCTGACGTACATCGACAACGCGTACGAGTTCGTCAAGGAGACGGTCGCCCACGGCGGCACGGTCCTCTTCGTCGGCACCAAGAAGCAGGCGCAGGAAGTCATCGCCGAGCAGGCGACCCGCGTCGGCCAGCCCTACGTGAACCAGCGCTGGCTCGGTGGCCTCCTCACCAACTTCCAGACGGTCTCGAAGCGCCTCGCGCGCATGAAGGAGCTCGAGGAGCTCGACTACGAGAACCCGGCTGACAGCGGCTTCACCAAGAAGGAGCTCCTCCTCAAGAAGCGCGAGCTCGACAAGCTGCACAAGTCGCTCGGCGGCATCCGCAACATGTCGAAGACCCCCTCCGCGATCTGGGTCGTCGACGCCAAGCGCGAGCACCTCGCGATCAACGAGGCCACGAAGCTCGGCATCCCCGTGATCGGCATCCTCGACACCAACGCCGACCCGGACGAGTTCCAGTACCCGATCCCCGGCAACGACGACGCGATCCGCTCGGTGGGCCTGCTCACCCGCATCATCGCCGACGCCGCCGCCGAGGGCCTCATCCAGCGTCACCAGCCGACCGACGAGTCGGCCGACGCAGAGCCCCTGGCCGACTGGGAGCGCGAGCTGCTCGAGCAGAACGCCGCCGAAGAGGTCGCCGAGGCCGTGGCTGAGGCCGTCGTCGAGGCTGAGGCCGCCGAGGGCATCGAGGTCGTCGAGGTCGACGTCGTCGAGATCGTGACCGAGACCGCCGATGGCATCGAGGTCGAGGTCGTCGAGGTGGACGTCGTCGAGGTGGACGTCGTCGAGGCCGACACCGAGGCCGCCGACAAGTAATCGGCTTCGCCGCAAGAATTCCGCCTCGGCGGGATCGCCCCGACCTTCACGGTCGAGCGCGGTCCCGCCGAGGCATCCCACGAGAACTCACCACAATCCAAGGAGCCACCACCCATGGCAAACTTCACGATCGCTGACATCAAGGCGCTGCGCGACCAGCTCGGCACCGGCATGGTCGACACCAAGAAGGCGCTCGAAGAGGCCGACGGCGACGTCGAGAAGGCCGTCGAGATCCTGCGTCTGAAGGGTGCGAAGGGCAACGCCAAGCGCGCTGACCGTTCCACCAGCGAAGGCCTCGTCGCCGCTCGCGAGCAGGCCGGCAAGGTCACGCTCATCGAGCTCGCGTGCGAGACCGACTTCGTCGCGAAGAACGACCGCTTCATCGCGCTGGCCGACAAGGTCGCGGATGCCGCGGCCGCCGTCGCAGCAGACTCCGTCGACGCCGCGCTCGCCGCTCCCGCCGGCTCGCAGACCGTCGCGCAGCTGATCGACGACGAGGCCGCGATCATCGGCGAGAAGGTCGAACTGCGCCGCGTGCGCACGCTCTCGGGCGACAAGTTCGAGGTGTACCTGCACAAGACCAGCAAGGACCTGCCCCCGCAGGTCGGCGTGGTCCTCGCCTACTCGGGCGACGACGCGGAGACCGCCCGCAGCCTCGCGCAGCACATCTCGTTCGCGAACCCGACGTACCTCACGCGCGACGAGGTTCCCGAGGCCGAGGTCGAGAAGGAGCGCGAGATCGTCACCGAGATCTCGCGCAACGAGGGCAAGCCCGAGGCCGCCCTTCCGAAGATCGTCGAAGGCCGCGTCAATGCGTTCTTCAAGCAGGTCTCGCTCCTCGACCAGGACTACGCGAAGGACAACAAGCAGTCCGTCGCCCAGGTCGCCAAGGATGCCGGGCTCACCCTGACGGGCTTCGCCCGCTTCAAGGTCGGCGCGTAGCACGCCGGGAAGGCCCGCATCGGAATCCGATGCGGGCCTTTTCTCATGCCCTTCGGTAGTTTGTCGTCAACGAGAGGATCGTCGTGATCAATGAGACCACCGGGCGCCGCCGCGTCCTCCTGAAGCTGTCGGGCGAGGCGTTCGGCGGGGGCCGGCTCGGCGTCAACCCCGACGTCGTGAGCCAGATGGCCCGCGAGATCGCGGCAGCGGTCGACCGCGTCGAGATCGCGGTCGTCGTCGGAGGCGGCAACTTCTTCCGCGGCGCAGAGCTCAGCCAGCGAGGCATGGACCGCGGTCGTGCCGACTACATGGGCATGCTCGGAACCGTCATGAACGCCCTCGCGCTGCAGGACTTCCTCGAGCAGGCTGGCGCCGCGACGCGCGTGCAGTCCGCGATCTCGATGACGCAGGTCGCCGAGCCCTACATTCCGCGGCGTGCCGAGCGGCACATGGAGAAGGGCCGGGTCGTCATCTTCGGCGCCGGTGCCGGCCTGCCCTACTTCTCGACCGACACCGTCGCCGCTCAGCGTGCGCTCGAGATCGACGCCCAGGAGGTGCTGGTCGCGAAGAACGGCGTCGACGGCGTCTACACCGCGGACCCCAAGAAGGATGCCTCTGCGACGCGGATCGATCGCATCACCTACATCGACGCGCTCCAGCGCGGGCTCAAGGTCGTGGACTCGACGGCCTTCAGCCTCTGCATGGACAACAGGATGGACATGCGGGTCTTCGGAATGGAGCCTGCGGGCAATGTGACGCGCGCACTTCTCGGCGAGCAGATCGGCACGCTCGTCACGACCTGAGCGAGTCGCCCCCAGTAGACTTGCCTCGCCCATCTACGCAAGGAGACACAGTGATCGCGGATGTCCTGGCCGATGCCGGAGCGCGCATGGACCGCGCCGTCGAGGCTGCGAGGGAGGACTTCGCCACGGTGCGCACCGGGCGGGCCAACCCGCAGCTCTTCCAGAAGATCCTGGTCGACTACTACGGCAGCCCGACCCCGCTCGCGCAGCTCGCGTCCGTCAGCAACCCCGAGGCCCGCACGGTGCTCGTGACGCCCTACGACAAGTCCGCGCTGAAGGCGATCGAGCAGGCGATCCGCGACACTCCGAACCTCGGCGCCAACCCGACGAACGACGGGAACATCGTCCGGATCACGCTCCCCGAGCTGACCGAAGAGCGCCGGCGCGAGTACGTCAAGCTCGTCCGCGGCAAGGGCGAGGATGCGAAGGTGCACGTGCGCGGCATCCGTCGCAAGTCCAAGGACGACCTCGACGCCCTCAAGAACGACGTCGGCGAGGACGAGCTCGCCCGGGCCGAGAAGGAGCTCGACGCCCTCACGCGCGCGCACGTCGACGCGATCGACGAGTCGCTCAAGCGCAAAGAGGCCGAACTGCTCGAGGTCTGAGTGCCGGACATGGCGGATGCAACCGGTAATACCCCGGGGAGGAGCCACCCCCTGCCGTCCCGCTGACCAGGCGGGATGCCGCTGGCATGCGCCGCGCGGAGGCACCTGCAGAGCCACCCTTCGCCGAGCCCTCGACCGACTCCGGTCCGGCATTCCAGGCCCACGTGCGCGCGGCGCGCAGCGAACTCGAGAACCAGGTCGCCCATGCGCGCGCGGAGTTCGAAGAGGCGAACGAGCGCATCAAGGAGCGCACCGGACGCGATCTCATCCTCGCGACCCTCATCGGACTCGCGATCGGTGCGGTCCTGGTCGGTTCGCTGATCTTCGTCAAGTGGCTCTTCGTCGTGTTCGCCCTGGCGGCGGCGCTCCTCGGGATCTTCGAGTTCTCCCGCGCGCTGAAGGCTTCGGGCCGGCGCGTCGATCTCGTCCCGCAGCTGGTGGCTGGAGCGGGTCTCGTCGTGAGCGCGTGGTTCCTCGAGCTGTGGCTGCTGTGGGTCGCCGTCTTCGTGGTCGTCGCGCTGGTCATCGTCTGGCGCCTCGTCGCACAGATGGCCACCGGGGACGGCCGCACCTACGGCGACGTCCTCGCCGACGTCCTCATCGCGGGTTTCGTGCAGCTCTACGTGGCGTTCCTCGCGAGCATGTGCGTCGTGCTGGTGTGGCAGGAGGGCGGCCAATGGTGGGTGCTCGCCTTCATCATCGTCGCCGTCGCCTCCGACACCGGCGCGTACGCCGCAGGGCTGACGTTCGGGCGTCACCCGATGGCCCCGCGCATCAGCCCGAAGAAGACGTGGGAGGGCTTCGCGGGCGCGCTGGTGGCGGCCGTCGCCGCCGGTGTCCTGCTCGCCCTGTTCATGCTGGGGCTCGACTGGTGGATGGGCGTCGTGTTCGGCCTGGTCATCCTGGGAACGGCGACCGCCGGTGACCTGGGAGAATCGATGATCAAGCGCGATCTCGGCATCAAGGACATGAGCTCCTGGCTCCCCGGCCACGGCGGCGTCCTCGATCGACTCGACTCGATCCTGCTGTCCGGAACGGCCGCGCTCGCCCTCTATTACCTCTTCACCCCCCTGGTGGCAACGACATGACGACGACCGAGACGACGCCGCCCGCGTCGTTCCCCGAGGCCCGCGGCCGCGAGAAGGGCTACGAGAAGAAGTCCGTCGAGACGTTCCTGGCACGCGCCCGGAACGCCTTCGAGGTCGGCGGAGAGCCCCTCACGGCAGCGGAGGTGCGCCAGGCGTCCTTCCCGCTGGTGCGTCACGGCTATGCCATCGCCTCGGTGGATGCGGCGCTCGGCCGCATCGAGGACGCATTCGCCGCCCGCGAGCGGGCGGAGGTCCTCTCGAAGGCGGGCGCCCGGGCGTGGGTCGGTCAGACGCGGGAGACGGCGCAGACCGTGCTCGATCGACTCGCCCGTCCGAAGCGGCGCAGGTTCGATCGGGTGAGTGCCCTGCGCTACGGCTACCGGATGGACGAAGTGGATCTCGTCACCGACAAGCTCGCCCGATACCTCGAGGCCGGCGACTCCGTCACGGTGGAGCAGGTGCGCTCAGTGGCCTTCCGGATGCAGCGCGGCGGATACCGCGAGGCGCAGGTCGACGCCGTGCTCGACGCCGTCGTCGATGTGATGCTCGCGGTCTCCTGATCCCGTCGGACGGCTTCGAATGGAAACGGCCGGGGCCTCTGGGTAGACTTGCCGAACTGTGACTTCCGGAAACGAGCTGATTCCCACGCGGCGTTCACACCGCAAGGGCCTCGCGACGCAAGCCACCACACTCGTTCCGCCATCCCCTCGGACAGCTTCGACCGCCTCGACGGCGCAGCGGTGGTCCCGCCGGCGCGGAGTTCTCGGCGTGTTCGCGGCGTTCGCCGTGGTCGGCTTCGCCGCCGCATACATCGGTCCCACCGGCGTCGCGATCTCTCAGGCCAGCGCCGAAGACGCTGCTCCGCTTTCGCTCTATGCGAGCTCGATCGACGACGTGCAGACGCGCACCGTCGCCGAGGATGCCGAAGAGGCCCAGCCTGTCGCACTCGACCGCGGCGGGTACTCGGTGTACGTCAAGCCCAAGCCGCCGCCACCGCCGCCCGCGATCCCGGCCGGCACATCGAAGGGCGGGTCGTCGGGCTGGCGACCGCCGTTCGTGACGCCGGATCCCGGCTCAGCCCAGGCGATCGCGTACCAGATGGTCCTCGCCCGCGGCTGGGGCGACGATCAGTTCGGGTGCCTCGTCGCACTCTGGAACAAGGAATCGGGCTGGCGGGTCAACGCCTACAACAGCTCGAGCGGCGCCTACGGCATCCCTCAGGCGCTTCCGGGAAGCAAGATGGGCAGCGCAGGCGCCGACTGGGAGACCAACGCGGCGACGCAGATCACGTGGGGCCTCGGGTACATCGCCGGGCGCTACGGAACGCCGTGCGGGGCGTGGGATCACTCGGTCCGCACGGGCTGGTACTGACCTCATGCCGCGGTCGAACCGCCGTCGCCACGATGCATCCGGCGGCGACGAGTCGTTCGAGCGACTGCTCGCCGGCTGGAAGCGGACCGAGACGCGGCGCGGGGTCCAGTGGACCGTGCAGCCCGTCTCGGGGGTGCAGGCCGTCAAGCCCTACACCTGTCCGGGGTGCGGCCGCATGGTCGAGACCGGCGTCGCGCACCTGGTGACATGGCGCGCCGACGGCGTCCTGGGCGATCAGGCGGATCTCGCTGCACGCCGTCATTGGCACACGAGATGCTGGGAGATCGGCTGACATGGAGATCCGCGGACCCATCCTCCTTCCCGCGCGCCGCGAGGAGATCGAACTCGAGACGCTCGACGGGCTGACCCTCGTGGGCGAACTGGCGCTGCCGGCAGACCGCGACCCCGTCGCGACGCTCGTGACACTGCATCCGCTCCCCACCGCCGGGGGGTTCATGGACTCCCACATCCTCCGCAAGGCGGCGGCGCGGCTCCCCGCCCTCGCAGACCTCGCGGTGCTGCGATTCAACACCCGCGGGACGACGTCGCCGCGCGGCACGAGCGAGGGGGAGTTCGACGGCGGCAACTCCGAGGCCTTCGACCTCGCGGCCGCGATGGACCTGGTGCGCGAGCGCGGGCTGCCCCGGCCCTGGCTGCTCGGCTGGTCCTTCGGCACCGAGGTCGCGCTCAAGTACGGGCGCGATCACGACGTCGAGGGGGCGATCCTCCTCTCGCCGCCCCTTCACCGCGCGACGGATGAAGAGGTCGCCGCGTGGGCGACGGACCATCGCCGCGTCATCGTGCTCATCCCCGAGTTCGACGACTACCTGCGACCGGATGCCGCGGCGGAGCGTTTCGCGAGCATCCCCGAGGCCGTGCTGATCCCGGTCGAGGGCGGCAAGCACCTGTGGGTGGGCGAGAGTCAGACCCGGCGGGTGCTCACCGAGATCGTCGCCGCAGTGAATCCCGACGCCCTCCCGCTGCCGGCCGAGTGGGACGGACCCGTCGAGGGCTGAGGGTCACCTCTCGTTCTGGCGCGGGATCACGACCTGTCGGTAGATGATCAGGATGCTGGCAGCCACCGGGATCGCGATGAGCGCCCCCAGCAGCCCGAGCAGTGCGCCGCCGGCCAGGGCCGCGATCACCACGATGGCGCCCGGCACCGACACCGCGCGGTTCATGATGCGCGGTGAGAGCACATACGCCTCGATCTGCATGTAGATGAGGTAGTAGATCGCCGCGATGAGCGCCGTCGTGGGGGAGCCGAGGCCGGGAATCAGGCACACCAGCACGATGATCGTCGAGCCGGTGAGCGTGCCGACGAGTGGGATCAGCGAGAAGAAGAACGCGATCACTGCGAGGACAGCCGGGAACGGCGCGCTGATGATCGACAGGAAGATGAAGCTCAGGATGCCGTTGATGACGCCGAGGCTCACCTGCCCCATGACGTAGTAGCCCGACCGAGTCCGTGATCTGCTCGCCGAGGTCGATGAACCGCTCGCGCTTGGACGCCGGCACGAGCTGGTAGACGGCCCGCTTCAGGTTCGGGGTGGATGCCGTGAAGTAGATCGTGAGGATGAGGACGATGAAGGCTCCGCCGAGCCCCGCGAACAGCGCGACGCCTGCGCCGATCACGCCGCCCGTGATGGAGCCCCAGTTGTCGACCAGCCACGTCTGCACGCTCGCGACCGCATCATCGACGAAGCTCTCCTCGAGGCCGGGGAAGATTCCCTGCAGCCACTGCGTCGCAGCATCCAGCATGTCGTCGAGGTTGGTGCCTTCCACCGACTTCGAGATCTGCGTCACCAGCTGCGTGACCTGATCCACGAGGACCGGTCCCACGATGAGGATGATCCCCGCGAACACCGCGAGCACCCCGAGGATCGTGACGAGCACAGCGGCCCAGCGCGGAAATCTGCGCCGTTCGAGCCACGCCACGATCGGATCCAGCCCGAGTGACACGAAAAGGGCGGTGCCGACGTAGAGGAGGATCGTCGACAGGGTCTGAATGCTGCCGATCAGGAGGAGTCCGAGTCCGACGCCGAGCGTCGCGACGAACGCGACCCGGAAGGGGTTGTGCACCTTCATCCAGAATCCTGCCTCCCCGGCCGCAGCCGATGCGTGTCTCGTCAGGATACGCACTGCTGACGCTCAGGTCCGGGAATGGACCCTCCCGGGACGCTCCCAGGTGCCTTTCGCTAGGCTGAAATGTCGAGTCGAGGGTCCGCCGTGCTCCGCCGCGGATCCGTGAGAGGTTATATTCGTGCGTTTCGTGTGGGCTGTAGCGGCATTCGTGCTCGCTGCCTTGATGATCGGTGCGGGCATCGCCCAGCGCACGGTCTTCCAGGGACCCAAGGCCGAGACCGCATCGATCTCGGTTGAGGAAGACGCTCCGTACCTCCTCATCGATGCAGCGGTCCTCAATCAGCTTCCCGCCTCCAAGCTCCGTGCCCAGGGTGAGGGCGACATCTTCGCCGCCTACGGTCGCACGGTCGACATGGAGGCCTGGCTGTCCGACACCGCCTACAACGCGGTGGACGTCGACGGCAAGGGCGAGATCACGACGACGATGGTCGAACCCGAACCCGAACCCGTCGCCGTGGGTGACGAAGCCGCCACGGCTGACGGCACGGTCGCAACCGGCGATTATGCGCAGGAGTCGGCTCCGAGGAGTCCGGTCGGCTCCGACCTGTGGCTCGACGAGTTCCAGCAGACCGACATCCTCATCGCACCGCTCTCGCTTCCCGATGACATGAGCGTGCTGGTCGCCGCGGACGGCGTCGCCGCTGCCCCCTCGAAGGTGACGGTCACCTGGCCGATCGCGAACGCCACGCCGTGGGCGGGTCCGCTCATCGTCGGCGGCGCGATCCTCATGGCCATCGGAGCGATCCTCTACCTCCTCGGAATCCGTCACGCGCGCCGTCGTCGTGGCCCCCGTCGCAAGGGACTCCCGATCCCCGTCACGGAGCCCATCGACCTCGCCCACGTCGGCGCGGACAAGGGTGTGATCAGCGCGACTCCCGGCACCCGGCGGGCCGTGACCAGCGGCCGGCGAGCCTTCGCCGTGCTTCCCGTGGTCGCTGTGTCGGCACTGCTGTTCACCGGCTGCTCCCCGTCGTACTGGCCCCAGCTGGGTGCATCGGCGACGCCCACCCCGACCGCGACCGTCGTCGCGCCGGAGGGCCAGCAGGCCCCCGCGGTGACCAAGGCGCAAGCCGAGCGGATCATCGCGCGCATCGCCGCGACCACCGCTGACGCAGACGAAGCCAAGGATGAAGCACTGGCCGCCACCCGCCTCGACGGCACGGTCCTGGCAGCCCGCTCCACCAACTACGCGCTGCGCGGTGCGATCGCGGACTACAAGGCTCCGGCTCCCATTCTGACCAAGCCGCTCGAGATCGTCCTGCCGCAGGCCTATGACGGCTGGCCGCGTTCTGTCATGGCCGTGGTCGATGACGCGGAGACGAAGACCTCGAGCATCATGGTGCTCACCCAGCAGGATGCCTGGTCGCCGTACAAGCTGTCGTACCAGGCGAGCCTCGAGGCGTCCACCCTGATGCCCGACCTCGCACCCGTCTACATCGGCGCCACCCAGGTGCCGCCGGACTCGGAGTTCCTGGTGCTGCCGCCGGGTGAGGTGGCAGCGGCGTACTCCGACATCATCAACAAGGGTGAGGCCAGCGAGTACTACAGCCTGTTCGAGACCGAAGGCGACCACCTGCGCGAGAGCATCGCCGGCGACCGTCAGCGGCGCCTGGAGGAGTTCAACAAGACGGCCGCCACGACCGGCAGCCTCGCGTTCGCCTCGACCCCGGGAGCGCAGGACCCGTTCGCGCTCCTGACGCTCGAGAGCGGCGCCATAGTGGCGGTCAACGTCAACGAGACCGACACCGTCACGCCGACCAACGCCGATGCTGTGATCAAATTGGAGAACAACCCCACGGTGAAGACCCTGGCGGGGGCCGACCAGTCCTCCACGGGCTTCTCGACGACGTTCACCGATCAGATCTTCTTCTACGTGCCGGGCCAAGGCTCCAACGAGAAGATCCGTCTGCTCGGCTACTCCTCCGACATCCTCGACGCGAAGGTGATCAAGTGACCGATGCCCCTGGCGCCGCTCTGCGTGGTGCCGTTGACCTCTCGGCACTTCGGAATCGGCCTGCGGAAGCCCCTCCCGGAGCATCCGGCCGGATCCGCCGGGGCGGTCGTTCCGTCGCTGGTGATGGATGTCACGGATGAGACGTTCCCGCAGGTGCTGGAGCTCTCCCGCACGGTTCCGATCGTCATCGACCTGTGGGCCGAGTGGTGCGGGCCGTGCAAGCAACTGACCCCCGTGCTCGAGAAGGTCGTCGCGGAGGCCGGCGGCCGTCTGGTGCTTGCGAAGGTGGACGTCGACGCGAACCCCCAGCTCTCGCAGGCTTTCCGCGCGCAGTCGATCCCGATGGTCGTGGCGCTCGTGGGCGGACAGCCCGTGCCTCTGTTCACCGGCGCCGTGCCCGAGCAGCAGGTCCGCGAGGTCCTCGCCCAGCTCCTGCAGCTCGCCGCGCAGAACGGCGTGACGGGCAGCGTGCAGGTCGCCTCGGACGCCGTCGACGAGGAGCCGGAGGAGCCCTCCGAGCCGCCGCTGCCGCCCCTTCACGCCGAGGCGTACGACGCGATCGAAGCGGGCGACTACCCTCGCGCGATCGCCGCGTACGAGCAGGCGCTCGCCGAGAACCCCCGGGACGCCGACGCGCGCGCCGGTCTCGGACAGGTGCGGCTCCTCGATCGCGTGCAGGGTGCCGACCTTCAGGCCGCCCGCGCAGCCGCAGCCGCGGACCCGACCGGACTCGACGCCCAGTTCCTCGTGGCGGATCTGGATCTCGCCGGCGGCCATGTCGAGGACGCCTTCGAGCGACTCCTCGACCTCTTCGCGGCGCTGCCCTCGGACGAGCGCGGTCCGGTGCGCGAGCGACTCCTCGAGCTCTTCGGGCTCGTCGGCGACACCGACCCGCGCGTCATCGGCGCCCGCGGGCGTCTGGCCTCGCTGCTCTTCTAGCCCTTCGGCGCCGAGTAGTGGGCGACGTGATCGTGCCGGAGCCACAGAACGCCTAGCGGAGGCACCACGAGCGTCGCCCGCCCGCTCTCGTCGGCGTGCACGACGCCCATGTTCCCGACCCCGGATCCGCCGTAGCCGGCGGCATCCGTGTTGAGGATCTCCTGCCATGTGCCCGACTCGGGCAGATCCAGCACATAGTTCGTGATCGGCACGCCCGCGAAGTTGCAGACGACGACCACGGTGTTGCCGTGCCAGTCGCGCCGGGCGAACGCGATGACGTTCGGATTCCACGTCGGCGCGCCCAGGCGTGAGAAGGCGGAGCCGTCGCTGTCACGCGCCCAGAGCGGGGACTGGTCGCGATAGACCCGGTTGAGCGTCGCCACGAAGCCCTGGAGCTGCGCATGCGAGGGCTGGTCGAGGAGCCACCAGTCCAGGGAACGGCCCTCGGACCACTCCGAGAACTGCCCGAACTCCTGGCCCATGAACAGCAGCTGCTTGCCGGGGTGACCCCACATGTACGCCAGGAAAGCCCGCATGTTGGCGAGCTTCTGCCAGTGATCGCCGGGCATCCGGCCGAACAGACTGCCCTTTCCGTGGACGACCTCGTCGTGGCTGATCGGCAGGACGTAGTTCTCGCTGAAGGCGTACACGAACGAGAACGACAGCTCGCCCTCGTGGTGGGAGCGGTACATCGGGTCGCGCTTGATGTACTGGAGTGAGTCGTTCATCCAGCCCATGTTCCACTTGAACCCGAATCCGAGCCCGGCGTGGCTCGTCGGAGCCGTGACCCCCGGGAAGCTCGTCGACTCCTCGGCGATCATGGCGATCCCGGGGTGTCGCTTGTAGGCGGTGGCGTTGACCTCCTGGAGGAACCGGATCGCCTCGAGGTTCTCGCGCCCGCCGTGGATGTTCGGCTCCCACTCGCCGTCCTCGCGCGAGTAGTCGAGATAGAGCATGGATGCCACGGCGTCGACTCGCAGGCCGTCGACGTGGAACTCCTCGAACCAGTACAGGGCGTTCGCGACGAGGAAGTTCCGCACCTCGCTGCGGCCGTAGTCGAAGATGTACGTGCCCCACTCGCGGTGCTCGCCGCGCCGGGGGTCCGAGTGCTCGTACAGGGCCTCGCCGTCGAACTTGGCGAGCGCGAACTCATCCTTGGGGAAGTGCCCGGGCACCCAGTCCATGATGACGCCGATGCCGGCGCCGTGGAGGCGGTCGATCAGGTAACGGAGATCGTCGGGATGCCCGAAGCGGCTCGTGGGCGCGTAGTAGCCGGTGACCTGGTAGCCCCAGGATCCGCCGAACGGGTGCTCTGCGAGCGGCATGAACTCGACGTGGGTGAATCCCTGCGCGGCGACGTAGTCGCAGAGCTGGTCTGCGGCATCCCGGTACGACAGCCCCGGCCGCCACGAGCCGAGGTGCAGCTCGTACACCGACATGGCCTGTGAGACCGGTGTCGAACGACCTCGCAGGGCGATCCAGTCCTGGTCCTTCCACGAATAGCCGGATTCGACGACGACGGATGCCGTCGCCGGCGGCACTTCCGCGAAGCGGGCCATCGGATCGGCCTTGAGAACCCACGTCCCGCGCCTGCTCAGGAGCTCGAACTTGTAGGCGGTGCCCGCGCCGATGCCCGGGATGAAGAGCTCCCACACGCCGCTGCCGCCCATGGAGCGCATGGCGTGGCCCTGGCCGTCCCAGCTGTTGAAGTCGCCCACGACGCGCACCGCGCGCGCGTTCGGCGCCCACACGGCGAACGAGGTTCCTGTCGATCCGTCCATCGTCCGCACGTGCGAGCCGAGGACGTTCCAGAGCTGCTCGTGGCGGCCCTCGCCGACGAGGTGGAGGTCGAGCTCGCCGAGCGACGGGGGATGGCGGTACGGGTCGTCGGCGACGAAATCCGGTCCGCTGTCGTAGGTGGTCACGAGCTCGTACCGGCCGGGCTCGCCGGAGCGCGTGCCCTCCCAGATCCCGGCGCGAACGTGCTCCAGCGGCACGCGCGTGCCGTCCGCGAAGACGGCGGTGACGCTCGCGGCGAGCGGCCGACGAGCGCGGACGGTCCACTCCGAGCCGCCCTGGGCGTCGGTTCCGGGATGGAGGCCCAGTACGGCGTGCGGGTCGTGGTACGCGCCGGCCGACACACTGTCGAGGACCTGGTCAGTGATACTCATCGAGCGCCCTTCACGTGGAGGATATGGACGGGTTCGGCGAACGCGTCGAGCATGACGAAGTTGTGATCCGACCACGTCCATTGCGCCCCGGTGAGCAGTTCCTCGACTTCGAACGGCTCGCCGGGCTCGACGCCCCAGACCCGGGTGTCGAGGTGGACCATCGTCTGGCGCACCGAGTGGGGGTCGGTGTTGACCACGACGATGAGCGTGTCGCTCCGCCCCGTCGGGGACAGCTCCGCGTCGAGGTGCTTCACGTAGACGAGGATCGCGTCGTCGTCGCTCCAGTGGATGCTGATGTTGCGCAGCTGGCGCGAGGGCCGGATGCTCGCGGCGGATCTCGTTCAGCCGTGTGAGGAAAGGCGCCAGCGAGTCGCCTCGAGCCTCGGCGCCCGCCCAGTCGCGGAACTTGTACTCGTACTTCTCGTTGTCGATGTTCTCTTCGGACCCGGGCCGTGCGACGTTCTCGAAGAGCTCGTACCCGGCGTACACGCCGTACGTCGGCGCTGCGGTCGCGGCGATGGCGGCGCGGATCCGGTAGGCCGGGCGACCGCCGAACTGGAGGTACTCGGTCAGGATGTCCGGGGTGTTCACGAAGAGGTTCGGGCGCACGAAGTCCGCGGTCTCGTGCGCGAGCCCGGTGAGGAAGTCCTCGAGCTCGATCTTCGTGTTCCGCCACGTGAAGTAGGTGTAGCTCTGCTGGAATCCCGCCGAAGCCAGACTCTGCAGCGGCGCCGGGCGCGTGAAGGCCTCGGCGAGGAACACCACGTCGGGATGCTCGGCCGTCACGGTGCCGATGAGCCACTCCCAGAACTGCAGGGGCTTGGTGTGCGGGTTGTCGACGCGGAAGATGCTCACGCCCTGCGCGATCCAGTGCCGGACCACGCGCAGCGCCTCGGCGCGGATGCCCTCTGGGTCGTTGTCGAAGTTGACCGGGTAGATGTCCTGGTACTTCTTCGGCGGGTTCTCGGCGTAGGCGATCGTGCCGTCCGGGAGGGTCGTGAACCACTCCGGGATGCTCCGTCACCCACGGATGATCGGGCGCGGCCTGCAGTGCGAGATCCAGCGCGACCTCGATTCCCTCCGCTTCGGCCGCGCGCACGAATGCGCGGAAGTCGGCGAGCGAGCCGAGATCGGGATGGACGGTGTCGTGGCCGCCCTCGGCGGCGCCGATCGCCCATGGCGACCCGGGGTCGCCGGGCTGCGGGTCGAGGGTGTTGTTGCGCCCCTTGCGATTGATCCGCCCGATCGGATGGATCGGCGGGAGATAGAGCACGTCGAACCCCATGCCGCGCACCCGGGGGAGCTGCTTCATCGCCGACCGGAAGGTGCCGCTCTTCACGGTGCCGTCCTTGAACCGTCGCGCGCCCTCCGAGCGGGGGAAGAACTCGTACCAGGCCCCGACGCCGGCGCGCTCGCGCTCGACGAGGAGCTCGTGCTCCGGCCCCAGCGACATCAGGGAGGTCAGCGGCCGGCTCTGGAAGCAGGCCGCGATCGCCGGGTCGCGGACGATCTCGAGGGCCGCGGCATCGTCGACCTCCGCGTCTCGCAGAGCCGCCGCCGCCGCCTCGAGGCGCCGGCGATCCGCGATCGGCCGCGCCTTCTCCTCGGTGGCGCGTGCGAACAGCCGGGCGCCGATCTCGCGCATGAGCGCGGCATCCACACCCGCCTCGATCTTGAGATCAGCCGCGTGCTCCCACGTCGCGAAATCATCGGCGAACGCCTCGAACCGATAACGTCCAGACGCCCTGTTCGAGGACGGCGACAGTCGTGCTCCACCGATCGAATCCGTCGTGCAGCGGAGCGAGGCGATGCAGTGAGACGTCTCCGGACGGCGATGTCAGCCGGACGTGGACGCCGATCAGATCATGCCCCTCGCGGAACGCCGTCACGCCGAACGGGACGACCTCGCCGGCGAACGCCTTCGGGCGGTACGCGCCCCATGGCACGGCCGGCACGCGCGAGCGCCATCGGGATGCGACCCGACTCGGTGTCCCGATCGGCCTGCCACTCACGGGCGTCGCGCACGGGGATGGACGAGGCGCTGCGCCAGGGGCGGGAGCGCGGGTTTCGCGTCGACGGGACCACGTCTCGAACCTACCGCGCCGGTCCGCGGGGCGACAGGCAACGGCCCAGGGGAGTGTCGCTCACTCGGCGCGGAACAGACGCATCGACGTTCCGACCAGGCGCACGACCTCGCCGGGCGCATGCTGCGAGTGATCGTCGCTCGGCGCCTCATCCGCGCTCGACCAGAGTGAGACGAAGCGCGTCACGCCGGCGATGTCCGGCAGGGTCACATCGATCGGACGCTCATCGCCGTGGACGATGAGGAGGATCGCGGTTGAACGCTTCGATCTCCGGCGTGGATGCGGCGGCGTACTGCAGCGTGCGGTGCGAGGGATTGGTCCATCGGTCGATCGACATGGTCTCGCCGTGCTCGTCGTACCAGTCCATGACCGATGCGGACGGCGTGCGCTCGTCGAGGCGCGCGAAGCGGATGGGGCGCAGTGCGGGATTCGTCGTGCGCAGGAGGATGAGCCGCCGCACATGCGCGCGCGAGGTCCTCCTGCCACGGCGCGTGCTCCCACGAGAGCCAGGTGAGCGCGGAGTCGTGACAGTACGCGTTGTTGTTGCCCCGCTGCGACCGTCCGAACTCGTCGCCGGCGGTGAGCATCGGGATGCCGGCGGACAGCAGCAGGGTGCCCAGGAGATTGCGCATGGCCTTGCGCCGGGTCGCGAGGATCCCCTCATCGTCGGTCGGACCCTCGGCGCCGTGATTGAACGAGCGGTTGGTGTCCGCGCCGTCCCGGTTGTGCTCGCCGTTGCCGAGATTGTGCTTGACGTCGTACGAGACGAGATCGCGCAGCGTGAAGCCGTCGTGGGCGGTGACGAAGTTCACGCCGGCCAGCGGGCCGCGCTCGACGCTGAAGGTGTTCGCCGATCCGGCGAGCCGGGTTCGCGAATCCGCCGATGCCGACCGGGGCGGTCGACGCGCGCCGGGCGTAGTCCACATCGCTCAGCCAGAAGTTGCGCACGCGATCCCGGTAGCGGTCGTTCCACTCGCTCCAGCCGTCGCCGAAGTTCCCGGTCTGCCAGCCGCCCATGCCGACGTCCCACGGCTCGGCGATCTTCTTGACGCCGGCGAGGGCCGGGTCGTCGATGATCGTGCGCAGCAGCGGGTGGTCCGGGGTGAAGTGGTGCGCGCCGTCCCGCCCCAGCGTCACCGCGAGGTCGAGCCGGAAGCCGTCGACCTGCACATCGTTCGCCCAGTAGCGCAGCGAATCCAGCACCATGCGGGCGGCAGCATCCGTCGCGGTGTTCACCGAATTGCCGCATCCGGTCACATCGACGTACGCGCCGTCGTCGTGCTGCCGGTAGTAGTTGCGATTGTCGATGCCGCGGAGGCTGCTGCGCGGACCGCCGATCCCCTCCTCGGACGTGTGGTTGTAGACGACGTCGAGGATCACCTCGAGACCTGCCTCGATGGAGCAGCTTCACCATGCCCTTGAACTCGCGGAGGATCGCCTCGGGGCCGTGGCGCCGGCTCTCGGCGGTCGCGTACGGGGCGTGCGGCGTGAAGAAGTTGAGCGAGTTGTAGCCCCAGTAGTTCGCGAGACCGTGCTGCAGCAGCCGCGGCTCGGTGACGAACGCATGGACCGGGAGCAGTTCGATCGTCGTGACTCCGAGCGAGAGGAAGTGCTCGATCATCGCCGGGTGGGCGAGGCCGGCGTACGTCCCGTGCAGCGCAGTCGGCACACCGGGATGCCGCTTCGACAGCCCCTTCAGATGGCCCTCGTAGATGATCGTGCGATCCATCGGCACGGCGGGCTTGCGAACGCCGTCCCAGTCGAACGAGCCCTCGACGGCGACGGAGCGCCAGTCGTCGTAGCCGCCGCTGACGAGGCCGCGCGAATAGGGCTCGATGAGGAGGCTGCCGCGGTTGAAGGTGTTTCCGGGCGCATGGGGGCCGTCGACGCGGATGGCGTAGCGCGCGCCGGGGTGCAGGAGCGGGGTCGTCACCGTCCAGACACCGCCGGCTGCCGGCTCGAGTCGGATGCTGTCGGTGATCCAGTCCAGGTCGGAATCGTCGAACACCACGAGCTCGAGCGCGTCGGCGCTGCCCGACCACACACGCAGAGTGCCGCCATCCGGTCCGAACCTGACGCCCAGATCATCGAGATCGGAGCTGAGCAGGGCCGGTGCCGGAGCTGTCAGAGCGAGAGACTGCGGGCTGGGCATGCGTTCTACAGTAGTAACGCCGTGAGTCGTGGAGGTTACGGCGGGACGGAGGCTTCCGGGGTGATCTATCTCGACCACGCAGCCACCTCGCCGCTGCGCCCCGAGGCTCGGGACGCCTGGCTCACGGCGACCGAAGCCCTCGTCGGCAACGCCTCGTCGATCCATGGCGCCGGCCAGGCCGCACGGCGTGTGCTCGAAGACGCGCGGGAGCGTCTCGCCGCCGTGCTCGACTGCGATCCCGTCGAAGTCGTCTTCACCTCGGGCGGCACCGAGTCGGTGAACCTCGGGATCACCGGCCTCTACCGTGCGCGCCGCGAGACCACCGGCCGCACCGCGATCGTGGCTCCGACGGCGGAGCACCACGCCACGATCGACACGCTCGCCTGGCTGCACGCGCACGACGTCGCCGAGATCGAGTGGGTGCCTGTCGACCGCGATGCGCGGGTGGATCTCGACGCCTGGCAGAGCGCTGTCGAGAGCGGGGATGCCGCCGTCGCCACCATGCTCGCGGCGAACAACGAGATCGGCACGCTGCAGCCGATCGTGGCGGCCGCCAGCGCGTGCGCGTCGGCGGGAGTGCCGCTTCACGTCGACGCGGTCGGCGCCTTCGGCCACGTCCCGATCTCGTTCCGGGGCATTCGCGGCGAGTCGGGATCGCGCGGCGGGGGACTCGTCGCCCTGAGTGTCGCCGCGCACAAGCTCGGCGGACCGGTCGGGATCGGCGCGCTCGTCGTCGCCCGTGAGGCGAAGGTCGAGCCCCTGGTGCACGGCGGCGGTCAGCAGCGCGGAATCCGCTCCGGAACCCAGGACCCCGCCGGAGCGGCCGCGTTCGCCGTCGCCGCCGAACTCGCGGTCGCCGAGCTCGCGAGCGAGGCGGCACGCGTCCGCGCCCTGCGGGATCGGCTCGAGCGCGAGCTGCGCGCCGCCCTCCCGGATGCGCGGATCTCGGCGGCATCAGGCCGAGCGGCTGCCCGGTCACACGCACCTCATCCTTCCCGGCGCGCAGGGTGACTCGATGCTCCTCCTGCTCGACACGGAGGGGATCGCCGTCTCGACGGGCTCGGCGTGCCAGGCGGGCGTCCCCGAGCCCTCGCACGTGGTGCTCGCGATGGGCCTCGGCGAGCACGCGGCGCGGAGCGCGCTGCGGCTCACTCTCGGACGCACGACCTCCGAGTCGGACGTGGAAGCGGTGCTTGCGGCCCTCCCCACGGCGTACGAGCGCGCGCAGCGCGCGGGCCTGTCGTCGCGCGTCGTCCGCTGACGGATGCTCCCAGGCCGGATGGAGGCATCCCCCCGTAGAATCGCGGGATGCGTGTATTGGCGGCGATGAGCGGCGGAGTGGACTCCGCAGTCGCTGCGGCGCGCGCGGTGGACGCCGGACACGACGTCACGGGCGTGCACCTCGCGCTCTCCCGCGCCGGTGGGACCCTTCGCGCCGGCGCGCGCGGCTGCTGCACGATCGAAGACGCGATGGATGCCAGGCGAGCGGCCGACCGGCTCGGCATCCCGTTCTATGTGTGGGACTTCTCGGAGCGGTTCCGCGACGACGTCATCGAGGACTTCGTCGCCGAGTACTCCGCGGGCCGCACCCCGAACCCCTGCATGCGATGCAACGAGCGGATCAAGTTCGCGGCCGTGCTCGAGAAGGCGCTCGACCTCGGCTTCGACGCGGTGTGCACCGGTCACTACGCGATCGTCCGCTCCGGCGATTCCGGAGCGCTCGAACTGCACCGCGCCAGCGACAACGCCAAGGACCAGTCGTATGTGCTCGGCGTCCTCACCGCGGAGCAGCTCGTGCACACGATGTTCCCGCTCGGTGAGACGCCGTCGAAAGCGCTGGTCCGCGCCGAGGCGGAGGCCCGCGGCCTCACCGTCGCGCACAAGCCGGACAGCCACGACATCTGCTTCATCCCGGATGGCGACACGCGGGGCTGGCTCGCCGACCGCGTCGGTGCGGCCGAGGGTCCGATCGTCGACCGCTCGGGCGCCGTCGTGGGCACGCACGAAGGCGCGCACGCCTTCACGGTGGGTCAGCGGCGCGGTCTCGCGCTCGGCGTGCCCGCGCCCGATGGCAAGCCCAGGTTCGTCCTCGAGGTGCGTCCCGTGTCGAACACGGTCGTCGTCGGGCCGAAAGAGGCGCTCGCGACCGCGCAGATCGCGGGGGAGCGGTACACCTGGGCCGGGCTCGCTCCAGAGACGTCGGAGTTCGCGTGCGACGTGCAGATCCGGGCACATGCCGACCCTGTTCCGGCCTCGGCCAGCATCAGCGAGGGCACCATCACGGTGACTCCGGACAACCCGCTCGACGGCGTGGCGCCCGGCCAGACCGCCGTTCTGTACGCCGGGACGCGCGTCCTCGGCCAGTTCACGATCGACCGCACGGTCTCCGCGGTTCCCGCTCCGGTCTGACTCGCGCGGCTGTCGGTCCCGGCTCCTAAACTGACGGGGTGACGGACGCAACAGCCAACGCCGACCTCGCAGACCTCACCTTGGAGCAGGCACGCGCCGACGCGCAGATCCTGATCACCAAGATCCTCGACGCGCGCGACGCCTACTACGGCCGCGACACCGTCGTCGTGGACGACGCCACCTACGACGAGTGGATGCACCGGCTCGAGGCGATCGAGCGGCTCCACCCCGAGGTGCAGGGCCAGGATTCTCCGACGCTCACGGTGGGTGCGGCATCCGGCACGCTGTTCGCCCCCGTCGAGCATGCCGAGCGGATGCTCAGCCTCGACAACGTGTTCAGCGACGAGGAGTTCCTCGCATGGACGACGAGGGTCGAGCGCGATGCGGGTCGCCGTGTGCACTACCTCTGCGAGCTCAAGATCGACGGATTGGCCCTGTCGCTGCGCTACGAGCGCGGCAGGCTGACGTCCGCGGCCACCCGCGGTGACGGCCGCGTGGGAGAGGACGTCACCGACAACGTGAGGCAGATCGCAGGCATCCCGCAGCGTCTGGACGGGAACGGGCATCCCGAACTCGTCGAGGTGCGAGGCGAGGTCTTCTTCAACGTCGCCGACTTCGAGTCGCTGAACGCCTATCAGGAGTCGATGGGCGACCGACTGTTCGCGAATCCGCGCAATGCCGCGAGCGGGTCGCTGCGTCAGAAGACCGAAGGGAAGAACGCGAAGCAGCTGGATGCCATGCATCAGCGCCTCTCGCGCCTTCGGCTGACGGTGCATGGCATCGGCGCCTGGCCGGACCCGCCGGTGTCCAGCCAGAGCGAGGTCTATGCGCTGCTGGCGTCGTGGGGGCTGCCGACCAGCGAGTACTTCAAGGTCGCGGACTCCGGCCAGGGCGCCGATGACTTCATCCGCCACTACGGCGATCACCGGCACGACGTCGAGCACGAGATCGACGGCGTCGTGGTGAAGGTCGACGAGCTCGCGCTGCATGACGAGCTCGGCGCGACCAGCCGCGCACCGCGCTGGGCCATCGCCTACAAGTACCCGCCCGAGCAGGTCAACACGAAGCTGCTCGACATCGTCGTCTCGGTGGGTCGCACCGGGCGGGCGACACCGTTCGCGGTCATGGAGCCGACCCGCGTCGCGGGCAGCATCGTACGCCAGGCCACCCTGCACAACCAGGAGGTGGTCAAGGCCAAGGGCGTGCTCATCGGAGACACCGTCGTGCTGCGGAAGGCCGGGGATGTGATCCCCGAGGTCCTCGGCCCGGTGGTCGAGCTTCGGGACGGCACGGAGCGCGCGTTCGTCATGCCCACGGAGTGTCCGGAGTGCGGTTCCCCTCTCGCGCCGGCGAAGGCAGGCGACATCGACCTGCGCTGCCCGAACGCCCGCTCGTGCCCGGCGCAGGTGCGCGGACGCGTGGAGCACGTCGGCTCTCGCGGGGCGCTCGACATCGAGGGTCTCGGCGAGGTGTCGGCCGCCGCGCTGACGCAGCCGGTCCGGCCCGAGGTCCCACCACTCGCCTCCGAGGCCGGGCTGTTCGATCTCGGTCCCGAGGACCTGTTCCCCATCGACGTGGTGGTCCGCGACGCCGAGACCGGTCTGCCGCGCCTGCTCGAGGACGGCACTCCCGACACGAGGTCGCCGTTCCGGAGACAGCGGAAGAAGACGGATCCTCGCTTACGACCCGGCGGGTCCCTTCGACGGCGACCGGGGTTTCATCCTGTCGGCCGCCGCGTCGGCACTGCTCGCCAACCTCGAGATCGCGAAGACCAAGGACCTGTGGCGCTTCCTCGTCGCGCTGAACATCCGGCACGTGGGGCCGGTCGCCGCGCGCGCGCTCGCGCAGTGGTTCGGGTCCGTCGATGCGATCCGCGCGGCCTCGCGCGATGAGCTCGCCGCCGTCGAAGGCGTCGGCGGCATCATCGCCGACTCGCTCACCGACTGGTTCGAGGTCGATTGGCATCGCGAGATCGTCGACCGCTGGACGGCCGCGGGCGCGCAGCTCGCGACTCCGGGGCATCCAGGCCCCGGAGCCTCGGTGGGAGGCGGCGGTGTCCTCGACGGACTGACCGTCGTCGCCACGGGATCGCTCGAGGGGTACTCCAGGGAGGGCGCGCAGGAGGCGATCATCAAGGCAGGCGGCAAGGCCGCGTCGAGCGTCTCGAAGAAGACCGACTTCGTCGCCGCCGGCCCGGGTGCGGGCTCGAAGCTCGCGAAGGCGGAGGAGCTGGGCGTGCGGATCCTGGATGCGGCGCAGTTCCATGTGCTGGTCACCGAAGGCCCCGCGGCGCTGGGTGCCCCGCCAGTCAGCACCGAGTGAACCCGCCATGAGCACCGGCCTGCCGCAGTGGGTGTACCGGATCGTGCCGACGCGACCCGAGATGGTGACGGATGCCACCGAGGAGGAGGTCGCGGTGGTGAGCGCGCACTTCCAGTACCTCGTCGCGCTCAAGGAGCGCGGGGACCTGATCCTCGCGGGCCGGACGCAGGAGCCCGTCGGCACATGGGGCGTCACGATCTTCGAGGCGCCCGACGAAGACGCGGCGCGGGCGATCATGGAAGGCGATCCCGCGGTCGCGGCGGGAGTCATGGCGGCGACGCTGCATCCGTATGCCGTCGCAGTCGCGCGCGACGGGCTGGTCTGACGGGCGAGTGTTAGCTATGTTCGCGACCAGGCGATTTGTGCTACGCAGACCTACAGCAGGGCTACTCGTGCCTGCTGCGCCTTACGTCCCCGTCGTCAAGGTGAGCAGACGATCGCGCACCTGGCGGCGAAGAACCTTTCCGATCAGCGACTTCGGCAGCTCGTCGACGATGAAGATCCGGCGCGGCACCTTGTAGGGGGTGAGGATGTCGCGGACCGAGTTCCGCAGGGCCTCGACGTCGAGGTCGGAGCCGGCGGTCACGACGACCGCCGCGACGACTTCCTCTCCGGAGCGGTCGCTCGGCAGCCCGACGACCGCGGCATCCTCGACGAGCGGATGCTGCCGGAGGGCGTTCTCGACCTCGGTCGGGGCGACGTTGAAGCCGCCCGTGATGATGAGCTCCTTGATGCGGTCCACGATGCGGATGAATCCCGCATCGTCGATGGTGACGATGTCGCCGGTGCGGAACCAGCCGTCGACCATCACCTCGTCGGTCTCCTCGGGCTTGCCGTAGTACCCGCGGAACACCTGCGGACCGCGGACGATGAGCTCGCCCCGGTCGCCGGCGGGCACATCGCGCGTCGGCTCGTCCGGGTCGACGACACGGCATTCCGTACCGGGCAGCGGCAGGCCCACGGTGCCGGGCACCCGGTTCTCGGCGACCGGATTCGCCATGAGCACGGGGGAGCACTCGCTCAGGCCGTATCCCTCGACGAGGTATCCCCCGGATGCCGCCTCGAAGGGGACGACGAGCTCGTGGGGAAGCGCCATGGCGCCTGAGATCGCGACCTGGGTCCCTTCGAGCGACACGCCCTTCTCCTGGGCGACCTTGAGGAGCCGGTCGGCGATCGGCGGCACGAGGGGCAGGAATGTCGCAGGATGCTTCTTGTGGACCGCGAGCACCATGTCGGGGTCGAACCGGGGGAACAGCACGAGCCGCGCACCCATCGACATCGCGAAGGTCAGGCACAGCGTGAGACCGTACGCGTGGAACATCGGGAGCACCGCATAGACGACGCATCCGTCACCGCGGACGATCGACGGCACCCACGCCCGAGCCTGCGCGGCATTCGACAGCAGGTTGCGGTGGGTCAGCGCCGCGCCCTTCGGGGTGCCGGTCGTCCCGCTCGTGTACTGGATGAGCGCGAGGTCGTCCGTCGCCGGCTTGGGGTGGGATGCCGGCAGCGGCGTCGCCCTGACGACGTCCTCCCACGACAGCGTCCCGCTGACGCGCTCGTACAGCGCCTCGCGCGACTCGCGCGCCTTGGCGATCGGCAGGCGGAGCGCGATTCGAGTGCCGAACGGCATCGCCTTGACGATGTCCACCGAGATGAGCGTCGTGACGGCGAGGTCCGCGGGGAACTCCTGCACGGTCCCCACGACCTTCGTCCAGACGATCGCGTGCTTCGCGCCGTGGTCCTCGAACTGCTTTCGCAGCTCACGAGGCGTGTAGAGCGGATTGTGCTCGACGACGACGGCGCCCAGACGCAGGATCGCGTAGAACGCGACGATGTGCTGGGGACAGTTCGGCAGCACGATCGCGACCGGGTCCCCGGGGCGGACGCCCTGGTCGCGCAGCGCCGCCGCGGCGCTCGAGATCTGGCGTGTTCAGCTCGCGGTACGACGTGGTCCTGCCGAAGAACTCGAGGGCGACGGCATCCGGATAGTCGCGCGCAGATGCCTCGACGATGTCGACGAGGGATCCGGTCACGGGCTCGAGGTCTTCCGGCACCCCCTCGGCGTAGCTGCGGGTCCACGGGCGAGGAGGATCGTACGTCGTCACGCCGTCAGCCTACGCCTGGGCGAGCGCGCGAGCGGGAGCGGGACACGAGGGGACGAGCGCGCCCCCGTAGACTTGCGTGGTGTCTGAAATCACCCCTGATCTCGTGCGCCATCTCGGTGTGCTCGCCCGGATCCAGCTGAGCGACGAGGAAGTCGAGCGCCTCACCGGTCAGCTCGATGTGATCGTCGACAACATCGCCAAGGTGTCTCAGGTGGCAACCCCCGACGTCGCGGCGACCAGCCACCCGATCCCGCTCGAGAACGTCTTCCGCCCCGATGAGGTGGGCGACATGCTCTCGCTTGCGCAGGTGCTGCAGAACGCGCCGGACGAGGCAGACGGCCGGTTCCGCGTCACCGCGATCCTTGGGGAGGAGCAGTGAGCGCCCGGCGCCGACCTGACGCGGCTCAGCGCCGCCGTCCCTCGCCGAGAAGCTGGCCGCACGCGAGGTGTCGAGCGTCGAGGCGACGCAGGCCCACCTCGATCGCATCGCCGCCGTCGACGGCGACATCCACGCCTTCCTCCACGTCAGCGACCACGCGCTGGATGTGGCAGCCGACATCGACCGCCGCCGGGCGGCAGGCGAGTCCCTCGGCCCCGTCGCCGGCGTCCCCCTGGCGATCAAGGACGTGCTCGTCACGACCGACATGCCCTCGACGAGCGGATCGAAGATCCTCGAGGGCTACATGTCGCCGTTCGACGCCACTGTCGTCGCGCGGTCTCGCGCCGCGGGCCTCGTGCCCCTCGGCAAGACCAATATGGACGAGTTCGCGATGGGCTCGTCGACCGAGCACTCGGCATACGGCCCCACGCGCAACCCGTGGGACCTCTCGCGGATCCCCGGCGGATCGGGCGGTGGCTCAGCCGCGGCCGTCGCCGCCTTCGAAGCGCCGCTGGCGCTCGGCTCCGACACCGGCGGATCGATCCGCCAGCCCGCACACGTCACCGGCACCGTCGGGCTCAAGCCGACCTACGGCGGAGTCAGCCGCTACGGAGCGATCGCACTCGCCTCGAGCCTCGACCAGGTCGGCCCGGTGACCCGCACGGTCCTCGACGCCGGCCTCCTCCACGACGTGATCGGCGGCCACGACCCTCACGACTCGACCTCGCTGCGCGATGCCTGGCCCTCGTTCGCCGAGGCAGCGCGCGACGGCGCCCGCGGAGATGTGCTCAAGGGACTCCGGGTCGGCGTCATCAAAGAGCTGCCGGATGCCGGCTTCCAGGCCGGTGTCTCGGAGTCGTTCCGCTCCGCGCTCGGCGCGATGGAGGCGCAGGGCGCCGAGATCGTCGAGATCAGCGCACCGCACTTCGAGTACGGCGTCGCCGCCTACTACCTGATCCTTCCCGCCGAGGCATCCAGCAATCTTGCGAAGTTCGACTCGGTGCGCTTCGGACTCCGCGTGAGTGTTCCCGGCGGCACGGTCGAGGACGTGATGGCGGCGACCCGTGACGCCGGCTTCGGCGATGAGGTCAAGCGCCGGATCATCCTCGGCACGTACGCGCTGTCCGCGGGCTACTACGACGCGTACTACGGCTCGGCACAGAAGGTGCGCACGCTCATCCAGCGCGATTTCGACGAGGCGTTCGCCGCCGTCGACGTCATCGCGACCCCCTCGGCGCCGACGACGGCGTTCCGCCTGGGCGAGAAGATCGACGACCCGATGCAGATGTACCTGAACGACGTGACGACGATTCCCGCGAACCTCGCCGGGGTGCCGGGGATCTCCATCCCGTCTGGCCTCGCGGCCGAGGACGGGCTGCCCGTCGGCATCCAGTTCCTCGCGCCGGCACGCGAGGACGCACGGCTCTACCGAGTCGGCGCGGCGCTGGAAGCGCTGCTCGTCGACTCGTGGGGCGGTTCGCTGCTCGACCGCGCACCGATTCTCGGAGGAGCACGCTGATGGCGAAGGACAAGCTGCTGGACTTCGACAAGGCGCTGGAGCTCTACGAGCCGGTGCTCGGTTTCGAGGTGCACGTCGAACTCAACACCAAGACGAAGATGTTCTCGGCGGCGGCGAACCCCGCGCATTCCGACAACCACGGCGCGGGTCCCAACGCGCTCGTCGCCCCGGTCGACATGGGTCTGCCCGGCTCGCTTCCGGTGGTGAACTCCGAGGCGGTTCGGTACTCGATCAGTCTCGGCCTGGCGCTCGGGCTGCTCGATCGCGCCCTCGAGCCGCTTCGCCCGGAAGAACTACTTCTACCCCGACCTCGGGAAGAACTATCAGATCTCGCAGTACGACGAGCCGATCGCGTTCGAGGGATCGGTGGATGTCGAGCTGATCGACGGCACCACGATCACGGTTCCGATCGAGCGCGCCCACATGGAAGAGGATGCCGGGAAGCTGACGCACGTCGGCGGCTCGACCGGCCGGATCCAGGGCGCCGAGTACTCGCTCGTGGACTACAACCGCGCGGGTGTGCCTCTCGTCGAGATCGTCACGAAGCCGATCTTCGGCGCGGAGCACCGAGCGCCCGAGATCGCGAAGGCGTACGTCCAGACGATCCGCGACATCGTGATCTCACTGGGGATCTCCGAAGCGCGGATGGAGCGCGGCAACCTCCGATGCGACGCGAACGTGTCGCTGCGCCCGCGGGGTCAGGAGAAGCTGGGCACGCGCACCGAGACGAAGAACGTGAACTCGATGCGGTCCGTCGAGCGTGCGGTGCGGTACGAGATCCAGCGTCAGGCCGCGATCCTCGCTGCCGGCGGAACGATCATCCAGGAGACGCGCCACTGGCACGAGGACACCGGCACCACGTCGCCGGGGCGTCCGAAGTCGGATGCCGACGACTATCGCTACTTCCCAGAGCCGGATCTGCTGCCCGTCGCCCCGTCCATCGAGCTGATCGAAGAGCTCCGGGCTGCACTGCCGGAACCTCCCGCCGCGCGCCACCGCCGTCTGAAGGATGACTGGGGCTTCACGGACCTGGACTACCAGGGTGTCGTCAACGCGGGCCTGATCTCCGATGTCGAAGCAACCGTCGCCGCAGGTGCGACGCCGGCTGCGGCGCGCAAGTGGTGGACGGGCGAGATCGCCCGGATCGCCAACGCGACCGATCGCGAGGCGACCGACCTCGTCACCCCCGCGGACGTGGCGGCGCTGCAGTCGCTGGTCGATTCCGGCGCGCTCAACGACAAGCTGGCACGGCAGGTGCTCGAAGGAGTCATCGCGGGGGAGGGCACTCCGCAGGAAGTCGTCGATGCCCGCGGCCTCGCGGTCGTCTCGGACGACGGCGCTCTCATCGCGGCCATCGACGAAGCACTCACGTCGCAGCCCGACGTCCTCGAGAAGATCCGCGACGGCAAGGTGCAGGCCGCCGGCGCCGTCATCGGGGCCGTGATGAAGGCGATGAAGGGACAGGCGGATGCTGCGCGCGTCCGTGAGCTGATCCTGGAGCGCGCTTCGGCGATCGTGATCCTCGCCGCCCGAGCGGGCTCAGGAGATGAACGCCGTCGCGCTGATCTCCACCAGCGCACCCTCGGGACCGAGGTCGACGACCTGAAGCACGCGTCACCGCTGCCGGATGGGGGCCCCAGACCTCCGCGACCACAGGGAAGGCCGCGGTGATGTCTGCCGGCGCGACGAGATTCACGTTCATCGTCACGACATCCGCGGGCGTCGCGCCCGCGGCTTCGAGCACGGCGATGACGTTGAGGAGTGCTTGACGGGTCTGGGCCGGCAGGTCGTCGGCGACGACCTTTCCCTCGCCGTCGACGCCGTTCTGTCCTCCGACGCAGACGAGTCGGCCGGGGCCTTCGACGACGACCCCCTGACTGAAGGCCGGGTTCTTGTGCAATGAATCGGGGTTCACGTGTGTGATGGTCACGCTGCGCTCCTCTGAACGGTTTCGCTGTCGATTGGGCGGGTGTGCTCCGCAGGGCCGAGGACATCCGCGGCGGTCACCAGGGTCCCACCGTCCTCCGACAGAGGGAAGGCCGGCGAAGTCCGAGGAGCAGGGCAGAATCGAGCTATGGGGCGCGGTGACGGATCGGGGCGGCTGGTCTCACCCGAGGGTGCGGACGACACCGGCACCGGCATCCTGCATGTCGACATGGACGCGTTCTATGCCTCGGTCGAGCAGCTCGACGACCCGTCGCTGCGCGGCAAGCCGATCCTGATCGGTGCACCCGAGAGTCGCTCGGTCGTCTCGAGCGCGTCTTACGAAGCGCGGCGCTACGGCGTCCGATCAGCGATGCCCGTGGGCCAGGCGCTGCGCCTCTGCCCGACCGCCATCGTGGTGCTGCCCCACTTCGACCGCTACCTCGAGATGTCTTCCCAGGTCATGAAGATCTTCCGCGACGTGACGCCCCTCGTCGAGCCGCTGTCGATCGACGAGGCGTTCCTCGACGTCCGGGGTGCGCGACGGCTGTGGGGGAGCCCCGGTCACATCGCGCGGGCCCTGCGGCGGCGGATCCTCGATGAGACCGGACTCACGTGCAGCATCGGCGTTGCTGCGACCAAGCACGTGGCGAAGATCGCGTCGACGGTGAGCAAGCCCGACGGGCTGCTCATCGTCCCCGCAGCCGATACCGAGGCGTTCCTGCGCCCCCTCTCCGTCCGCGCGCTGTGGGGCATCGGCCCCAAGGCAGCGGAGTCACTGGAGAGCAGAGGCATCCACACCGTCGCCGATGTGCTCGACGCGCCCCTGCCGGTGCTCGAGCGAGCGCTCGGTGCGGCGATGGGCGACCGTATCTGGCATCTCGCCCGCGGCATCGATCCGCGCCACGTCGACACGCATCGCGTCGACAAGAGCGTGGGGCACGAAGAGACATTCGACGTGGACATCTCGGACGACGCTGTGCTCCGGTCCGAGCTTCGCCGACTCGCCGACAAGGTGGGCGCGCGGCTCCGCACGCAACGGCTGGGAGGCGTCCACCATCGCCATCAAGGTGCGCTTCGCGGACTGGACGACGATCTCGCGGTCGCAGACGCTTTCCGAGCCGACCGCGGTCGGGCAGCGGATCGGGGACGTCGCGCAGGAGCTGTTCGCGGCGGTCGACCGCATGATGCCGGTGCGTCTCATCGGCGTCCGCGCCGAGAAGCTGCGACCGGGTGGGTCGGCGGCGCTCACGCTGTGGGACGACGACGAGGACTGGCGGCGGATCGAGACGGCGCTCGACGGGGCCGCCGCCCGGTTCGGGCGCGGCGCGGTGACGCGCGCGACACTTCTCGGCGGAGCCCGCGGTGGAGGCACCCTGCCATCGAATCCGCGCCCGCCCCGCGCGGATTGACGCCAGACTCTGGGCAGGCGACGGCTCGCCGGGTACCGTGGATGCCATGCCCAACATCGCACTCGAGCTCGGCAAGCAGTCCGCGACCTTCGGCGTCCACGCCGCGTATGGCGAGCAGCAGGATGTGGACGGCATCCGTCTGATCCCTGTGGCCCTGAGCTGGTCCGGCTTCGGAGGCGGCTCGGACGAGGCCGGCAACGGCGGCGGCGGCGGAGGCGGCTGGTCCGTCCCGCTCGGCGCATACGTGCGCAAGGGCGACGACCTGCGCTTCGAGCCGAACATCGTGTCGCTGGTCGCGGTCGCGATCCCGTTCGTCTTCTTCGCGGGGCGGGCGCTCAGCCGTGTCATCCGCGTCATCAAGAAGTAGGCAAGACCCCGTCGCAGCGGCACTCGACGCGGCAGCGGCGACGCTCGCCCCTGCGATCCTGCGGCGTTGCCGCGTCCAATCCGGTGGTGCTCATCGACGGCCGCAGCGGCGCGGGCAAGACGTCACTGGCGAGAGCGCTGGTCGCCCGCTGGCCGCTGCGGGGCCGGGTGCAGCTCGTCGCCCTCGACTCGCTGTATCCCGGATGGGACGGTCTCGACGACGGCGTCCGAGCTCGCGCGAGAGCAGATCCTCGTCCCGCACGCGCGGGGGTTGATCGGAGTCTGGCAGCGGTGGGATTGGGATGCGGCCACCACCGCCGAGGCCCACGCGGTCGATCCGTCACTGCCGCTGATCGTCGAAGGCTCCGGGCTCCTCACCCCCGTGACGGCACGCCTCGGTGACGTGCGCGTGTGGCTCGAGTCACCGCCGGCCTCGCGGAAGACCCGCGCGCTGACACGTGACGGCGACGGCTTCCGCCCGCACTGGGAGCAGTGGGCGCAGCAGGAGGACCAGCACGTGGCACGGGACGTGCCATCGAGCCTCGCGTCGCACGTCTTCGCGATCCCCTGATCGCGCCCGCTCAGTCCGCGCCGTCGACCGCCGTCACCAAGCCGTGGAGGCGGTAGCCGAGCCAGTCGTAGATGCCGAACCGCGGATCGTCGTCGTCGTGATCGTCCGGTCCCTCGATGCCGAGCCGGCTCGCCAGCACCAGGCGGATCGCCGCGAGGGTCCGCATCCATGCCTGGACCGCGGCGCGGATCGAGGCGGATCTCCGCCTCCTCGAGCAGGATCGGCGAATCCGGGTCGTCGGGGATCCGGCTGGCATCGCGCAATGATGCGAGGACCAAGGCGGCATCCGATCGGCGGCGGGAGAGGATGTCGTCCTCGGTGAGTTCGCGGAAGTCCTGAGCGGCGGCGGGATCGTCCGCATACGCGTCCGGCACGAGACGCGCGATCGCAGGGTCGCCCGTGGAGACGGAAGACTCATCGACGAGTTCGGCGAACTGGCTCACGAGGCCGGCCAGGTGGGCAGCTTCGAGTCTCGTCAGCTCGAGCGCGATGATCCGGTCGGCGGTCATTCCGGCGCCTGACGAACCGTCGCCCAGAGCCCGTAATCGTGCATCGCCTGCACGTGCAGCTCCATCTGCTCGCGGGCACCCTCCGCCACCACGGCGCGGCCCTCGTTGTGAACCGCGAGCATGAGCCGTTCCGCCTCCGAGCGCGGCAGGCCGAAGTACTCGCGGAAGACGTGGGTCACGTAGCTCATGAGGTTGACGGGGTCGTCCCACACGACCGCCTGCCACGGCCGATCGGGATCGATCTGCTCGCGCAGATCGATCTCCTCGTCGACGTCGGGCCGGGTGGCGAGAGCGGTCATGCCCACCCCAGTTCGTGGAGTCGATCGTCGTCGATGCCGTAGAAGTGCGCGATCTCGTGGACGAGAGTCGTGTGCACCTCGTCGCGGAGCTCGTCCTCGTCGTCGCACGCGGCGAGATGCGGCTCGCGATAGACGATGATCCGGTCCGGAAGCTCGCCGACCCCGTAGCGGTCGCGCTCCGTCAGCGCCCAGCCGTCGTACAGGCCGAGCAGGTCGAGGCTGCCGTCCTCGGGACGGTCCTCGACGACGAACACGACATTGTCGAGCCCGTCGACCATGTCGTCGGGCAGCTGGTCGAGCTCGTCGACGACGAGCTGCTCGAAAGCCGCGGCATCCATCTCAACCATGATCGCTCATAGCGAGATGCTCATACATGGGGTGAGTAACGGGGCTCGAACCCGCGACATCGGCCACCACAAGGCCGCGCTCTACCAACTGAGCTATACCCACCATGTGCCCGCTCGCGCGGGCGACCAGAAGATTCTCTCACACACCGGAGGCGAACGACGACACGACGGAGGCTGCGGCTGCCCGAGCCCCGTCGCTGGTCGGACCGGGCTCGGGAACGAACACCGCCTGACGGTAGTACTGGAGCTCGCGGATCGATTCGAGGATGTCGGCGAGGGCGCGATGACCGCCGTCCTTGGCCGGTGCGTGGATGTACGCGCGCGGGTACCAGCGACGCGAGAGCTCTTTGATGCTCGAGACGTCGACGTTGCGGTAGTGGAGCCAGCGATCGATGCGCGGCATGTACTTCGCGAGGAACATCCGGTCGGTGCCGATCGTGTTGCCGGCGAGCGGTGCCTTGCCCTCGAGCGGAACGAACTGCTGGATGTACTCGAGCGCCTGGAACTCGGCATCCGCGACGCTGACGCCGTGGGGGATCTCGGTCATGAGCCCGGATGACACGTGCATCTTGGTGACGAACTCGCTCATGTGCGCGAGTGCGGACGCGTCGGGCTTGATCACGACCTGGAAGCCCGGATGCACCGGCCGCAGCTCGAAATCGGTGACGACCACGGCGATCTCGACGAGCTCGTCTATCGACAGATCGAGACCCGTCATCTCGCAGTCGATCCAGACCAGACGATCGTTGTCGGAAGCCCCCACCATGCGCCCCATCCTATTGACTGCGCCAGACAGCCCAGCCACACGTCGTGCCGGTTGCCCCAGACAGCCAGGTCGACGCGATTCATCAACCGCAAAGCCCCTCCGGGAGGATTCGAACCCCCGACCTTGCGGGTAGAAACCGCTCGCTCTGTCCCCTGAGCTACGGAGGGAAGGACGGGATCCAGGGTAGCGGAGTCTGGCGGATTGCCATCCCGCGGCGTAGCGTCGAAGCCGGAGGGCATCGAGAGGAGTTCTGACATGAGCACCACCGAGACGCACCACCCGATCTGGGTCGCCTATGGCCCATCCGGTGTCGTCGGCAGCATTCGCAAGGATGACGACGGCTACACCGTGACGATGGCCGGAGCCGATGGGCCGGCCGGCAGCTATCCCTCGATGGAAGTCGCCAAGAGCGCACTCCACTCCCGGATGACGCCGGGCAGCGACTGGCCCGAGTTCCGCGAGCACTGAGCGCGGCCTGCCCGCGCCGACGGCCGCAGGCGAGGCGGCTGCCGCGCCCGCAGGCCTCAGTGCTGGGGCGCGACGACGGTCACGGCGTCGGCACTCGTCACGAGCAGCTAGCGCGGCGCGTGTCGAGCAGCGGCAGCGCGACGTGCACGAGCGGGCCGATGAGCGCGGCGAAGAGGATCGTGCCGATGCCGACTGTGCCGCCCAGGAACCAGCCGACGACGAGGACCGTCACCTCGACGAGCGCGCGGCACAGCCAGATCGGCCAGCCGAGCCGGGCGTGCATGCCGGTCATCAATCCGTCGCGGGGCCCCGGGCCGAACCGCGCTCCGATGTAGAGGCCCGAGGCGAGCGCGACCAGCAGGATGCCGGCCGAGGAGGACACCGACCTGGAGTGCGAACCCGGACACAGGCGGGACGATCCACAGGACCACCTGCATGCTGGTGCCGACCAGAAGGATGTTGGCGATCGTCCCGACGCCCGGCTTCTGCCGGAGCGGGATCCAGAGGAGCAGGACGAGGAATCCGACGATGTTCGTGATCCAGCCGATGCCGATGCCGGTGTGGATGGAGATGCCCTGGGCGAAGACCGTCCAGGGATCCACTCCCAGGCCGGCTTCGACGGTGAGGGCGCAGCCGGCGCCATAGAGGAACAGTCCGACGAGCAGCTGGATCACTCTGCGAGGCATGGTCCCATCCAATCGCAACATTGGACTGTAGTGGTACAGTCCAATGTGCGTATTCTGGCCCCATGGACTCTCGGATCTCGGCTCGCGCGCTCTCCGCGGCGCTGGGCGGATGGCGCACACGCGAACCCGCCTACGAGGCGCTGGCCGACGGCATCCGGCTGCTCTGTCTCGACAATCGGCTGGCACCCGGCACCGCCCTCCCCGCCGAGCGGGAGCTGGCGGGCGGCTCTGCGCCTGAGCCGCAGCACGGTCGCCGCCGCCTACCGAAGCCTGCGCGACACGGGCCACATCGCGAGCACGCGCGGATCCGGGAGCGTGACGCTGCCGCTGCGGCGCCGGGATCCGGGCCGCGAGAATGCGACCGAGGGCGCGATCGACCTGCAGCAGGCGAGTCCTCCCGCCTGGCCGGGACTCGCCGGGGTCATGGCGGAAGTCGCCTCGTCGTCTGCGGCCCTCGTCGCGCGGGTGGGATACGACGTGCTGGGTCGCGCGGAACTGCGCGAGGCGATCGCCGAACGGTACACGCCGGCGCGGCATCCCGACCTCGCCCAGCGAGGTGCTCGTCACGACCGGCGCGCAGAGCGCGATCCACCTCGTCGCATCGGTGCTCCTCGGGAGGGGCGACCGGGTGCTCATCGAGACGCCGACCTATCCGCACGCCGCCGACGCGCTCCGCAGGTGCGGGCGCGCGGCTCGTCGGCGTGCCCGTGCTCACCGATGACGGCTGGGATCTGGACCGGGCCGAGCAGGCGTTCGCGCGCACGCTGCCGGTCATGGCGTATCTGATGCCGGACTTCCAGAACCCGACGGGGCGCTCGATGAGCGCGCACGAGCGGGAGGTGATCCTCCGCGCGGGGGAGCGCGCCGGCTCCGTGCTCGTCCTCGACGAGACGACCGCCGACCTCGACATCGATCGCGGGTGCGATGCCGCCGGGCTTCGCGCGACGGCGACCCGGCGAGCGTCGTCCGGATCGGGTCGCTCGGCAAGACGGTGTGGGGCGGACTGCGCGTGGGATGGATCCGGGCGGAGGGCGACCTCGTCCGGCGCCTCGTGGCCGCTCGGCCGGCCCACGACCTCGGCACCCCTGAGTTCGAGCAGGCGGTCGCCTCGGCGCTGTTCGACGACTTCGGCGCCATCACCGCGCAGCGCTCGACGCTCCTTCGCGAGGGGCGTGATTCGCTCAGCGACTGCGCTGGCGGCCGCGCTGCCGGAATGGCGGGTGCCGCACGTGCACGGCGGCGTCTCGCTGTGGATCGAGCTCGACGCAGCGCTCAGCTCCGCCGTCGTCATGGACGTGCGCTCGCACGGCGTGCTGCTGTCGGCCGGACCGCGGTTCTCGGTGGACGGCGGGCACGACCGTCACCTCCGCATCCCCTTCACCGCACCGCCGGACGAGCTCACGCGGGCGGTCGATCTGCTCGCCGAGTCGTGGCGGCGCGTGCGCGCGGGCGCGCCGGTCTCGTTCGTCGAGCAGCTCGAATCCGTCGTGTGAGCGTCATCGGGCGAAGCGGAGGCAGTCGATCGCGTCGCCCGCGGACCAGAACTCGCCCAGGTCGCGGAACGCCCGCGACGCCGACGTGGAAGCGTCGAGCCCGGTAGCGAACGCCGGCATCCTCGGCCAGTGCCTGGATGTGGCCGATGACCCGGCCGCTTGCGTCGATCACGCGCCAGAGCGCCGGCGCGGCCTCGGCGAGCCTCACCGGACGCGCCGGGCGGGACGGTTGGGGTGCTGATCAGGTCGATTTCTGCGATGAAGCTCATGGCTGCTCCTCTCCTGATTCGAAGATATGTGCGACCTCCGACATTCGCTCGAGGGGCGTCGCTCCGCCGGCGCGCATGGCCCGCCGTTCCTCCACAGCCGCCGCGTCGGCGCGTCGCTGTCCCCAATCCGTCGCCGCCGCCGGGTGGCGCGACGTGCGGAGCAGCATCCTGATCGAAGCGTCGGTGCCCGACGGGCACTCGGGCACCGACGCGACCCGGGGATGGTCCCCGATCCGGAGAGGATGCGACATGAACGAAACCATCACGATCACGGGGAACATCGCCACCGACCCCCAGCACAGGCTCGCGGGCGGGGTGTCGATCACCAGCTTCCGCGTCGCCAGCAGTCAGGGTCGCACCGACAGGCAGTCCGGCGCATGGATCGAGACGGGAACCAACTGGTACTCAGCGTCTCGACATTCCGCGGCCTCGCCGACCACGCCTTCCAGTCGCTGCGCAAGGGCGACCGCGTGGTGCTCACCGGGCGACTGAAGGTGCGCGACTGGGAGGCCGGCGATCGGAAGGGCACGTCGGTCGACATCGAGGCCGACGCGATCGGGCACGACCTCCGCTTGGGCACGACGAAGTTCGAGAAGGACGCGGGCACGCGTCGGGGGGATGCGTGGGAGGCGCCGCCGGCGCCGGCCGAGGAGTGGTCGACGCCCGGGTGTGACGGATGCGGCGGCCGAGACGGAGTGGTCCGTGGCGCGCTGTGCCGGTGGACGACGCAGAGCCGCGGCCGCTGGAGCTCGCCGGCGTCGAGGCGCCGTTCTGACCTCACAGCAGGCGCTCGGGGTGCCGGGCCCTAGACTCTCCCCGTGCCCCGACACCCCGAGCGCTCCGTTGCGGGTCGGCGGCCGCATCGGCTGTCCGCGCGAATGCGCGCGCTGGCAGGCGTGCTGGCCGCGATCCTCGTCCTCGCGGGCTGCTCGGGATCCGGCGCGGCCGGACGCCGGCGCGTCGCCGTCGGCGACCCCCAGCCGGTCGGCGAGCGCCGCACCGACGCCCGACTCCGACGGCGACCGTCGACGCCGGCCCGGCGCTCGTCCCTGATGGCACGGCGGAGGACAACCTGCCACTGTTCGCCGCGATCACCGCCGCCGTCTGGGCGTCGCCCGACGCGGTGTCCGGCCGTGCGTACATCGACGCTCTCGTGGCGGCCGGCTTCGACAAGGCCGCCATGCAGGTGACGCAGGACAAGACCACCGTGGGCAACCCGGCCGAGAGCCTGCAGTTCTCCGTGCGCTGGGGCGACGAGTGCCTGATCGGACAGGTCGGTCCCGCGACCGGGACGCCGGTGACCGTGGTCGCTCCCGCGCTCGCTGAGGGAACGTGCCTGGTCGGGCAGACGCGCCCGATCGACTGGTGACGCGTCGCGTCAGCGCCTGGCCCCGCACGATCGCGTCTCGCGGCGGCCGGTAGGCTGGGACGCTGACGTCGCTAGTCCTAGGAGAGCAGAACGCATGGCTGAGTACATCTACTCGATGGTCCGCGCCCGCAAGGCAGTCGGCGAGAAGCTGATCCTCGACGACGTGACGATGGCGTTCCTGCCGGGGGCGAAGATCGGCATGGTGGGCCCGAACGGCGCCGGAAAGTCGACCATCCTGAAGATCATGGCCGGGCTCGACCACCCGTCGAACGGCGAGGCCAAGCTGTCGCCCGGGTTCACCGTCGGCATCCTCATGCAGGAGCCGGTGCTCGACGAGTCCAAGACCGTCCTCGAGAACATCGAGGAGGGCGTGGCGATCAAGGCGAAGGTCGATCGGTTCAACGAGATCTCCGGGCTGATGTCGGATCCCGATGCCGATTTCGACGCGCTGCTGGCCGAGATGGGGACTCTGCAGGAGGAGATCGACGCGGCCGACGCGTGGGATCTCGACTCGCAGCTCGAGCAGGCGATGGATGCCCTGCGGACTCCGCCGGGCGATGCGCCGGTCGGTCCGCTCTCCGGCGGCGAGAAGCGCCGTGTGGCGCTCGCGAAGCTCCTTCTCCAGAAGCCCGACCTGCTGCTCCTCGACGAGCCGACGAACCACCTCGACGCCGAGAGCGTGCTCTGGCTCGAGCAGCACCTGCAGAAGTACCCCGGCGCCGTGATCGCCATCACACACGACCGGTACTTCCTCGACAACGTCGCGGAGTGGATCGCCGAGGTCGACCGCGGTCGGCTCATCGGGTACGAGGGCAACTACTCGACCTACCTCGAGAAGAAGGGCGAGCGCCTCGCCATCCAGGGCAAGAAGGATGCGAAGCTCGCGAAGCGCCTCGCCGAAGAGCTCGAGTGGGTCCGCTCCAACGCCAAGGGCCGTCAGGTCAAGTCCAAGTCGCGCCTCGCGCGCTACGAGGAGATGGCCGCCGAGGCCGATCGCACCCGGAAGCTCGACTTCGACGAGATCCAGATCCCGCCGGGGCCGCGCCTCGGAGGCATCGTGATCGACGCCAAGAAGCTGCAGAAGGGCTTCGACGGCCGCTCGCTGATCGACGGACTCAGCTTCACGCTTCCGCCGAACGGCATCGTCGGGGTCATCGGCCCGAACGGCGTGGGCAAGACCACGCTCTTCAAGACGATCGTCGGACTCGAGCCGCTCGACGGCGGGCAGCTCAAGATCGGCGAGACGGTCAAGATCAGCTACGTCGACCAGTCCCGCTCCAACATCGACCCCACCAAGACGCTGTGGGAGGTCGTCTCGGACGGTCTCGACATCATCACGGTCGGCAAGATCGAGATCCCGTCGCGAGCGTACGTCTCGAAGTTCGGCTTCAAGGGACCCGACCAGCAGAAGAAGGCGGGCGTGCTCTCGGGCGGTGAGCGCAACCGGCTGAACCTCGCTCTCACCCTCAAGGAGGGCGGCAACCTGCTGCTCCTCGACGAGCCGACGAACGACCTCGACGTCGAGACGCTGTCGTCGCTCGAGAACGCGCTTCTCGAGTTCCCCGGCTGCGCCGTGGTGATCACGCACGACCGGTGGTTCCTCGACCGCATCGCGACCCACATCCTGGCGTGGGAGGGCACCGACGAGAACCCCGACCAGTGGTACTGGTTCGAGGGCAACTTCGAGGCGTACGAGCAGAACAAGATCGCACGCCTCGGCGCCGACGCCGCCAAGCCCCACCGGTCGACCTACCGCAAGCTCACACGTGACTGACGAGACTGCGCCGGCACCGGCATCCGGTCGCCGACTGCATGTTCCGATCCCACTCCGGTGGGGCGATCTCGACGCGCTCGGGCACGTCAACAACACCTCGATGCTCAAGCTGCTCGAAGAGGCGCGCCTGCGCGCGTTCTGGCGCCCCGAAGACGGGATCGGATGCCGCACCCACCGCCGTCTTCGACATGACGGTGCTCGAAGGCGGCGGTACGCGGGCGACGCTGATCGCGCGCCAGGAGATCGAGTACCTCCGCCCGGTGCCGTACGGCCAGCGGCCGCTCGACGTGCAGCTGTGGATCGGCGGCATCGGCGGATCCAGCGTCGAGGTCTGCTACGAGGTCTTCAGTCCCCGAGGCGACCAGCCGCAGACCCTCTACGCACGGGCGACCGCGGTGGTCGTCCTGGTGGACACCGCAGAGCGGGCGACCGACGCGGTGGGGCGCCGCAGAGCGCACCGCGTGGGCGCCGTACGTGGGCGAGCCCATCGCCTACGGCAAGCGCCGCTGAGCGATCACGCGTCGGCTGCGGGCGCTCGGGACCCTGACCATGATCTCCTGGGCGACGCTCGCGATGAGCGTGCCGTCCGCGGCGTAGATCCGGCCGGTCGCGAGGCCGCGGCCGCCGCGCGCGCTGGGCGACTCCTGGACGTACAGCATCCATTCGTCGACTCGTCCTGGCCGGTGCCACCACATCGCGTGATCGAGACTCGCCACCTTGAGCCCAGGCGTCGCCCACGAGACGCCATGGGCGCGCAGGATCGACTCCTGGATGGTCAGGTCGCTGAGGTAGGCGAGCGCCGCGCGATGGATGGCGGGGTCGTCCGGCATCCGGCGGCGTGTCTTGACCCACACCGCCTGCTGCGGAGCGCGCTCACCCTCGACGCTCAGGTAGATCGGCGAGGGAATGTGCCGAAGTTCCACCGGGCGATCGGTGAAGAGCCGCTTCGTGACCGGATGGAGCCCGTCGAGGTGGTCCTCGATGTTGGGCAGATCCTCCGGTGACGGCAGCCCCTCGGGCATCGGCGTCTGATGCTCGAGACCGGGGTCCTCATCCTGGAACGACGCGATCATCGAGAAGATCGGCACGCCCTCCTGGAAGGCCTGGGTGCGCCGCGTGGAGAAGGACCGCCCGTCGTGGATCCGGTCCACCGCGAACGTGATGCCCTTCGTCGCGTCGCCGGGCCGGAGGAAGTACCCGTGCATCGAGTGGACGGTCCGGGCTTCGAGAAGCGTCCGCTCCGCCGCCACGATCGACTGCGCCAGCACCTGGCCGCCATAGACCCGCCCCAGCGGCATCGACTGGGACACCCCCGTGAAGATGTCCTCGGTGGTCCGGGCATCCGACTCCGCGAGGTCGAGCACCGCGAGCATCGAGGCGACGGGATCTGGATCCGGTACGACGCCCTCGGGCGCGTTCTGGTAGGCGTCGGTCACGGATTCTCCGTCTCGGCGGGGGAGCGAGGACACACGCGCTGAGGCCGCGCCGTCGGTTGGTAGTTTAGGGCGGATGCCGCAGCGACTGCTCTTCTCCGACGCCCGTGCCGCCACCGACGCGCTGACGTTCGCCGGACGTGCGCGTCCGCTCGGCGACGGCGCCATCCGGCTGCAGGCCGCCCGCGGCACGCTGGCGATGACCTCGGCGCCGCTGGCGCCGCGCGGCCTCTTCGACTCGACGCCGACCGTGCTCGGGATGCGGGTGCTTCCGGTCGACCCCGAACTCGTGTGCGACGTGGTGGTCGAGGCATCCGCTCTCACCGCCGCCGGCGACGATTCGACGGCCGTGGAGCTGCCCGACACCGGCCTCGCCCCTTCGTGGGCGGGTGTGTCGCCGCCGAGGACCGGCTGGTCCGCGCAGTCCGGGATCGCCGGCGTCGACGCTCGCCGCGCGAGCGCAGTGGGGCATCGCGGCCGTCGCCGAGTCGCGTGCCGCAGGATCCGGGTGAGGATGCCGTCCGCGCGGTGCGCGCCGCGGTCTGGGGTGCGCCCGACGAAGATCTGGCCGGTCTGCCGCTCGGCGCCGCCTTCGCGGCTTTCGCGCTCGGGTTCATCGTGGGCGAGGAGACGGCGCGCGTCCTCGCGTGCGGTCCGTGGACCCGCATCTCGCTCGCGCGAGGCCACGTCATCGTCCGTGGTCCCGCGCGGGTCGGCCTCACCGAGGTGCGGACGACCGGCGCCCCGCACGCGTAGTCCTCGGTCAGACCGCCGCGAGCTGCTTCTCGGGCTCGAGCTGCTCCCCAGGCACGTGCAGATCGGGCTCGTCACGGTGATGACCGACGAGTGTCAGCACAACCCCGCCCGCCGTCCAGCACAGCAGGGTGATCCACTGCGTCGCGGTGGCGGCATCGGGGAAGTAGCTGAGCGATCGGAGCAGGTTGGCGGCGGCGCCCGGCACGAAGTACTGGCCGATCTGCCCCCACGGCTCGAGGAGGAACTGAACCGGGACGGCGGCGGCACTCAGCGGATTCGCGAACAGGACGGTGACGACCGCGGCGATGCCGAGGCCCGCCCTGCCGAGCACGGCGTTCATGCCGATGATGAATGCGGCGGTCGCCGTCATCCCGAGCCCGAGCGCCAGGGCGTTGAGCAGCCAGTCGCCCTGCAGGAAGCCGAACCAGGTCTGCAGGATGAGCGCGGAGACGGCGCCGGCGGCGACACCGAAGACGGCCAGGCCGACAAGGCGGCGCACCGCGCCGGCGACCAGCAGCGAGAGCAGTATGCCGCCCAGCATCCCGCCGAGGACGATGGGGAAGCTCGCCGCGGCGAGGCCGGCGCCGGTCGGGTCGGTCTCGGCGAGCGGCACGACGTCGGTCACCGTCACCGTCGGCGGCTCGGGGCTCGCCTGGTCAGCGGGCGGGAGGGTCGGCGGCTGGCCGGCAGCGAGTGCTGCGCCGATCGCCTTCAGCTGCGCGACGAGCGCGGCGTGGACGGTCGCGTCCACCTGCGACTGCAGCTGCGTGGCGACTCCGCGCAGCGCCTGGGCGGCGGCGGGGCTCGCAGCGGTCGCGAGGAGCACCTCGGGTTCATCGAGCAGGATCGCGCCGTAGATCTCGCGGTGCTCGATCCTGTCGAGCGCGTCCTCCCGCGACGTGACCTCGATGAGTTCCATGGGCGATGGATCCTGCTCGTCGAGCACCTCCGTGACGGCGGCGACGCGGTCCGCGGGTCCGCTGATGCCGACGGGCAGGTTCTTCGGACTCGAGGTCGCAGCCGGCCAGATGAATGCCGTGATCAGGACCCCGACGAGCAGCGACCCGACCAGACCGAACATGACGGCGAAGTGCCACCGTGTTCGTGGATGCGTGGCAGAGGATTCGGACATGACGACTCCCTAAAAAGAATGAATGTTCTCTTTAGGACACGATAACAGAACCGCTATTCTCTTTCCATGCCCAGAGTCAGCGAGGAGTATCGGCAGGCGCGCCGCGAGGAGATCGCGCGGGCGGCGCTGCGCGTGCTCGAGCGGAAAGGCGTCAGGGACACGTCGATCGCCGACATCGTCGTGGAGTCCGGCCTGTCGACCGGAGCGATCTACTCGCACTTCACGAACAAAGGCGAACTGGCTCGCTACATCATCTCGGAGTTCATGCTGCCGCGCCTGGACGCCATTGCCGGCGCTGCGGAGCTGCGCACACCTCGCCAGGTTCTCGACGTCATGCTCGCCGCCATCAGCGACAACGGAATCAGCCCCGCGGTCATCCTGCAGTTCTGGGCAGAAGGGACGGTGCCGGGCGAGGTCCGGGATGAGCTGCAGCGGACGATCGTGAAGCTGCGTGGAGGATTGGCCGCAGCACTGCTGCCGTGGGCGCGCACCCAGACCGAGGGCGAGGCGGAGGCGGCGCACTTCGCCGAGGTCCACACGCTCGATGTGGCCGCCGTTGCGCAGGGCTTCATCGCGAATGAGGCGATCTTCGGAGCGCGGGATCCCCACGAATACCTGGAGTCGGTCGCGCAGATCCTCGCCTAGAGGGGCCTGCGGATCACACCGCGGCAGCAGCCGCGCGGCCCGCCGTGCGGCCTGAGAACAGGCATCCGCCCACGAATGTGCCCTCGAGCGCGCGGTAGCCGTGCACACCGCCACCGCCGAAGCCGCTCGCCTCGCCCGCGGCGTAGAGCCCTGGCACCGGCTCACCGTCGGCGCCGAGCGCGCGAGCCGAGAGGTCTGTCTCGATGCCGCCGAGGGACTTGCGCGTGACGACGTGCAGCTTCACCGCGATGAGCGGACCGGACTTCGGATCCAGGATGCGGTGGGGCTTGGCGGTGCGGATGAGCTTGTCGCCCCGGTATTCCCGGGCCGAGCGCAGCATGGCGATCTGGGCGTCCTTCGTGAAGTCGTTGTCGATCTCGCGATCCCGGGCCTCGACCTCCAGGCGCACCCGCTCGCCGTCGAGCACATCGCCACCGGGCAGCGCCTTCATCCCCGCGATGAGCTCGTCGAGCGTGTCGCGCACGATGAAGTCCGCGCCCTTGTCCATGAACGCCTGGACGGGACCGCCGGCGCCCTTGCCGAGGCGCGTCTTCGCGAGCAGTCGCACGTCCTTGCCCGTCAGGTCGGGGTTCTGCTCGCTGCCCGAGAGCGTGAACTCCTTCTCGATGATCTTCTGCGAGAGCACGAACCACGAGTGATCGTGGCCGGTCGCACGCAGGTGCGCCAGCGTTCCGAGCGTGTCGTATCCGGGGAACAGGGGCACCGGCAGCCGGTGGCCCGTCGCATCGAGCCAGATGGATGACGGCCCGGGAAGGATCCGGATGCCGTGATTCGGCCACACGGGATCCCAGTTCTGGATCCCCTCGACGTAGTGCCACATGCGGTCCCGGTTGATGAGCCGTGCGCCGGTCGCCTCGGCGGCGACCTGCATCGAGCCGTCGACGTAGGCGGGCACGCCCGTCACCATGGTCGCGGGCGCCGTGCCCGAGACGCTCCGGCCACCACTCCCGGACGAGGTCGTGGTTGCCGCCGATGCCTCCCGACGACACGATCGTGGCGGCCGCGGTGATCTCGAACGAGCCGACCACCTCGCGGGAGGATGCCACGCCGCGCGCAGCGCCGGAGGGGGCGAGGATGTCGCCGGTCGCACCGTGACGGTCCCATCCGCCGTCGTGAGCTCGGTCACCCGGTGGCGCGCGAGGATCGTGATGCGCCCCTGCGCCTCGCCGGCCTCGACGGCCGCCTGGAACGGCGCGACGATGCCCGGTCCGGTGCCCCAGGTGATGTGGAAGCGCGGCACCGAGTTCCCCGGTCCCATGGCGGTGTACCCGCCGCGCTCCGCCCAGCCGACGACGGGAAAGAACCCGACGCCCTTCTCACGGAGCCAGGAGCGCTTCTCCTGATGCGCGAACTGCAGGTACGCCTCAGCCCACCGCCGCGGCCAGGCGTCCTCTTCGCGATCGAATCCCGCCGTCCCGAACCAGTCCTGCCGGGCGAGGTCGAGCGAGTCCGTGATGCCCATCCGGCGCTGCTCCGGCGAGTCGATGAAGAACAGCCCGCCGAAGGACCACCACGCCTGCCCGCCGAGATTCGTGCGCGGCTCCTGGTCGACGATCACGACCCGCTTGCCCGCAGCGACCGCTTCGCCGGCCGCGACGAGGCCGGCAAGGCCCCAGCCGATGACCAGGATGTCGGTGGAAAGGGCAGAGGGGGCTGAGGGCATGTCGACTCCTTCGTCGGGTGGGGGGTCAGTCGCTGCCGTCGCGCGCGGGCGGTTCGGCGATGAGGGGGATGGATGCCGCGGCGCGGCCGTCCGCGGCGGGTCCGATGCCGGCCGGCTCGAACGTGTTGACCATCGCGTGCGCCGCGCGCTGGAGGTAGTCCCAGAGCGTGGCCTCGTGCAGGGGCGAGAGCTCGAGCTCGTCCACCGCGTCGCGCATGTGCGCGAGCCAGCGGTCGCGTGCGTCGGGGTTGACGTGGAACGAGGCGTGACGCATCCGGAGCCGCGGGTGGCCACGCTCCTGGCTGTAGGTGGTGGGACCGCCCCAGTACTGCTCGAGGAAGAGCGTCAGCCGTTCCTTCGCGGGGCCCAGGTCCTGCTCCGGATACATCGGACGCAGCACCTCGTCGTCGGCGACGCCGCGATAGAAGGCGTCGACGAGACGGACGAAGGTCGCGTGCCCGCCGATCTCGTCGAAGAAGCTCACGGGCGAGGCATCCGTCATGGCGCCTCCTTTCCGCCGTCGGCGGAGGTTTCCGCCCTGCGGCTTCGGCGGCGGCGTGGACTTGCCGGTGCGCTTCGGCTTCCATACCGAGCGCTCGGTCGAGTCCGGCGTGATCGTCGTCGGCTTCGTCTTCGGCGGGTTCGCCCCGCGAACGCGCTGTGCGCCCTCGATGCCCGTCGGCATGATCGTCGTCAGCGCCGGCAGGCGGATGCCGAGTTCATCGATCGCGTGCTTGAGCCGCATGCGCAGTTCGCGGGCGACGTCGTCCTTCGCGTTCGCGCGCGTCTTGATGACCAGCCGGATGACGAGCGCATCGCCCGAGATGGACTCGAGGCCCCACACCTCGGGCTGCTCCAGGATGCGGGTCCGCCACTTGGCATCCTTGGCGAGGCCCTTCGCGGTGTCGAGCATCGCCTGCTCGACGAGGTCGATGTCGGCATCCGTCGCGACCGCGAGATCGATGATGACCCGGGACCAGCCCTGCGAGAGGTTTCCGATGCGGAGGATCTCGCCGTTGCGGACATACCAGAGGGTGCCGTTCACATCCCGCACGTGCGTCACGCGGACACTCACGTACTCGACGATGCCCGAGGCGAGACCGAGGTCGACGACGTCGCCGATGCCGACCTGATCCTCCGCGACGATGAAGATCCCGTTGAGGACGTCCTTCACGATGTTCTGCGCGCCGAAGCCGAGCCCGGCGCCGATCGCGGCGGTCAGGAGCGTCAGCGATCCCAGCGCATTCGGCGCGAGGACGTTGACGATGAGGAGCATCGCGACGATGACCACCGTGACGTTGACGATGTTCTGCAGGATCGAGCCGAGGGTGCGGGTGCGCTGCACCAGCCGGACCGAGGCGAGCGGCGACCGCTCCAGCGCCTGCGTGTCGTCGACGTTCGCCTTGGACTTCGCGCCGTTGACGATCCGGGTGACGACCCTGCGGATCACGAATCGCAGGATCCACACGACGAGGATGGCGCCGACGATGATCCCCGCCACCGACGCGAGTGCGAGTCCGGCGGCGACGAACCACTGCCCGATCTGCTGCCAGAGCACGGATGTTTCCGGCGCGGGGGCCGTGAAGAGGATTCTGGTCATCGCCACGATCCTAACGACGGGTGCCTCGGCCCGTGCTTCGCGCGGGCCGAGGCACCCGATGGACTACTGCGCGTCGCGCTCCTGGACGGACAGGGCCCGCTCCACACCGGCGACGTTCTCGTTGACGAGTCGGCGCAGTGCGGCCGGCGCGTCGGCGTTGGCCGAGAGCCACGCACGCGTGGCATCCCGCAGCTCGACATTCGCGAGGGCCGCGGGGTAGAGGCCCACGATCAGGTACTGCGCGATCTGGTAGGTCCGCGACTCCCAGATCGGCAGCAGCATGTCGAAGTACGGCTGGACGAACTCGCCGAGCACCGAAACGCCGGCGGGGTGCGTGAAGCCGAGGGCCGCCGAGCGGACGATCGTGTTGGGCAGGTCGTCGCTGTCGATCAGCGAGGACCATGCGACACGGCGTGCCTCGAGGTTCGGCAGAGCGGCCTTCGCCTGTGCGGCGAACTCGCCGCCCTTCGCCGTGTTGTCGGCTGCCAGCGCCGCGTCGATGTCGTCCGTCGAGACGACGCCGCCGGCGGCGAGCGAGACGAGCAGCTGCCACGAGAGGTCGGTGTCGATCTCGAGTCCGGCGAGCGTCACTTCACCGTCGCGCAGGCGGCGGACCTGCTCCCACTGGGCGGCCGTCGAGGCAGCGCTCGCGAACGCCGTGACGAACTGGAGCTGGCTGTCGCTGCCGGCCTCGGCCGCTTCCGCCAGCTCCCAGAGCGCGTCGGCGACCTTCTGCCGTGCGGCGTCGCGCTTCTCGGGGGCGACGTACGCGTTCGCTGCGAGCTGCAGCTGCGCGAGAGTGGTCCGCACGGTGGTCGACTCGGTCTCGCTGCCGATGTTGCGGAGCACGAGATCGATGTAGTCGGACGCGGAGGCCTCGGCGTCCCGGGTCTGGTCCCAGGCGGCGCCCCACACCAGCGAGCGGGCGAGCGGGTCGCTGATCTTCGCGAGGTGGGCGATCGCGGTCTGCAGCGAACGGGCGTCGAGGCGGATCTTCGCGTAGGCGAGGTCGTCGTCGTTCAGCAGCACGAGATCCGGCTGAGTGAGGCCCTTCAGCTCGGGGACCTCGGTCAGGTCGCCGTCCACGTCCAGCTCGACGCCGTGGACGCGCACGAGCGCACCGTCCTGCAGCGAGTAGAGGCCGACGCGCAGGCGGTGCGGGCGGATCGTGGGGTAGTCCGCGGGCGCGGTCTGCACGATGGCGAAACGGGTGATGGCGCCCTCAGCGTCTGTCGTGATCTCGGGGGAGAGCGTGTTCACTCCCGCCGTCTCGAGCCACTTCTTCGACCACGACGCGAGCTCGCGACCGCTCGTCTGCTCGAGCTCCGAGAGCAGGTCGCCGAGCTCGGTGTTGGACCACTCGTGCTTCTTGAAGTACTGCGAGACACCGGCGAAGAACTGGTCGATGCCGACCCAGGCGGCGAGCTGCTTGAGGACCGAACCGCCCTTGGCGTACGTGATCCCGTCGAAGTTCACCTGGACGTCCTCGAGGTCGTTGATCTCGGCGACGACGGGGTGGGTCGAGGGGAGCTGGTCCTGGCGGTAGGCCCAGGTCTTCTCCATCGCGCTGAAAGTCGTCCACGCCTCTTTCCACTCGGTGGCCTCGGCCGTGGCGATCGTCGACGCCCACTCGGCGAACGACTCGTTCAGCCAGAGGTCGTTCCACCACTTCATCGTGACGAGGTCGCCGAACCACATGTGGGCGAGCTCGTGCAGGATCGTGACGACGCGGCGCTCCTTGACGGCGTCGGTCACCTTGCTGCGGAAGACGTACGACTCGGTGAAGGTGACGGCGCCGGCGTTCTCCATGGCCCCCGCGTTGAACTCCGGGACGAAGAGCTGGTCGTACTTCGCGAAGGGATAGGGGTAGTCGAACTTCTCCTCGAAGTACGCGAAGCCCTCGCGCGTCTTGTCGAAGATGTAGTCCGCGTCCAGGTGCTGCCACAGGCTCTTGCGGCCGTAGACGCCGAGGGGGATGACTCGTCCCGAGGAGCTCGTGAGCTCGGAGAAGGTCGACTCGTACGGACCGGCGATGAGGGCGGTGATGTATGAGGAGATCCGGGGGGTCGGCTCGAACGTCCAGGTCGCCGATCCATCGCCGTGCCTCTTGGGCTCGGGGGTCGGCGAGTTGGACACGATCTGCCACGGCTCCGGGGCGGTCACGGTGAACTGGAAGGTCGCCTTGAGGTCGGGCTGTTCGAACACCGCGAACACGCGACGGGAGTCGGGCACCTCGAACTGCGAGTAGAGGTAGACCTCGTCGTCGACGGGGTCGACGAAGCGGTGCAGGCCCTCGCCGGTGTTCGTGTAGAGGCAGTCCGCATCGACGACGAGCTCGTTCTCGCCGGCGAGCCCGGTGAGCGCGATGCGCGAGTCGGCGAAGGCCGACACGGCGACGTCTTCGCCGTTGAGCGTGATCGAGCGCACCTCGCGCGCGATGAGGTCGATGAAGGTCTCGGCGCCTTCGGTCGCGGTGAAGCGGACGACGGTCCGCGACCCGAAGACCTCGGCTCCCTTCGTCAAGTCGAGCGAGATCTCGTACGACTGCGTGTCGACGACTGCTCGGCGCTCCTGCGCTTCGATGCGGGTGAGGTTCTCTCCAGGCACTGCGATGCTCCCGTGGGTCAGGGTGAGTGGTCTCGATCCACGGCTGACGCCGCGATTCCGGTGTCACCGCCCGCGCTGCTGGCGCCGGCGACAACCGCTCCAGCCTACGTCAGGCCGCGCGCCCGCTGCCGTGGTGCTCACGCGATCGGGGACTTCTGGGTGAAGACGCACACCCAGCGCCCGTCTCGCCGCTGCAGGACGTCGGTGATCCACTCCTCGGTCGCGTAGTCGGTGCCCTCCCACGAACCCGTCGAGGCCTTTCGCGCCGAGATGATCGCCGAGTCGCCGGCGATCTGGATGCGCAGGTCTCCGGCGGTGGCCATCGAGTGATGGGCGAGGCGGCCGCTGCGGATCCACTCGATGAGCTCGGCCTTGGTGGTGTATCCCCGGGGATCGAGGCTCACCCACTCGTCAGCGAAGAGAGCGGCGATCGCATCGGCGTCGTTCCCGACGAGGATCGCGTCACCCTCGTGCGAGATCGCGGCGAGGGCCGACTCGGGCGCGGTCGGCGCGTGTGAGGACTCCATGGAGGGCAGTGTAGGACGAGCCTGTCCCTGGCGGTGTCAGGATGGAGGGGTGAGCGACACCAGCGCGGACAGAGCAGCACGACGAACCAGCATCGACGAGATCGGGGCGGTGCCCTTCGCCTCGGCCGCGGCGGCTGGCGGTTCTCCCCACATCGAGGTGCCGGTCGCCTATGACGCGATCCTCCTCGCCGGCTTCGGCGGCCCCGAGGGCCAGGACGACGTCATCCCGTTCCTCCGCAACGTGACCCGGGGGAGGGGGATCCCCGATGAGCGCCTCGAGGAAGTGGCGCACCACTACCGCCACTTCGGCGGGGTGAGCCCCATCAACGCGCAGAACCGCGCCCTGAAGGCTGCCCTCGAGGCGGAGCTCGCCAGCCGCGGCATCGCGCTGCCGGTCTACTGGGGCAACCGCAACTGGGCGCCCTACCTCGAGGATGCGGTGCGGGAGGCTGCGGCATGCCGGCGACTCGACGCTGCTTGCACTGTCGACGAGCGCCTACTCCTCGTTCTCGAGCTGCCGGCAGTACCGCGAGGACTTCGCGCGCGTGCTCACCGAGACCGGGCTCGCCGAGACCGTGACGATCGACAAGGTGCGCCAGTTCTTCGATCACCCCGGATTCGTGCAGCCCTTCATCGATGGTGTGCGCGACGCGGTCGCAGGTTCCTCGCCGACGGGGTCGGACCCGCGCGCCGTGCGTGTGCTGTTCTCGACCCACAGCATCCCGCTCCGCGGATGCGGAGCGGTCCGGCCCTCGCGACGTCGACTTCGGCGAGGGCGGCGCGTATGCCGCACAGCACCTCGCCGTCGCGGCGCGCGTCATGAGCGAGATCGCGGCGCAGATCCCCGGCTGCCGAGGACGTCCCCTGGCAGCTCGTGTACCAGTCGCGATCCGGCCCCGCCTCGCAGCCCTGGCTCGAGCCCGATGTGTGCGACGTCATCGAGTCACTCCCCGCGCAGGGCGTCGAAGCGGTCGCGATCGTGCCCCTCGGCTTCGTGTCGGATCACATGGAAGTGCTGTGGGACCTCGACACCGAGGCGATGGATGCCGCGACCGAAGCCGGTCTGCGAGCCGTGCGCACGCAGACCCCCGGCATCGATCCCGCGTACGTCGCGGGCCTCGTCGATCTGATCGAGGAGCGGCTCGACGGCACCCCGGCCGCGCTCCGACCCCACGAGACGGCTCTCGGTCCGTGGTTCGACGTCTGCCGGCCGGGATGCTGCGAGAACGTCCGTGCCGGATTCAAGCCCGCGGCGGCGGGGCTGGCTCCCTGACGGACGGCAGGGGGTCGTCGCCGACTCCTTAGGATTGACGCATGCGCATCCACATCGCGACCGACCATGCCGGCCTCGAGTTCTCGACGCAGCTGCAGCATCACCTTGCGGCCCAGGGACACGACATCGTCGACCACGGTCCCGTCGACTACGACGCGCTCGATGACTACCCCGCGTTCTGCATCCGCGCGGCGCAGGCCGTCGTGCCGACCAGGAAGCCGGAATCGAGGCCCTCGGCGTCGTCTTCGGCGGATCGGGCAACGGGGAGCAGATCTCGGCGAACAAGGTGCGCGGCATCCGTGCCGCTCTGGTCTGGAGCATCGCGACGGCCGAGCTCGCTCGCGAGCACAACGACGCCAACGTGATCGCCATCGGCGCCCGTCAGCACACGTTCGAAGAGGCGGCATCCTTCATCGACCGCTTCGTCGCGACGCCGTTCTCGCAGGAGGAGCGCCACGCTCGCCGCATCGCACAGATCGCGGCATTCGAAGAGGACGGGACCCTCGAGCCGGATCCGCGCGGATCCTCCGGCGCGCCGGACGTGCTCGCCGCGGATGACAGCTCGTTCGACCCTGAGGCCGGCTGAGCGACTTCATGCCCGAGGGCCATTCCGTCCACCGCATCGCACGCCAGTTCGATCGCAACTTCGTCGGTCGCACGCTGACCGCGTCGAGCCCGCAGGGCCGGTTCGCGGCCGGTGCGTCTGCGGTGAGCGGTCGCATGGCCACGGCGGTGCGCGCCGTCGGCAAGCAGATGTTCCTGGAGTTCGACGACGACCTCTGGCTTCGCGTGCATCTCGGGATGTACGGCGCGTGGGACTTCGCCGGCGAGATCCTCGCCGACCCCACGATCGCGTCCGCGAACGGGCGGATGGGCCAGACGAATCAGCGGGGCACCGTCCTTCCGAGCGTCGCGGACGAGGTGCCGATCCTCGATGCCGGCGGCGAGAACTCGCTGTCATCCATCGGCGCTCCCCGCCGCGCGCGGGTGACACGTGCGGATGTCGGAGCAGACGACTGGTCTTGCCCGCGACGACAGCGAGTGGCCGCCGCCCGTCGTCGGCCAGGTGCGGCTGCGGCTCATGACGGACAGGACATGCGCAGACCTGCGCGGACCGACCGCCTGCGAGCTCCTGACGCCGTACGAGGTCGAGGCCACGATCGCGAAGCTCGGTCCCGACCCGCTGGTCGACGACGTCGCGGAGGGCGAGGAGCGCTTCACCACGGTCGTGCGGCGCAAGCCGACATCCATCGGCGCTGCTGCTGATGGATCAGAGCGTCGTCAGCGGCATCGGCAACGTCTACCGCGCCGAACTCCTCTTCCGCGCCCGCCAGAATCCGCACACCCCCGGCCGCGAGGTGCCGGAGGAGGTCGTCCGCGAGATCTGGCGCGACTGGGTGCGGCTGCTGTCGATCGGCGTCGAGACCGGCCAGATGATGACGATGGACGACCTCGATCCCGACGCGTATCGCGCGGCGATGGCGAGCCGTGACGACCGCCACTGGGTCTACCACCGCGCCGGGCTGCCGTGCCGGATCTGCGGCACCGCGATCGTCGTCGAGGAGGTCGCGACGCGGAAGCTGTACTGGTGCCCGTCGTGCCAAAACTAGGCTGAAACCATGCGCCAGAACCCCAGTTTCGCGATGACCGACGTCGCCGAGCTCCGCCGGCTGATCGACGCGAATCCGTGGGTGACGCTGGTCAGCGCGACCGACGACGGGCTCGTCGCGTCGCACTACGCCGTGCTCCTCGACGAGGACCGCGACGACCTGACGATCGTCGGGCACGTGGGGCGACCCGACGACCTCATCCACGGCCTGGGCGAGCGCGAGCTCCTCGTCGTCGTGCAGGGCCCGCACGGCTACATCTCGCCCGGCTGGTACGGCGACGCCGCCAATGTGCCGACCTGGAACTTCGTGTCGGCGCATCTCACCGGCATCCCGGAGCTGCTCACGCCGGAGGAGAACCTGCGTCATCCTCGAGCGTCTCGTCGCACGATTCGAGAGCGGGATGCCGCAGCCCCGCCTGATGTGGGAGCCGCCGAACGATCCCGACTACGTCACCAAGCTGGAGCGCGGCACGATCGGCTTCCGCCTCACCCCGACGAAGGTGGTCGCCAAGCGCAAGCTGAGCCAGAACCGGCCGGATGAGGTGATCGAGACGATCATCGCCGAGCTGGATGCCGGGCGGCAGCCCCTACGCCGACCCGCGTCTCGCCGGCGAGATGCAGCGCGCCCTCGACGCCAGGAAGGCGGCGCGGTGACCCTCGCCCGTCGGCGAGGCCGTCTCGCGTCCTCGCGAACGTCCGGCTCACCGGCGGCGAGCGGACGGATCCCTTCGGCGCCGACCCCGTCGACGTCCACATCGCCGACGGAGTGATCGCCGACATCGCGCCGGCGGGCGCCCTCGCGCGGCGCGGGCGGGTGCTCGACGGCGGGGCGAGCCTGGGTGATCCCGGGACTGTGGGACCACCACGTCCACACCGTGCAGTGGGCCCTCGCGGCGCAGCGCGCGCCAGCTCGGCGGAGCCGCCACGGCCGCCGAGGCGGCGCGGATCATGGGCGCTGCGCCCGTGCTGCCCGACGGCCGGCGCATCGGCAACGGGTTCCGCGACGCGCTGTGGCCGGACGCGCCGACGCTGGCGGTGCTCGATGCCGCGACCGGCGACATCCCGACCTATCTGATCAACGCCGACGTGCACAGCGTCTGGCTCAACACGGCCGCGCTGCGGCGTGAGGGCTTCGACCCGACGAGACCGGCATGCTGCGCGAGGAGCCCGCGTTCGAGATCTCGCGTCGCCTCAACGCGGTGGATGCCGCGATCTCGGACCCGCTCGTCACGACGATGGCGCAGGACGCGGCATCCCGCGGCGTCGTCGGGCTCGTCGATCTCGACATGGCCTGGAACGAAGAGGCCTGGGCGCGCCGCCTCGCGGCCGGATTCGACCTGCTCCGCATCGAGTTCGGCATCTACCCGCAGTTCCTCGATCGCGCGATCGCCGAGGGCCTCCGCTCGGGCGAGCCGGTGCGCGGAGCGTCGTCCGACGCTCGCCCGCGTCGGACCGCTCAAGGTGATCACGGACGGGTCGCTCGGCACCCGCACGGCCGCCTGCTCCCATGCCTACCCCGGCGACCCGCACAACCACGGGATGCTGACGGTGGATCCGGCCACGCTCGTCGAGCTCATGACCCGCGCGACGGGCTCCGGCATCACCTCGGCGATCCACGCGATCGGCGACATCGCGAACTCCCACGCCCTCGACGCGTTCGCCGCCACGGGTGCGACGGGCTCGATCGAGCACGCGCAGCTCGTCGCGCACGCCGACATCCCGCGGTTCGCGCGGCTGGGCGTCTCGGCGAGCGTGCAGCCCGAGCACGCCATCGACGACCGCGACATCACCGATTCGATCTGGGCCGGTCAGACCGCGCAGCCCTACCCGCTGCGCGCCCTCGCCGACACCGGCGCCAACCTGCTCTTCGGCTCGGACGCCCCGGTCTCGCCGCTCGACCCGTGGGCGGCGATGGCGGCTGCGGTCTTCCGCACCCGCGACGGCCGCGAGCCGTGGCAGCCGCAGCAGGGAGTGGACGCCGCGACCGCCCTCGCCGCCTCGACGCACGGCGGGTCCACCGCCGCCGCCCGCATCGAGCCCGGAGGCACGTGCCGATCTGGCGCTCTGCGAACGCGATCCCCTCACCGCGACCGAGCCCGAGCTGCGCGCGATGACGGTGACGGCGACGCTCCTGGCCGGGCGGCTGACGCACCTGTCGTGAGCCTAGTGGTGTGCCCGGACGGGGGATAGCCCCCCTCTCGATCCGGGTGGGAGTCGGATGCCGCATCCGGGCGCCGCTCGCGAGGCTGGAAGCATGACTTCCTCCCTGTCGACCTCGCCGGTCCCACCGGTCCCGTCGGCGCCGCCCGCGCCCCGGCGCCGGCGCCGCCGGGGCCTCGTGGCGACTCTCATCGCCGTCCCACTCGTGCTCCTGCTCGCCGCCGGCGGAATCTGGATCGCCACTCAGGTCGGGCGCGCGACGCCCGCCGCCGCGGGCACCCTGGAGTTCGACAGCGCGCTGCGCATCCCGCCCGTCGCGGAGTCGACCATCGTCGACGGCGTGCGCGTGTTCCACCTCGACGCACAGTCCGGCATGACGGAGTTCGTGGGGCAGGGCCCGACGCCGACCCTCGGCTACAACGGCTCGTACCTCGGGCCGACGCTCATCGCCGAGCGCGGCGAGCAGGTCCGCGTCGACGTCACGAACTCGCTCGCCACAGAGACGAGCGTCCACTGGCACGGGATGCACCTTCCTGCCGCGATGGACGGCGGGCCGCATTCCCCCATCGCCCCTGACGGCACCTGGATGCCGGAATGGACGATCGACCAGCCGGCCGCGACCCTCTGGTACCACCCGCACCTCCACGGTGAGACGCGCGCGCAGGTCGACGCCGGCCTTGCGGGGATGTTCCTCGTGCGCGATGCCGACGAGGCGAAGCTGGCCCTGCCGCGCGACTACGGGGTGGACGACATCCCGGTGATCGTGCAGGATCGCTCGTTCTCGGCGGACGGCGCCTTCGCCGGCGGCCTCGGCATGCAGTTCGACGGTGTGCTCGGCGACACGATCCTCGTGAACGGGACGCCGCAGCCTTACCTCGACGTCTCGACCGAGCGCGTCCGCCTGCGCCTTCTCAACGGGTCGAGTGCACGCATGTACGACTTCACCTTCGCGGACGGCCGTTCCTTCGACCTCATCGCGACCGACGGGGGCCTTCTGTCCGCGCCGGCGCCGTCCACCAGCATCCCCCTCTCACCGGGGAGCGGGCCGAGATCGTCGTGACCATGGCGGCGGGTGAGCGCATCGCGCTGCAGTCGCAGGCGCCGGACCCTGCGCTCAACGCCGGATCGGCGAGCTTCGACGTCCTCGAACTGCGGGCCGCAGCATCCCTCGCTCGCTCTCCCGAGGTGCCCGCGGCACTCGCAGCCATTCCGGCAGCGGATGCTTCGGGCGCCGTCGCGGAGCGGACGTTCGTGATGTCGGGCCACAACATCAACGACCGCCAGATGGAGATGTCGCGCGTCGACTTCACCGCGACGGTCGACACGAGCGAGGTGTGGACCGTCCGCAACGACAACCCGCTGCCGCACTCCTTCCACGTGCATGACACGCAGTTCCGCGTGCTGGGCATCGACGGCGACCCGCCGCCGCCGCGGCTCGCAGGGTGGAAGGACACGATCGCCCTCGAGGGCGACCGCACTTATCGCCTGCTCGTGAGGTTCGAGGACTACGCGGATCCGACGACGCCGTACATGTATCACTGCCACCTGCTGTGGCACGAGGACCAGGGCATGATGGGACAGTTCCTGGTCGTCGAACCCGGGCAGCAGCCCGCCCTGAACACCACCGAGGGAGAGACCGATGACCACCACGACCACTGACACCGCCCCAGCGCTCCGCCTGGGCCGAGTACGGGGAGTGGTGGAAGCGCACGCCAGGCAGCGCGCTCTACCTGCTCATCGTGTTCGTGCTCGCCATCGCGGCGCTGACCGTCCTCATCACGCTGCTCTCGACCGGCGCGGGGCTCATCGTGCTGGTGATCGGGCTGCCGATCCTCGCGCTCTCGCTGCTCGTCGCGCGCGGATTCGGCGTCGCCGACCGCTACCTGCTGCGGCTGACCGGGCTCCCCGAGATCGCCGAGCCCACCTGGAACACGGACAAGCCGGGCCAGGACGGCTTCTGGATGACGCTCACCCGGCCGCTGCGCAACGGGCACTACTGGGTGTACCTCGTTCACGGCATGATCGTCAGCCCCATCGTGAGCATCGTCACCTTCACGCTCACCACGGTGTGGCTGAGCGTCAGCCTCGGCGGGCTCACCTACTGGTTCTGGGGGATCTTCCTGCCGCGCGGCGACGGCGGCGACTGGGGGCACTACGTCGCAGGCGCGCTGCCGTGGCTCTTCGGCGGCTGGTCGAGCTGGGCCGTCGAGGTCGTGCTCTACCTGCTCGCCGGCATCGTCTTCACGATCACGCTGCCGTGGGCGATGGGCGGATTCGCGAGGCTCCACCACGCGATCGCGCGCGGGCATGCTCGGGCGCTGGCCGTCCGACGACCTCGCCGCCGAGGTGAGGGCCGAGGCAGCCGCCCGCGGCGCGGCGGTGCAGGCCGAGGATGCCGCGCTCCGGCGCCTCGAGCGCGACATCCATGACGGACCCCAGCAGCGCCTGGTGCGCCTGCAGCTGGACCTCGCCGCCCTCGAGCGGCGAGCCGAAGCGGGAGACGCGGATGCCGCGGCCGCAGCTCGCCCGCGAAGCCCAGGTTCACGCCAAGTCGGCGCTCGACGAGCTGCGCGCGCTGTCGGCGGGAGTCGCGCCGCCGCTCCTGCAGGACCGCGGCCTCGCAGCTGCGCTGAGCGCAGTCGCGGCCGGAAGCGCGCTGCCGGTCGGCGTCGAGATCGATCCCGCCGTCGACACGGCGGTGAGCCCCGAGGTCGCCCGCACGGTCTACTTCGTCGTCGCCGAACTGCTCGCGAACGTCGTGAAGCACTCCGGTGCGTCCGCCGCGACGCTCAAGGCGTCGGTGCGGCCGGCCTTCGGCGAGGCGCCCGCGATGCTCCACGTCTGGGTCGTCGACAACGGGCGCGGCGGGGCGGTCTTCCGCGCCGGGCACGGCCTGGAGGGGCTGCGCGATCGCGTCGCCGGACTTCGCGGCCAGCTGGTCGTCGAGAGCGCGCCGGGAGGTCCGACCACGGTCGGCGCCCACGTGCCGCTGACGCCGGCCGCCCGTCGAGCCCCGCCTATCCTGAGCACATGAGCGCTGCCATGGACATCGGCTCGCCTGCGCCGCTGCGCGTCGTCCTCGTCGAGGACTCCGTGCTGCTGCGCGAGGGGCTCGTGCGCCTCTTCGACGAGGCGGGCTACATCACCGCGGGCGCGTGGGGCGACGCCGACGACATCGTCGAGCGAGTCCGGTCGGCGGAGGCGGACATCGCCATCCTCGACGTGCGGCTGCCACCGACGTTCCGCGACGAGGGCATCCGCGCGGCGCTGCGACTGCGCGAAGAGCTGCCGGGCACCGGCATCCTGGTCCTCAGTCAGTACGTCGAGGGCGTGTACGCCCGCGAGCTGCTCGCCGGGGGCGACGGCGGCGTCGGCTACCTGCTGAAGGATCGGGTGACGTCGCTCGATGAGTTCACGGATGCCGTCCGCCGCGTCGCACGAGCGCGGCACCGTGCTGGATCCCCTCGTCGTGCGCGGACTGCTCGCGGCGCGACCCGATCCGCTCGCCGCGCTGACGCCGCGGGAGCGCGACGTGCTCGAGCTGATGGCCGAGGGACGCAGCAACGCGAGCATCGCACGAGCGCCTCTTCATCGGCGTCGGCGCCGTGGAGAAGAACATCAGCGCGATCTTCGCGAAGCTCGGCCTCGAGGAGTCCGGCACCGAGCATCGCCGCGTGCTCGCGGTGCTCGCCTGGCTGCAGCGGGACTGATCAGCGAACGCAGAAGGCCTCCGGCGCGATGCCGGAGGCCTTCTCACGTGTGTGCTACTCGGCGAGGTGCGCGAAGAGGAACCAGCGGTCCTTCTCGAGCTGCTCGACGATGTTGATCGCGACGTCCTGGCTCGACAGGTCGAGTTCGTCGAGGCCGTCGATCGCGGCCTTCACGTCGACGATCACGGCGTCCATGTCGGCGATCACGCTGCGGATCATGTCTTCCCACTGCGTGAAGCCGGCGGGAACCGCGGTCGTGGTCTTCGCTGCCACGGTCGAAACCCGTGCGTCGATCGGCAGACCGAGAGCGACGATCCGCTCAGCCGCCAGATCTGCACCGTCCTGTGCGTGATCGACGAGCGTGTCGAGAAGTTCGTGGATCGCGATGAAGTTCGCGCCGCGCACGTTCCAGTGCGCCTGCTTTCCGTTCACGGCCAGGGCCTGCAGCCCGAGGACGACGGGGGTCAGGAACTGAGCGGCGGCGGCTGCTGCCGTGGGGTCAGCGGCTGTCGCGGGGGTGGTCTGCATCTTGGTCATCTGTCGCCTCCATCTCGAGCGGATCGCGTGCCGGCCGGCACGGTTCCGCCTCAGTGTTTTCAACGGTACTCAGCCCCGCGCATTCCGCAAGCAAGACAAGGCTCCGCTAACCCGGCGCGGTGAATAGGCTCGGAGCATGACGATCGCCGAGCACGCCTCTGTCCTTTCCGTCGCGGGGAAGACGCCGCAGGTCGACCCATCCGCCTTCATCGCGGCGGGCGCCCGGGTCATCGGCGCGGTGTCGCTCGCCGAGGGATCGAGCGTCTGGTACAACGCGGTCCTCCGCGCGGACGGCGACTCGATCACCGTCGGACCGGGCAGCAACGTGCAGGACAACGTGTCGATCCACGTGGATGCCGGCAAGCCCGTGGTCATCGGCGCCAACGTGTCGATCGGCCACAATGCGGTGGTCCACGGCTGCACGATCGGCGACTCGTCGCTCATCGGCATGGGAGCGGTCGTGCTGAACGGCGCGGTCATCGGCGAGGGATGCCTCGTCGCCGCCGGTGCCGTCGTGCTCGAGGGCACGGTCGTCCCCGCCGGATCGCTCGTCGCGGGCGTTCCCGCCAAGGTCCGGCGTGAGCTCACCGACGAGGAGCGGGCCGGACTGCAGGCGGAACGCCGACGCCTACCGCGCGCACCTCGACCACCACTCGACCGCGGCCGCGGCGAGCGAGGGCTGACGAGCATGCGCATCGACTCACTGGCGCCCGGGCGAGGTGTTCGTCTTCGGCTCGAACGCGTCCGGCGCGCACGGCGGGGGAGCGGCGCGGTTCGCCTACGACCGCTTCGGGGCGGTGTGGGGTCAGTCGGAGGGACTGCAGGGCCAGTCGTACGGCATCGACACGATGTCGGGTCTCGACGTCTTCGAGGAGCAGGCCGCACGGTTCATCGACTTCGCGCGCCAGCATCCCGAGCTGACGTTCCTCGTGACCGAAGTGGGCTGCGGGATCGCGGGATACCGGCCGGAGCAGGTCGCGGGGTTCTTCCGGGGCGCGCCGGCGAACGTCGTGCTGCCCGAGAGCTTCGTCGCCGTCCTGGCGAGTCGCACCGCGGCTCAGCACCGCCCGTCGGCGGCGGATGATGCTTGCCGCGGTGCACCTCGTACACGCGCGCATCTCCCGGCCACGACGGGTCGCTCACGATCGGCTGGTCGTCCATGAACAGCCGGATGATGTGGGCCAGCTGGTCGGGATGGCTGAAGTTGATGGCGTGGGCGGCGCCCTCGAGCAGGACCACGAGCACGTGGCTGTCGGTCTGGCTGGCGATCTCGTTCACGCGATGCGAGCCGGGCAGCAGCGGGTCTCGCTCGCCGAGCACCACGAGGGTGGGGATCCTCATCTCCAGCAGCCGTTCGAGTGACGGATATTGCGTGAGCGCCCTGAACAGGGCCATCGTGCTGGGCACGCCGAACCGCACGTAGTCGGGCACCGCCACTCGCGCCATGCGCGTGGGCTCGCGAGGCGCATCTCGCGAGAGCTGGCCCATCGCGCGTCGCAGCGGCTGATTGAACAGGCCGCCGGCAGGCGAGACGAGGACGGCCCGCTCGATGCGCTCGGGGTAGCGTGTGGGCGAACTCGATGATCACCGGGCAGCCCATCGAGTTGCCGACGAGCGAGGCCCGCGCGACTCCGCGGTCCTCGAGGAAGTCGGCGGCGGCGCGGGCCAGGTCGGGGATGTCGAGCATGTCCCGCTTCTTGCCGCTGCGGCCGAAGCCGGGCAGATCCGGCACGTACGTGTGGAACTCGTCCGCGAGGCGCTCGGCGGTCGGAAGCAGATAGCGGCCGGAGAGGCCGAAGCCGTGGATGTGCGCCATCACCCGGGAGTCGGCCGTCGGGTGCGGGGACTCGCGGTAGAACACGTCGACGCCGTCGATCATGGTCCAGCGTTCGGCCAGCGCCGACGCCGGCTTCCGCGGCGTTCGTCGCACGCGGTGTTTCGCCGACTCAGGTGTCATCGACATCGAGGTTCCCCCTTGCTTGGGGCAATCTTCGTGCGTCGCCGGGCGCGGTCGCAATAGCGGCGCGCCGGAGTCGGAGGTGACTTGGAGGGGATGACGGGAATCGTCCCTCCGCCCACTCCACTCGCCGCTGCGCCGGCGGGCGGAGCCTCCGGGCGGTGGGGCCCGCCCGAACGGGATCGAGTTCCTACGGCATCCGCACGAATGCCCTGCCGCACCGACTTCGTCGGCACGTCAGGGCATTGGAGGGGATGACGGGAATCGAACCCGCACCATCAGTTTGGAAGACTGAGGCTCTACCATTGAGCTACATCCCCGCAGCGGCTGAGCCGCAGCATCCACCAGTCTAATCGACAGCCGCGAGCTCCCGGACATCGCCGCGCCGCGCCGTGCCGAATTCAGGCGATTCGCCGAGATCAGGATGGATCGGGCCGTTTTCGTCCTGATTCGGGCACATCGCCTGATCTCGGCGCGCGGATCCGCGCGGGCAGAGGAGTTCGGGCGCGTCGGCTAGACTTCTTTGGGCCGATCAGCACGCACATGCGTGCGCACCCGCCCGGGGCGTAGCTCAGCTTGGTAGAGCGCCCGCTTTGGGAGCGGGAGGCCGCAGGTTCAAATCCTGTCGCCCCGACGTACGGCCCCATCTCACGAACCGAGACCCCAGACTTCAGCCGCGCGGCCGCGCGGTCGATCACGAGGAGAACGAACAGGCATGGTCAACAGCACCGTCGAGAAGCTCACGCCGACGCGCGTGAAGCTGCACATCACGGTTTCGCCCGAGGAGCTCAAGCCGAGCATCGCGCACGCGTACGAGCACATCGCGCAGGACGTGCAGATCCCCGGATTCCGCAAGGGCAAGGTTCCCGCGCCGATCATCGACCAGCGTGTCGGTCGCGGCGCCGTCCTCGAGCACGCCGTCAGCGAGGGCCTCGACGTCTTCTACCGCCAGGCGGTGGAGGCCAACGAGCTCCGCGTCCTCGGACGCCCGAGCGCCGACGTCGTCGAGTGGCCGAACGAGAAGGACTTCTCGGGCGACCTGCTCGTCGAGGTCGAGGTCGACGTCCGTCCCGAGTTCGAGCTGCCCGCCTTCGAGGGCACGACCGTCGAGGTCGACGCCGTCGAGGTCGACGAGTCCGCCATCGATGAGGAGCTCGACCGCCTCCGCGCGCGCTTCGGCACGCTCGTGACCGTCGACCGCCCCGCCACGACCGGTGACTTCGTCGAGCTCGACCTGGTCGCCACGATCGACGGCGCCGAGATCGACCGCGCCGAAGGCGTGTCGTACGAGGTCGGCTCGGGCGAGCTGCTCGAGGGCATCGACGAGGCCATCGACTCGCTCACCGCCGGCGAGGACACCACGTTCCGCTCGACGCTCGTCGGCGGCGACCACGCCGGCGAGGACGCCGAGGTCGCGGTGACCGTCAAGGCCGTCAAGGAGCGCGAGCTTCCCGAGGCGGACGACGACTTCGCCCAGATCGCGAGCGAGTTCGACACCATCGCCGAGCTGCGCGACAGCCTCAAGGACCGCGTCGGACAGCAGTCCGTGTTCACGCAGGGCTCCGCCGCGCGCGACAAGCTCATCGAGCAGCTGCTCGAGCAGGTCGAGATCCCGGTGCCGCCGCAGCTCGTCGAGGACGAGGTGCACACCCACCTCGAGGGCGAGGGCCGTCTCGAGGACGACGTGCACCGCGCCGAGGTCACCGAGGCGAGCGAGAAGCAGTTCCGGACGCAGATGCTCCTCGACGCGATCGCCGAGAGCGTGAACGTCTCGGTCTCGCAGGACGAGCTCACGCAGTACCTCGTGCAGTCGGCTGCGCAGTACGGCATGCCTCCCCAGGACTTCGTGAACGCCCTCCAGGAGAACAACCAGCTCCCCGCCATCGTCGGCGAGGTCGCGCGCAACAAGGCTCTCGCCGTCGCGCTCGGCAAGGTCAACGTCGTCGACACCAACGGCAACCCCGTCGACCTCACCGGCTTCGTCGCCGACGAGGACGAGGACGAGGCCGAGGCCGAGGTCGTCGAAGAGGCTGAAGAGATCGCGGATGCCGCGGCAGAGGCCGACGAGATCATCGAGGCCGAAGAGAAGGCGCCGGCCAAGAAGGCTCCCGGCCAAGCAAGGCTCCGGCGAAGAAGGCGCGGCCGACAAGAAGTAGTCGCCCGCTGTGGACGACAGAGGGGGACGGATGCTGCGAGCATCCGTCCCCTTCTTCATCATCGGGGACGCTGATCGAGGCCGAGGAGCACGGTCTCCACTCTGCCCAGGGCGAACACGGGCGGGTCGCCCGCGGCGCGCCGGTAGATTCGATGCGACGACCACGGAATCAGGAGTACACATGGCCGAACCACTTGTCGCGACGAGCGTCTTCGACAGGCTGCTGAAGGACCGCATCATCTGGCTGGGGTCCGAGGTGCGCGACGACAACGCGAACGAGATCTGCGCCAAGATCCTGCTGCTCGCAGCCGAGGACCCGGAGAAGGACATCTACCTCTACGTGAACTCGCCCGGCGGATCCATCACCGCCGGCATGGCGATCTACGACACGATGCAGTTCGTCCCGAACGACATCGTCACCGTCGGCATCGGCATGGCGGCCTCGATGGGCCAGCTGCTGCTGACGAGCGGCACGAAGGGCAAGCGCTACATCACCCCCAACGCCCGCGTGCTGCTGCACCAGCCGCACGGCGGCTTCGGCGGCACCGCGAGCGACATCCAGACGCAGGCGCAGCTGATCCTCGACATGAAGCGCCGTCTCGCCGAGATCACCGCGGCGCAGACCGGCAAGACCGTCGAGCAGATCAACGCCGACGGCGACCGCGACCGCTGGTTCGGCGCCGAGGAGGCGCTCGAGTACGGCTTCGTCGACCACATCCGCGCGCACCTCAGCGATGTCGTCGGCGGCGGCGGAACCGCGAACTGAGTCCGAAGGCGAGAGAGAGAACCCGAAACGATGAACACCCCCACCTTCGGCCCCGCCCAATGGGGCTCCGCCCCAAACCCCCGGCTTGCTGACGCGCGCCGCCCCGCAGGGACTCCAGGTCCCGAACAGCCGCTACATCCTCCCGCAGTTCGAGGAGCGGACGGCCTACGGCTACAAGCGCCAGGACCCCTACAACAAGCTCTTCGAGGACCGCGTGATCTTCCTCGGCGTCCAGGTCGACGACGCGTCGGCGGATGACGTCATGGCGCAGCTGCTCGTGCTCGAGAGCCAGGATCCCGACCGCGACATCATCATGTACATCAACTCGCCCGGCGGCTCGTTCACGGCCATGACGGCGATCTACGACACGATGCAGTACGTCTCGCCGCAGATCCAGACCGTCGTGCTCGGCCAGGCGGCCTCGGCCGCGGCCGTGCTGCTGGCCGCGGGCGCGCCCGGCAAGCGCCTCGCGCTGCCGAACGCCCGCATCCTCATCCACCAGCCCGCGATGGGCGAGGCCGGCCACGGCCAGGCGTCGGACATCGAGATCCAGGCCGCCGAGATCATGCGCATGCGCACGTGGCTCGAGGAGACGCTGGCGAAGCACTCGAACAAGACGCAGGAAGAGGTCAACCGCGACATCGACCGCGACAAGATCCTCTCGGGCGTCGAGGCGCTCGACTACGGCCTCATCGACCAGGTGCTCACGACCCGCAAGCGCACTCCCGCCGCGCTGACGAAGTAGCGGATGCGCTCGTCGCCCCGTCGCCCGGATCCTCCGGCGGCGGGGCGTCGTCGTGTGCGGATGGGGCGTTCCGCTGATGGCGGACACCCGGCCTTCCACAATCCGCGTAGCAATCCCTCCGCTTGTCGCCCCCAGCGGTTAGGCTCGGAGAACAGCCGGGGGCTGGCCCCCGGACCCAATGAGGAGGAGCCGCATGGCACGCATCGGTGAGAGCGCCGACCTGTTCAAGTGCTCCTTCTGCGGAAAGAGCCAGAAGCAGGTGCAGCAGCTCATCGCGGGTCCGGGCGTCTACATCTGCGACGAGTGCGTCGAACTCTGCAACGAGATCATCGAAGAGCGCATGGCGGAGTCCGCCTCGGGTGTCGTCACCGACTTCGACCTTCCGAAGCCGCGCGAGATCTTCGGATTCCTCGAGGAGTACGTCGTCGGCCAGCACGCGGCGAAGCGCGCGCTGTCGGTCGCCGTCTACAACCACTACAAGCGCGTGCGCGCACACGGCACCATCCAGTCGGCCGAGCAGCGCGCCGACGAGGTCGAGATCGCGAAGAGCAACATCCTGCTCCTCGGTCCGACCGGCTGCGGCAAGACCTACCTCGCGCAGACGCTCGCGAAGCGGCTCAACGTGCCGTTCGCCGTCGCCGACGCCACCGCCCTGACCGAGGCCGGCTATGTCGGCGAAGACGTCGAGAACATCCTCCTGAAGCTCCTGCAGGCCGCCGACTTCGACGTGAAGCGCGCCGAGACCGGCATCATCTACATCGACGAGGTCGACAAGATCGCCCGCAAGGCCGAGAACCCGTCGATCACGCGAGACGTCTCGGGCGAGGGCGTGCAGCAGGCGCTCCTGAAGATCCTCGAGGGCACGATCGCCTCGGTCCCGCCGCAGGGCGGGCGCAAGCATCCGCATCAGGAGTTCATCCAGATCGACACGACGAACGTGCTGTTCATCGTCGCCGGCGCGTTCGCCGGGCTCGAAGACATCATCTCGTCGCGCGTCGGCAAGCACGGCATCGGCTTCGGCGCCCCGCTGCACAACAAGGGCGACGACCTGAGCCTGTTCAGCGAGGTGCGCCCCGAGGACCTCCACAAGTTCGGCCTGATCCCCGAGTTCATCGGCCGGCTCCCGGTCGTCGCCTCGGTGTCGCCGCTCGATCGCGACGCGCTGATGGAGATCCTGACCGAGCCGAAGAACGCGCTCGTCAAGCAGTATCAGCGCATGTTCGAGCTCGACGGCGTCACCCTCGAGTTCGACGACGAGGCGCTGGGCGCGATCGCCGACCTGGCCGTCGAGCGCAAGACCGGTGCCCGCGGGCTCCGCGCGATCCTCGAGGACGTTCTCGGTCCGATCATGTTCGAGATCCCGTCGACCGACGACGTCGACAAGGTCATCGTCACGAAGGCGGCGGTCGACGAGGGCGCGGCACCCACCTTCGTCCTCCGCGAGAAGCGCAAGAGCGCCTGACCCGCGTCACCGTGGTCGCCGAAGGATGTCGGTGCCCGGGCATAGCGTGGCGCCATGCGCCCGTTCCAGATCGACGTTCCCGACTTCGGTGCTCGACGATCTCCGCGATCGGCTCGGCCGGTCGCGGCTCCTGCCGGACTCGCCGCGCAAGCCGGCATCCGGCATGTCGGCGTCGCTATCTGCGGGAGCTCGTCGCGTCGTGGCGTGAGTTCGACTGGCCGGAACGGCAGGACTGGCTCAACTCCCATCCGCAGTACCTGGCCGAGGTCGGCGACACCACGCTGCACTTCGTGCACCGGCGCGCGCAGCGCGATGACGCGCCGGCGCTGCTGATCATGCACGGCTGGCCGCACCTGTTCAGCCTGCAGCTCGACTACGCCGACCTGCTGCCCGACTTCCACGTCGTCGTGCCGAGCCTTCCCGGTTTCGGGTTCTCGACGCCGTACGCGGACGGCCCGATCACCGAGACGCGACTCGCGGCGACGATGCACGCGCTGATGACCGACGTCCTCGGCTACGACCGCTACCTGACCTACGGCGAGGACGTCTCGGCGAACGTGAACGACCTGATCGCCGGCACCTATCCGGATCACGTCGCCGGGAGTCATCGTGACCCACGCGCACTTCCCGTCGCGCGAAGAGCGGACGGCGCTCACCGATCCCGACGAGCGCCGATTCTTCGACGACCTGGACGGCGCAGGCGGCCCGGACGGCGGCTACGGACACGTGCAGGGCACGCGGCCCGACACGCTCGCAGCCGCGCTCAACGACTCACCCGCCGGGCTGCTCGCATGGCTCGCCGAGAAGCTCGTCGAGTGGAGCGACACGCCCGGCAGGCGACCCGGCGGCCGTCGAGCGGCGCATCTCGCGTGATCGCATCCTCACCGAGGCGATGATCTACTGGGTCGACCGAGTCGATCGGCACGTCGTTCCGGCCCTACTACGAGGGCGCGGACCTGCCCGGCCCCATGCCGCCCGTCGCAGGTGCCGGCGGCCGTCTTCATCCAGCGACACGAGGGGTCGTATCCCGAATCGATCGCCCGCCGGTTCTACCGCGACCTGCGGGTGTTCGAGCGACTCGACGAGGGCGGGCACTTCGCCGTCGCCGAGGTGCCCGCACGCGATGGCCGAGCGCACGCGCGCCTTCGCGCGCGAGCTCGACCTTCTCTGATTCCTGCGTCGAAGACTGCTCAGGATGCCAGGCCACGGCGCTCGAGGAGCGGCTGGATGTCGGCATCCCGCCCCCGGAAGTCGCGGTACGCCTCGAGCGGATCCTTCGAGCCGCCCGACTCCGAGCAGACGGTCGCGGAACCGGTCGCCGTTCGTCGCGCGTGAGGCCGCCGTTCTCGCGGAACCACTGCACCGTGTCCGCGTCGAGCACCTCGCTCCAGATGTAGGAGTAGTAGCCGGCGCTGTAGCCGCCCGAGAACACGTGCGCGAAGTACGTCGACGAGTAGCGCGTCGGCACCGACGGGGTTGTCCAGTCCGATGTCGGTCAGAGCGGATGCTTCGAACGCCGCCACATCGATGTCGGCAGCCGCCTGCTCCGCGGTGAGCGAGTGCCACGCCTGATCGAGCCACGACGCTGCCAGGTACTCGCTCGTCGCGAATCCCTGGTTGAAGGCTTCGGAGGCGTGGAGCTTGTCGACGATCTCGCCCGGAAGCGGCTCGCCGGTGTCGACGTGGCGGGCGTAGGCGGCGAGGATCTCGGGCCAGTAGATCCACATCTCGTTCACCTGACTCGGGAACTCGACGAAGTCGCGGAAGACGTTCGTCCCCGCGAAGTGCGGGTACGTCACGGTGGCGAACAGGCCGTGCAGCGCGTGGCCGAACTCGTGGAAGAGCGTGGTGACCTCATCGAGCGTGAGCAGCGCAGGCATCCCGGGAGCGGGCTTGGGCACATTGAGGTTGTTGACGACGATCGGCTTGGTGCCGCGCAGTCGCGACTGCGACACGATCGAGTTCATCCACGCGCCGCCGCGCTTGGTGTCGCGCGTGTAGAGGTCGAGGACGAACAGGCCGAGCGCCGACCCGTCCGCGTTGCTGATCTCGAACACGCGCGCGTCCGGGTGGTAGGCCGACAGGTCGGAGCGCTCGGCGAACGTGATGCCGTAGAGGTCCGTCGCGGCGCGGAAGACGCCGTCCTGGATGACGCGCTCCGCCTCGAACCAGGGGCGCAGCGCCGAGCGGTCGAGGTCGTATTCGGCTGCGCGCACCTTCTCGGTGTAGAAGGCCCAGTCGTGCGCCTCGAGTGTGAACGGCTCGGGCTCCGCGTCGATGATCGCCTGCAGCGCCGCCTGCTCCCGCCGCGCGTTGCGCGCGGCGGGTACCGCGAGCTTCCGGAGCAGGTCGTGCACCGCCTCGGGCGAACCCGCCGTCTCGTCGGAGGTGATGTATCCGGCGTGGGTGTCGTATCCGAGCAGCGCGGCGCGCTCGGCGCGGAGGCGCACGATCTCGAGCAGGACGGCGCGGTTGTCGTACTCGTTGCCGCGTGAGCCTCGCGATCGCGAGGCGGCGAGGATCCGCGGCGGCTGGCGCGGTTCGTGAGGGAGGAGAGGTACGGATGCCCGGTGAAGAGCGTGAGAGTGACGACCCACTTGCCGTCGAGCCCTCGGTCGGATGCCGCCTGCGCCGCCGCGGAGAGCTCGCCCTCCGTGAGGCCGTCGAGTTCGGCGACGTCATCGAAGACGACGGCGAGGTCGTTCGTGTCGTTCAGCAGGTTCTTCTCGAAGGTCGTGGTGAGCGTCGACAGGCGCTGGTTCAGCGCGGTCAGGGTCGCTTTGGCGTCGTCGTCGAGCCCTGCGCCGGCGTGGGACATCTCGCGGTACTGCCGCTCCACGAGGTATCGCTGCTCGGGTTCGAGGGCGAGCTCGTCGAGCTGATCGTGCACGGTCTTCACGCGCCAGTAGAGCGCGGCATCGAGCTGGATGGAGTCCTGGTGCGCCGACATCAGCGGGGCGAGGGTCTCTTCGATCTCCTGGATCTCGGGCGTCGCATCCGCCGACGAGACCGTGTAGAAGGTGCGGGACACGTCGCCGAGGAGCTTTCCGCTCGTCTCGAGAGCTACGAATGTGTTCTCGAAGGTCGGCATCGAACGAACGCGGGTGATCGCGTCCACTTCCTGCTTGTGCTCGGCGAATGCGGCCTCGAAGGCGGGGAGGTAGTGCTCGGGGCGGATGACGGAGTAGTCGGGAAGCCCGTAGGGGAGGGTCGACGGTGACAGGAGCGGATTCTCGATCGGCATGCATTCAGCCTAGTGCGGCGCCTCCGCCATGCCGAAGAACGTTTGCAAAAAACTAGTTGCAAAGAAGTACTTGCAAAGAACTCTTTGCATCGCTATCGTCGAGGCATGGAAGAACAGTCGCCCGAGAGCACGGAGCCGGTGGAGCCGCTGGATGCAGCCGCCCGCGTCGAGCAGCGTCACAGCGAGGACCGCGTCCTCGACTCCGGCGCCCTTCGGGCGCTGGCGCACCCGCTGCGAGTCCGGATCTACGACATCCTCAGCCAGTACGGGCCGCAGACCGCGAGCTCGCTCGCAGAGCGGCTGGGCGAGTCGAGCGGTTCCACGAGCTATCACCTGCGCGCCCTCGCGAAGCAGGATCTGATCCGCGAGGCCACCGACCGGGGAACCGGTCGAGAGCGGTGGTGGGAGCGCCCCGTCGGCGGCGTCTCGTTCGCCAACCCCGACGCCATGGCCACTCCGGCGGGCCGCGCTGCCACGCAGGTCGTCATGAACGAGTTCCTTCGCAACCGCAACGATCAGCTGCTCGACTTCGTCAACCGCGGCATCGGCGGGCGAGGAGGAGATGTGGCAGGAGGGGACGCTCATCTCGACCGCCACTGCGCGGCTCACCCCCGAGCAGAGCAAAGAGCTCGCAACGAAGATCATGGCCCTGATCGATGAGGCCGTGGACAACAACCGAAACCAAACCGGCGAGAACGTCCGGCCCGTCACCATCCGGGCCGACCTCTTCCCGCTGCCGACGCTGGGAGACAAGTCATGACCGCCATTTCCGCTCCGCGCACGTCCGCAGGTGTGACGCCCTTCGAGCGTTCGCTGCTCCACGCGGCTTCCGTGCTGGACGCCTTCGTCGCAGCACCGGCTGGCACGCCGGGCGAGCGACGAGTATCGCAGGGCCACGGCCGTGCAGTCCTCCACCGTCGCGGTCCGCGATGCCGCCCAGGCGCACGGAGCGATCGGAATGCTTCCCCGATGAGCCGGACAGCAGACAGCGTGGACCAGACGGACGAGCCGGGCGGACGAGCCCCGCGTCAAGGACCGCCTCGGCCGTGACTTCGGCAAGCTGTGGACGGCCGCCGCCTTCAGCAACCTCGCCGACGGCATGGGCCGGATGGCCGTTCCGCTGATCGCGACGACGCTGACGAACGACCCCCTCGTCATCTCGGTGATCGCGGCCCTGGCGTTCGTCCCGTGGCTGCTGTTCGGGCTTCCCGCCGGCATGATCGTCGACCGGTTCGATCGCCGGATCGTGATGGCGATCGCCAACGCCATCCGCGGCGGCGTCGCGCTCGTCCTCGCCGTCCTCACCGTGACGGGCCGGATCGACATCTGGGCGCTGTTCGCCGGCACACTCGTCTTCGGCCTCGGCGAGACGCTCTTCGACAACGCGACGAACGCCGTCATCCCGGGTGTCGTGAAGCGCTCCCAGCTCGACCGGGCCAACGGCTGGATGCAGACCGCGCAGGTCACGATCGACAACTTCATCGCGACGCCCATCGCCGGCGTGCTCTTCGCGATCTCGCTCGCGCTGCCGCTGTGGGTGGAGGGCGTGGGGTACATCATCCCGATCGTCCTCGCGATCATGCTCCCGATCTCAGCCGCGCGGCCGCTTCGCGACCGCACGCACGTGCCCGACGCGACTGCCCCCGACATCGAGGCGGGCGCCGTTGCCGAGCCCGTCGCCACGCCGCTCGCCGAGCTCGAGCGTGTCGGTCCGCGAGGCCATCTCGTACCTGTGGCACGCCCGCTACCTGCGCACGATGGTGATCTTCACCTCGATCGTCGGCTGCGCGCTCTCGTTCGCACAGGCCTCGATCATCCTGTACTTCCTCAACGACCTCGATGTGCCGTACGCCGCCGTCGGGTTCGTCACCGCGGGAATCGGCGTCGGCGCACTGATCGGCTCGATCGTCGCAGCGACCCTCGTCAAGCGGTTCGGGCGAGGCCCGGTCATGCTGACCGCGAACTTCGTCGCGGCGATCGGAATGCTGCTGACGGGTCTCGCGCCCGAACGTCTACGTGGCCGTCGCCGCATACGCACTGGGCGCCGGCGCCATCTCGGTCTGGAACGTGCCGTGGGGGGCGCTGCGCCAGCAGATCGTTCCGCCGCACCTCTTCGGGCGGGTGCTCGGAATCATCCGGATGTTCACGTGGGGACTGTTCCCCGATCGCGACGGTGCTCGGCGGGTGGGTGGCGCGCTACGACCTGCGGCTCCCGATGCTGATCGGCGCCGTCGTGATGTTCGTCGCCGCGACCTGCGCCATCCGGCTCCTGCTGGTCGGCACCAAGCAGGCCGGCGCCGACGTGGACGCGCGGCAGCGACTGAGTCCTACCCGAATCCGTCCTCGTCGTCATGCGCGACGACCGCCTCGCCGGCGGCGTCGAGCGTGACGATGACGCCGGTGTCGAGCTCGGCGATCGGCCGGCCCTCGAGCCAGGTCAGCGTCCATCGCGGCGCCGGCTGACCGAGCTGGTCGGCCGGCAGTGCCGCCTCGACGGCGGCGATCTGCGCGCGAAGCGATGCCGGCACCGAGGCGGGCGGCTGAGCCCCCGCGGTCCAGCGAGTTCCGAGCTGCATGTCAGGCCTCCGCAGGTGCGAGTTCGATGTCCGACGACAGCAGTGGTCGCGGCATCCGTGTAGCTGATCTCGGCGATGCGGCCGACGGCCTTGAGGTCGCCTTCGGCGAGCTTCAGCGCCGCGATCGCGTCCGCGGGCGCGGCGATCGTCATGCGCGTCACGGCTGTCTTCTGCGACGCCTTCGCCTCGGTCTTGGCGCGACGGATGCCGATGAGCGCCTCGCTCGCCGTGGCGAGCACGGCGGGGTCGCCCTCGATGCCGAGCGGCTCCGGCCACGGTGCGGTGTGGACGGATCCCTCGTTGAACCACGACCACGGCTCCTCGGCCGCGAAGACGAGCACAGGAGCGAAGAGGCGCAGCAGCGTCGACAGCGCGATCCGCAGCGCGAGGGCGGCGGATGCCTGGCCGACGTCGGTGCGGTCGTAGGCCCGCTCCTTGACGAGCTCGAGGTAGTCGTCGCAGAACGTCCAGAAGAACGACTCGGCGACCTCGAGCGCGCGGGCGTGGTCGTACGCGTCGAGCGCCTTCGTCGCGTCGCGCACCACGCCGTCGAGCGTCGCGAGCATGGAGGCGTCGAGCGCGTGCGTGACCTCGGCGCCCTCGGGCACCGGGAACGACAGCACGAACTTCGCCGCGTTCAGCACCTTGATCGCGAGACGGCGGCCGATCTTGATCTGGGTCGGGTTCTGCGGGTCGAACGCGGCGTCCGTGCCGAGGCGGCTCGATGCCGCCCAGTAGCGGACGGCGTCGGAGCCGTGCTGCTCCAGGATGTCGGCGGGCGTGACGACGTTGCCCTTCGACTTCGACATCTTCTTGCGGTCGGGATCCACGATGAAGCCCGAGATCGCGGCATCCGACCACGGCGCGCGGTCGTCCTCGAGGGCGCTGCGCAGCAGCGTCGAGAAGAGCCAGGTGCGGATGATGTCCTGCGCCTGCGGGCGCACGTCGAACGGCGCGACGAGGTCCCACAGCTCTGGGTCGCGCTCCCAGCCGCCGGCCAGCTGCGGCGTCAGCGACGAGGTCGCCCACGTGTCGAAGATGTCGAGCTCGGCCTCGAACCCGCCCGGCACGCCGCGCTGGTCGGCCGCGTAGCCCGGGGGCACGTCGTGCGTCGGGTCGATCGGCAGCGTGTCGAGGGCGGGAGTGAGGACGCGGTCGTAGTCGCGCTCGCCGTTCTCGTCGAGCCCGTACCAGACCGGGATCGGCACGCCGAAGAATCGCTGACGCGAGACGAGCCAGTCGCCGGTGAGGCCGTTCGTCCAGTTCTCGAAGCGCACGCGCATGAAGTCGGGATGCCACGAGATCTCGCGCCCGAGGGCGATGAGCTTGTCGCGGAGCGCCTCGTCGCGGGCGCCGTTTCGGATGTACCACTGCCGGGTCGAGACGATCTCGAGCGGCCGGTCGCCCTTCTCGTAGAACTTCACGACGTGGGTGAAGGGCTTCGGGTCGCCCTCCATCTCGCCCGACTCCTGCAGCAGCTCGACGACGCGCTTCTTGGCGCTGAAGACGGTCTTGCCCGCCAGTTCCGCATACGCCGCCTTGGCGGCATCCGTCACGATCACATCCGGCGCCTCGGCGAGCACCCGGCCGTCCTGGCCGAGGATCGTGCGGTTCGGCAGGTCGAGCTCGCGCCACCAGATGATGTCGGTCACGTCGCCGAACGTGCAGATCATCGCGATGCCCGAGCCCTTGTCCTTCTGGGCCAGCGCGTGCGCGAGGACCGGAACCTCGACGTCGAAGAGCGGAGTGCGCACGGTCGAGCCGAAGAGCGGCTGGTAGCGCTCGTCGTCGGGATGCGCCACGAGCGCGACGCACGCGGCGAGCAGCTCGGGCCGCGTGGTCTCGATGTGGACGTCGCCGGAGCCGTCGCGACTTGTGGAACGCGACGCGGTGGTAGGCGGCGGGCTGGTCGCGATCCTCGAGCTCGGCCTGGGCGATGGCGGAGCGGAAGTCGATGTCCCAGAGCGTCGGGGCGAGCGCCTGGTAGGCCTCGCCGCGCTCGAGGTTGCGCAGGAACGCGAGCTGGCTCGTCCGGATCGTGTCGTCCGAGATGGTGCGGTAGGTCTGAGTCCAGTCGACGCTCAGGCCCGAGTGAGCGCCAGAGCGCCTCGAAGTGCTTCTCGTCCTCGACCGTGAGCTTCTCGCACAGCTCGATGAAGTTGCGTCGGCTCACCGGAACCTGATCGGCGGCGCGGCTCGACTTGTTGTCGCCGCCCTCGTACGGCGGCGTGAAGTCGGCGTCGTAGGGCAGCGACGGATCGCAGCGCACGCCGTAGTAGTTCTGCACGCGGCGCTCGGTGGGAAGGCCGTTGTCGTCCCAGCCCATCGGGTAGAACACGGTCTTGCCGCGCATGCGCTCGAAGCGCACCTTCACGTCCGTGTGCGTGTAGCTGAAGACGTGCCCGATGTGCAGGCTCCCGGAGGCGGTCGGCGGGGGAGTGTCGACCGAGAAGATCCCCGCGCGGCCGACCTCGGCGGCGCGGAGGCGGTCGAACAGGTATGTTCCCTGCTCGGTCCATGCAGCATCCCACTTGGTCTCGAGACCCTCGAGTGCGGGCTTGTCCGGAATGAGCGCGTCGGCCATGGGGTCTCCTGGCGATATGTGCGGCACTGTGTGAGCGTGCCTGAGTGTGGGTTGCCGCTCGATTCTACCCGGGAACGCGGAGCGGGGATTGAGCCGCCGCCGGCGCGGGTCAGTCGTCGACCCGGATGCCGAGGGCGGCCGCCAGGGCGGGCGCGAGCTGCTCGACCTGCCGCGGCGACAGCGTCGCGCCGCGGAGGGACGCCGAGATCCAGGTACGAGCCCGCCTCGAGCCCCCGGAGGTCGAGGTGCTCGGCGCGCAGACCCCGCGTGTCGACCTCGTCCGCTCGCGAATCGACGAACGCGACGCGCGACACCCTCGCCTGCGGCATGTCGAGTGTTCCGATGGTGCAGCCTGCGACGACCAGATCCGCCACGCGGCCGCCGCCGAGCGACAGATAGTCGATGCGGATGCCGCGCAGCTCCACCTCGTCGAGTTCGGCGTCTGTCAGGTCCAGCGTGCCGATACGGCCTCCGGCGATTCGCACCCGCCGCAGCCGCGCACCGCGGCCGGCGACAGCCGTGGCGCGGAGGCCCGTGATGTCGACGTCCACCAGCGTGGCGCCGCTGATGTCGAGCCGGTCGACGGATGCCTCGACCAGCGCGCACTCCGTGATCGCGCTGTGCGCGGCATCCGTCATCGGAGTCGAGGGCCGTCCACCGGAGCTGGAACGACTCCTCGCCCCGCGACGGCGGCGGACCGTCCTCCAGCACTCGAGGAAGGTCCGGCGCCGATAGACGCGGTGCGGCGAGCCCCTGCCCGCGTGGTGTCATCGGGTCAGGCTACCGGGGCAGGCTCCGCCAGTGAGGGGTGCTCCGAACCCGACTCGGGCTCGACCGGGCGCCGCCCAGCAGCCCAGGCCGCCACCAGCGTGATCGCCGACAGGATCGCGAGCACGACACCCGGGTGCCACCACGCGAATCCGCTGGCGCCGCCGATGAGGAGCGTCACGGCCGGGACGAATCCGCTCACGGTCGCCGCGATCGCGTAGGAGATCGACAGCGCCGAGTAGCGGAAGTGGTCGGGGAACAGGTCGTTCATGAGCCCGCCGAGCGCCGCCCACGCTGCGGTCGGGAGGATGCCGCCGATGATCATGGTGGCCACGAGGATCGGGAACGTCGCGAACTGCAGCAGGAAGTACATCGGGAACGTGATGAGGAGGGTCCCGAGTGCTCCCCAGAAGACGACGCGCGCCGAGCCGATGCGGGTCGCCCACGCGCCGAAGAGCGGGATCGTGACGAGCTGCAGCAGGCCGCCGATCGTCGTCGCGATGAGGAGGTCCTGGAAGCTGAAGCCGAGCTGCTCGACGCCGTAGTTGACGGTGTACGTGTTCATCAGCGAGTACGAGCCGATTCCGAGCAGGGCAGCGCCGATCGCGATGGCGATCGCACCCGGACGCGAGCGGAACATCGCGAGGAACGGGACCTTGTCGCGACGGTCCTCGGCGACGACGTCCTCGAAGACCGGCGTCTCGGTGATCGACCAGCGGAGATACAGCGAGACCGCCAGGAGCGGGATCGCGACGAGGAACGGGATGCGCCAGCCCCAGGCGGCGAGCTCCTCGGGCGGCAGCGCGACGGTCATGACGATGAACAGGGCGGCCGAGAGGATGGACCCGACCGGCGATCCGAGCTGCGGAACCGCGGCGTAGAACGCGCGCTTCACGCGTCCGGAGTGCTCGGTCGCCAGCAGGATCGACCCGCCCCACTCGCCGCCGAGCGACAGCCCCTGCGCGATGCGCAGCAGCACGAGGAGGATCGCGCCGACCCAGCCTGCCTGCGCATAGGTGGGCAGGAGCCCGATCGCACCGGTGGCGATGCCCATGATGCCGACCGTCCAGAGCAGGGTGGTACGGCGTCCGAGCCGGTCGCCCATGTGCCCGAACAGGATGGCGCCGATGGGGCGCACGATGAACGCGAGCGCGATCGTGCTGAACGCCGCGAGCGTCTCGCCGAACGGGCCGAGCGGATCGAAGAAGAGCGGGCCGACGAAGAACGCCGCGAAGTACGCGAAGACGTAGAAGTCGAAGGATTCGAGCGAGGTGCCGACCATCGACGCCCATGCCACGCGGCGGGCGGGGGAGGCGGATGCGGCGGGAAGGGGAACGGGGGATGCTGCGGAGGTCACAAACGTCAATCTTGGCACGAGTCCAACAACCGCAGACAAGCTCTGGGGATTCCCCTTGCGCTCGGCCGGTAGACTCGATGCAACGACATCGATCCGGCCATCACCGGGGAGTCTTCGGAAGAACCCTCCGTCATCCGGGGGCATTAGAACCGAACGGGTCAGGCCCGTCACAGCCGCAGTGAAAGCGGGCACCGGTCCCGAGAACTTCGAACGACCGGATGTCAAGCGGGGTGGTACCGCGATTCCCAGCCAGGGGGTCGTCCTCGCAGGAAGCAACGCAACCTGCTGGAGTGACATGACCTACCCCAAGTCGTCGTTCGGACCTGCCGCCGACCTCACCGCCGTCGCGCCGAGCCCGCGCTTCCCGCAGATCGAGCGCGACGTGCTCGGGTTCTGGAAGGACGACGACACGTTCCGCGCGTCCATCGCGAACCGCGACGGCGCCGAGGAGTGGGTCTTCTACGACGGTCCGCCGTTCGCGAACGGGCTCCCGCACTACGGCCACCTGCTGACCGGCTACGCCAAGGACCTCTTCCCGCGCTTCCAGACCATGCGCGGCAAGCGCGTGGACCGCGTCTTCGGCTGGGACACCCACGGGCTGCCGGCCGAGCTCGAGGCGATGAAGCAGCTCGGCCTCACCGAGAAGTCCGAGATCGAGACGATGGGCATCGACTCGTTCAACGCGAAGGCGCGCGAGTCCGTGCTCGCGTACACGCACGAGTGGGAGGACTACGTCACGCGGCAGGCGCGCTGGGTGGACTTCGACCGCGGGTACAAGACACTCGACACGTCATACATGGAGTCCGTGCTGTGGGCCTTCAAGACGCTCCACGACAAGGGCCTCGCGTACGAGGGGTACCGCGTGCTGCCGTACTGCTGGCGCGACGAGACCCCGCTGTCGACACACGAGCTGCGCATGGACGACGACGTCTACAAGATGCGCCAGGACCCGTCCGTCACGGTGACCTTCCCCCTCACCGGGCTCAAGGCCGAGGCCCTGGGACTCACCGCGGTGCGCGCGCTCGCGTGGACGACGACTCCCTGGACGCTTCCGACGAACCTCGCGCTCGCGGTCGGGCCGGACATCACGTATGTCGTGGTGCCCGGCGGACCCAACGGCGCCGCCGACGTGCACCGCGACGACGAGCCCGCGGAGGCCGAGTCGCACCGCTACCTCCTCGCTGAGGAGCTCCTGCCGAACTATGCGAAGGATCTCGGCTATGAGTCGGCGGATGCTGCGCGCGACGCCGTGGAGCAGCGCGTACTCGGCACCGACCTGCAGGACGTCACGTACGACCGCCTCTTCGACTACTACGCGGATGCCGCGACGTGGGGTACCGACCGGGCGTGGCGGATCCTCGTCGACGACTACGTCACGACGGGCGACGGCACCGGGATCGTCCACCAGGCGCCGGCCTACGGCGAGGACGACCAGCGCGTGACGGAGGCTGCCGGCATCCCGCTCATCATGAGCCTCGACGATGGCGGGCGGTTCCTTCCGCAGGTGACCGATGTCGCCGGCGAGCTCTGGATGGACGCGAACACCCCGCTCGTGCGCATCCTGCGCCAGGACGGCCGGCTGCTGCGCCTCGCGAGCTACGAGCACTCGTACCCGCACTGCTGGCGGTGCCGGAACCCGCTCATCTACAAGGCGGTGTCGAGCTGGTTCGTGCGCGTGACGGCGATCAAGGACCGCCTCATCGCGAACAACGAGCAGATCACGTGGGTGCCCGAGAACGTCAAGCAGGGGCAGTTCGGCAAGTGGCTCGAGGGTGCGCGCGACTGGTCGATCAGCCGCAACCGCTACTGGGGCTCGCCGATCCCGGTCTGGAAGAGCGACGATCCGGAGCACCCGCGTGTCGACGTCTACGGCTCGCTGGAGGACCTGGAGCGGGACTTCGGGCGCCTTCCCCGCAACTCCGCGGGCGAGGTCGACCTGCACCGCCCGTACATCGACGACCTGACCCGCCCCAACCCGGACGATCCCACCGGCAGGAGCACGATGCGCCGCATCGAGGACGTCCTCGACGTGTGGTTCGACTCCGCATCGATGCCCTACGCGCAGGTGCATTACCCGTTCGAGAATCACGAGTGGTTCGACGAGCACTCGCCGGCCGACTTCATCGTCGAGTACATCGGGCAGACCCGCGGCTGGTTCTACGTCATGCACGTGCTCTCGACCGCGCTGTTCGACCGGCCCGCCTTCACCGGCGTGTCGTGCCACGGCATCGTCCTCGGCAGCGACGGGCTCAAGATGTCGAAGTCGCTCCAGAACTACCCCGACGTGAGCGAGGTCTTCGATCGCGACGGATCCGACGCGATGCGCTGGTTCCTCATGTCGTCGTCGGTGCTGCGTGGCGGCAACCTCATCGTGACCGAAGAGGGCATCCGTGCCGGCGTGCGCGAGTTCATGCTGCCGCTCTGGAACGCCTGGTACTTCTTCGCCACCTACGCGAACGCGGCGGGCGGCCCCGCTGGCGCCGGCTACGAGGCGACCTGGCGCACGGACTCGACGGACGTCCTCGACCGCTACCTCCTCGCGCTCACGGGCGACCTCGTGCGCGGGGTGGCCGCCGACCTCGAGGGGCTCGACTCCACGATGGCGGCGGCGAAGCTCCGCGACTTCGCCGAGGCGCTGACCAACTGGTACATCCGGCGCTCCCGCGACCGCTTCTGGGTGGGGGTCTCCGGCGACCCGAAGAGCCGCGAGGCCTTCGACACGCTCTACACGGTGCTCGAGACGCTCACCCGCGTGGCGGCGCCGCTCATCCCGCTCGTGTCCGAGCGGGTCTGGCAGGGGCTCACCGGCGGCCGGAGCGTGCATCTCACGGATTGGCCGGATGCCGGCGCATTCCCCGCGGCGGATGACATCCGCTCTGCGATGGACGCCGTGCGAGAGGTCTCGTCGGTCGCCAACGCCCTCCGCAAGAAGGAGGGAAAGCGCGTGCGACTGCCGCTGGCCCGCCTGACGGTCGTGGTTGCGGATGCTGCATCCCTGACGCAGTTCGAAGGCATCCTGCGGGACGAGCTGAACGTCAAGTCCATCGAGCTCGTCGATTTCGCGGCTGACACGGCGGTCGCCTACGGCATCACGAACAGGCTGTCCGTCAATGCCCGCGCGGCGGGTCCGCGCCTCGGGAAGCGGGTGCAGCAGGCCATCCAGGCCGCGAAGGCCGGAGCCTGGGCCGAGTCGAATGGCGTCGTCACGGTGCAGACCGCGGACGGCGAGATCGCCCTCGAGGCGGGGGAGTACGAGCTCGTGCTCGAGACCACCGGACGGCCCGAGGGCGAGGCGCTCGCGCTTCTCCCGGATGGCGGCTTCGTGCTGCTCGACACCGCCACGACACCCGAACTCGAGGCGGAGGGGCTCGCCCGCGATGTCATCCGCGCCGTGCAGGACACCCGCAAGGCGGCCGGCTTCGACGTGAGCGACCGCATCCGCCTGCAGCTGCTGTTCGCCAGCCATGAAGACGCGGATGCCGTCTCGTCGGCGTTCGACGCGGCCGACGTCGCGGGCGAGACCCTCGCGCTCGACCATGCCGTGCTGGTCAACGGCCACGGCGTCCACATCCCCGAGGATTCGACTCCGCAGGTGTGGCACGCCGTCGTGTTCGGCGGCGAGCCCGAGCACGTCGGCTACGTTCCGGCCGGCACCTACGCCAACCGAGGCGGCTTCCATGTCGCGGTCACGAGGATCGAGGCATCCGCATGAACGACCGGGAACGGGCCGACGCCGTCTACTCGGCGCTGCTGACGCGGCAGGGCGAGCGCTGGGTGCAGCCCCGCGTCGAGCGCACCCGTCGGGTGCTCGAGCTGCTCGACGATCCGCAGCGGACATACCGCGTCGTCCACGTGACCGGGACGAACGGCAAGACGTCCACCAGCCGCATGATCGAGAGCCTGGTCCGCGCCCACGGACTGCGCACCGGCCTGTTCACCAGCCCGCATCTCGAGCGGTTCACGGAGCGGATCATGATCGACGGCGAGCCGATCGCCGATGGTCCGGTCGCCGACGCGTGGGAGGAGATCTCGCCGTTCGTCGACCTCGTCGATGCCGAGCTCGAGGCGGCCGGCGACGCTCCGCTGACCTTCTTCGAACTGCTGACCGTGCTCGCCTTCGTCGCGTTCGCCGACGCGCCGATCGACGTCCTCGTCCTCGAGGTCGGCATGGGCGGCGCGTGGGACTCGACGAACACCGCGGACGGCGACGTCGCGGTGATCGCGCCGATCGACATCGATCACGCGGACCGGCTCGGCGAGACGATCGCCGAGATCGCCGCGGTCAAGGCGGGCATCATCAAGGACGGCGCCGCCGTCGTGTCGGCGGCGCAGGTTCCCGACGCCGAAGCGGTGCTCCGCGCCGCCGCGGCGCGAGAAGGGCGCGACCATCGCGTTCGAGGGCCCGGACTTCGCGCTCACCGAGCAGCGTCTCGCCGTCGGCGGCCAGCTGATCTCGGTGCGCGGACTCGTCGGGCCGGTACGACGACGAGTACCTGCCGCTCTACGGCGGGCACCAGGGCTTCAACGCGGCCCTCGCGATCGCCGCGGTCGAGTCGCTCATCGGCGGCGGATCCCACGAGATCGCCGGCGACATCCTGGCGGAGGGACTCGGCCAGGTCGACATCCCCCGGCCGGCTGCAGCTCGTGGGCGTCGCGCCGACGGTGCTCGTCGACGCGGCCCACAACCCGCACGGCGCGCGAGCGCTCGCCACGGCGCTGCGCGAATCGTTCGACTTCGACGAGTGGGGCATCGTGCTCGGCGTCCTCGACGACAAGGATGCCGGAGGCATCGTCGAAGCCCTCGCCCCGGTCGCGTCGCATGTGTTCGCCACGGTGCCCGGGTCCGACCGCGCGAGCGACGCCGACCGCGTCGCAGACCTCGCCGAGGCCCGCGGGCTTCAGGTCACCGTCCACGACGGCATCGCGGATGCCGCCCAGGAGGCGCGCTGCGTGGGCCGCGGCATCCGATCGTCGTGCCGTCGTCGTCGCGGGCTCGGTGATCCTCGCGGGCGAGGCGCTCGCGCTCGCGACGGCGGAGAACTGGAAGGCAGGGTGGGACGAATGAGCGATTCCCCGACACCGGCACGCCGATCGGCTCCGCGACCTGCCCGCGGCGCTGCGGAGTCGCTCGCGACGATCGTGCTGGGCTTCGAATCCCTCGTCGTCTTCCTCGGCGGCCTCGCGATCTATGGGCTGAAGGCGCTCCCGGCCCCCATCGAGCAGTGGTGGGGGATCGTGGCGGGAGCCGTGCTCGCCGTCGTGATGATCCTCACGACCAGGGTGCTGCGGTACCCATGGGGGATCTGGCTCGGCTGGGCGCTCCAGGCCGTCGTCGCGCTCGGCGCATTCCTCGTGCCGTCGCTCGGACTCGTCGCTCTCCTTTTCGGTGCGATGTACGGGTATGCGACGATCAAGGGAGCAGCGCTCGACAGGCGAAACGCCCGAGCGCGCAGCAGCTCCGGCTGCCGAAGAACCTGCCCCCACCCAGCCTGAGAAGGCGAATGGAGACTGACATGGCCACCGAAGAGACCCTCGTCCTCGTCAAGCCCGACGGCGTCGCACGCGGACTGACCGGAGCGATCCTCGCCCGCATCGAGGCGAAGGGATACTCGCTGGTCGACATCCGCCTCGTCGAGCCCGACCGCACGCGGCTCGAGCGTCACTACGAGGAGCACGAGGGCAAGCCGTTCTACGAGCCGCTCGTCGAGTTCATGATGTCGGGCCCGTCGGTCGCGATCCGTCTGGCGGGCAACCGGGTGATCGAGGGCTTCCGCTCCCTCGCCGGCACGACCGACCCGACGACCGCGGCCCCCGGCACCATCCGCGGCGACCTCGGCCGCGACTGGGGACTGAAGGTCCAGCAGAACCTCGTGCACGGCTCCGACAGCCCCGAGTCGGCCGCCCGCGAGCTGGATATCTGGTTCTAGAACAGGGCGCCCAGCACGTCCAGCCTGAGCTGGGCGAGCACGGCGATGATCGCATAGCTGACGACCGCCAGCAGCGGCACCCAGCCCATGAGAGCGTCCGCGCCCTTCCGGATGGCGGCCGGTGCGGGCACGATGCCTGACCGCAGCACATGGATGGTGACGACGTAGTACGTCGGGATCGTCACGACCCACGTCACCATGCACCAGGGACAGAGGGTCCCGAGCACGTAGATGCTCTGGCTGATGAGCCAGATCACGAAGACGAAAGCGAAGGTCATCCCGAGCTCGAACAGCCACCAGAACCAGCGGGCGAACCGCGCGCCGGCGAGGATGGCGAACCCGACGACGATAGGCGCCACCCAGCCCGCGAGGCCGAGGATCGGGTTCGGGAAGCCGAACACCTGTCCCTGCCAGGACTCGAGGTTCGCCGTGCACTGCACCAGCGGGCTGAAGTCGCACGAGGCGATCGCGTCGGGGTCCGTCAGCAGGTGCAGCCGCTCCATCGTGAGCGAGAACGCGGCCCACCAGCCGATGACGCCGGCGATGATCAGCCACACGGCAACGACTCGTCGGGCGGGTGTGCGTCTGCGGCTGAGGCATGCCTCGGATTATGGCATCGAGTTGCTGATCGGATGCCTCGTGACCGCGCCGCAGGACGTCCCGCGTGGCGCGCGCGAGCAATCGGCGGGGGAAAGTGCGATAATGGGCCTCGATGCGTCGCGGCCGCGCCGCAACACGCATCACCGAAGACTTCAGGGCAACGCTTGCCCTTGGCAGCACGAGTTCCCGCCGCATGAGCCGGGATCCAGCTGCAGACCGAGTGAGTTCGCGGCACCGCAGGTGCGGCGCCGCACGAGATTTCGCCGGGCGACGCGCGGTGTCGTCCCGCCAGGGAGTACGCCAGTGATGGCCGATGAGACAGATGCAGACTTCAACCCCCAGACAGAATCGGATGCCCCGCTAGCGGAGGAGTCCGCGACGGCCGAGGCCGAAGCGGTTCCCGAGACTGACGAGGCGCCTCCGGCTGTCGAGGCCGAAGCGACTCCCGACGCCGACGCGTCTGCCGAGACCGAGTCGGCGCCCGAGCCCGAGTCGGCGCCCGAGCCCGAGTCGGTCCCCGAGCACGCCGAAGGGCCCGACAGCGAGCCGGCCGAAGCCGGTCCGGTCACGGCGGTCAGCCTCGGACTGCTGCCCGAGACCTTCGTCTCGGCCGTCTCGACGCAGCTCGTGTTCTACGCCCCCGAGATCGCTCCGCTTCCGCCGCGTTCCGCGCCCGGTCGTCGAGAGCGAGCCCTCCTCGAGCAGCGCTCGCCGCCGCAGCCGCAGCCGTCGCGGCGGCGACGGCAGGGAAGAAGGCTCCGACGTCGTCGAGCAGCCTCAGCCGCGCCGCCGCGCGGTGGAGCTGATCACCGAGCCGCAGCGCATCAAGGGCTCCACCCGCCTCGAGGCCAAGAAGCAGCGCCGCCGTGACGGCCGCGAAGCCGGACGCCGCCGTGCCGTGGTGACCGAGGCCGAGTTCCTCGCTCGCCGCGAAGCGGTCGACCGCGTCATGATCGTCCGCTCCAAGAACGGGCGCATCCAGATCGCCGTCCTCGAAGACAACGTGCTCGTCGAGCACTACGTCGCCCGCAACCAGGACGCCTCACTCATCGGCAACGTGTACCTCGGCCGCGTGCAGAACGTGCTCCCGAGCATGGAAGCGGCGTTCGTCGACATCGGTCGCGGCCGCAACGCCGTGCTCTACTCCGGCGAGGTCGACTGGGATGCCGTCGAGACCGGCAACCAGCCGCGCCGCATCGAGCTCGCGCTGAAATCCGGCGACCGCGTGCTCGTCCAGGTCACCAAGGACCCGGTCGGCCACAAGGGCGCACGCCTCACGAGCCAGATCTCGCTTCCGGGCCGCTACCTCGTCTACGTTCCCGGCGGGGCCATGAACGGCATCTCGCGGAAGCTCCCCGACACCGAGCGCGCACGTCTCAAGAAGATCCTCAAGGAGGTGCTGCCGGAGTCGTCCGGCGTCATCGTCCGCACCGCCGCCGAGGGCGCGACCGAGGATCAGCTGACCCGCGACGTCCAGCGGCTCACCGCCCAGTGGGAGCACGTGAGCCGTCAGATCGAGTCCATCCAGGCGCCCGCGCTCCTGCACTCCGAGCCCGACCTCCTCGTCAAGATCGTCCGCGATGTCTTCAACGAGGACTTCACCCGGGTGCTCATCCAGGGCGAGGACGCCCACCAGACGATCACGAAGTACGTCGAGAGCGTCGCACCCGACCTTCTCGAGCGCGTCGTCGCGTACGAGGGCGAAGGCGATCCGTTCGACGAGTTCCGCGTCACGGAGCAGATCGAGAAGGCCCTCGACCGCAAGGTGTGGCTGCCTTCCGGCGGATCGCTGGTCATCGACCGCACCGAGGCCATGACGGTCGTCGATGTCAACACGGGCAAGTTCGTCGGCTCCGGCGGAAACCTCGAAGAGACGGTCACCAAGAACAACCTCGAGGCCGCCGAAGAGATCGTGCGTCAGCTGCGACTCCGCGACATCGGCGGGATCATCGTCGTCGACTTCATCGACATGGTGCTCGAGTCCAACCGCGACCTCGTGCTGCGCCGCCTCGTCGAGTGCCTGAGCCGCGACCGCACGAAGCACCAGGTCGCCGAGGTGACCTCGCTGGGCCTCGTCCAGATGACCCGCAAGAAGCTCGGCCTCGGCCTGCTCGAGACGTTCAGCGAGGCGTGCGAGGTCTGCGCCGGGCGCGGCGTCATCGTCCACCACGACCCGGTCGTCAAGCACCGCGCACCCGCGACGAGCGGCGCACCCTCAGGTCGGCGGCCTCGCGCCGGCGCGAACCCGCCGCCGTCCGGCGCGTCGAACGGCACGCACGTGATCACGGAGGGCGTGAAGTCCGCGCTCGCCCAGATCGCCGCATCCACCATCCACCACCACGACGAGCCCGCTCCGCTGGTGGAGGCGCCCGTCGAGCCCGTGGTGGAGCGGGCCAAGAAGCCGCGCAAGAAGCGTCCGGAGCCTGCCGCGAAGCCGCGGACCGAGACCGATCTGCTGCTCGACTCGGTGCTGAGCGCGCTTCCCGAGCCGAAGGCGCCTGGCCAGGGACGCTCGCGTCGCCGCGTGACCACCGCCGCCCTCACGGGCACGCCGGTCGCACACACCCCCAGCGAGGACTGATGCGGCTCGCCGCGCCGGTCAGTGACCGGCGCGGCGCTCCCGAGCGGTCACGCGAAGCCCGGAGGCGATGAGCCGGCGCACGAGCTCGTGCCCCGACGACGTGCTCGGCTCCGGCGGCGATCAGCCGTGCGTGCGCTTCGTCGGGAACGTCGTAGTGGTCGCGATCGAAACCGCGGCGGGGGATCCCGTTGGCGGCGGCGAAGTCGTGGAGCTCGTCCAGGTCGCTGTCGCTCACCAGATGCGCCCAGAGCCGGCCGTGGGCGGGCCAGAGCGGGTCGTCGATCAGGATCGTCACGAGCCGATCCTATGGTCGGCATTTACACCGGATGCCGCGACACGGCCCCTCGCTTTTGCAGGAGGTGCCAGCATCCGGTAAAGTAGTCCTTTGGTGCGTCCTGTGCCGCGGGCTTTTCGCTGCGGTGCGAACGAGAGCTCAGCTTCCGCACCAAGACTTCCCAGTCTCCAAAGACAATCGGAGCCGTGCGCTCCCAGAAGAAACAGGTGTGAAGTGGTTTACGCAGTAGTGCGCGCCGGTGGCCGGCAGGAAAAGGTAGAGGTCGGCACCATCGTCGTGCTCGACCGCCAGGCCGCGAAGATCGGCGACAAGATCGAGCTGGCCGCTGTGCTGCTCGTGGACGGCGACGCGGTCACGACCGACGCCGACAAGCTCGCGAAGGTGACCGTGACCGCCGAGGTTCTCGGCGAAGAGCGCGGCCCCAAGATCGTGATCCAGAAGTTCAAGAACAAGACCGGCTACAAGAAGCGCCAGGGGCACCGTCAGGACCTCACGCGCGTCAAGGTCACCGGAATCAAGTAGTCCAGGAAGAGACGCAGAGATGGCACACAAAAAGGGCGCAAGCTCCACCCGCAACGGTCGTGACTCCAACGCACAGCGACTCGGCGTGAAGCGCTTCGGCGGCCAGAAGGTCCTCGCCGGCGAGATCATCGTCCGTCAGCGCGGCACGCACTTCCACCCGGGCGCCAATGTCGGCCGCGGTGGCGACGACACGCTGTTCGCCCTCGAGGCAGGCGCGGTCGAGTTCGGCCAGAAGGGCGGCCGCAAGGTCGTCAACATCGTGGCGGTCGCGGAGTAATCTCACGCACACTCACTCTTGATGAAAGGGGGCGGGCTTCGGCTCGTCCCCTTTCCTCACTTAGGCACAGTCTGAATTCTCTCTGAGGGGGAGCGCATGGTCACATTCGTCGATGGCGTGACGCTGCACCTGCGCGCCGGCAAGGGCGGCAACGGCTGCGTCTCCGTCAAGCGCGAGAAGTTCAAGCCTCTCGCCGGCCCCGACGGCGGCAACGGCGGCCACGGCGGCGACATCGTGCTCGTCGCGGACCCGCAGGTGACGACGCTGCTGTCGTACCACCACTCGCCGCACCGCTCCGCGGGCAACGGCGGCTTCGGCATGGGCGATCACCGCTCCGGCGCCCTGGGCGAGACCCTCGAGCTGCCCGTGCCGGTCGGCACCGTCGTCAAGGACGCCAACGGCGAGACCCTCGTCGACATGATCGAACCCGGGATGCGGTTCGTCGTCGCCCCCGGCGGCATCGGCGGTCTCGGCAACGCGACCCTCGCGAACCCCAAGCGCAAGGCGCCCGGCTTCGCGCTCCTCGGGACGCCCGGCTGGGAGGGCGATGTCGTCCTCGAGCTGAAGACCGTCGCCGATGTCGCACTCGTGGGCTTCCCGTCCGCCGGCAAGTCGAGCCTCATCGCGGCGATCTCCGCCGCGCGCCCCAAGATCGCCGACTACCCGTTCACGACCCTCCACCCGAACCTGGGTGTCGTGCAGGCCGGCGACGTCCGCTTCACGGTCGCCGACGTGCCCGGCCTCATCGAGGGCGCGAGCGAGGGCAAGGGGCTCGGCCTCGAGTTCCTCCGCCATGTGGAGCGCTGCACGGCGCTGGTCCACGTCCTCGACTGCGCGACCCTCGAGCCCGGACGCGATCCGCTCTCCGACCTCGACGTGATCCTCGCCGAGCTTGCGGCGTACCCTGTGCCGGACGGCCAGCTGCCGCTGCTCGAGCGCCCGCAGCTCATCGCGCTCAACAAGGTCGACGTCCCCGAGGCGCACGATCTCGCCGAGCTCGTCCGTCCCGACCTCGAGGCTCGCGGCTTCCGCGTCTTCGAGATCTCGACGGTCAGCCACGCGGGGCTCCGCCAGCTCACGTTCGCGCTCGCCGACGTCGTCGCCCAGCACCGCATCGAGCTGGCCGACGCTCCAGCGCCGGAGCGCATCGTGATCCGGCCCAGGGGCTCGGAGAAGGAGTTCTCAGTGCGCGTCGAAGGCGGCACGTACGGCACGTTCTACCGGATCCTCGGCGAGAAGCCGGTGCGGTGGGTGCAGCAGACCGACTTCCAGAACGAAGAGGCCGTGGGCTATCTCGCCGATCGGCTCGAGAAGCTGGGCGTCGAGGATGCTCTGTTCCGGGCCGGCGCGATCCCCGGTGCCACCGTCGTCATCGGCGAGGGCGACGGCATCATCTTCGACTGGGAGCCCGCTCTCAGCTCGGCTGCGGAGCTCATGACCGCGCCCCGCGGTACCGATCCGCGACTGGTCCAGAACCCGCGACGCACGACGTCGCAGCGACGCGAGCAGTACCACGAGATGATGGATGCCAAGGCTGACGCCCGCGCGGAGCTCGAGGCAGAACGGCGCGCGGCGACGGGGTGGGACGAAGAGGAACAGGCGTGACGGCGCTCGAGCGCCGCGACATCCCCGCAGCGCGAAGGGTCGTCGTCAAGGTCGGCTCATCCTCGATCAGCGGTGAGAACGCCGAGAAGATCGCCGCCGATCGTCGAAGCGCTGGCTGCCGCACACGCACGGGGCACCGAGGTGGTCCTCGTCTCATCCGGAGCGATCGCGACGGGCATGCCGTTCCTCCTGCTCGACGAGCGTCCGAGCGACCTCGCGACGCAGCAGGCAGCGGCGGCGGTCGGCCAGAACGTCCTGATCTACCGTTACCAGGCCTCGCTGACCCCGTTCGGCATCGTCGCGGGACAGGTTCTGCTGACCGCCGGCGACCTCGAGAATCCGATGCACCGCTCGAACGCCCGCCGGGCGATGGAGCGACTGCTCGGACTGCGGATCCTCCCGATCGTCAACGAGAACGACACGGTCGCCACCCACGAGATCCGCTTCGGCGACAACGACCGGCTCGCGGCGCTCGTCGGCCAGCTCGTCGGCGCCGACGCGCTCATCCTGCTCAGCGACATCGAGTCGCTCTACACGCGACCGCCGGACGAGCCCGGCGCGCAGCCGATCCACGACGTCGTCTACGGCGACGACCTGCATGGATTCGAGTTCGGCTCGGTCGTCGTGAACAGCGTGGGAACCGGTGGCGCAGCGACGAAGGTCTCCGCGGCGCGCCTCGCAGCGGCATCCGGAATCGGAGTGCTCGTCACAAGCGCCGACCTCGTCGGGCAGGCACTCGCGGGCGACGAGATCGGCACCTGGTTCCGCCCGAACCCCGAGCCGGGGTCGCCTTCCGCGACGGGCCCCATCCGCACCGCCGTCGATACACTGGGCGGATGACGACCACCGCCACGACCGCCCGCGAGCGCATGCTGCTCGCGAAGGACGCCTCGCGGAGCATCGGTCTCCTGAAGGATGCCGAGAAGAGCGCTGCGCTGCGGGGGATCGCCGATGCGATCGAGCGGGCGGCGCGCCGAGATCGTCGCGGCGAACGGCGAGGACCTCGCCCGCGGGCGCAGCACCGGGCTGTCCGAAGCCCTGCAGGATCGGCTGCGGCTCGACGAGCCCCGCGTCCGGGCCCTGGCGGCGCGGTGCGCGACATCGCCGAGCTTCCCGACCCCGTCGGCCGCGTGCTCGATGAACGCACGCTCTCGAACGGCGTGCGGCTCACGAAGGTCTCGGTGCCGTTCGGCGTCGTGGGCTCGATCTACGAAGCCCGCCCGAACGTCACCGTCGACATCGCCGCTCTTGCTCTGCGCTCCGGGCAACGCCGTCGTCCTGCGAGGAGGTTCGGCCGCGGAACGCACGAACGCGGCTCTCGTCGCCGCGATGCGCGGTGCGCTGGCCGAGCGCGGCATCGACCCCGAGGCGATCCAGACCGTCGACGACTTCGGCCGGGACGGCGCGCGCGAGCTCATGCAGGCTCGCGGCATCGTCGACGTCCTGGTTCCGCGGGGGAGCGCGCAGCTGATCGAGACCGTCGTCACCGAGTCGCTGGTGCCGGTGATCGAGACCGGCGCGGGCGTCGTGCACATCGTGCTCGACGAGTCCGCGCCCCTGGAGTGGGCGCGCGACATCGTCGTCAACGCGAAGACGCAGCGCCCCAGCGTCTGCAACGCGGTCGAGACGGTCCTCGTCCTCCGCGGCGCCGCCGCGCGGCTCGTTCCGCCCGTGGCGGACGCTCTCATCGCGCAGGGTGTCACGGTCCACGGGGATGCCGATGTCGCCGGCCTCACCGGCGGCATCGTCCCCGCGACCGACGAGGACTGGTCGACGGAGTACCTGAGCCTCGACATCTCGATGAAGGTCGTCGATGATCTGGACGAGGCGCTCGACCACATCCGCCGCTATTCGACCCATCACACCGAGTCGATCATCACGGAGGATGCCGCGAACGCGGAGCGCTTCCTGGCAGAGGTCGATTCGGCCGTCGTGATGGCGAACGCCTCGACGCGCTTCACCGACGGCGGCGAATTCGGCTTCGGCGCCGAGGTCGGAATCTCGACCCAGAAGCTGCACGCCCGCGGGCCGATGGGGCTCTCGGAACTCACGAGCACCAAGTGGCTCGCACGCGGTGACGGACAAGTCCGCGCCTGACGACATAAACTGAAGCCAAGCCTGCGCCCAGCGGCGAACCCGAACGGAGCCCGAATGACACTCGCCACGATCCTCGCACTCGCTGCAGAAGAGTCCGAGCACAGCGGCAACGTCGCCCTCGAGACGGTGGGCTTCGGCATCACGGCGCTGGTGGTCTTCGGAGCACTCGCACTGGTCACGGTCTCGTACCGCAACGTCGCGAACCGCCATTCGCACAAGGCCGAGGCATATGCCGAAGCCCACGCCAACGACGTCCAGCAAGCGGGGCACGGCCACTAGGCCGACTGCATGTCGGTGACGAGAGCCCCGAGAGTCGGGGTCATGGGTGGGACGTTCGATCCCATCCATCACGGTCACCTCGTCGCCGCGAGCGAAGTCGCGCAGTGGTTCGACCTCGACGAGGTCGTGTTCGTGCCGACGGGCGAACCGTGGCAGAAGTCCGGCGTCTCGCCGGGCGAGCACCGCTATCTCATGACCGTCATCGCGACCGCGTCGAACCCCCGATTCACCGTGAGTCGCGTCGACATCGATCGCGGCGGACCGACGTACACGATCGACACCCTCCGCGATCTGAAGTCCGATCGCCCCGATGCGGATCTGTTCTTCATCACGGGCGCAGACGCTTTAGCGCAAATTCTCAGTTGGAGGGACCATGATGAGTTGTGGGATCTCGCCCACTTCGTCGCCGTCTCCCGACCCGGTCACGTGCTGAGCACTGACGGCCTGCCGACTGACGATGTGAGCCAGCTAGAGATCCCGGCCCTCGCCATCTCGTCGACGGACTGCCGTGATCGCGTCCAACGAGGCCACCCGGTGTGGTACCTCGTGCCTGACGGGGTCGTCCAATACATTGCGAAGCACCACCTCTACCGGAGCCAGGAATGACAACACCCGAGCAGCCGGACGCGCCTGCGCTGACGCGAAAGCAGATGCGCGAGATCCGCAACACCGGCTCGAATCCGATCATCGTCGCAGAGGCCCCCAGCGAGCCTGCACCCGCGCCGGCCCACCAACCCGAACCCATGACTCACGTGGCTCCCGTGGCCCACCTCGCGCGCGCCGCGGAGCCCATCGTCGTGCCGGAGCCGCCCGTTCCGGACGCCGCCGTCGATCTCGGCGTCTCGCCGCTCACCCGCCGCCAGGCTCGTCAGCAGGAGCGCATCCGCACCGCATCCGTCCCGGTCATCACCCCCGAGGTCGCGGCAGCGCACACCGCGATGTTCGCCGCCGCGCCCGCCGCTGCCGGCCCCCGCGCCGGTATTCGCGACCGCGGTCGTTCTTCCCATCGGCGGTCGTCCCCGCCGATGTCGCTCCAGACCCGCGCGAGGCCGAGCACACCGACCCCCTGCATGACCTGTTCTCGTCGCCGAGCGAACAGCCCGTGGTCGAGTCGGTTGCGGAGCCCGTCCGCTCCGCGGAACCGGCACCGCAGGGCGAGGCGATCCGAGCGTGTCGTCGTCAACCCGCTCCTGGGCGCGGGCCTTCTCGAGAGCGAGCCCTCGCACGTGGCGCTGCCGCCCTCGTTCGACGAGCTGCTGGCTCGGTCGTCGTCGGGATCAGTGGGCACCCCGAACGCCCTGATCATCTCGCAGACCTCGGGCTCGGGGTCGATCGTCGCGCCGGTGACGGCGACGGGCGAGGTGCTGATCACCGGCACCCTGAACCTTCCTGAGGGCTTCGGCTCCAACGGTCACGCGATGGGCGCCGCGGACGGCAAGGAAGTCGGATGCCTCGCTCATCGACGGAGAGATCCCCGCCCACTCGTCGCCCACGCCGATCGCGGCAAGCGCTGCCATCAGCACGGTGAAGAACTCGGGAGAGATCATCACCCCTCCGACGCCCGAGAAGGGCAGCAAGCTCATGATGACGCTCGCGATCACCGCAGGCGTGCTCGCGCTGGCGCTGGTCGGCGTCCTCATCCTGGCCTTCGTGACAGGCGTCTTCTGATGACGGCGGGAACGCAGTCGCACGAGATGGTGCGGATCGCCGCCGCGGCGGCCGATTCGAAGGGCGGCGAAGACCTCGTCGCGCTCGACGTCTCGCAGCCGCTGCCACTGGTGGACATCTTCCTGCTCGTCACCGGTCGCAGCGAACGCAACGTCGCCGCCATCGCGGACGAGATCGAGGACAAGCTCCTCGAGGCCGGCCACAAGCGCCTCCGGCGCGAGGGCCGTCAGGAGTCGCGGTGGGTCCTGCTCGACTTCGGCGACCTCGTCGTGCACGTCTTCCACGAGCAGGAGCGCGTCTACTACGGACTCGAGCGGCTGTGGAAGGACTGCCCGATCGTGCCCGTCGAACTGCCCACATCCGCTCCCGCCGAGTGATGCCCGTGTTCGGATCACAGTCCGGGATGTAGTAATCTAGTCGGGTTGCCCCGCGCTGGTAGGCGGGCGATTCCGGGCCTGTGGCGCAGCTGGTAGCGCACCTGCATGGCATGCAGGGGGTCAGGGGTTCGAGTCCCCTCAGGTCCACCAACGAAGCAAGCCCCCCGTCTTTCGGGGGCGCTTCCTTCGTTCTCGCCCACCCCTTGACCGGAACCAGCCGACAGGCGAACCTGGGATCGGCCGAGGAGGCGACGATGACCGATGTGACCCCGTTCCTGTGGTTCGACGACTCGGCCGAGGCCGCGATCGGCTTCTACACCGCCCTCATCCCCGGCTCCGAGCTGGTGTCGATCGGGCGGTATCCGGATGAGGTGCCCGGCATGGGCGGCAAGGTCATGCACGCGCACTTCCGGCTCGCCGGTCGCGACTACTACGCGATGGATGCCGGGCCGCAGTTCCCCTTCACCGAGGCGGTCTCGCTGTACGTGTCGTGCGCCGATCAGGACGAGGTCGACCGCTACTGGTCGGCGCTCACCGCCGACGGCGGCGAGGAGCAGCCGTGCGGCTGGCTCAAGGACCGCTGGGGACTGTCGTGGCAGATCGTCCCCGATCGGCTGATCGAGCTCATCCGCGATCCCGACCCGCGACCGATCGCATCGGGCCGTGCAGGCGATGCTGCAGATGCGCAAGATCGAGATCGCCGTGATCGAAGCCGCCGCCGCAGGATCGTGAGGCCGCCTGCCGCGCGGGTCGCGATCGCCGCGCGCCGTCGCCATCGCGCTGGGTGCGGCATCCGCATGCGCGCCCGCCGACGACGAGCGGCCGGTCCCGCCGTCCTCGTCCGCATCCCCGTCCGCGGCCCCGTCTGCGTCCGCGGACAGCGCGCCCGAAGGCTGGTGGCGACCAGCCGCCGGTGCGACGACCCTCGCGTCAGGGCTCGACGCGCCGTGGTCGGTCGTCCCGCTCGATACCGGCGGCGCGCTCATCTCGCAGCGCGACGACGGCATCATCCTCGAACTGACGCCGACGGGGACGCTGCGCGAGGCGGGAACGGTGCCGGGTGTCGTCTCGGGAGGCGAGTCCGGACTCCACGGCCTCGCGCTGCGGGTGGACGGAGACACCACGTGGCTGTACGCCTACCACGGCGCCGCGGATGACAACCGAGTGGTGCGGATGCCGCTGCTCGGCGACACCGGAGAGCTCGGCGTCGGCGATCCCGAGGTCGTCTTCTCCGGCATCCCGCGCGCCAACACCCACGATGGCGGACGCATCGCCTTCGGCCCCGACGACATGCTGTACGTGACGACCGGCGACGCGCAGAACAGCGAGGCCGCCCAGGATCCGGGCGCGCTCGGCGGCAAGATCCTGCGGCTCACCCCGGAAGGCGAGCCGGCGCCCGGCAACCCGTTCGGCTCCGAGGTCTGGAGTCTCGGCCATCGCAACGTCCAGGGCATCGCATGGACGAGCGACGGCACGATGTGGGCGAGCGAGTTCGGCCAGAACACCTGGGACGAGCTCAATCGCATCCTGCCCGGTGAGAACTACGGCTGGCCGATCGTCGAGGGGATGGGCGGTCGGGAGGGCTTCGCCGAACCGGTCGCCGTGTGGCCCACGAGCGACGCGAGCCCGAGCGGGATCGCCGCCGTCGGCGACACGGTGTTCATGGCGGGCCTTCGCGGCGAGCGGCTCTGGATCCTCGACACCGATCAGGGCGGTCTGGTGGGACAGCCGGTCGCGGCACTGACGGGCGAGCAGGGCCGCCTGCGGGACGTGGTCGCCGCGCCGGACGGCACCCTGTGGGTGCTCACCAACAACACCGACGGAAGGGGGGAGCCGCGGCCGGAGGACGACGTCCTCATCCGGCTCCCGATCGCGCCGGCGGCATGAGGTCGCTCATGCGGATCCGCGAAGCCCCTGTGGCGCTACGGTGAGACCGTGAGCTCCCAGCCTCGTTGTCCGCACTGCCGCCACTTCCTCTATCTCGACACGCTGACGTGTCCGAACTGCGAAGCGGATCTCGGCTTCCACATCCTCACCCGGCAGTTCTACGGCATCCGTCATGGGCACGTCGTGATCGACGGCCAGAACTGGTACTCGTGCTCGAACCGCGAATGGGCATGCAACTGGCTCGTGTGGGAGGACGCCCCTGCGGGCCGCTGCTTCTCATGCCGTCTCACCCGCAAGCGGCCGGCGGGGAACGACACCGTCGCGCTCGAGAAGCTCGCCAAGACCGAAGAGGCCAAGCGCCGGCTCGTGCTTCAGCTCGGCGACCTCGGCCTGCCGATCGTGCCCTGGGACGTGAAGCCGGGCGGGCTGGGCTTCGACCTCACCTCGAGCCTCTCGGACGGCAAGCCCGTCATGATCGGCCACTCGAACGGGATCATCTCCATCGACCTCGCGGAGAGCCTCGATGACCGCCGGGAGGCGCTTCGAGTGAAGCTCGGCGAGCCCTACCGGACGATGCTCGGGTCACCTTCGCCACGAGGTCGGTCACTATTACCAGAACGTCCTCCTGACCGACGATGAGAGCTGGGCTCGCTGCCGAGCGCTGTTCGGGGACGAGCGCGAGAGCTATCGCGATGCGCTCCAGCGCCACTACAAGCTCGGCGCGCCGCCCGAGTGGCACGAGGGCTTCATCTCGGAGTACGCGACGATGCACCCGTGGGAGGACTTCGCCGAGACGTGGGCGCACTACCTCCACATCACGGGCACTCTGCAGACGGCGGCCGCCATCGGCATCCACCTCGATTCGACCGTCACGAACCTGCGCGACACGGATGTCGTCCCTCTCGAGTCCTATCAGGATGAGCCGATCCAGCGTCTGCTCACCGACTGGGAGTGGATGTCTCAGGGCTTCAACCGGATCAACCGCGCGATGGGGTTCGGCGACCTGTACCCCTTCGACATCGTCGGCCCGGTCCGTCACAAGCTCGCATTCATGCACGACATCATCACCCGCGCGCCGCTGACGACCGCCGAGCAGTACGCGCTCGTCTACGTCGAGGAGACGGAGCGCGCATGACCACATTCGCCCGCGGCCAGCGGGTGATCGGCGCGGCGACGCACTACGTCGAGAACCAGCCACCCTGGCGGGTGGACGTCGACGAATACGCCCTCAACGCGCCGCTCGCGCGCTGCCGTCGACGCCTTCGGCGGCGGATGGGCGGATGACGCGCTCCGCGAAGCGGGCGCGCTGGTCGGCTCGTCCTCGTTCCAGCGCGATGCCGAACTCGCGAACATCCACACTCCGACGCTCCAGCCGCACGACCGATGGGGCTTCCGCCTCGACGAGGTCGAGTACGACCCGTCCTACCACCGGGTGATCGCCGCGGCCGTGGAGCGCGGAGCGCACACCTCGGCGTGGGCCGATCCCCAGCCCGGCGCGCACGTGGCGCGGGCGGCCATGTTCATGCTCTTCGCGCAGGTGGAACCCGGGCACGCGTGCCCGGTGTCGATGACGCACGCCGCCGTCGCCTCGATCGAGGGATCGCCGTGGATCGCCGACGACTGGCTGCCCCGCATGTACTCCCGCGGATACGACCCGCGTCTGCTGCCGAACGAGGAGAAGGGGAGCGCCCTCATCGGCATGGCGATGACCGAGAAGCAGGGCGGCTCGGACGTCAGAGCCGGAACGACGGTCGGCGTGTCGATGGGCGGCCACGCGTACCAGATCACGGGCCACAAGTGGTTCTGCTCGGCGCCGATGTCGGATGGGTTCCTGGTGCTCGCGCACACCCGGCGCGGAGCGGTGGATGAGGGGCTGTCATGCCTGTTCGTCCCCCGGATGCTTCCGCACGGCATGCGGAACGTGTTCCGCATCCAGCGGCTGAAGGACAAACTCGGCAACCGCTCCAACGCGTCTGCCGAGGTCGAGTTCGACGGAACCGTCGGCTTCATCCTCGGGGAGCCCGGCCGCGGAGTGCGGACCATCATCGAGATGGTGCAGCGAACCCGCCTGGACTGTGTCCTCGGCACCGCGGCGGGGATGCGGCAGTCGATCGCCGAGGCGGTGTGGCACGCGCGGGGACGCGAGGCGTTCGGCGCTCTGCTCGTCGATCAGCCCGCCATGACGTCGGTGCTCGCCGATCTGGCGCTCGAATCCGAAGCGGCGATGCTCACCGGCCTCCGGCTGGCGCAGCTCTTCGAGGCCGAGGCCTCGGATCGGGATGTCGCGCTCCGGCGACTCGCGACACCGGTCTCGAAGTACTGGGTCTGCAAGCGCGGGCCGCACCACGCCTACGAGTCCCTCGAATGCATGGGCGGCAACGGCTACACGGAGTCGTTCCCGCTTGCCCGGCGCTACCGCGAGCAGCCGGTGATGGCGATCTGGGAGGGCTCGGGCAACGTCATCGCGCTCGATGCTCTGCGCGCCCTCACGCGCGATCCCGGACTCCGCCGCGGCGTTCGCCGACGAGCTCGCCATGACGAACGGCGCATCACCCGTGCTCGACGCTCACGTCGACCGCACGCTCTCGCTCCTCGAGCGCCTGCCCGGCGCGGACGCGAGCGAGGCTCAGGCGCAGGCGCGACGCCTCAGCGAGTCGCTCGCGATCGCATTCCAGGCCTCGCTCATGCTCCGCCACGCCCCGTCCGTCGACGCCGAGACGCTTCATCGCGCGCACGCCTCGGCGATGACCGCGGCGCCCAGTACGGCGTGCTGCCGACGGGGACGGATGCCGCGGCCATCGTCGCGCGGCACTGACGCATGGATCATCCCGACGGGGGCTGGAGCACCCCGTTCTGCGTGTCGACGTCGAGTGCTACCGTCGAATCATGACGCCGCAGGAGATTCAGACCCTCACCTGCCTGCGCCGAGCGCGGGACCTCATCGATCGCGAGTACGCGAAGCCTCTCGACGTGCCGACCATGGCCGCGAAGGCACTGATGTCACCCGTCTCATTTCGCGCGGCAGTTCCGCGCCGCGTACGGCGAAACGCCCTACAACCACCTGATGACGCGGCGGATCGAGCGGGCGATGGCGCTCCTTCGCGACGGAGCGAGTGTGACGGATGCGTGCATGACCGTCGGCTGTACGTCGCTGGGGTCTTTCAGCTCGCGTTTCACCGAGATCGTCGGCATGTCCCCGTCGGCGTACCGGGCGCGCGAGCACCGCGCGGTGCAGGCGATGCCGGCGTGCGTCGCGAAGACCCAGACCCGTCCGATCCGCTCCGCATCGAGCAGGATCGGAGAAGCGCGCCGGAGGGTCGCGGCATAGATTTGCCGCATGACAATCGAACTCCAGTACTGCAACATCACGGTCAACGACGTCGACGAGTCGATCGCGTTCTACAGCACGCTCGGCCTCGAGGTACGCAACGATGTGGCGTACGGCGAGTACCGGTGGGTGACGCTCGGCAGCGACGAGCAGCCCGAGCTCGGGATCGTCCTCTCGGTGCCGCATGCGGGCCGTTCCGAGGCCGACGGCGACGTCCTCCAGGAGCTCCTCACGAAAGGCGTGCTGCCGATGCTCGTCTTCCGCTCGGACGATCTCGACGCGACTTTCGAGACGCTGCGCGCGGCTGGCGCGGAGGTGCTCCAGGAGCCCATCGACCAGGGGTACGCGCGCGACTGCGCGTTCCGGGACCCGTCCGGCAACATGATCCGGATCTCGCAGGCGGCATGAGGCGCGAGGGTGTCTCGTAGGCTGATCAGGTGCTGCGTCGCCGGTTCGTCCTCCCCGTCGGCCTGCTGACCGCCGCGCTCATCACGGCACCCGGAGCGGTCGGGAACGCCGCGACGCCCGCGGACACACCGGCGGAGCCCGCGAAGGGCGTCGTGCGCGTGGTCGCCGGTGATGCCGCGACGACCGAGGATGCGGCATCCGCTCTGGTCGCGGCGATGTCGACCCGCGACAGGGCCGCGACCGTGGTGATGGGGCACATCCCCACGCCCGACCCCACCCGGCTCGCGGAGTACATGGCGGGCACCGGCATCGGCGGATTCATCCTGATGGGCGCGAACATCCCCCAGACCGAGGGCGAGCTGAGGGCGCTGACGCAGGCGCTGACGGCCGACGCCGCCCTGCCGCCGCTCATCGCGATCGACCAGGAGGGCGGCGACGTCTCGCGGCTCCCGTGGGACGGCTTCCCGTCCGCGCTCACGCTCAAGGATCTCACCCCCGGATGCCAGCCGAGACGCCTTCGCCGGACGCTCGGCCCTCGTCATGCGGGCGGGCATCGGCGTCAACTTCGGGATCGTCGCCGATGTCACCGCGGACCCGTCCAGCTTCATCTACCGACGGGCATTGGGGACGAGCCCCGATGGCGGGGCATCGCGGGTGGCGGCGGCCGTGAGCGGCGAGGCGGGGGCCGCACTCTCGACGCTCAAGCACTTCCCGGGGCACGGAGCCGACTGCCGGGGACTCGCATGCCGGCATCCCGTCGACCGCCATGTCCGAGGATGCGTGGCTGGCGTCGGACGCCGTGCCGTTCGCATCGGGGATCGACGGCGGCGCACCGATCCTGATGTTCGGCCATCTGGCGTACACGGCCGTCGACGCGGCGCCCGCGTCGCTGTCGGCGCAGTGGCACCGCATCGCTCGGGAGGAGCTGGGCTTCGAGGGTGTGACGCTCACCGATGACCTCGGGATGCTGCAGGCGTCCGGCGTCCCGGCATACTCGGACCCTGTGGCCAACGCCGTCGCAGCCATCGCCGCCGGCAACGACATGGTTCTCGCCGTCGTGTACTCGACCCCCGAAACGGCGTCGCGGATGGTCGACGGCATCGCCGCCGCGGTCGACTCCGGCGCACTGCCCGCGGAGCGGCTCGAGGAGGCCGCCACGCGAGTGACGCGACTGCGGCTCGACCTCGCGGCCGAGGGACGTGGACTGGTGCCGTGCCCGGGCTGCGTCCCTGCCGGCTGAGTCAGCCCGCGTCGATGACCGCGAGCAGCCGTTTCCGCAGCGCCTGCCCTCGCTCCGCGAACGCGCGCTGGTGACGGACGTACTCGGCCTTGCCCTCCGGCGTCTCCACCGGCACGGGGGCGTAGCCCCAGTCCGTGAGGTCGTACGGCGACGCCCGCATGTCGAGGGTGCGGATCTCGCGCGCGTGGGCAAAGGTGTCGAGGAGCAGCTCGCCCGGGACGAGCGGTCCGAGCTTCACCGCCCACTTGTAGAGGTCCATCCCGGCGTGGAGGCATCCGGGCTGCTCGAGCGCGGGCTGAAGATCGCGAGTCGGCGCCTCGCGGTTGCGGAGAACCGCCTCCGGAGTGAAGAAGCGGAACGCGTCGAAGTGCGTGCAGCGAAGATCGCTGGCCTCGACCACGGCATCGGTGCCCTGCAGTCCGAGCCGCAGCGGCACGTCATGGCGGTGCTCGGGCTGGCGGTAGACCATCGCCCACTCGTGGAGCCCGAAGCATCCGAAACTGCCGGCCCGGCCCGCCGTGGCGCGCAGGATCCGGCCGATGTTCTGGATCAGCGACGCCCTGTCGCCGCGGTAGCCCCGCCCGTCCAGAGCGATCGAGCCCGTCTCGGCGCCGGCGACATACCACCGCCACTCCGACCTCGGAGTGGCGGCCGCGTCGGCCAGCTCGATGCCCTCACCCGGATGCCACCGACGCAGCACGGCGGGCTTGTACGAGTAGTAGGTGAACAGGAAGTCCTCGACGGGATGCCGCTCGCCGCGCGACATCCGATCCCGCTGCGCGCTCGTGTACTGATCGGCTCGGGCCTCGTGCGCCGCCTCGCGCGCGCGCCATTCCGCGGCCGGCACTGCGGCCGGCACAGCGGGGGAGAGGACATCCGTCACCGTTAGAGAATACGTCCTGGCACTGAAGGTGTGTCAAGTACACTTGACACACCGCCGCACGCTCGCTACCGTGTCAAGTGTACTTGACTCGAAGGAAGGGCACATCGTGCGTGAACCCGCAGCGGTCGACGGCTACCGCGACTCGAACAGGAAGAGCGTGGCACTCGTGATCTGGGGACTCTCGTGGGTGGCGAGCCTCGCGCTGGCCAGGTTCGGACCCGAGTACTTCTGGGATTCGCAGCCGGTCCCGAGCTGGGCCGCAGTCGCCCTCAATGTTCTGGTGGGCATCGGATGGATCGTTGCCTTCACGCGCTTCCTGCGAGCGGTCGATGACCTGCAGCGGAAGATCCTGCTGGATGCCTTCGCAGTGACGCTGGGAGCGGGGTGGGTCGTCGGTTTCGGCTTCGTCGCCGCGGATGCCGCCGGCCTGGTCACCGGTGACGTCGAGCTCGCCGTCTTCCCGCTGCTGCTCGGAGCCGTGTTCCTCACCGCGTTCGTCATCGGCAGGATCCGGTACCGATGAAGAACCGCATCACGGAGCTTCGCGCCGAGCATGGCTGGACGCAGGCCGATCTCGCTCAGCGGCTCGGGGTCTCGCGGCAGTCGATCAACGCGATCGAGACCGGGAAGTTCGACCCGAGCCTCCCGCTCGCCTTCCGCCTCGCAAGGCTGTTCGAGATGCCGATCGAGCAGATCTTCCTCGACGACGATCGCTGACGCAGTCAGTCCTCCACCGGCTCGATGAGCTCCGGAGAGTTGTTCCGGACGTTGCCGACGGCCTTCGACACCACGTGGTCGTCGAGGGTCTCGGCCAATGCCGGAGCGGCGTCGATCGCGGCATCCAGCACATCGCGGACGTTGTCGGTGGTGGGATCGAGCCAGGCGTCGGCATGGTCCGGATCGATGAACAGCGGCATCCGATCGTGGATCGATCCGAGCCGGCCGATCGAGTCGCGGGTGAGGATCGTGAAGCTGAGCAGCCACCGCGTGTCGTCGTCTTCGCCCTTGGACGGGTCCTTCCACCACTCGTAGAGCCCTGCCATGAACAGCGGAGACCCGTCGGCGGGATGGATGTAGTGCGGGATCTTCCCGCCGTCCGCCTGCTTCCACTCGTAGTATCCGGATGCCGGCACCACTGCTCGCCGCTTCTCGAGCGCCTTGCGGAACATCGGCTTGTCTTCGAGCTCCTCGGACCGGGCATTGAAGGCGCGCGCGCCGATGGAGGGATCCTTGGCCCACGAAGGGATGAGTCCCCACCGGGCGGTCTCGAGCCGTCGCGTCGGGCGGCTCGGTCTTCGCGGAGTCGAGCACGATGGCGACGGGCGCCGTCGGTGCGACGTTGTACGAGGGCTCCGGCAGGTCATCGCTCTCGATATCGACGCGAAGAACTCCCGACGAGCTCGGATCCCACACTTGCCACGACGAACCGTCCGCACATGCGTGTCAGCCTACGCGGGGTCGCCGACGCCCGGTCTCGTCAGGACTCGAGGACGCCGACCTCTTCGAGCCGCTCGACGAGCCCGGCACCGTCGGACTCCGAGACCCACGGAACGGCCGCCGCGGAGTGGTCGTTGACGGCCGTCCGCCCACCGGCGAGCACGGCCTCCGCGGGCGACAGGCGGCGGATGGCCACGCCCACGACGCTCCCGGGGTGCTCGCTCGTGAACGTCGTGTAGAGCTCATCGTCGTGCTGGCCGTCGTCTCCGATCAGCAGCCACTTCACGTCGGGGAATTCGGCGGCGATGCGACGCAGGTTCGACAGCTTGTGATCCTTGCCGCTGCGGAACCAGCGATCGTGGGTGGGGCCCCAGTCGGTGAGGAGCATCGCACCGGGCGGGAACAGATGGCGCCGCAGGAACCGGATCAGCGTGGGCGCGATGTTCCATGCGCCGGTCGAGAGGTAGATGACGGGCGCGCCGGGACGGTCGCGGACGAGCCGTTCCATGAGCACGGCCATTCCGGGAACCGGCTGGCGCGCATGCTCGTCGACGACGAACGAGTTCCACGCGGCGAGCAGCGGGCGCGGCAGCGCGGTCACCATCACGGTGTCGTCGATATCCGACACGATGCCGAAGCGCACGTCCGGACCGACGACGAAGACCCGGGTCTCGACGGGCTCGCCGTCCTCCACCGACATGGTGAGGGTCTGCCATCCCGGCTCGAGGCGGCCGGCGATCACGGTGTCGATCACGCCGCCGCGGTCCGCCACCACTTCGTGGGTCGCGCCTGCGATGGTGATCCTCACCTGGGCGTAGCCGATCGGGAACGGCCGCGAAGCTCCGCCAGCCGCGGACGCTCGCGTACTCACCGGAGCCGCGCTGCGGCGCCGGCGGGACGATGAGCACCCGCCCGAGCACGCGAACCCAGTCGACGCCCGCGTAGCCGGGGAACGGGGTGACCGTGGGCTCGAAGGCCGCGCGCGCGCGCGCGGCGCTCCCGCCAGGAGTGGAAGCGGTACTCCAGCCGGGCGAGCCACAGCACCTTGGGGTGTGCGGGAGGCTGCGTCGTCGTCGGGGACATCCGCTCAGTCTTTCACGTCGTCCTGGATGCTCCCTTGAGAGGGGAGCGGATCGGGCCGGTCCTCGTCAGCGGCGGTCGAGGTGCTTGCGCTCGGCGCGCTCGATGACCTTCTTGCTGAGGAAGACGAGTGCGATGAAGACGACGATGATCGCCGACGAAGATGTAGCCGGCGTAGTGCAGCTGATCGGCGAGCTCGCGGTATGTGCCGGCCGCGAGGGACGCCGACCGTGATGTACAGCGCGGCCCAGATGACGCATGCCGGAGCGGTCCAGGCGAGAAACCGCCGGTAGGGGTACCCGCTCATGCCGACGGTCAGCGGCACGAGCGAGTGCAGGACCGGAAGGAAGCGCGAGATGAAGATCGCCGGCCCGCCGCGGCGGCGCAGATAGCGCTCGGATCGCGCCCAGTTCTCTTCGCCGATGCGGCGGCCGAGCGCCGACTGATGGATCCTCGGTCCGAGGAAGCGCCCGAGCCAGAAGCCGATGCTCTCGCCGATGAGCGCCCCGATGACGACTGCCACGCCGAGGAGGACTCCCTCCAGCGGGCTCGCGACCGCCGTCGCCGCGATGATCACGATGGTGTCGCCCGGCACGAACAGGCCGATCAGCACGCTCGTCTCGAGCATGATCGCGAGCCCGGCGAGCAGCGTCCGCACGACGGGATCCACACTCTGCACAGTGTCGAGAAGCCACGTGAGGAACTCGTTCACGCCCCGAGCCTAGGCCTTCGGGCGACGCTCTACCCTGGGAACATGTCGCCGCCGCTCGTCGCCGTTCCGCTCGCGCGGTGGCGGGATCCGGCATCCGTCTTCGCAGCCGGGCCCGCGCGTGCCGAGCACTCGTTCTGGCTCGACGCCGGACCTGATGCGGCGGAGGGCTGGAGCTGGGTCGGCACCGGCGAGCCGCAGACGCCGCCCAGCGCGTCCGCGCGGTCGAGTGCGCCGCTCGACGCCGCGCGAACCCTGGCCGGCGGGCGCGTTCCGCGGCGGCTGGGTGGGCTGGTTCGGCTACGAGCCCGCCGCGGCGAGCGGCCGAGGCGCCGGTCGCGGACGCCGATCCGGCAGCGCCGCCGAACGTGTGGCTGCGCGTCGAGCGCTTCGTCGCGTTCGACCACGGCGCCCGCCGCGCCTGGGCGGTCGCGCCCGCAGCGGAGGCCGTCGAGTTCGCCCGCGAGGTGGACGGCGCTCCGGACGGCACGCCCGCCGCCGCACCGGCGACGCCGGCATCGGAGTCGCGATCGAACGTCACCGGCCGGCGCGAGTACGCCGAGCTCATCGAGCGCTGCCGCCAGTCCATCCGCCAGGGCGACGCGTACCAGCTCTGCCTGACGACGAGATTCTCGGTCGCCGCATCCGATCGATCCCGTCGCCGCCTTCCTGCGCCTGCGGCAGATGACCCCGGCACACCACGGCGGGCTCATCCGCTCCGGCGATGTCGCGCTCGCGAGCGCCAGCCCGGAGCGGTTCCTCGAGGTGGCGGACGGGACGGTGCAGACGCGCCCGATCAAGGGCACGCGCCCTCGCGGCGCCGATGCAGGCCGAGGATCGTGCGGCTCGCCGCGGAGCTCCGCGGCAGTGAGAAGGAGCGCGCCGAGAACGTCATGATCGTCGACCTCATGCGCAACGATCTCTCCCGCGTCTGCGAGCCGGGAACCGTGGGCGTGGACGGGCTCCTCGAGGTCGAGTCGTATGCGGCGGTCCATCAGCTCGTCAGCACGGTGTCGGGAAGGCTCCGCCCCGGCACCACCGTCGGCGGGCTGCTGGATGCCGCTTTCCCGGCGGGCAGCATGACGGGAGCGCCCAAGCTGTCGGCGATGACGATCCTCCACGAGCTCGAGGACGCGCCCCGCGGGGTCTTCGCGGGCTGCTTCGGCTGGGTCGGGCGATGACGGCGCGCTCGACCTCGCGATGGTGATCCGGTCGATCGTCACCCACCCCGGGGGCGCGTACGTCGGTGCGGGCGGCGGCATCACGTGGCGGTCCGAAGCCGACGCCGAGGTGGCCGAGGTCGGGCTGAAGGCCCGCGGCCCGCTCGCCGCGCTCGGGGCGACCCTCCCGCCGGGTTGGTGAGCGCGGCGGTCCGGTAGCCTGGAGAGTGCGCTTCGCGCGCCCCGGCTTCCCACGATTGGTCACACACGTGAGTCAGACTTCTCCCCCCGATACCACCGCGCCCGCAGAGGGCGGGGGGTTCGACGCGTTCGCGATCCAGCAGAAGTGGCAGGCGCGGTGGGAGCAGGCGGACCCGTTCCGCGCCGGCGGCGACGAGGACACCCGCCCTCGCAAGTACGTGCTGGGCATGTTCCCCTACCCCTCCGGCGACCTGCACATGGGCCACGCCGAGAGCTACGCCTACGTCGATGTCGTCGCGCGATTCTGGCGCCACCGCGGCTACAACGTGCTGAACCCGATCGGATGGGACTCGTTCGGCCTCCCCGCCGAGAATGCGGCGATCCAGCGCGGCGCCGATCCGCGCGAGTGGACCTACGCCAACATCGCGCAGCACAAGAAGAGCTTCCGCGAGTACGGCTCGTCGTACGACTGGTCTCGCATCCTCCACACCAGCGACCCCGAGTACTACCGCTGGAACCAGTGGCTGTTCCAGCGCCTGTACGAGCGCGACCTGGCGTACCGCAAGGAGAGCCCGGTCAACTGGTGCCCGAACGACCAGACCGTGCTCGCGAACGAGCAGGTCGTCGACGGCCACTGCGAGCGCTGCGGCGCCGAGGTCGTCAAGAAGAAGCTCACGCAGTGGTACTTCAAGATCACCGATTACGCCGACCGCCTGCTGGACGACCTGAACCAGCTGGAGGGCTTCTGGCCGCAGAAGGTCATCCGGATGCAGCGCAACTGGATCGGCCGATCGGTCGGCGCCGACATCGACTTCGAGATCGAGGGCCGCGAAGGCACCGTCACGGTGTTCTCGACGCGCCCCGACACGCTGCACGGCGCGACGTTCTTCGTCGTCGCACCCGACAGCGATCTCGCCGCGGAACTGGCCTCCGGCTCGTCGCGCCGAGGTGCGGATGCGGTTCCAGGACTACCTCGAGAGCGTGCAGCGCGAGACCGACATCGAGCGGCAGACGCACCGACCGCCCCAAGACGGGCGTGTTCCTCGAGCGCTACGCGATCAACCCGATCAACGGCGAGCGGCTGCCGATCTGGGCCGCCGACTACGTCCTCGCCGACTACGGCCACGGCGCTGTGATGGCCGTGCCCGCGCACGACCAGCGCGACCTCGATTTCGCGCGGGCGTTCGATCTGCCGGTGAGGGTCGTCGTCGACACCACGGCTCCCGTCACGGGTGCCATCCCGGTCATCGAGCTCGACGAGAACGGCGTGCCGATCGACCCGGGCGCCGACGAGGCATCCCTGCTCGATCTCGACCCCGCGACGACGGGAATCGCCCTCACCGGCGAAGGTCGCATGATCAACTCCGGTTCGCTCGACGGGCTCTCCAAGCGCAACGCGATCGCGCGCATCATCGACGAGCTCGCAGACGGCCGGCACCGGGCGCGCCGCGAAGTCGTATCGCCTGCGCGACTGGCTGATCTCGCGTCAGCGCTTCTGGGGCACGCCGATCCCGATGGTGCACACCGCCGACGGCCGGATCGTTCCCGTGCCCGACGACCAGCTGCCGCTCACGCTGCCCGACGTGCAGGGGCTGGACCTCACGCCCAAGGGCACGTCGCCCCTCGGCGGTGCCACGGAGTGGATGCAGACGACCGACCCCGAGACGGGCGAGCCGGCTCTGCGCGACCCCGACACGATGGACACGTTCGTCGACAGCTCGTGGTACTTCCTGCGCTTCCTGTCGCCGGACGACCCCGACCAGGCGTTCTCGCCGCAGCGAGGCCGACCGCTGGGCGCCGGTCGACTCGTACATCGGCGGTGTCGAGCACGCCATCCTGCATCTGCTGTATGCCCGGTTCATCACCAAGGTGCTGTTCGACATGGGCCTCATCGACTTCACGGAGCCCTTCACGACGCCTCGTGAACCAGGGCATGGTGCTGCTCTCCGGCTCGAAGATGTCGAAGAGCAAGGGCAACCTGGTCGAGTTCGCCTCGAGCATGGTGGATCCGGGCGCCGACGCCGTCGCGTCGCGATCGCGTTCGCCGGGCCCGTCGAGGACGACATCAACTGGGAGGACGTCTCGACGACGGGCGCCCAGAAGTTCCTCGCGCGCGCGTGGCGCGTCGCGCAGGACGTGACGAGCGCCCCCGACGTGATCTGGGCCGAGGGCGACCAGGCGCTGCGTCGCGTGACCCATCGCCTGCTCGCCGACGCGCCGGGCCTCGTCGAGCAGACGAAGTTCAACGTCGTCGTCGCCCGCCTCATGGAACTCGTCAACGCCACCCGCAAGACCATCGACTCGGGAGCAGGGCCGGCCGATCCGGCGGTGCGCGAGGCCGCCGAGGCGACCGCGATGATCCTCGACCTGTTCGCGCCTCACACGGCGGAGGAGATGTGGGAGATGCTCGGCTACGAGCCGTTCGTCGGCCTGGTGCCGTGGCGGAACCCCGACCCGACGCTGCTGGTCGAAGACAGCGTGACCGCGGTCGTGCAGATCGACGGCAAGGTGCGAGCCACCCTCGAGGTTCCCGCTCGCATCGACGCGGCTGCGCTCGAGCGGCTCGCCCGCACGGATGCGCGGGTGCTCAAGGCTCTCGGCGACCGGGAGATCGTGCGTGCGGTCGTCAGGCCCCCGAAGGTCGTGAGCTTCACCACGGGCTGAGGCTCCTCCCCAGCGCCCCGCCTCCGGCGCCGCGTCCACCGGTGACCCGGCAGCGCGCGAGGCGGGTGATGCACCGCGCCTAGCGTGGGGCCGTGACCTCGGCCGATCCGCCACCCCGCGCGAGCAGAGGTCGGCTCGGGCTCGGCGCGGCGGTCGTGGTCGTGATCGTCGCGCTCGCGGTGACGGTCGGGATCGGCATCCTGCGCGGGTCGACGGCGCCGGTCGAGACGGTGGTCGTCGACGCCGCCGGACGCCGGGGCTGCGGCGACGCCTGCCGTGATCTACGTGCACGTGTCGGGAGCGGTCGCAGCGCCCGGGCTCTACGTGCTCGACGCATCCGCCCGCGTCGTCGACGCGATCGCCGCTGCCGGTGGCCTCGCGCCGGACGCCGACGTCAGCGCGGTGAACCTCGCTCGGCCGTTGAGCGACGGCGAGCAGCTGGCACGTGCCGCTGCGTCGGCGCCGTCGACGCAGGCGCCGCCGCAACCCGCGGGCGACGGCCGCATCAACCTCAACACCGCCGATCTCGCCGCGCTCGACACCCTGCCGCGCATCGGCGCGGCGATGGCGCAGCGGATCATCGACTGGCGGGAGGCGAACGGCCGCTTCACGAGCGTCGAGGACCTCCTCGCTGTGCCGGGGATCGGCGACAAGATGCTCGAATCCCTGCGCGACCTCGTGACGGTGTGACGTGAGGAATCGGCGCGCCGACCCTGCGCCTGGTGCCTGTCGCCGCTGTGGTGTGGGGCGTCGCTCTGGCCGCGGTGATGGCTCCGGATGCCGCGCCCGGCGTCGCAGCGGCGCTGTGGGTCATCGTCGGCGATCGCGCTGACGGGCGCGGTGATCCGCTCAGCCTCGCGGCGCGCGCGATCCCGCGGGCACCGTCGTCGCGATCGTGATCCTCGCCGCCGCCGGCGCCGCGGCGACCGCATCCCACGTCGCACTCGCACAGCCGGCACGCGAGGCGGTCGCAGACCTGTCCATCAGCGGGCGGCGGGCGCTCTCGATGCAGGCGACGGTCGTCGGCAAGGTGGAGCGCAGGGCAGGCGGGAGCGCTCGCGTTCGAGGCGGTCGCCACGCGCATCGACGCCGGGACGCGACGCCCATCCGGTCGGCGATCCCGGTCATCGTCGAGGTGGATCCCGCGGACGTCGACGATCGGCGCGCTGCTCGACGTCGGGCGCGGTGATCGAGGCGCGTGGCACCGCGCGTCCCGGGATGCCCGGCGACCGCGCCGTGCTGCAGTTCCGGGCCTCGCGGGGAGTCGACGGTCGTGGCCGCGCCCGCCGGCGTCCTCGCCGCGACCTCAGCCCTGCGCCAGGGACTCGTGGCGTCGACCCTGGGCCTCCCCGGACCCGGCGCAGGTCTCATCCCCGGTCTCGCGGTGGGCGACACCTCCGCGGTCGTCGGAGCAGCTCGACGCGGAGATGAAGCAGTCCTCGCTCTCGCACCTCACCGCGGTCTCCGGCGCCAACTGCGCGCTCGTCGTCGGGCTCGCGTTCGCCGACCGCCGCCGCGCTGGGGGCCCGCGCGTGCGGTCCGGGTCGGCTGCGGCCTCGCCGCGCTCGCGGGCTTCGTGCTGCTCGTCACCCCCGAGCCGAGCGTCGTCCGCGCCGCGACGATGGCCGCGATCGCGATGCTGGGGGTGCTCCTCGGGCGGGTCGGGCGCCGGCATGTCGATGCTGTCGCTCGCCGTCGCGATCCTGCTCGTCGCCGATCCCTGGCTCGCGACCTCGCTCGGGTTCGCGCTGTCCGCGTCGGCGACCGCATCGCTGCTCCTGTTCGCGCGCCCGCTGGCGGACGGCCTCGGCCGCCGGCTTCCGCGTGCCGCTCGCGCTCGCGCTCGCCGATTCCCATCGCGGCGCAGCTGGCGTGCGGGCCGCTCCTCGTGCTCATCACGCCCGACGGTGCCGGTGTACGGCGTGCTCGCGAATCTGCTCGCGGCCCCTGCCGCGCCCGTGGCCACGCTCGTCGGGCTCGCCGCCTGCCTCGCGGCGCCGTTGCCGGTGCTCCGGGACGGGCTGGCGGCCATCGCGTGGCTGCCGGCATCGTGGATCGCCTCGACGGCGGAGACCATCACGGCGATTCCGGGCGACACGCTGCCGTGGGTCGAGGGCTGGCCGGGCGCTGCGCTGCTCGCGAGCCGTCGGGCTCGCGGTCGGCACGGTGATCGCGGTCACGCCCGGCGCACGGCGACGAGCCCGGCTGCTCCGCGGCACCGCCCTCCTCGTCGTCGCGCTCACCGTCGGAGTCGGCGGCGGCATCTCCGCGCTCGGGTCGGTGGCGGGGCGCTGGACGCTGCCGCCGCGCTGGAGCGTGCTCGCATGCGACGTCGGGCAGGGCGATGCCGTGCTCGCTGCGCTCGGCGGGAGCGGTCATGCTCGTCGACACCGGGCCCGACCCCGGAACCGCTCGCGGCGTGCCTCGCGCGCGTCGGGCATCACGCGCATCGATCTGCTGGTGCTCACCCACTTCGACCTCGACCATGTCGGGGGAGTGCCGGCGGTCACGGGCCTCGTCGGCACGGTCCTCCACGGCCCCGTCCACGGCGATGGGGATCGCGATCCTCGCCGAACTCGCGTGCCGCGGGTGCCCGGCTCGTCGGCGGCGCATGCCGGGATGACCGGCACGATGGGCGAGGCGCGCTGGCGCGTGCTGTGGCCCCGCGGCCGAGAGCCGGGCGTTCCCGAGCGGCAACGACGCGAGCGTCGTGATCGACGTCCGCGGCGGCGGCGTGCCGCCGACGCTGCTGCTCGGCGACCTGTCGGCATCGCCGCAGCGCGCCATCGCGGCATCCGGTGCCCTCGATCCGCCGTACGCGATCGTCAAGGTCGCGCATCACGGCAGCGCGGATCAGGACGCCGCGCTCTACCGTGACGCGGCGCCGCTGATCGCTCTCGTGACCGTCGGCGCTCGGCAACGACTACGGCCATCCGCGCGACGAGATCCTCGCGACGCTCGACGAGCTCGGCGCGCGCGTGATGCGCACCGACCTGCGAAGGGGTGGTCGCGGTCTCGCGCGGGCGACGGACGGGTGGGAGCTGTGGCGCGAGCGCGGAGGCGCGCGTCGGCGGCGGTGGCTAGGCTGGTGGCATGCCTCAGAGTCCCCGCCGAGCCCCCGCGGCGAAGACCCGGAGCGCGATTCCGCAGCTGTCGTGGCGATCCCCGCAGCCGGCGCCGATCGTGCTCGTCTCGGGCCCCGAGGAGATCTGCGCCGAGCGCGCGATCGTCGGGCGTGCGCGACTACCTGCGCGCCGAGGACCCGAGCCTCGAGGTCTCCGACCTGCGGGCGGACGACTACACCCCGGGCGCTCTCCTCGCCGTCACGTCGCCCTCGCTGTTCGCGGAGCCGCGCCTGGTGCGGGTGTCGGGCGTCGAGAAGTGCTCGGACGCGTTCCTCGCCGAAGCCGTGTCGTACCTCGCGTTCCCGCAGGAGGGGGCGACCGTCATCCTGCGCCACACCGGTGCGACCGTGCGCGGCAAGAAGCTCCTCGACGCGGTGCGCGCCGGAGAGGGCGGCGGCGTGGAGATCGCCTGCCCGGCGATCAAGCGCGACTCCGATCGCTTCGACTTCGCCGCGGGGGAGTTCCAGACCGCAAAGAAGCGGATCGCGCCCGATGGCGCTGCGCACTCTTGTCTCGGCGTTCGCGGACGATCTCACCGAGCTCGGGGCAGCCTGCCAGCAGCTCATCGCAGACGTTCCAGGTGACGTCACCGAGCAGGTCGTGGAGCGCTACTACGGCGGCAGGGTCGAGACGTCGGCGTTCACCGTCGCCGACACCGCGATCGCCGGCCGCTACGGCGACGCGCTCATCGCGCTCCGCCACGCCCTCGCCTCCGGTGCCGACCCGGTGCCGCTCGTCGCCGCTGTCGCGTCGAAGCTGCGCACCATGGCGCGCGTCGCGGGCAGCCGCGAGTCGGCGCCCGCTCTCGCCGCGAGGCTCGGACTCAAGGACTGGCAGGTCGACCGCGCACGGCGCGACCTCGCCGGCTGGTCCGAGACGACGCTCGGCATGGCGATCCAGGCCGCTGCCCGGGCGGATGCCGAGGTGAAGGGCGGCTCGCGCGACTCCGGTGTTCGCGCTCGAGCGGCTCGTGACCGTGATCGCGACCCGCGCACCCTACGGTTCCTGAGCCGAACGCCTGACGAAAGCCCGCCCCACGGGGACGGGCTTTCGGACGTTTCTACCGGTTCAGCGACCGGGGCGGGCTCAGAGCGCCGCGACCTGCTTGGCGATGGCCGACTTGCGGTTCGCTGCCTGGTTCTCGTGGATGACGCCCTTGCTCACGGCCTTGTCGAGCTTCTTGGTCGCCTTGGCGAGCGACTTCTCGGCCGCGGCCTTGTCGCCGGCGGCGATGGCCTCGCGGGTGCGACGCACCTCGGTGCGAAGCTCGCTCTTGACGGCCTTGTTGCGCTCGTGCGCCTTGTCGTTGGTCTTGTTGCGCTTGATCTGCGACTTGATGTTCGCCACGTGTCGAAGTTCTTTCGTTCAGGAGTGATGTGAAGAGTGCCGATCGGCATGAGAGGGATGCCGCACGGCGGTCGTGAGGGAAGAACCCACACGCAAGCCAATCACCGAGTCTACCAGGTTCGACGCCATCCCCAATTCGCGCGCCGTGGTCGTCGGCGCCCGCCGGATGAGGGAAGATCGGATGCGCCATCCCGAGGCGCCTCACATGAGAGCGAAGGAGCTCTGTCGTGCACGATCGTCCCCTCGCCCCGCCGTTGCGCGGCCTTCGCTGGTCGGCGGCCACCGCCGCATTCCAGATCGAGGGCGCTCGCTCCGAGGGAGGCCGCGGCCGCTCCATCTGGGACGACTTCGTCGACAGCGGAGGCCGCGTGCGCGACGGATCGACCGCCGAACCCGGTCCGGACAGCTTCCACCGCTATCGCGAGGACGTCGAGCTGCTGAAGCGCCTCGGCGTCGACCGGTACCGCTTCTCGATCTCGTGGGTGCGCGTGCAGCCCACGGGCGCAGGTCCCGGCCATGCCGAGGGGATCGGGTACTACGACCGCGTGGTCGATGAGCTGCTCGCCGCCGGCGTCACACCGTTCCCCACGCTCTACCACTGGGACCTCCCGTCGGGCATCGAGGAGCGCGGCGGCTGGCTCGATCGTGAGACCGCCTACCGGTTCGCCGACTACACCGCTCTCGTGGCCGACGCACTCGGCGACCGGGTCAAGGACTGGTACACGATCAACGAGCCCGTCTCGACGTCGCTCCAGGGCTACGCGATCGGCGAGCTCGCACCGGGCAGGCAGCTGCTCTTCGAGTCGCTGCCGACCGTGCACCACCAGCTGCTCGGCGCACGGCCTCGCCACCCGCATCCTTCGCGATCGAGGCGCGACCACGATCGGCATCGTGAACAACCACACCGACGTCCGTCCGGCATCCGACTCGGCCGAGGACCAGGCCGCCGCGTACGCGTACGACGTGCTCCACAACCGGATCTTCGCCGAGCCCGTGCTCCTCGGGCGCTATCCCGACCTCGAGGCCGCGGGGCTGCCGCCGATGCCGATCGAGCCCGGCGATCTCGAGATCATCTCGACGCCGACGGACGTCTACGGCTTCAACTTCTACAACCCGACCACGATCGCGGCGGCGCCTCCCGGCAGTCCCGTCCCGTTCGTGAACGTGCCGACACCGGATGCCGCGCACCACCGGGTTCGGTGCCGGACTGGCCGATCGTGCCCGAGGCCCTCACGCGATGTGCTCGTCGACTTCCACGAGCGTTACGGCGAGGCGCTGCCGCCCATCGTCATCGCAGAGAACGGCGCGTCGTTCCCCGAGCCCGACTCCGTCGACGGCCCGATCGACGACGTGCAGCGCATCGCCTATCTGCGCGGCCACATCGACGCCGTCGGTCGCGCTCGCGAACAGGGCGTGCGCATCGACGAGTACACCGTGTGGTCGCTGCTCGACAACTTCGAGTGGGCGGAAGGCTTCACCCAGCGATTCGGACTCGTACACGTCGACCAGGCGACGGGGGAGCGGACGCCGAAGGCATCGTTCGACTGGTACCGGACTCTGATCGAGGAGGCACGATCGTGAACACACACCGCAGGACGCGTCGGGGCGAAGTGGTTCGTCCTCTTCACGCTCGCATGGCTGGCGATCTGGACGGTGCAGCTCACGCCGCTGCAGCTGCTCATCCCGCTGCAGCTGAACACCCCCGATGACGCCGACGGGTGGATCTCGGGGGTCGTGTCGTCGGGTCTCGTGCTCGCCATGGGCGGCATCGCGGGTGTCATCGCCGGACCCCTCGCCGGTGGACTCTCCGACCGCACTCGCGGCGCGTTCGGCAGGCGCCGGCCCTGGGCGCTCGTCGGTGTCGCGCTCGCGACGGCATCGCTGGTGGCGATCTCCTTCGCGGAAGGTCCGTGGGGCGTCGGTCTCGCGTGGGTCGGAGTGTCGGTCGGCACCGCCGTCGCGTCGGCCGCGTTCACCGCACTCATCGCCGACCAGCTCACGACGCAGCGCGGCACGGCATCCGCCGCCGTGTCGTCCTCGCAGGCTCTGGGCATCATCGTCGGCGTCGGCGTCATCGTGCTGCTCGAGCTCGGCACGGTGGCGGGCTATCTCGTGCTCGCCGGCTTCATCGCCGTGATCGGCGTCGGCGCCGCGCTCCTGCTTCCGGATCCGCCCGCTCCGGCCCAATCCGCCGTCGCCCGTGAACCGCGCGTCCCTGTCGGACCGGCTCGCCGCCCTGCGCGACCGCGACTTCGCCTGGCTCCTCGGCGGCCGTCTCGTCGTCAACATCGGAAACGCCCTCGGCACCGGCCTCCTGTTCTTCTTCCTGCTCTACGGCCTCGACCGGGATCCGGCATCGGCCGAGGACGATCTGCTGCTGCTCATCGTCATCTACACCGTCTTCGTCGTCGCATCGTCGATCGTGTCGGGGAGCATCTCCGACCGCACCGGCCGGCGCGTCGGGATCGTCGTCTGGTCGGCGGTCGTCCAGGGCCTGGCGGCGCTCTTCATCGCCCTCGTGCCGTCGTTCGAGACGACGATGATCGGGGCGGCGCTGCTCGGCATCGGCTACGGCGCCTACATGTCGGTGGGTCTCGCGCTCGGCACCGACCTGCTGCCGCACCCGGAGGACCACGCACGCGACCTCGGCTTCGTCAACGTCTCGGCGAGCCTCGGCCAGCTGCTCGGGCCCCTCATCGGCGCCGGACTCGTCGCCCTCGTCGGCGGCTTCTCGCTGATGTTCGCCGTCGGCGGGGTGCTGTCGATCGTGGGCGGAGTCATGACACTCGCGATCCGCAGGCGGACGCCGCGCGCCGTCAGTCGGTCTGAGTGCTCGAGGGTCGTGAGCGCGAGGTTCAGCAGCGGCATTGAACACGCGAGGCCGCATCACCGTGACATGGTGCGTCGTGCGGGGCACCACGATCAGCTCGGCGTGCTGCGCCACCTGCATGAAGAGCCGTTCATTGACGCGCAGCTGATCGAACTGTCCGTTGATGAACCACAGCGGCACGTCGATGCGGTGCAGCGCCGCGAGCAGATCGAGGACTGACAGGCTGCGCAGGGCGATGTCCTGTGCGTCCAGCGCGTACCCGCCGGCGCCGAAGTCGGCGCGGGTCTCGTCGGGCAGGATGCGATCGAGCATGCGGTTCGTGAGCCACATCCCGCGGTCGGGGAGCGAGTCGAAGCCGCGGGCCATGCACGCGATAGGCCGTGAGACCCGAGACCGCGGGGGATCGACGTGCACGATGCTGCGATGAAGCCCGCGACCGGCGGCGGATCCTCGCCGCCGACGTACTCGACGCACAGCAGACCTCCCATCGAGTGCCCGACGAGGAGCACAGGACCGCGGGTCGCAGCATCCCGAACCGCATCGTCGATGGTCGAGAACGCGCCCTCGAGCGTGAACTCCTCGGCCATCCGCGAGCCGTGGCCCGGCAGATCGACCGCCACCGCGGGATTGCCGCGGGCGGTCAGGTACTCGACCTGGGATCGCCACATCGTCGCGGACGTCCGGATGCCGTGCACCATGACGACCTGGACCACCATGGCCCCAGGCTAATCGGCCGCTCCCGGCCTAGCATGAGCCACATGCCAGCGATCGCCCGACACGTCGCCACGATGCCCGGCTCGGGCGTGCGCCACATCCTCGAACTCGCGCTCCGGCGACCCGACACGATCATCCTCGCGGTCGGCGAGCCCGGCGAAGTGGTCGAGCCGCGGGTGCGCGAGGCCGCTGCCGAGGCGTGGCGCGAGGGCGACACCCGCTACACGCCGAACGGCGGCATCCTGCCGCTTCGCGAGGCGATCGTCGCCAAGCTCGCCCGTGAGAACGACCTGCACGTCGACGTCGAGCAGGTGTGGGTCACCGTCGGCGCCACTCAGGCGCTGCACATGGCGATGGCGCTGACGCTGTCCGCCGGCGACGAGGTGCTCGTGCCGGACCCCGGCTACACGACGTTCACGATGAACGCGCACCTCCTCCAGGCGGTTCCGGTGCCGTATCCGCTGCGGCCGGAGCGCGGATTCCAGCCCGATCTCGCCGAGCTCGAGGCGCTCGTCACCGCCCGCACACGCGTGCGATCATCGTCAACACGCCGTCGAACCCGCTCGGCTCCACGTTCGACCGCGAGACGCTCACCGCGCTGATGGACCTCGCCCGTCGCCACGACCTCTGGGTCATCAGCGACGAGGTCTACGAGCGCTTCACGTGGGGCGAGCCGCATGTCAGCCCGGCCACGCTCGACGAGGCCGGGCGCGTGCTCTCGGTCTTCTCGACCTCGAAGACCTACGCGATGACCGGGGCGCGCGTCGGCTGGCTCGTCACGCCGCCCGGCTGGCGGCCGACGATGCTCCGCGTGCAGGAGTCGCTCGTCAGCTGTGTCGACGCTCCGGCGCAGCGCGCCGCGCTCGCGGCGATCACCGGACCGCAGGACGCCGTGGCCCGCGCCGCCGTGCACTACCGCGACAACCTCACCGCCGCCATGGCGGAGCTCGACGGGCGCGGCATCCGCTATCTCGCGCCGACGGGCGCGTTCTATCTGTGGATCGACGTCTCGCACGCCTCGAACGGCGATGTGGTCGGCTGGTGCGAGCGATTCCTCGACGAGGCCGGCGTCGCGGTCGCCCCGGGCAGCGCGTTCGGCGCATCGGGCGAGGGATGGATCCGGGTGTGCGTCGCGAGCGATCGCGAGTCGCTGCTCGAGGGCCTCCGCAGGCTGCCGGCGACCGGCGTGACCGACTGCCGCACCGTCTGCACCGGCCGCGCGCTCGGCCCGTAGAATCAGTCAGTCATGTCACCCCGCGCCCTCAAGCCGCTCGCTCCCGCTGCCACCCCGCCTGAGCTGATCCGCAACTTCTGCATCATCGCCCACATCGACCACGGCAAGTCGACGCTGGCCGACCGGATGCTGCAGATCACCGGCGTCGTCTCCGACCGTGACATGCGCGCCCAGTACCTCGACCGCATGGACATCGAGCGGGAGCGCGGCATCACGATCAAGTCGCAGGCGGTGCGGATGCCGTGGCAGGTCGACGGCCAGACCTACGCGCTGAACATGATCGACACCCCCGGACACGTCGACTTCACCTACGAGGTCAGTCGCTCGCTCGCGGCGTGCGAGGGGGCGATCCTGCTCGTCGACGCCGCCCAGGGCATCGAGGCGCAGACCCTCGCGAACCTCTACCTCGCGCTCGAGAACGACCTGCAGATCATCCCGGTGCTCAACAAGATCGATCTGCCGGCCGCCGATCCCGAGAAGTACGCCAAGGAGCTCGCAAGCCTCATCGGCGGCAAGCCCGAGGACGTGCTGCGCGTCAGCGGCAAGACCGGGATGGGCGTCGAAGAGCTGCTCAGCCACGTCGTCGAGCAGATCCCTTCCCCCAAGGGCGATCCCGACGCGCCGTCGCGGGCGATGATCTTCGACTCGGTCTACGACTCGTACCGCGGCGTCATCACCTACGTGAGGATGATCGACGGCACGCTGAGCCCGCGCGAGCGGATCCAGATGATGTCGACGCGCGCCATCCACGAACTGCTCGAGATCGGCGTCTCCTCACCCGAGCCGACCCCGACCAAGGGCCTCGGCGTCGGCGAGGTGGGCTACCTGATCACCGGTGTGAAGGACGTCCGCCAGTCGAAGGTCGGCGACACCGTCACGAATGCCGCCAAGCCGTCGAAGAACGCGCTGCCCGGGTACACCGACCCGAAGCCCATGGTCTTCTCGGGGCTCTACCCGATCGACGGCAGCGACTATCCCGTGCTCCGCGAGGCGCTCGACAAGCTGAAGCTGTCGGATGCGTCGCTGAACTACGAGCCCGAGACCTCCGTCGCGCTCGGGTTCGGATTCCGCTGCGGGTTCCTCGGCCTGCTTCACCTCGAGATCGTCACGGAGCGCCTCGAGCGCGAGTTCGGCCTCGATCTCATCTCGACGGCGCCGTCGGTCACCTACGAGGTGACGACCGACGACAAGAAGACGTTCACCGTCACCAACCCGAGCGAGTTCCCGTCCGGAACGAAGATCGCCAGCGTCACCGAGCCGATGGTGAAGGCCGCGATCCTCGCGCCCAAGGACTACGTGGGCACCATCATGGAGCTCTGCCAGTCGCGGCGCGGCACGCTTCTCGGCATGGAGTACCTCGGTGAGGATCGCGTCGAGATCCGCTACAAGATGCCGCTCGGCGAGATCGTGTTCGACTTCTTCGACAACCTGAAGTCCAAGACCGCCGGGTACGCCTCGCTCGACTACGAGCCGAGCGGCGACCAGGAGGGCGACCTCGTGAAGGTCGACATCCTGCTGCAGGGCGAGCCGGTCGACGCGTTCAGCGCCATCGTGCACCGCGACAAGGCGTACGCCTACGGCGTGCTGATGACCGAGCGCCTCAAGAAGCTCATCCCGCGTCAGCAGTTCGAGGTGCCGATCCAGGCTGCCATCGGCGCCCGGATCATCGCGCGCGAGTCGATCCGCGCGATGCGCAAGGACGTCCTCGCCAAGTGCTACGGCGGTGACATCACCCGCAAGCGCAAGCTCCTCGAGAAGCAGAAAGAGGGCAAGAAGCGCATGAAGATGGTGGGTCGCGTCGAGGTCCCTCAGGAGGCGTTCATCGCCGCACTCTCGGGTGACACCGAGAGCAAGGACAAGAAATAGGCTGGGAGCCATGCGTCGAGGAACATTCCGGGACGACACCGTCGACTACGCCGCCGTCGGGGCGACGCAGGCGCCCGACCTCATGCAGTATCCGCCGGAGCGCAGCATCCCCGCCGAGGAGTCGTGGCGCATCGGCAGCGGTGAGGCGCGGTTCCAGACCGCGAGCGACGCGCTGCTGTCGTGGGCGGCGCAGCGCGGTGCCGGTCTGAAGCTGAAGGACGTGCGGCCGGCATCCGGCCCCATGTACTGCCGGCGTGAGCTTCGATGCCGAAGGCAACGCCATCGCGCCGAGCCGCACGGACGCCGATCTGCGGTACGACGCGGACGGCACGCCGTACGTGGCGGCGGGCACGACGATCCGCCTCGACGGCCGGGTGAAGGGCATGCAGGCCGATGCCGAGCTGCGCGTCATCTTCGCCGATCGAGGAGCCGCGCCGCGTGGGCTTCGCACTCGGCACGGTCTCGGACTCGGTCGTGAGCGGCGAAGAGTCGTTCATGCTCGAGTGGTACGACAACGACGAGGTCTGGTTCACTGTGCGCGCGTTCGACGCACCGGCATCCCTGCTCTACCGCATGCTGCCGGCGCTCACCCGCAGGCGCCGGCGCGAGCTGTTCCAGCGCTACCTCCGGGCGATCTCGCCGCTGTACACGACCCCCGCGTGAGGCGCTGATGGGGTCCGCGCTGCCGCTCGGCGACCCGGTGCCGACCGACGGCTGCGCTGCCGGCCGGCATCCGCATCGACGACGCGACCCCGTTCGGCGTCTACCTGCATGTCCCGTTCTGCCGGGTCCGTTGCGGCTACTGCGACTTCAACACCTACACCTCCGACGAACTGCGCGGCGCGCGCCAGGACCAGTACGCCGACACGCTGCTGCGCGAGATCGAGCTCGCCGAGCGGGTGCTGTCGTCGGCCGGACCGCTGCGGCCGGCGCGCACGGTGTTCTTCGGCGGCGGCACCCCGACGCTCCTGCCGCCGGGTGACCTCGCCCGCATGCTCGATGGGGTGCGCACCACGTTCGGGATCGCCGCCGACGCGGAGGTCACCGTCGAGGCGAACCCCGACACCGTGACGGATGCTGTCGCTGCAGGAGCTCGCCGCCGCCGGCGTCACCCGCATGTCGATCGGGATGCAGTCCGCCGTGCCGCACGTGCTCGCGGCGCTCGACCGCACCCACGAGCCCGCGAACGTCCGGACCGCCGCTCGCCGCCGCCCGCCGCGCCGGGCTCGATGTGAGCCTCGACCTCATCTACGGCGCGCCGGGGGAGTCGCTCGAGGACTGGCGCTGCCTCGCTCGAGGAGGCGATCGCGCTCGCACCGGATCACGTCTCGGCGTACGCGCTCATCATCGAGGACGGCACCAAGCTCGCACGGCAGATCCGCCGCGGCGAGGTGCCGGCGCCCGACGACGACCTGCAGGCCGACATGTACGAGCTCGCGGACGACCTTCTCTCCGCCGCCGGCTACGAGTGGTATGAGGTCTCGAACTGGGCGCGCGAGTCGTCGCAGCGCTCCCGCCACAACCTCGCGTACTGGCAGGGGACCGACTGGTGGGGCTTCGGCCCGGGCGCGCACAGCCACATCGCGGGCGTGCGCTTCTGGAACGTGAAGCATCCCGCCGCGTACGCGCAGCGGCTCGCCGCGGGGGAGTCACCGGGCGCCGGACGCGAGATCCCCGACGCCGAGGCGCGAGCCCTCGAGAGCGTGCTGCTGCGCACCCGCATCCGCGAAGGGCTGCCGGTCTCGGACCTCCTCGGCGAGGGCCGGCACGCCGTCGCCGGCGCTCATCGCGGACGGTCTCGTCGACGGACCGGCGGCGGTGCGGGGGAGGGTCGTGCTCACCCGGCGCGGACGGCTGCTCGCCGACGCGGTGGTGCGAGCGCTCACCGACTGACGCGCCTCCGGGTTCGACGCGCCATCGATCCGGTAGAATTGGCACTCGAATCATGCGAGTGCCAACCGCGGCGAGAGAAGGTGGGATGGTCAGCGAGCGCGGACTCCAGGTGTTGCGGGCGATCGTCCAGGACTACGTCGACACCCGCGAGCCGGTCGGCAGCAAGGCGATCGTCGAGCGGCATGCCTTCGGCGTGTCGGCGGCGACCATCCGCAATGACATGGCGCTCCTCGAGGACGAGGAGCTGATCACCGCACCGCACACGTCTTCGGGCCGGGTGCCGACCGACAAGGGGTACCGCGTCTTCGTCGACCACCTGTCCGAGCTCCGTCCGCTCACCGCCGCCCAGCGCACCGCGATCTCGTCCTTCCTCGAAGGACCGGGCGATCTGGACGACGTCCTCGTCCGCACGGTGCGCGCACTCACCCAGCTGACCGGTCAGGTGGCGATCGTCCAGTACCCGTCGTTCGCCCGCGCGCATGTCTCGCACGTCGAGCTCGTGCAGCTCGGCGGCGGGCGGATGCTGGTGATCGTCGTCACCGACACCGGCAGCGTGTCGCAGCGGATGACGGCAGTCGGCGTCCGAGTTCGACGACGAGGATCTGGCCCGCATGCGCGCGGAGCTCGGCACGCTGCTCGTCGGCCGTTCCGTGCGCGAGGGCGTCCAGCGGATCGAGGATCACCTCGCTCAGCCCGCCGCCTCGCAGGCCGCACGCCCTGCGGCGATCCGGGCGATCCTGCGGGTCGTGGGCGAAGAGCTCGAGGAGTTCCGGCAGGATCGCCTCGTCCTCGCCGGCAGCGCGAACCTCGCTCGCCGCGAAGCCGACTTCCGCGGGAGCATCTACCCGCTCCTCGAGGCGATCGAGGAGCAGGTGACGCTCCTCAAGCTCATGAGCGAGATGGTCGCCGACGAGCACGGCCTCGCCGTGAGCATCGGACGCGAGAACGAGCCGTTCGGGCTCGGAGAGGCATCCGTCCTCGCCAGCGACTACGACGCGACCGGCGCGCGCGCCCGCGTGGGGGTCCTCGGACCCACGCGCATGGACTATCCCACGAACCTCGCCGCGGTGCGGGCAGTCGCCCGCTACCTGACCCGGCTGCTCGAAGAAGACGAGAGCAGCCGCTGAGGCGGCGACAACTCACATGATCCGCGGCGTGCCGCGGCAGGAAGGCGAATGTGGCTGACCATTACGAGGTCCTGGGCGTCCCCCGCGATGCCACCACCGACGACATCAAGAAGGCGTATCGGCGTCTCGCGCGGCAGCTTCACCCCGACGTGAACCCCGGCGACGACGCATCCGAGCGCTTCAAGCTCGTGACCCACGCCTACGACGTGCTGAGCGACCCCGACCAGCGCGCGCGGTACGACATGGGCGGCGACCAGCCGTTCGGCGGCGCCGGCGGCGGATTCGGCGGGTTCAGCGACATCTTCGAGACGTTCTTCGGCGCCGCCGGCGGGCAGCGCGGCGGACGTCCCCGCTCGCGGCGGGAGCGCGGCCAGGACGCACTCGTCCGGGTCACGCTGGACCTCGGCGACGTCGTCTTCGGCGTCCACCGCGACATCGACGTCGACACGGCCGTGCTCTGCGAGACCTGCCAGGGGTCCTGCTGCCAGCCCGGCACCTCGCCGGTGACGTGCGACATCTGCCACGGCACGGGCAACGTTCAGCGCCAGGTGCGGAGCCTCCTCGGCAACGTCGTCACGAGCCAGCCCTGCAACGTCTGCCAGGGCTACGGCACGACGATCCCGTACCCCTGCGCGACCTGCCAGGGCCAGGGCCGGGTGCGTGCCCGGCGCACGGTGTCGCTCGACATCCCGGCCGGCGTCGAGACCGGGCTGCGGCTGCAGCTGCCGGGCTCCGGCGAGGTCGGCCCCGCGGGCGGTCCCGAACGGCGACCTCTACATCGAGGTGACGGTGGCGCCGCACGAGATCTTCAGCCGCGACGGCGACGACCTGCTCGCGACCCTCGAGGTCTCGATGCCCGACGCGATCCTCGGCACCACGACGACGATCGAGTCCCTCGACGGACCCGTCGACCTCGAGGTGCGTCCCGGCGTGCAGGCGGGAGACGTGCTCACGATCAAGGGTCGCGGCATCACCCCGCTGCGCGGGTCGCAGCGCGGCGACCTGCGGGTCGGAGTGCAGGTGGTCACGCCGACCCGGCTGGATCACCGGGACCGCGCGCTCATCGAGGAGTTCGCCAAGCGCACCAAGGCCCCGGCGCCGAAGCTCGCCGAGTTCCACCCCGGCCTGTTCGCGAAACTGCGCGATCGCTTCCGGAATGTCTGACGGATGCCGCTGCACTTCCTCCTGACGAAGCCGGACGGCGCCCTCCTCGACGCGCCCGTGGCGTCCCAGCCGGGCGACGCCGTGGTGCTCACCGGCGCCGAGGCGCACCACGCCGCCGCTGTGCGTCGCGTGCGCGTCGGCGAGGAGGTCACGGTCGGCGACGGGCGCGGCACGTGGCTGCAGCGGCGAGTGCGAGTCCGTCTCGCCCCGCGAGGTCGTCGTCAGGATCCTCGGCCGCGAGGACATCCCCGAGCCGCGTCCGCGGGTCGTCCTCGTGCAGGCGCTCGCGAAGGGCGACCGGGACGAGCTCGCCGTGCAGGCCGCCACCGAGCTCGGAGTCGACGAGATCGTTCCGTGGCAGGCTGCGCGCAGCGTGTCGCGCTGGGACTCCGCCAAGGCGCAGAAGGGACGGGCGCGGTGGGCAGCGATCGTGCGCGAGGCCGGGCAAGCAGGCGCACCGCGCGTGGCTTCCAGACGTCTCGCCGCTCGTCACGACCGCTGAGCTCGCGCGCCGGGCCGCGGCATCCCGCATCCTTCTTCTCGAGCCGACTGCCGATGCCGCCCTCACGGCCCTCACGCTCGACGGCGACGATCGCGACATCGTGCTCGTCGTCGGCCCCGAGGGCGGGATCGCCGCCGAGGAGCTCGCGGCGCTGACCGCTGCCGGAGCGACGCCGGTGCGACTCGGCGACACCGTGCTGCGCACCTCGACGGCAGGACCGGCGGCCCTCGCGGTCGTGAGCGCCGCACTCGGCCGATGGTGAGGACCACCACGGGGCCCCGTCGGTAGACTTGGCGCATGAGCGAACCGTCGATCTTCACGCGGATCCGCAACGGCGAGATCCCCTCGGAGATCATCGCCGAGACCGAGAACGCGTTCGCGATCCGCGACATCGCGCCGAAGGCGCCGGTGCACCTGCTCGTGATCCCCAAGACCGAGGACTACCGGAACGTCGTGGAGCTCGCCGCCGGCGATCCAGACCTGCTCGCGGAACTCGTCGGCCTCGCCAACACCATCGCCGCCGAGCACTCGGACGGCGATTTCCGGCTGGTCTTCAACACCGGCGCCGGCGCGGGCCAGACGGTCTTCCACGTGCACGCCCACGTGCTCGCCGGTGCCCTCGACGAGAAGAGTCTCGGTGCCTGACGACCAACCGACCGTTGACCGCGTCTATGCGGACGGCGTCGCCATGGTCCAGCTCCTGGGCCCGCAGGACAGACTCCTGCGAGTCGTCGAGCGGGAGCACCCCGGTGTCGACGTCCACGTGCGCGGCAATGAGATCACCCTGACCGGGGATGCAGCATCCGTCGCCGCGGCACGATCGCTCGTCGACGAGCTCCTCGCCATGACGAAGGCGGGTCACGACCTGGCGCCCTCGGATGTGTCGTCCTCGAACCGGATCCTGCAGGCCGAAGGCGGGCAGCGCCCGTCCGAGGTGCTCGGCGAGGCCATCCTGTCGTCGCGGGGCCGCGTCATCCGCCCCAAGACGCTCGGTCAGAAGGCGTATGTCGACGCGATCGAGGAGAACACGATCGTCTTCGGCATCGGCCCGGCCGGAACCGGCAAGACCTACCTGGCGATGGCGAAGGCCGTCCAGGCGCTGCAGCGCAAAGAGGTCAGCCGCATCATCCTGACCCGGCCAGCGGTCGAGGCGGGCGAGCGGCTCGGATTCCTCCCCGGCACGCTCAATGACAAGATCGACCCGTACCTGCGCCCGCTCTACGACGCGCTCAACGAGATGATGGATCCCGAGATCGTGCCGAAGCTCATGGCGACGGGCACGATCGAGGTCGCACCGCTCGCGTACATGCGCGGCCGCACGCTGAACGACTCGTTCGTCGTGCTCGACGAGGCGCAGAACACGACGCCCGAGCAGATGAAGATGTTCCTCACCCGCCTCGGATTCGGCACCCGGATGGTCGTCACCGGCGACATCACCCAGATCGACCTCCCGCTGGGTGCGTCCGGACTGCGGCTCGTCACCCGGGTGCTCAAGGAGATCGAGGACATCCACTTCGCCTACCTCACGAGCGAGGACGTCGTCCGCCACAGCCTCGTCGGACGCATCGTCGATGCGTACACCGAGTACGACGAGCACCGTCTTGCCGGCCGCCGCGAACGGGACGAGGCCTCCGAGTTCGCGAATCGCGCCGAGCGGCGCTCTGCGGCGCGTCCCGCCGGGCCGCGCGACCACCTTCCGAAGCGAGGCCGTTCATGACGATCGAGATCAGCAACGAGTCGGGGATCGCGGTCGACGAGACGGTGCTGCTGCGTCTCATGGAGTACAACCTCGCCGAGCTGCACGTCAGCCCCGACGCCGACGTGGCGATCCTGCTCGTCGACGAGGGCGCGATGGAGGCGCTCCACGTGCAGTGGATGGACGAGCCCGGCCCCACCGACGTGCTGAGCTTCCCGATGGACGAGCTGCGCCCCGGCACCGAGGACATGCCCGCACCCGCCGGCCTGCTCGGCGACATCGTGCTGTGCCCGCAGGTCGCCGAGACGCAGGCGGTCGCGGCCAAGCACTCCACCATGGATGAGCTCGTGCTCCTCACCACGCACGGCCTGCTGCACCTGCTCGGCTTCGATCACGCCGAGCCCGAGGAGGAGCGCGAGATGTTCGGACTGCAGAAGGACCTCATCGTGGGCTTCCAGGTCGCCGAACGTCGTCGCAGCCGCACATGACGGCTGCCCTCCTCCTCGTCGCCGCGGCGCTGCTGCTCGCCTTCGGCTTCCTGATGGTCGCGATCGACGCGGCGCTCGGCGTCACTTCCCGTGCGGACCTCGCCGAGGCCGGCGCCGGCGGGCACGAATGCGGCATCCCTCCGCAGGATCGCGGAGGATCCCGAGGCCCACGCGAACGCCGTCGTCTTCATCCGCGTGCTCGCCGAGACGACCGCGGCCGTGCTCGTCACGGTCGCCTTCACGCTGCTGTTCGACAGCATCTGGTGGGCGATGCTCGCCGCCGCAGTGCTCATGACCGGCGTGTCGTACGTCGTCGTCGGCGCGAGCCCGCGCAACGTCGGGCGCCTGCATGCGACGGGGCTGCTGCGCGCCTGCGCGCCCGTCGTCCGAGGCGTGCGCATCATCCTCGGTCCGCTCGCCCACGGACTCGTCGCCCTCGGCACGCGGATCACCCCCGGCGCGTCGCGCGGCTCGTCGTTCGCGTCCGAGCAGCAGCTGCTCAGCATCATCGACGAGGCCGCCGAGAACGAGCTCATCGAGGATGACGATCGCGAGCTCATCCACTCGGTCTTCGACTTCACCGACACGTACGTGCGCGCCGTCATGGTGCCGCGGACCGACATGGTGACGGTCGACGCCTCCGCCTCGACGCGCGAGGCGATGACGATCTTCCTCGAGAAGGGCGTCTCGCGCGTCCCGATCGTCGACGACGAGGCCGGACGACGTGGTCGGCGTGCTCTACCTCAAGGACCTCGTGCAGTTCGGCTTCCGCGACGAGTCGGGGTGGCGGGATGCCCCGTCAGCCGCATCACGCGACCGGCGGTGTTCGTGCCCGAGTCGATGAAGGCCGAGACGCTGCTGCAGCAGATGAAGCGGGATGCCGTGCACGTCTGCCTCGTCGTCGACGAGTACGGCGGCGTGTCGGGACTCGTCACGCTCGAGGACCTCATCGAGGAGCTCGTCGGCGAGATCGCCGACGAATACGACCCGCGCGCCGACGAGGTCACCGAGCTCGAGTCGGGTCGCTACCGGGTCAGCGCGCGCCTCGGGCTCGATGAGGTCGGCGACCTCTTCGGCATCGAGCTCGACGACGAGGACGTCGACTCGATCGGCGGACTGCTCGGCAAGGCGCTCGGCCGCGTGCCGCAGCCCGGCGCGACGGCGGAGTACGCCGGTCTCGTGATGACCGGCGGCGCCTCTCGCGGCCGCGGCCGCGGGATCTCGACGGTCTTCGTCGAGCGCAGTGAGGCACTGGATGCTGCGGAGCGGCGCCTTCGGTCGCTCGCCGCGCACGAGCGAGATCCGAATCGTGCCGCCGCGCACCGGCGAGGTGCGCGTGTCGAAGAAGAAGGAGCGACCATGACCGCTGAGGTTCCCGAGCCCGTGGTTCCTGTCGACGGGGAGCCCGTCGAAGGGCGATCCGGCTTCGTGACGTTCGTCGGCCGGCCGAACGTCGGCAAGTCGACGCTCACGAACGCGCTGGTGGGCGAGAAGGTCGCCATCACCAGCGACAAGCCGCAGACGACGCGCCGCGCCATTCGCGGCATCCTGAACCGGCCCGCCGGCCAGCTCGTGATCGTGGACACTCCCGGACTGCACAAGCCGCGCACGCTGCTCGGCGAGCGCCTGAACCATCTGGTGGAGCAGGTGCTCGGAGATGTCGACGTGATCGGATTCCTCGTGCCCGCGAACGAGAAGGTCGGCCCCGGAGACCGCCGGATCGCGGAATCGCTCGACGGCTACCGTCGCGCGAAGAAGGTCGCGATCGTCACCAAGACGGATGCCGCGAGCCGCGACCAGATCACCGAGCGGCTCATGGAGGTCGACGCCCTGCGCGAGGACTGGGCCGCCGTCATCCCGCTGTCGGCTGTGCCGCCGAACAGCTCGACGTGCTCACCGACGAGCTGCTCGTCGCTCATGCCGACGGGTCCGCAGCTGTACCCGGACGGCGTCGTGACGGACGAGTCGCTCGAGGACCGCATCGCCGAGATCATCCGCGAGGCCGCACTCGAGGGTGTGCGCGACGAGCTGCCCCACTCGATCGCCGTCACGATCGAGGACATCTCGGAGCGCGAGACCGGCTCGATGACCGACATCTACGCCAATGTCGTCGTCGAGCGCGACAGCCAGAAGGCGATCATCATCGGGCACAAGGGCTCGCGGCTGCGCGACGTCGGGGTGCGCGCTCGCGCGCAGATCGAGCCGCTCGTCGGCACGAACGTGTTCCTCAAGCTGCACGTCCGCGTCGCGAAGGAGTGGCAGCGCGACCCGAAGCAGCTCGGGCGTCTCGGCTTCTAGCCCTGTCCCGCGCCTGTGACAGCGCGGCGTGCCAGCCGAGCCAGACGAGCTCGGGGTGCGCGAGATCGTTGTGCGCGCCGGAGGCGCCTTCCAGCTTCGCGATCACGTCGCTCGCGTCGATGTTGTAGACCGTCGACCCGGCGAACTCGCCGGGCGGCCGGGTGTCGGGCTGCAGAGCGGGCAGTTCGACCGCGCCCTTCACTCCCTGGATCCCGAACGTGCCGATCCCGCCGTACTTCGGCAGGGCCGTCGCCGAGGAGGAACTGCCCGGCGATCCCGACCGCGAGCGGGTAGAACTTCCCCACGGCGTAGTCCCATTTCGAGCGCGTCACGACGATCGGTCCCGAGACGAACCTGGGGGTCACGACATCGGCGAGGTAGCCGCGCCCGCCGCCGATCGAGTCGGGCACGTCCGCGGAGAACGCCCACAGCGAGACCGCGCCCTGCACCAGGAAGAGCGAGCTGACCGGCCGCGGCGGGGGAGTGGGCGAACTTGCCGGGTCCGCGCACGGCGCTGGAGACCACGATCGTCCCGAAGCTGTGCCCCATCAGGTGCACGCGAGCGGGGCTGGCGGCCATGACCGCGCGCAGCAGCTTCGCCGCGCCTCGTTCGCCGAACTCACGAGCCTGGTTCTTGCCGTGCCAGAAGGTGAGTTGGCGCAGCGGTGTGAGCACCGCCTGACGCAGCTTCTGGAACCAGCCGTCGCCGAGCAGCCCGTCGTCCTCCTGCTCCTGCACGGCCTCGCCGAACGCCTCGTCGGGATCCCACCCGGCGCCGAGCAGGGGCTCCTCCGGAGTCATCGGGCTCCACTGCCGCAGCAAGCACGCGGTAGGCCTCCGCCACATCGGACGGAAGCTCGTCGTCGTCCGCGGCATCCTGCTCCGGATCGATCTCCGCCGCGTACGCCAGCACCGTCGTCAGCGCCTCGCGCACCTCGGGAGAGTCGCCCAGCTGTGGCCGAGTACTCCGCCACGGCGTCATCCACCGTGACGGCTTCGGGCGTCGGCCGGCTCGTCGCCGAGGAGCCCGGTCGGCGCGCTCTTGAGCTCCCGATCGCTCCAGGCCTTGCTCGGCCAGTGCAGACCGATGATGAAGGGACGGATGCCGTCGCCGGACGTGTCGGGATTCGCCGCGCCGATCCATCGGTCGTACTGCCGGATGGCGTCGTCGTAGTCGCCCTGCCAGCCGTGGCTCAGGATGAAGACGTCGGTCACCCCCGCCGCCGGGTCCTTCAGCGCCCCTATCGCCTCCTTGCTTGCGCTCGTCCCGTCTGCGTCGGGCACTTCGTCACCGCGCTTGTCGTACGTGATGAGGAAGTACTGCTGGGACTTGCCGGGAATGCGTCTCAGTGACATCGCGGAGCCTCTCTCTCGGAGGAACGCGATCAGACGGTGCGCGAGGGCGGGCGAGACGACGGTGTCGGTGTCGCAGTGCACGCCGTAGAGCAGGCCGAGTGGATTGTTGTGCTCCGCGAGGAAGCGCTTGCGGAGGTCGAGCACGACCTCGCCGAGCGGCCTTGCCGGCGAACAGCTCGTCGAAGAACGCCTTCGCCCACTCGCTCGCGAACAGGCCAGGGGTCTTGCACTCGGTGCCGATCACGCCTCGCGCACCCTTCGCGAGGAAGTACGGTACGAAGCCGTCGTAGAAGTTGGGCGTCAGCTCGCCGGACTCGCACGCGTTGATGAAGACGAGCGGATGGCTCTCGAGGACGTCTTCGATCGGTGCGAAGACCGACAGCTGGCCGAGTGAGACGCTCTTGGAGCCGGTGAAGATGAGCTTCGAGTCGTCCGAGTCCTTCGCGGACGCTTCGGCGTGACAGTAGAGGTAGATCACCTGGTCGGTCGCGCCCTTCGCGAGCGCGACTCTTCACGAGATCCTCGACCTTGGCACCTTCGCGTGAGCGTCACGCCGCGCGCGCCCCAGTATCGCCGCTGCTCGGCGACCGGCTTCGAGGGCATCGATTCGTCGATGGTGTCGTTGAAGAGCGCACGCACGCTCAGCTGCGGGTCGGAGCTCGATCGTCGTCGCCGGGAGGGACCGACTGAGATCTCGGCCATCGGGATCTGCTCGACGACGTGGCGCATCCCGATGAAGTTCTCCCACGCGAGCGGTGCCGCGTCGAAGCGCTCGGTCAGGTACATGAGCGCCCACGGCACCGGGAAGCCGCTCGAGACCACCTGAAGCGTCGCGGTCTCGCCGGAGAGGCTCTCGCGCAGCCACGTCCCGACGTCCTTCAGCTCTCTGGACGCCTCCGGCCCCGCGAAGATCGACTGGAAGAGACGGAATCCGGCGAATGCCAGCTCCTGCAGGAACGTCGCGCCGTTCTCGGGCGAGATGTCCATCTTCAGCGCGACGTCGCGGTTCTTGACGGTCTCGAGGAGCACTTCGCGAACGCCCTCGATCCGGGCGGCGAGTTCGTCCGGAGTGATGCGGATGTCGATCGGATCGGGCGAGATCGCCGTCGCGATCAGCTGGTAGCCGCCGATCGCGGGCATGAACTGCAGCGCCGCCGTGCGCTCCTCGAGCACCTGCGCGGCTCCCACCGGGCGCCCGAAGTTCTTCACCGTCGGCTCGACGCCCGAGCCGACGTCGAAAGTGACCTCGAGCCGCTGCAGGAAGTTGCCGGCGACGTCGACCAGCACGCTGATCGTCGATGGGCCGTCGTGCCGGGGAGTGCACTCGAACAGCGCGCGGCCCTTCGACTTGCCGTCGCGGGCGACGGTGAGCAGTCTGAGGGTGATTCGGGGTGTCGAAGTCGCTGCTCACGAGCGTCACCGAGAGGTCGAGGACTCTCGGAGGCCTCGGGGATGCGCAGTGGTGGTGGGGGCGGCTGCCTGCGCCGCTGCGCTCTTCTCGCCGAAGAACACAGCCAGCGTGTAGGGGATGGCAACCGCGAGCGGTCCGTCCCAGTCGTCCAGCTGCACGTTCAGCCAGGTCTGGACCGCGTCGCCTTCTTCGGCCTGGTCGGCGCTCGGCACGTCGGCGCTCGGCGGTCCGGCCGAGACAGGTGCGAGGGGCGGCGCGTCGACGGCCGGGGGAGGAGCGGGCGGTTCGGCCATCGCGGTGGTGGTTCGGCCATCGGCTGGTGGCTCGGCCATCTCGGCAGGCGGCTCGGCCATGGGCAGATCTGGCGCCCAGCCTTCGGTGGGGCCGCCGCCGAGAAGTCCGTCATCCGGCGGTGGCGCCATCTCGAACGTCGGGTTCAGCGTGTCGCCCACCTCGCGGATAGCGGCATCCATCTCCTCGTCCTCGCCTGCACCGAAACCCATCAGTCCCGCATCGACGTCCGCCTGATAGCGGGCCGCGAGCGATTCGTCCTCCTGGAGGACGCGCGCGACGAGCAGCGCCTTCTGGGCGAGCGTGTCGGTCTCGTGCCAATCCGGGTGCGCGACGACGATGTCGTAGAGGTCGACGACGGACTGCGGGAAGAACTCCACGATGGCTGAGCGCCCTCGAGGATCCCGGAAAGCGGACGCGAGAATGACGACCTCGAAAACGCGACTGTCTGGGGAACCCATGGTGCACCTCACCCAAGCTCCGCGGCGTCCGTCTGCGGGCGCCGTCTGTTGCTCACAGTAGTGAGGGTCCTGCGGCCGTGCCAGATACAACGGCGTTCAGGCGGCGAAACGGGTTAGAACGGTGCGGCCGTCGGTGGTGGAGGGATGAAGACGGGTGTTCGGCGTTCGGGTTCGACGCGGTACTGCCGGCCGGTGGGTGAGGTCCACATGCACGGCGCCGCCGCTGCCGGGGATCTGTTCCACGCACCACGGCCGTGGTGTTTCACGGTGTGGTGGCCGGTGCAGAACGGCGTGAGGTTGGCCAGGGCGGTGGTGGCCGCCGTGTTCCCACGGCGATGTTGTGGTCGATCTGACATCGCGAGGCGGGGATGTTGCATCCCGGGGCCATGCAGGTCTCGGCCCGCCATCTGATCAGCCGGCGCAGTTCCGGGGTGGCCGGTACCGGTCCCTGCCCACGGAGAGCACGATCCCGGTCTCCGGGTGCGTCGAGCACCCGCATCCACCCCTTCGCGCTCCCGCACAGCTCCCGCGCCCGCGTCATCGGGATCGGGCCGACACCCTCCACCGTCGCCACCTGCCGTCGGTGCCGTCCCCGTCGGGGTCGAGCAGGGCGAGGACCGGGACGGTCACGACCACGGTCGCGCGGATGCCGCGCGCGTCGGGTGGCAGGGAGTCGGTGACCCCGTCGATGAGGAGGTCGCCGAACACGTCGGCGCGCAGCTGGTCCAGGGTGCGGGTCTCGTCCGGGTGGGCGGCGAGAACCTTCGCCTGCCCGGTGAGGCGGTCGAAGATCGCCTGGGCCTCCACCGCGCGGACCGTACTGGTGCAGCCACGCCATGCCGTCCTCGGCGGATTCCAGCACGATTCGCCGATGCTGCAGCGCCCGCTCATGGCGTTCGGTGAGCGTCACCGCCCGGACCGTTTCGATCAGCGCCTGCAGTTTGCGACGGAACGTGCCCACCGAATGCGTCTGCGCGAGCTCGAGCGCGGGCCCGAGCAGACGCTCCCGGAACTCCGGCTCCACCCCATCCAACGCCGCCACCAGCTCGGTCGCATGGCGCTGCGTGATGCGGGCACCCGCGAACGCGTCCAGAACGGCACGGTACCGGTTCACCAGCGCATCGGCCTGCGCGATCAGGGTGCCGGCCGCGGACTCTGTGATGGACAGCGCCGCGGCCAGCTCCAGCCGCACGGACCGCTCGATGATCTCCGTCAACCGGAGCCGTGGCGCGACGCGTCCGCGAGTGCCTCCCGGCGCATCGCCTCGATCCGCCGATACCGGTCCGCGAGGAACACCGAGACCATCACATCCGCCTCGACAACCTGTCCACCGCATCCGGAATCGGCGACTCCCAGCACTCCGGGGCACCCTCATCAAACGAAGGATCCTCAGGAACTCGGGACGGCTGGTCATGAGTTCACTCGTAGAACGCACCTCCGACATTGGACATTGCTACATCACGGTCGAAACATCTGCATTGCCCCGGTCTCGCACCAGTTCTGGCTCAAGAATCATGGCTTCTCGCGGACCAGACTGGGTAGCAAGCATCGCCCCGCTATATCGAAGCTATCGTGCGGATGCGCGCGCATCCGCCGACGTGAGCTGGGGCGTTGCGCCCACGAGTCAGGCGTTTCGGCTCGCTTCGCTTGCGCAACGACCGCAGACGGGACCACCCGAGGCGTAGCGAAGCTCACTCCTCCAGCACGTGCATCGCCGAGCGAATCACCACGACGTCCTCGCCGTAGTCGGCGTCCGCGGCATCCTGCCACGTTCCGTCATCCCACACCACGTCGACCCACAGCCAGCCGTCCTCGGGATACGACGACAGATAGGCGTCACCGAGCAGCGCAGGCAGATCCTCCTGGATCTCGAGCAGCGTCGCCTCGTCACCCGCTCCCGGCTGAGTCGTTCGTCGGATCCGGGAAGGCCATCGGATCGTAGAGCGCGAGCATGATCGGCGGCGCGCTCACCGTGTACTGATCGCCGTCGTAGGTGCCCTGCACCGCGTACGCCCCCCACGTGACGTCACCGGACGACTCGGAGCCCTCGACGCCGTCCCACGACCAGTTCGCGATCGGGATGCCCGAGCATTGCGGCGGGTAGGACTCCGCGACCGGGCCGAGGCACAGCTCGACGTCACCGCCGATATCCATGACGGTGCCGACGGCCATCGACCTGCCCGGGCGGCGGCGGCGGCCACTCCGAGCCGAGCGACGAACCGCCCGACGAACCGCCCGACCCGCAGGGCCCGAGGGTGTCGCACAGGCGCTGAACAGAAGAACGGATGCCGCGCCCAGCGCGAGCGCGAGAACAGGTCGACGGTGACGGGTCATATCCCCATAGTGTCGGCGGATCGCCGTTCGTCTCGTCCGGCGAGGTTCGCGTGTCACGTGAGGCAGGTGTAACCTGGGCCCATGCGTGCACGCTCGCTTCTCCTTAGCTGCCGCGACGAGGCCTCGATCTAGGGCCCCCCTCGTCGCGGAGCTTGTTGTCGGCCCGCTCATCTTGACGAGGAAGAAGCGACCCATGGACAACACACAGAAGCCCTCAGGGATGCCGGTGCACAAGTACCGCCCCTACCACGAGCAGATCGCCGTGCATCTGCCCGACCGCACCTGGCCGGCGGCGCGCATCACGAAGGCGCCGCGCTGGTGCGCCGTCGACCTGCGCGACGGCAACCAGGCGCTCATCGATCCGATGAGCCCGGAGCGCAAGCGGATCATGTTCGACCTCCTGGTGGGCATGGGATACAAGGAGATCGAGGTCGGCTTCCCTTCGGCGAGCCAGACGGACTTCGACTTCGTCCGGCAGCTCATCGAGGAAGACCTCATCCCCGACGACGTGACGATCCAGGTGCTGACCCAGGCGCGCGAGCACCTCATCGAGCGCACCTACGAGTCGATCGCCGGCGCCAAGCAGGCGATCGTCCACCTGTACAACTCGACGAGCGTGCTGCAGCGCGACGTCGTCTTCCGCACCGACAAGCAGGGGATCATCGACATCGCGGTCGAGGGCGCACGACTGTGCCGTTCGTTCGAGCACCGCATCCCCGAGACGAAGGTCTTCTACGAGTACTCGCCTGAGAGCTACACCGGCACCGAGCTCGAGTTCGCCCTGGACGTCTGCAACCAGGTGCTCGACGTCTTCGAGCCGACCCCCGACCGCAAGGTGATCATCAACCTGCCCGCGACGGTCGAGATGGCGACGCCGAACGTCTACGCGGACTCGATCGAGTGGATGAGCCGCAACCTCAACCACCGCGAGAACGTGATCCTCTCGCTGCACCCGCACAACGACCGCGGCACCGCGATCGCGGCCGCCGAGCTCGGCTACATGGCAGGTGCAGATCGCATCGAGGGATGCCTGTTCGGCAACGGCGAGCGGACGGGCAACGTCGACCTCGTCGCGCTGGGCATCAACCTGTTCACGCAGGGGATCGACCCGCAGATCGACTTCAGCGACATCGACCAGGTCAAGCGCACCGCGGAGTACTGCAACCAGCTGCCGGTGCCCGAGCGCAGCCCGTGGGCGGGCGACCTCGTGTTCACCGCCTTCAGCGGATCGCACCAGGACGCCATCAAGAAGGGCTTCGAGGCGATGGATGCCCGTGCTTCGGCACAGGGCGTCTCGGTCGACGACCTGGAGTGGGCCGTGCCCTACCTGCCGATCGATCCCAAGGACCTCGGCCGCTCGTACGAGGCCGTCATCCGCGTCAACTCGCAGTCGGGCAAGGGCGGCGTCGCCTACCTGCTGAAGTCCGACCACGCGCTCGACCTGCCGCGACGGCTGCAGATCGAGTTCTCCGGCGTCGTGCAGGCGAAGACGGATGCAGAGGGCGGCGAGGTGACGAGCGACCAGATCTGGGCGATCTTCACCGACGAGTACCTGCCTTCGGATGTGGCCGACGACCGCTGGGGTCGCTACGAGCTGCTCGCCACCCGCACCGAGAGCGACATGTCGGGCGACGTCTCGCTCGAAGTCACGCTGCGTGACGGCGATGACCGGTTCGACGCATCGGGTCATGGCAACGGTCCCGTCGCGGCGTTCCTCGAGGTCGTCCGCGCCCAGGGCTTCGACGTCGTGCTCTACGACTACGCCGAGCACGCGCTCAGCGCGGGCGGCGACGCGCAGGCCGCCGCCTACGTCGAGCTTCAGGTCGACGGCGAGCGGCTGTGGGGCGTCGGCATCGACGGCGACATCTCGACGGCATCCCTCAAGGCGATCGTCTCGGGCGTCAACCGCGCCATCCGCACGCGTGAGACCGAGGGCATCCTCGCGAACGCCTGAAGCTCGGCCTGAGCGGGTTCAGGGCTTGACGGTCGGGATCGCCGACGTCTCGACGGCGACCTTGCGCCGGTAGAGCGCGCGCTGCTCGGGCAGCGAGATGTCGAAGATCACGGCGAGCAGCCGGATGACGGTGGTCACGACGACGCCGATGCTCGCCGCGAGGACCAGGTTCGACGCCGAAGGCCGCGGTGGTGGCGAGCACGAGGCATCCGGCGCCCGCCGCCACCGCGTACAGCGAGCCGACGTGCATGATCGCGACCGGCAGCCCCATGATCATGTCGCGAAGGATGCCGCCGCCCACCGCCGAGCAGACGCCGACGAACACCGCGGGAACGAGCGGGAACCCGAGTGCGAGCGCCTTGCTCGTGCCGAACGCGCCGAACAGGCCGATCACCAGCGCATCGAGGCCGACGATGACGGCGTTGAGCCGCTGGAAGAGGCCGGCGAGCAGCATCCCGACCAGCGCTGCTGCCGTTGCCGTCAGGAGGTACCAGTTGCTCTGCAGCGTGACCGGCGTGACGTTGAGGAGCAGGTCGCGGATGAGACCGCCGCCCATGCCCATGACGATCCCGATGATCGCGACGCCGAGAAGATCCAGCCGCCGCTGACCGCGGAATCCCGAGGCGAACAGCGCCCCCTGGATGCCGCCGAGCCCCACGGCGGTGAGGTCGGCCCACAGCGGGATCACGAAGAGCGGCTCGTCCACGCCTCTCATTGTGGCCGACGGCGCGCAGGGGATGCGCGTGCGCACCGCCGTGCGCGCCGACGAGCCGCTGGGGGAGGCGGCCGCCATAATTGACTGGTGCCCACCTTCCGCGACGAAGTCGTGGTCCTCCGCACCCACAAACTGGGCGAAGCGGACCGGATCCTGACGATGCTGAGCCGGCGCCACGGCAAGCTCCGCGCCGTCGCCAAGGGCGTTCGCCGCACCTCGTCGCGCTTCGGGGCGCGGCTCGAGCCGTTCATGGTCGCCGACGTCCTGCTCTACCAGGGTCGCATCGCTCGACATCGTGCAGCAGGCGGAGTCGCTCGGGTCCTACGGGGCCGACATCGCCGTCCACTACGACCGCTACACCTCGGCGCACGCGATGGTCGAGGCCGCCGACCGGCTCAACGAGGCCGAGGCCACGGTCGCAGCAGTACCTGCTCCTCGTCGGCGGCCTCCGGGCCCTCGCCGCCGGCGATCACGCGTCGCGCAGCATCCTGGACTCCTACCTCCTGCGAGCGATGGCGCTCTCGGGGTGGGCACCCGGGCTCACCGAATGCGCGCGCTGCGGCGCGCCCGGGCCGCACGACACGTTCGTGGCGCAGATGGGCGGCATGGTGTGCCACGACTGCGCGCCGACGGGTGCGGCGCGCGTCGATGCACCGACCGCCGGCCTGCTCCAGTCGCTGATGATCGGCGATTGGACGACAGTGGATGCCGCGTCCTCCGGTTCCTGCGGGTCTGCGTCGGGTCTCATCGCGGCGTATGCCCAGTGGCACCTCGAGCGCGGCATCCGCTCGCTCGAGCACGTCGGGTCGGGCGCACCGGGGCGAACCCGATGACCCCGAAGCCGTACACGCACCGGGATGCCGTCGCCTACCGCCCGGTGGACTGGACGGGGCTCCATCCGCCGGCGTTCCCCAAGGGCTCGGTGCCCGAGCATGTCGCCATCGTCATGGACGGCAACGGGCGGTGGGCGAACCGGCAGGGGCTCACCCGCATCGAGGGCCACAAGGCCGGAGAAGCCGCGCTGCTCGACGTCGTCGCGGGCGCCATCCAGGCCGGCGTGAAGCACCTGTCGGTGTACGCGTTCTCGACCGAGAACTGGTCGCGCTCACCCGACGAGGTGCGCTTCCTGATGGGCTTCAATCGCGACGTCCTGCACCGCCGCCGCGACCAGCTCAACGAATGGGGTGTGCGGGTGCGATGGTCGGGCCGCCGCCCGCGGCTCTGGTCGAGCGTGATCAAGGAGCTGCAGTTCGCGGAGCGCCTCACGGCGGGGAACGACGTGCTCACCCTCACGATGTGCGTCAACTACGGCGGACGCGTCGAGCTCGTCGACGCCATGCGGGCGATCGGCGAGGACATCGCCGCCGGGCGCCTGAAGCCGTCCGCCGTCACCGAGAAGCTCATCCAGAAGCGCCTCTACCAGCCGGACATGCCCGACGTCGACCTGTTCATCCGCTCGAGCGGCGAACAGCGGACGTCCAACTTCCTGCTGTGGGAGTCGGCATATGCCGAGTTCGTCTTCCTCGACACGCTCTGGCCGGACTTCTCGCGAGTCGATCTGTGGCGCGCGATCGGCATCTACCTCGACCGCGACCGGCGATTCGGCGGCGCGGTCGACACCCCCGAGCCCCCGGCGCTCTGAAATCGCCCTCGGCATCACCCCGGCTGTTTCATTGACAGGGGTGACTGACCGGCGATAGGCATGTCCAGTACCCGTCGCCGACGAACCTCGCCAAAGGCCCCGCCGTCGACCCATCTGGACCGGGGGGTCCTCGATATCGAGGGGTTTGACTTGCTGCACAACAAGGACGACGTCAGGGACGAGCTGCTGGACGAGGTCTTCGCCTCGGGTGACCTCTCGGTGGCGCTTCCGAAATATCGGATGCCGCAGAAGGAGCACCTGGCGAGCCACGCGTATCAGGTGGTCATCGACGAGCTGATGCTCGACGGCAACTCGCGGCAGAACCTCGCGACGTTCTGCCAGACGTGGCTCGAGCCCGAGATCCGGTCGATCATGGCCGAGACGCTCGACAAGAACATGATCGACAAGGACGAGTACCCCCAGACGGCCGAGATCGAGGCGCGCTGCGTCCACATCCTCGCCGACCTGTGGAACTCGCCCGAGGCCGCGAACACCCTCGGCACATCGACCACCGGATCCAGTGAGGCCGCAATGCTCGGCGGCATGGCGCTCCTGTGGAACTGGCGTGCCAGGCAGCGCGCGGCGGGCAAGCCCACCGACAAGCCCAACATGATCTGCGGGCCGGTCCAGGTCTGCTGGCACAAGTTCGCGCGGTACTGGGACGTCGAGCTCCGCGAGATCCCGATGGAGGGCGACCGCCTCATCATGACCCCCGAAGAGGTCATCACGCGGGTCGATGAGAACACCATCGGGGTCGTGCCGACGCTCGGCGTGACCTTCACGGGTCAGTACGAGCCGGTGCATGCGGTGAGCGACGCGCTCGACAAGCTTCAGGAGGAGACCGGGCTCGACATCCCGATCCACGTCGACGGTGCGAGCGGCGGCTTCATCGCCCCGTTCACGATTCCGGAGCTGGTCTGGGACTTCCGCCTGCCGCGCGTCAAGTCGATCAACACGTCGGGTCACAAGTTCGGGCTTGCGCCGCTCGGTGTGGGCTGGGTCGTGTGGCGGGATGCCGCGGAGCTCCCCGAGGACCTGATCTTCAACGTGAACTACCTCGGCGGCAACATGCCGACGTTCGCGCTGAACTTCTCCCGGCCCGGTGGCCAGATCGTCGCGCAGTACTACAACTTCATCCGCCTCGGGCGTGAGGGATACCGCAAGGTGCATCAGTCCTGTCACGACACGTCGATGTACCTGGCCGAGGAGATCGACAAGCTCGGCCACTTCGACATCATCAACAACGGGAGCGCCCAGTCCGGCATCCCCGCCGTCTCGTGGAAGCTCAAGGAGGGCGTCGACCATCCGTTCACGCTGTTCGACCTCGCGGACCGGCTTCGCACGAGGGGCTGGCAGGTGCCCGCCTACACGATGCCGGCGAAGCGGCAAGACCTTGCGGTGCAGCGAATCCTGGTCCGGCAGGGATTCGGCCGGGACGAGGCCTCGCTTCTGATGGATGACTACCGGGCGGCGATCGAGCACTTCGACCGGCACCCCATCGTCAACTCCATGACCGAAGAGGAAGCCGGCAGCTTCCACCACTGACGAAGATGGCCGATACGATCGACGGATGCCGCGCGCCCCGAAACCGGTGACTCTGCGTCTTCGTCGCGAAGCGTGGGGCTTCGCCGTCGGGTCGGTGTTCTTCGCCGTCGGTGCGGTGCCCGCCTATGCCGACGCTGTCGGCCCCGTCTGGGACGCAGCCACATTCTTCACAGGGTCGATCTTCTTCACCATGGCGGGGTTCATCCAGCTTGCGCTGAGCGGCCGTCGCCCGCCGCGCCGCAACGCGACGACCGGACAGCTCGCCGACTGGTGGTCTGCCGCCGTGCAGTTCATCGGCACACTCCTCTTCAACGTCAGCACGTTCGCGGTGCTCGTGGGTGCACGGCGTGGCACAGGTGAACTCTCGACCGGATGGGTACCCGACGCCTGGGGCTCGGTGTGCTTCCTCGTTGCCAGCATGCTCGCGCTGGTGGCGGCATCCCGCCGTCACGAACTCTGGGATCGTCACGCCCGTACTTGGCGGGGGACCTGGCTGAACATGGCCGGCTCGGTGGCGTTCGGGGCGGCCGCGGTGGGCGCCTACGTGCTGCCGCTGACCGGGCAGCTTGTGAACCCCCGCTGGGTGAACGTGGGGACGTTCGTCGGAGCCCTGTGCTTCTTCACCGCCGCTGTGCTCTCGCGGCGCGCGATCGTGCGTGCCGACGTGACTGATCGGGCCGCCGCGGAATAAGCCGAGCGGCATCGGCGGTTGCGCCTGACATGACGGATGCCATCAAGATCGAAGTCTTCTCCGATATCGCCTGCCCCTGGTGCTACATCGGCAAGCGGAACCTGGAGAACGGACTCGCGGAGGCATCCGGAGACCCGGATTCGCCGGTCGTCCAGGTCACGTACCGCTCGTTCGAGCTCTCACCCGACACTCCCGTCGACTTCGAGGGCGGCGAGTCCGACTACCTCGCGCAGCACAAGGGCATCTCCGCCGCACAGGCCCAGCAGATGCTCGAGCGGGTCACGGGCGTCGCCGCGGCCGCCGGGCTCGAGTACCGGTTCGACCTGCTGCACCACACCAACACCGTCAAGGCGCACGAGCTGCTGCACTTCGCGAAGGAGCACGGGCGCCAGCTCGAGCTCGCCGAGCGGCTGATGTCGGCGTACTTCACCGAGGGCCGCCACCTCGGCCGCGAGGATGAGCTCGTGCAGCTCGCGGTGGACGTGGGACTCGACGCGGATGCCGCACGCGACGCGCTGCGCAGCGAGAAGCACCTGCCGGCAGTGCGCGCCGATCAGGCGCAGGCCCAGGCCTACGGCATCAACGGGGTGCCGTTCTTCGTCATCGACGGCAAGTACGGCGTCTCAGGGGCCCAGCCCGCCGAGGCCTTCACGCAGATCGTGCGTCAGGTGTGGGCCGAGCGACTGCGAGCCGGCGACCGCCTGACTCAGGCGGGAAGGTGCTGCTCGATGACCTCGACGATCGCGGGGTCATCGGGCTTCATCTGAGGACGGAACCGGTGGACCTCGCCCTCGGGCGTCAGCACGAACTTCTCGAAGTTCCACAGGATCGGGCCCTTGCGGCCCTCGTCGTCCCGCGCCTTCTTCAGAGCCTTGTAGATGGGTGCGGCCTTGCCGCCGTTCACCCGCACCTTGTCGATGATCGGGAAGCTGGCGCCCCAGGTCATCGAGCAGTAGTCGAGGATCTCTTCCATCGACCCGGGCTCCTGGCCGCCGAACTGGTTGCAGGGGAAGCCGAGGACGGTGAACCCGCGGTCGGCGTACGCGCGCTGCAGCTTCTCGAGCTGCTCGTACTGGGGGGTGAGGCCGCACTTCGAGGCGACGTTGACGATCAGCAGCACCTTGTCCGAGTAGTCGGACAGCGTCGCAGTCCCGCCGTCAGCCGTTTGGAACGGGATCTCGCGCAGGTCTGTGAGCGTGGCTTCTGTCATATCCCCAGGCTAAGCCATCGCTTTCAGCGAAGGCCTGGATTCCTCTGGGAGAATGGACGACGTGACCATCGCCCTTGCTCCCGAGCGGACCCTCCGCATCGGCCCCATCGCGCTCGACGCCCCTGTCGTCCTCGCGCCGATGGCGGGCATCACGAACACCGCGTTCCGGCGGCTCTGCCGCGAGTACGGCGCCGGCCTGTACGTGAGCGAGATGATCACCTCCCGCGCCCTGGTCGAGCGCAACGCCACCACGATGCGCCTCATCACCCACCACGAGTCCGAGACGCCCCGGTCGATCCAGCTCTACGGCGTCGACCCCGCCACGGTCGAGGGCGCGGTCCGCGTCCTCGTCGAGGAAGACCGGGCGGATCACATCGATCTGAACTTCGGATGCCCCGTTCCCAAGGTCACCCGCAAGGGCGGCGGTGCCGCCCTGCCGTGGAAGCTCGAGCTCTTCCGTGACATCGTGACGCGCGCGGCACGCGCCGCCGGCGACATCCCGCTCACCGTGAAGATGCGCAAGGGTATCGACTCCGACCACCTCACATATCTCGACGCCGGTCGCATCGCCGAGGATGCCGGCGTCGCCGCCGTCGCGCTCCACGCCCGCACCGCCGCGGAGTTCTACTCGGGGCAGGCCGACTGGTCGGCGATCGCCCGGCTCAAGGAGGCGGTCACGAGCGTGCCGGTCCTCGGCAACGGCGACATCTGGTCCGCCGACGACGCGGTGCGGATGATGGCCGAGACGGGCTGCGACGGCGTCGTGGTCGGACGCGGATGCCTCGGCAGGCCGTGGCTGTTCGGCGACCTCGCGCGCGCGCTCGGCGGTCCGGATGCCGCCGCAGGCGATCCCGTCGACGCGACGCTCGGGTTCGTCGCGCAGGCGTTCCGCCGCCACGCGGAGCTGCTCGTCGAGTTCTTCGAGGACGAGGATCGCGGCTGCCGCGACATCCGCAAGCACGTCGCCTGGTACTTCAAGGGCTATCCGGTGGGCGGCGACACGCGAGCACGCCTCGCGACCGTCTCGAGCCTCGCCGAGATCGATGAGCTCCTCGCCACCCTCGATCTGGACGCGCCGTACCCCGGCGCCGCCGCCGAAGGGCAGCGCGGGCGAGCCGGAACCCCCAAGCGACCCGCGCTCCCCGATGGCTGGCTCGACTCGCGAGACCTCGGCGCCGAAGCATCCTGCGCTCTCGCTGAAGCGGAACTCGACCACAGTGGCGGCTGACGGCGCTGTCTCGGTGGGGATCGCGTCCGAGCGCCCCGCCGGATATGACGACGCGGACGCCGACCGGTTCCACCGTGAGCGCCACCGGTCCCAGCGCGACGACTTCGCGCGGGATCGCGCCCGGGTGCTGCACTCCGCGGCCCTCCGCCGCCTGGCGGCCAAGACCCAGGTGCTGAGCCCGGCCAGCCCCGTCGACTTCGCCCGCAACCGCCTGACCCACTCGCTCGAGGTCGCGCAGGTCGGACGCGAGCTCGCGACGGCGCTGCGGCTCGCCCCGGATGTCGTCGACACCGCATGCCTCAGCCATGACCTCGGCCACCCGCCGTTCGGGCACAACGGCGAGCGGGCGCTCAACGACTGGGCGCACGACATCGGCGGGTTCGAGGGCAACGCCCAGACTCTCCGGATCGTGACGCGCCTCGAGCCGAAGGTCGTGGACGACGCGGGCCGCAGCTTCGGCCTGAATCTGACCCGCGCGAGCCTCGACGCGACCTGCAAGTACCCGTGGACAGCGGACCATCCGCTCCCGGATGCCGGTGGCCGGCTCAAGTTCGGCGTCTACCCCGACGACGAGGACCTCTTCCACTGGGTTCGCGCCGGCGCGCCCGGGCGGGTGCGGTGCATCGAGGCCGAGGTGATGGACCTCTCGGACGACATCGCCTACTCGGTGCACGACTTCGAGGACGCGATCGTCAACGGCTACCTCGATCCGGCGCGGCTCTCCGACTCGGCGGAGCACTCGGCGCTCGTATCGGCGATCCAGGCCTGGGTCGGCTTCGACTTCGCGCGCGACGAGCTCGAGGACGCCCTCTACCGCCTGCATGCGGCATGCCGGAGTGGATCGACTCCTTCGACGGCACGCGCGTCGCGCTGGCACGGCTCAAGAACCTCACGTCCGACCTGATCGGCCGCTTCGCCCGCGCCGCGACGACCGCGACGCGCGAGGCCTACGACACTTCGGTGCTGACCCGGTACCGTGCGCATGTGGTGGTTCCGCGCGTGGTCGAGGCCGAGATGGCGGTGCTCAAGGGCATCATCGGCGCCGCCGTGGTCTCGATCGAGGGACGCAAGACCCTCTACAGGGAGCAGCGCCGCGTGCTCGCGCGGCTCGCCTCGGCGCTGTGGGAGCGGCCCGAGGCGCTGGATGCCATGTACGCGCAGGACTTCGCGGCTGCCGAGACGGATGCCGCGCGACGGCGTGCGATCGTCGACCAGGTCGCGAGTCTCACCGACCAGTACGCCATCGCCTGGCACACGCGGCTCGTCGGCGAGGTGGACGCGGCCTCCATCGGAGTCTGGGCGCCCTGGGCGCCGGCGGCCCGTCGCGGCGTCGCGCCGAGTCGCGTCAGAGGACGGCTGATGGCGGGCCGCATCCGGCAGGCCGACGTCGAAGAGGTCAAGGCCCGCACGAACATCGCCGACATCATCGGCGAGCGGGTCGCGCTCAAGAACGCCGGCGTCGGTGCCATGAAGGGGCTCTGCCCGTTCCACGACGAGCGCAGCCCGAGCTTCAACGTGCGGCCGCAGGCGGGCTTCTACCACTGCTTCGGCTGCGGCGAGTCCGGCGACGTCTACTCCTTCCTCACGAAGATGGACCACGTGTCGTTCACCGAGGCGGTCGAGCGGCTCGCGGCGCGCATCGGCTACACGCTGCACTACGAGGACGGCGGAGCGACCCCCGACACGACCGGACGGACTCGCCTCTACGCCGCCAACGCCGCCGCCGCGGAGTTCTTCCGGTCGCAGCTCGCGACGTCGGAAGCCGGCGCCGCACGGGCTTCCTCGGGCGAGCGGGGCTTCGACGCGGGCGCCGCAGCGCACTTCGGCGTCGGCTACGCGCCGCGCGGCTGGTCGGGCATGCACTCGGCGCTGCGCTCGGCCGGCTTCTCGGATGAGGAGCTCACCAGCGCCGGCCTCGTCTCGCAGGGCCAGCGCGGTGTCTACGACCGCTTCCGCGGCCGGGTGATCTGGCCGATCCGCGATGTGACCGGTCAGGTGATCGGCTTCGGGGCGCGCCGGCTGTACGACGACGACAACGGGCCGAAGTACCTCAACACGCCTGAGACCACGATCTACCACAAGGCTCAGGTGCTCTACGGGCTCGATCTCGCGAAGCGCGACATCTCGCGCGATCACCGCGTCGTCGTCGTCGAGGGCTACACCGACGTCATGGCGTGCCACCTCGCCGGCATCACGACCGCGATCGCCACGTGCGGCACGGCCTTCGGCGCGGACCACATCACGGTGCTCCGCCGCGTCATGGGCGACGACTCCACGGCGGGCGAGGTCGTCTTCACCTTCGACCCGGATGCCGCCGGCCAGAAGGCGGCGCTGCGCGCCTTCGCCGACGCCAAGCGCTTCAACGCCCAGACCTACGTCGCCACGGGACCGGAGGGCCTCGACCCCTGCGACCTGCGCCTGCAGCGCGGCGATGGCGCCGTCCGCTCCCTCATCGACCTCAAGGTGCCGATGGTCGAGTTCGTGATCGACCAGCGGATCTCGGGCTACGACCTCGCGAGCGTCGAGGGCCGCGTCGGCGCCCTCCGCGCGGCGGCGCCGGTCGTCGCCGAGCTGCGCGATCCGCTCCTCCAGCCCGAGTATGTCCGCGTCCTCGCCCGCCGCCTCGGCCTCGACACCGAGGACGTGCGGCGCGAGGTCGAGCGCGCCGGTCGCGGGGGAGCGCGCGCGCGAGATCGGGCTCCGAGCCCGCAGCCGATGAGCCCGCGCAGACCCGGGTCACGATCGCCTCGCTGCCGCAGGACGGCGGATGTCGCGCTCGAGCGCGACGCGCTGATGGGCTTCCTGCAGTTCGGCCACCGGATCGACCGGGAGGTGCTCGCGCGGGCAGTGGCGCTGCCCTTCCGGCATCCGGCACTGGATGCCGTGCGTCAGGCCGTGCAGTCCGCGCCCGACATCGCAGCGTCCCGGCTGGGCGGCGGATGCGGTGGGCGAGGTGCGCGAGCCGTTCCGCACGCTCGCGGCCGAACTCCTCACCGCCGACTTCCCCGCGCTGCACCGACGAAGCGGCCGTGGCGTCCACCGCGGACCTCGCGCGGCGTCTCGCCGCTCGGGCGCTCGATCGCGAGAAGTCCGAGCTGCTCGGGGCCATCCAGCGCGTCTCCGCCGAATCGACCGAGGGACGCGGCATCCGTCTGCGACTGCGTGAACTCGACCTGGAGCGCCAGCGCCTCGCCGCCGACGCCTGACCCGGCCCCACTCGCGCTGGCATCGACGCGCCGCGCAGGGCAGGATGAGCACATGCCTCACCGACGCGACGCCGAAGTCGCCATCCGCTGCGACGATCTGTCGATCGCACGCGCCGGTCGCGGCGGGCCCTCGCAGCGCGTGATCGACGGGGTGTCGTTCGTCCTGCCGCACGCCCGCACCCTCGCGGTCATGGGCCCGACCGGTTCGGGCAAGTCGAGCCTCGCGACGGTCCTCGCGGGCGTCGACGAGACGGGCCTCGCCGTCGTCGGCGGCGACGCCGTGGTCGAGGGCGTTCCGATTCGCCGGCCCGGCAGGTCGCAGCGATTCCTCGCCTACGTGACGGGTCACCTTCCGCAGTCCGCAGGAGCGAACCTCCCGGCCCGCTTCACGGTCTCGGAGGTCATCGGCCAGCCGATCACCAGCCGTGACCGCCACGTGAACCAGCGCGCCCTCGCGGTGCGGGTGGCGACGCTTCTCGACGAGCTGATGCTGCCGCTCGGTGCCGCGGCGAAGTATCCGTACGAGCTGAGCGCGGGCATGCGCCAGCGCGTCGCCTTCGCCCGCGCCCTCGTGCTGCAGCCGCGGATCTTCATCGCCGACGAGCCGTTCGCGAACATGGACATCGAGGTGCGGCGGGCGGCGCGGGATGCGATCCTCCGGCGGCGCCGCGACTACGGGATGTCGGCGCTCATCGTGACGAACGAGGTCGATGTCGCGCGGGAACTGGACGCAGATGTCCTCGTGCTCCGCAGCGGCCACGCGGTCGCATACGGACACGGCACGAACGACCTGCTGTGGACACCGAGCGGAGAGGCCGACAAGCGGCTCATCTCCTCGTGATGTGCAAAAGCACCCCTCCGGCTTTGGTAACATAGTCGGGTTGCCTGCGAGAGCGTGGCACTTTCCTCGGTAGCTCAATTGGCAGAGCAATCGGCTGTTAACCGATAGGTTCTTGGTTCGAGTCCAAGCCGGGGAGCGAACGGCTCAGGACTCCACTCCTGGGCCGTTCTTCATTTCCGGGTGTCAGGCCTCGATGTCGTCCACGCCCGGGGTCCACGACGCTCCAGGGCGCCCCCAGCCGCGCTTGCGGGCGATCTTCTGCACCGTCTTCCAGTCGCCGTCGTCGAGACGGTCGACGTAGAGCACGCCGTCCAGGTGGTCGAACTCGTGCTGCATGATCCGGGCGCGCCAGCCGTCCACCTCGATGCGCACCGGCGCGCCGTCGACATCGATGCCGGTCACCAGCACCGACTCGGAGCGCCGGAGCGGGAACCGCTCCCCGGGGAACGACAGGCAGCCCTCCGACTCGTCGTCGGGGTCGGGCCCGCCCGGCTCGATCGGACGCATCCACAGTTCCGGATTGATGATCACACCGCGCCAGGGCGCGCCGTCGTCGTCCGCATAGGAGTAGGTGAAGATCCGCAGCGCCGACGCCCACCTGCGGTGCCGCGAGGCCGACGCCGGGCGCGGCATCCATCGTCTCGAACATGTCGGCGACGAGAGTGCGGACCTCATCCGTGATCTCTTCGACCGGGGAGGCGGGGGCGTGAAGGACGGGATCGCCCATGATGCGAATCGGCAGAACGGCCACGCCTTGAGCCTACCGAGCAGGATCGGCGACTAGTGTCGACACGTGGTGTGGATGGCGGCTGAGTTGCAGGATGTGAGCGACACGCTGGTAGGCGCGTTCCAGAACCCCGGCCTCCTGATCGGCATCCCGCTCGCGCTGCTCGGCGCCGTCTTCATGTCGTTCGGCGCGCAGTACCAGCACCGCGGCGTGACCAAAGTCGAGCGGATGAGCAGCTCCGCCTCGCAGGGCGGCCTCACCGGCGCGCAGCTCGGGCGGCTGCTGACGCGGCCCTCCTGGGTCGTCGGCACCGCTCATGCTCGGGCTTCGCGATCGTGTGCCAGCTGGGCGCGCTGTCCTTCGCGCCGCTCATCGTGGTCCAGCCGCTCGGCGCGATCGCGCTCGTCATCACGACGCTGCTCAACGCACAGATCAGCGGTCACAAGCCGACCAAGCGATCGCTCATCGCGATCGCCGCCTGCGTCGGCGGGATCTTCGTCTTCGTCACCATCGCCGCGCTGTATGCGACCGACGCGCCGGTGTCGAACCGGCAGCTGATCACGATCCTGATCCTGCTCGGCGTGGTCACCATCGTGTTCGGCGGGTCTGTGGATCTGGCAGCGCAAGCGCATCGGCGCGCTCTTCTACATCACCGCCGCCGGCGTGATCTACGGGTTCGTCGCGACGCTCGCGAAGGTCGTCATCACTCGCATCCAGAACGGCGACTTCGAGTGGCTGACGCTTCACCTGCCTGGCAGCCCTCATCATCAGCGCCGATCGTCGGCGCCTACTTCGTGCAGACCGCGTACTCGTCCGGCCCGCCGGACCTCGTCATCGCCGGACTGACGGTGGTCGACCCGATGGTCGCGATCCTCATCGGCCTCATCGTGCTCAACGAGGCCGCCGGCGCTCCGCTCTGGGTCTACATCGCCTTCGGCGTCGTCGGCGCCATCGCGGTGTGGGGCGTCTTCCAGCTCGCCCGCTACCACCCGCAGATCCTGAGCGACAGCCAGGGGCTGCCGATCGAGCGCGGCAGCAATGGCGGAGCGGATGCCGCGCATCCCGACTACCGGCTCGATCAGGGTGACCGAGGCGGTGTCGAAGGTGTGGCCGGACCCGCCGGTCAAAGACAAGGGCGACGGACAGCAGCGCTGATCGTCAGCGCGCGTCGTCGACGTCGATGACGATGCGGCCGTCTTCCATGCGACCCTTGTCGCCCGGCGACGGTGCCGGAGCCGGCATCTCGACCTGCGCCTCCCAGTCGGCCCGCGCCTCCTCGGCCGAGGGCCGCCACACGGCGTCGAAGCCCACGCCGACGCCGGCGAACGAGCCGCCGCCGCCGTCGAGCTGACGGCGCAGGTTGTCGCGCTTCAGCCGGGGTGCGAGGGCGACCGCGACCACCGTGACGACGAGCGCCGCGGCCATGATGAGCCACCCGATCGCGTCCATGCGGCCATTGTCCCATGCGCGGCTGGGACAGAACGGGCCGCCCTTTCGGGACGGCCCGTTCTTCGTGGGGCGGGTGGGACTTGAACCCGACGATCGTCGGGTTATGAGCCCGCTGCCTTGACCAGCTTGGCCACCGCCCCGCGGCATTGAAGTTTATCGAGTAGTTGAACGGATGGCGCGCTCCTACATCGCGGCGCCGATGTAGGAGTACTTCACGAAGACCTCGGGCGCGAGCCCCGCCTCTTCGAGCACCCCCTGCACGGCGGTCAGCATGTACTTCGAGTCCCAGCCCATGTAGAGGAACCGGCCCTCGTCGATCACGTCCCACTGCCCGTTCCACGCCTGCGCGGCGAAGATCGGACCGCCGCGCCGCGCGCTGTAGGCGACGACGTGCTCGCGGGAGTCCGCCCAGAGGCGCTTGAAGACGCGGTTGAAGAGGTACTTGACGTCGTGCACCTCCCAGTGCTCGCCGCGGTACTCGACGTACTCGAACTCCCGCTGCCAGCCGCGCGGCCAGCCCCGTCGCCGCTGCGCGTCGAGGATCGGGGTGAGGTCGTCGTCGTCGATGCCGACGGTCGCGGGACGCGCCCAGATCCGCAGGAACTCGCCGGTGAGGCGAGCCGTGCGCTGGCCGATCGCCGCGGTGCCCCAGGCGCCGACATCCGCCAGCTCTCTGGTCGCGGCGATCTGCGCTTCGCGCGTAGATGGCCGCAGCGCTTCTCGGGGAACGACAGCATCGAGCGCGCGCTCGGCGAGCGGCTCCTCGAGCAGGGTCGAGGTTGCCGAGGGTCTGCGCGAGCGCGCGATGGCTGTTCTGCTCGTCTTCGCTGTAGTCCGCCCACGCCCGCCCGCCGTCACCGCTCCAGTCCGGGCCGGGGGAGAGGGGGAAGATGTGCTCGACCTCGACGTCGCCCTGCGGCAGTCGACATCGGCGAGACGTCCGAGCACGTACCGCGCGTGGGGGAGGTCGCCGTATCTGAGCGCGACCCGCACGCGTTCGTCCGACGGGGTGATGCGGGCGATCGCGCGAACCAGGCTGTCCTGACCGCGTTCCCGCGCGCGGCAGAGCCGGGCGACGAGTCGATTGGTGGTCACTCCGACGACGGTGCGGCGCAGGAGCAGCGACTGCACCTGCTCCAGGGTCTGGATGAACGCATCCCGGTCGATCACGCCACGGAGCATGGTCGCGATAGGCGCGCATGACGAGCGGGTACGTGCCGCCCCCGAACGTGTTCACGTATGCCGAGCTGCCGGGAGATCCCGGCATCCGGCTCCTGCGCCGGATCGAGCAGGATCGCGGTAGATGTCGGAGTAGTCCCGCCACTCGGCCGCGTGCCGCTGCAGGGTCTCTGTGGTCGAGACGGGGGAACTCGTGGCGGAACGCGTCGTACACGCCCCGCTCGCCGGCGACGGCGACCTCGCGTCCCGTCGTCATCACGAGATAGTGGCGCCAGAAGCTTCCGATGGATTCACCGGTGTTCTGCTCGATCGGCACCCAGAACTCATCCTCGACCTGGCTCTGCTCACCATGGGAGAGACCCATCAGCACGTAGTTGTGGATCAGCTCGTGGTCTCGCAGCGGCTCACCCGTGGAGTTCAGGCTCTCGAAGGTCTGCTGAGCGTTCGCGTCGGCACCCAGCGAGATCGCGACGTGCTCCAGCTTCTGCAGTCCGCTCCAGATGCGCGGGGCCTCCTCAGCGAGCATCTGGCTGCGGAAGAACGCGTAGTTGTCGTCGAACCGGGAGTCACGCGCGTCTGTCGTCGGCGACACTGCGGTCGAGGACGACGCGCTCGAAGACATCGGCCCAGGCGCGATGCGGTCGCAGCTTCGTGCGGGACGGATCGTCGGCCCGCACCAGAACCCGCTCGAGCTGCGCCGCGAGCTCGGGGTCTTCGGCGCGAACCGTGTGCTGCAGCGCGGCGACGAGCAGCATGAGGGTGGTGATCCGCTGCTGGCCGTCGATGAGCACGAGCTCGGCCGCATCGTCGGCCGCGCTCTTGGTGGAGAGGATCGAGCCGATGAAATGCGTCTCTGCGTCGCCGGACGCCGCCACGGCGCGGATGTCGGCGAGCAGCTGCTCGCATCCGCCGATGTCCCACCGGTACTGGCGCTGATAGACCGGCACCACGATGCGCGTCCCCGCTTCGGACAGCCACGCGATGGTGTTGACCGCGTGCGCATCGATGTTGGTGGCACTGACCATGTGTCGCTTCATCCTCCGGAACGCCGTGTCGGCTGCCGATTCGCGCTCCGTCGAGGACGCCGCACGCGGCCGAAGGGAGTCTAACGGAGGTCGGCACCGAGCCCCTTCGGACCGCGCCGAAGGGCGCCCGGCGTCCTCCGGGTGGGCGGGTCGCCGGAGGTAGGCTTGCCTGAGTCGGGCCTGTTAAAACGTGCTGGCCCCCTACGAAAGGCTGATCCACCTCATGGGTTACATCAAATCCGCCGCGCTCGAAGAGACCGGCTATGTCGTCCTCGACCGGTACAACCAGGAGCTCGATCCCAAGGAATGGCTCGACATCGAGTACAACGACTGGAAGTCCTCGGGTGACACCCGCTTCGCCCCGCTCGCAAGCGCCTTCGGCGACATCGAGTGCAACGGCTTCTGGAACCACAAGCCGCCGCGCACCGACAAGGACGGCGTCTGGATCCCCTCGCAGGTCGAGAAGGCTCCGAACCTCACGCGTCGCGCCCAGGAGCCGGGTGCGAACGTCGGCCGCTGCCGCGTCATCGAACTGCAGCCCACCCCTTACGGCGACTGCCTGTACAACCTGCATCAGGATGACAACAACCGCCTGAACCCGGACGGCACCGGCTGGGTCGTGCGCGGCTTCTTCAACCTCACCGATGACAAGGAGAGCTTCTTCGTCCTCCGCGAGAACCGCACGGACCCCGCGGGCGAGACGCGCATCGCGCTGCCCGCCGGCGCGCAGCTCATCATCGACACGCAGCGTCTGTGGCACGCCGCGACCCACGTCGGCACCGAGCCCCGCTACTGCCTCATCACGTCGTGGACGTCGGGCCCCGAGCTCGACGCGTACATCGAGAAGTACAACGGCGTGAACAAGGTCGAGAGCGTTCCGGTCGACCAGGACGTCCTCGACGCCGGCTACCTCGAGCAGGCCCGCAAGGATGCCGCTCGCGCCGCCTACTACGCGGCGAAGGGCCAGGTCGAGGTCCAGGCCATGAGCGAGGCCTGACACACACGGAAGCGATCGGATGCCTCGGCCCGAGTGGCCGGGGCATCCGTCGTCTTCGGACGCGCCGAATCACACGCTTGTCATTCCTGCCGGCCGTGCGCGATAATGGCCGCAGCACAACCGAATAGCGCCGAGACTCCCGTTTCAGGTCGTTGGGGAAGACGTACCTGACGAAACGGAGAGATCATGGCGACACCACAGGCGCGTGGAGTGATCTATATTCACTCCGCGCCACGGGCATTGTGCCCCCACCTCGAGTGGGCGGTAGGGCGTGCCCTCGGCCGAGGCGTGAACTTCGACTGGGCCGACCAGCCGGTCCTCACCGGCAGCCGGCGTGCGGAGTTCTACTGGGAAGGCAGGGCCGGCACCGGCGCGGCGCTCGCGACGGCGATCCGCGGCTGGGAGCACCTGCGCTTCGAGGTGACGGAGGATCCGACCCCGCGCAGCGACGGCGGCCGCTGGCTGCACACGCCGGGACTCGGCATCCATTACGCGCAGACGGACTCGGCCGGCAATGTCGTGATCGGCGAGGACCGCATCCGCTATGCGCTCGAAGTCGCCGCAGGCGATGCGTTCGAGCTCCAGCGCGAGCTGCACATCGCCCTCGGCGCTGCCTGGGACGACGAGCTCGAGCCCTTCCGCCACGCCAGCGACGACGCGCCGGTCGTCTGGCTCCACAAGGTCGGCTGACACCACAGACTCAGGCGGCGAGGCGCCAATACCGCTGATCGGAGACGACGAATCCCGGGCAGCGGGAAAACGAATCACCGCCTGACACGACAGACGCCCCCGTACGGCATCGGGGGCGTCTTCGCTGTGTCGCAGGTCAGACCGACCGGAACGCCACGACCGCGTTGTGCCCGCCGAAGCCGAACGAGTTGCTGATCGCGAGCTGCGGACCGTCGCCGAGCGGGATCGCGTCGCCCGAGATCGCGCAGCGGGATCTCGGGATCCTGCGTGGTGAGGTTGATCGTGGGGGGCGCCTGTCGATCGCGGATGGCGAGGATCGTGAAGATCGCCTCCATCGCGCCGGTGCCGCCGAGCAGGTGCCCGGTCGATGCCTTGGTGGCCGAGACGGGGATCTCGTGGATGCGGTCGCCGAACACGCTCAGCAGCGCCTTGTACTCGGCGATGTCACCGGTGGGCGTGGACGTCGCGTGCGCGTTGATGTGCGTCACGTCGTCGGGGGTCGCGTCCGCGGCCTCGAGCGCGAGGAGCATCGCGCGCGACGCGCCGAGACCCTCGGGCTCGGGAGCCGTGATGTGGTACGAATCGGCGGTGACGCCGCCGCCGACGATCTCGCCGTAGATCTTCGCGCCGCGCGCCTTCGCGTGCTCCTCCGTCTCGAGGACGACGCAGGCGGCGCCTTCGCCCATGACGAAGCCGTCACGGTCGACGCTGTACGGACGCGACGCCGTCTCGGGGGAGTCGTTGCGCTTGGACAGCGCCTGCATGGCCGCGAACGCCGCCAGCGTGAGTGCGTGGATCACCGCTTCGGTGCCGCCCGCGATGACGACGTCGGCGCGACCGGACTTGAGCGTCTCGTATGCGTTGACGAGCGCCTCGGTGCTCGAGGCGCACGCCGATGCGACGGTGCGCGCGTAGGCGCGGGCGCCGAGGTGCATCGAGACCGCTGCCGCCGGAGCGTTGGGCATGAGCATCGGGACGCTCATCGGCATGACCCGGCGGGGGCCCTTGCTCTTCAGCGTGTCCCAGCCGGCGAGCGTGGTCTGCAGCCCGCCGATGCCGGTCGCGAAGTCGACGCCGAACCGCTCGGGCTCGACCTCGGGGCGACCGGCATCCGCCCAGGCCTCCTGGGCCGCGACGAGCGCGAACTGCGCCGACGGGTCGAGGCGGTTCGCCACGGGCCGCTCGAGCACCGAGTCGGGGCGCACGGCCGCTTCGGCGGCGAACGTCACCGGGACCTGGTACTCCTCGACCCAGTCGTACTCGAGCGTGTGCGCGCCGGAGACGCCGCCCATCAGGGCGGACCAGCTCTCGGGCGCCGTGCCGCCGAGCGGCGTGGAGGCACCGATGCCGGTGACGACGATTCGGGGTGTGCTCATGCAGATCAGAATCCTCGGGAAGGTTTTGCCGGTGGGGGCCGTGCGGCCCCCACCGGGGCGCGTCAGCAGCCGGGGGTGTGGGGCGGAGCCCCATTGGGGGCGCGCGTCAGCAAACCGGGGGTGTGGGGCGGAGCCCCACCGGGTGCTGCGCTACGCCTGGTTCGACGTGATGAAGGTGACGGCGTCGCCGACGGTCTTGAGGTTCTTGACCTCGTCGTCGGGGATCGTGACGCCGAACTTCTCCTCGGCGTTGACGACGATCGTCATCATCGAGATCGAGTCGATGTCGAGGTCATCCGTGAAGGACTTCTCGAGCGCGACCTCGTCGGCCGAGATGCCCGTCTCGTCGGTGATGAGCTCGGCAAGTCCGGCGAGGACCTCGTCGGTGGTGAATGCCATGGTTTCTCCTGTTCTCGGGATTCTCCGGCCCCGGCGGGGCCGCTGTTCAGTCTAAGGTCGGTGGTCGGCGGGGTCAGGGAAGGACGATGACCTGGGCGCCGAAGACGAGTCCGGCGCCGAAGCCGATCTGCAGGGCGAGTCCGCCGCTCAGCTCCGGGTGCTCCTCGAGCAGCCGGTGGGTCGCGAGCGGGATGGAGGCGGCCGACGTGTTGCCGGTCGTCTCGATGTCGCGGCCGATGACGACGGAGTCGGGGAGCTTCAGCTGCTTGGCGAACTCGTCGATGATCCGCATGTTCGCCTGGTGCGGCACGAACGCCGCGAGATCGGATGCCTGCACGCCGGCGGCCTCGAGAGCCTGTCGCGCGACCTTCACCATCTCCCAGACCGCCCAGCGGAAGACGGTCGGGCCCTCCTGGCGAAGGGTCGGCCACGGCGCCTTGCCGTCGCGGAAGTCGGTGAGCGTGTGGTTCATGCGTGACGGCGTCGGCCTTCGAGCCGTCCGAGCCCCAGACGGTCGGGCCGATGCCGGGCGTGTCGCTCGGTCCGATGACCACCGCGCCGGCACCGTCGCCGAGGAGGAACGAGATGCTGCGGTCGGTCGGATCGACGACGTCGCTGAGCTTCTCGGCGCCGACGACGACCGCGTAGTGCGCCAGCCCGCCGCGGATGAGGGCGTCGGCCTGGGCCACGCCGTACGAGAAGCCGGCGCACGCGGCGTTGACGTCGTAGGCGGCGGCGGGGTTCGCGCCCACGCGGTCCGCGACGATGGCCGACACCGACGGCGTCTGCCTCGGGTTCGTGACGGTCGCGACGATGACGGCGTCGATCTGCTGCGGGTCGATGCCCGAGCGCGCGATCGCCTCGGTCGCGGCATCCGCCGCCAGATCGATCGCGGTCGTCTCGGGCACGGCGCGCATCCGCGTGATGATGCCGGTGCGCTGGCGGATCCACTCGTCGCTCGAGTCGATCGGGCCGATCGAGATCCTCGTTGGGAACGGTGATCTCACCGCGAGCCGCGCCGTACGCGTAGATGCGGGTGTGCGCGGGGCCGGTGGGCTGGACGAGCGTGATGGTCATGCGGGATCTCCGGTCAGTGCGGCGACGGCCGCGAGGTCGTCTGGCGTCTTCACCGCGACGCCGGGAACGCCGCGCAGGGCGCGCTTGGCAAGCCCGATGAGTGTGCCCGCGGGCGAGAGCTCGACGATCCCCGACACGCCCTCGGCGGCGAACGAGGCCATGCAGAGGTCCCAGCGCACCGGGGAGGCGACCTGGTCGACGAGCAGGTCGACGAAGGCGGAGCCGGATGCGACCGCGCGGCCGTCGCGATTGCTCCAGATGGTCACGCGCGGGTCGGATGCTTCGATCTCGGCCGCAGCGCTGCGCAGCGTCTCGACGGCCGGCGCCATGTAGCGGGTGTGGAATGCCCCGGCCACCTGGAGCGGGATGACGCGCGTCGACCGCGGGCGGCTCCGCCGCGAGGGACTGCGAGCGCGTCGAGGGCACCGGCTGCGACGAGCTGGCCGCCGCCGTTGTAGTTCGCGGGGGTGAGATCGAGCTCGTGCGAGGCGCTCGACGACGGCGGATTCGTCGCCGCCGATGACGGCGCTCATGCCGGTGCGCTCGACAGCGGCGGCTTCGGCCATCGCCCGACCGCGGATCCCGACCAGACGCAGGGCGTCCTCTTCGCTCAGGATGCCGGCGGCCGCCGCGGCGGCGAACTCGCCGACGGAGTGACCGGCGACACCGGCGACGCGGGAGCGGTCGGGGAGTGCGTTCCAGGACAGCAGGCTCGCGGCGACGATGAGCGGCTGAGCCACCTGCGTGTCACGGATGCGGTCGGCGTCCCATTCGGTTCCGGCGGCGACGAGATCCACGCCCGCCCACTCGGAGTACGCGGCGAGCCGCTCGGCGGCGCCGTCGAGGGCGAGCCAGGGAGTGAGGAAGCCGGGGGACTGCGAGCCCTGTCCGGGGAAGACCGCGATGATCACTTATCCATCCTGCCAAGGATCGGGCGGCCGGTTCTGGCGATCCCGTCACAAGAATGACGAAAGCCTTTGTGCGGCCTATACAGGTCAGTGCGAAGGTCTGCGTGTCGCCGGGGATCGGCGGCGCGTCGCATCCGTCCCCATGGAGCCCAGGATCAGGGCTGTCTGGAGGATCAGGGCCTCGCGCGGGCCGGTGGCATCCCAGCCGATGACCTCGGACACGCGTTTCAGCCGGTAGCGGACCGTGTTGGGGTGCACGAAGAGCTCACGCGCGGTCGCCTCGAGGGAGCGGCCGTTGTCGAGATAGCTCCACAGTGTGGTGACGAGGTCGGCGCTGTGCGCGTGCAGGGGACGGTAGATGCGCTCGACGAGGGTCTGCTTCGCGAGCGGGTCGCCGGCGAGGGCGCGTTCCGGCAGGAGGTCGTCCGCCTCGACGGGGCGCGGCGCGTGCCGCCAGGCGCGCGCGACGGCGAACCCGCCGAGCGCCGCGCGAGCGCTCTGACTCGCGTCGACGAGAGCGGGCACGGGGGGCCCGAGCACCAGGTGGCCGCTGCCGAAGCCGGGCTCGAGACGCTTCGCGATCTCGGGGAACGGGAGCTCCGTCGTCACCTCGTCCGACCGGTTCGGCGGCTCGGCACGCCCGAGCACGAGCACGAGGCGTGAGCCCTGGACGCCGATCAGCACGTCGACGCCGAGCTTGCGCGCAGTGCGGCGCAGCTGGTCGACGTCGAAGAGCGGGGGAGTCGTGCCGACCAGCACCGCGACCTCGCCGTGGCCGTGCCAGCCGAGCGCGGCGATCCGGCTCGGCAGCTCCTCGTCGGCCTCGCCGGTCAGGATCGAGTCGACGACGAGCGCCTCGAGGCGCGCATCCCACAGCCCGCGAGCCTCGGCGGCGCGGGCGTAGACGTCCGCGGCCGCGAAGGCCACCTCCCGCGAGTACAGCAGGATCGCTTCGCGGAGGTGCTCGCCCTTGACCTCTGACCCGCTCCTCCGTGATCTCGACCGTCACGCGGATCAGCTGCAGCGTCTGGGTCAGGCTGACGCTGCGCAGCAGCTCGCGCGGCGCGGCTGCGAAGATGTCCGCCGCGATCCACGGCGTGGAGTCGGGGTCGTCGTACCACTGGATGAAGGACGTGATGCCGGCCTGGGCGACGAGGCCCACCGCCGAGCGCCGCGCCGGCGGCATCTCGGCGTACCAGGGGAGGGTGTCCTCCAGCCGCTTGTTCGTCGCGGTCGCGAGATCTCCCGAGATGCGTCGCAGCCAGGCGAGCGTCTCGGTCTTGTCCATCTTCGCGGGGGTTGCCGGCATGCGCAGGGTCAGCTCTCGCCGCCCGCGTTGCCGCTCGTTCCCGCTGTGACGTCGTGGAGGCGGTACTTCTCGATCGCCTGCGCGGCGAGGCCGCGGTCGACGACGCCGTCCTCGGCCAGCGCCTGGAGGGTGCGCACCACGATCGACGGTCCGTCGATCTTGAAGAACCGTCGAGCCGCCGGACGCGTGTCCGAGAAGCCGAAGCCGTCGGCGCCGAGGGTGACGAAGCGGCTGCGGCACCCAGGGCCGGATCTGGTCCTGCACGGCGTGCATGAAGTCGCTGACGGCGATGACCGGGCCCGCGGCATCCTGCAGCTTGCGCGTCACGTAGGCCGAGTGCGGCTCCTCCTCGGGGTGGAGGAAGTTGTGCTCGTCGGCGGCGAGACCGTCGCGGCGAAGCTCGGTCCACGACGTGACCGACCAGACGTCGGCCTGCACGCCCCAGTCGTCGCGCAGCAGCTGCTGGGCCTCGAAAGCCCACGGCACGCCGACGCCCGAAGCGAGGATCTGGGCGCGGGGACCTTCGCCCTCCGCCGTCGAGACGCGGTGGATGCCGCGGACGATGCCGTCCACATCCACGCCCTCGGGCTCGGCGGGCTGCACGAGCGGCTCGTTGTAGACCGTGAGGTAGTACATGACGTTCGGGTCGGGGTGGTTTCCGCCGTACATGCGCTCGATGCCCGAGCGGACGATGTGCGCGATCTCGTAGCCGTACGCGGGGTCGTACGAGATCGTGGCCGGGTTGGTCGAGGCGAGCAGGTGCGAGTGGCCGTCCGCGTGCTGCAGGCCCTCACCGGTCAGCGTCGTCCGACCCGCGGTGGCGCCGATGATGAAGCCGCGCGCCATCTGGTCGCCCGCCGCCCACTGCGCGTCGCCGGTGCGCTGGAAGCCGAACATCGAATAGAAGACGTAGACCGGGATGAGCGGCTCGCCGTGCGTCGAGTACGACGTGCCGGTGGCGGTGAACGCCGCGACGGCGCCCGCCTCGTTGATGCCGACGTGGAGGATCTGGCCCTGCGGGCTCTCCTTGTAGGCCAGCAGCAGCTCGCGGTCGACCGACGTGTAGTTCTGGCCGTGCGGGTTGTAGATCTTCGCCGTCGGGAAGTACGCGTCCATGCCGAACGTGCGCGCCTCGTCGGGGATGATCGGGACGATCCGGTGGCCGAAGTCCTTCGCGCGGAGGAGATCCTTCAGCAGGCGGACGAACGCCATGGTCGTGGCGATCTCCTGCGTGCCGGAGCCCTTCTTCGGCAGCGCGTATGCCTCGTCGCCCGGCAGCTGCAGCCCGACGTGGTGGGTGCGGCGCTCCGGAAGGAAGCCGCCGAGGCGCGCGGCGGCGCTCGAGCATGTACTGGATCGTCTCGTCCTGCCCGCCGGGGTTGTAGTACGGCGGGAGGTACGGGTTCTCTTCGAGCTGGGCGTCCGAGACCGGGATGCGCATCGAGTCGCGGAAGTGCTTGAGATCCTCGAGCGTCATCTTCTTCATCTGGTGGGTCGCGTTGCGGCCCTCGAAGTGGTGACCGAGGCCGTAGCCCTTGATGGTCTTCGCGAGGATGACGGTGGGCTGGCCCTTGTGCTCGGCGGCCGCCTTGTAGGCGGCGTACACCTTGCGGTAGTCGAGGCCGCCGCGGCGGAGCTTGCCCCAGATGTCGTCATCCGACCAGTCCTTGACCAGCGCCGCGGTGCGCTCGTCGCGCCCGAAGAAGTGATCGCGGATGAATCCGCCGCTCTCGGCGCGGTAGGTCTGGAAGTCGCCGTCGGGCGTCGTGTTCATGAGGTGCACGAGCGCGCCGTCGGTGTCCTTCGCGAGCAGCTCGTCCCAGCCGCTGCCCCAGACGACCTTGATGACGTTCCAGCCGGCGCCGCGGAAGAAGCTCTCGAGCTCCTGGATGATCTTGCCGTTGCCGCGGACCGGGCCGTCGAGGCGCTGGAGGTTGCAGTTGACGACGAACGTCAGGTTGTCGAGGCCCTCGTTCGCGGCGACCTGCAGCTGGCCGCGGCTCTCGACCTCGTCCATCTCGCCGTCGCCGAGGAACGCCCACACGTGGGAGTTCTCGAGGTCCTTGATGCCCGCGGTTGGTGAGGTACTTGTTCGTCATCGCCTGGTAGATGGCGTTGATCGGACCGAGACCCATCGACACCGTGGGGAACTGCCAGTACTCCGGCATGAGCCGGGGGTGGGGGTACGACGGGATGCCGTGAGGGGCCTTCGACTTCTCCTGGCGGAATCCGTCGAGCTGCTCCTCGGAGAGGCGGCCCTCGAGGAACGAGCGGGCGTAGATGCCGGGGGAGGCGTGACCCTGGATGAAGATCTGGTCGCCGCCGTTCGGGATCGTCGAGCCCGCGGAAGAAGTGGTTGAAGCCGACTTCGTAGAGCGAGGCGGACGACGCGTAGGTCGAGATGTGGCCGCCGACGCCGATCCCCGGGCGCTGCGCGCGGTGGACGGTGACCGCCGCGTTCCAGCGGAGCCAGCGGCGATACCGGCGCTCCAGCTCCTCGTCACCGGGGAAGTCGGGCTCGTTGTCGGGCGCGATCGTGTTGATGTAATCGGTCGTCGGCACCTGCGGCACGTTCAGCTGGAGCTCGTGCGATGTCTGCAGCAGGCTCAGCATGATCTCGCGGCCGCGGCCGTGGCCCTTGGCCTGGACGAGCTGCTGGAGTGATTCCTTCCACTCCGCGGTCTCGTCGGGATCGCTGTCGAGAGGGTCCTGTGAGTACGGATCCTGGTCGTTGACAGTCACGTAAGACCTTTCGTCGTCTGGCAGGTCGTGCCAGGGAATCTCAACTAGGGCGGTGCAGGCTTTGTCTGCCATGCACAAACGCACCGTCTCTCAGCCTACCCAGTCCGCGGGGCGACCGCGGCGCGCTCGCGCGACCTCGTAGACTGGCGGGCGCGGGCCTATAGCTCAGTTGGTTAGAGCACCTCGTTTACACCGAGGGGGTCGGGAGTTCGAGTCTCTCTGGGCCCACTTCACGTCATTCCCGCTTGTCGTCGTCGTCGACCTCGTCCTCTCGCACGTGCGAGACCACGTGCGGCAGCGAGATGTCGATGTAGCCCGGCTGGCCGAGCCGCGAGCGCTGCCGCGAGTAGGCGAAGTAGATGATGAAGCCGACCGCGAGCCAGATCAGGAAGCGCAGCCACGTCTCCACCGACAGGTTCAGCATCAGGTAGATGCAGACCAGCGCCGAAAGCGCGGGCAGCCAGGGTTAAGCGGCACGCGGAACGAGCGGTGCAGATCGGGGCGCTTGCGGCGCAGCACGATCACGCCGACCGACACGAGCACGAACGCCGACAGCGTGCCGATGTTCACCATCTCCTCGAGGAGGCCGATCGGCGTGAAGCCGGCGACGACCGCGACGATCGCGGTGACGAGGATCGAGATGACCCACGGCGTGCGGAACCGCGGGTGCACCTTGGCCAGCCCGATCGGCAGGAGCGCGTCGCGCGACATCGCGAAGATGATCCGCGTCGCGCCGATCAGGAGCGTCAGCACGACCGTGGTGAGGCCCGCGACGGCGCCGGCCGAGATGAGCGTCGCCATCCAGTCGGCGCCGTGGTAGACGAAGGCGTTCGCGAGAGCCGCGGACGGGCGAGAGCTCCTGGTAGGGCACCATGCCCGTCACGACCAGAGCGACAGCGCAGTACAGCACGGTGCAGATCGCGAGCGAGGCGATGATGCCGATGGGCATGTCGCGCTGCGGGTTCTTGGTCTCCTCGGCCGTCGTCGCGACGACGTCGAAGCCGATGTACGCGAAGAAGACGAGGGCCGCGCCGGCGAAGATGCCGCCGACGCCGAACGCCGTCGGCTCGATGCCGGAGAGGAACTGCAGCAGCGGCTGGCTGAGTCCGGACGGCGCGTCGCTCGGGGCGGCCGGCGGCACGAACGGCGACCAGTTGGCCGGGTCGATGAACAGGATGCCGGCGACGATGACGAACAGGACGATGAAGATCTTCACCGCGACGAGCACCATGTTGACGCGCAGCGACTCCTTGATGCCGAACGTCATGAGGCCGCCGAGGACGACGACCAGCAGGATCGCCATGAGGTCGACGGTGCCGCCGTAGCCGATCGCGGCGGGGATCGGCGCCCCGAGCTGCGCCATGAGCGTGCCGAGATACGCGCTCCATCCCTGGGCGACGACGCTGGCGCCGAGGAACATCTCGAGGATGAGGTCCCATCCGATGATCCAGGCGAACAGCTCGCCCAGCGACGAGTACGAGAAGGTGTACGCCGATCCCGAGACGGGGACCGTGGAGGCGAACTCCGCGTAGCACATGGCCGCCAGGGCGCAGGCGATGGCCGCCACGACGAAGCTGATGACGATCGCGGGCCCGGCCACCTCGTGGGCCGCCGCGTCCGGTGAGCGTGAAGATGCCGGCGCCGATCACGACGCCGATGCCGAAGACGGTGAGATCGAGGGCGCTGAGCGACTTCTTGAGCCGGAACTCCGGTTCGTCGGTGTCGGCGATGGACTGCTCGACGGACTTCGTGCGCAGAAGACTCATGATCTCGCCTTTCTCAGGAGGGTCGACCGTTGAATGCTAGTGGGCGCCCGCTCCGCCGTCGATGGGCCGGTAGGTTGGAGGCGTGAATGCCAGCCCCGCCGACCAGCGCCGCCTCGTCGAGGTCGCCGAGCTCGATGCCCGCATCCGTCAGGCCGACCACGCCCGCAGGAACCCGCCGCAGGCGGGCCGCGTGCAGGAGCTGCTCGCCCACCGTCAGACCCTCTCGCAGGAGCTGACGACCCGGCTCGGCGCCCGTGACGACCTGCGGACCGAGCTCAGCCGCATCGAGTCCGACGTGGCCGTGGTGGATGCGCGCAGCGCGCGCGACGCGGACCGTCTCGCATCCAGCAGCAACTCCAAGGAGGCGCAGGGCCTCGAGAGCGAGCTCGCCTCGCTCGCCCGGCGCAAGAGCGACCTCGAAGACGGCGAGCTCGAGGTCATGGAGCGTCTCGAGCAGGCCGACGCGGCCGTCGCCGAGCAGGAGGCGCTCATCGCGCGGACCAACGCCGAAGGCGCCGATCTGAGCGCGGAGGCCAAGCGCATCGTCGCCGAGGCGACAGCGGCGTTCGACGCCGCGACCCGCGATCGCGCCGCCATCGCGGCCACCGTGCCGGCGGACCTCCTCGCCTTCTACGATCGCCTCGCCGTGCGCAGCGCGGGCGCGGCTCCGCTGCTGCGCCGCACGTGCGAAGGATGCCGGATGGTGCTCGCCGGAACCGACCTGCAGGTGATCCGCCAGGCAGCGGAGGATCAGATCGTCACGTGCCCCGAATGCGGCTGCATCCTCGTCCGCGGGGAGGACTCGGGGCTGTGACCCTTCGCCTCGTCGTCGAAGCCGATGGGGGATCCCGCGGGAATCCGGGCATCGCAGCCGGTGGCGCGGTGGTCATCGACGCGCAGAGCGGTGCCGTGCTCAGCGAGGTCGGCATCTACGTGGGCGTGGCGAGCAACAACGTCGCGGAGTACAGCGGCATGATCGCGGGGCTCGAAGCCGCCTTCGAACGCGACGCCGAGGCATCCGTCCTCGTCCGGCTCGACTCGAAGCTCGTGGTCGAGCAGATGTCGGGGCGCTGGAAGATCAAGCATCCCGACATGCAGGTCCTCGCGCGCCGCGCGCAGACCCTGATCGCCGGGCGCGATGTCGCGTTCCAGTGGGTCCCGCGGCTCGACAACGCGCGAGCGGATGCCGCGGCGAACGAGGCGATGGACCGCGGCGAGAGCTTCCGACGTGATCTCGACAGCCGCGACAGGACTGAAAGCCCGACCTGGATCGTCCTCGGCCGGACGGACGACGGGGTCGAGGCCGCGCATGCTCGGTGCCGACGGCGCCGAGCTGAGCCGACGCACCGTCGCCGCATCCGGCGTTCCCGACGTGGGTGGCGAGACCGAGGCCGCCGCGGCGCCCACGGTGGGTGTGGAGCGACGCGCCGGCCTGGTACGCCGGCCCTGCTGGCCGCCGGCGTGCAGGGTCGCGCGCTGCCACGACCTGCGCCTCTGCCACGCCATCCTGCGCGGATCGTCGCTCGTCACCGACACCGGCCGCGCTGCGCGCGGCCGTCGGATGGGATGTCGCATCTGCGGTCGCGACGCGAGGCCGCGGCTCCCGCGCTCTTCGACTGGGACGACGACGTCCGCCGACCGCGTCGGTCCGCCGGCGTCGCTCGGGGCTGCGCTGGACGAGTTCGCGCGGCAGCGCGCCGCGATCGCGGCATCCGCCGACCCCGGCCGGCTGCGCCTGCTCACCGCCGCCGAGTCCGCGGGCGCGCTCATCGCCGAGGAGCTGCGCGCCGCGGGTCTCCCGTGGGATGCCGCGGCCCACGACCGCATCCTCGCCGAGGTGCTGGGCGAGCGCCCCCCGGCGGGCGGGACGCCGGCGAAGCTCGCCGCGACCGCCGATCGCGTGCGCGCGGCCCTCGGCGATCCCGGCGCGAGCCTCGACTCGCAGCCGAAGCTCCTGCGCGCCCTCCATCGCGTCGGGTGTGCTGGTCGAATCGACGAGCCGGTGGGAGCTCGCCGAGCAGCGGCATCCGGTCATCGAGCCGCTGCTGGAGTACAAGAAGCTGTCGCGGCTGCAGTCGGCGAACGGCTGGACCTGGCTCGACGAGTGGGTGCGGGACGGTCGCTTCCGGCCCGTGTACGTGCCCGGCGGCGTCGTCACCGGCCGCTGGGCGTCGTCTGGCGGCGGGGCGCTCCAGCTGCCGCGCCAGCTGCGCGAGGCGGTGCGTGCGGATCCGGGCTGGCTGCTCGTCGTCGCGGACGTCGCGCAGCTCGAGCCCCGCGTGCTCGCGGCGATGGCCGGCGACAGGGCGCTCGCCGATGCCTCGCGCGGCCGCGACCTGTACGCGGGCATCGTCGACAGCGGCGCGGTCGCGACCCGCCAGGAGGCGAAGATCGCGATCCTCGGGGCGATGTACGGCGCGACGACGGGGGAGTCGGGGCGACTCGTGCCGCGCCTGCGCCGGATCTATCCCCGGGCGATGGCGCCTGGTCGACGACGCCGCCCGCATCGGCGAGGACGGCGGGCTGGTCTCGACGTGGCTCGGTCGCACGTCACCCCCGCCGTCCGAGGGCTGGGCCGAGGCCCAGTCCTACGCGACGGAGGCCGAGGCATCCGGAGCGGACCAGACGCGCGCACGGCGCTGGGCCCGGGATCGCGGGCGGTTCACCCGCAACTTCGTCGTCCAGGGCACCGCCGCCGAGTGGGCGCTCGCGTGGATGGCGGACCTGCGCACGCGCCTCGCCGCGATGCCCCCGGTGACGGCAGCGGATGCCGCGGAGCGGTCTGGTCCGGTCTTCGGGACGCGTCCGCACCTGGCGTTCTTCCTGCACGACGAGGTCATCGTGCACACCCCGGCGGCGTATCGCCGACGAGGCCGCGCAGGCGGTGCAGGATGCCGCGGCATCCGCTGCCCGTCTGCTGTTCGGCGACTTCCCGATCGACTTCCCCCTGGACGTGCGCATCGCCCGGACCGCGCGCAAGGACTGATCGGAGCGCGTCACCCAGGCGCCGCGGATAGACTCGGGGCCGCGAATGGGTCGGCTGGACGGTCGCGTCGCGTGCGGTTCGCCGCACGCGCCGAGGAACGTCCGGGCTCCACAGGGCAGGGCGGTGGGTAACACCCACCCGGAGCGATCCGCGAGACAGTGCCACAGAGAGCAGACCGCCACGGCTTCGGCCGCGGTAAGGGTGAAAGGGTGGTGTAAGAGACCACCGGGGTCGCGGTGACGCGACTCGCACGGTAAACCTCGTCCGGAGCAAGGCCAGACAGGGGATGATGACGCGGCCCGCCGAGTCCCCGGGTAGGCCGCTGGAGCGGCACGGCAACGTGTCGCCGAGAGAGATGACCGTCCACGGGGCTCACGCCCCCGGACAGAACCCGGCGTACAGGCCGGCCCATTCGCCTCCAGCCGTCAGCCGGACCGAGTGTCAGCCGAGCGCCAGCGCCGCGGCACGTCCTTCGAGATCGCGGGGTTCCCCCGCGAGGGCAGACGAAGCTCAGCCGAGCGCCAGCGCCGCGGCCCCTACGATCCCCGCATTGTTCCGGTGCACGGCCGGGACGATCGGCGTCTTCAGGTCCAGCAGCGGCAGGAACTCCGTCGCGTGCTTCGACACGCCGCCGCCGACGATGAAGAGGTCGGGGCTGAAGAGGAACTCGATGTAGCTGTAGTACCACTGCAGGCGCTCGCGCCCACTGCCTCCCACGAGAGGCTCTCGCGCTCCATCGCCGAATAGGCCGCGTAGGCCTCGGCATCCCTGACGTGCTCCGCGCGCTGCACGTGACCGAGCTCGGAGTTCGGGACGAGGACGCCGTTGTAGATCAGCGCAGACCCGATCCCGGTGCCGAGCGTCGTCAGGATCGTGAGGCCGTCCTGATCCTTGGCCGCGCCGTAGCGCAGTTCCGCGACGCCTGCGACGTCGGCGTCGTTGGCGAAATGGATGTCGCGCCCGAGGCCGTCCTCGAAGAACTCCTCGGCGGGGAAGTCGACCCACTTCTTCGACACGTTCGCGGCCGACAGCGTGCGGCCGCGCTTCACGATCGCCGGGAACGCGACGCCGAGCGGGATCGACGAATCCGTGACGCCGAGCTTGTCGAGCACCTCCGTCACGGCAGCGAGCACATCCTGCGGCTCGGCGCCCTGCGGGGTCGCGACCTTGATGCGCTCGCTCGTCAGCGCTCCGGCGTCGAGGTCGACGATTCCCGCCTTGATCCCCGTGCCGCCGATGTCGACGCCGACTGCCGTGCGTGTGCTGGCCTTCTTGCCCATGACGAGCAACTCTATCGACGGCCCGCGGTTTCGCCCTGGCGAGGCGCGACGCCGGGTGCGAGAGTGGAGGGCATGGATCAGGGCAGCGAGAAGTACTGGTACAACCTCAAGACCGGGGAGGTCGAGAAGGGCTTCCAAACGCCGTCAGCCGACCGCGCCGGCCCCTTCGACACTCCCGAGGAAGCGGCCCGCGCGCCCGAGATCATTCGCGAGCGATCCCGCGCGTGGGCGGAGGAAGAGGCACGCGAAGATCGCTGAGCGGCGCTGCGCGGCGTCCACCGGCATCCGGCTCTCGCACTAGCCTAGGAACGGGCCCGACAGCCCGTCACGACCGTCAGAGGGGACCCGATGGACAAGCAGCGCGACTTCGTCTTGCGAACGATCGAGGAGCGCGGAGTCAAGTTCGTGCGGCTCTGGTTCACGGACGTGATCGGCACGCTGAAGTCCGTCGCGATCGCCCCGGCCGAGGTCGAAGGGGCGTTCAGCGAGGGTCTCGGCTTCGACGGCTCCGCGATCGAGGGCCTCACCCGCTCGTACGAATCCGACCTGCTCGCCCACCCCGACCCCACGACGTTCCAGACGCTGCCGTGGCGGGGAGAGATCGACCCCACCGCGCGGATGTTCTGCGACATCACGACGCCGGACGGCCAGCCCGCCGTCGCCGATCCGCGGCACGTCCTCAAGCGCGCGCTCGCGAAGGCGGCGGATGCCGGATTCACGTTCTACACGCATCCCGAGATCGAGTTCTACCTGCTGAAGTCCTCGTCGTTCGGACCGGACGGCCCTGAGCCCGTCGACTCCGCGGGCTACTTCGACAACGTGCCCTGGCGGCACGGCGCACGACTTCCGCCGGCGGTCGGTGCGGATGCTGGAGGATCTCGGCATCTCGGTGGAGTTCAGCCACCACGAGGGCGGACCCGGGCAGAACGAGATCGACCTCCGCTACGCGGATGCCCTTGCGACCGCCGACAACATCATGACCTTCCGCACCGTGATCAAAGAGGTCGCGATCGAGCAGGGCGTGTACGCGACCTTCATGCCGAAGCCGCTCGGCGGCAAGCCGGGCAGCGGCATGCACACCCACATGTCGCTCTTCGAGGGCGACGTCAACGCCTTCTACGAGGAGGGCGCGCAGTACCAGCTGTCGAAGGTCGGCCGCCAGTTCATCGCAGGCCTGCTGCGCCACGCCAACGAGATCTCGGCGGTGACCAACCAGTTCGTCAACTCGTACAAGCGCCTCTGGGGCGGTGACGAGGCGCCGAGCTTCATCTGCTGGGGCCACAACAACCGCTCCGCGCTCGTGCGCGTCCCGATGTACAAGCCGAGCAAGGGCCAGTCCTCGCGTGTCGAGTACCGCGCGCTCGACTCCGCCGCCAACCCCTACCTCGCCTTCGCGCTCATGCTCGCCGCCGGGCTCAAGGGCATCGAGGAGGAGTACGAGCTGCCGCCGGAGGCCGAGGACAACGTCTGGTCGCTGAGCGACGGTGAGCGCCGCGCACTCGGATACGCCCCGCTTCCCGCCAGCCTCGACCACGCGCTGGAGTACATGGAGGAGTCGGAGCTCGTCGCCGAGACGCTCGGCGAGCAGGTCTTCAACTACGTGCTGCTCAACAAGCGCCAGGAGTGGCAGGAATACCGCTCGCAGGTCACGCACTTCGAGCTCAAGAACAACCTCGAGATGCTCTGAACGAATCCACGGCATGTCCGCGAGCCCACGATCCAGCTCCCTCACCCTTCTCGCGCGCCTCGGCTTCAGCCGGCTGGGTGAGGCCGAGGCGCTCCTCGCAGAGCTCGAGACGGATGCGGGGCTCGGCCGTGACGAGCTGCTCGCCGCGGCCGCGGTCGCTGCCGATCCGGATGAGGCGCTCGGCGGACTGACGCGGATCGCGCGCAGAGACGCCGCGGCGGTGCGCGCCATCCACGACGACCCGCAGGGCTCGCGGGCGCTCTGGGCGCTCCTCGGAGCGTCCACGGGCTTCGCCGACTTCTACCTGCGGCATCCCGAAGAGCTGGCCGACCTCGCCGGAGCGGGCGCCGCGCTTCCGAGCGGAGACGAGCTGCGATCGTCGCTTCTCGAAGCGGTGGATGCTGCCGACGGCTTCGCCGCGGACGGTGGCGAGTCGTCGTGGATCGCCCTGCGGGTGCGCTACCGCAGGCTTCTCGCGCGGATCGCCGCGTACGACCTGCTGAGCGCGTCGCCGGTGGACGTCGTGGCCGCCGTCGCGGCTCGACTGGCGGATGCCGCGGGCGCGGCGCTCGAGGCATCCCTGTGCGTCGCGCGTGCGCGCATCGCGAACGGCTCCTCGGGTGCGGGGGCGGGGCTGTTTCCCCGCGAACAGGTGGCCGCGACCCGGCTCGCCGTCATCGGAATGGGCAAGACGGGCGCCCGCGAACTGAACTACGTGAGCGACGTCGATGTCATCTTCGTCGGCGGTGCGGACGAAGCCGACCTCGAAGCCCTCGGCGAGTCCCGCGTCGTCGACATCGCGACACGCCTCGCGGTCCAGACGATGCGCGGCATCTCGAGCATCGAGATCGAGCCGCCGCTGTGGGAGGTCGACGCCAACCTGCGCCCCGAGGGCAAGCAGGGCGCCCTGGTTCGCACGCTCGACTCGCACCTGTCGTACTACGACCGGTGGGCCAAGAGCTGGGAGTTCCAGGCGCTGCTGAAGGCCCGGCCCATCGCGGGGGATCCAGCCCTCGGCGACGCCTACGTGCGCGCCGTCCAGCCCAAGATCTGGACGAGCGCTGCGCGGGAGAACTTCGTCGACAGCGTGCAGCGGATGCGCGAGCGCGTCACCGAGCACATCCCGGCCGCCGACATCCCGTACCAGCTCAAGCTCGGCCCCGGCGGCATCCGCGACATCGAGTTCACCGTGCAGCTGCTCCAGCTCGTCCACGGGCTGTCGGACGATCGGATACGTCAGCGCGGCACGCTCGAGGCGCTCGACGCGCTGGTCGCCGAGGGCTATATCGGCCGAACCGAAGCGGCCGCATTCTCACGCGACTACCGGGTGCTGCGCCTGCTCGAGCACCGCGTGCAGCTGCGGAACCTCCGCCGGACCCACCTCATGCCGTCGCGCCCGGAAGACCTCCGCACCCTGGCCCGCTCGAGCGGTCTGGCCGACACGGGCGAGCAGGTCTGGAACCAGTGGGAATCCGTCAAGCGCGAAGTGCGCGACATCCATGTCCGGCTCTTCTACCGCCCGCTGCTGTCCGCGGTCGCGGCGCTCCCCGCGGAGGAGCGAGCGCTCTCGCCCGAGCAGGCGCACGACCGTCTCGCCGCCATCGGCTTCGCCGACCCGGCCGGAGCCCTGAGGCACATCGCGGCGCTCACGAGCGGGCTGAGCCGCAAGGCGACCATCCAGCGACACCTCATGCCGGTGATGATCCGGTGGTTCGCGGACGGAGTCGACCCCGACTACGGTCTGCTCACCTTCCGGCGGCTGAGTGAGCGGCTCGGAGACACTCCCTGGTTCCTCCGGATGCTTCGCGACTCGTCGGGCGCTGCCGAGAGTCTCACGCGCGTGCTCTCGGGCTCCCGCTACATCGGCGAGCTCATGGAGTGGATTCCGGAGTCGGCCGCGTGGCTCGACGACCAGCAGCAGCTGAGGCCGAGGTCGGGGGTGGCGCTGCAGGAAGAGGCTCGCGCCATCCAGACCCGTCACGCGACCATCGACGACGCGATGCGCGCGGTGCGCGTGCTCCGCCGTCGCGAACTGCTGCGCGTCGCGATGGGTGCGATCGTCGGAACCGTCACGATCGAGGAGCTGGCGCAGTCGCTCACCACCATCACCGAGGTCACCATCCAGGCGACGCTGCGCGCCGTGCGGCGGGTCGATCGTGCCTCCCGAGGATGAGGGGCTCGACTTCTCGGTGATCGCGATGGGTCGTTTCGGCGGCCGTGAGCTGGGCTTCGGATCCGACGCGGACGTCATGTACGTCTACCGGCCGAACGACGTCGACCCGCAGCGGGCGCACGAACTCGCCGTGCAGCTCGTCGCCGCACTGCGCAAGCACTCCGAGGATCACCGCGTCCCGCTCGACCTCGACGCGGACCTGCGTCCCGAGGGCCGTAACGGTCCCGATCGCGCGGTCACTGGACTCCTACGCGGAGTACTACCGCCGCTGGTCCCTGTCGTGGGAGGCGCAGGCGCTGCTGAGGGCGCGGGGAGTCGCCGGGAGCGTCAAGCTCATCCAGGCCTTCACCGCGCTCGCCGACGACGTCCGGTACCCCGAGACCGTCGACCCGCAGGGTCTGCGCGAGATCAAGCGCATCAAGGCGCGGGTCGAGAACGAGCGGCTGCCGCAGGGCGCGGATCCGGCGCGCCACCTGAAGCTCGGGCCCGGCTCGCTGAGCGACGTGGAGTGGCTCGTCCAGCTCCTTCAGCTGCAGCATGCCCACGCCGTGCCGGGCATGCGCACGACCTCCACCATCGCGGCGCTGCGCGCGGCGGCCGATGCCGGCATCGTCCCCGTGAGCGCCGCCGACAGGCTCGCCGAGGCCTGGCGCCTGGCGAGCCGCCTCCGCTCCGCGAACACGCTCCTGTCGGGGCAGACCAGCGACGTGCTGCCGACGGACCGCAAGCGCCTCGACGGCATCGGGCGCCTTCTCGAGTATCCGCCGCGGTCCGCGACGCAGGTCGAAGAGGACTACCTCGGCACCACCCGTCGTGCCCGCCGGGTGTTCGAGAAGCTCTTCTACGGCTGATCGCGCCCGCCCTTACCGAGGTCGCCGGCCGCTGACCAAAGCTCGCGCACCAGAGCTTCCGGATCGGCGGCGTCGATGACGACCGAAACCCATTCACGGTCGCCGTCGATCAACTCCACGGATGGATGCCGCGCGGCCAGCTCTTCGAATCGATCCCTCACGGGCTGATGCGCGCCGACCTCGTCGAAGACGACCATCAAGGACGAGCCGGTGCGCTCGACTGACGGCGACGGCCACGTCAGGTGTTCCTCGGGCATCCCATCGTCCTTCTCGTCATCCACGACGACGGCGACCGGAGCGAGCGATGGGTGGTTCGCCTCCAGCCAGGTCCGCATGTCATCGGAGAGGCGTGGCCATCGCGCGGTGAGATCCTCGAGCGCGACGCGAGCAGCCGGATTGCTGTGGTGGCGAATCATGAGATCCACGATCGCGCTGCCGCGCGGGGGCGACATCGAGATCCCCTTCCGCGCCCGGATCAGCTTGGCGAGGTGGGCAGCGGCATCCTGCAGATCCTCTTCGGCGCCGTACTCGCCGATGACGTCCTCGGCCGTCCACCGCACCGGGGCTGAAGTCGACGCGAGAGCTTCGCGCCACACCGGCCGAGCCTCATCCGTCCAGTGCCGCGCCAGCAGTTCGAGGCCCGCGGCGCGAATGTCGGGGTCATCCGAGACGATCGCCGCGTCGCAGACTGCGCGCACCCCTGAGCTCGGGGCGGCACCGCGAAGAGCTGCCAGCGAGGCGGAGGCAGCCTCCCCGCCGCGCTCGGCCAGGTCGATGAGGGCGTCGCTGACGACGGCATCCACCGGGGCCGGCAGCATCGAAGCCAGCCACGCGGCGCGTGCGGCGACATGGCCCCGACGACGAAGCGCCGACGCGATGCTCGCCGCCGGAACGTCGAGCGCGAGTCCGGCCAGGCGCGCCAATCGAACCCGGTCGGAGGCGGCATCCACCAGCTCATCAGCGCGGGCGTCGTCGCCGCAGACCGCCGCGTCGATCAGCCGCGTCTCGGCGCCCGGGGTGTTGAAGGCGACGCAGGTGACGGCGAATCGCCACGCCGCCGCATCCGGATCGCGAGTGCGTTGTGCCGCGTCGGCGGCGGTCAGGCAGCGGTCGAGGAGCACCGGGCCTGCGAGCCTCTCGACTCGACGCCGATACGGCCCGGCGTTGCCGTTGATGGACCAGTCGTGCACGACTGTGAGCAGTGCCTCATCGGTGATCTCGGTGACCAGCCCGCTCAACTCCAGCCCGGAGACCGCGATCCCGGCCCGCTCGAGCACGTTCAGCGGGCGCAGGACGGCGGCGGATCCCGGTTGGAATGCGGTGGCCACATCCAGCACCCCCGCGGTTCCCTCGACGGTCAGCTCCCTCCCCAGTCGCTCGGCGAGAACCTCCCGGGCATCAGGTGACCTGGCCGGGTCGGCGAGGATGATGGAGAACCGCCGCGGCGTCTCGTCGCCGATCGCACGGAGAGCTGCCGGCAGGACGGCCTTCTGTGCCGCTTTACGGCTGGGTCTTCGGAACGGCCACACTCGCCCATGCTAGGGGCGATCGTCGACGCACCGAGACGGAACGCCCCCGCATCCCTTCGACAAGGGATGCGGGGGCGTGCGGGCTCCGGGTAACCCATTCCGGGTTGGACTGCCGCTGACGACTCAGCGGAAATCCGTGCTGGAAGTCTGAGGACTTCAGCGCCTGCTACACGCCGTAGTAGAGCTCGTACTCGAACGGGTGCGGGCGGGCAGCCAGCGGCTTGATCTCGTTCTCGATCTTGTACTCGATCCAGGTCTCGATCAGCTCGGGGGTGAACACGCCGCCGGCGAGCAGGAACTCGTGGTCCGCCGCGAGGGCGTCCAGCGAGTCCTGCAGCGAGTTCGGGACCTGCGGGATGTTCTTCGCCTCCTCGGGGGAAGCTCGTACAGGTCCTTGTCGACGGGCTCGTGGGGCTCGATGCGGTTCTTGATGCCGTCGAGGCCCGCCATGAGCTGCGCGGCGAACGCGAGGTAGGGGTTGCCCGAGGCATCCGGAGCGCGGAACTCGATGCGCTTCGCCTTGGGGTTGGTGCCCGTGATCGGGATGCGGATCGCAGCGGAGCGGTTGCCGGCCGAGTACACCAGGTTCACCGGAGCCTCGTAGCCCTTCACCAGACGGTGGTAGCTGTTGAGGGTCGGGTTGGTGAACGCGAGCACCGAGGGCGCGTGGGCGAGGATGCCGCCGATGTACCAGCGAGCGATGTCGGACAGCCCGCCGTAGCCCTTCTCGTCGTAGAACAGCGGAGTGCTGCCGTTCCACAGCGACTGGTGGGTGTGCATGCCCGAGCCGTTGTCGCCGAAGAGGGGCTTCGGCATGAAGGTCGCCGTCTTGCCCCACTGCTCGGCGGTGTTCTTGACGATGTACTTGAACTTCAGGATGTCGTCAGCCGCGTGGACCATGGTGTCGAAGCGGTAGTTGATCTCGGCCTGGCCGCCGGTGCCCACCTCGTGGTGCGCGCGCTCGAGGATGAGGCCGGCGTCGATCAGCTTGAGGCTGATGTCGTCGCGGAGGTCGGCCTGCTTGTCGACGGGGCTGACGGGGAAGTAGCCGCCCTTGTAAGGAGTCTTGTTGGCGAGGTTGCCACCGTCCTCCTCGCGGCCGGAGTTCCACGCACCCTCTTCGGAGTCGACGTGGTAGAAGCTCGAGTTCTGCTTCACCTCGAAGCGGACATCGTCGAAGATGTAGAACTCGGCCTCGGGGGCGAAGAAGGCGGTGTCGGCGATGCCGGTCGAGGCGAGGTACTTCTCGGCCTTCTTGGCGACCTGACGCGGGTCCTTCGAGTAGATCTCGCCGTTGCGCGGGTTGTAGATGTCGAAGACCATGATCAGCGTCTTGGCATCACGGAACGGGTCGAGGTACGCCGTCGAGACATCCGGAATCAGCTGCATGTCCGACTCGTGGATGTTCGCGAAACCTCGGATCGAGGAGCCGTCGAACAGCTGACCGACGGTGAAGAACTCCTCGTCGACGGTCGCAGCCGGAATGTTGAAGTGCTGCTGCACACCAGGAAGATCCGTGAACCGGATGTCGAGGAACTTGACGTCCTCGTCCTTGATGAACTTCAGCACCTCGGATGAATCACTGAACATGGAGACTCCAGAGGTAGGGCATTCGGGATCGCCGCCCGCCGCGCGGGCTTGAATGGCAACGTACCCGGAAGGGATTGCCCGGCAGTGACACCTTTGTTTCCGGCATGTTACACGCGCCTGGTTACGCTGGGTCGGTGACCCAGAGCGCCCAGAGCTACCCCGGTGAACGACTTGGATTCCCGCGCGAGGGCGCGGGTTCGATCGGCCGGCTCGGACGCCGCATCGGCGCACTGTTCATCGACTACGGCGCCGCATACCTGATCTCGGGATTCTTCGCATGGGATCCGCTGGCCATCCTCGCGATCTTCGCGGCCATCCAGATCGTGTTCATCCCGACGATCCAGGGGAGTCCAGGGCACCGAATCGTCGGACTGCGGCTCGTGCGCCTCGATGGAGCGTGGAGCGGTCTCTGGCGTCCTGTCATCCGGACCGCACTGCTGATCGTCGTCATCCCCGCCGTGATCTGGGATGCAGGATCAGCGTGGTCTGCACGACAAAGCGGCCGGGACGGTGCTCGTCCGGGCGTGACCCAGCCGGGTCGATGCCGCGTCAGCGGGGGCGCGGAGCGCGGACCTTGGTGGGGTCGATGCCCTTCGGGATCGGCAGCGACGCGAGAGACTGCGACACCGAGTCGACACGCTTGATCACGGCGGCCATGGTGGCGCGATCGACCTTCTTCGGCAGCGCCTTGATGGTCGGCGCGAGCTTCGCGATCGTCACCTCGTCGTCGCCGTGGCCGACATAGAGCACCGTGACGGGAACGCCCGACGCCACGCGCTGCACCTTCGAGCGCTCATCGTTCACGAGACGCGTGAGGCGACCGCGTGCCCCTTCGCCGACGATGACCACACCGCCTCGGCCGATCGCACGGTAGACCGCTTCCTGCGTCTTCGGGTTCACGCCGACGGGCATCTCGCTCGACTGCCAGTTGCGCCCGAGCGACGTCGAGAGGACATGACCGGCCGCACCCGGCATCCCGTCGATCTTTCGGTACATCGCGTGCGTCGAGAGTCGAGTCATCGTCATGAGTGAGGCGAGCACGCCCAGCATGAGGCCGGTGATGCCCCACAGGACGAGGCTCCAGATCGCGAACGGCGGGATGAGGAGCCCGACGCCGACGCCGACGGCGATGCCGAGAAGGAGCAAGCCGATCAGAAGGAACGGCAGCCAGCGATATGCCTGCTGCGTGAACGTGTAGAGGGTGCGGAGCTGTGAGAAGAAGCCGGGGCGCTTCTCAGGTGCGGAACTGCGGGCGGCCATGGTCCCAGCCTACCTTTTCCGGAGGATCGCCCACGGCTCCTCCCCATGCGGGACCGCGGTCCGCTTGTCCACCGATCGGCGTCACAGGTCACGGTCCGCCACCGATCCGGCGGAGACTTCGATCGTGACCCCGGATCCCGCTGCACGCCTGATGGCGCCCTACCGAGCCGGTGCGCCGAGTGAGCGCGGGCGACGACGTCCCCTGGTCGGGACTCCTCGTCCAGCTGCCGTCGGGCGAATCCCGGGTCCTCGTGGATGCGCAGGATTTCGAGCCGGACTGGGCAGGATGGCTGGCGACCCCAGGACGGTCATGTCCTGGCGCCGCTCGATCTCATCCGTCGCATCGACGGGCACGACGTGATGCTCCCGCTGTGCGTCGAACGAGTGGAGGACTTCCTCCTCCGGCGCGCGACGCGCCGCGTCCCGCTGTCCGTCGGTGAGACCGTGACCCTCGGCGTCAGCCTGGTGCGCGGATTCGCGGCGTGGCACGCCATCGGCCGCGGAACGGGGGAGTGGTGGCTCACCGATGGCGGGCGCCCGGTGCTCGCGTGCGGCTCGTCCGGGCTCGAAGTGCCGCGTCACACCGCCGAACTGCTGCGTTCGCTCGCCGAGGGAAGTCCGTGTGCATCCGCGCTGACGTTCGCGGCCGAGGCGGTCAGCGGCTCGCGAGTGTCGGTGCACGACCTCCGCGACGCGGAGGATGCACTGTTCGGCGATCGCCGTCGGCAGAGCCGCTCGCGACGGCGCTGCTCGGACCGCGGAGCGCCCGCGACCTCACCGGCTTCGGGCGGGATGACCCGCGCAGGCCGAGCCGGGATCGCCCTCGACGACGAACCTGGCCGGCCGACGTGGGTGGACACCATGGCCAGACACGTGGATGCGGACCTCGCCGACACGGTGTCGCGCGTGACGACGGGCGTGTGGCGGCGGCTGCGCACGCCGCGCGCCGGCACGCGCCGGCCGTGGCTGTTCGCGGGCGGCGCGGCCGCGGCCGTGCTCGCAGCCGGACTCCTCTGGCCTGACCGGTGCCGGCGGCCCGGCGACAGCGGACGACGTCGTGCAGGGCGAAGTCGAGAGCACCGGGGCGATCGCGGCGACAGGGCGCCGTGAGCGACACCCTGCCGCCGGATCCGGCAGCGACCGGCCAGAAGGTCGACGACCCACGGCACCCGGTCGACCTGGCCCAGGTCGCCGACGGCCTCCTCGCCGCGCGGCTCGCGTGCGCCGGCGACGCGTCGTGTCTCTCGGACGTGACCGTCGATCCGGCGCGATCATCCCTGCCGGCGCCGTCGACCTGCCGGCAGCGGAGCGTGAGACGACGCCTGCTCGACGACTTCGGCGGCGTCGCGGTGCTGCGTGTCGACTCGCTCGCCGGCACCACCGAGTCTCAGCTCGTGGTGATCATGCTCCATGACGACCGATGGCTGCTTCGCGACGTGCATGTCGCGAAGCAGCCATAGCCGGCGGCTCTTGCTGCCGGATGCCTCAGATGCCGAGCTGGCCCTCGAACGCGGCTCGCCTCGAGACGCGCCTTGACCGCACTCAGGAATCGAGCGGCGTCGGCACCGTCGATGACGCGATGGTCGTACGAGAGCGCCAGGAAAACGTAGGAGCGCACCGAGATGGCGTCCTTGCCGTCCACCGAGACGACCCCGGGGCGCTTCACGACGACACCCGTGCCGAGGATCGCCGACTGCGGCAGGAACACGACAGGCGTGTCGAACAGCGCGCCGCGCGATCCGGTGTTGGTCAGGGTGAAGGTGCCGCCCGCGAGCTCGTCCGGCTTGAGCTTGTTGTCGCGCGTGCGCGCAGCGAGGTCGGCGATCTCGTGGGCGATCTGCGCGAGGTTCTTCGTCGCGGCATCCCGCAGCACGGGTGTGAGGAGTCCGCGCTCGGTGTCGACGGCGATCGAGAGGTTCTCGGTCGGCGGGTAGACGATGTCGGTGCCGTCCACGGTGGCGTTGATCACCGGGTAGGCCTGCAGCGCCTCGGCGGCGGCGAGCGCGAAGAACGGCAGGAACGAGAGCTTGTCGCCGGTCTTGGCGAGGAAGTCGTTCTTGACCTTGTCGCGGAAGTTCGCGAGCTTCGTCACGTCCACCTCGATGACCGTCGTGAGCTGCGCGGTCGACTGCATCGACGCGACGGCACGCTCGGCGAGCACCTTCCGCAGCCGCGACATCGGCTGCGTCGTGCCGCGCAGCGGCGAGATCTCGACGGGTGCCGGCGCCGCTGCGGCGGCCGGCTGCTCGGCCGCGGGAGCGGATGCCGCGGCCGCGGCGTTGAGCACGTCCTCCTTGCGGATGCGCCCGCCGACGCCCGTGCCGGTCACCGTGGCGAGGTCGATGCCCTGCTGCTGCGCCAGGCGACGCACGAGCGGGGTGACGTACGAGACGATGTCGGAGTCGTCCGACTCGGCCGGAGCGGCGGGAGCCGGTGCGGCGGGTGCCGGAGCGTCGGCGCGGTGCGGGAGCTGCGGCGGCGGGTGCCGGCGCCGGCGCGGCGGGTGCAGGAGCAGGTGCTGCGCTGCGGGTGCGGGAGCTTCGGCGGCGGGTGCCGGAGCCTCCGCTGCGGGGGCGGGAGCGGAGCTAGCTCGGGTGAGCGGTGCTGCAGGCTGCTCGGCCGCCGGAGCCTCGGGAGCGGGGGCCGCGCGCGGCGCCCTCCTCACCGATGCGCGCGAGCGCGGAGCCGACGGCGATCGTCTCGTCCTCCTGCGCGAGGATCTCCTGCAGCACGCCGGCGAACGGCGAAGGGATCTCGGTGTCGACCTTGTCGGTCGAGATCTCGAGCAGCGGCTCGTCCACCGCGACCGTCGTCGCCGACCTTCTTGAGCCAGCGGGTGACCGTTCCCTCGGTGACGCTCTCGCCGAGTTCGGGGAGGACGACATCCTTGCCGCCCGGATGCCGCCGGCTGCGTCGCAGCGGGTGCGGCCTGCTCGGGCGCCGGCTGCTCGGGCGCGGCCTGCAGCGGGGGCGGGCCTCAGCAGCAGGAGCCTCAGCAGCGGGAGCCTCAGCGGCGGGCGCCTCGGCGGCCGGGAGCCTCAGCAGCGGGCGCCTCCTGCGGCCGGAGCCTCCTCGGCGGGAGCCGCGCCGGCGCCGGATCCGTCGCCGATCTTGGCGAGGATCGCGCCGACCTCGACGGTCTCGTCCTCCTGGACGAGGATCTCCTCGATGACGCCACCCACGGGCGACGGGATCTCGGTGTCGACCTTGTCGGTCGAGATCTCGAGCAAGCCTTCGTCGGCCTCGACGGTGTCGCCGACCTTCTTCAGCCAGCGGGTGACCGTTCCCTCGGTGACGCTCTCGCCGAGCGCGGGGAGGACCACGGAAGTGCTCATGGGCTTGTCTCCTTCAGGATGCCGATGTCGTTCTAGCTTAGTGATGAGCTTCGCGCCCCGGCGTCAGAGCGCGTGCAGCGGTTTGCCCGCCAGAGCGAGGAATGCCTCGCCCAGTGCTTCGCTCTGCGTGGGGTGGGCGTGCACGAACGGCGCGATGTCTTCGGGGTGCGCTTCCCAGCCCGACGACGAGCTGACCCTCGCTGATGAGCTCGCCCACTCGGTCGCCGACCATGTGCACGCCGAGCACCGGGCCGTCCTTCGCGCGGACGACCTTCACGATCCCCGAGGTGCCGAGGATCTCGCTCTTGCCGTTGCCGGCGAGGTTGTACTCGTAGGCGACGACGCCGTCGGCGCCGTGCGCGGACACCGCCTGCGCCTCGGTGAGGCCCACGGATGCCACCTCGGGGCTGCAGTAGGTGACCTTCGGGATGTGCGTGTCGGGGATGACGACCGGCTTCAGGCCCGCGATCTCCTCGGCGACGAAGATCCCCTGCTGGAATCCGCGGTGCGCGAGCTGCAGGCCGGGGACGATGTCGCCGACGGCCCAGACGTGGTCGACACCGGTGCGCAGCCGCTCGTCCGTGATGACGAAGCCGCGGTCGATGCGTGACGCCCGCCTCCTCGTAGCCGAGTCCGGCCGTGGCGGGGCCGCGTCCCGACGGCGACGAGGAGGTAGTCCGCCTCGAAGCGTCTTCCCGTCCTCGAGCGTCACCGTGACGGCATCCGATGTCTGCGTCGCGCTCTGGAACCGCACGCCCAGCGAGTAGGCGATCCCGCGACGGCGGAACGCCCGCTCGAGCGCCTTGCTCAGTGCGATGTCTTCGTTCGGGACGAGGTGATCGAGCGCCTCGACGATCGTCACGTCGGCGCCGAAGGACTTCCACACGCTCGCGAACTCGACGCCGATCACACCGCCGCCGAGGACGATCACGCGCTCGGGGATCTCGTCGAGCTCCAGCGCCTGCTCGCTCGCGATGATCCTGCCGCCGATCTCGAGCCCCGGCAGGGTGCGGCTGTACGACCCGGTCGCGAGCACGACGTCCGTGCCGCGGTACACGTCGTCGCCGACGCGCACCGACGGGCCGGCCTCGAGGCGGCCCTCACCCTTGACCACGGTGATCTTGCGCGCCTTCGACGAGACCCTCGAGTCCCTTGAACTTCTTCGCGACGATGCCCTCGCGGTAGGCGCGGACGCCGGCGGGATCGATGCCCTCGAAGGACGCGCGGATGCCGATGCGTCGAGGCGTCGCGGGTGACCTCGGCGACCTCGGCGGCGTGCAGGAGCGCCTTGGTCGGGATGCAGCCGCGGTGGAGGCAGGTGCCGCCGACCTTGTCCTTCTCGATGAGGGCGACCGAGCGGCCGAGCTCCGCGGCGCGCAGGGCCGCGGCGTAGCCGCCGCTGCCGCCGCCCAGGACGACGAGATCGAAGGTGTGCTCGGTCATCGTGATGCCTCTCCTGCGACGAAGCGGATGAGCGTGCGCACCGTCGCCGCGGTCGGTCCCTTGTCGGTGAAGCCGAAGGCGCCACCCTTGTTCATGCCGACACCGGCGATGTCGAGGTGCACCCACGGGATGCGGGGAGCATCGGGCTCGTCGCTCGTCCGCCCGACGAAGTGGCGCAGGAACAGGCCGGCGAACAGCGAGCCGCCGGCCGGGTCGCCGATCTTCGCGTTCTGCAGGTCGGCGATGGGCGAGTCGAGCTCGTCCACCATGTGCGCGGGGAGCGGAAGCTGCCAGGCGAGCTCGCCGGTCTCGGCGGCTGCCGCCAGGTACTCGGCGACGGCGGCGTCGTCGCCCATGACGCCGGCGTGGCGGGTGCCGAGCGCGATCGTGATGGCGCCGGTCAGGGTCGCGACATCGATGATGAGATCAGGATGCTCGCGGCTCGCGGCGACGAGCCCGTCCGCGAGGACGAGCCGGCCCTCCGCGTCGGTGTTGAGCACCTCGACGGACGTGCCGTCGGCGATGCGGAGCACATCCCCAGGCCGGATCGCCCGGCCCGAGGGCATGTTGTCGGCGACGCACAGCCACGCGGTCACCTTCACGGGCGCGCCGATGGTCGCGACGGCGCGCAGCACCGCGAGTGCCGTCGCGGCGCCGCACATGTCGTACTTCATCCCGACCATCGACGCCGCGGGCTTCAGCGAGAGGCCGCCGGTGTCGAACGTGATGCCCTTGCCGACCAGCGCGACGTGCCGCGTGGCATCGGCGGGCGCGTACTCGAGGCGCACGAGGCGCGGCGGCCGGTCGGAACCCTGTCCGACGCCGAGGATGCCGCCGTACCCGCCCGCGAGCAGTGCCGCCTCATCGAGGACCTCGACGGTCACCGGGAGGTCCGCGACGGATGCTGTCGCCTGCGCCGCGAAGTCGGCGGGGCCGAGCCACTCGGCGGGTGTCGAGACGAGATCCTTCACGAGCGCCACCGCCGCCGCCGTCGCGGTGACGGCCGCGAGACGGTCCGGGTCGGCAGCGGCGGAGCCGTGCACCACGACGCGCGAGGCTCGCGCCTTCGGCGCCTCGGACTTGTAGCCGTCGAAGCGGTAGCCGCCGAGCGCGGCGCCCTCTGCGATCGCCGGCCAGAGCGCCTGGTCGGCGAGCGGAGCCGCGACGGCGACGGTCGAGAAGCCGGTGAGGAGTGCGGATCGCCGCGCCGACCGCATCGCGCAGGGCCGCGGCATCCGGATCTGCTCCGGTGCCGACCACCGCGAGCGGAAGCGACGTGCTCTCGGGGGCATACACGCGCAGGAAGGAGGACGCGGCCCCGGTGAACCCGACGGCGGTCAGCGCTTCCCGCAGACCGGGCCAGTCCGCCAGCCCGGGGGAGTCGTCCGCCTCGAGCGGGGGGAGCGCCAGCAGGATCGCGTCTGCGTCGGAATCTCGGATCGGGCTTGTGGCGTAATCGAGCTCGGGGAACGACATGCCCTCCATCCTAGGTACGGCGTCACCGGGGCCTGTTCGCTCTGAGCGGGACGGGCCCGACCCGGACGGCCGGGTCGCGGCTCGTAGCATTGACCCATGCCCTTCTCCGGTCAGCTCTACGCGCGCGCCGCCTCGGCGCCGCCGGTGCCGCGTGGGCTGCCCCTCGTCATCGCGCTCACGGGATTCACGGATGCGGGCAGCGCGGTCAGTCAGCTCGTCGACTACTTCCGCGACGAACTCGACCCCACGCCCCTCGCGGTCTTCTCGAACGACGTGCTGCTCGACTACCGGGCGCGCCGCCCCGTCATCTCGTTCGAGCAGGACCACCTGACCGACTACCGCCCGCCGCGGCTGGAGCTGTCCCTCGTCCATGACTCGCTCGGGACAGCCGTTCCTCCTCCTCGCCGGCTACGAGCCGGACTTCGCGTGGGATGCCTTCGCCGCGACGGTGCTGGAGTTCGTCGAGGCCCTCGAGGTCTCGACCGTGACGTGGGTGCACGCGATTCCGATGCCGGTTCCGCACACGCGCCCGATCGGCACGACGGTCAGCGGCACGCGAAGCGACCTCACCGAAGCGCATTCGGTGTGGCAGCCGCACACGCAGGTGCCCTCCACCGCGGGCCACCTCCTGGAGTACCGGCTCGCCGAGGCGGGCGCGAAGGTGTCGGGCTTCGTTCTGCTCGTGCCGCACTACCTGGGCGACACCGAGTACCCGGCAGCGGCCCTCGCCGGGCTCGACAGCCTCACCGTCGCCACCGGCCTGGTCTTCTCCGGCGACGACCTCCGCGAAGAGAACCGCGAGTACCTCACGAAGGTCGACGAGCAGGTCGGCGGCAGCGACGAGCTCTCCCGCATGGTGCGAGGGCCTCGAAGAGCGCTACGACGCCTACATGGCGGGTTCGACGCTCGCGACGCCGATGATCCACACCGGCGACCTGCCGAGCGCCGATGAACTCGCCGCAGAGCTCGAGCGGTTCCTCGCGAGCCGGCCCACGGGCGAGGACGACAAGCGCTGAGCCGTCCTCGCGGAATGCGCCGGGCGCGACGGGCGTTCGGGTAAGCGTGTCGGCAGCGCACGACTGGAGTGCGCTGCAAGTGTGAGACAATAGATGATCTGACCCGTTGTCAACCGGCTCTGCGAGGCTTCCTCGTCAGTGCGGGGACTTGACAAGGGTCTTACTAGTGTCCGAAATCTACCGGGGGGCGTCGACACCCCGTCCGCCGGTGAAAGGCGAACCGTGACCCCAGGCACGAACACCCCGACCCGCGCACGCAGCGCGAAGGACACCACGGCGGACGCGACCTCCGAGGAGTCGATCGACGAAGGCGCCGGCCGCGAAGGCCGCCCCCAAGACCGCTGCGGCCAAGAAGACCCGCCGCGAAGGCGCCTGCCAAGGCGCCCGCGGCGAAGACCACTGCCGCCAAGGCCGCGCCGGCCAAGGCGACCGCGGCGAAGGCCGCGAAGGCGCCTGCCGCGAAGGACGCTGACGAAGCCGACGTCGACGTGCTCGACGACGACATCGAACTGGATGTCGCTGCCGACCTCGACGAGGCCGACCTCGCAGACACCGACGACGAGGCCGAGGAGCCTGCCGCGGCTCCGAGCCGCCGCAAGGCCAAGGCCGCACCCGCGGCCGAGCCCGAGCACGAGACTGCCGACGGCGAGGCCGAGGAGGACGACGACGAGGACGAGACGAAGCCCGCGTTCAGCGAGCCGCTTCCGACCGGCGCGATCGTCATCTCGTCGAGCGACGAGGACGACGTCCCCGTCTACTCGACGCAGATCACCGGCGCCACCGCCGACCCGGTCAAGGACTACCTGAAGCAGATCGGCAAGGTGCCGCTGCTGAACGCGGCCGAAGAGGTCGAGCTCGCGATGCGCATCGAGGCGGGCCTGTTCGCCGAAGAGAAGCTGTCGCACATGTCGGCCGCCGAGAAGTCGAACCAGCTCGGCCTCGACCTGCAGTGGGTCGCCCGCGACGGGCAGCGCGCGAAGTCGCACCTGCTGGGCGCGAACCTGCGTCTCGTGGTCTCGCTCGCGAAGCGCTACACCGGCCGCGGCATGCAGTTCCTGGACCTCATCCAGGAGGGCAACCTCGGTCTCATCCGCGCGGTCGAGAAGTTCGACTACACCAAGGGCTTCAAGTTCTCGACCTACGCGACGTGGTGGATCCGCCAGGCGATCACCCGCGCCATGGCCGACCAGGCACGCACCATCCGCATCCCCGTCCACATGGTCGAGGTCATCAACAAGCTCGCCCGCGTGCAGCGCCAGATGCTGCAGGACCTGGGCCGCGAGCCCACGCCCGAGGAGCTCAGCCGCGAGCTGGACATGACGCCTGAGAAGGTCGTCGAGGTCCAGAAGTACGGCCGCGAGCCCATCTCGCTGCACACGCCCCTCGGCGAGGACGGCGACAGCGAGTTCGGTGACCTCATCGAAGACACCGAAGCGGTCGTCCCGGCCGACGCGGTGGGCTTCACGATGCTGCAGCGTCAGCTGGAGTCCCTGCTCGACTCGCTCTCCGAGCGTGAGGCAGGAGTCATCCGGATGCGCTTCGGCCTCGGCGACGGTCAGCCGAAGACCCTCGACCAGATCGGCGACACGTTCGGCGTCACGCGCGAGCGCATCCGTCAGATCGAGTCCAAGACGATGGCGAAGCTGCGTCACCCGAGCCGCTCGCAGTCGCTCCGGGACTACCTCGAGTGATGTCCGAAGCCAACGCCGGCAAGGCGCTGACTGTAGAGCTGAACGGCGAGAAGGTTTCGCGGATCCCGATCCGGACGCACGTCGTCATGCCCGGGGACGACCTCGACGCCTTCGTGCGCCAGTACGCCGAGGGCGTCGTCGAGCCCGGCGACCTGCTGTTCGTGACGGAGAAGATCGTCGCGATCACGCAGGGACGCTCCTACCTCGTCGAGGACATCAAGCCCCGCCGGCTTGCGCTGTTCCTCTCGAAGTTCGTGGTGCGCACGCCGTACGGCATCGGCCTCGGCATGCCCGAGACGATGGAGATGGCGCTTCGCGAGTGCGGGACGCTGCGGATCCTGTTCGCCGCGGCGCGTCTCTGCCGTCACGAAGCTCTTCGGCCGCAAGGGCGACTTCTACCGCATCGCCGGCGACAAGGCCCGCGCGATCGACGGTCCGACGAGCGGCACCATCCCGCCGTACAACAAGGCCGTCGTCCTCGGCCCCGAGCGCCCTCGCGAGGTCGCTGCGCATCTCAAGGCGCTGCTGGGCGGCCAGGCCGAGGTCGCGGTCGTCGACATCAACGACCTGGGCGGCAACATCCTCGGCTCGACGCTCGACAAGGCCGGCGAGCAGCGGCTCGTCGCGATCCTCAAGGACAACCCGCTCGGCCAGGGCCACCAGTCGACGCCGCTGGGCATCGTCCAGGGCCGGCGTAGCCGCCGGATTCTAGAACCCGATCGCCTCGCGATAGCGGGGCTTGTGGCCGGTGCGGATGCCGGTGACGCTCGGCTTGTTCTCGTAGACGCCGGCGCCCCAGTTGCCCTCGACGAGCACGGGTCCGGTGGGCGTCACGACGATGTCCCATCCCACGTACTGCACCTGCGGGACGACGCGCGCGACGCGATCCACGAACTCCCGGACCTCGTCCATCATCGGCAGCTGGAAGTCGGCGATCCGCACGCCCGAGTCGGGGTGCACCTCGTGGACGTGTCCGTGCGAGTCGTAGCCCGCGCCGACGGCGTGCCCGTTCTCGTCGAGCATCGTGTAGAAGCCGCCGAACGTCATCTGGTCGCTCACCGCGCCACGGCCGAACTTCTGCGCCATGGCGAGGATGTGCGTCTGCTCGCCGTCGAAGAACGCGGTCACGCGCGTCGTGTTCACGGTGCCGGGGCAGACGGCCGCGAGATCCGGATGCTGCACGATGACCTCTTCGATGAGCAGCTCGCCACGGGCGAGGAGACCTCGGTGGAAGGCATCCCAGTCGTCGATCTCAGCCGCGTGGTAGCGGTGCACGCCGGTGCCGGCCTGTCCGACCGGCTCCTTGGTGACGATCGTGCCGAGGCGCTCCGCGAACGCCTGGACGGCGTCCGGCGTTGCCGGGCTCGACGACCATCCACTCGCGGTGCAGGTGCTCCGAGAAGACGCGGTCGAACTCGACCTTGTCCTGGAAGATGTGGCGGAAGTCGGGGTGGTCGTACTTCTGCGAGAGCTGATTCGAGACGGGGTGCGTCATGTACGTCGCGCGCTCGTCGCGACTCAGGATCGCGAAGTCGTAGTCGATGTAGTCCTGGAATCCGACGTTTCGGACTCCGGCCTGCCAGAGCATGTCCACGACGACGGCGGGCACCCACTTGCCGTGCTGCGCCGACGACTCCTTCGCGCGCTCGACCACCGATCCGACGTTGATGCGACGGGCGCGTGCGGCGAGATAGCGAAGGCGGGGCGCGAGGCCGAGGCCCTGAGAAGGCATGCGTACTCCGGGTTGGGTGATCGGGGGTCCCCGATAGTCTAGATGCCGTGACTGCGGCCGAACTGGATGCCTCCGCGCCTGCCGCTTCAACGCGCAGCGCCCCGATCGCGCACATCCGTCACGACGCCCTGAGGGCGAATGCGCGCGATGCTGGCGCTGCCGGAAGGCACCCTGGTGGGCATGCCGGCGGACGCCTACGGTCACGGGCTTCGCCGACATCGCGCGCGTCCTCGCCGGCGCGGGACTCACTGTCGCGGACGCGGAGGTCGAATCCGCGCACGCAGAAGCGCTCCTGGGCCTCGACGCCGGGCTTCCGGCCCGTGATGCGCCTCAGCGGGTCGGTGCTCGCGGTGAAGTCGCTGCGCGCCGGTGAGGGCGTCTCGTACGGCTATACCCACCGGGCATCGCGTGACACGTCGATCGCCCTCGTCGTCGGCGGCTACGCGCAGGGCATCGTGCGTGCGCTCGGCAATCGTGTGTCGGTGTCGATCGGAGGCGAACGTCATCCCATCGTCGGGCGGGTGGCGATGGACGTCTGCGTCGTCGACATCGGCGACCGGCCGGCCCACCGCCGCGACGAGGTGGTCTTCTTCGGCGACGCCGAAGCGGGTGAGCCGGCGCTGGCGGAGTGGGCGGCGGCGACCGGCCTCACCGCGCTCGAACTCGTCACCGCAGTCGGCCTCCGCGCCGTGCGGGAGAACCGCCCATGATGCCCACACTGCGAGTCGATCTCGACGCCTTCGCCGCGAATCTGGCTCACATCCGCACCGAGGTCGCGCCCGCCGGCCACATGCTCGTCGTCAAGGACGACGCCTACGGCCACGGGCTGGCGCCGATCGTCCAGCGCGCGTGGGCCGACGGCGTCGCGCTGGTTCGGCGCGTTCGATGTGCAGACCGGTGCCGCCGTTCGGGCGGAGCTCGGCGACGAGGCCCGGATCTTCGTGTGGCTCGCGGCATTCGGAGGACGAGGTCGTCACCGCGATCGCGCTCGGGCTCGACCTCGGTGTCGGCGACATGAGCCTCCTCGAGGATGTCGCGCGCCACGCGCGCGGCGCATCCCGGCCGGCGCGCGTGCACCTGAAGGTCGACACCGGGCTCCACCGCAACGGCATCCGGCCCGAGGAGTGGAGAGCCGCGGTCGCCGAGGCAGCCGCGCTACGAAGCGTCGGGTGCGATCGACGTCGTCGGCGTGTGGAGCCACCTCGCGGAAGCCTCCGACGACGAGGACGACGCCGCGGCGCGGCGAGTTCGACGCCGCCGCGGGAGCCGCGACCGACGCCGGCCTGCGGCCCGCGGTGCGACACCTGGCCGCCAGCGCCGCATCCTTCGCCCGACCGGCGTTCCGCTACGACCTCGTGCGCGTCGGCGCGTTCGCCTACGGCATCCGGCCCGCCGGAGGCCCGGACGACGCGACACTCGGCATCCGCCCCATCGCCACGCTCGACGGCGCCGGTCGTCCGCGTCGATGGCGGATGCTGTCCACGTATCGATCGGCGCCGCTCCACGGGCTGCCGTCGACGCTGGCCGGCCGAGTCAGCGTGACGAGCCCCGCGGGTCCGCGGCCGCTTGTGCGGGTCGCAGCGCTCGAGAGCGTGATCGAGCGATGGCCGGAAGCCCTCGTCGGCGACGAGGTGGTGATCTACGGGGACGGTGCGCTGTCAGCGACCGACCTCGGCGGAGTCGATCGGAACCATCGGCGAGGAGATCGCCGTTCGGGTGTCTCCGCTGATCGCCCGCGAGTACCGCGGACGCTGAGTCAGGACTCGATCAGGCGAGAGGTCTCGTCGTGCCAGCTGGTGGCGATGGCGCGGAGCTTCTCTTCGTACTTGCGGCCGTGGTGGGCGCAGAACAGGAGTTCGCTTCCGTTGACCTCGGCGGCGATGTAGGCCTGGGCACCGCACGAGTCGCAGCGATCGATCGCGCTGAGGCGGTGCTCGAGAACGACACCCGGCTCAGTCGGTGTGGATAGCGTGTTCATCTCGGTGCCTCCTCGTATATGTAGAACTCCGGTGCAGGTAAGAAATACAACCACGCCATTGTTTCGAGAATGCCGCGAACCGGTGACATTTCGCTGTGCGCGTAGCGCTGATCGCCCAGGCGCGTGTCTGCCGGCGGGCGTCGGGCCCCCCGGATACGCTTGAGGATTGTGACCGCCGAGTATTCCGCCCACCACCTTCAGGTGCTCGAGGGACTCGAAGCGGTCCGCAAACGACCGGGCATGTACATCGGCTCGACCGACTCCCGCGGCCTGATGCACTGCCTCTGGGAGATCATCGACAACTCCGTCGATGAGGCGCTCGGGGGCCACGGCACGCGGATCGACGTCGTCCTCCACGCCGACGGCAGCGTCGAGGTGCGCGACAGAGCGCGCGGCATCCCGGTCGACATCGAGCCGCGCACCGGACTCTCGGGCGTCGAGGTCGTCTTCACGAAGCTCCACGCCGGCGGCAAGTTCGGCGGCGGCTCGTATGCGGCATCCGGCGGACTTCACGGCGTCGGGGCATCCGTCGTCAACGCGCTCTCGGAGCGTCTCGACGTCGAGGTCGACCGCGGCGGCAAGACCTGGGCGATGTCGTTCCACCGCGGCGAGCCGGGCGTGTTCTCGAACGGCTCGCCGTCCTCGGCCTTCACGCCGTTCGAGAATGCTTCGGAGCTGCGGGTCGCCGGACGCGCCGCGAAGGGCGTCACCGGCACCCGCATCCGCTACTGGGCGGATCAGCAGATCTTCACGAAGGATGCCGCGTTCAACCTCGAGGAGCTCGAGCAGCGCGCCCGCCAGACCGCGTTCCTCGTGCCGGGACTCGAGATCGTCATCCGCGACGAGCGCCCTGTCGACAGGCTCAGCGACCGACGAGCCGGTCGAGACGTCCTACCGCTACGACGGCGGCATCTCGGAGTTCGTCGAGTACCTCGCGCCGGACACGGCCGTGACCGACACCTGGCGGCTCACCGGGATCGGGCACGTTCACCGAGACCGTCCCGGTGCTGCAGCCGACCGGCGCGATGGTGCCGACCGTGGTCGAGCGCGAGTGCCACGTCGACATCGCGCTGCGATGGGGGACCGGCTACGACACCGTCTCGCGCTCGTTCGTGAACATCATCGCGACGCCCGAAGGGCGGCACGCACCAGCAGGGCTTCGAGCAGGGCCTCATGAAGGTGCTGCGCGCCCAGGTCGACCAGAACGCGCGCCGCCTCAAGCTCGGCACCGACAAGCTCGAGAAGGACGACATCCTCGCGGGAATGACGGCCGTGCTCACGGTCCGCGTGCCCGAGCCGCAGTTCGAGGGTCAGACCAAGGAGGTGCTCGGCACGCCCGCGGTCCGCCAGATCGTCAACAACGTCCTCACCCGGGAGCTGACCGCCCGCTTCACCTCGCCGAAGCGCGACGACAAGAACCAGACCGCGCTGCTCCTCGACAAGGTCGTCGCCGAGATGAAGGCCCGCATCTCGGCGCGCACCCACAAAGAGACCCAGCGACGCAAGAACGCGCTCGAGTCGTCGTCGCTGCCCGCGAAGCTCGTCGACTGCCGCTCGTCCGATGTCGCGCACTCGGAGCTCTTCATCGTCGAGGGCGATTCCGCGCTCGGCACGGCGAAGCTCGCACGCAACAGCGAGTTCCAGGCGCTGCTGCCGATCCGCGGCAAGATCCTGAACGTCCAGAAGGCCTCCGTGAGCGACATGCTCTCGAACGCCGAGTGCGCCTCGATCATCCAGGTGATCGGCGCGGGCAGCGGCCGGTCCTTCGACCTCGAGTGCCGCCCGCTACGGCAAGGTCATCCTGATGAGCGACGCCGACGTCGACGGCGCCCACATCCGCACGCTCCTGCTGACGCTCTTCTTCCGCTACATGCGGCCGCTGATCGAGGACGGGCGCGTGTTCGCCGCCGTTCCGCCGCTTCACCGCGTGATCGTGATGAACCCCGGCACGAAGCCCAACGAGACGATCTACACCTACAGCGAGCAGGAGCTGCACGCCCTCCTCGCGAAGGTCACCAAGTCGGGCAGGCGCTGGCACGAGCCCGTGCAGCGCTACAAGGGCCTCGGCGAGATGGATGCGGATCAGCTCGCGACGACCACGATGGACCGCGGCGGCCGGCTGCTGCGTCGCGTCCGGCTCGAGGATGCCGAGGCCGCCGGTCGCGTCTTCGAGCTGCTCATGGGCAACGAGGTCGCCCCGCGCCGCGAGTTCATCGTCGACTCCTCGGATCGGCTCTCCCGCGAGGCGATCGACGCGTAGCGCAGTGTGATCGATACCCTGACGCCATGGCAGTCGGGCAGAGCAGACGCGCGCGCGCCGCCCGTCGGCGCAAGCGCCGCATGGACGCCGCCGACAACGACCTGACGCCCGCGCAGTGGGCGGCGATCCGCGAGGCGTGGGGTGGCTGCGCATACTGCGGCGCATCGGATGCCGCTCTGCAGCGCGACTGCGTGCTGCCGCTCTCTCGCGGCGGCCGCTACACGATCGAGAACATCGTGCCGGCCTGCCGCTCGTGCAACGCCAGCAAGAGCAACGATGAGGTCACCCGCTGGCTGCGGCGCAAGCGATTCGACGAGGCCGCCTTCCTGCTGCGCTATCGCGAGGTGCTGGTCCTCGTCACGTCGTAGCTGACACTCTCTTGACATGCCCGAGTTCGACACCGCGCGCATCCGTCGCTACTACGACCGCAACACGGCCGACTTCGTCGCGCATGGGCAGGGCGGCAGTGAGGGCGTCATCCACCGCGCGGTGTGGGGGCCCGGCGTGAGCGACCGACGGGCGGCGTTCCATTTCGTCGAGGATCGCATCGCGGACGTCATCCGCGACCGGTCGTCGCCGTCAGGCGCCCGCGCACGTCGTCGATCTCGGCTGCGGCATCGGCGCCAGCCTCTGCTTCCTCGCGCAGCGGCTTCCCATCCGCGGCACGGGCATCACCCTCAGCCCCGCCCAAGCGGCGATCGGCCGGCAGCGCATCGCAGGTCTCGGCCTCGACGACCGCCTGACGTGCCTGGAAGGCGACTACAGCCGACCTTCCGCCGAGCGTCGGCGCCGCGGACGTCGCGTTCGCCATCGAATCGTTCATCCATGCGCCCGACCCGGCGCGCTTCTTCGCGGAGGCGGCGCGGCTGGTGCGTCCTGGGGGCGCGCTCATCGTCTGCGATGACGTGAGGGGCGAGGACGACAGCCCAGCGGCGCAGAAGGCCATCGAGCGCTTCGTGCGCGGCTGGCACGTCAACGCGCTGCTGACGTCTGATCGGCTGCGCTCGCTCGCCGAGGACGAGGGCTTCCACCACGAGTCCGACCGAGCGGCTGACGCCGTACCTCGAATTGCGCCGCCCTCGAGACCTGGCGATCGCGGCGCTCGCCGCGCCGTTCGCGCTGCTGCCGTGGCATTGGACGCGTCTGGACCCGCTCATCGGCGGCACGGCTCTGCAGACCTGCCTCGCGAACGGGTGGGTGGAGTACGACCTCACCGTCTTCCGGCGCGCATGACCACGGCGGAGCTCGCGCCACGATTAGCAGGGTCAGACGAGCGTGCGGCCGATCGAGCCGATGACGGCGTCGAGCGGCTGGCCCGAGGCATCCCGCTTCGCGTTCGCCTCGGGAAGAGCGCGAGTCGAGCCGTCCGGACCGACCGCCAGAGCGGGCGCCCGGCCGACCCACGCCAGGGTGAGACGGTCCTCGCCCCGCAGGAAGGCGTGTGAGCGCACACCGCCGGTGGCTCGGCCCTTGGCGGGGAACTCCTCGAACTTCGAGACCTTGATCCGGCCGGCATCCGTCCCGGGCAGCACGCCGTCGGCTCCCGAGATCGTCACCGCGATCAGGTCGTCGCCGGAAACGCTGCCGAAGAACACGACTGCGGCCTTGGCCGACAGGTTGATGCCCGCCATGCCGCCCGCCGGGGCGCCCTGGGGCCGGACCGAGGCGGCAGCGAAGCGCAGCAGCTGGGCGTCGCTCGACACGAACACGAGCTCGGCGTCATCCGGCGCGGATGCCGCTCCCACGACCGCGTCGCCGGGCTTGAGCCCGATGACCTCGAGGTCGGGACGCACCGGCAGCGCCGACGGGACGATGCGCTTCACGACGCCCTGACGCGTTCCGAGCGCGACCGGAGTGTCGTCGTCGAACCGCAGGAGCCCGAGGATCCGCTCGGCCTTGTCGGTGATCCCGAGGTAGTCCCGCAGCACCACGCCGGCGCCGAGCTGCACGGATGCCGGAGGCACCGACGGCAGATCGACGGGACTGAAGCGGATGACGCGCCCCAGGGTCGTGACGGCGCCCAGGTCGCCGCGGGTGGTCGCTGACGCCGTGGTGAGGATCGCGTCGTGCTTGCTGCGCCGTGGCGGCGTCGCGAGCTCCTGGCCGTCCACCAGATCGACGCGCACGGCGCGACCGGTCGTCGACAGCACGACGACCGTGGGCGCATCGGCGATCTGCAGATCCGGCGCGGGCGCGCCGCGCGTCGGGCGCGGCGCCGCGGGCTTGGCGTTCATCAGCAGCGTGCGACGCGGCGTGCCGTGCGCGTCGGCCGCGGCCTCCAGCTCGCGGGCGACCTGTGCGCGGATGAGCACCTCGCTGCCGAGCAGCTCGCGCAGCTGGGCGATCTCGGCCAGGAGCGAGTCGCGCTCGGCCTCGAGCTCGATGCGCGAGAAGCGCGTCAGGCGCCGCAGGCGCAGCTCGAGGATGTATTCGGCCTGCACCTCGCTGAGGTCGAACACCTCGCGCAGGCGCGTGCGTGCCTGCTCGCTGTCGTCCGACGTGCGGATGACCTGGATGACCTCGTCGATGTCGAGGATCGCGATGAGCAGACCCTCGACGAGGTGCAGGCGCTCCTCCCGTCGCGCGAGCCGGTAGCGGCTGCGTCGCGTCACGACCTGGATGCGGTGATCGAGGTAGACCCGCAGCAGCTCCTTCAGGCCGAGGGTCTGCGGCTGACCCTCGACGAGGGCCACGTTGTTGATGTTGAACGAGTCCTCGAGCGGCGTGAGCCGGTAGAGCTGGTCGAGCACCGCCTGCGGGTCGAACCCGGTCTTGATGCCGATGACGAGCCGCAGCCCGTGGTTGCGGTCGGTGAGGTCGGTGACATCCGCGATGCCGGTCAGGCGCTTGGCCTGAACGGCATCCTTGATCTTCTCGATGATGCGCTCGGGGCCGACCTGGTAGGGCAGCTCCGTGACGACGAGACCGGTGCGGCGGGGTCCGAGCGACTCGATCGTCGTCCTGCCGCGCACCTTGAAGGCGCCGCGGCCCTTCGTGTATGCATCCTTCACGCCCTCGAGGCCCATCACGATGCCGCCGGAGGGGAAGTCGGGGCCCGGGACGAACTCCATCAGGTCGTCGACCGTGGCGTCGGGATTGTCGAGCAGGTGGATGGCCGCGGCCACGACCTCGATCAGGTTGTGCGGCGCCATGTTGGTCGCCATGCCGACCGCGATGCCGGTCGCCCCGTTGACGAGCAGGTTCGGGTAGGCGGCGGGCAGCACCTCGGGCTGCTGGAACTGGCCGTCGTAGTTCGGGATGAAGTCGACGACGTCCTCGTCGAGGTTCTCGGTCAGGGCGAGCGCCGCCGGCGCGAGCCGCGCCTCGGTGTAGCGGGGAGCGGCGGGCCCGTCGTCGAGCGAGCCGAAGTTGCCGTGCCCGTCGACGAGCGGCACCCGCAGCGAGAACGGCTGCGCGAGCCGGACGAGGGCGTCGTAGATGGGTGCGTCGCCGTGGGGGTGGAGCTTTCCCATCACCTCGCCGACGACGCGGGCGCTCTTCACGTGGCCGCGGTCGGGGCGCAGGCCCATGTCGGCCATCTGGTACAGGATGCGGCGCTGGACGGGCTTCAGTCCGTCGCGGGCGTCGGGAAGCGCCCGCGAGTAGATGACGGAGTACGCGTACTCGAGGAACGAGCCCTGCATCTCCGCCGAGACGTCGACGTCTTCGATGCGTTCTTCGATGGGAGCGGGGTCGGTGCGGGATGCGGGCATGACGATGAGGCCTCGGGTGACGGCGGAGCGGCAAGGGCTTCTCGCGCGTGTGCGAGACTGGCCCCGATGTCCCTCAGCCTACCCGCGGACCCGGCACGAGCCCGGAGCCTCACCGGTGTCGCGGCGCAGTCGATGGCGGCCCTCGACGGCCGATCGGACTGGTTCCCCGCCGGCGATCGAGTGCGATCGTCTTCGTGATCGACGGGCTCGGCGCCCACAACCTCGCGGCGCGCGCCGGGCACGCGAGATTCCTCTCGCAGTCGATGTCGAAGAAGGATACCGCGCTCACCGTCTTCCCCAGCACGACGGCATCCGCACTCACCAGCCTGCTCACCGGAGTCCTCCCCGGCGACGCACGGCATCGTGGGCTACCGCGCGCTGATCCCGGGCACGGACGAGGTCGTGAACCAGCTCCGCGGCTGGGACACCGACGGCCTGCCCCTGGAGTGGCAGCGCGCGACGCCGCTGACGACCGGGCGGCCGAGCTTCGTGGTGTCGAAGTCCGAGTACGCGGGCACCGGCTTCACGGCGGCGACCACGCTGGGCGCCGAGTTCCACGCGCGCCGACGTGCTCGCCGATCGCGTCGAGCTGGCCGCAGACCTCGCTGCGCGGCATCCGGGATCCTTCGTGTACGTCTACGCGCCCGATCTGGATGCGATCGGCCACAAGCGAGGCTGGCAGTCGGACGAGTGGGTGGCGGCGCTGGAGAGGGTGGATGCCGCGGCCCGCGCGCTCGACGGCGCGCTCGCCCGCGGCACCGGCCTCGTCATCACGGCCGACCATGGCATGGTCGACGTTCCCCGGCACCGGCACGTCCTCCTCACCGAGGGCGACGGCCTCGTCGACGGTGTGCGGCACATCGGAGGAGAACCGCGGATGCTGCACCTCTACGCCGAGCCCGGCGCCGAGGAGCGTGTCCTCGACGCCTGGCGCGCGGCGGAGTCGTCGCGGTCGTGGGTGCTCTCACGCAGCGAGGCGATCGAGGCCGGCCTCTTCGGCCCGGTCGCGGACGAGGTGCGGGCGCGGATCGGCGACGTTCTCGTGGCTCCGCGGGCGGGCATCGCGTACTACGACGACCGGCTCGCCGACAAGGGCGCTCAGAAGATGATCGGCCAGCACGGCTCGCTCACGCACGAGGAGCGGATCGTGCCGCTCATCCGCCTCGGCGCGTTCGCCTGAGCTCCGGCGGCCTCGACGAGAGTCAATCCTCGCCGCGGGCTCCGAACACGATCTCGTCCCACGACGGCATCGACGAACGGCCCTTGCGGCGTCCGGCCTCGGCGACCGCGACGCGGGCTGCTCGTAGGCCGGTTCCGGCTCGTCGTCGGGAGGCGTCTCGTCGTAGCCCGGCTCCAGGGCGTCGAAGAGCGCGACGGGGGAGTGGGAGCGTGACGGCGGGCACGTCGTCGATGCCCGGCAGCGGCTCGCGCTGACCGCGGCGGCGCCGCAGCGCCTCGAGCAGGTCGGCGGTCTCGGCCGAGGTCACAACGGTCTCGGTCGCGCGCTTGATCGCGGCCTGCTGGACCGCCGGAGCGGCCGGCGCGTGGATCTCGGGGGACTCGAGATCCGCCTCGGGGAGGCGGCGCGGGCCGAAGGCGCCGCTGTCGAAGCGTGAGTCGTCCTTCGGCGCCACCACCTCGAGCGCGCGCAGCCGCGGGATCAGCCCCTCGGGGAGCGAGCCCTGGCGCGACAGCTGGATCGCGTCGGCGTTCAGCGGCGAGAGGATGCCGCGGCGAGGCTCGAAGCTCCACCGGGCGTCGTGGTCCACATCGCTCGCCGTGAACTCGAGCTTGACGATCCAGCCGGTCGGCTCCTTCCAGCTCGTCCACCGCTCGCCCTTGGCTCCGGCTTCGGCGAGCTTGCGCCGCACCGCGGACCCGAAGGTCGGATGCGCGTCGCCTTCGAGATCTGCGCCGAGCAGGACGGGCACCGCGAGCGCCTGTCCGACGACGTGCTCGCGCTCCGCGAGCACGGGCCCCTCGAAGCGGGCGACGTCCTCGACGCGGGCGCCGAGCAGCGCCGCGACCTCTTCGGCAGACAGCCCGGCCCGGATGTGGGACTGGATCTCTCTGGGGCTCGGACGATTCGCCGGCGGGTTCGGTTTCCCGGCTCTCTGCGCGCCTTGCGAAGCTCGATGCGCAGCACATCGTCGACGGCGAGCGAGAATCTCTCACCCGACTCGGTCGCCAGGACGAGCGCGTCGTCCTCGGTTCCGATGACCTTGAGCTGTTCCATGCGAACGCCCCTCCGATCCTGCGTGTGGGCCCATGCTTACACGGCGCGCCCCGCCGATCGGGAATATCCGGCGCGTGCCGCGAGTTTCACGCCCTCGCACGCACCGCCATCGAACCCGGCGCATTTGCGTATTCAGGTCTGGTCGTGCAAACTATGCCCGCTCGAAAGGGCGAGTGAACCCCAGTCATTCCCGGAAGTTGAGACGTTTACGCATGGCCACCGATTACGACGCCCCCCGCAAGACCGAAGACGACAGCGAGTCGATCGAGGCTCTCAAGGAGCGAGTGCCCGACAAGCTGTCGGGCTCGGTCGATGTGGAGGACGCCGACAACCCCTCGGGATTCGAACTCCCCGGGGCGGACCTCTCCGATCTCGAGCTCGACGTCGTCGTGCTGCCCCCGCAGGAGGACGAGTTCACCTGCTCCAACTGCTTCCTCGTGAAGCACCGCTCGCAGCTCGACCACGAGAGCTGCCGGCGGACCTATCTGCTCGGAGTGCGCCGCGTAGCCTGCGCCAGCCGGAGCGCCGCCGCCAAGCGGTCAGGCGTCCGCGATGACATGACCCATGCCGGCGTGGGATCGTCGGGATCGGTCACCTCGGTGACCACGATCCCGTCGATTCCGCCCCGGATGACGTGCCACGAGCGCGGGTCCAGTCCCGGCCCGCGCGCGTGACGCGCCTGGTCGCCGACCATGACGGCGGGCGCGCCCAGGAGATCCACCTCGATGCGTGCGCGGCCGGCGCGCAGCATCCCGTCGCGAAGCTCGATGACGGGGGCCCCGGCGACCAGCAGCGCGACGACTGCCGACCCCCACGACGGCGCCGATGACGAGCGCGACGGTGGTGTCGATGGGCGCGAACACGAGGGCCGCCATCGGTCCCGCGACTGCGGCGCTGACGAGGACCCACAGCGACGGGCCGAGTCGCTCGCGATACTCGGGGCCGACGCCGACATTGCGCGCTGTCTTCTGCATTACCCTCGTTGGGTGACTGAAACGGTGGACGTCCTCATTATCGCCCCCGACGTTCCGACGTACGCGCACCCCGGTGATGCCGGTGCGGACCTCGTGGCGTCCGAGGCGGTGCGGCTCGACCCCGGCCGGCGCGCCGTCGTCGGCACCGGCGTCCAGATCGCGCTCCCCGAGGGCTTCGTCGCGTTCGTCGTGCCCCGCAGCGGCCTCGCCGCGAAGCACGGGATCACGGTCGTCAACGCGCCCGGGACAGTGGATGCCGGCTACCGCGGCGAGATCAAGGTCACCCTGCTCAACACCGACGCCGAGAGCGCCTACGACATCGCCGTCGGCGACCGCATCGCGCAGCTCATCGTGATGCCCGTCTCGCGCGCCCGATTCATCCCGGTCGAGACCCTGCCCGACAGCGTCCGCGGCGACGGCGGCTTCGGCTCCACCGGCTATCACGGGGGCGCGGCGGAGCCGCCGACGAGCGTCAGCGAGTCCTCGCGGGGAACTCCCCGCGACCGAAAAAGACCAAAGGACGGAATCCTCGCATGACCGACCCCACACCCAACGGCGCAGATTCGGCCGCCGCCCGGGCGCCGCTGCCCGATCGCTCGTCGGTCGGCCCGTTCGATGAGACCGAGGCCAATCCGGTCCGTCCCTACATCGATCTCGGCGGCATCAAGATCCTTCCGCGCGAGGGCCTGAACCTGCGCCTCGAGGTCGAGGAGCAGACCAAGCGCATCGTCGCGGTGGGCCTGGACTACGCCGACTCCACCCTGCAGGTGCAGCCCTTCGCCGCACCCCGCACGGCGGGGCTCTGGGAGGAGACGCGCGAGCAGATCCGCGGCCAGATCCGCCAGCAGGGCGGGCGCGTCGAGGAGCGCGAGGGTCCCCTCGGGCCCGAGCTTCTCGCCGAGGTGCCCGTCGCCGGCGCCGGACGGCACAGCGGGCAAGCGCCTCGCGCGATTCATCGGCGTCGACGGACCCCGCTGGTTCCTGCGCGGCGTGATCGGCGGCGCGGCGACGGCCGACGTCGAGGCCGCGGCGAAGGTCGAGGACCTGTTCCGCTCGATCGTCGTCGTCCGCGGCGGATCGCCGATGCCGCCTCGCGACCTGATTCCGCTCCGGATGCCGGCTACCCCGGGCGTCGCGTGAGCGACGAGCCTCGTCCCGACCTGACACCACCGGCGCCGGAGCCGGAGGGCGGGTCGGCCTCGGAGCTGCTCGGAGCCGCGCTCGGCGACGCCGCGCGACGCGCCGGTCTCGACCCCGCCGAGGGCAAGAGCACCGGGCACGTCGTCTGGCATGCGATGGGCGGCTGGCGCGGCATCCTGGAGTCGGTCCTGCCGAGTCTCGTCGTTCCTGCTGATCTACACCGTCACGCCAGGACCTCGTGCTCGCCCTCGCGATCTCGGTGGGCCTCGCGGCGGTCTTCACGATCGTGCGGCTCGTCGACGAAGTCGCCGCCGAGCGCGGCCATCGGCGGGCTGATCGCCACCGTGGCAGCGGCGGCGCTCGCGCTGTGGACCGGCCGGGCCGAGGACAACTTCGTCTGGGGCTTCATCACGAACACCGCGTACGGCACGGCGTTCCTGATCTCGGCGCTCATCGGCTGGCCGCTCATCGGCCTCGCCGTCGGCTTCCTGATGGGGGAGGGCACCGCGCTGGCGCGAGGACAAGCGCAAGCGCCGGGCGTTCTTCTGGCTCGTCGATCGCCTGGGCCGGCCTGTTCTTCGCACGGCTCGCGTGCAGCTCCCGCTGTACTTCGCCGGGAACGTCACCGCCCTCGGAACCACGAAGCTCGTCATGGGCATCCCGCTGTTCGCGCCGCTCGTCGCGGTCACCTGGCTCGCCGTGAGAGCGCTCTATCCGCCGACTCCGAAGTGATACATTTATCTTGATATCAAGATAAATTCCTCCGTTCGCGGGATAAGGGGAACCTCACTAGCCGAGGACTCCGGAGCGGGGGATGATGGGGTGTGCCGGGCTTCGGTCCCGCTCCCGCCGCCGACGAAGGAGACACACGTGTCCACGGTTGACAGCTTCGGTGCCAAGAGCACCCTGACGGTCGGCAGCACCGACTACGAGATCTTCCGCATCGACACCGTCGACGGCTACGAGAAGCTCCCGTTCAGCCTCAAGGTGCTGCTCGAGAACCTCCTCCGCACCGAAGACGGCGCGAACGTCACGAAGCAGCAGATCCAGGCACTCGGATCATGGGATGCCGCGGCCGAGCCCGACACCGAGATCCAGTTCACGCCCGCCCGCGTCGTCATGCAGGACTTCACCGGCGTGCCCTGCATCGTCGACCTCGCCACGATGCGCGAGGCCGTCGCCGACCTCGGCGGCGACCCGACCAAGATCAACCCGCTCTCGCCGGCCGAACTCGTCATCGACCACTCGGTCATCGCCGATCTGTTCGGCACCGAGAACGCGCTCGAGCGCAACGTCGAGATCGAGTACGAGCGCAACGGCGAGCGCTACCAGTTCCTCCGCTGGGGCCAGACGGCCTTCGACGACTTCAAGGTCGTGCCCCCCGGGCACCGGCATCGTGCACCAGGTGAACATCGAGCACCTCGCCAAGGTCGTCTACGACCGGACCGTCGGCGGCGTCCTCCGCGCCTACCCCGACACGTGCGTCGGCACCGACTCGCACACCACCATGGTCAACGGCCTCGGCGTGCTCGGCTGGGGCGTCGGCGGCATCGAGGCCGAGGCCGCGATGCTCGGCCAGCCCGTGTCGATGCTCATCCCCAAGGTCGTCGGCTTCAAGCTCTCCGGCGCGATCCCCACCGGCGTGACCGCCACCGACGTGGTGCTCACCATCACCGAGATGCTCCGCAAGCACGGCGTCGTCGGCAAGTTCGTCGAGTTCTACGGCTCGGGCGTGGCCTCGGTGCCGCTCGCGAACCGCGCCACGATCGGCAACATGAGCCCCGAGTTCGGCTCGACCGCCGCGATGTTCCCCATCGACGACGTGACGCTCGACTACCTGCGCCTCACCGGCCGCAGCGACGAGCAGGTCGCGCTCGTCGAGGCGTACGCGAAGGCGCAGACGCTCTGGCACGACGCGGCGAAGCGAGCCCGTCTTCAGCGAGTACCTCGAACTCGACCTCTCGACGGTCGTGCCGTCGATCGCGGGGCCGAAGCGCCCGCAGGACCGCATCGTCCTCTCGAACGCCAAGGCCCAGTTCGCGAGCGATCTCACGAACTACGCCGACGTCGAGCACGATCTGGTCGATCTCGAGGGATCCGAGTCGTTCCCGGCATCCGACCCGCCCGGAAACTCGCCCGACGACGAGCACAGCGCGCACCTGCACCACCACCACAGCCACGCGCCGGAGAAGGGCTCCAAGCCCACCCCCGTCGTGCTCGAGGACGGCCAGGAGTTCACGCTCGACCACGGCGCCGTCACGATCGCGGCGATCACGTCGTGCACGAACACCTCGAACCCGTCGGTCATGCTCGCCGCCGGCCTGCTGGCGCGCAACGCCGTGAAGAAGGGCCTGAAGGCCAAGCCGTGGGTCAAGACGACCCTCGCGCCCGGGCTCCAAGGTCGTCACCGACTACTACGAGAAGGCCGGTCTCACCGACGACCTCGAGGCGCTCGGCTTCTACACCGTCGGCTACGGCTGCACGACCTGCATCGGCAACTCCGGACCCCTCATCGAAGAGGTCTCGGCCGCCGTCCAGCAGAACGACCTCGCGGTCACCGCGGTGCTCTCGGGCAACCGCAACTTCGAGGGTCGCATCAACCCCGACGTGAAGATGAACTACCTCGCGAGCCCGCCGCTGGTCATCGCCTACTCGCTCGCCGGGTCGATGAACTTCGACTTCGAGACCGACCCGCTCGGCAAGGACCAGGACGGCAACGACGTGTTCCTGCGCGACATCTGGCCCGACTCGGCCGAGGTGCAGGCGACGATCGACTCGTCGATCAACAAGGACATGTTCGACACGCAGTACGCGAGCGTCTTCGCGGGCGACGAGCGGTGGCGGACTCTCCCGACGCCCACCGGCAGCGTCTTCGAGTGGAACGCCGAGTCGACGTACGTGCGCAAGCCCCCGTACTTCGACGGCATGACGATGGAGCTGACCCCGGTCACCGACATCGCCGGGGCACGCGTGCTCGCGACGCTCGGCGACTCGGTCACGACCGACCACATCAGCCCCGCCGGCAACATCAAGGCCGACAGCCCCGCCGGTCACTACCTCGACGAGCACGGCGTCGACCGCAAGGACTACAACTCCTACGGCTCCCGCCGCGGCAACCACGAGGTCATGATCCGCGGCACGTTCGCGAACATCCGGCTGCAAGAACCAGCTCCTCGACGGCGTCGAGGGCGGCTTCACGCGCGACTTCACCCAGGAGGGCGGCCCGCAGTCGTTCATCTACGACGCGAGCCAGAACTACCAGGCCGCGGGCACGCCGCTCGTGATCTTCGGCGGCAAGGAGTACGGCTCCGGATCGTCGCGCGACTGGGCGGCGAAGGGCACGAGCCTCCTCGGCGTCAAGGCCGTCATCACCGAGAGCTTCGAGCGGATCCACCGCTCGAACCTCATCGGCATGGGCGTCGTGCCGCTGCAGTTCCCGGCGGGCGAGACCTGGGCGTCGCTCGGCCTCGACGGCACCGAGATCGTCTCGATCGCGGGCCTCGAGCAGCTGAACGAGGGCGTCACGCCCAAGACCGTCCACGTCACCGCCGCGCCGAGCGAGTTCTCGGCTGCCGGCAAGGCAGACGGTCGAGTTCGACGCTGTCGTGCGCATCGACACGCCCGGCGAAGCCGACTACTACCGCAACGGCGGCATCCTGCAGTACGTGCTGCGGTCGCTCGTCTGAGCATGCGCCGAAGGAGCCGGGTCGCGGCCCGGCTCCTTCGCCGTGCACGGGCGCGGGTAGACTTGCATGGTTCTCAAGCGGCCTGGAGGGAGACGGATGTCACTGCTTTCGTCCATCACCGGACCCCGTGACCTCGACGCCCTGAGCGTCGATCAGCTGCGGCAGCTCGCCGCCGAGATCCGCGAGTTCCTCGTCGAGAACGTCGCCCGCACCGGCGGGCACCTCGGGCCCGAATCTCGGCGTCGTCGAGCTGACGATCGCGCTTCACCGCGTCTTCGACTCGCCGTCCGACCCGTTCGTCTTCGACACCGGCCACCAGTCGTACGTCCACAAGCTCCTCACCGGGCGCCAGGACTTCACGAACCTGCGCTCGCGCGGCGGCCTCGCCGGCTATCCGCAGCGCTCCGAGAGCCCGCACGACGTCGTGGAGTCCTCGCACGCATCCAGTTCGCTGAGCTGGGCCGACGGCGTCTCCCGCGCGCTGACGCGCACCGGACGCAAGGACCGCCACGTCGTCGCCGTCGTCGGCGACGGCGCGCTCACGGGCGGCATGACGTGGGAGGCGCTCAACAACATCTCCGACGACAACGAGCGCAACCTCATCATCGTCGTCAACGACAACGGCCGCTCCTACGCCCCGACGATCGGCGGCATGGCCCGCTACCTCAACCGCGTCCGCACCGCGGACACGTACCGTCAGCTGCACCGCGGATCCGACCAGATGTTCCGCAAGCTCGGACCCGCCGCGCGCGCGGTCTACCGCGGCGTGCGCGGCGGGACCCACGGCTTCCTCTCCCGCTTCACGAACAACGCCGCGCTGTACTCGAACCTCGACATCAAATACCTCGGCCCGGTCGACGGCCATGATCTGCAGTCGCTCATCGAGACCCTCGAGCTCGCGAAGGAGTTCGGCGCCCCGGTCATCGTGCACGCGATCACCGAGAAGGGCCGCGGCTTCCAGCCCGCCCTCGATGACGAGGCCGACCAGTTCCACGCCGTCGGCAAGATCGACCCGATCACGGGCGAGACGGTCGGCAGCTCGGGCGGCGGCCCGGCGTGGACGGATGTCTTCGCCGAGGAGCTCGTCGAGATCGGCAGGGAGCGCGACGACATCATCGCCATGACCGCCGCGATGCTGCGCCCCACCGGCCTCCTGCCGTTCGCGCAGCGCTTCCCCGGCCGCGTGTACGACGTCGGCATCGCCGAGCAGCACGCCGTCGCCTCGGCTGCCGGACTCGCCTTCGGCGGGCTGCATCCCGTCGTCGCGATCTATGCGACGTTCATGAACCGCGCCTTCGACCAGGTGCTGATGGATGTCGCGCTCCACCGCGCCGGCGTGACGTTCGTGCTCGATCGGGCCGGGGTGACCGGACCCGACGGCCCGAGCCATCACGGCATCTGGGACCTCGCGATGCTGCAGATCGTGCCGCACATCCGGATCGCCGTGCCCCGCGACGCCGAGCGGCTCCGCGAGGAGCTGCGCGAGGCCGTCGCCGTCGCCGACGCACCCACCGTCATCCGATTCCCCAAGGGCGGCGTCAGCGCCGACCTTCCCGCCATCGAGCGGCTCGCCGACGGCGTGGACGTCCTCGCCCGCTCCGACGCGCAGGACGTCCTGATCGTCGGGATCGGCCCGATGGCGCACACCGCGATGGATGTCGCGGAGCGGCTGCGGGCGCAGGGGATCGGAGCGACCGTGATCGACCCGCGGTGGGTCGTGCCGGTGCAGCCGTCGGTCGTCGAGCTCGCAGCATCCCATCGCCTTGTCATCACGATCGAAGACGGCATCCGCGTCGGCGGAATCGGCACGCGGGTGCGCCAGGTGCTCCGCGAGGCGGGCGTCGACACGGCCGTCGACGAGCTCGGCGTGCCCGACGAGTTCATCGACCACGCGACGCGCGAGCAGATCCTCGACGATGCCGGGCTCAACCCCGCGAAGATCGCCCAGGATGTCGTCGCGCAGGTCCTCGGCACGAGGATCCCCGTCGCCCGGCCGGCGACGACCGAGATCCCGACCTTCAGCGACCTGACGCGCAGCAGCGAGCCGCAGCGCTAGCCGAGCCGAGCGGACCTCGACGGCGGAACGGCCCCGAGCCGAAGCCCGGGGCCCTCCGAGGCTGCAGGGATCAGCCCTCGATGCCCTTGATCATCGGGTGGTGGAACGTGTCGCCGAAGACGCGCTCCGAAGCGCCCTCGCGGTCGAGGTAGGGCGACGCGCCACCGTCGATGAACGGCCAGGCGGCGCCGAGGATGAGGCAGAGATCGATGTCCTCCACCTCGGGCACGACCCTCTCGTCGAGCATCAGCTTGATCTCCTGGGCGAGCCCGTCCTGCACGCGGCGGAGGATCTCCGCCTCGCTGCTGGGCGAGGAGCCGACGGCGCCCTTGAGCACCTTCGTCGGCCGCCTTCGTCCAGCCGGTCACGCGACCGCTCTTGTCCTTCTCGACGACCTCGGGCAGCTCTGCGAGCCGGTGGAAGTTCTCCGACGCGTAGAACCGGTCGGGGAACGCGCCGGCCATCGTGTCCTGGACGTGCGCCGCGACCTTCCAGCCGACGAGGTCGATCAGCTGGAACGGGGTCATCGGCAGGCCGAGCGGAGCGAACGCCTTCTCGACGGTCAGCAGGGGAGTGCCCTCGTAGACGGCCCGCGCCGCCTCGCCCATGACCTTCGCGAGCAGCCGGTTGACGACGAATCCCGGCGCGTCCGCGGTGAGCACCGCGTTCTTGCCGAGGTTCCTCGCGACCACGAACGCGGTCGAGAGCGCGGCATCCGACGTGTTCGGCGTCCTGACGATCTCGATCAGCGGCATGACCGCCACGGGTTGAAGAAGTGGAAGCCGACGAGACGCTCGGGGTTGGTGAGCGTGGCGCCGATCTCCTCGACCGACAGCGACGACGTGTTGGTCGCGAGGATGGCGTCGGGCGCGATGATCTTCTCGATCTCGCCGAACACCTGCTGCTTGACGCCCACCTCTTCGAAGACGGCCTCGATCACGAAGTCGCAGTCCGCGTACTCCGTCTTGTCGACCGTGCCGTGGACGAGCGCGCGGAGCCTGTTGGCGGTGTCGCCGTCGAGGCGCCCCTTCTCCTCGAGCTTGCCGATCTCGTCGTTGATGTAGGCGAGGCCCTTGTCGACGCGCGCCTGGTCGAGGTCGGTGATGAGCACCGGCACCTGCAGCTTCCGCACGAACAGCAGCGCGAACTGGCTGGCCATCAGACCGGCGCCGATGATGCCGACCTTGGTGACCTTCCTGGCGAGCTCCTTGGCCGGTGCTCCGACGGGGCGCTTGGCGCGCTTCTGCACCAGATCGAAGGCATACATGGATGCCGCGAACTGGTCGCCGACCACGAGATCGGCGAGCGCGTCATCCTCGCGGGCGAAGCCTTCCGCCTTCGTTCCGCTCTTGCGCCTTGTCGAGCAGCTCCAGCGCGGCGTACGGCGACCGCGGCACCGTGCCGATGCGGCTCTCGAGCATGCCGCGCGCCATCTTGATCGCGATGGGCCATTTGGTGAGGCGCTCGATCTTGCCGGGCTCGTTCTTGCGGTCGACCTTCACGGCGCCGCGTCGAGCACGCCGTCGGCCCAGCGGAGCGAGTCCTCCAGGTAGTTCGCCGCGGGGAAGATCGCATCGACGATCCCGTAGTCGAAGGCCTGCTGGGGCTTCAGCATCCGGTTCTGCTTGAGCGGGTTCGAGATCACGACCTCGAGGGCGTTCTCGATGCCGATCAGGTTCGGCAGCAGGTACGCGCCGCCCCATCCGGGGATGATGCCGAGGAACACCTCGGGCAGCGCGATCGCCGCCGCCGAGGCATCCACCGTCCGATACGACGAGTTCAAGGCGATCTCGAGTCCGCCGCCGAGCGCGAGCCCGTTCACGAACGCGAACGACGGCACGCCGAGGTCCGAGAGCTTGCCGAACACGTGGTGGCCGAGCTGCGCGATCATCCGCGCGTCGTCCTTCGACCCGAGCCGCGAGATGTCGCTGAGGTCGGCGCCCGCCGCGAGGATGTACTGCTTGCCGGTGATGCCGACCGCCTGGATCTCGCCCTGCGCGGCGCGCGCCTTGAGCGTGTCGAGCGTCGCGCCGAGCTCGTTCAGCGTGGTCGGGCCGAGCGTGTTCGGCCGGGTGTGGTCGCGGCCGTTGTCGAGCGTGATGAGCGCGAGGACGCTTGCCGGAGGCGAGACGGATGTCGCGCACGACGGAGTGCGTGACGACTTCTCCATCGGCGAGGGCATCGAGCGGGGAGAAGTCGATCTCCGAGTAGTTCGTCATCGTCGGGTGGCTCACTTCTTCTTGCCGTTGTAGTGGGGGTTCTCCCAGATGACCGAACCGCCCTGGCCGAGACCGACGCACATCGCCGTCAGGCCGTAGCGCACGTCCGGACGCTCGGCGAACTGCGCCGCGAGCTGGATCATCAGGCGCACGCCGGAGGCGGCGAGCGGGTGGCCGAGCGCGATGGCACCGCCCCACTGGTTGACCCGCGGGTCGTCGTCGGCGATGCCGAAGTGGTCGAGCAGCGAGATCACCTGGATGGCGAACGCCTCGTTCAATTCGAACAGGCCGATGTCGTCGATCGTGAGGCCGGCCTTCTTGAGGGCCTTCTCGGTCGACGGGATCGGCCCGATGCCCATGATCTCGGGCTGCACGCCGGCGAACGCGAACGAGACGAGCTTCATCTTGGGCGCGAGGCCGAGTTCCTTCACGGCGCCGCCGCCGGCGAGGAGGCTCATCGTGGCGCCGTCGGTGAGCGGCGACGAGGTGCCCGCCGTCACGCGCCCGTGCGGGCGGAACGGCGTCTTGAGGCTCGCGAGGTCCTCCATCGTGGTCTGCGGCCGGCGTCCCTCGTCCTCGGTCGCGAGACCCCAGGCGCCGTCGGCGCCCTTGATCGCGACGGGCACGAGGTCGGCCTGGAGCTTGCCGGCGTCGTACGCGGCCTGCACCTTGTGCTGGCTCAGCATGCCGTAGCGGTCCGAGCGCTCCTTGGTGAGGTGCGGGAAGCGGTCGAAGATGCGCTCCGCAGTGACACCCATGTTGAGCGCTCCCGGATCGACCATCTTCTCGGCGACGAACCGCGGGTTCGGGTCGGCGTTCCCGCCGATCGGGTGGTGACCCATGTGCTCGACGCCGCCCGCGAGGGCGACGTCGTACATGCCGAACCCGATCGAGGCCGCCATGGTGGTCACGCTGGTCATGGCGCCCGCGCACATGCGGTCGATGGCGAAGCCGGGAACCGACTGCGGGAGACCCGCGAGGATCGCGACGCTCCGGCCGAGGGTGAGCCCCTGGTCGCCGGTCTGCGACGTCGCGGCGATGGCCACATCGTCGATCCGGCTCGCCGGAACCCCCGGGTTCCGCTCCATGAGCCCGATCGTCGCCTTCACGGCGAGATCATCCGCTCGGGTGTTCCAGTACATGCCCTTCTCGCCGGCGCGCCCGAAGGGTGTGCGCATGCCGTCGATGAAGTAGACGTCCGAAGACTCGGCCACTCTGCCTCCAAGATTCGTGGGATGAGGCCAGCCTACGGAGGCCGTTTCGACGACTGGAACCGGGTGGCGGAAACCTACGAACTCAGTTCCGGCGCCCGCAACGGCTCTTGCACGGAATCGACAAAGGCATCCGCGATCACCTGTGCAGTTCGCTCAATCTGCCAGTGACGCGCGCCGAGTGCCTCGAGGGCCTCGCCGATGGATGCCGCGGTGACCGGGTCGGGCGGAGACCACGCGACGCGGCGCAGCAGGTCGGGTGTGAGGAGGTTCTCCGTCGGCATCGTCAAGTCGGCTGCGACCTGCTCGACGACCGGCCGAGCGGCCTTCAGCCGCGCGTCCGCCTCGGGATTGCGGTCGACCCAGGCGCGCGGGGGCGGCAGGGAGTCGCCGCCGGTGGCGCGCTCGAGCGGGAGCTCCTCGCTCGCCCGCCCGGCTTCGATCGCCGCCCACCACCGGTCGAGCTGGGATCGGCTCGCCCGCCCGGTGAACTCCTTGACGGCCGAGAGCTCCTGCTTCGACTTCGGGATCGGCGAGGACCGCCGCCACCAGCGCGCGATCGGGCACGAGGCGGCCCGGCGAGACATCCTGCTCCCGGGCGTAGTCCTCGCGGGCCGTCCAGAGCTCACGCGCGACCGCGAGCGCCTTCCGTCCGCGAACGGTGTGCAGGCCGCTCAGCCGGCGCCACGGCTCTTCGCGCGCCGGTTTGGGCACGCGCTCCAGCACCGCGCGGAACTCCTCGGCGGCGTATTCGGTCTTCCCCTGCTCGACGAGTTCCGCGGCGAGCACGTCGCGGACGTCGACGAGATGCTCGACATCGAGCGCGGCGTATTCCAGCCAGGACTGCGGAAGGGGGCGCGTGGACCAGTCGGACGCGGAGTGCGCCTTCGCGAGCGAGATTCCCGAGTGTGTCCTCGACGACCGCGCCGAGGCCGACGCGCTCGTGCCCGAGCAGTCTCGCCGCCAGTTCGGTGTCGAACATCGTGGCGGGCTCCAAGTCGAGTTCGCGCAGCGACGGCAGATCCTGGCTCGCCGCGTGCAGCACCCACTCCTCGTCGCCGATCGCGGCCTGCAGCGCGCTGAAGTCGCCGATCGGCGGCGGGTCGAAGAGGAAGACACCTGCGCCGCGGCGGAACACCTGGACGAGGTAGGCGCGCTGCGAATAGCGGAATCCCGAGGCCCGCTCGACGTCCACCGCGACCGGCCCCTCGCCTGCGGCGATCTGGGCCGCGGCGGCGACGAGACCGTCCGCATCCTCGATGACGACGTAATCAACCACGCGGTCGACCTGCGCGTTCCCAGCATCGCAACCCCTTCTGAACCCGGTGGCAGCCCGGCGAGCATGCACACCAGCTCAGCCCATGCTTCCACGTGTGGCGCCATCGGTCCTTGCGGGGACCACGACGCCCGGAGCTCGATCTGGGCGCCGTCACCCTCGGCGGCGAGCGATCCGAACCCCTTCGAGATCGTCTTGGTCGCCGTTCCGGAGGCCGAGTGGAACGTGGCGCGACGCGATGCGAGGGCGTCCATCAGCCACGACCATGCCACGTCGGCCAGCATCGGATCGACTCCGATGTCGGTCTCGAGCGGCGCCTGGGCGAAGCATACGATCCGCCACGGACCGTTCCAGGGGCCAGGCTCAGCGGGATCGTGGAGCAGGATGAAGCGGCCCGTGCCGTAGGCCGACGTCCTCGCCCTCGGCCTCGGGACGCACGTCTCCGGCGAGCGCGATCGCATCGGGCGCGAGCCCGGTCGGGGCGGGGATCTCGCGGACCGACAGATCGTCCCGGAATGCGACGTGCCCGCACGTCGGCAGCGGCCTTGCTGAAGGACGCCGGCGCCGCCGGGGGACGATGCTCAGCCACGCGGACAGACTAGAGTGAGGCCTCGATGGTCGCCTCCAGGCGCGCCGCGATGCGCGGCGCCTCTCCCTCCCTTGTCACCGGCGTTCGGGCCGCACTCACCGTGATCAGCCTGGCGCTGGCCGGCGTGCTCTCGGCGCTCGCGTACGCGTCGATCCACATGGCCCGGCGAGTCGTCACGCCCGCCACCCGCGAGTCCGACACGCGCATCCTCGCGCTCGACACGGCCGCGCAGACGATCACGCTCTCGAAGACGCCCGACACCCAGCTTCCCGGGCGGTACGGCCTCTTCACGAGCGGGACCGCGAACTACATCAAGCTCGGCTCGGTCCTCTCCGAGGACGACGCGTCGGTCAAGCGGAAGCTGCTCACCCACATCCCGTCGGACGCGCAGCTCTCGCCCGACGCGGCCTTCAGCGGCTGGTACTACGACCGCGCCGACGAGCTCCACCTGCCCTACACGCCGGAGCTCATCGGCTCCGCCGTCGGCCCATGCCCGGCGTGGCTGTTCCCGGCGGGAAGCGGCGACGTCTGGGTCATCCAGGTGCATGGCCGGGGCACGACACGCGCGGAGTGCCTCCGCGCGGTGCCCGTGTTCCATGCGCTCGGCATCACGTCGCTCGTCGTCTCGTACCGCAACGACGGCGAGGCGCCCCGCAGCCGCGCCGGCACCTACACGCTCGGCGCGACCGAGTGGCGCGACGTCGACGCGGCGGTCGGATTCGCACGCCGACGGGGAGCGAAGCGCATCCTGCTCATGGGCTGGTCGATGGGCGGCGCGATCGCGCTCCAGCTGTCACTCAACTCCGCGCATCGCGATGCCATCGCGGGACTCATCCTCGAGTCTCCCGTCATCGACTGGCGCATCGTGCTCGAGTATCAGGCGCGGGCCCTCCGGGTTCCCACCGCCGTGAGCGGCCTCGCGATCGGCGCGCTCCAGTCCGAGTGGGCGACGCCGATCACCCGCGCCGGAAGCGCCATCCCGTTCGACCGGCTCGACGTGGTCGCGCGCGCGGGCGAGCTGCGGCATCCGATCCTCATCCTGCACAGCGACGACGACGGCTTCGTCCCCTCGGATGCCTCGCACGACCTCGTCACCGCGCGTCCCGACCTCGTCGACCTCAAGGTCTTCGAGGTCGCGCGACACACGAAGCTCTGGAACTACGACCAGGAACGGTGGAGCGCCAGCATCCGGAACTGGGTCTCGGAGCAGGGTCTCAGCGCCGCGGACGAAGCCGCAGATAGCTGAAGCCCGCGTCGTCCACGAGCAATCCCGCGACGACCGACTCGATGCGGGCTGGTCAGGCTGATGAACGGATGCCTCGCCGGCTCGAGCACCGGAGAGACCGTCACGCAGAGCTCGTCGACGACGCCCGACTCGACGAACTGGGTCGCGAGCAGCGGCCCGCCCTCGCAGACGATCCGTTCCAGCCCCCGGGCGTGGAGGGTCGCGACGATCGTCGCGGGATCGAGCCGATCGCCGTCGGAGGGCACCGGGATGACCTCGGCCGGTGCGTCTCCGATCCGGTGGCGGACCGCGTCGACCAGGGACAGCGGGCACAGCACGATCGCCGGCGGGCGATCCTCGCGGCCCGCGTCGCTGAGCCTGTCGACACCGAGGTCGCCCGTCGAGGTGACGATCGCCAGCCGCGCGGTCTTGGGCAGCAGATAGCCCTCCGCGCGCACGCGTCTCGGCGCCCACCACGACGACGTCGGCGTTGCGGCGGATGGCACCCAGCACGAAGCGGTCGGTGCGGGACGTGATCGTCTCGCTCGTGCCGTCGTCGCCTGCCGTGGCGCCCGTGATCGTCGTGATCATGTTGAGGCGCACGAACGGCCCGTCGTCCAGGCGATAGCGCTCCGACATCCACTCGACGGTGGCGTCGTCGCCGATCGTCACCGACTCGAGCGAACGCGGAATGAGCTCCGTCACCGAACCGGCGTCGGCCGGACCCCTGCCGGCGGTGGCGGCCGACATCAGAGGGCCAGCTTCGCCCGCACCTGGCGCTTCGCGCGCATCAGCATCCCGGTCATCCCGGCGATGCGCAGCGGCGAGACCGCCCGCGTCAGCCCGATGCTCTGGGGGAAGTCGGCGGGGATCGCGAGGACCTCGTCCGCGGTGAGCCCGGTGAGGCCCTGGACGAGGATGCTGGCGAACCCTCGCGTCGTGGGCGCTTCGGCCGGCGCCATGGCGTGCATCGAGACGATGCCTTCGTCGTCGACATCCATCACGATGTAGACCGGCGACTGGCACTCCGCCACGCGCTCGCAGAGCTCGGGGTGGCCGTCGTACCTCGACGGGACGGGCGGCAGCTCGCGCGAGAACTCGAGGAGGAGCTGGAGCCGGTCCGACTCGGGGAGCTCGAGGAACTCGTCGCGGATCTCGGCGAGGGACTCGGGGAGGGCTGCAACGGTCATCCCCATCATTCTCCCACGGCGCAGCGGACCGCCGGCGGTCAGCGGGAGGGCAGCTCGCCCGGTTCGGCGCCCGTCGCGATCGGCACGCGGACGGCGCTGCCCCATTCGGTCCACGACCCGTCGTAGTTGCGGACGTCCTCGAAGCCGAGAAGGTGCTTCAGGACGAACCAGGTGTGGCTCGACCGCTCGCCGATGCGGCAGTAGGCGACGATCGAGTCGCCGTCCTGCAGTCCTGCCTCGCCCCGGTAGATCGCATCGAGCTCGGCGCGGGTCTTGAACCCGCCGTCGGCGGCGACGGCGCGCGCCCACGGCACGCTCTGCGCGGTCGGGATGTGACCCGCCCGCAGCGCTCCCTCTTCGGGGTAGGCGGGCGCCGAGGTGCGCGATCCGTCGTACTCCTCGGGAGAGCGGACGTCGATGAGGGGATTGCCGAAGTGGGCGAGCACGTCGTCCTTGTAGGCCCGCAAAGCGGTGTCGTCCCGCTCGACGACCGGGTAGTCGGTGGGGGAGGGGGCTGACGCATCCGTCGTGATCGGACGCCCGTCGGCGATCCACTTGTCGCGGCCGCCGTCGAGGAGGCGCACATCCTCGTGGCCGAACAGCGAGAACACCCACAGCGCGTAGGCGGCCCACCAGTTGTTCTTGTCGCCGTAGATGACGATGGTGTCGTCGCGGGCGATGCCCTTGCGGCTCAGCAGCTCGGCGAACCCCTCGCCGTCGAGGTAGTCGCGCACCACCGGGTCGTTCAGCTCGGTGTGCCAGTCGACCTTCACTGCGCCCGGAATGTGCCCCGTCTCGTAGAGCAGGACGTCCTCATCCGACTCGACGACGACCAGTCCCGGCGTGCCGAGGCGCGCCTCGAGCCACTCGCCGGTCACCAGCCGACCGGGCTCGGCGTACTCGGCGAACTTGGCGGACGATGAATCGGTCTCGACGGACAACGGGATCTCCTCGGGTGTGAACAGCGGGTCGGTGGAGCGGGGTTCTGAAAAGCTGAGTTCTGGGCGGCTCGGCGCGAGCGCGTAGGGTTGAACCGCGCCCTTCGACCCTAGATTCCCTGGTGGGCGACCGCATCGCCCGAGTAAGACGCCGACACAGGATCGCCATGACCGCCACTGCCACCGGAACCGGGATCATCCATCTCACCGAGCGGATGCCGCAGATCTCGGGCGCCGAGATGGTCGCTGCTCTGGTGCCGCCGCCGCAGTTCGCCGACGCGACGTTCGACACCTACCGGGCGGATGCCGCCTTCCCGTCGCAGCAGGAGGCGAAGGACCTTCTCATCGCCTTCTCCGGAGGCGGGGCGTCCGCGAAGCGTGGCGGTCTGTTCGGTCGCGCCAAGCGTGGTCCCGAGCTGAAGCCCGGCGTGTACCTCGACGGCGGCTTCGGCGTCGGCAAGACGCACCTGCTCGCCGCGGTGTACCACGCGATGCCGGCCGCTCGGAAGTACTTCGGCTCGTTCATCGAGTACACCGCGCTCGTCGGCGCCCTCGGCTACAAGAACACGGTCGAACTCTTCCGCGGCTCGGACCTCCTGTGCATCGACGAGTTCGAACTCGACGACCCGGGCGACACGATGGTGATGACCCGGCTGCTGGCCGAGCTGGTCGGCTTCGGGGACCCGGCTGGCCGCGACATCCAACACCCCGCCGAATGCCCTGGGCGAGGGCCGTTTCGCCGCTCAGGACTTCCTCCGCGAGATCCACGCGATGTCCGAGAGCTTCCAGACCATCCGCATCGACGGCACCGACTACCGCCACCGCAGCCTCGACGGGCACGCAGATGTGCTGGAACGTCCGCAGTACGAGGCAGCGATCGCCGATGCGGCCGCGACCGGACTCGTCTCGGACGACTCCTTCGCAGACCTCGTCGCGCACCTCGCCCGAGTCCACCCGTCCCGGTACATCCGCATCATCGACGGTCTGTCGGCTGTCGGCCTCCGCGACGTCGAGCAGCTCACCGACCAGTCGGCCGCGCTGCGGTTCGTCGCCTTCATCGACCGCGTGTACGACGCCGAGCTGCCGATCAGGGCGACCGGGCTCTCGCTCGACCTCGTCTTCCCCGACGAGATGCTCGCCGGCGGGTACCGGAAGAAGTACCTGCGCGCCATTTCGAGGCTCGTCGCCTCTACCCTCGCCTGACCCGGCCGTCGAGCAGCCGGCGCCGATTCGCGGCTCGCTCAGGTCGGCGCGAAACAGGATGTTTACGCACACGGCCCTCACGTAACCAACGGGAAACACGGGATGAACCGCTGACGAAACGGGCGGTGACGACACTGGGGAGCACCCGACGCTACACCTGCGTCCCTGCAGAGAGGTTCTCCCCGAGATGGATCAAGGCAACACCGCATTCATGCTCATATGCGCGGCGCTCGTCCTGTTGATGACGCCAGGACTCGCGTTCTTCTACGGCGGACTCGTCAAGGCCAAGAGCGTCATCAGCATGATGATGCTCAGCTTCGGCGCCCTGGGGCTCATCGGCGTCCTGTGGGTCGTCTACGGCTACGCGATCGCCTTCCCCGGCGCTGAGGGACTCATCGCACCGTGGTCGATCGACTGGAACGCCATCGGCCTGCAGAGCCTGCTCGAGACTCCTGACGGCTCCGCATACCCGCCGCTCGCGTTCGTCGCATTCCAGGCGACGTTCGCGATCATCACCGTCGCCCTCGTCTCGGGTGCCATCGCAGATCGGGCCAAGTTCGGCGCGTGGATGATCTTCGCCGCGATCTGGGCGACGATCGTGTACTTCCCGGTCGCGAGCTGGGTGTTCAACTTCGGCCTCGCCGAAGACGGCAGCTTCGCCTACGGCGGCTGGATCACCTACGGCATGCAGGAGTGGTTCGGCCTCGGCGCGCTCGACTTCGCCGGTGGAACAGCGGTCCACATCAACGCCGGTGCAGCTGCTCTCGCGCTGGCGCTCGTGCTCGGCAAGCGCGTGGGCTTCCAGAAGGGCATCACCGTCCCGCACAACCCGCCGTTCGTGCTCCTGGGCGCGGGCCTCCTGTGGTTCGGGTGGTTCGGCTTCAACGCCGGCTCCGAGCTCGCCGCCGACAACACCGCCGCGCTCGCGTTCGTCAACACGATCGCCGCACCCGCCGCTGCGCTCCTCGCGTGGCTGATCGTCGAGAAGATCAAGGACGGCAAGCCGACCTCCGTGGGTGCAGCATCGGGTGCCGTCGCCGGACTCGTGGCGATCACCCCGGCCTGTGCGTTCCTGACGCCCATCTGGGCGATCGTCCTCGGCCTGATCGCCGGTGCGGTGTGCGCCCTGGCCATCGAGCTGAAGTTCAAGTGGGGCTTCGACGACTCGCTCGACGTCGTGGGCATCCACCTCGTCGGCGGTCTGATCGGAACGCTGTACCTCGGCTTCTTCGCCACGGGCACCGGTCTGTTCACCGGCGGTGACGGCACGCAGCTCCTCGTCCAGGCGATCGCCGCCTTCTCGGTGCTCATCTACTCCTTCGTGCTCGCGTACGCCATCGGCTGGGTCATCCAGAAGACGATCGGCTTCCGCGTCAAGAACGAGGACGAGATCGCGGGCATCGACACGATCGTCCACGGCGAAGAGGGCTACGTCCTCACGGACGCTCGGGCCTGAGCCCCAGGCACAGCACGAGAGGGGCGTCGCGGATTCCGCGGCGCCCCTCTCGCGTGCGGCTAGGGTGACCTCTGTGACACAGCGATCCGGGCTTCTCGGAGCCCTCGCCCGCCTCTTCCGGCCTGGGAGGAGCACAGCACCGGATGATGGCACGGGGCGCGACCAGGTCGGACGCTCCGGCTTCACGGCGACCGCCGAGATCGCGCCCCCCGCCCGCGATGCCCTGCGCATCACGTACTCGCCCGACCAGGACGGCGATCCGGATGCCGGTGAGATCGTCTGGACCTGGGTTCCGTACACCGAGAACGACGGCCGGGGAAAGGATCGACCGGTGCTCGTGATCGGGCGCCAGGACGCAGACCGCGTCTATGCCGTCCGGCTCACGAGCAAGGCCCACGACGGCGACAGGGACTTCCTCGCCATCGGCTCAGGGCCCTGGGACACTCGGGGGCGGCCATCCTGGATCGACATCGAGCAGGTCTACACGGTGCACTCCGGCGGCATGCGGCGCGAAGCCGCGGCGCTGGATCTCGAGCGCTTCGTCCGCGTCGCGGACGCGCTGCACAAGCGCTACGGCTGGGCCGTGGGGAACTGACGCGTCTCGCGTCGTGGTGGGCGATACCAGACTCGAACTGATGACCTCTTCCGTGTGAAGGATGGGCACGGGGTTTGCTGGGGTACGCGACTGTTCGGAAACCGCATGAATCCGGGTTTTCACACATTGGCGAACGTGCGCGAACATCGCCCCGTTTCGGGGCTCAGATCTTGGTCTCATTGATCCGGGCGATGCGCTCGTGCATCGCATCGCTGCTGTTACCGCGCAGTGCCGCCGCACTTGGCAGACGTGCAGCCTTGCGCCAATCCAGCAGCGTCGGGACGGCGTGCTGAGACTAGGTCGCCCCGGGTATCTCCTGGCGCCTAACGATGTTGCTGTCACTCTCGCTCGAGAGCGTCACCCGCACTTGAATCTCGTCAATGCGAATGAAGAGCGGATTCTGGTCCTCGTCGAGTTGGGTCGCCGGAAACTTGTGCTGGCACGAGTGCCTGTACGTGTAGTGAATGCCGTCGAAGTGGCCAACCTGTCCGTCGGAGATCTGTGCGATGACATCGTCGACACCGTCCTCACCGGGCATGCCTTTGTCTACGCCGATGAGTTGCACTACTTCTCGGTACTGCCGGCCGCTCGCGGCGTCTTCGTTGCTGAGAGTGAAGTCCCAGGACGCGTCGACCACCACTTCGTCCGTGTTTGTGGAGGAAATCTCTAGGTGTACCGGGCCGATGCTTGCCATCGCGACTCCTTCGCTTGCTTCCATGCACGATGAATCGTTGCTCGGACCCTATTGCCCCTGTTGAACCCGGTCAAGGATCGCCGAGCAGCTTCGGGAACTGATCAGACCCGCAACCCTGCTGGACAAGCACGGCCTCAGACGGAGTGGAAGTCCGACTGAGGCCTAGCCATCAATCCCGATTAGAAAGCGAAAGTTGATGACCACCACAACTGTACCGATGCCGACGCCCGCGCCGGCACACCACCTCGTGAACCGACTCGAGGCGATCGAAACCAAGATGACGGGCCTCGCAGCCGAACGCGCGACGATCATCGACAACGCAATCAGCGACCTCGACTGGATGGGTACCAGCTACGTCCGCACCGTCCTGAAGTACTCCGACCACATCAAGGCCGGCGACCTCGTACACATCACCGAGACTCACTACAAGGACGGGCAAGGTGCACGGCCCGGACGGGCACCGAGTCGAGGTCTGCCGCGGGCACTGGTGCCGCAAGGTCGGGGCGACCCGCTGGGGGCGAGGGAAAGAACGCTCTCGGCTTCAAGTACCTCGGCACCTTCCGGGCGCTCGCAAAGGTCGAGTATGACTGGATCTGCATCGAAGCGAACTGACGCCCAGTTGGGGTCGACTGTTGGGGTCAACCATCACGGAACCTCAGCCATCCAGCCCCGCAAACGAGAAAGCCCCCGGATTCCGGGGGCCTTTCTTGTGGGCGATACCAGACTCGAACTGATGACCTCTTCCGTGTGAAGGAAGCGCGCTACCAACTGCGCCAATCGCCCATGGCCCTGCGGGGCCGAGTCTCGATCTTAGCGGATGCCGCGCACAGTCACGAACCCGGACGCGGTGACACGCGCGGTCCGGCGCTGGTTTGGAACAGTGCCGATCATCGGCTAAAGTCGTTCAAGCGCCGGAGTGATCCGGAGCATGCGGATGTAGCGCAGTTGGTAGCGCACAACCTTGCCAAGGTTGGGGTCGCGAGTTCGAGTCTCGTCATCCGCTCGAGTGCAGGGGTCTCCTTCAGGGGAGACCACGGCACGTGGGGTCAAACCACACGCGGTGGCGTGGCCGAGCGGCTAGGCACCGGCCTGCAAAGCCGTTTACACGGGTTCGAATCCCGTCGCCACCTCCACTCCTCAACTCAATAGCCCTGACGGGCGCGATTGGCGCAGCGGTAGCGCGCTTCCCTGACACGGAAGAGGTCACTGGTTCGATCCCAGTATCGCGCACAGAACAGAACCCCCGGCTCGCCGGGGGTTTTTTCGCGTGTGGGGCGAGTTCTCCACAGACCGGACGGCTTCGGTTTGACTTGCACAGACAGAAAGCGGATGCTGTGCTGTCCCGTTCCGCGAACTTCTCACGATGGAGTGACATGAAGTCCGTTCGCCGCCCTGCCGTCGCCCTGCTCACCACTGTCGTCCTGGTCGTCATCCAGGCCGTCGCGGATCCCACCGGGCTGCTTGCGCTGGTCGGCTGGTCGGGCGCCTTGCCGCAGCTCGACGCGCGTGTGGACGTGGGCGCCGTACGTCGTCTACCTCCCGGTGCTTCTCGGCGTGGTCTGGTGGACCGCACTGCGCGCCGGCGACCGGTTCTGGACGCTCACGGCCGGAGTGGTCCTCGCCGTGATGCTCGCTCAGGCCGCCGCGTGCCTCGTCATGACCTGGGATCTCGCCACCGCCGGCTGGGCCGCGGGGTATGTGACCGCGAAGGCTGTTCCCGCCGCGCTCATCGTCGCGGCGTTCACGCGTTGGTTCGGCGGCCGCACCGAACGCCAGAGGCACGAGGTCAAGGCCGTCCTGCTGCCTGCGCTGCTCTTCGCGGCTGTCGCGCCGCTCGTCGCCGGCCTGTGGTGGACGGGCGCCGTCTACGCGCCCGGAGTTCCCGCTGCCAGACCCGATCGCGGCGCGCTCTCCGTGATCGTGGCGATGGTGCTTCTCGCCGCGGCGACGATCCTCTGCCTCAGGTGGATGCGTGCTCGGGTGCCGGGCGTCTTGGGCGGGTGGCTCGCCGCGCTGGTCGCCGGTGGCGCCGTGGGCATCCTCCAGGCGATCGTCGCGCTCGTCGTGGACGGCCTCCGCGGCGACATCTGGCCCCTGATGGCGACCTACGTCGCCGTCGCGGACGGGCTGTCCTTCGGCGCCTGCCTGGGCTGGATCGTCGGTGTGACTGCGGTGCTCGCGGATCGGATCCGCTCGGCCCGCATGGCACGCACGCTGCAGCTCGCCGCCGGCGTCGTCGCCGTGGTCGCCGTCGCGGTCACCCTGATCACACCGCCGAGCGGCGCGTCGGCGGCCGCATCCGATGACGTCGGTTCCGGCGGCGTTCCTTCGGGCGGATGGCGGCGTCATCGCCGACGGCGAGGGCGATCAGGTGCTCCTTCGCGGCGTCAACGTCAACCAGCTCGTCGACTTCTACCGGCCTCGTGCCGACGTGGACGACACCTCGCCGCTGACCGAGGAGGACTTCGCGGGTATGGCCGAGCAGGGCTTCAACGTGGTGAGGCTCGGCATCTCGTGGTCGGCACTCGAGCCAGAGCGCGGCACGCTCGACGAGGACTATCTCGCGCAGATCCACGATGCGGTCGACCTCGCGAAGGAGCACGGGCTGTATATCGTGCTCGACATGCACCAGGACTCGTGGTGGAACGAGGGGACTCCCGAGGGGACCGAGTGCCGCCCCGGCACCGACCCGATGTGGGGCTACGACGGTGCGCCCGGGTGGGCGACGATCACCGATGGCGCCCCTCGATGCCAGTTCCAGGGCCGCGACATCTCGCCGGCGAGTGACCGCGCGTTCCAGAACTTCTACTTCGACACCGACGGCATCCAGGGCGCTTTCGTCGAGACGTGGGGCAAGCTCGCGGAAGAGTTCGCGGACGAGCCGACGGTCGCGGGCTTCGACCTCCTGAACGAGCCCGGATTCGGCGAGACCGCGCCGGTGACGACCTCCTTCCAGCTCGGCCGGTTCTACGACAGCGCGATCGAGGAGATCCGGGCCGCGGGCGCTCCGCAGATCGTCTTCGCCGAGCCCAGCATCCTCTGGTCGGGCCTCGGGTTCGACAGTGGGCCGCCGACGGGGTTCACCGATGACGCGAACGTCGTCTTCTCGCCCCACCTCTACTCGGAGTCGATCACGATGGACCGCTCGCTGGGCGTTCCGCCCATCGTGTCGATGGAGCGGCAGTTCGCGTACGCGCAGCGTGTCGCGGACTCGTACGGCGACCCGCTCTGGTCGGGAGAGTACGGCTACTGGGGCGAGGATGCCGACCGGGTCGAGCGACTCAGCCGGTACGCAGACCTCGAGGACGCCCATCTGCTGGGCAGCGCCTACTGGGTGTGGAAGCAGGCGTGCGGCGATCCCCAGGGCGGGATCAACGACATGACCGACGCGCTGATGCGCGAAGACTGCACGACGGGTGAGCCGGCTCCCCCGCGGGACGAGCTGCTCGAGATCCTCAGTCGCGCGTACCCGCGCTCGGCCCCGGGTGTGCTGACCTCGCTCCGCGCGGACGGGGCGGAAGTCGAACTCGCAGGCACCACCGACGCGCGCAGCTGCGGGCTCGAAGTCTGGATCCCCGGCAGCGCCGAACCCGACCTCGAGGTCGCAGGAATCACGAACCTCGACGCGACGGCCGTTCCCGGTGGCTGGCTCGTGACCGGCTGCGCCGACGGCGACTACACGCTGGCGACGATCCGATAGCCGCAGCCGGGGGATCGGCGAGGGGCGACCCGGCGACTACGGATAGCCTTGAGCCCGAGCCATTACCTGGAGAGTTCCCCGTGACTGACGCCGCCCTTCCCCTCGACGTGCAATTCCCCGCCGACGGATTCGCCCTGTTCCCCGATCGCTCCGTCATCGCGCTGCGGGTGAACGGCGAGCTCAAAGACCTCGCGACGCTGGTCGACGAGGCGGATGCCGTCGAGCCGGTGACCATCGACAGCCCCGACGGGCTCGGCATCCTCCGCCACTCGACGGCGCACGTCCTCGCGCAGGCCGTGCAGCGGATCAATCCGCAGGCGAACCTCGGGATCGGCCCGCCCATCACGGACGGCTTCTACTACGACTTCGGCGTCGAGCAGCCGTTCTCGACGGATGACCTCAAGGCCATCGACAAGGAGATGGCGCGCATCGTCCGCGAAGGCCAGCGCTTCGTGCGAAGGGTCGTCAGCGACGAGGAGGCCCGCGCCGAACTCGTCGACGAGCCGTTCAAACTCGAGCTGATCGGTCTGAAGGGCGGCAAGGAGGCTGCCGAGGGGGCGTCCGTCGAGGTCGGCGCCGGCGAGCTCACGATCTACGACAACGTGAACCGCGACGGCGAGACGGTCTGGAAGGACCTCTGCCGCGGCCCGCACGTGCCGAGCACGCGCATGGTCGGCAACGGCTGGGCGCTGACCCGCGTCGCCGGCGCGTACTGGCGGGGGAGCGAGAAGAACCCCCAGCTCCAGCGGATCTACGGCACGGCGTGGCCGACCAAGGACGATCTGCGCGCCTACCAGGCGCGGCTCGAGGAAGCCGCCAAGCGCGACCACCGCAAGCTCGGCCGCGAGCTCGACCTGTTCTCGTTCCCCGACGAGATCGGCTCGGGGCTGTCGGTATGGCACCCGCGCGGTGGGCTCGTGCGCGGCGAGATGGAGCAGCACGCCCGGCGTCGCCATATCGCGGACGGCTACACGTACGTCTACACCCCGCACATCTCGAAGCAGGACCTCTTCCTGCAGTCGAACCACCTCGTGACCTACAAGGAGGGGATGTTCCCTCCCATCCACCTGGACGAGGAGCGCGACGAGCAGGGCGCGATCACCAAGCACGGCGTCGACTACTACCTGAAGCCGATGAACTGCCCGATGCACATCCTCATCTACAAGGAGCGCGCGCGCAGCTATCGCGACCTCCCGATGCGGCTCGCCGAGAACGGAACCGTGTACCGCAACGAGCTGTCCGGCGCGCTGCATGGTCTCACCCGAGTGCGTGGATTCACGCAGGACGACTCGCACCTCTTCGTCACTCCCGAGCAGCTCGAGGAGGAGACGAGTCGCGTGCTCGAGTTCGTCATCTCGATGCTGCGCGACTTCGGCCTGAGCGAGTTCGAGCTCGAGCTGTCGATGCGGGATGACGAGAAGGACAAGTGGATCGGCTCGCGACGAGTTCTGGGAGTACTCGACCGACGCGCTGCGCAACGTCGCTCTCCAGAGCGGGCTGAAGCTCACCGAGGTGCCCGGAGAGGCGGCCTTCTACGGTCCGAAGATCGACCTCAAGACCAAGGACGCGATCGGACGCACCTGGCAGCTGTCGACCGTGCAGGTCGATCCGAACCTTCCCGACCGGTTCGAGCTCGAGTACACCGATCGCGACGGCCAGAAGAAGCGCCCGATCATGATCCACCGGGCGCTGTTCGGATCCATCGAGCGATTCTTCGCCATCCTGCTCGAGCACTACGCCGGGGCGTTCCCGGTGTGGCTGTCGCCGGTGCAGGTCGTGGGCATCCCTGTCGCGGACGAGTACGCGGACTATCTCGGCGAGGTCATCACCCAGCTCAAGGTCGACGGTGTGCGGGCCGAACTGGATCACAGCGACGATCGCATGCAGAAGAAGATCCGCACCCACACGACGCAGAAGGTCCCGCTGCTGCTCATCGCCGGTGAGCAGGACCGCGCCGCGGGCACGGTCTCGTTCCGGTTCCGCGACGGCAGCCAGCGCAACGGCGTGCCGATCAACGAGGCGGTGGCCCGCATCCAGGAGGCCATCGCAACGCACGCGCTCATCGACACCGCCGAGGACTTCGCTTGACCGACGACGCCGAGCTGATCGACGCCGCGACGCTCGCGGGCGTGCCCGACGAGTTCCAGCGGCTGTGGACACCGCACCGGATGGCGTACATCAAGGCGGGACCCGAGCCGCTGCGAACCACGTGCCCGTTCTGTGCGGCGCCCGGGATGACCGACGAGGACGCCCTCATCGTCGCCCGCGGACGGACCTCGTACGTGCTCCTCAACCTGTTCCCGTACAACTCCGGGCCACCTCCTGGTCTGCCCCTATCGCCACATCGCCACCTACGACCAGGCGACCGACGAAGAGGTCGCCGAGATCGGCGCGCTCACCCAGCAGGCGATGCGCGTGCTGCGATCGGTGTCGCGCTGCGACGGCTTCAACCTGGGCATGAACCAGGGGAGCGTCGCGGGTGCCGGGATCGACGAGCACCTGCACCAGCACATCGTGCCGCGGTGGGGTTCGGACGCGAACTTCTTCCCGATCATCGCGAAGACGAAGGCGCTCCCGCAGCTGCTCGGCGATGTCCGGGCGGCGATCGCGAACGCCTGGACGGCCTGACCTGCTCGCGACGGTCCGTCCGGGTGGCGGGCCAGTGCCGGACCGGTGGCCGTGCCGCGGCGGCGAGAGCGGCATCCGGCCCGAACTAGAATCGAGAGTTATGACCGACAGCACCCCCACCACGTCCAGACCGGCTCGAGCAGAGTCAAGCGCGGCCTCGCCGAGATGCTGAAGGGCGGCGTCATCATGGACGTCGTCACCGCCGACCAGGCCAAGATCGCCGAAGATGCCGGAGCCGTCGCCGTCATGGCCCTCGAGCGGGTTCCCGCCGACATCCGCGCACAGGGTGGCGTCTCGCGCATGAGCGACCCCGACATGATCGACAGCATCATCGAGGCCGTCTCGATCCCGGTGATGGCGAAGGCCCGCATCGGGCACTTCGTCGAGGCGCAGGTGCTGCAGGAGCTCGGCGTCGACTACATCGACGAGTCCGAGGTCCTCTCGCCCGCCGACTACGTGAACCACATCGACAAGTGGGGCTTCACGGTTCCCTTCGTCTGCGGCGCCACCAACCTCGGCGAGGCGCTGCGGCGCATCAACGAGGGTGCGGCGATGATCCGTTCCAAAGGCGAGGCCGGCACCGGAGACGTCTCGGAGGCGACCAAGCACATCCGCAAGATCTCGGGTGAGATCAACGTCCTCAAGTCGCTCACGAAGGACGAGCTGTACGTCGCCGCCAAGGAGCTGCAGGCGCCCTACGAGCTGGTGGCCGAGATCGCCGAGACCGGCAAGCTCCCGGTGGTCCTCTTCGTCGCCGGCGGCGTCGCCACTCCCGCGGATGCCGCGATGATGATGCAGCTCGGCGCCGACGGCGTCTTCGTCGGCTCGGGCATCTTCAAGTCGGGCAACCCCGCGGAGCGTGCTGCGGCGATCGTCAAGGCGACGACGTTCTACGACGACGCGAAGGTCATCGCCGAGGTGTCGCGGGGCCTGGGTGAGGCCATGGTCGGCATCAACGTCACCGACCTCGCTGCTCCCCACCGGCTCTCCGAGCGCGGCTGGTGATCAGAGCACGCACGCGAACATGAGCACGCACCGCCCGCGAGTCGGCGTCCTCGCGCTGCAGGGAGACGTCCGCGAGCACGCGCGCGTCCTCTCGGAGCTCGGTGCGGACGTCGACCTTGTCCGCCGCCCCGAGGAGCTCGCCGCGGTGTCGGGGCTCGTCATCCCGGGCGGCGAGTCGAGCGTCATCGACAAGCTCTCCCGCGCGTTCGGCATGCGTGACCCCGTGCGGACTGCCATCGCCGACGGGATGCCGGTGTACGGCACCTGCGCGGGGCTGATCCTGCTCGCCGACCGCATCACCGACGGCATCGCGGGTCAGCAGACTTTCGGCGGGCTGGACGTCACTGTTCAGCGGAACGCGTTCGGAAGCCAGGTCGACTCGTTCGAGACCGACCTCGACGTTCCCGTGCTCGGCGAGCCGAGTGTGCACGCGGTGTTCATCCGGGCTCCGCTCGTCGTCGACGCCGGCGAAGCGGTCGAGACGCTCGCCAGCCTCGAGGACGGTCGCGTGGTGGCGGTGCGGCAGGGGGCGCTCCTGGGCACCGCATTCCATCCCGAGGTCACGGGCGAGCGTCGATTCCATGAGCTGTTCCTCGACACCGTGCGTGCCGCCTGACGAGACCCTCTTCAGCGGTTAGATTCGAATCCATGACGATCAACGACTGGTGGCGCGATCGGCCCGAGGAGCGCTATTGGATGATCGCGCCCTCGCGCGGCATCGTGGGGGACGCCCTGTCGGCTCCGAAAGCCCTCGACGATCGCCGCTTCGAGTGGTCGCATGAGCTCGTGGGGTTCACCGAGCCCGGTGACACGCTGTTCGTGTGGGACATGACCCTGCCGATGCCGGGAATCGGCGCATGGGGGCGCGTCCTCGGCCCCCTCGGCGAGCAGCAGCTCGTCCGCCGCGGCGAGCAGCTGCTGCACTGGCGGATGCCGGTGAGCGACACGCTCAGACTCGCGGCGCCGATCACCCTGTCGAGCCTCCGCAGGATCGGCGGCGAGATCGTCGCGGTGCGCGACGAGATCGAAGCATCCACCGACGGCCCGGTGTACTTCCCGTTCATCGGCTCTGCCGAGACGCTGGCCCCGGCGCCGGCGTACCTGAGCAAGGTTCCTCGCGACCTCGTCGCGCTGCTGTCCTCGCGCTTCGGCTTCGCGTTCGCCCTCTGAGCCATGTCGTCCTGGGTCGCGCTGCTCCGCGGTGTGAACGTGGGCGGCATCACGATCCGCAGCGCGGATCTGGCCGCGCTGTTCCGCGAGGACCTCGGCTTCACCGAGGTGCGCACGTTCCTGGCGAGCGGCAATGTCCGTTTCGAATCGGATGCCGCCACCAGCGCCCGCAGCCGGCTCAAGGCCGAGATCGAGAAGGCGCTGCGCACGAGGTTCGGATACGACGCGTGGATCGTGCTGGTCACCCTTGCCGAACTCCAGCGCGCGATCGAGAAGTTCCCCTTCGACGCGGCAGACGGCACCCGGCAGCCCTGGGTCGTCTTCTGCGTCGATACGGCGACTCGTGACGAGCTGGCGGCGGCAGCAGCATCCGTCGACGAAGTCATCGATCCGGTGGCGAAAGGTCCCGGGGTCGTCTACTGGAATCCTCCGAAGGGGTCGTCCACCGACACCCCCTTCGCGAAGGTCCTCGCGAAGGCGACGTACAAGTCCCGGACCACAAACCGCAACCTCCGCACACTGGTGAAGATCGCGGCCTGAGGCTCTTGTCCGTGGCGCACGGCGGGCGTAGTTTGCGGCAATCCGAACGCGTCCCACCTGGGGAAGAAGGACCGTCGATGACCGAAGCGCTGCCCGCAACAGGGGATATGCCCGCCGAGAAACTGTGCGATGCGGGGGATCTCGTGCTTGCGCACCTGAGCTTTCGAAGGCTCTATGCGCTTTCGCCCGAGGCTGTCCGGCACGCGGATCCATCCGATCGGCACCGGGTCGACTCGATCGCGACCAACGTAGCGCGCATCAACGATGCGCTGCACCATCACCATCGGTTCGAGGACGAGCACTTCTGGGATCTCCTCGAGGGCCGAAAGCCCGCCTGCACACTCCACGTCGAGAAGATGAAGCTGGATCATGCCGCTGTCGCCCGCCTGCTCGATGACTCGCCGGCGCTCCTCGAGGCGTGGCGGATGCAGCCCGAACCCGCCACCGCGACACCGCTCGCCGACAAGCTGGACGAGATCGCCCGCGTGCTCGGAGACCATCTGACCGCGGAGGAGGCGCAGATCATCCCCGTGATCGAGGAGGTCATCACCTCGGGCGAATGGGAGGAGATGGGCAAGCAGGTCGGAAAGACGTACCACCGCTCGCAGATCTTCATGTTCTACGGACTCGTCCTCGAGATGTTGACCCCGCAGGAGCGCGCGGAACTGGAGAAGCAGGTGCCCCTGCCCATCAAAGTGATGTACGCGCTGATCGGCCGTCGTCAATACGAGCGCATCATGCACGATCTGCGCCCCACTGCCTGATCCGGCTCCGGCGGCACGTATCAGGAAGCGCGCCCTCCTGCTCCTGATCGGCATGACCGAGATCATGCCCGCCGCGCGCGAATGGGGATGCCGCACCGACGACATCCTCGTCGCCCACGCCGTCTTCCGCCGCCTCTTCTCACTGCTTCCCGCGGCCGTCCGCGGGGCCGAGCCGCACGACCGCAAGCGCGCTCGCACCCTGGTCTTGCGCATCGGCATGGCGACCGGCGGCCTGCACCACCATCACCACACCGAGGATGCGACGCTGTGGGACACTCTCGAGACCCGCGCGCCCGCCTGCGGGCTCCACGTCCATCTGATGCGTGCGCAGCACGCCAGGATCGCCGTGCTGCTGGACGCCGTCACCGAACTGGCGCGGTGGTGGCGCGTCGACGCGGACCCGAACGTCCGGGACCGCCTGGCGGCGCGGCTGGAGGAGGTCGACCAGGCTCTCCGCCTGCATCTGAAGGACGAGGAGGGCAAGATCCTCCCCGTCGTGCAGACCGTGATGTCGCAGCTGGAGTGGGATGAGGTGGGAGCGATGGCCCGCTCCCACGTCGACCCGCGGCACGCGTTCGCGATGCTCGGGCTCATGCTCAACGCCTCGGGCGACGCCCCGGACGCAGAGTTCGAGGAGCATGTCCCTCGGATCGCGATGACGCTGTACCGGCTGTTCGGCCACGTGCAGTACGACCGCGTAGAGGCCGACCTGCAGCCGGTTCCTCCGGTGACCGCGCCGGCGCGGACGGACACCGAGCGGATGCGGCTGCGCACCCGTCCCGCGCTGGGTCGACCCGCCCCGTTCGCCTCCTGATCGGCCCTTCACCGGTCCCAGGGAGCGCCGACCAGGCGTTCGAACGCGGCGAGGGTCGCCTCGATGTCTTCAGGGGTCGTGGCCCATGAGGACATGGAGCATCGGAGCACCGCCCGCCCGCCCCATTCCGCCCCGGTGAGCGCCGCCGTGCCGTCCGCGAGGATCGCTGCGCCGAGGGCACGCGTGGCGTCATCGTCGTCGAGCCGGAACATCACCTGCGTGAAGGGGATCTCGCCGACGACCGTTACTCCCGGGATCGCCGCGAGGCCGGCCGCCATCGCCGTGGCGTTCGCGTGCAGGCGGTCGACGAGAGCCGCGACTCCCGACGCGCCGAGACTGCGAAGCGCCGCCCAGACCGGGACACCTCGCGCTCTGCGAGACAGCTCAGGGCCGACATCCCACGGGTCCCGGCTCGAGAGGATCAGGTAGTCGCCGCTGTTGCGGAACATCGCCGTCGCGTCGGCGGGATCGCGCACGATGGCGATGCCGCAGTCGTAGGGGACGTTGAGCGTCTTGTGCGCGTCGGTCGTCCACGAGTCGGCGCCCGCGGCCCCCTCGACAAGATGGCGGAGGTCATCGGATGCTGCCGCCCAGAGTCCGAACGCACCGTCGACGTGCACCCACGCACCGTGCGAGCGCGCCCGCGGGATGAGCTCGGCGAACGGATCGAACGCGCCCGTGTGCACCTCGCCGGCCTGCAGGCACACGATGGCGTGGCCCGGTGCGATGCTCTCGAGGGCGGCGGCGAGGCCGTCGGGCAGCATCCGTCCTTGCCGATCTGCCGGAACGACGACGATCTCATCGCTGCCGATCCCGAGGAATCGCGCCGCGCGGTCGACCGAGCCGTGGCGATGCTCGCCCACGACAAGGGTGACCGCCGGCGCCTGCCGGGCGCCGCGCGTGTTCAGGTCCCAGCCGAGACGATCGAGGACGGCGCGCCGCGCCACCGCGAGGCACACGTAGTTGGACATCTGAGCGCCCGTCACGAATCCGACGGATGCTGTCGCCGGCAGACCGAGGATGCCCTTGACCCACTCGCCGGCGACGCGCTCCATCGCGACCGACGCCGTCGTCATGGTGCTGGAGCCGGCGTTCTGGTCCCACGCCGAAACGAGCCAGTCCGTCGCGAGGGCGGCCGGGAGCGTGCCGCCGATCACGAATCCGAAGAAGCGTCCGCCAGGGATCGCGACGAGGCCGGGCTCGGCATCCTGTGCCAGCTTCGACACGACCTCGACCGCGTCGAGCCCGTCCGAGGGCAGTGGCCCGCCGAAGACCTCGAGCATCTCGTCGAGAGTCGCCCGCGGCCACACCGGCCGGTCGGGCAGCGAGTCGAGGAATCGGGTGGCGGCTCGGTGCGCGGCATCGAGCGCCCGCGCGCGCTCATCCATGGCGCTCAGTGTGACATCGGGGGTGATGCCCGACAAGCACGCCGGAATGCGCCCGACCGGACTCGCATAAACTGGACGACGATCTAACGAGGAGGCAGTGCCGATGTCCGGTCATTCCAAGTGGGCCACCACGAAGCACAAGAAGGCGGTCATCGACTCGCGTCGTGCCAAGTCGTTCGCCAAGCTCATCAAGAACATCGAGGTGGCGGCCAAGATCGGCGGTGCCGACATGTCGGGCAACCCGACGCTGCAGGACGCCGTGCAGAAGGCCAAGAAGACCTCGGTGCCGAACGACAACATCGATCGCGCGATCAAGCGCGGCGCGGGACTCACCGGTGAGTCGATCGACTACCAGACGATCATCTACGAGGGCTACGGCCCGAACGGCGTCGCCCTGCTGATCGAGTGCCTCACCGACAACAAGAACCGCGCCGCCGCCGAGGTGCGCACCGCGATGACCCGCAACGGCGGAACCATGGCGGACCCGGGCAGCGTCGCCTACAACTTCTCACGCAAGGGCGTCATCGTCGTCTCGAGCGACAGCGCGTCGGAGGACGACGTGATGCTCGCCGTGCTCGACGCGGGTGCCGAGGAGATCGAGGCCCACGCGGCCGGCTTCGGGGTCATCACCGAGGCGTCGGACCTCGTCACCGTCCGCTCCGCGCTCCAGGAGGCCGGCATCGACTACGAGTCGGCCGATGTCGAGTTCGTCCCCTCGCTCAAGGTCGAGGTCGACGCAGACACCGCCCGGAAGGTCTTCCGGCTCATCGATGCGCTGGAAGACAGCGACGACGTCCAGAACGTGTACAGCAACTTCGACCTGTCGGAGGGCGTCCAGGCCGAACTCGAGAACGACGACTGACCCTCCCGGCGGCGGTCGCCGGGCGCGCCTGGACGAGTACTGCCGGCTCCGCGCCTAGCGTGGGGGAGTGACCACCCGGCCGGCGCGCGGCGCGCTTCGAGTGCTCGGAATCGACCCCGGGCTGACGCGCTGCGGCGTGGGGGTCGTGGATGTGGCTGCCGACCGATCAGCGACGCTCGTGCACGTCGGCGTCGTCCGCTCCGATCCCGGGGCGCCGATCGAGGCGCGCCTGGCGACGATCGCCGCCGGACTTCGTGCGGTCATCGACGAACACGGACCCGCAGTCGTCGCGGTGGAGCGGGTGTTCGCCCAGCACAACCGGCAGACCGTCATGGGCACGGCGCAGGCAAGCGGCATCGCGCTGCTGGTGGCGGGGGAGCGGGGTCTCCCGGCGGCGACGCACACGCCGACCGAGGTCAAGGCGGCGATCACGGGCTACGGCGCCGCCGACAAGCGGCAGGTGCAGGCGATGGTGGCGCGCATCCTTCGGCTGGACGAGCTTCCCCGGCCGGCCGATGCGGCGGACGCTCTCGCCCTGGCGCTCTGTCACGCCTGGCGAGGAGGAACGGCCGCTGCGGCATCCGGACCGCTGACTCCCGCCCAGAAGGCGTGGGCCGACGCCGAGCGGCTCGCTCGGCGCTGAGTCCGGCATCCGGAGGCCGGGTGAGCGTGTCGCTCGAACAAACCTGCGAATCCGAACGTAGGCTCGCTGCATGATCTCATCGGTCCGCGGCACTGCCGTGCATGTCGACCCCGAATCCGTCGTGGTGGAGGTCGGCGGTGTGGGGCTCTCCGTCGCCGTGACCGCACAGGTGGCGCGAGCAGCGCATGTCGGCCAGACGATCACCCTGCACACGAACCTGATCGTGCGGGAGGACGCCCTCTCGCTGTTCGGGTTCGAGAGCCGGGATGAGCTTCAGGTCTTCACTCAGCTGCTCGGGGTCACCGGAGTGGGTCCCAAGTCGGCGCTGGGCATCCTGTCCACCCTCACCGTGGCGCAGATCGCCGATGCCGTAGCCGGCGACGACGATGCACCCTTCCGCCGGGTGTCGGGAATCGGTCCCAAGACGGCCAAGCTGATCGTCGTCCAGCTGGCGGGCAAGATCCAGGCCCCGCACGGTGGCGCGCCGACGCGGACCGGCTCGACCGCAGCGGTGTCGACCCAGGTGGTCCAGGCGCTCATCGGGCTCGGCTGGTCGGAGCGCATCGCCGGCGAGGCTCTCGAGTCCGTGGTGGCGGATGCCGGCGAGGCGGACCGCGTATCCGTGCCCGCGCTCCTGCGCCTCACGCTCGCCGCGCTCGGACCCGCACGCAAGGAGACCGTCGGTGGATGAGCTGCGCGACGCGGGCGAGCCCGTCGACGAGACCGAACTCGCGATCGAGGGTGCGCTCCGGCCCACTTCTCTCGCCGAGTTCGTCGGTCAGCAGAAGGTGCGCGGCCAGCTGCAGCTGCTGCTCGACGCCGCCCGCATCCAGCAGCGACCGGCCGACCACATCCTGCTGTCCGGGCCGCCGGGTCTCGGCAAGACGACGCTCGCGATGATCGTGGCTCATGAGAGCAACCGTCCCCTTCGCCTTTCGAGCGGTCCGGCGATCCAGCATGCCGGCGACCTCGCGGCGCTGCTGTCGAGCCTCACACCGGGCGAGGTGCTCTTCATCGACGAGGTCCACCGCATGGCGCGCGCCGCCGAGGAGATGCTCTACCTCGCGATGGAGGACTTCCGGATCGACATCATGGTCGGCAAAGGTGCAGGGGCCACCAGCATCCCGCTCGATCTCGCACCCTTCACCCTCGTCGGGGCCACCACCCGCTCGGGGCTGCTGCCGAATCCGCTCCGCGACCGGTTCGGCTTCACGGCGCACCTGGAGTACTACGAGCCCGCCGAGCTCGAGCGCGTCATCGAGCGGTCGGCGGCGATGCTCGGCGTCGGCGTCCCGCCCGTCGCCCGCGCCGAGATCGCACGCCGCTCGCGCGGCACACCGCGGATCGCCAACCGGCTGCTGCGACGCGTCCGCGACTACCTCGTCGTCCACGGCTCGGTGTCGGGGTCGAGCCGCGTCGAAGCTGACACCGCGACAGTCGACGCGGCCCTGAACCTGTACGACGTCGACTCGATCGGGCTCGATCGCCTCGACCGCGCGGTGCTCGACATGCTCGTCCGGCGGTTCCGGGGAGGGCCGGTGGGCCTCAGCACACTCGCCGTCGCCGTGGGCGAAGAGCCCGAGACGGTCGAGTCGGTCGTGGAGCCCTATCTGGTCCGCATCGGCTTCATGGGCAGGACGCCGCGGGGCCGGATCGCGACACCTGAGGCGTACGCCCACCTCGGGGCTCCGGCCGTCGGGTCAGTGCTCGGATTCGATGACCTATAATCACTGAAGGCTCTCGCCGAACCCCCTCTTAAAGGCATCGCCGCCACAGTGGCGCCCGCCTCACCCGAAAGGTGCCCCCGCGTCCATGGACATCTCGTCGTTCTTCGCCAACTACGGCCTCATTCTTCTGCTCATCGTTCTCATGGTGTTCATGTTCTGGAGCTCGCGCCGCCGGAACCAGAAGCAGAAGGTCGAGCAGGAGGCGAAGGCCCGTCAGACGGTGCCCGGCGCCGAGGTGCTCCTCCAGGGCGGCCTCTACGGCACGATCGTGTCCTACGACCCCGACAACCTCGACCAGCCCGCCATCGTCGAGCTGGCACCGGGCGTCGAGATCAAGGTCCACAGCCAGGCCATCCTGCGCGTCGTCAGCCCCACCGAGGGCATCGTGACCGAGAACGAGTACCTCGAGGCCGAGGCGAGCCAGGCGGGCTACGCGGACGCCGTCGCGGAAGGCGACATCTCGTCGATCAGCGACGACCGCGGCGACGAAGCACGACGCCGTCGACCCCGACGCCGACTCCGGTTCGAAGCCGCAGGCCTGACCCCTCCCGCCCTGCTGGGGCGTCTTTCAGAAAGCTGACCTTCGTGGCGACTTCCACTCCCGTCCGGCATGCCTGGCGTGCGCTGACCGGCCTCCTCGTGATCACGGCCCTGCTGTTCGGCATCAACGCCCTCGGCGTCTACGTCTTCAAGCAGAGCTCCTGGACTCCCGAGCTCGCGCTCGACCTGCAGGGCGGCACGCAGATCATCCTCGAGGCGCAGACCGTCGGACGGCGTCGCGCCGACGACCGAGCAGATGGAGCAGGCCGTCACGATCATCCGCCAGCGCGTCGACGCCTCGGGTGTCGGCGAGGCCGATGTGACGACGCAGGCGGGCAACCAGATCGTCGTCCAGATCCCCGGTCAGGCCGACGAGGAGACCCGTCGCCGCATCGAGGCGTCCGCGCAGCTGCAGCTGCGCGCCGTGCTCTACACGGCGGCGCCGGTGAACTCCTTCGTCGGCGAAGACGGCAAGGAGACGCCGTACCCCACCCCGGATCCGACCCTCGAAGCCACCCCGACGGCGGAGCCGACGAACGGCAGCGACCTCGCGTGGATCACCCCCGCACTCGAGGCTCAGTTCCTCGCCTACGACTGCGAGAACCCCGACAACGACCCGGCGAACGCGCCCGAGGATCAGCCGCTCATCACGTGCGACGCGGACGGCACCTCGAAGTACATCCTCGGACCGGTCGAACTCGACGGATCGTCGATCGATGACGCCACCTTCGGCCTTCAGCAGACCAACGGACTGTGGTCGGTCAACCTGGACTTCGACGACGAAGGCACCGACGACCTTCGGCGAGATCAGCCAGCGCCTGTACGGTGCGAACCCGCCGCTCAACCAGTTCGCATTCGTCCTCGACGGCTACGTGCTGTCCGCCCCTTCGATGAACGCGATCATCCTGGGCGGCGACCCCAGCATCACCGGAAGCTTCACGCAGGAGACCTCGAAGACGCTCGCCGACCAGCTCAAGTACGGCGCACTGCCGCTGAGCTTCACCGTCGAGAGCTCGAACTCGATCTCGGCCACGCTCGGATCGCAGCAGCTCGCCATCGGCGTCATCGCGGGTCTCATCGGTCTCGCGCTCGTCGCGATCTACTCGCTCATCGTCTACCGCGCGCTCGGCTTCATCATCATCGCCTCGCTCGCGGTGATGGCGGTGCTCACCTGGGTGACGCTGAGCATCCTCGCCTGGCGCATGGGCTTCCGCCTGTCGCTCGCCGGCGTCGCGGGTCTCATCGTCACGATCGGCTTCACGGCGGACTCGTTCATCGTCTACTTCGAACGAATCCGAGACGAGCTGCGTGACGGGAAGTCGATCACCAGCGCCGTCGAGGACGGCTGGGGTCGCGCCAAGCGCACGATCTACATCTCGAAGTCGATCAACATCCTCGCGGCCGTCGTGCTCTACATCCTGGCGGATGCCACCGTGAAGGGCTTCGCGTTCACCCTCGGTCTCACGACCGCGATCGACGTGCTGATCTTCATCCTGTTCACCCACCCGGTGCTGCAGCTGCTCGCCCGGACGAAGTTCTTCGGCTCGGGGCATCCGCTCTCGGGACTCGACCCGGTCGCCCTCGGGGCGGTCTACCGCGGCCGCGCGCAGTTCCGCGCACCCGTCGCAGTCGCGACGACCACCGCCTCGGGGCGCCGCAACGCCAAGTCGCGCGGTGAGGCAGCACGACGTCAGACGATCGCCGAGCGGAAGGCCGAACTGGCCGCCGCGCCGGCGTCAACCGGACCGCGACCACGACGACGACCAAGGACAAGCCGAAACCCGGCACGACGAGCCCGGAGGGAGAAGACTGATGCGCTCCATGAGCCAGGTCGGAAACGACCTCTACACCGGCAAGACGTCGTTCCCCTTCGTCGGCCGCCGCCGCCTGTGGTTCCTCATCGCCGCGATCCTCGTGATCGGCTCGGCCCTGGTTCCCCTCTTCCGCCCGATCACGTTCTCGATCGAGTTCACCGGCGGATCGCAGTTCACCGTCAACGGCGTGTCCGACCCGGACCAGCTGATCGCGACTGAAGCGGTGCACTCCGTCGTCCCCGACGCCACGACGAAGGTCGTGACCGTCGGCACCGACACGGTCCGCGTGCAGACGGACCAGATGACGGATGTCGAGACCCAGCAGGTCTCGGCCGCGCTGGCCGAGGCGTATGCGGTCCCCATCGACCAGGTGAGCGCATCGTTCATCGGCCCCAGCTGGGGCGAGGACGTCACGCGTCAGTCGCTGTGGGGTCTCGCGATCTTCCTCGCGCTGACCTTCATCATCCTCGCGCTGTACTTCCGCACCTGGAAGATGTCGGTCTCGGCGATCATCGGCCTGATCGACGTCCTCGTGATCACGATCGGCGTCTACGCGCTGTTCGGCTTCGAGATCTCGCCTGCGGCGGTCATCGGCTTCCTGACGATCCTCTCGTATGCGCTGTACGACACCACCGTCGTGTTCGACAAGATCCGGGAGAATACGAGCGAGGACGGCGAGGTCTCGGGACGAATGTTCGGCGAGTCTGTGAACCTCGCCGTGAACCAGACGCTCGTGCGGTCGATCAACACCACGGTCGTCGCGATTCTTCCGACCGGTGCGATCCTGTTCATCGGCCTCGTATGGGTCGGCGCTCAGACGCTCACCGACCTCTCGCTGTCGATCTTCGTCGGAACGATCGTCGCCGCGTACTCCACGATCTTCGTCGCCGCACCGCTGTACTCGCTGCTGCGCGAGAACGAGCCGGGGATCAAGGCGCGCGACGAGCGCGTCGCCGCCGCGCGCGAGCTGGCGGGCACCCCCGCCTGACGGAGGGTGCCCCTGCCTCGGGCGTAGGATTGTGAGGCCAGCGCAGCGGAGGGAGTCGGATGACCGAGACCGTCCCTCCCGCCCAGTCATCGTCGCTGCGGCGCCTGGTGCCCCGGATCTTCTCGCGCTCGGCGCGTCGCGATGACGTCGAGCAGCTCCTGCGCACGGTGCGCACGCACCACCCCAAGGGTGATCTCTCGATCATCGAGCGCGCCTACGCGGTAGCCGACCAGGCGCACGCGGGCCAGGTGCGGCGAAGCGGCGAGCCGTACATCACGCATCCGCTCGCCGTCGCGCAGATCCTCGCCGACCTCGGGCTCGGACCGCGCGCGATCGCGGCCGCCCTCCTGCACGACACCGTCGAGGACACCGGGCTACGGCCTCGACACCCTTACGGCGGAGTTCGGCGACGAGGTCGCCATGCTCGTCGACGGCGTCACGAAGCTCGACAAGGTCAAGTACGGCGAGAGCGCCCAGGCGGAGACCGTCCGCAAGATGATCGTCGCGATGTCACGCGACATCCGGGTCCTCCTGATCAAGCTCGCCGACCGGCTCCACAACGCGCGGACCTGGGGTTTCGTACCGCCCGAGAAGGCGCAGAAGAAGGCCACCGAGACGCTCGAGATCTATGCGCCGCTGGCGCACCGGCTCGGCATCCAGACCATCAAGTCCGAGCTCGAGGACCTGTCGTTCGCGGTGCTCCACCCGAAGCTCTACGCCGAGATCGAGAGCCTGGTCAAGCAGCGCACTCCGCAGCGCGAGGAGTACGTCCAGAACGTGATCGACGCCGTCGATTCGGATCTTCGCGAACTCCGGATCCGCGGACGGGTCATGGGCCGGCCCAAGCAGCTGTACTCCGTCTACCAGAAGATGGTCGTGCGGGGCCGCGAGTTCGACGACATCTACGACCTCATCGGCATCCGCATCCTCGTCGGAAGCGTCCGCGACTGCTATGCGGTCCTCGGCGCCATCCACGCCAGGTGGACGCCCTTGCCCGGCAGGTTCAAGGACTACATCGCGACGCCGAAGTTCAACCTCTACCAGTCGCTTCACACGACCGTCATCGGGCCCGGTGGGCGCACGGTCGAGATCCAGATCCGCACCAACGAGATGCACCAGCAGGCCGAGTACGGCGTCGCGGCGCACTGGAAGTACAAGGAGCGCATGAACGGCGGGAAGACCGACTCCAAGTCGGTCGACGCCGACATGGCGTGGCTCGCGCACATCTCGGACTGGCAGGCCGAGACCGCCGACCCCGGCGAGTTCCTCGACTCGCTGCGCTTCGAGATCGGCGCGAAAGAGGTCTACGTCTTCACGCCGAAGGGTCGTGTCATCGGGCTGCCCGCGGGCGCGACTCCCGTCGACTTCGCGTACGCCGTCCACACCGAAGTCGGCCACCGGACGATGGGCGCGAAGGTCAACGGCCGTCTGGTGCCGCTCGAGTCGGAGCTCAAGAGCGGTGACGTGGTCGAGGTCTTCACCTCGAAGAATCCGGATGCCGGTCCGAGCCAGGACTGGCTGGGATTCGTCCGCAGCACCCGCGCGCGGAGCAAGATCCGCGGCTGGTTCACCAAGGAGCGCCGCGAAGAGGCGGTGGAGCAGGGCAAGGAGGCCATCGCGCGGGCGATGCGCCGTCAGAACCTGCCGCTGCAGCGCCTGATGAGCCAGGACTCCTTCTCGGAGGTCGCCCGGCTGCTGCGCTACGAGGACGTCACCGCGCTGTACGCCGCCGTCGGCGAAGGACACGTCTCCACGCAGTCCGTCATCGAGAAGGTCACCGCGCTCGTCAGCGCGAACGACACGACGACCGGGCCGATCGAGCTGCCGGTCGTCGGACGCGCGCGACAGTCGAGCAGGACCGGCGACTCCGGCGTCCTGGTCCGCGGCGCCCCCGACATCCTGGTGAAGCTCGCCAAATGCTGTACCCCGGTGCCCGGCGACCCGATCGTCGGGTTCGTCACGCGGGGGAGCGGCGTCTCGGTCCATCGCGCCGACTGCACGAACGTGAAGTCGCTCAAGGAGGACCCCGAGCGCATGATCGAGGTCGAGTGGGGCGCGACGTCGAAGAGCATCTTCCTGGTCCAGATCCAGGTCGAGGCGCTCGACCGCTCCGGCCTCCTCAGCGACGTGACTCGGGTGCTGAGCGAGCACCACGTCAACATCCTCTCGGCGACTGTGTCGACGACCAACGATCGACTGGCGCTCAGCCGCTTCGTCTTCGAGATGGGCGACATCGTGCATCTCGACCGCGTGCTCAACGCGGTTCGTCGCATCGACGCCGTCTACGACGTGTACCGGGTCACTTCGTCCTGAGCGGCGACCGCATCCTCGATGGCAGCGCCGTCGAGCACGGCTTGGCCCGCCTGCCGGTGGGGGAGCTGCCGGCGCTCCTCGAGCCACGCGATCGCGAGTTCCGCGGACGCCGGATCAGCTTCCGCCAGCAGCTGCGCGGCCCGAACGTGCGCCGGATCGCCGACGCGTGACAGGTCGGCGAGAGTCCGGATGACCGTGGTCACCCACACCCCGCCGAGCCTGACCAGATCGGCCGGATCCACCGCGAGATCGCGGTACACCAGGCGCCGATCCGGCACCCGGTGGAGTCGCCGGCCGACCGCGCGCTGCACCGTGTGGCGCGCCGGCGGGTCGGGAAGCGCCCCGTGGATCCACGCGGCCGTGAGGTGGGTCGCGGCGAGCGAATCGCCCAGGACCTCCGCGAGCGATCCTGCGCGCAGTCCTCGCGTCTCGACCGCGTCCGCGGGGATGTAGGCCTCGCCGAGCTCGACCACGTCGCCGTCCAGCCGGGCCGCCGACAGTTCAGCCATCGAGAGCCGGTCGTCCGCGAAGTACAGGAACGGTGACGCCATGAGTGCAGTGTGACTCACCCCGCGCCCGCCGGAGCGCCGATTCCCACACCTTGTGGACAACGGCGATGCCGCATCCGTCCGGGAGGAGCCGTCAGCGCGTTCACCGACGGCCGAGCGGCGTCAGCCGCCGAGCGCCTTCAGCCACGAGCGGCGTGCCTCGAGAGCCTCGGCCGCCTTCGCGATCTTGGACTTGTCGCCGGTCTTCTCGGCGGCGGCGAGTTCGTCTTCGAGCTTCTCGATGGCGTCCATGAGCTGGCGCGTCATGTCGTTCGCGCGCGCCTTCGTCTCGGGGTTGTTGCGCTTCCAGTCGGTCTCTTCGCGAGTGCGCAGCGCCTGCTCGATCTTGCGCAGGTCGTCGTCGAGCGCTCGCTCGGCTTCGCGCGGGAAGATCCGCCCGATCTCGTCCCAGCGCCGCTGGATGGCGGTGAGCAGCGCCCGTGCCTTGGTGATCTCACGCTCGTCCGCAACCGCCCGTGCCTCTTCCAGGAGCGCGCGCTTCGCCTCGATCTTCTCGCGGGATGCCTCGGCATCCGCCGACTCCCGCTCGATGCGAGCGGTGTACAGCGCGTCTCCGGCCGCCTTGAACCGGGCCCAGAGTGCGTCGTCGATCTTCTTGCCGGCACGACCGGCGGACTTCCACTCGTCGAGCAGGTCGCGGTACGCGGGAATCCCGTCCTCGCCCTTCGGGGCCAGCGCTTCCGCCTTCTCGACGAGACGCGTCTTGCGCTCGCGAACGCCCTTGTGCGCCTCGTCGAGCTCGGCGTAGAACTCGCGACGGTGCTTGTCGAACGTCGGCACGCGCGTCGCGGAATCGCTTCCACAGCTGCTGGGCCGTCGACTTCGGCAGCCGGGGGCCGTGCTGCTGCTGCGACTGCCACTGGTCGAACAGCGCGCTCACGTCGGCCGATGCCTGCTTCCACTGCACCGAGCGCGGATCGCGGGCGGCGATCGCCTCGATCTTCTCGACCAGCTCGGTGCGGGTGCGCACTGCGTCGTCCACGGCCTCGCGAGCGGCGGCGGCTTCCGTCTCGGATGCCGCTGCCAGCGTCTTGGTGAGTGCGGCCACACGCGCCGAAAGGGCAGCGAGGTCGCCGACGGCGGCAGCGCCGTCGAGCTTCGCATTCACGGCGCGGGCGGCGCTGCGAAGGTCCGCGGCCGACGCTCCACCGCGACGCTGGCGCACCTCGAGCAGTCCGACCTCGCTCGCGAGATCCGCGTACTTGCGCTCGTAGTAGGCGAGGGCCTCCTCGGGCGGGCCGTCGGGGAACTGGCCGACGACGCGCCAGCTGTCGCCCTCGCGGACCGACACGGTGCCGTCCTCGTCGACGCGACCCCAGGGCTCGCCCGCGGGCGCGGCTTCGGCGTTCGCCGGGGCTGATCCGAAGTTCGCCGGTGACGGTGTGGGCCGCTTCGGGGTCGCAAGCACTGCCGGGGAGGCCGCGGGGGCCTTTTCAGCCGCGTCGTCGGCGGCGGCCTCGGCGAGCGCTTGTTCGACGAGCACCTCTTCGAGCACAGCCTCTTCGACGATGACCTCGGTGAGAGCGTCCTCGAGCACGGCCTCCGCGACGACGTCCTCAGCGAGCGCCTCTTCGAGCACGGCCTCCGCGACGACGATCCTCAGCGAGCGCCTCTTCGAGCACGGCCTCCGCGACGACATCCTCAGCGAGCGCCTCTTCGAGCACGGCCTCCGCGGCGAGATCCTCACTCAGAGCCTCTTCGAGCTCGGCCTCGGCGACGACATCCGCCGCCAGTGCCTCTTCGAGCTCGGCGTCCTCGCCCTCGGCAAGCGCCTGTTCGAGCATCTCCTCGTCGGCGCCCACCTGGCCCAGCGCATCCTCGAGCGCTGTCTCGTCGGCGGCCAGTTCCCCGAGCGCCTCTTCGAGCACGGCCTCTTCAGCGGCGACCTCGACGAGTGCCTCTTCGAGCACAGCCTCCTCGATGACCGCATCGACGAGCGCCTCTTCGAGCACGGCCTCTTCGGCGGCGACCTCGGCGAGTGCCTCTTCGAGCACAGCCTCCTCGACGACCGCATCGACGAGCGCCTCTTCGACGACGGCAGCGTCATCGTCGGCGTCAGTCGCGGTGGCGTCGACCGCGTGGTCAGCGGCTGCGTCGGGCGGCGTCTTCGGCGACGGTGTCGTCGGAGACGGCCTCTTCGGATACGGCCTGGTCGGCGGGGGACTCGGGAGTGGAATCTGCTGCGGCAGTCACGGGATGCACCTCATCGCGGCTCACGCCGCCTGTGGGGGATGGACGAATCCCAAGCCTAGTACGGCCGGGCCGCTGCGCTGAGGCCCTGTCGAGCCTCCGGCGTCAGGGGGTGGGCGTCGGGGTCGCGGTCGTCGACGGCGTCGGCTCGGGGCTGTCCATCGGCGTCGGAGTGGTCGTGGGCGTCGGGGTCGACGTCGGGGTGGGTTCGGGCGCGCCGGGACCCGCGACGAAGTAGACGGTCTGCGCGGCGACGACGCCGAGGATCAGGAGTCCACCGGCGATGCCTGCGATGAGGTTGTCTCGTGTGCGCCTGCGACCCTGGCCGGCATGGAAGTCCTGTCGCGCCTGGTAGAGGCGCGTCCGTTCACGGGCCTCACGGCCGCCGCGATCCTTGCCACCGGTCGTCACGGGATCTCCCTTGCTCCCCGGTCTGTGCCCGGGCCGGGATGATCCTACGGGTCGCCACGACCTGCGGCCAAACCGCGCGTCCGCCGTCGCAGGCCCGGACTAGCCTGGATCCGTGACCATCCCCACTCCCTCTCCACGCGCCGCTGGCGCGTCGCGCGGAGCCTCTGGGAGTGTGGGCCCGCCGACCGCGCTCTTCCAGGGACAGACGCCCCTCGCGGTCCGGATGCGCCCCACATCGCTCGACGAGGTCGCCGGGCAGGGCCACCTGCTGCGGCCCGGGTCGCCGCTCGTCACGCTCGCCGATCCGGACGCGAGCGCCGTCGCGACATCCGTGATCCTGTGGGGACCGCCCGGCACCGGCAAGACCACGCTCGCCCAGGCGATCGCGCGGTCGTCCGGCAGGCGATTCGTCGAACTCTCCGCGGTGACCGCGGGCGTGCGGGACGTCCGCGAGGTGATGCAGGAGGCGCTCACCCAGCGGGACCTCTACGGGCAGTCGACGATCCTGTTCCTCGACGAGATCCACCGCTTCACCAAGGCGCAGCAGGACGCGCTGCTGCCCGGGGTCGAGAACGGCTGGGTCGTGCTCATCGCCGCGACGACCGAGAACCCGTCGTTCTCGGTCATCTCGCCGCTCCTCTCACGCTCGCTGCTGCTCACGCTGCGTCCGCTGACCGACGAAGACCTGCGGATGCTGGTCGACCGCGCCGTCGCGGATGCCCGCGGCCTCGCGGGCGGCGTCTCGATCGGGGACGCGGCGCGCGATGCGCTGGTGCGGCTGTCGTCAGGGGATGCCCGCCGGGCTCTCACCGCACTGGAAGCCGCAGCATCCCTCGCCGAGCCCGACACGGAGGACGATTCGGCTGCGCCGGTGATCACCCCTGAGCACGTCGCGCAGGCCGTCGACCGGGCGCTCCTCCGGTACGACCGTCAGGGTGACGAGCACTACGACGTGATCAGCGCGTTCATCAAGTCGATACGCGGATCCGACGTCGACGCCGCCATGCACTACCTCGCGCGCATGATCGAGGCCGGAGAGGACCCGCGCTTCATCGCCCGGCGTCTCATCATCTCGGCCGCCGAAGACATCGGGCTCGCCGACCCGCAGGCGCTTCCGCTCGCCGTGGCCGCCGCCGACGCGGTGCAGTTCATCGGGATGCCCGAGGGCAGGATCCCGCTCGCCGAAGCCACCGCATACCTCGCGACGACGGCGAAGTCGAATGCCGCCTATCTCGCGATCGATGCGGCGATCGCCGACGTCCGCGCCGGCGGATTCGGGCGCGTCCCGCCGCCCCTCCGCGACGCGCACTATCCCGGTGCGAAGCGACTGGGGCACGGCAAGGGATACGTGTACCCGCACGATTCCGACATCGGGGTCGTGGCGCAGCAGCATCTGCCCGACGAACTTCGCGGCAAGCGCTACTACACGCCGACCAATCACGGCCAGGAACGCGACGTGCAGGCGCGACTCGAGAAGATCCGGCGGATCCTCGACGGCAGCTGAGTGGTGCATGCCGCCGCACCTCGCGCGGCGCCCTGCTCGAGACACCGCAGACGCGACGAGACACCGCCGCTGATGCGGTGTTTCGTCACCGATACGGTGTTTCGCATGACTCCTCCGGTAGACCGCATCCGCAACATCGCCGTCGGCCTGATCGTGCGGGCGGGGCTCGACGCCCTCCGAGCCGGCGATCCGCCCTTCTATCCCGTGGGCATGGCCGCACTCGCAGAGTCGCTGGCGACGGCATCCCGGCCCTGATCTGGCCGCCAGCCGCCCTCTGATAGACTTGACCGGCTCGAAACACAGTTTTCGGGCATCCCCTTCCCCTACACAACCATCGGCCTGCCCCGACGTGCGCGCCGACCGGCGGGGAAGGCGATACGTCCGTGAGCCGCGAAAGACGCGGCCACGTCCATCGGAAGGAACACTTCGTGGCTACGAAGTCCCAGGACCGCCGCAAGGTCCGTCTGTCGCGCGCTCTCGGCATCGCGCTGACCCCCAAGGCCGCCCGTACCTCGAGAAGCGTCCCTACGCTCCGGGCGAGCACGGCCGCACCAAGCGCAAGCAGGACAGCGACTACGCCGTCCGCCTCCGCGAGAAGCAGCGTCTGCGCGAGCAGTACGGCATCCGCGAGAAGCAGATGCGCAACACGTTCAACGAGGCTCGCCGCAAGGACGGCCTGACCGGTGAGAACCTGGTCGAGCTGCTCGAGATGCGTCTCGACGCCCTCGTGCTCCGCGCCGGCTTCGCCCGCACCACCGCGCAGGCCCGCCAGCTGGTCGTGCACCGCCACATCCTCATCGACGGCCAGACTCGTCGACCGCCCGTCGTTCCGCGTGAAGCCGGGCCAGCTCATCCACGTCAAGGCCAAGAGCGAGGGCACCGAGCCCTTCCAGGTCGCAGCCGCCGGCGGTCACGCCGACGTCCTGCCCCCGGTTCCCGCCTACCTCGAGGTCGAGCTCGACAAGCTCCAGGCCCGTCTCGTGCGTCGCCCCAAGCGCGCCGAGGTGCCGGTCGTCGGTGACGTCCAGCTCGTCGTCGAGTACTACGCGGCGCGCTAGCGCCGCGCCGGGACGCCGCGCGGAGCGCCGCGTCCTAATAGGCACAGCGCGCTAGCGCTGCGCGGGACGCTGCGCGTCAGCGCCGCATCCCAATGGGCACAGCCCGATAAGACGCAGCGATTCACCGGAAGGCGTCGGGGGCAACCCCGGCGCCTTCCGTCGTTTCCGCCTACGATGGTAGGCGCCGTGCTCCCGCGGCCTGGCGAGAAAGTGATGAGATGAAGAACGTGCTGCTGTTCCTGTTCGGCGTCGCCGGCGGATTCGTTCTCGCCCACCTCATGAACAAGGACCCGCGCGGTCACGAGATCCTCGCCGAGGTCGACGCCCGCATCTCGGAGTTCACCGATCGCATCGGCGACGCGTACCGCGAGCAGGAGTCCCGTTTCTCCGGCTTCGTGGATGAAGTCAAGGATGCGGTCGACGAAGCCGGCGCAGCCGCCAAGGCCGCGGCATCCGATGCGGTGGATGCCGCCAAGGACGCCGCCACCAAGCTCACCGACTGACCCTGAGAGCCGTCGTCACCTCGCCCCGAGGGGAGGACGACCGCGCCCACTGCGAGGACCCCGATATGAAGACCGCTGAGATCGCCCAGCGCTACCTCGACTACTTCGAGAAGAACGGCCACACGATCGTGCCGTCCGCCTCGCTGGTCACCGACGACCCCGCTCTGCTCTTCACGGTCGCCGGAATGGTGCCGTTCATCCCGTTCCTGAGCGGCAACGTGCCGCCGCCCTACGCCCGCGCCGCGGACGTGCAGAAGTGCATCCGGACGAACGACATCGAAGAGGTCGGCAAGACCCCTCGTCACGGCACGTTCTTCCAGATGCTCGGCAACTGGTCCTTCGGCGACTACTTCAAAGAGGGCGCCATCACGTATGCCTGGGACCTCCTGACGAGCCCCGAAGCGGACGGCGGGCTCGCCTTCGACCCGAAGGACCTCTGGGTCACGGTGTACGAGGAGGACGACGAAGCGCTCGAGCTGTGGAAGCGCATCGCGGGCCTCCCCGAGGAGCGCATCCAGAAGCTCGGCAAGGACACGAACTACTGGAGCACCGGGCTGCCCGGGTCCGGCAGGACCCTGCTCCGAGATCTTCTTCGATCGCGGACCGGAGTACGGCATCGACGGCGGCCCCGCGACCGACGACGACCGCTATGTCGAGATCTGGAACCTCGTCTTCATGCAGTACGCGATCGACGACGTGCGCTCGAAGTACGACTTCCGCATCGTCGGCGAGCTGCCGAACAAGAACATCGACACCGGCATGGGCCTCGAGCGCGTCGCGTTCATCAAGCAGGGCGTCGACAACATGTACGAGACCGACCAGGTGCGGCCGGTGCTCGACAAGGCGGTCGAGCTCTCGGGCAAGGTCTACGGCGCGGACCACGAGGACGACGTGCGGTTCCGCATCGTCGCCGACCACATCCGCTCGTCGCTGATGCTCCTCTCGGACGGCGTCACGCCGTCGAACGAGGGCCGCGGCTACATCCTCCGCCGCCTCATGCGGCGCGCCATCCGCTCGATGCGCCTGCTCGGCGTCGACGGCGCCACCTTCCCCGAGCTCTTCACCGCGTCCCGCGACGCGATGAAGGAGGCCTACCCCGAGGTCGCCACGGACTACGCGCGCCTCTCGGCGTACGCGTACGCCGAGGAGGAGACCTTCCTCCGGACGCTCGCGGCCGGATCGGTCATCCTCGACACGGCGCTGATGGCGACGAAGGATGCCGGCAGCGACGCCCTCGCGGGCGACGAGGCGTTCCTCCTCCACGACACCTACGGCTTCCCGATCGACCTCACGCTCGAGATCGCCGAAGAGGCAGGGCTGAGCGTCGACCGCGCCGCGTTCGACACCCTCATGCAGGAGCAGCGGGCGCGCGCCAAGGCCGATGCCCGGTCGCGCAAGCGCGCGCTCGCCGACCTCAGCGTCTATCGCGACCTCCGCGCGAAGGGCGAGACGGTCTTCACCGGCTACTCCGACCTCGAGACCGAGTCGAGCGTCCTCGGCATCCTGGTCGACGGCAGCCCCGCCGATCGCGCGACGCAGGGACAGATCGCCGAGGTGATCCTCGCCGAGACGGCGCTGTACGCCGAGTCGGGCGGTCAGGTCGCCGACAAGGGCGTCATCATCGGGCCGGGCTTCGAGCTCGAAGTGCTCGATGTGCAGAAGCCGGTCGCCGGGCTCGTGAGCCACACGGTCGAGGTCACCTCGGGCGAGGTCGGAGTCGGGCAGCCCGCGACGTCGGTCGTCGACGCCGCGAATCGCCGCGCCGCACGCCAGGCGCACTCCGCCACGCACCTCGTGCACGCGGCGCTTCGCGACACGCTCGGCCGCACCGCGACCCAGGCGGGCTCGCTCAACCGCGCCGGCTACATGCGCTTCGACTTCACGTGGGGTCAGTCGCTGTCCGACGCGACCAAGTCCGAGATCGAGGAGATCGCCAACAACGCGGTCCGCGACAACCTCGAGGTGACGACGCGCGTCATGGCTCTCGACGAGGCGAAGAGCCTCGGCGCCATGGCCCTGTTCGGCGAGAAGTACGGCGACACCGTGCGGATGGTCGACATCGGCGGCCCGTGGTCTCGCGAGCTGTGCGCGGGCACCCACGTCGCCTCCAGCGCCGAGATCGGGCTCATCAACCTCGTCGGGGAATCCTCGGTCGGCGCCTCGAACCGCCGCGTCGAGGCGCTCGTGGGCGCCGATGCGTTCCGATCGCTCGCCGCGGAGCGGGCGCTCGTATCGCAGCTGACGTCGACGCTCAAGACGCCGCGCGACCAGCTTCCCGCTCGCATCGCCGAGCTCACTGCGAGCCTCAAGGCCGCCGAGAAGAAGATCGCCGCCCTCGAGTCCAAGGCGCTGGGCGACCGTCTGCCGGCCCTCGTCGCGACCGCCTCGACGATCGGCGCGCACCGCGTGGTCGCCGAGTCGCTCGGCACGGCCTCATCCGCCGACGATGTCCGCGAGCCTCGCGCTCCAGGTGCGCGATCGACTCGGCGCCGCGGCGGGAGTCGTCGCGCTCGGTGCCGACGTCGGCGGACGCCCCGTCGTCATCGTCGCGACGAACGACGCAGCGCGTGTCGCGGGAGCGAAGGCCGGCGCGCTGGCGAAGGCCGCGGCCACCACGCTCGGCGGCGGCGGCGGCGGACGTGACGATGTCGCGCAGGGCGGCGGAACGGACGCCTCGGCGCTGCCCGCGGCGCTTGCCGCCGTCAAGGATGCGCTGGCCGCGTGAGCGGATTCCGTCGCGGCGTGCGCCTCGGCATCGACGTCGGCAAGGCCCGCGTCGGCGTCGCCCGCTGCGACCCGGACGGGATGCTGGCCGTGCCCGTCGAGACCGTGCAGCGCGGCGACGACTCCATCGCCGCGAATCGTGACGCTGATCGACGAGCACTCCGCGTTCGAGATCCTCGTCGGTCTTCCCCTCAACATGAAGGGCGAGGACACGGCCTCGACCGCGGATGCGCGGGAGTTCGCCGCGGCGCTGGCTGACAGCATCCGATCTGCCCGTCCGGCTCGTCGACGAACGCCTCAGCACGGTGTCCGCGCACGCCGCACTTCGCGATTCGGGGCGATCACAGCGTTCGTCTCGTAGCATTGTTGACCAGGTCGCGGCCGTCGTACTCCTCCAGCAAGCACTCGACGTCGAGAAGAGCACTGGTCGCCCGGCCGGAACCCCCGTCTCCCAGGAGCCCGCCTGACATGCCCGATTCACCATCCGCACAGTGGACGTGACGCCGACGGCGCCCCGCTGTCGCGACGTGCGGCTCGCGAAGCTGCGGCTCAGCAGGCGTCGCGCGAGCAGCCCCTCAGCGCACCGCCGTGGCAGCGCCCGTGACACCCACGCCCGCACTCGCGAGCCCCGCGCCGCCGCCTGCACCGGCGCCCGCTGAGCCCGCGCCCGGACGGCCGAGAGCGATGGCGGTCCCGCCACACAGCCGCTCGACCTCGAAGACGACGAGCATCCCTGGATCTTCACGGATGCCTCGGCGACCCCCGCAGTGCCGTACAGCCGCACCGGCGCGGCGAGGCCGCGCGAGTCCGCACCGCCCTCGGTGGAGCATCCGTCATCGACCGCGACCCTGGAGAGCCTCTTCACGGGGGAGGGGACCACCGACGACGTGGGCGAGGTTCCTCCGCCGAAGAACCGGCGCAAGCGGCGGATCGGCGGCTGGATCGCGCTCGGCGTCGTCCTCGCTGATCTTCGGCGGGATCGCCGCCGGTGGACTCTGGGTGTGGAACACCTACGAGCCGCAGATCCGCGAAATCATGGGCTGGGAAGAGCCGAAGGACTACGAAGCGGGCCTCGCACACGGCGAGGCGCTCGTCACGATCAACTCCGGCGATACCGGCAGCCCCATCTCGCAGACGCTCTACGAAGCGGGCGTCACGAAGACGCCCGAGGCGTTCTACGACTACCTCATCGAGGAGGGCCTGAACCCTCCATTCGTGCCCGGACGTGTTCAGAGCTGCAGGAGCAGATGACCTCCGCCGCAGCGCTCGAGGCGCTTCTCGATCCCGCGAACAAGCTCGAGAACACGGCGCAGCTGCGCGAGGGCCTCACTGTCGAGCAGTCGCTGCCTCTCCTCGCGGAAGGCACCGGCCTTCCCGTCGAGGACTTCCAGGCCGCTGTCGCGAACCCGGCGGACTACGGCGTGAGCGGCGACAGCCTCGAGGGCTGGCTCTTCCCGGCGACGTACACGTTCGATCCGGGTGTGACCGCCCCTCAGGTGATCCAGACGCTCGTCGACCGCACGATCCAGTCCCTCGATGCCGCGGGCGTGCCGGTGGAGGACCGTCATCGCGTTCTGACGATCGCGTCGATCATCCAGCGCGAGGCGCGCGTTCGAGGAGGACTTCTACAAGGTCTCCCGCGTGATCCAGAACCGTCTCGACCCGGCAATCAGGAGACATTCGGCAGCTGCAGATGGACTCGACGGCGCAGTTCGGCTACGGCGAGATGCACGACGGGACCGTGAGCTCGTCCGCCGAGGCGCTGGCCGATGACAATGCGTGGAACACCTACGTCCATCCCTGGCCTGCCGGTCGGGCCCCATCGCGAATCCGGGCGATGTCGCGATCGACGCCGCGATGCACCCCGCCGACGGCCCGTGGCTGTACTTCGTGACGTGTGAACATCGACACGGGCGAGACCGTCTTCACGACCACCGACGCCGAGCACGAGCAGGCCAAGCAGAAGTGGTTCCAGTGGTGCCGCGAGAACGACAGACCGCGGTTGCTGACCTCGAGCGCGTCGCGCCTCGCCGTCTGGGGCGACCCGATCGAGCACAGCCGGTCGCCGCAGCTGCACGCGGCGGCGTACCGCGTGCTCGGCTTCGAGTGGACGTATGAGCGCCGGCGGGTCGGCGAAGCCGACTTCTCGTCCGCCCTCGCCGGGCTCGACGGCAGCTGGCGCGGACTCTCGCTGACGATGCCGCTCAAGGCGGCGGCCTCTCAGGCGGCCCGCACACGCGGCCGCCGTGCGCAGCTCACCGGCGCCGTGAACACCCTGCTGCTCGGCCCTGATGGGCCGCACGGCTTCAACACCGATGTCGGCGGGATCGTCGCGGCGCTGGCTGATGAGGGTGTGACCGAGGTCGAGTCGGCCCGGATCGTCGGGGCAGGCGCCACTGCGACATCCGCTCTGGTCGCGCTCTCCGAACTCCGCGTCCGCGAGGTCGAGGTCGTCGCGCGGCGGCCGGAGGCCGTCGCGGGGCTCGCTGCGCTCGGCGCGTCGCTCGGCATCGCCGTCGATGCGGCATCCTTCGGTGCCGGCGAGCGGACGCGACGTCGGCGTCACGATCTCGACGCTGCCGGGCAATGCCGACGTTCCGGATGCCGCAGCCGACGCCCTCGCCGCCCACGGCGGCCTGCTGCTCGACGTGGTCTACGGCCACTGGCCGACGGTTCTCGCCTCGGCATGGGAGCGAGCGGGCCGGCCCGCGACGTCGGGACTCGGGATGCTGCTGCACCAGGCTCTGCTCCAGGTGCGGATCTTCGCCGGCGGGGCACCGGATGTTCCCCTGGATGACGAAGGCGCCGTGCTCGCCGCGATGCGCGATGCGATCGTGGGAGACTAGACCAATGCTCCGCGTGCTCACGGCCGGCGAATCGCACGGCCCAGAACTCGTCGCCATCATGGAGGGTCTGCCCGCGGGCGTCCCGATCTCGCGCGACGCGATCCAGGCCGATCTCGCACGTCGCAAGCTGGGCTACGGCCGCGGCTCGCGGATGAAGTTCGAAGAGGACGAACTGTCGATCTCGGGCGGCGTCCGCCACGGCGAGAGCATCGGAAGCCCGATCGCGCTGCGCATCGGCAACACCGAGTGGCCGAAGTGGGTCGAGGTGATGAGCCCCGATCCGGTCGAGCTGACCGACAAGTCGCGCGGCCGCGGCGCCGCCCTCACCCGGCCGCGGCCGGGCCACGCCGACCTCGTCGGCATGCAGAAGTACGGCTTCGACGAGGCGCGCCCGATCCTCGAGCGTGCGAGCGCACGCGAGACGGCGGCCCGCGTCGCGCTCGGCGCCCTCGCTCGCGCGTTCCTCGGCGAGCTCGGCATTCGTCTCGTCAGCCACACGCTGTCGATCGGGCCCGTGCGATCGCCCGAGGACGCCGCGCTCCCCACGCCGGACGACGTCGACGCGCTCGACGCCGACCCGCTGCGGTGCTTCCACGCCGAGACGTCCGCCCGCATGGTCGACGAGGTCGACGCAGCCCGCAAGGACGGCGACACCCTCGGCGGCGTCGTCGAGGTGCTGGCCTACGGCCTTCCCCCGGGCCTCGGCTCGCACGTGCACTGGGACCGCCGTCTCGACGGCAAGCTCGCGCAGGCGCTGATGAGCATCCAGGCGATCAAGGGCGTCGAGGTCGGCGACGGATTCCTGACGACCACCCGCCGGGGTTCGCAGGCGCACGACGAGCTCTTCGCCGCGGACGGCGGGATCACGCGCTCGAGCGACAAGGCGGGCGGCACAGAAGGCGGCATGTCGACGGGCACCGTCCTGCGCGTCCGCGCCGGCATGAAGCCCATCGCCACGATCCCCAAGGCGCTCCGAACCGTGGACGTCGCGACCGGCGACACCGCGGCCGCCCACCACCAGCGCTCCGACGTCTGCGCCGTCCCGGCCGCCGGCGTCGTCGCCGAGGCGATGGTGGCGATCGTCCTGGCGGAGGTCGTGCTCGAGAAGTTCGGCGGCGACAGCGTCACCGAGACGAGGCGCAACCTCGAGTCGTACATCGCGTCCATTCCCGAGACGCTCCGCAGCACGACCGCGAGCGACGCCACTCTCGCGGCACATGACCTCGCGCTCTGACGCGGTCGTCCTCATCGGGCCGATGGGCGCCGGCAAGACGAGCATCGGACGCCGCGTCGCGAAGGCGCTCGGGCGTCCCTTCTTCGACACCGACATCGCGGTCGTCCGCGAATACGGCCCGATCGAGCGCCTCTTCGAGGAGCACGGGGAGGGCCGTTTCCGCGCCGCTCGAGCGCGACGCCGTGCGTACCGGGCTCGAGACGCACGGCATCGTCTCGCTCGGAGGCGGCGCGGTGCTGCATCCCGACACCCGCGCCGACCTCGCCGCGCATCGTGTCGTGCTGCTGACGGTCGAGCCTGCCGTCGTCGCGAGCCGCATGCGCGAGACCACCCGCCCGCTGCTGCAGGACGACGACCCCATCGCCCGGTGGACGCAGATCTACGAGCAGCGCAGGCCGATCTACGAAGAGCTCGCCGACATGACGATCGACACGTCGAGCGGGCCACTTCAGCTCGTCGTGGACGCGATCGTGGAGTGGACGCTCAGCACAGAAGGACGGGAGCACGAAGTGACGGACGCCACCACCATCGGAGTGCGCGGTGACGCGACGTACGAGATCACCGTCGGGCGCGGCATCCTGCCCGCCGTCGGCGAGCTGCTGCCGCCCGCGGCCCGGAAGGTGCTGGTGATCCACCCGCCGACGCTCGCCGCGCAGGCCGAGGAGCTCCGCGCGCTCGCTCGTCGGGGAGCGCGAGGTGCTCCTCGCCGAGATCCCGGATGCCGAGCAGGGCAAGCGCATCGAGGTCGCGGCGTTCTGCTGGCAGGTGATGGGCAAGGCCGACTTCACCCGCACCGACGCCGTGATCGGCTTCGGCGGGGGAGCGGTGACCGATCTCGCCGGGTTCGTCGCCGCCACATGGCTGCGCGGTGTCGAGATCGTCCAGGTTCCGACGACCGTGCTCGGCATGGTCGATGCCGCCGTCGGCGGCAAGACCGGCGTGAACACCGCCGAGGGGAAGAACCTCGTCGGGAGCCTTCTGGGCGCCGCGCGCGGTGGTGTGCGACCTCGGGCTGCTCGACTCCCTTTCGCGCAACGAGCTCGTCGCGGGCTACGCCGAGGTCGTGAAGGCCGGATTCATCTGGTCCCCCGAGATCCTGGACCTCGTCGAGGCGGATCCCGAGAGCGCGGTCGACCCCCGCAGCGACGCATTCCGCCGATCGATCGAACTGGCCATCGAGATGAAGGCGCACGTCGTGGGCGAGGATCTCCGCGAAGCCGGCCTCCGCGAGATCCTCAACTACGGGCACACCCTCGGCCACGCCATCGAGCACGCCGAGCGCTACCGCTGGCGCCACGGCGCTGCGATCTCGGTCGGCATGGTCTTCGCCGCCGAGCTGTCGCGGCTCGCCGGGCGGCTCCCGGATGCCGCGGCCCAGCGTCACCGCGACATCCTGACGTCTCTCGGACTGCCGACCACCTACCGCCCGGGGGCGTGGCCGCAGCTGCTCGCGACGATGCAGCGCGACAAGAAGAGCAGGGGCGGGATGCTGCGCTTCATCGTGCTCGACGACATCGCCCGCCCCACCGTGCTGCAGGCGCCCGACGAGTCGCTGCTGTTCGCGGCGTATCAGGAGGTCGCGGCATGAGCGCCGCCGTCGCCCGGCGCATCCTCCCGGACGAATGGGAGCTGGTGCGGTCGCTGCGGCTCGAGTCCACCGCCGATCCGGATGCCGCGATCGCGTTCCTCGAGAACCACGACGATGTCGCGGCGCGCAGCGAGGAGTTCTGGCGGGAGCGGACCGAGACGGCCGCCACCAGCGAGATCGTGGCGCAGTTCGTGGCGGAGGTCGACGGCGAACCCGTCGGAAGCCTCTCGGTGCTCGTCAAAGCCACGGGGCAGTCGGACCACCTCGGCAGGATCGTCGACGATCGCCGGGCGTTCGTCGTGGGTGTCTGGGTGCGTCCGTCGCAGTCGCGGTTCCGGGGCGGTCGACGCGCTTCTCGCCGCCGCCGCCGAGTGGGCGGCCGGGCTCGGGCTCGACCGGCTGCACCTCGACGTCCATCGCGACAACCACCGGGCCCAAGGGCGCCTACCGGCGATCCGGCTTCGCGCCGACGGGCGAGACGCTGACCGGGGCGATCGGACCCGAGATCGTGATGGCGCGCGCCGCTGCCCTGACGGCCGTCCGCTCCCCAGCGCCGCTGATATCGTGCGATGATGACTGCCCCCCGAAGGCTCCTGCTCGTCAACGGTCCGAATCTCAACCTGCTCGGCATCCGCGACCCTGCCATGTACGGCTCGCAGTCACTGCAGGATGTCGAAGCCCTCGTCGCCTCGACGGCGGCCGCCGCGGGGCTTCGAGGTGACCGCCGTGCAGAGCAATCACGAGGGTGTGCTGATCGACGCGATCCACGCGGCGCGCACGGAGTGCGCGGGGATCGTCATCAATCCCGGCGGGCTCACGCACACCTCCGTCGTGCTGCGTGACGCGCTGCTGAGCGTCGAGCTGCCGGTCGCCGAGGTGCACATCTCCGACATCAGGGCGCGCGAGCCGTTCCGCCAGCACTCCTATATCGCCGACGTCGCCGTCGTCCACGTCATCGGCGAAGGCGTCCCCGGCTATGCGGCCGCGGTGACGCGCCTGATCGACGTCATCTCGGGCCAGGCGGACGGCTGAGCGGGGCGCGGCGCGCCGCATCCCGTAGAATCGAACGTCGGCCCTGCGACCGGCCCCCCACACGAAACGGATTCATTCAGACATGGCTTCCACCGCAGACATCCGCAACGGCGTCGTCCTCAGCATCGACGGCCAGCTCTGGAACGTCATCGAGTTCCAGCACGTCAAGCCGGGCAAGGGTGGGGCCTTCGTCCGCACCAAGCTCAAGAACGTCGTCTCGGGCAAGGTCGTGGACCGCACGTACAACGCGGGCGCCAAGATCGAGATCGAGAACGTCGACCGTCGCGACTTCACCTACCTCTACAACGACGGCGACGGCTTCGTCTTCATGGATGTCGCCGACTACGACCAGATCACCGTCCCGGCCGCCACCGTCGGCGACGCAGCGAACTTCCTGCTCGAGAACCAGCAGGTGCAGATCGCGCTGAACAACGGCAACCCGCTGTACGTCGAGCTCCCGGCATCCGTCGTCCTCGAGATCACCTACACCGAGCCGGGCCTGCAGGGCGACCGCTCCTCGGCCGGCACGAAGGCCGCGACCGTCGAGACCGGCTACGAGATCCAGGTCCCGCTGTTCGTCGAGCAGGGCACCAAGGTCAAGGTCGACACCCGCACGGGTGACTACCTGGGCCGCGTGAACTAGCGCGTGAGTGCACGCAGCAAGGCGCGCAAGCGCGCTCTGGACATCCTGTTCCAGTCCGACGTCCGCGGTGACGATCTGCCCACGACGCTCGCCGCCGAGGCCAAGCGCGCCGCCAATGAGCCTGCTCGCGAGGCGTCCTGGCTCTACGCGCGCGACATCGTCGACGGCGTCATCGACAATCGCGAGGAGATCGACGAGCAGATCACCACGTTCGCGAAGGACTGGTCGCTCGCGCGCATGCCGGCCGTCGACCGAGCCATCCTGCGGATGGGCGTCTGGGAGATCCTCTACAACGACGAGGTGCCCACGGCGGTCGCGATCGACGAGGCGGTGGAGCTCGCGAAGGAGTTCTCGACCGACGACTCGGGCGCCTTCGTCCACGGCGTGCTCGGACGGATCGCCCGCTCGTCCTGATCGCCGGGGCATGAGCGCCGGTCTTGCCATGATGGATGCCGTGACCCCGCCATTCGTGGATCCCGCGCACATCCGCCGTCAGGCCGAGGGCGGCGGGTACGAGCGGGGCCTCGCCTACTTCCGCGGCCGGCGCGGTGCGCGACATCGCCTGGAACGCGGCCACGTCGCTCGTCGAGTCCGTCGTCGACGGCAGCGGCTCGAGCGCCTATCGATGCCGCATCCACCTCGCTCCCACGCGGCCGGAGCGTCCGATCGTCTCGACCTCGTGCACGTGCCCGATGCAGTTCGACTGCAAGCACACGGTCGCCACGCTCCTCGCGAGCAACCACCTGGCTCGCACCGACGCCGAACGAGCCCCAGCGGGCATCGTGGCGGCACGCTCCTGGCGCCGGCGACTGACGGGGCGCCCCGGCCGACGACGGCGCTCGCGCTCGGCATCGAACTGCGGCAGCGGATTCGCCGCGGCGCCTCGTCGTGGGCGCCGGTGCGCGTCGAGAGCGCGTCGGCTCGCGGGCTCCACCAGTTCGGCGCAGAGGTGCTCCTGGGCCTCCGTCCGCTGGAGCGCAGCGAGCGGACGGATGCCTGGATCAAGGGCACCGTCTCATGGGATGTGCTCCGCCGCCCAGGACACGCGTACGAGAGCGCACAGGCACGCTGGTTCACGGAGCTGCACAGCATCGCGCGCGACATGCGGCTCTTCGGGTCGTTCTCCGACGCATCCGAGTGGCTCACGCTCGACGACGTGGAGTCCCACCTCCTGTGGCCGCACCTCGCTGCCGCCGGCGACAACGGGATCGGCCTGGTGCCGACGAAGAAGCACACGAGCGTCGCACTCGCACGCGATGCCGTCGTCGGCCTGCGCGCAGAGCGCACGTCAGGAGGTCTCGAGCTCACGCCGCGTCTGTCGATCGACGGCGAAGACGTCGACGTCGACGCGGTGCGCCCGATCGGCCACATCGGCGTCTACCGGTTCGAGGTGAGGCGCGAGCGGATCGAGGTCACGCTGGCCGCTCTTCCGCTTCCGGGCCCCGTCCACGCGCTCCTCTCCGCGAGGACTCCGGTCACGGTGCCCGCATCTGATGCCGACGAGTTCATGCGGGAGCACATGCCGCGGCATCGTCCGCCATGTCGCGGTTGACGCGCCCGGCATCGACCTGCCTCCGGCCGAGCGCCCCACTCTGATCGTGACCGTGCGCTTCGCGCCGTCGCACCGACTCGACTTCGCGCTCGCCTGGCGCTACGCCGGCGACCCGCTCCCGTATCACGCGCCGCTCGTCGGCGGACCGCGACCACGTCGCCGAAGACGCGATCCGCAGTCGGGTCGAAGAGATCTGGCAGGATGCCGCGCCCATCCCGTTCGCGGCATCGGGATCGCTGTCCGGGATCGACGCCGCCGAGTTCGCGTCTCGCCTGCTGCCCGCGCTCGAGGCCGTCGACGGCGTCACGATCGAGATCCACGGCGAGCGCCCGCGTTACCGGGAGCTCACCGGCGACCCGCACGTGGCGGTGTCCACCATCGAGACCACCGACCCGGACTGGTTCGACCTGGGCGTCATCGTCACGATCGACGGCCGCTCGATCCCGTTCGCGCCGCTGTTCACGGCGCTGTCGCGCGGACGGCGGAAGCTGCTCCTCAGCGACGGACGGTACTTCTCGCTCGCGCACCCGTCGCTGCAGCGGCTGCGCGACCTCATCGAGGAGGCCGGCGAGCTCGCCGAGTGGGAGACGGGCCCGCGCCTCAGCCGCTACCAGACGGCGCTCTGGGCCGACTTCGAGGACGTCGCCGACGAGGCCGAGCCCGCCGTGAGCTGGCGGCAGACGGCGGAGGCGCTCCGCGACGTCGATCGGATCCCGCCGACCGCCGCTTCCCGCCGGCCTGCACGCGAAGCTGCGCCCCTACCAGCAGACCGGCTTCGAGTGGCTCGCCTTCCTGTGGCAGCACCGCCTCGGCGGCATCCTCGCCGACGACATGGGGCTCGGCAAGACCCTCCAGATGCTGGCGCTGGTGGCCCACGCCAAGGAGGCCGGCGAGACGCGGCCCTTCCTCGTCGTGGCGCCGACGTCCGTCCTGTCGACCTGGCGCAGCGAGGCCGCCCGCTTCACTCCCGACCTGCGGGTCGCGGTCGTCGGCGCCACGCGCGCCAAGCGCGGGATCTCGGTGACGGATGCCGCGGCCTCCGCAGATCTCGTCATCACGTCGTACACCCTGCTCCGCCTCGATGAGCCCGAGTTCGCCGAGGTGGAGTGGGCGGGCCTGGTGCTCGACGAGGCGCAGTTCGTCAAGAACAGCCAGACGAAGGCGTATCGCGCCGCGCGCGACCTGCGCGCCGACGTGACGTTCGCGATCACGGGCACGCCGATGGAGAACAGCCTCACCGAGCTGTGGGCGCTGCTGTCGCTCACCGCTCCGGGGCTCTTCGCGTCGGCGCGCCGGTTCCGCGACGAGTACGTCGGGCCGATCGAGCAGGGCAAGGTGCCCGACAACCAGGAGGGCGGCGACTATCGCGCCCGCCGCCTGGAGCGGCTCCGGCGGCGCATCCGCCCGCTGGTGCTGCGCCGGACGAAGGAGCTGGTCGCCGCCGACCTGCCGCCGAAGCAGGAGCAGGAGGTGCGGATCGAGCTCGGACCGGCGCATCGCGCGCTCTACGACGCGGTTCTTCAGCGCGAGCGGCAGAAGGTGCTGGGCCTCCTCGACGACCTCGATCGCAACCGGTTCATCGTGTTCCGCTCGCTCACGCTGCTGCGCATGCTGAGCCTCGCGCCCGAGCTCGTCGACCCCGCGAACGCGCACATCGAGCCGAGCAAGCTCTCCGCGCTGTTCGAGCAGCTCGACGAGATCGTCGCCGAAGGCCATCGCACCCTCGTCTTCAGCCAGTTCACGTCGTTCCTCGCTCTCGTCGCCACGCGGCTCGAGGAGCGAGGCATCCCGTACGCCTACCTCGACGGCTCGACCCGCGATCGCGACGCCGCCATCGCGTCGTTCCGGGAGGGCGACGCGCCGGTCTTCCTCATCAGCCTCAAGGCCGGCGGCTTCGGCCTGACCCTCACCGAGGCCGACTACGTCTTCCTGCTCGACCCGTGGTGGAACCCGGCGGCGGAGTCGCAGGCCACAGGCCGTGCGCACCGGATCGGGCAGACCCGCCCGGTCAACGTCTATCGCCTCATCGCGAGCGGGACGATCGAAGACAAGGTGATGGCCCTGCAGCAGCGGAAGGCGCGCCTGTTCCGCGCGGTGATGGACGACGACGCGCTGTTCTCGCAGGCGCTCACGGCAGACGACATCCGCGGGCTCTTCGACGCCTGAGAATCCGGCGCGCCGCGGCGGCCCGCACCGGTCTCACGTGCGCCTCGCACCGTAGACTCGATAGCTGTTCGAACGGGAGGAATCCATGCGCATCACGGGTCTCGGCCACGCCGGCATGTTCATCGAGACGCTGGGCGGCACGATCCTCTGCGACCCCTGGGTGAAGCCCGCGTTCTTCGGATCGTGGTTCCCCTTCCCCGACAACCGGGCGCTGGACTGGGAGAAGTACGGCAAGGCCGACTTCCTCTACATCTCGCACCGGCACCGCGACCACTTCGACCCGTGGCTGCTCGAGACCTACGTCCCGAAGGACATCGAGGTGCTCCTGCCGGAGTACCCGACCGATGACCTCGAGACGGATCTGCGGAATCTGGGCTACGACAACATCACCTACACGCGAGCAGGCGAGGTGATCGAGCGCGGTCCGCTGCGCCTGATGGTGACTCCGCTGCGCGCACCGTCCGACGGCCCGATCGGCGACTCCAGCCTCTCCATCGACGACGGCACCGCCTCGATCCTGAACCAGAACGACTCGCATCCCCTCGACCTCGAGAAGCTGCTGTCGTTCGGCAAGCCGGATGCGTACTTCACCCAGTTCTCCGGTGCCATCTGGTGGCCGATGGTCTACGACCTCGAGGACGAGGCGAAGCGCAACTTCGCACACCTCAAGCGCGAAGCGCAGCACAGGCGCGCGATGTTCTACATCGAGAAGGTCGACGCGCCCTCACATCTTCCCGATGGCCGGCCCGCCGATGTTCCTGCGCGACGAGCTGCTCCGCTACAACGGTCTCGGCCGCGAGAACGACTCGATCTTCACGGACCAGGCGGAGTTCATCGCCAGGCTCAAGGACGAGGCGCCGGAGTATGCGGGCCACGTCTTCATCCCGGGCACCGTGGTCGAGCTCGACGGCGGTGAGCTGACGGTCACCCAGACCCTGTACGCCGAGGCCGAGATCGAGGCGATGTTCGCCGACAAGTGGGGCTACCTCGAGCAGCAGCAGGCGACGAGGCAGGCCGAGATCGCCGACGAGGTGGCGTCTCGCGCCGCCGTGCTGCCGCCCGACGAGATGCTCGCCGCCCTCAAGGAGTGGTGGGAGCCGCTGATGCGCCGCGGCCGCATCTTCCGCGACGGGATCGGCGGGCCGGTGCGCTATACGATCGGCGACCTCGACATGGTCGTGGACTTCCCGAAGGCCAAGGTCAGGGAGTACGCGGGGGAGGAGACCACCTACTGGTTCACCATCCCCGCCGATCTCGTCTCGACCAACATCCGTGACGGCGAGATCGACTGGTCGAACTCGATCTTCCTGTCGATGCAGTTCGCGGCGGGACGCGTCGGCAAGTTCAACGAGTTCATCTACACCTTCATGAAGTGCCTCTCGCGCGACCGGATCGAGTACGTCGAGAACTGGTACGCCGAGCAGTCGGATGTCTCGGAGGACGTGCAGCTGGGGGAGTGGGTCGTGCAGCGACGCTGCCCGCACCTGCGCGCCGACCTGTCGAAGACCGCCAAGATCGAGGACGGCGTCCTCACCTGCAGCCTCCACGACTGGAAGTGGGACCTGACGAGCGGCAAGTGCCTCTCGACGCAGGGCCATCCGATCCGCTCGCGCCAGGCGGAAGACGACCTGGCGCGCGAAGCACTGGCGCCGGCCGGCTGACCCGCGGCGCGCCGGTCAGCGGTAGACCCGCATGCCGACGATCAGCTTGCGCATCGCGCGGCGGAGGGTGTCGCGGTCGATCCGCGACAGAGAGCGCAGGCGCGTCGTCGGCCATCGCGGCCGCGAGACTCGATGCCACGAGCGCGCGCAGGTACTCCTCCGGGCCACCAGGATCGAGCAGACTCTCCATGGGCATGGCGTCCTCCTCACGCTGTAAGAGGTCGCGCGCGGGTGTGCTGATACCCGATGCCGCAGACCGGCGAACAGCACTCTGCCGAGCAGCTCGGCGCTGATCGTCAACGAGCGCCCGCTCGGCGATTTCGCGGTTCTTGTGGAAGTCCCACAACGAATCGGTCGGATGCGGGGCGCCGGATCCTGTCGGGCGCTGCCTGATTCTGCTGCACCGGTATCACCGGGGCGCCGCGGAATCTTCATCGTCAGGCCCGACGCACGGGCCGGCACATCGACCGAGGAGTCACGCATGACCACCGTTCCCGTCCGCCACGGCGCCGTCGGCGTCGTCCCTGTCCGCCACGGCGCCTCGCCGCTGCGTCGCGCCATCGCCTTCGAGGCTCGCGCCGAAGCGGGCCTCAAGGTCTTCCTGCAGCGCTGGAGCATCCCCGCGCTGCGCGTCGCGCTCGGGGGAGTGTTCCTCGTCTTCGGCGCACTGAAGTTCGTGCCGGGCATGAGCCCGCTCGAAGCGCTCGTGCAGTCCACGTGGGAGCGCCTCACCTTCGGCCTCGTCGGCGGGCAGGCGGCTCTGATCGCCACCGCGGCCATCGAGGTCCTCGCCGGAGTGCTGCTGATCGCCGGGGGAGCGTTCGCCCGCGTCGGTCTCGTCGTGCTCGCGCTCGCGTTCGTCGGGATCCTCTCGCCGATCGTCCTGCTGCCGGGCGAGGTCTTCGCCGCCGCCGGCCCGACCCTGACCGGTCAGTACATCTTCAAGAACGCCGTGCTCATCGCGGCCGCGCTGGTCGTGGCATCCCGCGTCCTCAAGGGGCCGGACGCGAAGCGCTGACGTCCACGCAGAGGTCAGGCCGGTCCCGACGGGGCCGGCCTGACTGGTTCCACCAGCCCCGATATCCTCGACCGGCGGGAGCTGCAGATCCATACCGCGGCCGCGAACGCGCGGCGCTGGAGCGAGCGATTCCCACGCCCGCCCGGTCACCTGACCCTTTGCCCCTAGACTGGAATCCACACAGCAACCTTTAACCCCGTCCTGTGAGGCGGAGAAGGGAGCGCGGATGAGCGCGCGCACCGTGCTTCAGGAAGCCGACATCGCCCGGGCCCTGACTCGGATCTCCCACGAGATCCTGGAGTCCAACAAGGGGCCCGACGGGCTGGTGCTTCTGGGCATCCCCACTCGAGGCGTCGCCCTCGCACACCGCATCGGCGCCCTCGTATCGCCGAATTCAGCGGTGCCAGCATCCCGGTCGGTGCACTCGACGTCACGATGTACCGCGACGACCTGCACCGCAATCCCACGCGCGCCCCGCAGCCGACCCAGATCCCCGCCGGCGGGATCGATGGCAAGGTCGTCGTCCTCGTCGACGACGTGCTCTTCTCCGGGCGCAGCATCCGTGCCGCACTCGACGCGCTGCAGGACATCGGCCGCCCGGCGGTCGTCCGGCTCGCGACGCTCGTCGACCGCGGTCATCGCGAGCTGCCGATCCGGCCCGACTTCGTGGGCAAGAACCTCCCGAGCTCGCGAGAGGAGCGCGTGAACGTGCGCCTCGCCGACGTCGACGGCATCGATGAGGTGACGATCGGATCATGAGGCACCTGCTCGATACCAAGACCCTTTCACGCGAGGACGCGCTGCGGATCCTCGACGTCGCGGAAGACATGGCGGACACCCAGCAGCGCGAGGTCAAGAAGCTGCCGACCCTGCGCGGCAAGACGGTCGTCAACCTCTTCTTCGAGGACTCGACCCGCACCCGCATCTCGTTCGAGGCCGCTGCGAAGCGGCTCAGCGCCGATGTCATCAACTTCTCGGCGAAGGGATCGAGCGTCTCGAAGGGCGAGTCCCTGCAGGACACGGCGCAGACCCTGCAGGCGATGGGGGCGGATGCTGTCGTCATCCGTCACGGGGCATCGGGCGCCCCCCGCACGCTCGCCACCAGCGGCTGGATCACCGCGGGAGTCGTCAACGCCGGCGACGGCACGCACGAGCACCCCACGCAGGCGCTCCTCGACGCCTTCACGATCCGCAAGCGCACATTCGGCGCCGACAGCCGCGGTCGCGACCTGTCCGGCCTGGGGGTGACGATCGTCGGAGACATCCTCCACTCCCGCGTGGCGAGGTCGAACGTGTGGCTCCTCGACACCCTCGGCGCCGACGTCACGCTCGTGGCCCCGCCGACGCTCGTTCCGAACGACATCTCGGCGTGGCCGGTGCGCGTGCTGTACGACCTCGATGAGGCGATCGCCCGCGAGCCCGCCGCGCTCATGATGCTGCGGATCCAGCTGGAGCGCATGGGAGCCGCGTATTTCCCCACTGAACGGGAGTATTCCCGCCGCTGGGGGCTGGACGCGCGGCAGGCTCGCGGCACTCGGTGCCGATAGCATGGTGATGCATCCCGGACCTATGAACCGGGGACTCGAGATCTCCGCCGAAGCCGCGGATTCGCCCCGCTCGACAGTGCTCGAGCAGGTGGCGAACGGGGTCTCGGTGCGCATGGCCGCGCTCTACCTGCTGCTGGCGGGTGCAGGGCGCGATGAGGATACGACGATGACGGGAGGGCGCACGATGAGCGAGGTTCTCCTGTTCCGAGGGGCCCAGCTGGAGGGGTCCACGGTCGCCGATCTGGTCGTCGCAGACGGGATGATCGTCGACGTCGGGCCGAGCATCAGCCGCGCCGGCGCCACCGTCGTCGACGCCGACGGGCTGATCGTCCTGCCCGGTCTCGTCGATCTCCACACGCACCTCCGGGAGCCGGGCTACGAGGCGTCCGAGACGATCCTCACGCGGATCGCGTGCGGCCGCCGCGGGCGGCTACACCGCCGTCTTCGCGATGCCCAACACGTCGCCCGTCGCCGACACCGCGGGTGTCGTCGAGCAGGAGCTCGCGCTGGGCGAGGCCGCCGGCTTCGTCACGGTGCAGCCGATCGGCGCCGTCACCGTCGGGCAGAAGGGCGAGCGGCTCGCCGAGCTCGGCGCGATGGCCGACTCACGCGCCCGCGTCCGCGTCTTCAGCGACGACGGCTTCTGCGTCTGGGACCCGCTCATCATGCGGCGAGCGCTCGAATACGTGAAGGCGTTCGACGGCGTGATCGCGCAGCACGCGCAGGATCCGCGACTCACCGAGGGCGCCCAGATGAACGAGGGGGCCGTCTCAGCCGAGCTCGGCCTCGCGGGCTGGCCCGCTGTCGCCGAGGAGTCGATCATCGCCCGCGACGTGCTGCTCGCCGAGCACGTCGGCTCCCGGCTGCACGTCTGCCACCTCTCGACGGCGGGCTCGGTCGAGATCATCCGCTGGGCGAAGAGGCGCGGTGTGGATGTCACCGCCGAGGTGACGCCGCACCACCTGCTCCTCACCGACGAGCTGGCGCGCGGCTACGACGCGCGATTCAAGGTCAACCCGCCGCTGCGCCGCGAAGAGGACGTCCTCGCCGTGCGTGAGGGCCTCGCCGACGGCACGATCGACATCGTCGCCACCGACCACGCGCCGCACCCCGCCGAAGCCAAGTCCTGCGAGTGGCACGCAGCCGCCAACGGCATGGTCGGCCTCGAGAGTGCGCTGCGGGTCGTCCAGACCGCGATGGTCGATACCGGTCTCATCACGTGGGGCGACGTGGCGCGGGTCATGTCGCGCGAGCCCGCACGGATCGGTCGGCTGCGCGGCCACGGCACTCCGCTCACGACCGGGCAGCCGGCATCCCTCACCTTCTACGACCCCGCACCGGTCCGCTCGTTCTCGACCGACGACCTCCGCGGTCGCAGCGTGAACTCGCCGTACCTCGGCCGCGAGCTGCCGGGCGAGGTGCGCTGGACCCTGCACGGCGGAGTTCCCACCGTCGCCGACGGCGTTCTCCTCGACACTCCTGGAGTGCGCGCATGACCCGCGAAGGAGCACTTGCGGTCATGGTCGCCGCGGCCGTCGTGCTCATCGGGCTCGGCGTGTGGGCATGGTGGCGGCGCACCAGGCGCGACGCGGCGCCGCTCGTCCGGCCGGGCGAGCTGCCCGGCATCCGCGACCGTCCTCGCGACGTTCGAGACCCTGTACGTCGCGACGACGAAGCACGAGACGCCCCTCGAGCGCATCGCGGCGCCCGGCATGGGCGTTCCGCAATCGAGCGACGCTGACGGTCGCCGACGCCGGCGTCGCCATCGACCTGACGGGTCAGGAGCGCATCGTCCTGACCCCGGATCGAATCGTCGACGTCGGCCAGTCCACCGTCGCGATCGACCGAGTCGTCGAGCCGGGCGGACTCACCCGGCTCACGTGGCGCACCGATTCGCGCGGCGTCGTCGACTCCTACTTCAGACCCCAGGATGCCTCGGCGCGGGCTCTCGCCGACGCCATCAGCGGCATCCTCACCACCTCTTCGACGGGAAGCGACGCATGACCTCCCTGTTCCAGACCGACCCGGCCGTCCTCGTCCTCGAGGACGGCACCCGCCACGTGGGCCGCGCCTACGGCGCCCGCGGCACGACGCTCGGCGAGGTCGTCTTCGCGACCGGCATGACCGGCTACCAGGAGACCCTCACGGATCCCTCCTACGCCGGCCAGATCGTGCTGCAGACGGCGCCGCACATCGGCAACACCGGCATGAACGACGAGGACCCCGAGTCCCGTCGCATCTGGGTGTCGGGCTACATCGTGCGCGACCCCTCGCGCATCGTCTCGAACTGGCGCGCCGACGAGTCGCTCGACGACGCGCTCGTCTCGGACGGCGTCGTGGGCATCAGCGGCATCGACACGCGCGCCGTGACCCGTCACATCCGCTCGGCGGGGAGCATGCGCGGGGGAGTCTTCTCGGGGGATGCCGCATCCATCGACGCGGAGGAGCAGCTGCGACTCGTGCGCGAGGCGCCGCAGATGGCGGGACTGAACCTGTCCGCCGCGGTGTCGGTCGCGGCCGCCGAGGTGACCCCGGCGACGACCGAGCGGATCGGCAACCTCGCCGTCCTCGACCTCGGGGTCAAGCAGCGGACGATCGACAACCTCGCCGCGCGCGGCTTCGACGTGCACGTGCTGCCGCAGGACGTGACGATCGACGACATCCGCGCGATCGACCCCGTCGCCGTCTTCTACTCGAACGGCCCCGGCGACCCGGCCGCCTCCGGCGACCACGTGGAGCTGCTGCGCGGCGTCCTCGACGACGGCCTGCCGTTCTTCGGCATCTGCTTCGGCAACCAGCTGCTCGGCCGCGCCCTCGGACTCGGCACCTACAAGCTCCCGTTCGGCCACCGCGGCATCAACCAGCCGGTGCTCGACAAGTCCACCGGCCGGGTCGAGATCACCGCGCACAACCACGGCTTCGCGGTCGATGCGCCGCTCGACGGCGAGTTCGACAGCCCGAACGGCTACGGCCGGGTCGAGGTGAGCCACGTCGGGCTCAACGACGACGTGGTCGAGGGCCTCCGGGCACTCGACATCCCGGCCTTCTCGGTGCAGTACCACCCCGAGGCGGCCGCCGGCCCGCACGACGCCAACTACCTCTTCGACCGCTTCCGCGACATGGTCGTGGCGGATCTCGACAGCAAGGACCGCAGCTGATGCCCAAGCGCTCCGACATCAACTCGGTCCTCGTCATCGGCTCCGGCCCGATCGTCATCGGCCAGGCCTGCGAGTTCGACTACTCCGGCACCCAGGCGTGCCGGGTGCTGCGCGAGGAGGGCGTGCGCGTCATCCTGGTGAACTCGAACCCGGCGACGATCATGACCGATCCCGACTTCGCCGATGCGACCTACATCGAGCCCATCACGTGGAAGGTGATCGAGACGATCATCGCCAAGGAGCGGCCCGACGCGATCCTGCCGACCCTCGGCGGCCAGACGGCCCTCAACGCCGCCATCGACCTGCACAACCACGGCATCCTCGAGAAGTACGACGTCGAGCTCATCGGCGCGAGCTTCGAGGCGATCAACAAGGGCGAGGACCGTCAGATCTTCAAGCAGCTGGTCCTGGATGCCGGTGCGGAGGTCGCAGCATCCCGCATCGCGCACACCATGGACGAGGTGCTCGCAGCGGCGGACGAGCTCGGATACCCGCTCGTCGTCCGCCCGTCGTTCACGATGGGCGGACTCGGCTCCGGCTTCGCGTACGACGAGTCGCGACCTCCGCCGCATCGCGGGCGCGGGTCTGCACGACTCGCCCACCAACGAGGTGCTCCTCGAGGAGTCGATCCTCGGGTGGAAGGAGTACGAGCTCGAGCTCATGCGCGACACCGCCGACAACACGGTCGTCGTCTGCTCGATCGAGAACGTCGACCCCGTCGGCGTGCACACCGGCGACTCCATCACGGTCGCCCCGGCGCTGACGCTCACCGACCGCGAGTACCAGAAGCTCCGCGACATCGGCATCGACATCATCCGCGCCGTGGGCGTCGACACCGGCGGCTGCAACATCCAGTTCGCCGTCGACCCCGCGACCGGCCGCATCATCGTCATCGAGATGAACCCGCGCGTGTCGCGCTCGTCGGCGCTCGCGTCGAAGGCCACCGGCTTCCCGATCGCGAAGATCGCCGCCAAGCTCGCGATCGGCTACCGCCTCGACGAGATCCCGAACGACATCACGAAGGTCACCCCGGCGAGCTTCGAGCCGACGCTCGACTACGTCGTGGTGAAGGTGCCCCGGTTCAACTTCGAGAAGTTCCCGGCCGCCGACACGACGCTCACCACCACCATGAAGTCGGTGGGCGAGGCGATGGCGATCGGCCGCAACTACGCCACCGCGCTCCAGAAGGCGCTCCGCTCGCTCGAGAAGCGCGGATCCAGCTTCCACTGGGGCGACGAGCCGCGCTCGGTCGACGATCTCCTCGCGGTGGCGAAGCGCCCGACCGACGGCCGCATCATCGTCGTGCAGCAGGCGCTGCGCAAGGGCGCCACGATCGAGCAGCTGTTCGAGGCGACCGGCATCGACCCGTGGTTCCTCGACCAGATCGTGCTCATCAACGAAGTCGCCGAATTCGTCCGCACAGCCGGTGAGCTGGATGCCGCGACCCTGCGCGTCGCGAAGGAGCACGGCTTCAGCGATGCCCAGGTGGCGCAGCTGCGTCGGCGACTCTCCGAGACCGACGTGCGCGGCATCCGTCATGCCTTCGGACTGCGACCCGTCTACAAGACGGTCGACACGTGCGCGGGGGAGTTCCCGGCGCTCACGCCCTACCACTACTCGAGCTACGACCTCGAGACCGAGGTGGCGCCGTCGGATCGCACCAAGGTCGTGATCATCGGCTCGGGCCCCAACCGCATCGGCCAGGGCGTCGAGTTCGACTACTCGTGCGTGCACGCGTCGTTCGCGCTGTCGGATGCCGGCTACGAGACCGTCATGGTCAACTGCAACCCCGAGACCGTCTCCACCGACTACGACACCAGCGATCGCCTGTACTTCGAGCCGCTGACGCTCGAGGACGTGCTCGAGGTGCTCCACGCCGAGGCGCAGTCGGGTCGAGATCCTCGGCGTCATCTGCCAGCTCGGCGGCCAGACCCCGCTGGGGCTCGCGAAGGGCATCCAGGACGCCGGCTACCGGATCCTCGGCACCAGCCCCGAGGCGATCGACCTCGCCGAGGAGCGCGAGCTCTTCTCGCGACTGCTCGACGAGGCGGGCCTCATCGCCCCGCGGCACGGCACGGCGATCGACGTCGACGGCGCCGTCGCGATCGCGGAGGACATCGGGTTCCCGGTGCTCGTCCGCCCGAGCTTCGTGCTCGGCGGGCGCGGCATGGAGATCGTCTACGACACCGAGGCGCTGCGCGACTACTTCGTGCGCACGGCCGGCGAGGTCATCATCGAGCCCGGCAAGCCGCTGCTGGTCGACCGATTCCTCGACGACGCGATCGAGATCGACGTCGACGCGCTCTACGACGGCGAGGAGCTGTACATCGGCGGCGTCATGGAGCACCTCGAGGAGGCCGGCATCCACTCCGGCGACTCGAGCTGCACCCTGCCCCCGGTGAGCCTCGGCCGCACCGACATCGACCGGGTGCGCGTCGCCACGCTCGCCATCGCCGAGGGAGTCGGCGTTCGCGGGCTCCTCAACGTCCAGTTCGCGATCAGCGCCGGCGTCCTCTACGTCATCGAGGCGAACCCGCGGGCGAGCCGCACCGTGCCGTTCGTGTCCAAGGCGCTCGGCATCCCGCTCGCGAAGGCCGCCAGCCGCATCATGACCGGCACCACGATCGCCGAGCTCAAGGACGAGGGCCTGCTGCCACGGAACGACGGCTCGCGAGTGCCCCTCGATGCCCCGGTCGCCGTGAAGGAGGCCGTGCTGCCCTTCAAGCGCTTCCGCACCGCGGACGGTCAGACGGTCGACTCGGTGCTCGGTCCCGAGATGCGCTCCACGGGCGAGGTGATGGGAATCGACCGCGACTTCCCGACCGCGTTCGCGAAGAGCCAGGATGCCGCATACGGCGGCATGCCGCTCACCGGCACGGTGTTCATCTCGGTCGCCGACAGCGACAAGCGCGCCGTCATCCTGCCCGCCCACCGGCTGCAGGAGCTCGGGTTCCGCCTCGTCGCGACCGAGGGGACCGCCGAGATCCTCGCGCGCAACGGCATCGCCGTCGACGTCGTGAACAAGTTCTCGGCCACGCAGGAATCGGGGGAGACGAACATCGTCGACCTGATCAACGCCGGCGAGATCGACATCGTGGTGAACACCCCGAGCGGCGGCATGGCGCGCGCCGACGGCTACGAGATCCGCGCGGCCGCCGTCGCGGGCGACAAGGCGCTGTTCACGACCATGGCGGTGCTCGGTGCCGCCGTGAGCGCCCTGCCGGTGCTGCGGGAGGGATTCCGCGTCAGGAGCCTGCAGGAGTACGCCGCGGACCGCGAGGCGGCGCGGGCATGACCGGCGCCGTCGCATTCGGCGAGCGCGTGCGGGATGCGCTCGACAGGTTCGGGCCGCTGTGCGTAGGAGTCGACCCGCACGGCGCTCTGCTCGAGTCGTGGGGGCTGGATGCCTCTGCCGACGGCGCACGCGAGTTCGGCCTGCGCGTGGTCGATGCGGCCGCGGGTCGGGTCGGCATCGTGAAGCCGCAGGTGTCGTTCTTCGAGCGCTACGGGTCCGCGGGCTTCGCCGCGCTCGAGGAGGTGATGGCGACCGCGCGTGCGGCCGGTCTCCTCGTGATCGCGGACGCGAAGCGCGGCGACATCGGATCGACGATGGATGCCTACGGCGAGGCGTGGCTGACGCCCGGATCGCCCCTCGAAGCCGACGCCATGACCGCGAACCCGTTCCTCGGCGTCCGGACGCTCGACGGACACGCTCGCGCTGGCCGAAGCGTCCGGCAAAGGCGTGTTCGTGCTCGCCGCAACGAGCAACCCCGATGCCTTCACTGCTCAGCGCGCGACACTCGCAACGGGTGCGACGGTCTCGGCGAGCCTCGATCTCCGAGATCTCGGAGCGCAACGCCCGCCTCACACGCGACGGCGAGTGGGCGAGCACCGGCTTCGTGATCGGCGCGACCGTCGACTGGCGGGATGCCGGGCTGCAGCCCGTTCAGCTCCGCCCGCTCCGATCCTCGCGCCCGGCTTCGGTCATCAGGGTGCCGGGCCCGCCGATCTCGCCCTCCGCTTCGGCGAACTCGCCCGCTGCGTCATCGCCAGCGAGAGCCGCAGCATCCTCGAAGCCGGTCCGGAGCGGCTCGGCGCGGTCATCGAGGCGCGCGCGAGCGAATACCGTGGTATCCGTGCCTGACCAACGACGGACCCCAATGGGGCTCCGCCCCAAACCCCCGGTTCGCCGACGCGGCCACCAGAAGTCGACCGCATCGCAGCATCCCGTCGCGCCGTCGCTGCGCGTCGCGAACGGGCATCCTTGAAGAAGGATGTCGCGATGCGCGTCATCTCGCCGCAGGAGCTGCTGCGCCGTGCGCTGGCGGATCCGCAGTCCGCCGCGGGCGCGATGCGGGTGACCGAGTTCCTCACCAGCATCCCGGCCATCGGCGAGGGCAAGCGCGACCGCATCCTGCAGGAGCTCGAGATCTCGCCGGTGAAGAAGCTCGGCGGACTCGGCGCGCGCCAGCGCCGCGCGCTGCAGCACTACCTCGACACGCGCTGGCCCGAGCCCGGCCCACGCGACGGGCGGAGCCGCCTCGTCGTCCTCGCCGGGCCCACCGCCGTCGGCAAGGGGACGGTCGCCGCGCACATCAAGGCCCACCACCCCGAGATCCACCTATCGGTCTCGGCCACCACGCGCCCGCCGCGCCCCGGTGAGGTGGAGGGCGAGCACTACTTCTTCGTCGACGACGCCGAGTTCGATCGCCTGGTCGCGGACGACGAGCTGCTCGAGCACGCAACGGTGCACAACAAGTACCGCTACGGCACACCCGCGGCGTCCCGATCGACGAGGCGCTCCGCGCCGGAAGCACCGTCCTGCTCGAGATCGATCTGCAGGGCGCGCGTCAGGTGCGCGACGCCGAGCCGTCCGCGATGCTCGTCTTCCTGCTGCCGCCGAGCTGGGACGAACTCGTCCAGCGACTCGTCGGCAGGGGCACCGAAGGTGACGAGGAACGTGCGCGGAGACTCCGCACCGCGAAGGTCGAATTGGCGTCGCAGAACGAGTTCGATTTCCGTGTCGTGAACGAGGACGTCGCCTCGGCGGCCCGGGACGTCGTAGAATTGGTGAAGGCGCCCGCGCGCTGATTGCTTGCGCGCCCTCACGGCGCCACCGTCTTCCCAGCGACATCCGTCGCCGAAACAGGAGGTTTCGCCATGGCCGGAACGAACCAGGGGATCATCGATCCCCCCATCGACAGCCTTCTCGAGAAGGTCGACTCGAAGTACCAGCTCGTCATCTTCGCGTCCAAGCGGGCTCGTCAGATCAACGACTACTACTCCGACCTGCACGAGGGGAACCTGTTCGACAACGTCGGGCCGCTCGTCGACTCGACCGTCGAGGACAAGCCCCTCACGATCGCGCTGCACGAGATCCACGAGGACAAGCTGCGCCTTCGTCGCGCCGAGTAATCCGCTTCGATCGACACCGCCGACCTGTGACGCCGCGAGGCCCAGGTTCCGGCGGTGTCGCTCGTTCGCGGCATACTGAAGTCGCCCATCACCCGCCCGCGTCCTGGAGCCCCGATGACCGAGCTGCGCCTGTTCACCTCCGAGTCCGTCACCGAGGGGCACCCCGACAAGATCTGCGACCAGATCTCGGACAGCATCCTCGACGCGATCCTCGCCGCCGACCCGCGCGGCCGCGTGGCCGTCGAGACGCTCGTCACGACCGGACTGGTCCACGTCGCCGGCGAGGTCTCGACCTCGGCGTACGTCGAGATCCCCGCGATCGTCCGGCGCGTCGTCAACGGCATCGGCTACACGTCCAGTGACACCGGCTTCGACGGCGATTCGTGCGGCGTGAGCGTGTCGATCGGTGCGCAGTCCTCCGACATCGCGGCCGGCGTCGACCAGGCGTTCGAGCGGCGCGAGGACGGCTCGACCGACCCCCGCGACGAGCAGGGCGCCGGCGACCAGGGCATCATGTTCGGCTACGCCACGACCGAGACGCCGCAGCTCATGCCGATGGCCGCCTTCACCGCGCACCGCATGGCCGAGCGCCTCGCCGAGGTGCGGCGCTCGGGCGCGCTGCCGTTCCTGCGACCCGACGGCAAGACGCAGGTCACGCTCGGCTACGACGGCCAGACGCCGAAGACGGTCGAATCCGTCGTGCTGTCGACGCAGCATCACCCCGACATCTCGCAGAAGGCGCTGCGAGCAGCGGTCCGCGCCGAGGTCATCGACCCGGTGCTCGAGACCACCGGGCTCGAGCTGCCCGACGTGAAGTTCTACATCAACCCGGCCGGACCGTTCGTCACGGGCGGCCCCAAGGGCGACGCCGGTCTCACCGGCCGCAAGATCATCATCGACACGTACGGCGGGGCATCCCGTCACGGCGGCGGTGCGTTCAGCGGCAAGGACCCGTCGAAGGTCGACCGCTCCGCCGCCTACGCGATGCGCTGGGTCGCCAAGAACGCCGTCGCCGCGGGCCTCGCGGACCGGCTCGAGGTGCAGGTCGCGTACGCGATCGGCAAGGCCAGCCCGGTCGGCCTCTACGTCGAGTCCTTCGGCACCGGACGCGTCTCGGACGACGTCATCACCCACGCGATCCTCGACGTGTTCGACCTGCGACCGAAGGCGATCATCGACCAGCTCGACCTGCTGCGCCCGATCTACGCGCAGACGGCCGCCTACGGGCACTTCGGTCGCGAGCTGCCCGACTTCACGTGGGAGCGCACCGACCGCGTCGACGACCTGCGCGCCGCAGCCGGGCTGTGAGCTCCCCGGGGTCCGACCGGACCTCGAGGGCGTCTGAGACGCGGCGCGTCGCGCGCGTCCTCATCGATTCCCCCCTCCCGCAGCTCGACCGCCTCTTCGACTACGCCGTCCCGCCCGCGCTCGAGGCCACCGCCCAGCCCGGCGTGCGGGTCAAGGTGCCGCTGCGCAGCGCCGGCCGCGTCATCGAGGGCTTCATCGTCGAGGTGGTCGATGCCGGATGCCTCGGACCGGCCGCTCTCCGAGCTCGACGCCGTCGTCTCGCCGGTGCCCGGTGCTCACGCCCCGCCTCTACGCCCTGGCCCGCCGCGCCGCCGATCGCGCGGCGGGCTCGGCGAGCGACATCCTCCGGCTCGCGATCCCGAAGCGGATGGTGCGCGCCGAGAAGGCCTGGCTCGCGGCACCGCCCGCCGAGGCGCCCGAGGTCGACGCCGAGCGCGCTGTCGTGGGCGGAGAACGGTGCTGGGCGCCTACCCGGGCCTCGGCGGAGGCGATCGCGCGGGGCGAACGGCTCGCCGTCGACGCACCGCCGTCGACCACGCGGCTGCCGGACGGGGGAGAGGCCGGCGCGTGGGCGATCCTGCTGGCCGCGGCGGCCGTGCACACCCTCGCCGCGGGACGATCCGCCATCCTCGTCGTCCCCGATCACCGCGACCGCGCGCAGCTCGAAGCCGCGCTGGCCGGGCGCGTCCCCGCCGATGCCGTCGTCCGCGACGACTCCCGCCAGAGCTCGCCGCTGCGCTACGCCGCGTTCCTCCGGACGATCTCGCCGGCGCCCTGCATCGTGATCGGCAACCGCTCGGCCGTCTACGCGCCCGTGCACGAGCTGGGGCTCATCGCGATCTGGGACGACGGCGACCCGCTTCTCGCCGAGCCGCTCAGTCCCGGCGTGCACGCGCGCGATGCCGCACTCCTGCGGCAGGAGCTCGATGGCGGCGCCCTCGTCTTCGCCGGGCACACCCGCACCACGGACGTCGAGCGCCTCGTCGCGATCGGGTGGGTCCGCGACCTTCCGGCGGCCCGTCGCGCGAGCCCGCGCGTCGTCCTCAGCGCGACGCGCGAGGGCGAGTCGCGCGGCGCCCGCGTGCCGTCGGCGGCCTTCGCCGCCGCCCGCGAGGCACTCGCGACCGGGCCGGTCCTCGTGCAGGTCGCCCGGCCCGGCTACGCCCCCGTCCTGGTGTGCGCCGAGTGCCGGCATCCCGCCCGCTGCCCGCACTGCGGCGGGCCGCTTCACGCCAAGCGCCAGGGCGCCGTGCCCGAGTGCACGTGGTGCGGACGTGCCGCATCCGGCTGGACCTGCCCCGACTGCTCCTCGACTCGCGTGCGCATGGCGTCGGCGGGCAGCGAGCGCACCGCCGACGAACTCGGGCGCGCCTTCCCCGGCACCCGCATCATCGTCGCCGACGGCGCCCACCCGATCACCGAGATCGACGCCCGTCCAGCGCTCGTCGTCGCGACCCGCGGGGCCGAGCCGATCGCGGCGGGCGGGTATCGCGCGGTGATCCTGCTGGACGGCGATCGGATGCTGCTCGCCGACGATCTGCGGATCGGCGAATCGTGCCTGCGCTGGTGGTCGAATGCCGCCGCCCTCGCGGCGCCCGGTGCACCGGTGCACCTCGTCGGCGTCGCCGGCCCCGTCGCCCGCGCGCTCGCGACCTGGACCCAGCCCGCGTACGCGCGCGCCGAGCTCGCGGATCGCGCGCCGCTGCGGATGCCGCCCGACCGTCCGGGTCGCGGCGCTCGAGGGCGACCAGCGCGCCGTCGATCGCAGCCCTCGACGACGCTCCGCCAGGCGGCGCCCGCGCTCGATGCCGAGGCGGTGCTCGGCCCGGTCGACCGCGACGGCGGCGCCGCGCGCGCTCGTGCGCTTCGACTACGGGCTCGGCACCACCGTGACCGAGAGCCTGCGAGCGTCCGTCGTCAGTCAGGCGCTCAAGAACCGGCGGCCGAAGGGCAAGCCGGCTCCGCACCGCGCAATACACTCAGAGTTCGGGTCGATCTGCCCGACCTCGACCTGTGAGGGAACGAATGCGTCTCGTCTTCGCCGGCACGCCGGAGCCCGCCGTGCCGTCCCTTCGCCGGCTCGCGGCATCCGATCACGACATCGTCGCCGTCGTCACGCGCCGCGACGCGCCGCTCGGCCGCAAGCGGGTGCTGACGCCGTCTCCGGTGGCGGCCGCGGCGGCCGAGCTCGGTCTCGACGACGATCCGCGCGGATCGGCTGGATGCCGACGCCACGTCCCGGATCGCCGAGCTCGAGCCCGACCTCGGCGTGATCGTCGCGTACGGCGGACTCGTCCGCGAGCCGCTGCTCTCGACTCCCGCCCATGGCTGGATCAACCTGCACTTCTCGCTGCTCCCGCGCTGGCGCGGCGCGGCACCGGTGCAGCACGCGCTGATCGCGGGAGACGAGCAGACCGGGGCGAGCGTCTTCCAGCTCGTCGCCGAGCTCGACGCCGGCGACGTCTACGCCGAGGCGGTGCACCATCCCGCGCCCGACGCGACCGCCGGCGACCTTCTCGCGCGCTGGCCGACGAGGGCGCGGCGCTGCTGCAGCGACGTCGTCGACGGCGATCGCCGCCGGCACCGCGCGCCCCGTGCCGCAGCAGGGCGAGCCGACCTACGCGCCGAAGCTCGGCGACGACGACGGCCGCATCCGCTGGGACGAGTCGCGCGACGCGGTGCTCGGCCGGTTCCGCGGCGTCACTCCCGAGCCCGGCGCGCACACGACGATCGACGGCGCGCGGCTCAAGCTGCTCGACGTCCGGCCGCGCCGGCGCGGACGCGCCGGACCTCGCGCCGGGTGAGATCGCCCTCCACGAGCGCAGGGTCCTGGTCGGCACCGCCGGCGCACCGGTCGCGGTCGAGCGCGTGCAGCCCGCCGGCAAGGGCGCGATGCCCGCCGCGGACTGGTGGCGGGGTCTTCGCAGCGCGACGCCGGTGGCGGGCTCATGAGCGGGGCACGCGACTCGCGACGCGTCGCCTACGAGACGGTGCGGGCCGTGCACGAATCCGACGCCTACGCCAACCTGCTGCTGCCGCGATCGATCGAGCGCGCCGGCCTCGACACCGCCGACGCGGCCCTCGCCACCGAGCTCACGTACGGCACCCTGCGGCGCCAGGGCACGTACGACGCGATCATCGCGATCGCAGCAGACCGGCCCACGCAGGAGATCGACCCCGCCGTGCTCGATGCGCTGCGTCTCGGCGTGCACCAGCTCCTCTCCACGCGCGTGGCATCCCACGCCGCCGTCAACGAATCGGTCGAGCTCGCCCGCTCCTCGGCGGGACGTGGCGCCGCAGGGTTCGCCAACGCCGTGCTGCGACGCGTGTCGCGCGACACGCCGGGGGACTGGATGACGCGGGTCGCCGAGAGCGCCCGCTCCGACGACGAGCGCCTCGGCCTCCTCTTCTCGCATCCCGTCTGGATCGTGCGCGCCTTCCGCCGGGCGCTCGCCGCCGAGGGACGCGCCGACGAGCTCGAGGCCCTGCTCACCGCCGACAACGCGGCGCCGCGAGTGACGATGGCGGCGCTGCCCGACCTCGCCGAGATCCCGGAGGATGCCCGGCGCACGCCCTACTCGCCGATCGGCTTCCGCCTCGGCGGCGGCGACCCCGATTCCACGATCCGCCGCTCCGGCGGACGCCTCCGCGTGCAGGATGAGGGCTCACAGCTGGCGGCACTCGCGCTCAGCCGCGCCATGCCGGTGCGCGAGGGGGAGCGCTGGCTCGACCTCTGCGCCGGCCCGGGCGGCAAGACGGCGGTGCTCGCCGCCGAGGCGCTGCGTCACGGCGCCGTCCTCGAGGCGAACGAGATCTCGCCCGCACGCGCCGGGCTCGTGCGGCAGGCGATCGCGGGAGTGCCGCTCGAGGTCGACGTCTCGGAGCAGGACGGCCGCGCCCGGGCCGCGGACTCGCCCGGGACCTACGACCGCATCCTGGTCGACGCGCCGTGCACGGGGCTCGGCGCCCTGCGGCGGCGCCCCGAGGCGCGCTGGCGCAAGTCGCCCGGCTGACGTGCCCGAGCTGACCCAGCTGCAGGGCGAGCTCCTCACCAGCGCGGTCAGCGCCCTCAAGCCCGGCGGCATCGTCGCCTACGTCACCTGCTCGCCGCACCTCGCCGAGACCGTCGGCGTCGTCGCCGACGTGCGGCGCGAGTGGGGCGCCGCCCTCGAAGAGCTCGACGCCCGTGCGGTCATCACCGGCGTCGCCGACGCCGATCCCGACCTGCCGGCCGCCGTCGGACGGATCCGGCAGGGCGCAGCTGTGGCCGCACCGTCACAACACCGACGCGATGTCGATCACGCTGCTGCAGCGCCGCTGACGCGCCTCTACCGCTCGATCCGGAAGCCCAGCGGCAGTCCCTCGAACTCGGTCTCGAGCGCGACGAGCGCGCCGGGGTGGAGGCGCTCGACCTCACGGGCGTCGAGCGTCACCATGGCGCCCGTTCGGCAGATTCGTCGCGAGCTCGCGCAGCACCGCGAAGACGCGTTCGGCGCCGGCGAAGCCCAGCTCGCCGTTGAGCCGGACCACCGGGCCCGCTCTCGCCGGCGTGGACGGTGATGGCCGGCACCGCGATGCTCTCGTGCGGCTCGAGCAGATGCATCCCGAGACGCTCCGCCAGCTGCTCGACGACCGCGATCGCCCGCACGCTGTTGCCGTGACGGTCGAGCCGCGGGCTGAACGCGGCGACGCCGAACTGCGACGGCGCGACGGCGAGCAGCCCGCCGCTGACGCCGCTCTTCGCGGGGAGGCCGACCCGCAGCAGCCACTCGCCGGAGAAGTCGTACATGCCGCAGCTCGCCATGAGCGAGAGCACATCGCGCGCCACCGATTCGTCGACGACCCGCTCGGCCGTGACGGGATTGAATCCGCCGAACGACAGCGTGGCGGCCATCACGGCGAGATCCCGCACGCTGACGAGCACCGAGCACTGGCGGAAGTACGACTCGACGACGGTCTCCACCGGCGCGTCGATCACGTCGTACGAGCGCAGCAGATGCGCGAGGGCGCGATTGCGGTCGCCGGTCGCGGACTCCGAGGCGTACACCGACTCGTCGACCTCGAGCTCCGCGGCCCGCGAACCGCGAGAACAGGCGCGAGGATGCCGCCCGCTCGCTCCTCGACGGAGTCGCCGGGGACGAGTCCCGGTCGTCGCGATCGCGCCCGCGTTGATCATCGGATTCGCCGGGCGGCCGGTGCCCTCCTCGAGGCTGATGGCGTTGAACGGCTCGCCGCTGGGCTCCGCGCCGACCTTCGCCAGCACGGCGTCGCGGCCGCGCTCGCGTGAGGGCCAGCGCCAGGACGAACGGCTTCGACATCGACTGGATCGTGAACTGGACCTCGTCATCGCCCGCCGACCAGACCCGTCCGTGCGGGCCGACCACGGCGAGCGCGAGGCTGTTCGGCGTCGACCGTGGCGAGTTCGGGGATGTATCCGGCGGGAGCACCGTCGGTGAGCGGTCTGACCTCTTCGAGCGCGCCGCTGAGCAGCGCCGTGATGGAGTCCACGGCTCGACCATAATGGACGCGTGCCCCTCCTCGACGAGAACGGCCGCCAGGGCGGCATCCGGATCAACCCCAGCATCCTGGCCGCCGACTTCGTCAACATGCAGGCCGAGCTCGCCCGGATCGCGACCGCGGACTTCGTCCACGTCGACGTGATGGACAACCACTTCGTGCCGAACCTGACGTTCGGTCCGCAGATGGTGGAGCGGATCCAGGCGACGAGCCCCGTTCCGCTCGACGTGCACCTCATGATCGAGGACCCCGATCGCTGGGCGCCCGAGTACGCCGAGCTGGGCGCCGCATCCGTGACGTTCCACCTCGAGGCGGCCACCGAGCCGGTGGCGCTCGCACGACGGCTGCGCGCGATCGGCGCGCGCGCGGGCGTCGCTGTCAAGCCGGCCACGCCCGTCGAGGGGCTGTTCGATCTGCTCGACGACTTCGACCAGATCCTCGTCATGACGGTCGAGCCGGGCTTCGGCGGTCAGTCGTTCATGCCCGAGACGATGCCGAAGCTCCGCCGGCTCTCCGACGAGGCGCGGCGCCGCGGCGCCGCCGTCTGGCTCCAGGTCGACGGCGGGATCGGCGAGTCGACGATCGCGCAGGCCGCCGAGGCGGGCGCCGACACCTTCGTCGCGGGTTCCGCGGTCTTCGGGGCCGCGGATCCCGACGCCGCGATCGCGGGCCTGCGGGCGTCGGCCGCGCGGCACGTGCACAGACACTGAGGGTCGGATAGCGTCGTCCACGCGACGTACACGGAGGCCGCATGTCCACAGAAGACGCTCCTCCCGACCCGGACGCTCCGCGCGCCGAGCCGACACCCACCGCGCGACTCCGCGCCGCAGCGGCGGTTCCCTCTCGCCGGATCCTGAGCGTGTACAGCGGCGAGCACGGGGTCTACGGACTCGTCCTCGTCACCGCGCTCGTCGCGGTGGGGTGGCAGCAGGACACCGACTTCGAAGTGCTGCTGTTCGTCCTCGGCACCGTCCTCGTCTACTGGCTCGCCCACATCTATGCCGCCGTCGTGGCCAGCCGCAGATCCCGCCCGGTCCCGCCGCATGCAGCGAGGCGATCGTCCAGGGAGCGCGGAAGGCGTCACCGATGCTCGTCGCCATGCTGATCCCGGCGCTCCTGCTGACTCTCGGCTCGCTGGGGTGGGTCGAGGAGTACACCGCCTACTTCCTCGCCCTCGGCAGCGGGATCCTGCTGCTGGGCGTGATCGGCTACGTCGAATGCTGCCGCGAATGGAAGCTCGTGGCGGTGGCGGATCGCCGGCGTGCTCGCGACGACCCTGCTCGGGGCGCTCGTCATCGGACTCAGCATCCTCACGCATTGACGTCAGGCGGCGCAGGGCGGTCGAAGGGCGATAGCCTGGCATGGTGAAGACGTTCGACGCGCTGTTCGCCGAGCTCGCCGCCAAAGCGGACGAGCGCCCCGAGGGATCGGGGACGGTCGCGCAGCTCGACGCCGGAGTCCACGCGATCGGCAAGAAGATCGTCGAAGAGGCCGCCGAAGTCTGGATGGCGGCGGAATACGAGTCGACGGATGCCGCGGCCGAGGAGATCTCGCAGCTGCTGTACCACCTGCAGGTGCTGATGCTCGCCAAGGGCCTCACGCTCGAAGACGTCTACCGACATCTCTGAGCCCGCGCCCGACTTCCGCCACGACACCGAAAGCCCCGCACCCATGCTGCGAATCGCCGTGCCCAACAAGGGATCCCTCGCCGACACCGCCTCGGCGATGCTCCACGAAGCCGGCTACACCGGCCGCCGCGACCCCAAGGACCTGCACGTCATCGACCCTCAGAACGAGGTCGAGTTCTTCTACCTCCGCCCGAAGGACATCGCGACGTACGTCGGCTCGGGAGCGCTGGATGTCGGCATCACCGGTCGCGACCTGCTCTTCGACGCCCGGATGCCGGGTGCCCGCGAGATCGAGTCGCTGGGCTTCGGCGACTCGACGTTCCGCTTCGCGGGCCCGCCCGGCCGCTTCACGACCGTCGAGGACCTCGAAGGGGCGCGGGTCGCGACTGCCTACCCCGGGCTCGTCGACGGCTTCCTCGACGAGCGCGGCGTCGCCGTGGACCTCGTCCCGCTCGACGGGGCGGTGGAGTCCGCGGTGCGGCTGGGGGTCGCGGATGCCGTCGCCGACGTCGTCTCGACCGGCACCACGCTCAAGCAGGCGGGCCTCGAGATCTTCGGCCCCGTGCTCCTCGAGTCCGAAGCCGTCCTCATCGCCGGCCCCGTGGAAGCAGACGGCACCGACACGCTGCTGCGACGGCTCCGCGGCGTCATGGTCGCGCAGCGCTACGTGCTCATCGACTACGACCTCCCGGCGACGCTCGTCGATGCCGCCGTCGCGGTCGCTCCGGGGATCGAGTCGCCGACGATCTCGCCGCTGCGCGACCCGGAGTGGGTCGCGGTGCGGGTCATGAGCCCGCGCAAGGGCGTCAACCAGGTGATGGACGCGCTCTACGCGATCGGCGCGCGGGCGATCCTCGTCACCGAGATCCACGCCGCGAGGCTCTGATGACCCTCGTCTCCCGAGTCATCCCGTGCCTCGACGTCGCGGCCGGCCGCGTCGTGAAGGGCGTCAACTTCGAGAACCTCCGCGACATGGGGGATCCGGTCGAGCTCGCGCGCGAGTACTTCGCGCAGGGCGCCGATGAGCTGACGTTCCTCGACGTGACCGCGACCGTCGACGAGCGCGCGACCACCTACGACGTCGTGCGCCGCACCGCCGAAGAGGTCTTCATCCCGCTCACCGTCGGAGGAGGGGTGCGCACCGCCGATGACGTCGCCCGCCTGCTCGCGGTCGGGCGCCGACAAGATCGGCGTGAACTCCGCCGCGATCGCGCGCCCGGACCTGATCGACGAGATCGCCGACAGATTCGGCGCTCAGGTGCTCGTGCTCTCGCTCGATGTGAAGCGCGCCGCTGCCGGCATCAGCGAGCATGATCCCGTCCGGCTTCGTCGTCACGACGCACGGCGGTCGCACCGAGACCACCCTCGACGCCCTCGCCTGGGCGCGCGAGGCCATCGAGCGCGGTGCGGGCGAGCTGCTCGTCAACTCCATCGACGCCGACGGCACCCGCGAGGGCTTCGATCTCGAGCTCGTCGCGCTCATGCGCGAGGTCTCGAGCGTGCCGGTCATCGCGTCGGGCGGCGCCGGCAGGGCGGAGGACTTCGCCCCCGCCATCGAGGCCGGAGCCGACGCGGTGCTCGCAGCATCCGTCTTCCACTCCGGCCAGCTCACGGTCGGGGATGTGAAGGCGGCCATGGCGGCCGAAGGCCTCACGGTGAGGACGGTGGCAGTGTGACCGAGTCGATCGAGGAGCGGATCGCCCGCGTCACGTTCAACGACGACGGGCTCGTCGCGGCCATCATCCAGCAGTGGGACACGCACGAAGTCCTGATGCTCGGATGGATGGATGCCGAGGCACTCCGCCGCACGCTCGGCGAGGGCCGCGTGACCTTCTGGTCGCGGTCCCGGCAGGAGTACTGGCGCAAGGGCGACACGTCGGGCCACATCCAGCTCGTCCGGGGTGCTCGCCTCGACTGCGACGGCGACGCCGTGCTGGTGACCGTCGAGCAGGTCGGGCCCGGCATGCCACACCGGCACCCGCACGTGCTTCGACGCCGACGACCTGACGCCCGTGCGCGGCCCCGAGGCTGCCGCGTGATGCGAAGGGCTCGACTCCTCGCGGTCGTCGCGGCGGTGGCGGTGGGAGCGCTCGGCGTCATCTCGTCCACCCAGACGTGGCTGTGGGTGATGCTCGAGGACGGCGGCAGCGCGCTCGCGGTGCCCGGCGCATCCGCGATCGCCGTCCTCGCGCCCCTCAGCCTCGCCGTGCTGGCGCTCGGCGTCGCGCTCTCGATCGTGGGTCCCGTGCTGCGCTACGTCTTCGGAGCGCTCTCCGTCGCCATCGCGGCGCTGCTCGCGTGGCTGACCGCCCAAGTCGCGTTCCTTCATCCGACGTCCGCGGTCGCCTCGACGGTGACCGAGGCGACCGGCATCTCGGGCGAGGATGCAGTCGACGCGCTCGTGGCGCAGGTCGACGCGACGGCGTGGCCGTACGTCTCGCTCGTCGCGTGGATCGTGCTGCTCGCCGCCGGCGTCTTCACCCTCGCGACCGCGCACCGACTGGCGGGGGAGCGGGCGCCGGTATCGCACGGATGCCGCCATCCCTGCCGCGACCACCACGGCGACGACGTCACGCCCGCACGACGCCATCGACTCGTGGGATGACCTCTCGCGTGGCGAGGATCCGACGACCCGACCGCTAGACTGACCACGCCCCCGCGCTACCAGGAGGATACCCATGAGCAACCCCATCGCCGACCCCGGTCACGGACACTCACCCGCCGCGTGGACGGCCGTCATCATCATGCTCGTCGGGGTCGCGATCGGCACGTTCTTCTTCTTCCTCGACATGCCGGTCTTCGTGTGGATCGCCGCCGGCATCGTCGCTCATCGGGGCGCTCGTCGGCTGGGGCATGGCCAAGGCCGGCTACGGCGTCAACGGCTCGAAGTACGCGGCGAAAGAGCATTGACCATGCTCGCCGACCTCACGGCCGGCGCGGTCCAGGACGCTGAGGCACGAGCCTCCGAGCTGCCGCTCGCCGCCGTCGAGGCCGCCGCGCTGGCGCAGCCCGCGGCGATCGATGCGCTTGCGGCGCTGGCACCGGCCGATCGCGTCAAGATCATCGCCGAGGTGAAGCGCGCGAGCCCGTCGCGCGGCGACCTCGCCGCCATCCCCGACCCTGCCCGCCAGGCCCGGCTCTACGAGCAGGGCGGCGCCAGCACGATCTCGGTCCTCACCGAGGGCCGCAGGTTCAAGGGCAGCCTCGCCGACCTCGTCGCCGTCAAAGCCGCCGTCGACCTGCCGGTGCTGCGCAAGGACTTCATCGCGACCGAGTACCAGGTGCTCGAAGCGCGCGCCGCCGGCGCGGACCTCGTGCTGCTGATCGTCGCCGCCCTCGAGCAGGACGTGCTGACCCGCCTGCATGCGCTCGCGCTCGAGCTGGGGATGACGCCGCTGGTCGAGACGCACTCCGCGGACGAGGTCGATCGCGCCGCGGACCTCGGCGCACGGCTGATCGGCGTGAACGCGCGCGACCTGTCGACCTTCGCACCTCGATCGCGACCTGTTCGGACGTCTCGCCGAGCGCATCCCCGCCGATGCCGTGAAGATCGCGGAGTCGGCCGTCCTCACTCCCGCCGACGTCGCGCACTACCGCGCGGCCGGTGCCGATGTCGTGCTGATCGGCGAGGCGCTGGTCACCAATGACCCGATCACGACGCTGCATGCGTTCTTGGAGGCAGGATCACGGGATCCGCGGGGGGACCGGAGGGAGTTGCCGTGAGCCTTCGCGAAGCATCCGGTCCGTTCTTCGGCGAATTCGGCGGGCGCTACATGCCGGAGTCGCTCATCGCCGCGATCGACGAGCTGACCGCCGAGTACGAGTCCGCGAAGGCGGATCCGGCCTTCCAGGCGGAGTTCGTGCGCCTGCTGCACTCCTACGCCGGCCGGCCGTCGCCCATCACCGAGGTCGCCCGGTTCGCCGAGCACGCCGGCGGCGCCCGCGTGTTCCTCAAGCGCGAGGACCTCAACCACACCGGCTCGCACAAGATCAACAACGTGCTCGGCCAGGCACTGCTCACCCAGCGTCTCGGCAAGACCCGCGTCATCGCCGAGACGGGCGCCGGCCAGCACGGCGTCGCCACCGCCACCGCCGCGGCGCTGTTCGGGTTCGAGTGCACCGATCTACATGGGCGAGGTCGACACCGAGCGCCAGGCGCTCAACGTCGCCCGGATGCGGCTGCTCGGGGCCGAGGTGATCCCGGTGAAGACCGGCTCCCGCACGCTCAAGGATGCGATCAACGACGCGTACCGCGACTGGGTCGCGAGCGTCGAGAACACCAACTACATCTTCGGCACCGCCGCGGGACCGCATCCGTTCCCCGCGATGGTGCGCGACTTCCAGAAGGTCATCAGCGAAGAGGCGCGCGAGCAGCTTCTCGACGAGGCCGGACGCCTGCCGGATGCCGTCATCGCCTGCGTCGGCGGCGGCTCCAACGCGATCGGCATGTTCGACGCGTTCCTCGACGATCCCGATGTGAAGCTCTACGGCGTCGAGGCGGCCGGCGACGGCGTCGACACCCCGCGCCACGCGGCATCCATCGAGCGCGGACGCCCGGGAGTGCTCCACGGCGCGATGACCTACGTGCTGCAGGACGAGGACGGCCAGACGATCGAGTCCCATTCGATCTCGGCGGGACTCGACTACCCCGGCGTCGGACCGGAGCACTCGTGGCTGGCGTCCATCGGGCGGGCGGAGTACATCCCCGCGACCGATGACGAGGCCATGCAGGCGCTGCGGCTGCTCTCCGAGACCGAGGGCATCATCCCGGCCATCGAGTCGGCGCACGCGCTCGCGGGCGCCCTCCGGATCGGCCGGGAGCTGGGTCCCGAGGCGATCCTCGCGGTCTGCCTCTCGGGCCGCGGCGACAAGGACATGGACACCGCCGCCCGCTACTTCGATCTCTACGACCGGGCGAATGCGCGTCCCTCAGGCTCTCGATGAGGCCACCGAGCCTGTCGAGGCGGCCAAGGGAGAGGGCACGAAGCTATGACCTCGCGCGTCGCCGCCGCGATCGATGCCGCCCAGGCCGAGGGTCGCGGCGCCTTCGTCGGCTACCTGCCGCTCGGCTTCCCCGACCTGCAGACGAGCATCGACGCAGCCGTCGCCCTGGCCGAGAACGGCGCCGACATCCTCGAGCTGGGCCCGCCGTATTCCGATCCGGTCATGGACGGCACCATCATCCAGGAGGCGACGCAGGCCGCGCTCGCCGGCGGATTCCGGCTGCGTGACACGTTCACCGCGGTTCGTGAGATCACGCGTCGCGTCGATGTCCCGGTGCTCGTCATGACCTACTGGAACCCGGTGCTGCAGTACGGCGTCGACCGCTACGCCGATGACCTGCTCGCCGCGGGCGGCGCGGGACTCATCACGCCCGACATCACTCCGGATGCTGCGGGCGAGTGGATCCGCGCCAGCGCGCGCACCGGCCTCGACCGTGTCTTCCTCGCAGCTCCCACCTCGACGGACGAGCGCCTGGACCTCATCGTCCGCCAGTCGACGGGCTTCGTCTACACGGTCTCGACGATGGGCATCACCGGCGAGAGGGCACAGCTGGATGCCGCGGCCCGCACCCTCGTCGCCCGACTGCGCGACCACGGCGTCGAGCACGCGTGCGTCGGCATCGGCATCTCCAACGCCGAGCAGGTCGCCGGGGTCCTCGAGTACGCCGACGGGGCGATCGTCGGAACCGCACTCGTGCGCGCACTGCGCGACGGAGGCATCGACGGGCTCTCGGCTGCCGCCAGGGCACTGGCCGCGGGCACGCGCAAGTAAACTGCTCAGGTCGGCTCGCCGCCGGCATCCCCACCAGCAAGGACACGATCGCCCATGATCAACGCCGCCGCGAGCGTCGTCGCCAGCATCCCGAGTCCGTCGATCAGCTATTTCGACCTCGGCCCGCTGCGCATCCACATCTATGCGCTGTGCATCATCACGGGGATCATCGTCGCCGTGCTGCTGACCAACGCCCGCCTCACGAGGCGCGGCGCCGAGCCCTGGGTCGTCATCGACATCTCGCTGCTCGCGGTGCCGCTCGCGATCATCGCGGCCCGGATCTACCACGTGGGCACGCACTGGGACTTCTACTTCGGCGAGGGTGCGAACCCGCTGTCGTCGCTCTTCATCTGGGAGGGCGGCATCGCGATCTACGGCGCCCTCATCGGCGGTGCGATCGGCGCCTGGCTCGGATGCCGCTGGACCGGCATCCGATTCTGGACCTTCGCGGACGCACTCGCTCCCGGCCTCCTCCTCGCGCAGGCGATCGGGCGCTTCGGCAACTGGTTCAACCAGGAGCTGTTCGGGCTTCCGACCGACCTGCCGTGGGGCCTCGAGATCGACAGCGACAACCCCGCGTTCCCGCCGGGGCTCGCCGAAGGCACGCTCTTCCACCCCACGTTCCTGTACGAGGTGCTCTGGAACGGCCTCGGCGTCCTGGTGCTGCTGTGGGCGGGCCGGAAGTTCCACCTGCAGTGGGGGCGCCTGTTCGCCCTGTACCTGATCTGGTACAGCGCGGGCCGCATCGTGTGGGAGTCGATCCGCATCGATCAGAGCGAGATCATCCTCGGCCTCCGCACCAATGTGTGGGCCGCGATCTTCGGCGTGATCCTCGGCATCGTGATCTTCTTCCTGCAGAAGCGCCGGCACCCCGGACGCGAGCCGTCGCCCTACGTCCCTGGCCGCGAGTGGAACGCTGACGGCACTGTACAATCGCAGAACACCGACGACTTCGTCGACGTCAGCGAACCCCCGACGTCCGAAGCCGTCGAGGCTACAGCCACAAGCACAGCCGCGAGCCGGACTCCATAAGCAGGGCGTCACGCACTAATTCACGCTCCCTACTGGAGCACGGGCCGACGTCGTCCCATTTTGAGCATCAACGTGAGGACGGTTTGGTATGGCATCGAGCCCCCGTCGCAGCGCCTCTCCGCAGGCGAGCAGCAGATGCCCGGCTTCCCGCAGAAGCAGGGCATGTACAACCCTGCCTTCGAGAAGGACGCCTGCGGGCTCGCGATGGTCGCCACGCTGCGCGGCGAGGCGGGGCACGACATCATCGACCTGGCTCTCACGGCTCTTCGCAACCTGGAGCACCGCGGCGCGATCGGCTCGGATGCGGGAACCGGTGACGGCGCCGGGATCCTGACCCAGATGCCCGATGCGTTCCTTCGCGCCGTCGTGGAGTTCGAGCTGCCGCCGGTGGGGGAGTACGCGGCGGGGATGGTGTTCCTCCCGCGCGACGACGAGGCCCGTGCCGCTCAGAAGGCGGGGATCGAGCAGATCGCGGCCTCCGAGAACCTCGTCGTCCTCGGCTGGCGCGACGTGCCGACCATCGAGGAGAACCTCGGCAAGCTCGCCTTCGCCGCCCGCCCGGTCTTCGAGCAGCTCTTCGTCTCGCGGCCCGCCGTCGGCGACGCGCCCGCTCTCTCGGGCATCGCGCTCGATCGCCGCACCTTCCGGCTGCGCAAGCGCGCCCGCACAGAGCTCGACGCGTACTTCGTGTCGCTGTCCGCCCGCACCCTCGGCTACAAGGGCATGGTCACCACGCTCCAGCTCGAGCCGTTCTACCCCGACCTGCAGGACGAGCGCTTCGCGTCCGAGCTCGCGGTCGTCCACTCGCGCTACTCGACCAACACCTTCCCCTCCTGGCCGCTCGCGCAGCCGCTGCGCATGCTCGCCCACAACGGTGAGATCAACACCGTCAACGGCAACCGCAACTGGATGCGGGCGCGCCAGTCCCAGCTCGAGTCCGAGCTGCTGGGCGACCTCGACCCGGTGCTGCCGATCTGCACGCCCGGCGCCAGCGACTCCGCCTCGTTCGACGAGGTGCTCGAGCTTCTCACCCTCACCGGGCGGAGCCTCCCGCACGCCATCATGATGATGGTCCCCGAGGCGTACGAGAAGCAGATCGACATCGACCCGAAGCTGCGCGCGTTCTACGAGTTCCACTCCATGCAGATGGAGCCGTGGGACGGCCCGGCCGCACTCATCTTCACCGACGGCACGCTCGTCGGAGCCACCCTCGACCGCAACGGCCTGCGTCCTGGGCGCTGGACCGAGACGACCGACGGGCTCATCGTCATCGGCAGTGAGACCGGCGTCCTCGACTTCGCCCCGGAGCGCATCAAGCGCCGCGGTCGCCTCCGCCCCGGGCGCATGTTCCTCGTCGACACCGAGCAGCACCGCGTGATCGAGGATGCCGAGATCAAGGAGCAGCTCGCCGACCTCGAGCCGTGGCAGGAATGGCTCGACGGCGGCCGTGTGCGTCTCGCCGACCTTCCGGAGCGAGAGCACATCGTGCATCCGATCGCCTCCATCACCCGCCGCCAGCGCACCTTCGGCTACACCGAGGAGGAGGTCCGCATCCTCCTCACCCCCATGGGCCAGACCGGCGCCGAGCCGCTCGGCGCGATGGGCAGCGACACACCCGTCGCGGTGCTGAGCGAGCGTCCGAGGCTCCTCTTCGACTACTTCACGCAGCAGTTCGCGCAGGTGACCAACCCCCCGCTCGACTCGATCCGCGAAGAGGTCGTGACCTCGCTGTCGCTGGGGCTCGGTCCCGAGCGGAACCTCCTGTCGTGGGGCCCGGGCCACACGCGTGTGGTGACGCTCGACTTCCCGGTCATCGACAACGACGAGCTCGCGAAGATCCAGCACATCGACACGGCGCTGCCCGGTCGGACCTCGGTCACGATCCGCGGCCTCTACCGTGTGGAGGCCGGCCACAAGGGCATGCAGAAGCGTCTCGCGCAGATGTGCGAAGAGGTCGATCAGGCGATCGAGGACGGCGCCGAGTTCATCGTCCTGAGCGACCGCGACTCCAACAAGGACCTCGCACCGATCCCGTCGCTGCTCATGCTGGCTGCCGTCCACCACCACCTCATCCGCAACGAGACGCGCATGACCTGCGGTCTCGTCGTCGAGGCGGGCGACGTGCGCGAAGTCCACCATGTCGCGACGCTCATCGGGTACGGCGCATCCGCGGTCAATCCCTACCTCGCGATGGAGACGGTCGAGTATCTCGTCCGGGCCGGCTACATCACCGGCATCCCGCCCGAGAAGGCCGTCAAGAACCTGATCTACGCGCTCGGCAAGGGCGTCCTGAAGATCATGTCGAAGATGGGCATCTCGACGGTCTCGTCGTACGCCGGCGCGCAGGTGTTCGAGGCGGTGGGACTCTCGCAGGACTTCGTCGACCGCTACTTCACCGGCACCGAGACGAAGCTCGGGGGAGTGGGCCTCGACGTCATCGCGACCGAGAACGCGGCCCGGCACGGCTATGCATATCCGCAGGATGCCGCTGTCCGCGCGCACGAGCGGCTGTGGACGGGCGGGGAGTACCAGTGGCGCCGCGACGGCTCACCGCACCTCTTCAACCCCGACACCGTCTTCCGCCTGCAGCACTCGACCCGGACCCGTCGCTACGACATCTTCCGCGAGTACACGAAGCTCGTCGACGACCAGGCGAACGAGCTGAACACGCTTCGCGGACTGTTCCGCCTCAAGACCGAACGACGCGAGCGCGTGCCGATCGACGAGGTCGAGCCGGTCTCCTCGATCGTGAAGCGCTTCTCGACGGGTGCGATGAGCTACGGCTCGATCTCGCGCGAGGCCCACGAGACACTCGCGATCGCGATGAACAGCATCGGGGGCAAGTCCAACACGGGTGAAGGCGGCGAGGATGTCGACCGGCTGCTCGACCCCGAGCGCCGCAGCGCCATCAAGCAGGTTGCCTCGGGCCGCTTCGGCGTCACGAGCCTCTACCTGACGCAGGCGCAGGACATCCAGATCAAGCTCGCCCAGGGCGCGAAGCCGGGCGAGGGCGGTCAGCTGCCGCCGACGAAGGTCTATCCGTGGGTCGCGCGCACGCGCCACGCGACGGCGGGAGTGGGGCTCATCTCTCCGCCGCCGCACCACGACATCTACTCGATCGAAGACCTGAAGCAGCTCATCTTCGACCTGAAACGCGCCAACCCCGAGGCCCGCGTCCACGCGAAGCTCGTCAGCCAGTCCGGCATCGGCGCGGTGGCGGCAGGAACCGCGAAGGCGCTGGCCGACGTCATCCTGGTCTCCGGTCACGACGGCGGCACCGGCGCGAGCCCTCTCAACTCGCTCAAGCACGCCGGCACACCGTGGGAGCTCGGCCTCGCCGAGACGCAGCAGACCCTCATGCTCAACGGCATGCGCGACCGCGTCGTGGTTCAGGTCGACGGCCAGCTCAAGACCGGGCGCGACGTCATCATCGGCGCGCTGCTGGGCGCCGAGGAATTCGGCTTCGCGACGGCACCGCTCGTGGTCTCCGGATGCATCATGATGCGGGTCTGCCACCTCGACACGTGTCCGGTCGGAGTCGCGACCCAGAATCCGGTGCTGCGCGCGCGCTTCAACGGCAAGCCCGAATTCGTCGTGAACTTCATGGAGTTCATCGCCGAGGAGGTGCGCGAATACCTGGCCGAGCTGGGCTTCCGCTCGCTCGACGAGGCCATCGGGCACAGCGAGCTGCTGGATGTCAACGGCGCCGTCGAGCACTGGAAGGCGAGCGGCCTCGACCTCACGCCGGTCCTCACCGGCCCCGAGTTCGCCGCGGACGAGCCGCGCCGCAACATGCGCGGGCAGCTGCACGAGCTCGAGAAGCACTTCGATGTGCCGCTGATCGAGCGCGCACAGGATGTGATCGCACACGGCGGCCACATCAGCTTCGACCTGCCGATCCGCAACACCGAGCGCGCCGTCGGGACGCTCCTCGGCCACCACGTGACGCGGGCGCGTGGCGAGAACGGGCTGCCGTCGGGCTCGATCGTCGTCAACCTGACCGGATCCGCGGGGCAGTCGTTCGGCGCGTTCATGCCCGCCGGCATCACACTCCGCCTCGAGGGCGATTCGAACGACTACGTCGGCAAGGGGCTCTCCGGAGGGCAGATCGTCGTCCGCCCGCCCCGCGACGCGACCTTCGACGCCTCGCAGAACGTCATCGCCGGGAACGTCATCGGCTACGGCGCGACGCAGGGAACGCTGTTCCTTCGCGGAGTGGTGGGCGAGCGGTTCTTCGTCCGCAACTCCGGCGCCACCGCCGTCGTCGAGGGCGTCGGCGACCACGCGCTCGAGTACATGACCGGTGGACTCGCGGTGATCCTCGGGGCGACCGGGCGCAACCTCGGCGCCGGCATGTCGGGCGGCACGGCGTACATCTATCGGCTCGACACCGCCCTGGTGAACCGCGAGGCGCTGGCGTCGGGTGAACTCGAACTCGGCGAGCTGGGAGCGGGAGACGCCGCGATCCTCCGCGACCTGCTCGAGCAGCACCTGGCCGAGACCGATTCGACGCTGGCGGCGACGCTCCTCGCGAACTTCGAGAGCGAGCTCGACAACTTCGTCCGCGTGATGCCGCGCGACTACGCGGCCGTGCTGCAGACCCGCCAGGAGGCCGTCGCCGAGGGGCTCGACCCCGACGGCGATGTCGTCTGGCACCGCATCCTGGAGGTGACGGGTGGCTGACCCGAAAGGCTTTCTGAAAGTCACCGAACGCGAACTGCCGCCCCGCCGGCCGGTTCCGGTGCGCATCATGGACTGGAAAGAGGTCTATGAGCCGGGGGACACCGCCGTGCTCCGCCGGCAGGCCGGTCGCTGCATGGACTGCGGCATCCCGTTCTGTCACAAGGGATGCCCGCTCGGCAACCTGATCCCGGAGTGGAACGATCTGACGTGGCGAGGCGAGGGTCGTTCGGCGATCGAGCGGCTGCACGCGACGAACAACTTCCCCGAGTTCACCGGGCGGCTCTGCCCTGCGCCCTGCGAGAGCTCCTGCGTGCTGGGGATCAACCAGCCCGCGGTGACCATCAAGCAGATCGAGGTCTCGATCATCGACGAGGCCTTCGCGAGCGGCTGGGTCGAGCCGGAGCCTCCCGGGCGCCTCACCGGCAAGACGGTCGCCGTCGTCGGATCGGGTCCCGCAGGCCTCGCAGCGGCTCAGCAGCTCACGCGCGCCGGCCACACCGTCGCGGTCTTCGAGCGGGACGACCGCATCGGCGGACTCCTTCGCTACGGCATCCCGGACTTCAAGATGGAGAAGCGTCACCTCGAGTCGCGGCTGCGGCAGATGCAGGATGAGGGCACGCGCTTCAGGGCGGGTGTCGAGATCGGCAAGGACATCTCGTGGCGCGATCTGCGCGCCCGCTACGACGCGGTAGTCGTCACCACCGGTGCGACCGTCCCGCGCGAGCTGCCGATCCCCGGTCGCGACCTCGCCGGCGTCCACTTCGCGATGGAGTACCTCGTCGAGTCCAACCACGCGACGGCGGGTGACTCGGTGTCGAACCAGATCACGGCGGAGGGCAAGCACGTCGTCGTCATCGGCGGTGGCGACACCGGCGCCGACTGCATCGGCACCGCCCACCGCCAGGGCGCCCTGAGCGTCACGAACCTCGCGATCGGCCGCCAGCCCCCGGGGGAACGGCCCGAGGCGCAGCCGTGGCCCATGACGCCGCACGTGTTCGAGATCCAGTCCGCCCACGAGGAGGGCGGCGAGCGGTCCTACCTCGCATCCACCGTCGAGTTCCTCGGGAACGACGGCGGCGAGGTGCGCTCGCTGCGCGTCGCCGAGACCGAGTTCGTCGACGGCCGCCGCGTGCCCAAGAGCGGCACCGAGCGCGACATCCCCGCTGACCTGGTGCTCATCGCGATGGGATTCACCGGGCCGGAACGGGCCCTCCTCGAGGACCAGCTCGGCGCGCAGTTCACCGATCGCGGAAACGTCCGCCGCGACGACGACTACCAGACCACCGCCCCCGGGGTGTTCGTGGCCGGTGACGCCGGCCGCGGGCAGTCCCTCATCGTGTGGGCGATCGCCGAGGGCCGTGCGGCCGCAGCGAACGTCGACCGATACCTCATGGGCGAAACGGAGCTCCCGGCTCCGGTCCGCCCGACCGATGTCGCGATCGGTCTGCAGCCCGCGTAGGCTGGCTGCGGCCCTTCGCCACAGAAACCCTCCCAGAGAAAACACAGGATGAGACGCGCCAAAATCGTCGCCACCCTCGGCCCCGCCACGTCGACGTATGAGATGGTCCGCGCGATCATCGACGCCGGTGTGGACGTCGCCCGATTCAATCTGAGCCACGGCGACTACTCCGTCCACGAGGCGAACTTCGCCAACGTGCGCAAGGCGGCCGACGACGCCGGCCGCGCGGTCGCCGTCCTCGTCGACCTTCAGGGTCCGAAGATCCGGCTCGGCAAGTTCGCCGACGGCCCGCACGACCTCGCCCCCGGCGACATCTTCAAGATCACCGTCGACGACATCGTCGGCACCAAGGAGATCGTGTCGACGACGTTCAAGGGCCTCCCGAACGACGTGAAGCCGGGCGACTTCCTCCTGATCGACGACGGCAAGGTGCGCGTCGAGGTCATCGAGACCGACGGCACCGTCGTCACGACCAAGGTGATCGTCGGCGGTCCCGTCTCGAACAACAAGGGCATCAACCTGCCCGGCGTCGCGGTCAACGTGCCCGCGCTGTCGGAGAAGGATGAAGCCGACCTCCGCTGGGGCCTCCAGGCAGGCGCCGACATCATCGCGCTGTCGTTCGTCCGCAGCGCCAAGGACGTCCAGCGCGTTCACGTGATCATGGCCGAAGAGGGACGTCACATCCCCGTCATCGCCAAGATCGAGAAGCCGCAGGCCGTCGACAATCTCGAGGAGATCATCGACGCGTTCGACGGCATCATGGTCGCCCGCGGCGACCTCGGCGTCGAGCTTCCGCTGGAGGCGGTGCCGATCGTGCAGAAGCGCGCGGTCGAACTCTGCCGCCGGATGGCCAAGCCCGTCATCGTGGCGACGCAGATGCTCGAGTCGATGATCGACAACCCGGTCCCCACGCGCGCCGAGACGAGTGACGTCGCCAACGCCGTCCTCGATGGCGCCGACGCGGTCATGCTCTCGGGCGAGACCAGCGTGGGCAAGTACCCCGTCGTCGTGGTCGAGACCATGGCGCGCATCGTCGACTCGACCGAGGAGCACGGCCTCGAGCGCATCCAGCCCCTCACGACCAAGCCCCGCACGCAGGGCGGCGCCATCACGCTCGCGGCCCTCGAGGTCGCGGAGTTCGTGGAGGCCAAGTTCCTCTGCATCTTCACGGAGTCGGGCGACACCGCGCGCCGGATGTCGCGGCTGCGTCCGCGAATCCCCATGATCGGATTCACCCCCGAGCCGGCGATCCGGCGACGCATGTCGCTCACGTGGGGCGTGCAGTCGACACTCGTCGAGCACGTCGCCCACACCGACCGCATGTTCATCCAGGTCGACGACTACCTCCTCGCGCACGACCTCGCGAAGGTCGGCGACAAGGTCGTCGTCATCTCGGGCTCCCCTCCCGGAATCATCGGCTCGACCAACGACATCCGCATCCACAAGGTCGGCGACGCCGTCCACGGCAAGGCGCCGATCTACAAGTCCGGCGAGTTGTAAGAGGCATTCCCGCTTCGGAACGGTCGCGCTCGCTAGGCTGAGCGCGACCGTTCTGTTCTTCGACTCGGGGGGTACCTCGCATGGACTTCTTCTGGTGGCTGCTGTGGCTGTTCTACATCGCCGCCTACATCTACGTCGTGATCCTGATCATCAGCGACCTCTTCCGCGACGACAAAGCCAGCGGCTGGCTCAAGGCGGTCTGGATCATCGCTCTGGTCTTCGTGCCGTTCCTGACAGCGCTGGTCTACATCATCGTCAACGGCAAGGGCATGGCTGAGCGAGCGGCGACGTCGCGCGGATACGCCACGGTCCCGGAATCCGACGACTACCGACCCCAGGCATCCGCCACGCCGACCGAAGACATCGCCAAGGCGAAGGAGCTTCTGGACGCGGGTGTCATCAGCCAGGGCGAGTTCGACGCCCTCAAGAGCAAGGCGCTCGGGAACCAGTTCTACGGCGCGTAGCCGCAGCTTCATGAAGAGCGGATGCCTCGAGTGAGGCATCCGCTCTTCTTCGTACCGGTGGTGGGACTCGTCCCTACGGCCCTCCACTCGCCGCTTCGCGGCGGGCGGAGCCTCCGGCCGCAGGGGCCCGCCCACGAGATTCGAGGAGACCACCAGCATCACGAATTGAAGGGCCGCCCCTGCGGGGCAGCCCTTCATTCGTACCGGTGGTGGGACTCGAACCCACACGCCCTTTCGGGCAACCGATTTTGAGTCGGTCGCGTCTGCCATTCCGCCACACCGGCTCGGCACGTCCGCGAACGACCATACCGTAGGATTCAAACGTGACTGAGCAAGAGCAGGCCACTGGGTCTTCAACATCATCCGCCCCCCGTCGCGTCGTCGTCGCGGAGGATGAGTCGCTCATCCGCCTCGATATCGTCGAGATCCTCCGAGACAACGGCTTCGATGTCGTCGGTGAGGCAGGTGACGGCGAGACCGCTGTGGCCCTCGCCACCGAGCTTCGGCCCGACCTCGTGATCATGGACGTCAAGATGCCTCAGCTCGACGGCATCTCGGCGGCCGAGAAGCTCAGCAAGAACCACATCGCGCCCGTCGTGCTGCTCACCGCCTTCAGCCAGAAGGAGCTCGTCGAGCGTGCAAGCGAGGCCGGCGCCCTGGCATACGTCGTCAAGCCGTTCACGCCGAACGACCTGCTGCCCGCGATCGAGATCGCCCTGGCCCGCTACGAGCAGATCATCACGCTCGAGGCCGAGGTCGCCGACATGGTGGAGCGCTTCGAGACCCGCAAGCTCGTCGACCGCGCGAAGGGTCTCCTCAACGAGAAGATGGGCCTGTCCGAGCCCGAGGCGTTCCGCTGGATCCAGAAGGCGTCCATGGACCGCCGCCTGACGATGCAGGATGTCGCCAAGGCGATCATCGAGCAGCTCGCGCCGAAGAAGTAGCCGCCGCATCGGAGCCGGATGCCGCTGCTCAGTGCTTCGGCAGCGACGTGATGTGGTTCGTGATCCGGATGGTCGAGCACCGGCGTCCCTGATCGTCGCGTGACGACGATCTCGTGGACGGTGATCGTGCGACCGAGGTGCACGGGCGTGCAGACCCCCGTGACGACACCGGATGTCGCGGAACGCGTGTGCGTGGCGTTGATGTCCACCCCCACAGCGAGCCGCCCGGGACCCGCGTGCAGGTTCGCGGCCATCGAGCCCAGCGACTCGCCGAGCACCACGTAGGCACCGCCGTGCATGAGCCCGACGGGCTGCGTGTTTCCTTCGACGGGCATCGTCGCGACGCAGCGCTCGAGTGAGAACTCGAGGAACTCCATGCCCATCCGCTCGGCGAGAGCGCCCATGCCGCGGTCGGCCACCCAGGCGAGCCCGTCGACACTCCCTGCGGGCAGTTCGGCCATGACTCACCTCGGATGAAGACGCCTCGACGGGGCGGAATGGGCTGTCGTCCGCCCTTACTAAGCTTGCAGGGTGACGGACTCCGCAAAGCCTACCCTTCTCGTCGTGGACGGCCATTCGCTGGCATACCGGGCGTTCTTCGCACTACCCGTGGACAACTTCTCCACGAAGGACGGGCAGCACACGAACGGCATCTACGGGTTCCTCGCGATGCTGATCAACCTCATCAAGGCCGAGCGTCCGACCCACATGGCGGTCGCCTTCGACACCTCGCGGCAGTCCTTCCGCACGCCGCGAGTACACCGAGTACAAGGCGAACCGCTCCGAGACGCCCAACGAGTTCAAGGGCCAGATCCCGATCCTGCAGGACTGCCTGGCGGCGATGAGCATCCCGGTGCTGCAGAAGGAGGACATCGAGGCCGACGACATCCTCGCGACCCTCGCGACGCAGGGCGCCGAGCAGGGTTTCAACGTGCTCGTCTGCTCCGGCGACCGCGACACCATCCAGCTCGTCAACGAAGACATCACCCTGCTCTACCCGAACGTCCAGGGCGTGTCGCAGCTCAAGCGCTACGACACCGCGGCCGTCATCGAGCGCTACGGAGTCCGGCCCGAGCAGTACCCCGACATCGCGGCCCTCGTGGGTGAGACGAGCGACAACCTCCCCGGCGTCCCCAAGGTGGGGGAGAAGACCGCGGTGAAGTGGCTCGGGCAGTTCGGCTCGCTCGACGCTCTGCTCGAGAACGCCGACAAGGTCCCCGGTGTCGTCGGCGGCAACCTCCGCGACCACCTCGACGACGTCCGCCGCAACCGCGCGCTGAACCGCCTGCTGCGTGACGTCGAGCTGCCGGTCGGCCCTCAGGACCTCGACGTGAAGCCGATGGACGCGCAGGCCGTGCGCGACATCTTCGCGCGCCTCGAGTTCAAGACCCTCATCCCGCGCGTCGCCGAGCTCGCGGGGATCGAGCAGCAGATGGCGGCCGTGACCTCCGCGTCGGCCGTGCCCATGCCCGTCGCGGTCGAGCCGTCCCCGGCCGATCTCCTCGCGTGGCTCGACGCCGCGGGCGCCGAGGTGGGCGTCACGGTCATCGTCGAGGGCGGCCTTCCTGCCCGCATCGGCTTCGCGACGGCGGATGCCGCGGCCGAGGCGACCTGGACGCCCGAGGTGTCCGAGACCCTTGCCGAATGGCTCGCGTCCGACGCTCCCAAGGTCTTCAGCGATGCGAAGCCGCAGGTGAAGGCGCTGCGCCGCGCGGGGCTCCGCCTCGGCGGACTCGCGTTCGACGCGATCGTCGCGGGGTGGCTGCTGCGCCCGAGCTTCCCCGACAAGACGCTCGCCCACCTGGTCGATCGCTACCTCGATGAGAAGCTCCCCGAGGCCGACCCGACGCAGCTCGTGCCCGAGACCGAGGGCGCAACGCCCGGCCAGCTGTCGTGGTTCGCGATGCGCGTGACCGCGGCGCTGCGAGCCGAGCTCCCCGAGAGCGTCGCGCGGGTCCTGACCGACATCGAGCTGCCGACCCTTCTCGCCCTCGCCGACATGGAGCTGGCGGGCGTCACCGTCTCCCACGACAAGCTGGCGGCGTTCTCGGCAGATCTCGGCGAGCGCGCCGATGCGCTCGCGCAGCTCGCCTACGCGGCGATCGGGCGCGAGGTGAACCTCGGATCGCCGAAGCAGCTGCAGGAGGTGCTCTTCGACGAGCTCCAGCTGCCCAAGACCCGCAAGACCAAGACCGGCTATTCCACGGATGCCGCGGTCCTCGCCGATCTGCAGGACACCAATCCGCACCCGTTCCTCGACCTTCTGCTGCAGCATCGCGAAGCGACGAAGCTGCGCCAGATCATCGAGTCGCTCGACACTGCGATCGCGCCGGACGGCCGGGTTCGCACGACGTACGTGCAGACCGGCAGCCAGACCGGTCGCCTCTCGAGCACCGACCCCAACCTGCAGAACATCCCGATCCGGACGGCAGAGAGCCACCGCATCCGCTCTGCCTTCGAAGTCGGGAGCGGCTACGAGACGCTGCTGACCGCCGACTACTCGCAGATCGAGATGCGCATCATGGCGCACCTGTCCGCGGATCCGGGCCTCGTCGAGGCGTTCAACTCCGGGGAGGACCTGCACCGCTTCGTCGGCGCGCGCGTCTTCGGGGTCGCACCCGAGGAGGTGACGCCCGCGATGCGCACCAAGGTCAAGGCCATGTCGTACGGCCTGGTCTACGGGCTCTCCGCCTTCGGGCTCTCGAAGCAGCTGCGGATCGAGCAGACCGAGGCCAAGCAGCTCATGATGGAGTACTTCGCGCGGTTCGGCGCGGTGCGCGACTACCTCCGGTCCTCCGTCGAGCAGGCGAGGATCGACGGCTACACCGAGACGATCTTCGGCCGCCGGAGGCCGTTCCCCGATCTCGCGAGCCCCAACCGGGTGCTGCGCGAGAACGCCGAGCGGGCGGCGCTGAACGCGCCGATCCAGGGCAGCGCGGCCGACATCATGAAGATCGCGCTGTTCCGGATCCATGACGACTTCGCCGAAAACGGCCTGCGCTCCCGCGTGCTGCTGCAGATCCACGACGAGCTCGTCGTCGAGATCGCACCGGGGGAGTGGGAGGCCGCGGAGCGGATCGTGCGAGAGCGGATGGGCGGCGCGGCAGAGCTTTCAGTTCCTCTCGACGTCCAGATCGGGCGCGGCGACGACTGGAACGACGCCGGCCACTGATCGGCGTTTTGGCGCGTCGCGGGTGGTTCCATAGGCTCGATGCATGACTGATGCAGCACGCACGCCCACGCAGGTCGACACGATCGCCGATGCCTGGGTCGACACCCTCGCCGAGCTCGACCCGAGCCTGGCGACGTACATCGGCCGCTTCGAGTTCAACGACCGCTACGGCGACTACAGCCCGGCCGGGTACGAGCGCCTCATCGACGAGGCGCGCAAGACGCTGGCAGCGCTGGCCGCAGCCACTCCCGCCGACGACATCGACGCGGTCACGAAGCTCGACCTCGCGCGCGAGCTCGAACTCGCCATCGATCTGCACGATGCGAAGTGGCACCTGCGCGACCTCAACGTGATCGCCTCGCCCGCTCAGGAGGTCCGGTCGGTCTTCGACCTGATGCCCACCGACACGGCAGACGACTGGTCCGTCGTCGCGACTCGCCTGAAGGCCCTGCCGGAGGCGCTGGAGGGTTACATCGGCCACCCTCCGCGAGGGCATCGCGCAGGGTGTCGTGCCGGCGCGCCGCCAGGTGGAGGAGGTCGTCACCCAGATCGCCCGGTACACGGCCGACGGCGGATTCTTCGCGACGTTCGCAGGCCGACGCCGCACCGACCTCGGGGCAGCTGCCGGCATCCCTCGCCCGTGAGCTGGCAGACAACGCCAACGCCGCGCGTGTCGCGTACGACGAGCTGGCGCAGTTCCTCGGCACCGAACTCGCGCCGGTCGCGACCGAGAAGGATGCCGTCGGCCGCGAGCTCTACGCCCTGCACTCGCGCCGCTTCCTCGGCGCCACGATCGATCTCGACGAGACGTACGACTGGGGCGTCGAAGAGCTCGCGCGCATGGTCGCAGAGCAGGAGTCGATCGCGCGCGAGATCAAGGCGGGGGCGTCGGTCGAGGAAGCCGTGGCCTTCCTCGAGCAGGACGAGTCGCGCAAGCTCCACGGCACCGACGCGCTGCAGCGGTGGATGCAGGAGACGAGCGACCGGGCAGTCGCAGAACTCGGCAAGCACCCACTTCGACATCGCCGAACCGATCCGCAGGCTCGAGTGCATGATCGCACCCACCAAAGAGGGCGGGATCTACTACACCGGTCCGACCGACGACTTCTCGCGTCCTGGCCGCATGTGGTGGTCCGTCCCGGAGGGCGTCGAGTCGTTCGACACCTGGCGTGAGCTGACGACGGTCTACCACGAGGGCGTTCCCGGTCACCACCTGCAGATCGCGCAGGCCGTCTACAACCGGGCGCAGCTGAACTCATGGCGGCGCCTGCTGGGCGGCACCTCCGGTCACGCCGAAGGCTGGGCGCTGTACGCGGAGCGACTCATGGAGCAGCTCGGCTACCTGGATGACCCGGCGGACCGGCTCGGGATGCTGGACGGGCAGCGCATGCGCGCGGCACGCGTCGTGCTCGACATCGGCGTCCACCTCGAGAAGCCGCGCCTCGACGGCAACGGAACGTGGGACGCCGACTATGCGCTCGACTTCATGCGCGGGAACGTCAACATGTCCGACGAGTTCGTGAAGTTCGAGGTGAACCGCTACCTCGGCTGGCCCGCCCAGGCGCCGTCCTACAAGGTGGGTCAGCGCATCTGGGAGCAGCTGCGCGACGAGGTCGCGGAGCGCGAGGGCGCGGACTTCTCGATCAAGCGGTTCCACAAGCGCGCGCTCGACATCGGCGGCGTCGGGCTCGACACGCTGCGCGAGGCGCTCACGCGCTGACGTCAGACGGGGGGACGTGCGACAGCAGTCGGGCGACCTCCTCGTCCGACGTCTGCGTGAAGTCGTCGTAGTGCTGGCCGACGGCCCAGAACTCACGGATCGGATGCGGGCAGACGAAGTCGTCGGCCGTTCCCGGCTCCGGTTTCCAGGCCAGCGGGGCCACAGGCGCGGCCAGCACGATGCGCTCCGGGTTCTCGGCGCGCAGCGCGAGGCACGCGGCTTCGGCGGTGGCGCCGGTCGCGACCCCGTCGTCGACGACGATCGCAGTCCGTCCCGCGAGCGGGCGAGTCGACCGCGGAAACGCGCGCTTCCGGCGATCGAGCTCGGCACGCTCGAGCTCCTCCACCGACGCGAGCTCGTCCGCCGTCACGGCGCCGGCGCGCATCGCGTCCGGCATGCACCACCCGCACGCCGTCGGCGATGGCTCCCACCGCGAACTCCTCGTGCGACGGTGCGCCGAGCTTGCGGACGATCGCGACGTCGAGCGGCAGTCCGAGGATCCGGGCGACCTCGGCGGCGACGACGACACCGCCACGGGGAATGCCGAACACGACGGCATCCGCACCGCGCCAGGCGGCGAGCGCCTCGGCGAGTTCACGACCCGCGTCGACGCGGTCGGCGAAGATGGCCATATGCCAACGGTACGCCTGCGGCGTCCAGCCGGCGCGGGAATGCCGGCGCGGCACCCGTCGTTCTATGCAGTCGCATGGAAAGGAACGCAATGAGCGATTCAGCAGCGATCGAACTCGGACTCGACACCTTCGGCGACGTGACGCGCGACGAGACGGGGGCGCGCCTCAGCGACGCCCAGACGATCCGTAACGTCGTCGACCAAGCCGTGCTCGCCGATGACGTGGGACTGTCGTTCTTCGGGGTGGGGGAGCACCACCGCCCTGAATTCGCCGTCTCGAGCCCCGAGATCGTGCTGGCGGCCGCGGCCGCGCTCACGAAGCAGATCCACCTCGGCACCGCGGTCACCGTCCTCTCCAGCGACGATCCGGTGCGCGTCTACGAGCGATTCGCCACTCTGGATGCGATCTCGGGCGGCCGCGCAGAGGTCATCCTCGGCCGCGGATCCTTCGTCGAATCGTTCCCGCTCTTCGGCTTCGACCTGCGCGACTACGAAGTGCTCTTCGAGGAGAAGCTCGAACTCTTCTCACAGCTCCTCGAGGAGAAGCCGGTGACGTGGCAGGGGACCACTCGCGCCGCCCTCGACGAAGCGAACGTGTACCCCAAGACCGAGAACGGGATTCGGGCATGGGTGGGAGTGGGCGGCACGCCGGAGTCCGTCGTGAGGGCGGCCCGCCACGGCTACGGACTCATGCTCGCGATCATCGGCGGGCCGGCTGACCGGTTCCGCCCCTTCGTCGACCTCTATCACCGGTCGCTCACGAGCTTCGAGCGCGAGCCGCTGCCGGTGGGGGTGCACTCGCCCGGGGCACGTCGCCGACACCGATCAGCAGGCGTGGGACGAGGCGTACGAGGGCTTCGAGTCGATGAACAACACGATCGGGCGCGAACGCGGCTGGCCGCCGTACAACCGGATGCGCTTCCAGCGCGACGTCGGACCCGAGGGCGCCCTCTACGTCGGCTCGCCCGAAACCGTCGCCCGCAAGATCGCCGACACGGTGCGGGCACTGGGCATCCAGCGCTTCGACATGAAGTTCTCGACGGGCACGCTCTCGCACGAGAAGATGATGCGCTCGATCGAGCTCTACGGCACGAGAGTCATGCCTCTCGTGCACGACATGCTGGCCTGATGCGGCGATGAAGCGGGCGCGGGGGAGCGCAGCATCCGTACGATGACGCTATGACGGATGCCGGCACCCGCGCGACGGTGACACTCGCCGAGCGACTCGACCGATTGCCCTTCACTCCGAAGCATCTCCGCGTGCTCACCGGCTCGGGGCTCGGCTGGGCGCTCGATGCCATGGACGTCGGGCTGATCTCGTTCATCCTGGCGTCGCTGGCGGTGCAGTGGAACCTGCAGCCCACCGAGACCGCGTGGATCGCGTCGGTGGGTTTCATCGGAATGGCGATCGGCGCCAGCGTCGGCGGTCTGCTCGCCGACAGGTTCGGCCGGCGGCAGGTGTTCGCCATGACGCTGCTCGTCTACGGGCTCGCCACCGGCGCGAGCGCCCTCGTCGGAGGACTCGCCGCGCTCCTCGTGCTGCGGTTCTTCGTGGGCCTCGGCCTCGGCGCCGAGCTGCCCGTCGCCTCCACGTACGTGAGCGAGTTCGCCCCGGCGCGGATGCGGGGTCGCCTCATCGTGATCCTCGAGGCGTTCTGGGCAGTCGGCTGGACGGCGGCGGCTCTCATCGGCTACTTCGTGATCCCGGCATCCGAGAACGGCTGGCGCTGGGCCTTCGCCCTCGGCGCGATTCCGGCCGCGTACGCCCTCGTGGTGAGGTGGGGACTGCCTGAGTCCGCTCGGTGGCTCGAGCGCCGGGGCCGTCACACCGACGCAGAAGCCGTGGTGCGCGCCTTCGAGCAGTCCGCCGGGCGCGGTGACCCCGTCGGTCGACATCGGTGCCGGGGCGGTCGCCCCGGCCGCGGCATCCTCCGCCCGGAGTCGCCTTGCGGCGCTCTGGTCCGCGGAATTCCGCATACGCACCGCGTGCCTCTGGTTGGTCTGGTTCTGCGTCAACTTCTCGTACTACGGCGCCTTCATCTGGATCCCGTCGATCCTCGTCGCGCAGGGCTACGACCTCGTGCGCTCGTTCGGCTTCACCCTCATCATCACGCTGGCGCAGCTGCCCGGGTACGCGGTGGCGGCGTGGCTCATCGAGGTCTGGGGGCGCCGGCTGACCCTCTCGGTGTTCCTGGTGGGCTCCGCGGTCGCCGCGGTGTTCTTCGGAACGGCGACGGCCGAGTTCGGCGTGATCGCCGCGGGCATGGCGCTCTCCTTCTTCAACCTCGGCGCGTGGGGCGCTCTGTACGCCGTCACCCCCGAGATGTACCCCACCTCACTGCGGGCCACGGGCTCCGGCTGGGCGGCCGGCGCGGGGCGGATCGCGTCCATCGTCGCGCCGCTCACCGTGCCGCTCCTGCTGGCCGCCGGCGGAGCGCCGACCCTGTTCATCGTCTTCGCGGCATTCTTCGCCGTGGCCGCGGGCGCTGCGTGGGGGCTCGTCGACCGCCGCGGGCTGGCGCTCGACGACCGGTGACCGCCGTAGGCTGAGAACGTGGCATCCGTTCGCTTCGTCGCCATCGGCGACTCCTTCACCGAGGGTGTCGGCGATGAGCTGCCCGACGGACGCGTGCGGGGCTGGGCGGACCTCGTGGCGCAGGGATGGGCGGACGCGACGTCGGAGCCCGTCGAGTACGCCAACCTCGCGATCCGCGGCAGGCTCGTGTGGCCCATCGTCGAGGAGCAGCTCGAGCCGGCACTCGCACTGAAGCCCACGCATCTCTCGTTCAACGGCGGCGGCAACGACATGCTTCGGCCCAGAACGAGCGTGGCACGCGTCGTGGACGCCTTCTCGCACGTGCTTCGACGATGTGACGAGGAGGGCGTGCAGGCCATCCTGCTCTCCGGAGCCAACCCCTCGGGTCACCTTCCGCTCGGTCCGGTCTTCCAGCGCCGGGGAGACCTCCTGACGGCTGCCGTATCCGCCGACGATCGCCGACCGCCCGGACATCGTCCGCGCCTTCAACTGGCCGGATCGGGAGCTCGCGACGGCCGCGTACTGGTCCGAGGACCGGCTGCACATGAGCGCACGAGGACACCATCGCGTCGCGGCTCGCGTGCTCACCGCGCTGGGGATGGAGCCGCCGACCGAGTGGTGGTCGCTTCCCACCATCCCGTCCGTCTCGGCGCGCGGAGCCGCGTACTACCGCGAGCACGTCGGGCCATGGGTCCGGCGCCGCCTCACCGGCACATCGTCTGGCGACGGGCGCGAACCGAAGTACGCGTCGTGGACGACGTTCGAGCCGCAGACGCACTGACGACTGCGGCGGAGATCACCCGTCGCGACGCACCGAGTAGACGAGTTCCGCGAACTGCCCGGCCTGGCGGACGGACTCGAGGTGGAGCCGATCCGACTCGAGCCGGCGGGGGAGGAGCGGCCGTCCCGACGCCAGGGTGACGGGCGCCACCGACACCCGCACTTCGTCGAGGAGGCCGGCATCCGCGAACTGGCCGACGAGGTCGCCGCCGCCGACGAGCCAGACGTCGCGGTCGCCTGCTGCTCCGAGGATCTCGGGCCAGAGCTCGCCGACGTCTCCGGTGCGGAGCCGGATGTCGGCGCCTGCGACCTTCGGCAGCGCGCGTGAACTCAGCACGAACGCCGCCTTGTCGGGGTAGAACCACTTCTCGGGGTGGTCGAGGAGACTCTCGTGCCGGACGATCCACTCGTAGGTGGTGGATCCCATCACGACGGCGCCGATGCCCTTCAGGAACCCGCCGAAGTCGTTCTCGGCCTCATCGGCGCCCGGCACGGCGAAGAGCCACGAAAGCGAGTCGGCGTCGTCGGCGAGGAAGCCATTGAGGGTCGTTGCGGTGTTGAAGATGGCACGCGTCATGGGGTTCACGGTATCGCCGACTGCGGACGGCGGCGTGAGGTTGACAGGTATTAAACCAGTTGGTATTGTACTGATTGGTTGAATACGAAGGAGGGCGACGATGACGCGATCAGCTGAGTGCGACCTTCTCCGCTCTCGCGGACCCGACACGCCGGGCGATCCTCGCCCGGCTCACCGAGGGCGAGGCGACGGTGGGGGAGTTGGCCGCACCCTTCGACATGACCTTCGCGGCCGTGTCGAAGCACCTGAGGGTGCTCGAGGGGGCGGGGCTGGTCACCCGCGGACGCGAGGCTCAATACCGTCCCGCCCGACTCGACGCGAGGCCGCTGGCCGCAGCATCCGAATGGATCGGGGACTACGCCCGCTTCTGGGAGGACAGCATCGGCGCTCTCGATCACTACCTCAACGCCCTGCAGCAGCTCAGCACGACAGCCGACGACAAGGAGACCCATCATGGCTGACTACTTCACGATCACCCGCACGCTGCGCGCCCCCCGCGAACTGGTGTTCGAGGCGCTCACCAAGCCGGAGCACTTCGCCGTCTGGTTCGGGACGGCTGCGGTCGAGGTTCCGCAGGACAGCCTGACCATGGAGGTGCGTCCTGGCGGCGCCTTCCGCGCCGTCATGAAGCTGCCCGACGGCAACCGCATCGACTGGGCGGGTTCGTATGTGACCGTCGAGCCGCCGGCCCACCTCGCGATGACGCTGACGGATCAGCCCGGCGACGACGTCGGCCTTCCGGTCCTCTTCGACCTCGAGGAGGTCGACGGCGGTACCCAGCTCACGATCCGCCAGGACCGCGCGGACTTCTCGGACGAGCAGGTCGAAGCCACCATCGCGGGCTACAACGCGTTCATCGACGACATCGAGAACGTGCTCGAGGACCTGCAGAAGGCCTGATCGGGGGCGGAATCAGAGGGCGCCGGCGCGGCGGAGCGCGCTCATCGCGAGCGTGCTTCCCGCCCGGGCGCTCTCGTCCGCAGTAGCTCCGCCGAGAGCCGCCACGATGTAGCCGGCCGCGAACGCGTCCCCGGCACCCGTGGAGTCGAGGACATCCGGCACGCGCTCGACAGGGATCTCCTGCCGGTCTCCGCGGTGATCGACGACCACGGGATCGGCGCCGCGCTTCACGACGTACACCGCCGTCCCCGCCGGATCGAGGCCGAGCTCTCCGGCGACCGCGTCCTCATCGGCATTCGCGAACACGACGGCCGGCACCACGGCCTTGAGGATCTCGGAGAGCAGGTCGGCGCCGAGGTCGCGCATCGTCGCGACGCTCGACAGATCGAGGCTCACGGGCACCCCGCGCGCGGCGAGGGTGCGAGCCGCATCGAGCAGCGCGGCACGGGACGCCGGTGCCGCGAACCCGTACAGCGGGAGGTGCGCCCACGTCGGCATCCGAGAGCCACTCCGGATCGAGAGGCTCGAGTTCGGCCGCGGCACCGCGATCCGTGATCATGGTGCGCTCGCCCACGGCATCGACGAGCACCACGATCGCGCCCGTGCGCCCTGCTCGCTGCACGCGCGCCTCGACGCCCGCTTCTTCGAGCTCGCGCACGAGGGTGCGACCGAGGGTGTCGTCGCCGACACGTCCGATGAAGCGCACCGGATGCCGCGGGCTGGCCGCGACCGCGACATTGGCCGCACTGCCGCCCCGCGTGAGCCGCACCTCGGCCGGGTTGTCGGTGCCCCGTTCGAGCGTGGAGCCGCCGAGGACGATGAGATCGGCGACGAGATCGCCGATGACGACGAGCATCAGCGCTCAGCCGCGAGCGCGAGCGCGATCTCGGCACCCAGCGCGACATTCCCGCGGTAGACGTCGATGTTGACCTCGAGGCTGCGGCCGCCCGTCTCGCGCTGGATGAAGTCCAGCAGGAACGGAGTCGTGTCGTGGCCTCCGACGCCCCCTGCCTCGGCCGCGGCCAGGGCCCGGGCCAGGACCTCGTCGTGCACGTCCGGCGGAAGCTCCCGGTCGGCAGCGACGGGATTCGCGACGAGCAGCGTGGAGGCGATGCCGAGCGCGTCGCGCGCGCGGGCGATCGCGGCGATCTCGGCGGGGGAGTCCACCGAGTACTCGATGTCGTGACCGGAGTCCGCGATGTAGAAGCCGGGGTAGTCCGTGGTCCGGTAGCCGACGACGGCGAGATTCAGCGTCTCGAGGCGCTCGAGCGTGAGCGGGATGTCGAGGATGGACTTGACACCGGCGCTCACCACGACGAGGGGGAGCGTGGCCAGCGTGCCGAGGTCGGCCGACTCGTCGAACGTCTGCTGCGCGCCCCGGTGGACGCCGCCGAGACCCCCTGTCGAGAAGACCTGGACGCCCGCATGATGAGCGAGATGGGCGGTCGCCGCCACGGTGGTGCCTGCGCTCAAGCCCTTGACCGCGGCGACCGCGAGATCGCGCAGGCTCGCCTTCACCACGGCATCCGAGTTCGACAGTCGCTCGATCTCAACCGTCGACAGCCCGACAGTCGGCACGCCGTCGAGCACTCCGATCGTCGCCGGGGTCACGCCGAGCGACCGGACGCGCTCTTCGGCCTCGAGGGCCACGCGCAGGTTCGTCGGACGGGGGAGTCCGTGCGTGAAGATCGTCGACTCCAGTGCCAGCACGGGAAGTCCGCCGTCGACGGCCGCCCGTACTTCGTCCGACACTCTCACAACCGCCATCTTCACGCCTTTCGTCGTCGACCATTCACCTTGGACTAGCCACAATGAAGCATCCGGTGTCAAGCCCCTTGGCAGTTTGCCATGCCTCGCGGGAGTCTGATGAGCGAGGCGCCCCGGCGCCCGTACCAGGGGCGCCCAGCGACCCCGGAAAGGATCCTCGCATGAGTATCGGAACAGGCATTGTGCTGTTCGTCATCGGAGCCATCCTCGCTTTCGCGGTGAATGTCGAGGTCGAATGGGCAAATCTCGACCTGATCGGCTACATCCTCATGGCGGCAGGAGCCGTCGTGTTCATCGTCGGCCTGGTGATGATGATGCGCCGCCGGCGTACCGACACCGTGAGCCGCACCGCGGTCGACCCGGCCGCGAACGAGCGCGTTACGCGGCAGTCCACGAGCACGACACCGGACGACACCGTCATCTGACGCCACACAGCTGCAGACCGGAGCCCGGATCGGGGAGCGATGCCCCCCGATCCGGGCTCGTTCGTGCGTGCAGGTCGAGTCCGAGCTCTAGATCGCCTGCGGAAAATCGAAGAGCCGATCGGGATCGAACCTCCGCTTGAGCCGCTCAAGACGATTGCCCGCAGACCCGTAGTACGCGCGTCGCCAGTCCGTGAGCCGAGGGTCGGGAACGTTCTGATACGCCTCTCCGGACGCATGCGGCCGCATCGCGGAGTGGGCCGCTCTCAACCAGCCGTCCGCCTGGATCGATGTCTCCGGGTCGTCATCGGCTTTCCAGTGCGCCTCGTACTGCCCGAGGAATCGGTGGCCGCGATGGACGAAGGCCGTCTCCTCGACCGATCGTCGGTTCACCGCGCCGCCGAGGGCGACGAAGGCGATCTGCACATCGACGTCGACGGGTCGCGTTCTCGACGGCGGCGATTGCTGCATGGATGGCCTCCGGCGAGAGCGACCGAGCGAAGAAGTCGCTGCGCACGTCGTAGCAGGGTCGTGTTTCGGCGCCGTCGTCACCGCCCGCGAATCGACGTATCGTTTCGGGATGCTGCTCGGTGCGGATCTCGGAGTGCGTGAGTCCGGCGGGAAGGCGCCCCAATTCGCGGACGAGATCCTCCTCGCCGCCGAGTGAGAAGGCAGCCACCGAGACGGAGGGGATGCCCGCTTGCGAGTGGATCAGAATGGACGCCCACATCTCGTCGGGGAGGTCAGGCGCCCAGTCCTGCCACTCAGCGATGACGCTCGCTGCCCGAGGCCACGGCCAGAGCAGCTCCGCCGACGTGGATCTGCTCACCGGATGAGTCCGCAGGCGAAGGTCGGTGACGACCCCGAAGTTGCCGTTGCCCGCTCCGCGCAGCGCCCAGAACAGATCGGACTCCTCGTCCGCGCTGCAGTTGCGCACCGCGCCGTCCGCGGTCACGATGGTCGCCTCGATGAGGTTGTCGCACGTGAGCCCGAACGCGCGCGAGAGCAGCCCATGGCCACCGCCGAGGGTCAAGCCCGAGATGCCCACGGAAGGACACGTTCCCGCCGAGATGGTGACACCGCGTTCATCGAGGGCGGAGTACACCTCGCTCAGACGGGCGCCGGCACCGATCGCCGCGTGCCGGGAGTGGACGGAGATGCGATTCATCCGCCCGACGTCGATGACCAGACGGCCATCACCGCTCGACCAGCCGGCGTACGAATGGCCGCCACTGCGGATCGCGATCGGCACGTCGTGTCTTCGTGCGAACCCCAGGAGTTCCGAGACATCGGAGGTGCACGTCGGGAAGGCGACGGCGGCCGGGCGAATCGAGTCGAATCGCCGATTGAAGAGTCGACGGGCGTCGACGAACGATGCCGCATCCGCCTCGATCAGCTCGCCGTCGAGCGACTCGGAGAGCGCCCGCCACCCGCTGGCCGTGGCGGCGTTCGAGTGCCCGGCCGCCCTCCGTCCGGGCCCCGTCATGTGCCGAACGCCTGGAAGAAGAGATCCAGGGCAGCATCCACGTGCGTCTCCATCTGCTCCCTTGTGAGCGTCGCCTCGTCACCGAGCAGCATGGCACGGTTGATGGGATCGCCCATCACCAGCCAGTTCAGCTGCATCGCCGCCTGCTCCGGATCCGCCACCCGCAGGACGCCGAGACCGTGGAGATCGGAGATGACGATGGCGAGCGAGGCGATCGCCGCGCGCGGTCCGTGCTCGTAGAGCGCACGGGCGAGCTCGGGGGAGCGCGTCATCTCACCGATCACGAGACGACGGAGCGCAAGGACCTCGGGAGTCATGACCGCCGACAGCTGCGCGATGAGAAGACCCCGCAGCTGGCCGCGCGCATTGCCTGCATCCGTGATCCGGGGCGTCGCCGACAGCACGGTTCGGCTCGCCGCGCGGGTCTTCGCCGTGACGAGCGCGAGGAAGAGCTCTCGCTTGCTCCCGAAATGGCTGTAGAGCGTCTGCTTCGACACCCCGGACTCCCTGGCGATGGAGTCCATCGTCACCGACTCGTACCCGGTTGCCAGAAACTGCGACTCCGCAGCCGCGAGAGCGGCCAGGTTCTTCTCACGAGAGCTCGGGCGCATCGGACCTCCTTGCAACATCAGACTGATCAGTCTAAAGTGTATTTATCAGACTCTACAGTCTAGAAACCCGGCCACGCAATGGAAGGTGCACGGATGAGCTACGTCACGACAGAACTCGGTGATCACGTCGAGTTCGACCTTTTCGGGCCGGAGGGCGCACCGGGGGCGCTCTTCATTCAGGGCGCTGGTCTGGCACGCGCCGCCGACCCGGTACCCACCCAGACGGCGAGACTGCTGGCCGACGGCGGCAGTCAGGCGAGCGTGCACGATCGCGTCGGCCGCGGCGACTCCGCCGCGACGGGACCGATCTCGCTCGAGCGGGAGATCGAGGCGGTCAAGGCGATCGCGGCGCGAATGGCGGGTCCGGTCGTGCTCGTCGGCCACTCATCGGGATGCGCGATCGCCATCCTTGCTGCGCCGCACATCGACAATCTCGCGGGTCTCCTCCTCTGGGAGCATCCCCTCGATCAGTTCCCCCAGGGTGCACCGGCATGGTGGGGGAGGGTCCGCGAGCAGATCGAGGCGGGCGAGTTGGAGGATGCCGTCGCGAGCTACATGGTGGACATGCCTGACGAGTGGATCGAGCAGCTGCGCCTCACGCCCGGATACCCCGAGCTGATCCTTTCGTGGATTCCGGACGGCACTGCGCTGGCGGTGGTGGAGGAGGAAGGACCGGAGACGCTGCTGGCGCGACTGACCGTCCCGGTGATCGCCCTCGTGGGGACTGAGACCTTTCCGGGGATGGCCGATGCGGCGGCACGCATCGCGGCCGCGGCACCGCGGGGGAGCGCAGAGGAGGTCGCGGGTGCATGGCACGCGTGGGAACCGCCCGCTATGGCCGCTCGCATCGCCGACCTGCTCGCACACGCGACCAGCCCAGCGGCGCGCTGAGCCTCTTCACCCGGCAGATCCCGCCGTCTAGCGTGGAGTCATGGCGACTTTCACGGTCGATTTCTTCACCAGTCTCGACGGCAACGGGTCGGCCACGGGTTGGCCAGGCTATTGGGGCAAGGAGGGACCCGAGCTCCGCGAGGATCGGGTGCGGACCTTCGCGCAGGATCAGGTGCTCGTGTTCGGCGGCACGACCTTCCGCGAGTTCCGGAAGTTCGTGGTCGAGTACGACGAGCCCTACTACGACAGTCTCAACCGGCTGCCCAAGATCGTGTTCTCGAGCACGCTCGAAGAGCCGCTCGGGTGGCAGAACTCGACACTCATGACGGAGGATGCGGTGACGGCGGTCGAGCGGCTGAAGCGCGAGACCGAGGTGCCCATGCGCTCCCACGGGAGCATCACGCTCAACCGCGCGCTGCTCGCGGCCGGGCTCGTCGACCGCCTGGAGGTCATGGTCTTCCCGGCCATCACCGGGAAGGCCGGCTACGCAGCGCTGTTCAAGGATGGCCCGGAGTTCGACCTGGACCTCGTCGAGACGACGGTCCTGGACGGTCGCACGCTGAAGCTCGTCTACATCCCGCACCTGCACCAGGGCATCCCGGACGGGGTAGGGCCGCAACGACGCGAGGGATGAGGGGAGCCGTCGCCCGTGCCCCGTTCAGGCGGAATGAACTTGAACTGACATAATGTGCATTATCGGCAATCAGCCAATGAGCCACACGACAAGGCGCCTGCGCTCGCCCCAATAGGCTCGAAGGATGCTGGAGTCGCTCACCGGGTTCGTCGTGGTGGGCGTCGCGATCATCGTCGGATGGATCCTCGGGCGCATCGATCTGCTCGGCGAACACGCACGACCCGTCCTGGCGCGACTCACGTTCTTCGTGCTGTCGCCGTTCCTGCTGTTCGTCGTCCTGGCCCAGGCGGACGTCCGGACTCTCTTCTCGGCGCTCCTGCCGGTGTCGGCGATCGCCGCAGTCGTGATCTTCGCGGTGTACACGCTGGTGGCACGGCTCGTCTGGAAGCGCTCCGTCGGCGAGACCGTGATCGGCGCGCTCTCGGCCGGCCAGGTCAACTCCAACAACATCGGCATCCCGCTTTCGCTGTACCTGCTCGGCAGCGCAGCCTATCCGGCACCCGTCATCCTGCTGCAGCTGCTCGTGTTCACTCCCATCACGATGGCGATCCTGGATGCCGTCACCTCGGGTCGCTCGTCGCTGTGGCGCAGCATCCTGCGCACCGTCACGAACCCGATCGTGCTGGGCTCGGTCCTCGGCACGCTCGTGTCGGTCAGCGGAATCGAGCTGCCGCCGGTCGTCATGCAGCCGGCGCTCCTCATCGCGAACGCCTGCGTGCCGATCATGCTCATCAGCTACGGCATCTCGCTCCACGGACAGCGCGTGCTCGGAGCGTCGGGACGCCGCCGCGACGTCGTGCTCGCAACGACGCTCAAGCTCCTCGCGATGCCGCTCATCGCCTGGGCGCTCGCGGAGTTCGCCTTCGGGCTCTCGGCGCACGACGTGCTCATCGTGACGGTCCTCGCCGCGCTCCCGACCGCGCAGAACGTCTTCAACTACTCGCAGCGCTTCGATGTCGGCGAGGTCATCTCGCGCGACACCATCTTCCTCACGACGATCGGCTGCGTTCCGATCCTGATCGCCATCACGCTCCTGCTGGGCTGACGGCCAGTTCGCGCAGCGTCCCGATCACGACACGCACGCCGCGCTCCGAGCGGAGCACCGTGACGAGGGTGTGCGTGCAGCCACGGCATCGCACGATGGCGGCGACCTCGTCGAGCTCGACGACCGCCTCGGCGAGCGGCGCGACGGCCCCGCATCCGCCGCACTCGCCGGTGAGCAGGGTCACGTCGCCCACGAACACCTCCGACAGGATGCCGGCGGCCGCGTTGCCGTCGACGACGGATGTCGCATTCTCAGCCCTCATCACGCACCTCCGAATCGCTCGGTCCGGATGCTGCGGGCGTCGTGTCCGAGCGCCGTCAGCGTGTCCGCGACATGCTCGACGAAACCCGTCGGCCCGCACACGTAGATCGCCGGCATCCGGTCCGGCGACCACACCTCTGCCTCGAGAGACTCGCGGTCCAGGCGCCCGACGCGTCCCGTCCATCCGGTCGGGGCAGCACGGGTGTACGCCCACGTGACGTCCACTCCCCCGTCACCGTCGAATCCGAGCAGCTCATCGCGATATATCGCGTTTTCCGACGTGCGGACCGAGTACAGCAGCCGAAACGGGACGCCCGCCCCGGCATCCCGTCGGGCCCGCGCCATGGCCATCAGGGGGACGATCCCCGACCCCCCGGCGATCAGCTGCACCGGCGCCACTCCCCCGGGGCGCCACACGAAATAGCCGCCGAGCGGCCCCTTCACCTCGAGCTCGTCGCCGGGCAGCACATCGCGCACGAGATACGGCGAGACCTCGCCCTCGGGGATCTCGTCGATCGCCAGCTCTACGGTGTCACCGTCACCGTACGAGCCGAGCGAATACGACCGGACCGCCTGATAGCCGTCCTCGGCGGTCAGCCGGATGTCGATGTGCTGGCCGGGATCGCTCCCCGGCCAGCCTGGCACGTCGACATGGAGCACGCGCGCCGTCTCCGTCGCGGACACCACCTCGGCGACCCGTGCGGCTCGCCAGTCGCCGACGATCACCAGTAGCGCTCTTCCGTCCAGGGGTCGCCGTGCATGTTGTAGCCGTTCTGCTCCCAGAAGCCGGGTGCGTCGTCGGGCATGAGCGTCAGCCCGCGCACCCACTTCGCGCTCTTCCAGAAGTACAGATGCGGCACGAGCAGCCGTGCCGGACCGCCGTGCTCGGGATCGAGAGGCTCGCCATCGAACTCGAAGGCCACCCACGCCCGCCCGCCCCGCAGGTCCTCCATCGCCAGATTCGTCGTGTATCCGCCGTACGAGTGCGCCATCGCGTAGTCGGCATCCGTCTCGACGAGATCCAGCAGCGTGTCGAGCGAGACGCCGCGCCACGACGTGCCGAGCTTCGTCCATCGGGTGACGCAGTGGATGTCGGTCTCGACGTCCTCGATCGGCAGCGCCATGAACTCGTCCCACGTCCAGGTGGTCACATCGTCCGACTCGGTCCGGATGCCGAAGGTCCACTCCCCCGTGTCGATCCGGGGCGTCGGACCCGCCGACAGCACCGGGAAGTCGTCGGTGAGGTACTGCCCAGGAGGCAGCCGCGGGTCGCTCTCGCGCCGCCGCGCGCCGAAGCCTCTCGAGAACACTGCCATCTTGCCCCCTGCTCATTCGGGTGTCGCACGCCCACCGTAACGCCCCGCTCACCGACTGCGCGAGGCTCGAATGCTGGACGACGGATGCCGCGACACACGCGGAAAGGGTTGCGTCGCGTTTCCTCAACGGGTCTATGCTGGGCGGGCACCTCACAGGGAACTCTCAGAAAGGGCATCTCATGTCCACCGAATCATCGGCCGAGAAGTCGGCCATCAACGGCATCCGCGCAGCGCTCGGCATCGGCGGCATCCTCGCCATCATCGCCGGTCTGTTCATCATCTTCCAGCCCGCCAACGCGGCGTTCGTGGTCACGGTGGTCATCGCCATCTACGCCATCGCCGCGGGCCTCGTCTACGCGGGGCTCGGGATCTTCTCCAAGCAGAAGGGCGGGTGGGCGCGCGTCGGCCACATCGCCCTCGGCATCCTGTTCATCGTCGCGGGAATCATCGCGCTGGTGAACCTGCAGCAGGCGACCGCGTGGCTCGCGATCTTCGTCGCGATCCTCGTCGGCATCATGTGGCTCGTCGAGGGCATCGTCGCACTGTCGACTCTGGGCGACGCCCCGTCGAAGGTGTGGTCGATCATCTTCGCGATCATCAGCATCATCGCCGGCCTCTACCTGCTCTTCAACGCCTTCGTGGGCGCTGCTGTGCTGTGGTGGCTGCTGGGCATCGCGCTCGTCGTGCTCGGCATCATCAACATCGTGCGCGCCTTCACCTACAAGGGCGAGTACTAGCCGCAACGCCGAAACGCCCGGAACCGCGAGGTTCCGGGCGTTTCGCGTGTCGTCGAGGAAAGTCAGCCGACGGGCAGCCTGCGCTCCCACCAGTCGATGATCGCTGCGAACCGCTCGACGCGGTGGCGCGGCTTGCCGGAGCGCGTCAGCTCGTGATCCTCCCCGGGGAAGACCAGCATCTCGGCATCCGTGCCCTGGCGCTTCAGCGCGCTGTAATAGCGCGTCGCCTGCTCCAGCGGGCAGCGGAAGTCGAGTTCGGAATGGATGACGAGGGTCGGCGTCGTGACCTGGTCGACCACCGCCATGGGACTCTGGCGGGCGATCGCATCCGGATCGACGCCGACGTACTCGTCGCCGAAGAAGGCGCCGATGTCGCTCGTGCCCTGGAACGAGACCGGATCGAGGAATCCGCGCTCCACGATCGCGCCGGCGAAGCGGTGGTCGTGCGCGATGACCCATGCGGTGAGGTAGCCGCCGTACGATCCGCCCATGACGCCGACCCTGTCCCCATCGAGACTCTCGTCGCCTGCGACGACGCCCTCGAGGAAGTCGATCACGTCGGCGAAATCGAGCGTGCCCATCGCATGACGGATGCTGCGCCCGTGGCCGCGACCGTAGCCGGCGGAGCCGCGCGGGTTGCAGTACAGCGACGGCGTAGCCCGCATCCACCAGCACCTGCGTCTCATCGAAGAGGTGGATGCCGTACGAGGCATACGGGCCGCCGTGGATCTGCAGGATGACCGGGAACGGGCCGTCTCCGGCGGGCTTGGCCACCCAGCCGTGGACCGGATAGCCGTCGCGCCCGTCGATCGTGACCTCGGTGGGGACGATCACTCCGGCCGCCACGACGGATGCGCCGAACGCCGTCACGGTGCGCGGCGCGCCTTCCTCGATCACGACGAGCTCGCCGAAAGACTCCGGTGTGGCGACAGCCGCGACGATCCGGCCGTCGCCCTCGGCGTGACCCGCGACCTCGACATCGCCGCCGAGCACCTCGGTGACCTCACCCGTCCGCGTGACGCGGAGCAGGCGCACACGCCCGCGCGAGCGGTCCTGCACGAGGAAGTCGTCGCCGACGCAGGTGATGTGGCTGCCGACCTCGCCGAGGTCGATCGACTCGGCGTCCGTGAGACGGCGCGGTCCCGACGGCTCGAGGATCCAGAGCGCGACGCCGGGGGCGATGAAGTCGATGCCCTCGGCGCCGACGTCGCTCGCGAGCATGGCGATCGTGCCGTCGCCGGCGACCGCAACCTCGCTGATCGAGAGGTTCGCATCGCGACCCACCACGACGCGGTCTCCCGCGCCGTCCACGCGTACGGCCATGAGCACCGAGCGAAGATCGCGCCTCGCGTCCTCGATCTCATCCGCCGCCGTCAGGATCTCGTCTCCGGCGAACACCGCGCCGGAGAACGACGTGTCGCCCTCGGTCAGCCGAAGGGCCTCGTGCGGCACCACCTGCTTCTTGGCAGCGGTCTCGCCCTCGGGAACCACGACGGGAGCGGGCTCGTAGAACGGCTCGGCGTCCGTCGTCGGAGCCTCGACGGCGAACAGCGCGGAAGGCCGATCGGCGAGGTAGCCGAGCCCGTTGGCGTGCCAGCGGATGCCGGTGATGTGGCGCGGAGCCTCGGCCGCGGCATCCAGCCCCTCGACCGAGCCGTAGCGACCGGGCTCGGGAATCGCGCGCGGTGAAGGCGAGAGCCGTGCCGTCCGGCGCCCAGTCGAACTCGGACACCCCGAGCGGCGCCTCGGTCGCCTGGACGGGCTCGCCGCCGCCCGCGTCGACCACGAAGATCTGCGACTTGCCCTTGGCGTCACCGCGGAGGAAGGCGATGCGCGATCCGTCGGGCGACAGCCGCGGGCCCGCATCGGCCGTCCCGCGGGTCAGCCGGCGCGGAGTGCCGTCGGGCAGGTCGATGCGCCACAGCTGGCCGACGGCGCGGTTCGCGGCGAGATCGGGACGCGAGGCCGCGAAGACGGCGAACGAGCCGTCCGGGGCGATATCGGGGCGTCCGACCGAGACGAGCTTCTCGATGTCTTCGGCGCGCACGCTCACTCCCCCGCGAACGAGGCCGTGTCGCCGACGAGGCGCGTGTTGTCGGCCGGGATCGGCTCGACGGCGGCGAGGGCCACCTCGGCGGCGAACTCGCCGACGTTGTAGAGCTTGCCGGCCGATTCGCGGCGCCCGGCGATCGCGCCCGGGTTCGCGCGCTCGAGGAGCGTGGCAGTGATCGTGCCCTCGATCATGTCGCCCGAGACCACGACGAAGTCCACGCCGCGCTCGGAGAGCGCGGGGATGCGCTCGCGCAGGGCGTCCTCGCCGGCGCGCTTGGACAGCGCGACCGGCTCGTACTCGGGCATCGTCGGAGTGGTGCGGATGAAGTGCGCCTGGTGGCTCGTCACGAACACGACCCGCGAGCCTTCGCCGAGCAGCGGAAGCGCCGTCTCGAGCACCGAGACCTGGGCGTCGCGATTGAGCTTCAGCGCGTAGTCCTCCGCCATCCCGGACTCCATGCCGCCCGAGGCGTTGAGGACCAGGATGTCGAGCCCGCCGAAGACGCGCTTCACCTCGTCGAACATCGCCTGCACCGACTCGGGATCGGTGAGGTCGGCGCCGACGACGAGGGCCTCGACCCCGAGTCCGCGCAGCTCCGTGGCGAGCTTCTCGGCACGCGGCGCCTTGTTGCGGAAGTTGATGACGACGTTCGCGCCCGCCTCGGCGAAGTAGCGGACGGTGTCGGCTCCGATGCCGCGCGAGGAACCGGTGACGAGGGCGGTCCTGCCCTTCAGGGAGTCGGCGTCGAGAGGCTGGGACATGGTGGCGGCTCCTGGTGGATCGATGCCCGAAGGGGGTCGTACGGGCCGAATCGACCCTATCAACCGCGTGCCCTCCGGCCGATGTTAGGGTTCCATCAAGGACGACGAAGGGACTGGGCAGCGGTGCCGGATCTCGCGCAGTACATGTGGATCGGATGGCTTGCGCTCGGAGTCGTCTTCATCACCATCGAGCTCGTGACGCTCGAGTTCACGTTCCTCATGCTCGCGGCCGGATCTCTCATCGGCGGGCTCGGCGTGAACCTGCTCGGCGGACCATGGTGGCTGCAGATCCTCACCGCCGCGGTGCTCTCGGTCCTGCTCCTCTTCACCATCAAGCCGCTGCTGCTGAGGCGCCTGCATCGCAGCGATCCCGACGCCAAGACGAACGTCGACGCGATCTACGGCCAGGGTGGTCGCGTCCTGTCGCGGTTCGTCGATAACCGCGGCTCGGTCAAGCTCGACAACGGCGAGACCTGGACGGCACGCCTCGCGGCGGCCCAGTCGGATGCCGCACTCGACGTCGGCGATCGCGTCGTCGTCAACGCTGTTCTCGGGGCGACCGTCGAGGTCGTGCCCGCTCCCGCCGTGACCGGCGGCCCGGACGAAAGGATGTCGCTCGATGGATGACTGGGAGCGCTCGTCGGACAGATCTTCGTGATCGTCCTGGTCGCCGCCGTCGCGATCTTCGTCATCGTGGTGATCTTCCGCTCGATCCGCATCATTCCGCAGGCGTATGCGGGGGTCGTCGAGCGCCTCGGCCGCTACCAGCGCACGCTGACCCCGGGCCTCAACCTCCTGGTGCCCTTCGTCGACCGCCTCCGCCCGCTGGTCGACCTGCGCGAGACGGTGATCTCATTCCCCCCGCAGCCCGTGATCACCGAAGACAACCTCGTCGTCTCGATCGACACCGTCGTCTACCTGCAGGTCACCGACGCGCGTGCCGCGACCTACGAGATCGCGAACTACCTCGGCGCCGTCGAGCAGCTCACCACCACGACCCTTCGCAACGTCGTCGGCGGGCTCAACCTCGAAGAGGCGCTGACGAGCCGCGACGAGATCAACGGCCAGCTTCGCATCGTCCTCGACGAGACGACCGGCAAGTGGGGCATCCGGGTGTCGCGCGTCGAGCTGAAGGCCATCGACCCGCCGCACTCGATCCAGGACTCCATGGAGAAGCAGATGCGCGCCGAGCGCGATCGGCGCGCCGTGATCCTCACGGCCGAGGGATCGAAGCAGTCCCAGATCCTCGAGGCGGAGGGCCGCCGGCAGGCGGAGATCCTTCGCGCCGAAGGCGACAAGCAGGCCGCGGTGCTGCGCGCGCAGGGCGAGGCGGAGGCCATCAAGACGGTCTTCGACGCCATCCACGAAGGAAACCCCGACGAGAAGCTGCTCGCCTACCAGTACCTGCTGACCCTTCCCAAGATCGCCGAGAGCGCATCGAGCAAGCTCTGGATCATCCCGAGCGAGTTCACCGACGCCCTCAAGGGCATGAGCGGCGCGTTCTCGGGTTCGATAGCGGATGCCGCCGCCGCGGCCCGCGCCGAGCAGCCGCGCCTGCGCACCGAGCCGCCCGCGCCGTGACGCATCCGTGGTTCGAGGGCGCGTCGACTCCGCGCGTCCTCGCCCATCGGGGCCTCGTGACCGCCGCGGATGCCGCGCACGCCGTCGTGGAGAATTCGTTCGCTGCCGTCGCTGCGGCGCAGGCCGCCGGCTGCCACTACATCGAATCGGACTGCCACCTCACCGCCGACGGTGTCGTGGTGCTCTTCCACGATCCTGACCTGTCACGCGTCACGGGCGACCCCCGGCCGGTGTCGGATGTGAGGGCCGCGGAGCTCGAAGCCCTCATGTCGGACCGCGGCGGGCTCATCACGCTGGCCCAGGCCCTCGACGCGTTTCCCGTCGGTCCGCTTCAACCTCGACGTGAAGGCACCCGCGGCCGCGACACCGGTCGGAACCATGGTCGCGCCGCACGGCGATCGGGTCCTCATCACGAGCTTCTCGGATGACCGCCGCCGTGAGGCGCTCGCGGCGGCGAGCAGGGCCGGTCCAGGCATCCGTCCGGCGACCTCCGCCGGCACCCGCACGATCACGCGGGTGCTCGCCGCCCTGGCGTCCCGCTCCGACCGCCTCGTGCGGCGGGCGCTGGCCGGCGTCGACGCCCTCCAGGTGCCCGAGCGTCAGCGGCGCCTGCGGATCGTGACCCCCCGGCTCATCGCCGCCGCGCACCGGCACGACGTCGAAGTCCATGTCTGGACGGTGAACGATCCGGCGGAGATGCGCCGCCTCATCGACCTCGGGGTCGACGGCATCGTCACCGACCGCGCCGACGTCGCGCTCGCCACTCTGCGACACTGAGAGCGCCGCCTTCGTTCGCCGACAGGACGGGCTTCGTTCACTCACTGTGCATCGACTGTGAATGGCGGCTCAGGAGCGTCCGTTCGGATGATCCGCTCAGGTCACTTCGTTATACCTGAGAGCGACGAGAGGACCACACAATGGCAGATCGCAGTCTGCGCGGCATCCGACTCGGCGCCCAGAGCCTACAGAGCGAAGAGGGCGTCGTATTCCATGAGCGCGCACAGCACACCTATTCGTGCACGTCGTGCGGGCGTGACACCACCATGACTTTTGCAGCCGACGCCGAGATTCCCGAGGCGTGGGAATGCCGCACCTGTGGCGCTGAGGCGCTGCTGCGTATCGGCGAGGGCACCGCGACCGTCGATCACTCGGGTGACAAGGTCGCCCGCAGCCACTGGGACATGCTGCTCGAGCGTCGCACGCTCCCCGAGCTCGAAGAGCTCCTCGAAGAGCGTCTCGCCTACGTCCGCGCCCGCCGCGGCGCCGGCGAGGACGTCTCGCGCGACAAGATCAGCGCCTGACGCTCGGCTGACGAGCTCAATCACTCAACGAGACGCCGGTTCCTTCGGGAGCCGGCGTCTTCGCGTTGCTCCGGCCCCTCACGCGGACCGCGATGCCGAGCGCGATCAGCGCGATGAGGCTCCCCCACCCGAGCAGCACCTGGATCCACGGACCGGCGATGACGGCAGGCGTGAGGCCGGTGCGCAGCGGCACGGTCGTCAGCATGTGACCCGCGACGCCGGCCGGCAGGCCGTCGATCATCGTGCCGTCCGGGGCGATCACCTGGCTCGTGCCGACCGTCGACAGGTTCACGACCGATCGGCCCGTCTCGATGGCTCGCATGCGAGCGAAGGCCAGCTGCTGCAGGTTCTCGTCGGTGTCGCGGAAGTCGGCGTTGTTGGTCTGGAACATGTAGATCTCGGCGCCTTCGCGGGCGCCTGTCCAGATCACGTCGTCGTAGATCACGTCGAAGCAGATCGCGAGACCGACGCCGACGCCGTCGAGATCGAAGAACGGCGGGTTCGTCCCTGGCGTGTACTCGCGCTGGATGAGTCCGATGAGATCCGGCGCGAGCATCTCGTAGAACCAGCGGTCGGGGACGTACTCCCCCATCGGCACCGGGTGGGTCTTGTCGTGCAGCTGCACGGCGCCCTCTCCGCCGATCCAGAGCATCGAGGTGTTGAACGTGTCCTCGCCCCGCGTGGTCGCGGCGTTCACGATCAGCGGTGCGTCGACCCTGGCGGCCAGCGCGTCGAGCGTCGACGCCGTCGAGGCGTTGGAGAGCGGGTCGGAGTCGATGCCGCCCTCGGGCCAGAGCAGGACGTCCAGATCCTCGCCGAAGAGCGGGGCGGATGCTTCGAGCTGGGCGTTCAGCACCGCGTTGCGGCTCCACTCGTCGAAGTATCCTGACGGTCCGTTCCCCTGCGCGCTGCCGACCCGCAGATCACCCGCCGTCGTCGTCGGGAATGCGGGGACGAAGATCAGCAGTGCCGCAAGCGCCGACTGCCGGCAGCGCGGTGCGGAGGTCGCGCCACTGCGCCGTCCGCCCCCACTCGATCGCCGCGGCGGTGAAAGCCACCATGAGGAACGTGAGCCCCGCGACGCCGGTCCACGAGGCGATGTGCGCGAGCGGGCTCTCGGACTGGCTCATGCCGATCCGGCCCCACGGGAAGCCGGTGTACGGGAAGGTGCCCATGAACAGCTCCCTGGCGGTCCAGAGCCCTCCCACCAGCAGCGGCAGGACGATCAGCTGCGCCCACCGGGACGGCAGCACGCGCGGCATCCATCGATAGGCCAGCGCGATCGGAATCGATCCCGACCGCCATCAAGACCGTCTCGAGGCCGGTGAGGGCGAACCAGGGCACGACGCCGAGGTACCTCGTGATCCACTCGATGTGGATGAGGTAGAACGACGCTCCGAAGACGAACCCGACGAGGAGCGAGCCCCACACCGATCGTCCGATGAGCGACACCAGCGCGAATGCGACACCCACGAATGCGAGCGGCCACCAGCCGACGTCGGGGAATGCGAGGTCGAGCACAGCGCCGCCGACGGCCGACGCGAGCACCGCGACCCAGAGGGGAAGCAGCGGACGTGGCGGCGCGGCGAGTGGCACGGATCGAGCCTAAGCGACCTGAAGCCGCCCGATCGTCACACCGAGGAGTAAGAGACGATGCCGCGCCGCACGGCGTCGAGCGCCTTGCGCGCGGTCGTGCCGACGCTCGACTCGGCGACGATCGACAGCTGGTCGAGCAGATCGATCGTCTGCTTCGCCCAGCGGACGAAGTCGCCCGCGGCCATGTCGGCCTCGACGAGGACGCGGTCGAGCGCGCCGCCGCGCGCCCATGAGTGCATCGCCTGCGCGAGGCCGGCCGAGATCGGCTCCGACCCTGGGCAGCCGGTGGTCGCGCTCGAGGTCGTCGAGCTGCTGCCAGAGCGCCTGCGTCTCGCTCAGGGCGGTGCGGAACGGGCCCCGCGGCAGCCCGCGCTCGCTCCCCCCGCCATCGTCGCGCCTCGGCTCGTAGACGAGGCAGCACGCCAGTGCGGCGAGGGATGCGGCATCCAGGCTGTCCCAGAGTCCGAGGCGCAGCGACTCGGCGACGAGCAGATCCCGCTCGCCGTAGATGCGCCGCATGGTGCGACCGGACGGTGTGAGTGTCGTGGCACCGTCCTCATCGACCTGCACGTAGTCGAGCACGGTGAGCACGTCGACCACGCGGTCGAAGATGCGCGCCACGGTGCCGGTGCGCGTGTCGATCTGCTGACGCATCTTGTCGATCGTGCGCTTCAGCCGCCAGTACCGCTCGGCCCACCGGGCGTGATTCTCGCGATCCGGGCATTGATGACACGGATGCCGCTGCATTCGCCGCCGGAGTCCGCCGAGTTCGCGCTGGCGCTTCTCCCGCGTGGCGCGCGGGGCGGTCGCATCCTTGCGGTTCAGCTTCTCGAGATCGCTGAGGTCACGACGGATCGCGGAGTACTCGGTGAAGTCGCCTCGGTCGCAGGTCATCGCCTTCTCGTAGCCCGCGAGCGACTCCTCCTGCTCGCGCACCTGGCGCGCGAGGCCCACGACGGCGCGATCGGCCTGGAACTGGGCGAACGACGACTCGAGGATCTCTCGCGCTCGCGCTCGTCCGAACTGGTCGATGAGGTTCACGGCCATGTTGTACGTGGGGCGGAAGCTGGAGTTGAGCGGATACGTGCGCCGCGACGCCAGGGCGGCGACCGCCTGCGGATCGAGACCCTCGGTCCACTGGATGACCGCGTGCCCCTCGACGTCGATGCCGCGTCGGCCCGCGCGACCGGTGAGCTGGGTGTACTCGCCCGAAGTGATGGCGACTCGCGCTTCGCCGTTGAACTTCTCGAGCTTCTCGAGGACCACGGTCCGCGCGGGCATGTTGATGCCGAGGGCGAGGGTCTCGGTGGCGAAGACGACCTTCACCAGCTTCCGCTGGAACAGGTCCTCGACGACCTCCTTGAACGCGGGCAGCAGGCCGGCGTGGTGGGAGGCGACACCGCGCTCGAGATTGTCGAGCCAGTCGTAGTAGCCGAGCACTGCCAGGTCTTCGTCGAGCAGGGTGCGCGTCCGCTCCTCGACGATCGCGCGGATCTCGAGACGCTCCTCGTGGGAGGTGAGCCGCACGCCCGCACGCCGCACCTGCTGCACCGCGGCATCGCAGCCGACACGGCTGAAGATGAAGAAGATCGCCGGAAGCAGATTGGCCCGGGCGAGCAGCTCCACGACGTCCGGACGGTCGAGCCGCTCGATGCGCTGGACGTTCGCCGAGCGCACCGGGCGCTTGCCGCCCTTGTTCGGTCGGCGATGCTGCGCCTCGAACCCGCCGTTGCGCGCGCTGCTCAGCTGCTGTGCCCGGCGGTTGCTCTCGTACATCGGGCCCTTGAACGAGCGGATGCGCATGAGCTCCTGGTTGACCTGCGCCGTCGCGATGCCTGCTCGATCGTCGAACAGCGGCAGCAGATCCCCGCGGACCAGGACATGCTGCTCGAGCGGCACGGGCCGGATTTCGGAGACGATCACCTCGGTGTCACCGCGGACGGTGTCGAGCCAGTCGCCGAACTCCTCGGCGTTGGATACCGTCGCCGACAGCGAGACCAGCCGCACGCTCTGCGGCAGGTGGATGATGATCTCCTCCCACACGGCGCCCCGGAATCGGTCCGCGAGGTAGTGCACCTCGTCCATCACGACGTAGCGGAGTCCGCGCAGCGCCGGAGAGTCGGCGTAGAGCATGTTGCGGAGAACCTCCGTCGTCATCACGACGATGCGCGCGTTCCCGTTGATGTTGGTGTCACCCGTGAGAAGGCCGACCTCGTCCACGCCGTAGACGTCCTGCAGCTCGCGGAACTTCTGGTTCGACAGTGCCTTGATCGGCGTCGTGTAGAAGGCCTTGTCGCCCGCTTCGCGCATCGCGAGATGCACCGCGAACTCGCCGACGATCGTCTTTCCCGCGCCCGTCGGCGCCGCGACCAGCACGCTCTGTCCCTCTTCGAGCGCCCGGCATCCCGCCAGCTGGAAGGGATCGAGGGTGAACCGCTGGGATGCCGCGAACGCCGCCGTGAGCGGGTGGGTCCGGTCCTGCTGCGCAGACTCGCGCGCGCGCTCGTAGCGCTCCGCCGGACCGGGCAGGGTCACATCGTCGCCTCAGGCGGCAGGAGCGAGGTCTCCTGCTTCGCCTTGCGCCTGTCGAAGAGCATGGAAAGCCCTGCGGCCGCGAAGAAGAGGACCACCAGGATGCCGGCGAGCATCAGCATCGAGATGACGTCCGCTGCGGGCGTCGCCAGTCCCGCGAAGACGGTCGCGACGAGGACCGCGATGCGCCATCCCTTCAGGATCTCCTTGCCCGTGATGATGCCGGCGAGGTTGAGCGCGACCAGGAACACCGGCAGCACGAATGCGACGCCGATGACGATCAGGAGCTTGAAGACGAAGTCGTAGTAGTACTGCGCGTCGTAGAACGACGCCGCGCCCTCGGGAACGAACGACGACATGATCTCGACGATGTGCGGCATCACGACGAGACCGACGTAGCACCCGGCGAAGAAGAGCGGGACCGCAGCGGCAAGGAACCCGACCGTGTAGCGCACCTCTTTTCGCGTCAGGCCGGGCATGATGAAGGCCCAGATCTGCCACATCCAGATGGGCGCCGAGATGAGCAGGCCGATGGCGAACGACATCCGCAGCTTCAGGTCGAAGGCCGACGTCACCGTGCTGAACATCAGCTCGACTCTCGCCGTATCGCCCTCCGCCTCGGCGATGAGGCGAAGGGGCTCGGTGATCAGGCCGATCACCCAATCCGTGATGAAGAAGGCGACCACCATGCCGACGACGAGCGCCGCCGCGGCGATCACCAGACGCTTGCGCAGCTCGACCAGATGCTGGCCCAGCGACATGCGCTTGTCGCGCTTCGGACTGCTGGGGTCCCCCGTGCGCGGCGGTTCGGTCGTCACCACGACCGGCTACTGCTTCGAGTCGGATGCTCCGCCCGAACTCCCGGACGGCTCGGAGGGTGTCACGACCTCTGCCGGAGCTTCGACCGAGGCGGCCGTGCCGTCAGCAGGCTTGTCCTCATCCTTCATGGCCTTCATCTCGCCCTTGAAGACGCGCGCTGACTGGCCCATGCTCTTCGCCAGAGCGGGAAGCTTGGCCGCACCGAACAGAAGCAGGATGACGGCGAGGATGATCAGCAGATGCCATCCTTGGAGGTTGCCCATGAGAAGTCTCCTCGTCGTGTCAGGGTGCTCCCATAGTAACCCTGGACTGCCGCCTCCAGCGCCGGGGCACGACACTCATCAGCGCGCCTCAGCGATACTGCGCGAGTCCGGCCTCCGCCCATTCAGCGGCGGCGCGGCGTGCGGCGGGCGGCTCGAGGATCTCGACGTCACCGCCGAGGCGGACTGCAGGGCGGCGCAGGCTGAACTCGTCCGCCACGCGCATGGTCGCGATGGCGGTGCCACCGGTCGATTCGACGGCGGCGCGGTCGAGGTATTCGCCGAGGAGCGGCGCGACGGACTCCGGGAACCGGATGCGGGCGACGACGTCGCCGGCATCCGCATCGAACCATCCGGGAATGGGCTCTTCACCATGCGTGATCGGGATGTCGGTGAGCTCCAGGTCGCTCACGCGATCGAGGTGGAACGTGCGCATCGCCTCACGCAGATGACACCATCCCTGCAGATACCACTGGCCATCGGCGATGTGGACCTTGACCGGGTCGACCGTGCGGGTCGTCGGCGCAGCATCCGGAGCCTTGTAGGTGAATGAGACCGCGACGCGGCGCTGCAGAGCGGCCGCAACGAGATCGCGGACCTCGTCGACGGGTCCTGGCGCGACGATCACCTCCGCGGGAGTGCTCGAGGCGCCGCGGGCGAGCTTCGCGAGAAGGCCGGCGAAGATCTCGGTGTCGCCGACGCCGGGAATCGTCTTTGCGAGCTGCAATCCCGTCAGGAGTGCGGCGGCCTCCCGCGCGGTGAGCTTCGGCGATCGCTCCAGGCCGACCGAGTTGGTGATCGCGATCGTGTCGCGCTCGTCGAGGAGCTCCCAGTCGATGTCGAACAGCTCGTTCGGCATCTGCCAGTACCCGCCGTCGCCGGGGAGCCCGATCACCGTGAGCTTCTCGACCATCGCGCGCATCTGCGCGGTGGTCACGTCGAACTCGGCTGCGGCCTCGTCGATCGACACCTCGCCGCGGCCGATGAGGTACGGCACGAGCTGGAGCATCAGCGCGGCGCGGTCTGTTGCGACCAAGGGACGGCGCGGCGCTCATGCGACGGCTCCGATGTGCAGGTCCCGGGCGCGCTCGAGCCGCGAGATCACCTGCGCGGTGAGCTCGGCCGGCTCCACGACACGCACTTCGGGCCCGTACGAGGCAAGTTCGTCGGCGAACACGTGGACGTCGACGAACGAGACGCGGATGCCCTGCTCGGCGGGCGTCGCGCGGCGGCTGAGCCGCAGCGCCGCCTCGGTGCCGGGATTGACCTCGAGCAGGGCGGAGTTGCGGGCGGCGACCTCCTCGAGCCCGGCGAGCGCCCGGTCGCCCGCGCCCTCGCGCAGCGCCGGGTCGAAGGACTGCCGGGTGACGTCGACGGTGCCGACGATCCGCGAGAGCAGGAAGGTGCGATCCGCGTCGGCATCCAGATCGATGCCGAAGACGTGCCATCTCGCCTCATAGTCGACGAGGGCGAGCGGCTGCACATGACGGGTGCGGGGTGCTGCCTCCCCCGGCTTGAGATACGGGAACGTGACGACGCGCGACTGCTCGATCGCCTGCTGCAGCGCCGGGAAGGAGGGATTGCGGAGGCTGATGCGCGGCGAATAGCCGATGATCGGCTCGTCGACCGGGATGCCGAGGGCTCGGATCTTGCGAAGCCCGCTGCGCGCGTCATCCGACATCGAGCTCTCGCTCCAGACGCCGCCCGCCAGATTCAGCAGCGCCAGCTCGGACGGCGTGAACTCGATGTCTTCCGGAAGCTCGTACTCCGCCGTCGGAACGCGGTAGCGGGCTTCACGGAGGTCGTCGGGATCGGCCCAGTCCCCGATGGTCTCGATGGGGATGCCGAGACCGCGGAGACTCTCCTTGTCGCGCTCGAACATCTTCTCGAGCGCATCCTTCGACGCCCTGCGCCTGCGTCTGCTCGCGGTACCCGGCCACCGAGTTGAGGATCGTGTCCTTGGTGAGGCCCTGCTCGGTCGCCATGAGCGCGACGACGAGGTTGACGAGCCGCTCCTCAGGAGGGTTCTTCACGGGCGGGTTGGCAGGCACCCACTCATCTTAGAGTTGCGGCGGGCGGCCCGACGCTGGTGAGGCTACTCGGTCGGAGCGGCGTCGAGCCCCAGGATGTCGATCACGAACACCAGCGTCGAATTCGCGGGGATCGAGCCCTGGGCCTGCATCGCCGTAGCCGAACTCCGGCGGGATGACGACCATGATCTGCGATCCGACGGTCTGGCCTTCGAGAGCCTGGGCGAAACCGGGCACGACCTGATCCAGAGTGAGCGAAGCCGGCTCACCATCCCACGTGGTGTCGAACACGGTCCGCTCGTCCCACGTGACGCCGGTGTAGTGCGCGCGCACCGGCTGGTCGCCGGTGACGACGGGGCCGTCGCCCTTCTTGATGGTCTGCACGGTCACCTCGGCCGGCGGGGCCCCGTCGGGGACGATGATGCCGGGACGGCCATCGGGAGCACGGACGACGCTCGGCAGACCGCGGCCGGTGTTGTAGACGTTGGAGCCGTCGGCCTTCGACAGGTACACCTTGTGCAGGTCGAACACGACGATCGCCGATTCGTCCTCGGCCAGCCCGCTGCTGGCGGCGGTCTCGGCCTCGACCCCACCGGGCGGGAGAGCCACGACGACGCGCGAGCCCTCGGTCGCGCACTCCAGGGAGTCGTCGATGGACGGGAAGACCTGGGTCCATCGTGAGACCGGAAGCACGGGCGGCGGGGCGTCCTCGTCGACCGTGGACACCAGGATCTCGCCCGTCTCACCGCTGATGAGGGTCACGGCGGCTTCGATGAGCTGCGATTCGGAGATGATCGGCGTCCCGTCCCCGGTCACGGGGTCTCCGAACGCGATCTCCTCCGCGTGGAACGGCGTGTAGAGCTCGACCTCGGGCTCTTCGCCGAGGTCGCCGGTGACCGTGACGAGGTCCAGCATCTCGGCACTGGCGGCACCGGAGCGGGTGCAGTTCGACGAACCGGGCATCGCGCAGCCGGCGAGGCCGACTGCGGCGAGGGAGAGGACCGCGATGACGGCAGGGATCTTGCGCACCGGATCAATCCTAATGGGGCTCCGCCCCAAACCCCCGGCTCGCTGGCGCGAGGCCCTAGACGTTCGGCTCCGGCGCGCCCGTCGAGCCCGGCCGCCGAGGCGGGCGCCGTCGGCCGCCCGCTGGGCCTCGCGGACGCGCTTGCGGAGGTTCTTGTCGGTGATCTGACGATCGCCGACCGCGCCGGGCGTCCACAGCTCGACATCTTCGTCGCCGTAGCTCGACTTCGACGCGCGGCGCTTCACCTCGGGCGGGACGGCGCCGGGCGCGAGGCGGCGCGCCCACAGGAGGAACCCGGTGTGCGCGATCATCCGGTGGTCCGGACGCACCGCGAGCCCCTCGACGTGCCAGCCGCGGACCATCGTCTCGCTGGCCTCGGGATCGGTGAAGAGCCCGGTGCCCCGGATGAACTCCGCGACGCGGCTCAGCTGCGTCGCGGTCGCGATGTAGCAGAGCACGACGCCACCGGGCGTGAGTGCATCGGCGACGACGTCGATGCACTCCCAGGGCGCGAGCATGTCGAGGATCACCCGATCGACGGATGCCGCGGGCATGGTCTCGGGCAGTGACTCGACGAGATCGCCGACGACGACATCCCAGTTCTCGGGAACTCCCCCGGCATAGGTCTCGACGTTCGCGCGCGCCACATCCGCGAACTCGGCGCGGCGCTCGAACGAGACGAGGCGTCCGCTCGCGCCGACGGCGCGGAGCAGCCACAGCGAGAGCGCACCCGACCCGACACCGGCCTCGACGACGACCGCTCCGGGGAACACGTCCGCTTCCGCGAGGATCTGCGCAGCATCCTTCGGGTAGACGATCGCGGCGCCCCGGGGCATCGACATGACGAAGTCCCGCAGCAGCGGCCGGAGCGCAAGGTACTCGTGGCCTGCGCTGTTCGCGACGACCGAGCCGTCGGGCTGGCCGATGAGCGCGGTGTGCCGCAGCACGCCGTGGTGGGTGTGCAGCTCGCCGTCCTCGCGGAGGGTGATGGTCGACAGCCGCCCCTTGGGGCCGGTCAGCTGCACGCGGTCGCCGACGCGGAACGGTCCGCTGGGTCGCTCTGTCACCGGACGGTCTCCTTGGCTGTGAAATGAGCGGCATGGAAGGATGCCACGTCCTGCGCCGTACGACCCTCGAGTGTCGGCCAGACGGCGTGGGCGCCCGCGCCGGCGATCGACACCATGAGCGGAACGCCGATCACGGCGGCACCCGAGGCGACGGCGGAGCGGAGGCCGTTCGGCGAGTCCTCGATCGCGACGGTCTCGGCGGGTGAGACGCCCAGGGCGGCGCACGCCTGCAGGTAGGGATCGGGGAACGGCTTCGGCCTGGTCGACTCGTCACCGGCGATGATCACGTCGAACGCCTCGAAGTCGATCAGGTCGACGACGGTGTCGGCCATCCGGCGCATCGACATCGTCACGAGCCCGGTCTTGATGCCCGCATCGCGCAGGTCGGCGAGGAGCTCCCGCGCGCCGGGGCGGAAGGGCACTCCCGTGGTCGCGAGCTGTGTCATCACGTCGTCCGTGAGGTAGTCGATGATGTCGCGGACACCCATCCGCACGCCCGCGGACTGGAAGATGCGGGCGGAGTCCTCGAGGCCGAGCCCGACGAGGCCGAGCGCCTGCTCGTGCGACCACGTGCCCCCGAAGCTCTCGACGAGCGGCGTCTCGGCAGCCATCCAGTACGGCTCCGTGTCGACGAGGGTGCCGTCCATGTCCCAGAGGACCGCGGCGAGAGGGGGCGCATTCACCGACCCATGCTACCTGGCGGCTCCTCCCCACTGCGGGGGCGCCGGGGCACGCCGACCGGGGACGAGCCGCGATCGCGGCACGGGCCTATCCTGGAATGAGCCCTTCGGTGTGGGCGGAGGAGGTCGCGTGGACGGACTGGGACGCAGGGTGCTCGTCGCCGCGTTCGACGGGTGGAACGACGCGGGCGAAGCAGCGTCCTCCGCAATCGCGCACCTGAGGGAGAACGGCGACTACGAGCCCGTCTTCTCGGTGGACCCGGAGCTGTACTTCGACTACCAGTACACCCGTCCCCAGATCGCGACCGACGGCGACGGCAAGCGGACGCTCCGCTGGCCGGAGGCCACGATCCTCAAGCCCGCTCGCAAGACCCGCGGCACCCAGCTGTGGCTGCTCACCGGCGTCGAGCCGGCTCGGGCATGGCAGGCGTTCGCCGCCGAGTTCATCGACGTCGCACTGCGCGAAGACATCACCGGACTCGTGTCGATCGGCTCGATGATGTCTGACGTGCCCCACACCCGCCCGATCTCGGTCTTCGCCGGGAGCGACAGCGAGCAGCTGCGCACGTCGCTCGAGCTGGAGCGCAGCACCTATGAGGGCCCGGTCGGGATCCTGAGCGTGCTGGGACACGCGGCGGATGCCGCCGGCATCCCGTCCGTCGGTCTCTGGGCGAGCGTGCCGCACTACGTCGCGGGCCACACGCCCTCACCGAAGGCGACGCTGGCGCTCCTCGACCGGCTGGAGGACCTGACCGGAGCGCCGGTGCCGCGCGGCGAGCTCTCCACGGATGCCGCCGCCTGGGAGGCATCCATCGACGCGGCTGCTGCTGACGACGAGGAGATGACCGAGTACATCCGGCAGCTCGAACGCACCCGCGACACGTGGGACTCGCCCGAGGCATCCGGTGACGCGATCGCCCAGGAGTTCGAGCGCTATCTGCGCCGCGGCGGCGGCGAGGGCCCGACCAAGCCCGGACGCGACGACCCGCGGCGCTGACGCACCCGACTCAGCGTCAGTAGGGCTGCAGCACCCCGAGGCTGAGCAGCACGATCAGCAGCACGCCCACCGCAAGACGGTAGATCACGAACGGCAGGAAGCTGCCGCGCTTGAGGTACTGCATCAGGAACGCGATCACGCCGAGGCCGACCGCGAACGCGACGACCGTCGCAGCGAGCGTGTCGATGGGGCCGTAGGGTCCGCCCGGCTCCTCGAAGCTCTGAAGAAGCTCGTAGAAGCCGCTGCCGAAGACTGCAGGCACCGCGAGCAGGAACGCGTACTCCGCGGCTGCCGGACGGGTGTAGCCCAGCGCCAGTCCGAGGGTCGTCGTCGCGCCCGAGCGCGAGACTCCCGGGATCAGGGCGAGAGCCTGCGCGAAGCCCAGCGCAAGACCGTGAGGGTAGGTGAGGTTGCGCAGCTCGCGCGTGCGCTTGCCCCAGTGGTCGGCCGCGCCGAGCAGCAGGCCGAACACGATCATGACGATCGCGACGAGCCAGAGGTTGCGGAAGGTCGCCGCGGATGACGTCCTGGAACAGGAACCCGAGCACCGCGATCGGGATCGTGCCGATGATGATGAGCCAGCCCATCCGCGCATCGGGATCGTTACGGGGGACCTTGCCTCCCAGCGACCGGAACCACGCTCTGATGACCCTCACGATCGTGCCCCAGAAGTACACGAGGACCGCCGTCTCGGTGCCGATCTGCGTGATGGCGGTGAAGGTCGCGCCCGGGTCCTCCGCCGAGGGGAGGAACTCGCCGATGATCCGCAGGTGTGCGCTCGAGGAGATCGGCAGGAACTCCGTCAGCCCCTGGACGATACCCAGGATGATGGCTTCGATGAACTGCATGGGACGGCCTTCCGGTCGTTCGGGTCGAGGGAGGGAAGTGCGGATGCCGGGATTGCGGCATCCGATCGGTCAGTAGCTGCGCAGCAGGTCGGTCAGCACGCGCTGCCCGAAGACGAGCGCATCGATGGGCACGCGCTCGTCCACTCCGTGGAACATGCCGGTGAAATCGAGGTCGGCCGGAAGCCGCAGCGGCGCGAAGCCGTAGCCCGCGATGCCGAGGTAGGCGAGGGCCTTGTTGTCGGTGCCGCCCCCCATGAGGTACGGGATGACGGGCACTCCGGGATCGTGCCGGCCGAGCGCGCCGACCATCGCGTCGACGAGGTCGCCGCGGAACGGCACCTCGAGCCCGATGTCCTGGTGGACGATCTCGACCTCGACATCGTCGCCGACGATGCGACGGATGTCGGCGAGAGCCGCCTCCTCGGTGCCGGGCAGCGCCCGCACGTCGATCAGGGCCTCCGCGCGGTCCGGGATGACGTTGTGCTTGTAGCCCGCGGTGAGTCCCGTGGGATTCGTCGTCGTCCGCAGCGTGGAGCGGAGGAATCCGGATGCCGCACCGGTCGCCGCGGCGAGGGCATCGGGATCGTCCGTCTGGGCGCCGGTGATCTTGCCCAGACCGGCCGTCATCTCGCGCGTGGCGTCGGTGAGGCTCACGGGCCACTCGGTGCGTCCGAGCGCCGCGACCGCCGCGGCAAGCTTCGTGACGGCATTGTCGCCGTGGAAGCTCGACCCGTGGGCGGCGCGCCCGCGCGCGACGAGCCGGATCCAGATCAGCGCCTTCTCACCGACCTGCAGGAGGTACGCACGCCGGTCGCCGACAGCGATGGAGTATCCGCCGACCTCGCTGATCGCCTCGGTCGCGCCGGCGAACCACTCTGGGCGGTTCTGCACGACGAGAGCAGAACCCTCCACTCCCCCGTTCTCCTCGTCCGCGAAGAACGCGAGCACGAGGTCCCGCTCGGGCTGCTCGCCGGAACGCAGGATGTCGGCGACGGACGTCAGGATCATGGCGTCCATGTCCTTCATGTCGACCGCGCCGCGGCCCCACAGCATCCCGTCGCGGATCTCGCCGGCGAACGGGTCGACGCTCCAGTCCTCGGCGATGGCGGGGACGACGTCGAGGTGCCCGTGCAGGACGAGGGCGGGCTTGCTCGAGTCGCGCCCGGGGATGCGCGCCATGACGTTCGTGCGGCGGGGAATCGGCTCGTAGTACTCCGGCGTGAGGCCCAGTGCTTCGAGGTACGCGCCGACATACTCGGCTGCTTCGCGCTCGCCCGCGGCGCGTCCGCCGCCATGGTTCGTGGTGTCGAATCGGATGAGATCGCGAGCCACTGCGACGACTTCGGGCAGGTTGGAGTCGGGCGAAGGCATGCGGACTACGCTACCTCGCCCGGCGAACGAGGAAGGCCCCCTCCCGGGGGCCTTCCTGGTTCGTCGAGGCGATCCGCCTCAGTGGGTCAGGCGGTGAAGGTGCCCTTGATCGCGAGGGTTGCCCCGCTCGTGAGGTCGGTGACACTTACGTCCGACCACATGGCCGCGGTCAAGGTTGCGGTCTGTCCACCGGGGCAGTCGAGCACCGAGGCGGCGGCCGGAACACTCAGAGTCAGCGAGCCGACGAGGTTCCCGTTCTGGCCGGCGGTGAAGACGCCGCTCGCAGAGACATCCGAGCTGATGGTGGTCTTCTTGGGATCGGCCGGGACGTTTCCGCCGCCGTTGACGCACTGGAAGGTGGCATCGAGATGGGCGGTCGCCTGGATTGTCTCGACCGAGCCGGAGGAGAGCCCCGCCTCCTTGAACTGCACGACCAGCGACGTGCCGCTGAGCGACGCGCTGGTGCCGTTCTTGATGAAGTGCGGGCTTCCGCCGGCGAGTGCAGGTCCCGCGCCGGCGAGCACGAGTACTGCCGTTGCTGCGAGCGCGATGAGCGCTCTGCGAATGGTCATGATTCGTCCTTTCATCGATTCTGAAATGGACGACGTGGCGATACGGATTCGCGTGCGGCGCGACCCCCATCGGGCTCGCACGCAGTCGCGACCGCAAGGTCGCGCCCCGTTTCTCGACGGTACGCCCTCGTCCGCCCCCGTGCGATGGGGAATTCTCCCTACGGAAGTCCAAGGGACACCACTCCCGGAGAACGAAGAAGGCCCCCTTTCGGGGGCCTTCTTCGTTCTGTGCGCGAGGGGGGACTTGAACCCCCACGCCCGTTAAAGGGCACTAGCACCTCAAGCTAGCGCGTCTACCTATTCCGCCACCCGCGCAAGGTGTTTTCGGTTTCGCAACCGAGGATCGACATTACCATGCTCCGGCGGACTCTCAGAATCGGCGGCGTGAGCCATCTCTTTGCCGCCGCCTCCATCTGGACCGTGAGCGGCGCCGCCCTCGATCAGCCCATCGAGACGCCGAACAGCAGCCCGAGCAGGTAGGTCACCGTCGCCGCGCCGTAGCCGATCAGCAGCTGCCGCAGCGCCCGGCGCAGCGGCGGACCGCCCGAGAGGAGCCCGACAGCGGCGCCCGTCGCGAGAAGTGCGACTCCGACCAGGACGAGGGCGGTGACGACGGCAGCGAGTCCCGACATCCCGAAGACCCACGGCAGCACCGGGATGATGGCTCCCGACGCGAAGAACAGGAAACTCGACAGCGCCGCGTTCCACGCGCCGCCGACCGTCTCGTGGTCGTCGGCTGTCTCAAGGGGTCGTTCGGTACGGTTTCGATCGATCGGCTCCCTGAGCCTCCCCGACGACCATACGGGCCCGCTCCAGCGCCTCGGCCTCGGGCATTCCGCGCGCCCGGTACACCAGTGCGAGCTCGTTCGCGTCGAGATCGAGGTCGGGAAGCACATGATCGGCGAAGTTGTTCGGCTCGGTCGCTTCGAGCAGCTCCCGCTGCGAGCGCACCGACACGAACTCTCCCGCTCCCATCGACAGCGCCCCGGCGAGCAGTCCGGCGATTCCGCTGAAGAGCACGAACTGCGACGAGACGCCCGTCGCGCCCACGCCCATCACGAGCGCGAGGTTCGAGACGAGCCCGTCGTTCGCGCCGAACACGGCCGCACGGAAGGTGCCCGAGAGTCGCCGGCGTCCTCGCGCGGCGAGTCCGCGCACGACCTCGTGGTGGATCTTCTCGTCCGCGGCCATCGCGGGGGTCGCGAACGGCTCATCGTCGTACGGCGAGCGGGCTTCCGCGTTCTGGGCGAGCGCGAGCACGAAGATCGAGCCGAAGCGCTTCGCCAGCCAGCCGAGCAGCACCGTTCCGCCATCGGGACGCGGCAGCCGCTGCGGCTCGCCGCCGAGCAGCGCCAGCCAGTGCGCCTCGTGGCGTCCTTCCGCCTCCGCGAGGGCGAGCAGGATGTCGCGCTCCTCCCCCTCCCGCCGCGCGGCGAGCTCCCGGTAGACGTGTGCCTCGGCGCGCTCGTTCACGAGGTATCGCGCCCAGCGGCGTCGGTCTCGAGGTGTGGGTTCAGCGGGCACGCGTGATCAGCCTCCGTGGCGGCGGTGGGTGGGGGGAATACTTCCACGGTACTGAGGGCACGGATGCCGCATGCAGCCGAGACACGGATTGACAGCATTTCGGGGATCCGAACGACGCGGGGTGAATGCCCGAGCCGTCGCTAGGAACGGACTCGGCTGCGCAGCACGTCGATGCGCGCCTGCAGCTGCGCGACCGTCGCGTGCGACACGGCGGGGCCACCGCAGACGCGGCGCAGCTCGGCGTGCACGAGACCGTGCGCTTCACCGGTCTGCCGCGCGTAGAGCCCCACGAGGCTGTTGAGGAGCTGCCGCTGCTCTTTCAGCGACCGGTGCAGCGGCGCAGGAACGGCATTGTCGGCGCCTTCGCCCTCCTCCGACTCCCGCGCCTCGCGAGCGCGCCGATGCCTGCCCTGGCGTGCCTGGCGCTGCATCAGCAGCTCGTGGACGTGCTCGGGCTCGAGGAGGCCGGGAAGGCCGAGGAACTCCTCCTCCTCGGGCGTGCCCGGCACCGCGAGCTGGCCGAACTCCCTGCCGTCGAAGAGCACCCGGTCGAAATGGGCGAGCGAGCCCAGCGCCTGGTACGTGAACTCCTCGGTGAGCGCGTCGGATGCCTTGTCCTCGCGCTCGGCGGCATCCATCATGTCTTCTTCGGCGTTCCAGTCGTCGCCGTCGCTCTCGCGGTCGAGGGCGTGATCGCGCTGGCGCTCGAGCTCACCCGCGAGGGCGAGCAGCTGCGGGACGTTCGGGAGGAACACGCTGGCGGTCTCGCCGCGGCGGCGGGCGCGCACGAAGCGGCCGATCGCCTGCGCGAAGAACAGCGGCGTCGACGCAGACGTCGCATACACGCCCACCGCGAGACGCGGCACGTCGACGCCCTCCGACACCATGCGCACCGCGACCATCCACCGGGTCGTGGACGACGCGAAGCTCTCGATGCGCGACGAGGCCTCGGCCTCGTCCGAGAGGACGATCGCCGGCTCCTCGCCGGTGATCTCCCGCAGGATCTCGGCGTAGGCGCGGGCGGAAGTCTGATCGGTCGCGATGACCAGGCCACCGGCATCCGGAACCTGCTCGCGCACCTCGCTCAGCCGCCGGTCCGCGGAGCGCAGCACAGCAGGGATCCACTCCCCCTCGGGATCGAGCGCGGTGCGCCATGCCTGCGCGGTGATGTCCTTCGTGTTGTCCTGCCCGAGATGCGCTTCCATCTCGTCGCCGGTCTTGGTGCGCCAGCGCATCCTTCCGGCGTAGACGAGGAAGATGACGGGCCGCACGACGCCGTCTTCGAGTGCGCGTCGATACCCGTAGCTGTAATCCGTGCGCGAGAGCCGGATGCCGTGCTCGTCGGGGTGGTACTCGACGAACGGGATCGGCGCGGTGTCGCTGCGGAAAGGCGTGCCCGAGAGCAGAAGGCGGCGGGCGGCGCGTCCGTATGCCTCGCGGAGCGCGTCGCCCCAGCTCAGCGCGTCGCCGCCGTGGTGGACCTCGTCGAGGATGACCAGGGTCCGCGCGTCCTCGACGAGACGCTGATGCACGGATGCCTTCACCGCGACCTGCGCGTAGGTGACGGCCACCCCGTGATAGTGCCGGGCCGGCGCGTAGTGACGGTTGGTGAAGGACGGATCCAGCCGGATCGATACGCGGGCAGCGGCATCCGCCCACTGGGTCTTGAGATGCTCCGTGGGCGCGACGACCACGATCCGGTCGATCACCCGCCGGCGCATCAGCTCGCTCGCGAGCCGCAGCGCGAAAGTGGTCTTGCCGGCGCCAGGAGTTGCGGCGGCGAGGAAGTCGCGCGGCCCCGAGCCCACGCCATCGGGACCGTCGAGGCCGAAGTAGAGGTCGAGCGCCTCGCGCCTGCCAGGCGCGCAGGCGCTGCGCGGTGCCCCACGGCGCGCGCTGCGGGATAGGCGGGCGAGAGGTGTCTGCGGCCCGCCGCCGATTCGAGAAGGTGCCGCGGCGAAGCCGCCGAAGTGGCCGTGCTCGGCGGAGTGAGCGGCCTCAGCGGAGGTCTCGAGGAGCGCGTCGTCGTTCATCGGCCTCCTCCGTCACCGTCGGTGCCCCCGCACACAACGAGTCACCACCCTAGACGAGGCGGGCGACACGAAGCATCCGCGCCATGGCGTGCGCCAGCGAGCCGGGGGTTTGGGGCGGAGCCCCATAAGGCGAGGCCCGACCGGAGCGTCCGGGGCGAGCGATAGCCTGAAGGACGGTCACGAACCGGGAGAACACGAATGACGACGAGCGACGATCACCGCACCCCCCTTCTCGACAACCCTCAGCCCCACCCATGGCGCCGTCTGGTCGCGATCGGCGACTCTTTCACCGAAGGGATCGGCGACCCCGAGCCGGAATCTGCCGGGCGGCCATCGCGGCTGGGCCGACCGCGTCGCCGAGGTGCTCTCGCAGCAGGTCGACGACTTCGCCTACGCGAATCTGGCGGTGCGCGGAAAGCTCATCGGGCAGATCGTCGAGACCCAGCTCGAGCCCGCGATCGCACTCAAGCCCGACCTCGTCACATTCTCGGCAGGAGGCAACGACGTCATCCGGCCCGGGCTCCGATCCGGACGTGGTGGCCCAGTATTTCGAGGACGCCGTCGTCCGCCTGTCGCAGGATGGGGCGACGCTGGTCGTGTTCACGGGCATCGACACCGAACTTCAATCCCTCGTTCCGCGGCCTCCGCGGCAAGATCGCGATCTACAACGAGAACATCCGGGCGATCGCCGACAGGTACGACTGCGTCGTCGCCGACATGTGGTCTCTGAAAGAGATCCAGGACATGCGGTTCTTCGATGATGACCGGCTGCACATGAACCGTCTCGGGCATCACGAGGTCGCGCGGATGGTGCTCCGGGCGCTCAATGTGCCGAACGACCTGCAGCCGATGCAGCCCGACCCGCTCCCCACGCGCACCTGGCGCGAGGCGCGTGCGGTCGACCTGGTGTGGGCGCGCTCGTACCTGGTGCCGTGGGTGCTGCGGCGGCTGCGGCACCGGTCCTCGGGAGACGAGATCACCGCGAAGCGACCCGATCCGCTGCCGGTCACGACGCTCGCGCCCGGGGAAGGACGCCGTCGGCGAGCGCCCGGCGAGACGGTCTAGCGGGCCCGCAGCTCCCAGATCGCGACGGCGCTCGCCGCGGCGACGTTGAGCGAGTCGACCCCGCCCGCCATGGGGATCGTGACGACGGTGTCGGCGGCGGCCAGGGCGCGGCGGCTCAGCCCGTCGCCCTCGGCGCCGAGCAGGAGCGCGACGCGCTCGGGGCGCTCGGCGGCGAACTCGTCGAGGGCCACCGCATCGTCGGCGAGCGCCAGCGCGGCCAGGTGAAGGCCGGCTTCATGCAGGATGCCGCGCGCCTCGCTCCACTCCGGCAGCCGCGTCCACGGCACCTGGAAGACGGTGCCCATGCTCACCCGCACGCTCCGCCGGTACAGCGGGTCGGCGCACCGCGGGCTCACGAGCACCGCGTCGGCGCCGAGGCCCGCGGCAGCCCGGAAGACCGCACCGACGTTGGTGTGGTCGACGATGTCCTCGAGCACGACGACGAGTCGGGCGCCGGCGACGACGTCGGCGACGGATGGCAGCGCTGGGCGATGCATGGCCGCGAGAGCGCCGCGGTGCACGGCGTAGCCCGTGACACGCTCCGCGACCTCGGGCTCGACCACGTAGATCGGCGTGTCGGGATGCGCCTCGCCGATCGCCTCGACGTCGGACAGCCACTTCTCCTGGACCAGCATCGATCGTGGGCGGTGCCCTGCGGCGAGCGCGCGGGCGATGACCTTGGCGGATTCGGCCATGTACAGGCCGCCCTTGGGCTCGAGGATGCGGCGGAGCGCGACATCCGTCAGATCGCGGTAATCCGCCAGACGCTCGTCGTCCGCAGACGCGATTCGCTCGATGCGCACGGCTCAACTCTGGCAGAGCCCGTAACATCCCCGAAAACCGCGACCCCTACACTCTGTCCCGAGGAGGTGATCGCGTGACGACCGTCACCGAGCTCGACGCCGCGGCGACCGCAGGCGTTGTCAGGCGCCGTCGCCGCGCTTGCGGGACGACGGATCGCGGTCCTCACCGGCGCCGGCGTATCCACCGATTCCGGCATTCCCGACTATCGCGGGAAGGGCGCTCCGGTGCGGACGCCCGATGACCGTGGATCAGTTCCTCGCGAGCGACGCCGCACGCCGGCGCTACTGGGTGGGCAGCCACCTCGGCTGGCGCGCATTCGCCGCCGCAGAGCCCGAACGCCGGCCACCTCGCCCTCGCCGACCTCGAGGCACGCGGCGTCGCGAGCGGGGTCATCACCCAGAACGTCGATGGACTGCACGTGCGCGCGGGAAGCCGCCGCGTCGTCGAGCTCCACGGCACGATGCGGCGCGTGTTCTGCACGCACTGCGGACAGGTCTTCGACCGCCGCGACCTCGCGCGCGAGTCGAGGCCGACAACCCCTGGATCACGGTTCCCGAGAACATCGCGCTCGGACCCGACGGCGATGTGCTGCCCGAGACGACGGAGGGCTTCCGCATCCCCGCCTGCAGCGTCTGCGGAGGGATGCTGAAGCCCGACGTCGTGTTCTTCGGCGAGTTCATCCCCGCCGGCAAGTTCCGCGAAGCCGAGCAGCTCGTGCAGGGCAGCGACGCGCTCGATCATCGCCGGCTCGTCGCTCGTGGTGAATTCCGGCATCCGGCTGCTCGAGCGGGCACGGCGCCGGCGCCTTCCCGTCATCATCGTCAACCGCGGCGAGACGCGGGCCGACGCCCGCGCGACGGTGAAGATCGACGCGGGGACGAGCGAAGTGCTGCGCGCGCTCGCGGACGCACTCCCCGTCGCGGCCTGAGACCGCGACTGCACGGTGCGCCGAGCCGGGCTAGGCTCGAACGGTGACGTCACTTACCCTCATCCGCCACGGCGAGACCGACTGGAACCTCACTCGCCGCATCCAGGGGTCGACCGACATCCCGCTCAACGACACCGGGCGGCAGCAGGCGAGGGATGCCGCGGACGCGCTTCGCGCGCGCTCGATCCCGCGGACGCCCGTGGCGGTCGCCTCGAGTGACCTCTCCCGCGCCCGCGAGACCGCCGAGATCATCGCCGTCGGAGCTCGGCGTGCGCGTCTCGCGGCTGTATCCCGACCTGCGCGAGCGAGGCTACGGCCAGGCCGAGGGGCTGGACGCCGAGGAGTTCATGGATCGCTGGGGCGGCTGGGACGCCGACATTCCGGACGCGGAGCCGTGGCCCGTCGTTCGCACCCGCGGGTCTGCGGGGCCTGCGGCATGCCGTGCGCGACGCCCGGCGCGCGACGGCGCCGGCAGCGGCATCCGTCATCGTCGTCTCGCACGGTGCGATGATCCGCGAGCTCATCCGGCACGCCACCGGCGGTGAGCTGCCGCTCCCGGGCGAGCGGCTCGCGAACGGCTCCGCGCACACGATGCTCTACGAGCGCGAGCGGATGCGGCTCCTGTCGACCACGGCCGCCGCGGTCTAGGGGCGTGCGTCAGCGAGCCGGGGGTTTGGGGCGTAGCCCCATTAGGATCGCTCGTATGGCAGCGCCGAGCACGGTCGACGAGTACATCGCGAGATTCCCGCCCGAGGTCGCGGAGCGGCTGCAGTCGGATCCGCGAGGTCATCGTCGCCGCGCGTCGCCGCAGGATCAGGCGCGCAGCCGGAGGAGAAGATCCGCTACGGCATCGCCGCGGTGATGCTCGGCGGGCGCTACGCGCTGCACTTCGCCGGATGGAAGAAGCACATCGGGCTGTACCCGGTGCCCACGCTCGACGAGCCGCTCGAGAGCGAGATCGCGCCGTATCGTGCCGAGAAGGACTCCGTCGTCTTCCTCCACTCGAAGCCGGTGCCGTACGAGCTGATCGGCCGGGTCACCGAAGCGATCGTCGCCCGGCGGACGGTCGAGGGCGGCTGAGGCGTCGCATCGGCTGGAGGCACGTGCACATCCGCGGAGGTGGCGTCCACAGCTGAGGGGAATTCACCCGACACGCCGGTGACGGATGCCACGCACCAGGCGTGTCGCCGAATCATCCGCCGCTGTGCCCGGCGGGCCGTCGGCTAGGACTGCGCGCCTGTCATTCCGCCCTGCGCAGCACCCCGCGGGCGTGCCGGAGCACGGGCTCGTCGACCATGCGTCCCTCGTAGGTGAAGACGCCCCGCTCCCCCTCGGCAGCGGCGAGCACCGCCTTCGCCCACGCGACTGTCTTGTCGTCCGGCCGATACGCCGCCCGGATCACGTCGACCTGGCTCGGGTGGATGCAGGCGGTCGCGGTGAAGCCGGATGCCGCAGCATCCGTCGCCTCGATGGTCAGGCGCTTCGTGTCCGCGATGTCGAGATGCACGGCATCGATCGCGGCCTTGCCCCGGGAGCCCGCGGCCAGCAGCACGCGCGCCCGCGCCATGCGCGCGATGTCGCGATAGCGGCCGTTCGGCTTGCGGCTCGACGTTCCGCCGATGCTCGCAACGAGGTCCTCGGCGCCCCACATCAGCGCGCTGACGTTCGGGAGGGCGGCGATGCGATCGGCCTGCGCCACGCCCTTCGCGGTCTCGCACAGCGCGATGACCTCGAAGCGCGTGTCGATGCTCTTGAGTCCGCTTCACGGATTCCGACTTCGCGACCATGATCCGCCGGAAGTCGGTCTGCGAGAGGGTCGCGAGGTCGGCCGTGAAGGCCTCGGTCCCGGGCGGATTGACCCGGACGATGACACGCGTGGAGTCCAGCTCGGAGTCGATCAGAGCGCCGCGCGCCGCTGTCTTCGCATCCGGTGCGACCGCGTCCTCGAGGTCGAGGATGACGGCGTCCGCGCGGTCGAGCGCCTTCTGCGTAGCGCTCGGGCCGATCCGCGGGACAGAACAGGATCGCGGGACCCAGGTCGAAGCGGCTCATGACTCCCCCTCCGCGCGGGATGCACCACATCGAGCGCGATCCGCGTCGCCGTCGCGACGACGTCGCCGTCCTGATTCCGGCCGGTGTGCCGCATCGTCACGATCCCCTGGCCTGGCCGCGAGGCGGAACGGCGCTTCTCGACGATCTCGGTCTCGGTGTAGAGGGTGTCGCCGTGGAACAGCGGCGCCGGGAAGGCGATGTCGCTGAGGCCCAGCTGCGCGACGAGCGTTCCCTGGGTCAGCTGGGTGACGGATGCTCCGACCATCGTCGCGAGCGTCCACATCGAGTTCATGAGTCGCTGCCCGAACGGCTGCGACGCCGAGTAGGCGGCATCCAGATGCAGCGCCTGCGAGTTCATCGTCAGCGACGAGAACAGCACGTTGTCGGCCTCGGTCGCGGTGCGCCCCGGCCGGTGCAGATACCGCGCGCCGGTCTGGAACTCCTCGAAGTAGAGCCCTCGCTGGACGATGGTCTGCGGGCAGCCGCGGCATCGGTGCCATCGGCGCCGTCAGGTCGATCCACGTCGGTCACACCGCTCACGCTACTCCGAGCGCCCGCGCGATCACGAGGAGCTGCACCTCGGTCGTCCCCTCGCCGATCTCGAGGATCTTCGAGTCGCGGTAGTGGCGGGCGACGGCGTACTCGTTCATGAACCCGTTGCCGCCGAAGATCTGCGTCGCGTCGCGGGCGTTGTCCATCGCGGCGTCGCTCGCGGTGAGCTTGGCGATCGCGGCCTGCTCCTTGAACGGCTTGCCCGCGTCGCGCAGCCGCGCCGCGTGGTGCCACGCGAGCCGGGCGTTGTGCACGCGCGCCCGCATCCGGGCGAGCATGAACTGGATGCCCTGCCGCGTCGACAGCTGCCTCGCCGAACACCGTGCGCTTCTGCGCGTAGTCGACGGCCGCCTCGAGGCATCCCTCCGCAGCACCCGTCGACGAGCGCCGCGATCGCGATGCGGCCCTCGTCGAGGATGTGGAGGAAGTTCGCGAACCCGCGACCCCGCTCGCCGATCAGGTTCGCCTCGGGGACGCGCACGTCCTGGAACGTGAGCGGATGCGTGTCGGAGGCGTTCCAGCCGACCTTGTCGTAGGGCGCCTCGACGGTGAATCCGGGGGTGCCGTTCGGCACCATGATCGTCGAGATCTCCTTGCGGCCGTCTCGCTCGCCGGTGACCGCCGTCACCGTGACGAACTTCGTGATGGCCGTGCCCGAGTTCGTGATGAACTGCTTCGAGCCGTTGATGACCCACTCCCCGCCCTCGAGCCGGGCGGTGGTGCGCGTCGCACCGGCATCCGACCCTGCCTCGGGCTCGGTGAGCCCGAAGCCGGCGAGTGCGCGGCCGGCGAGAAGCTCCGGCAGCAGCTCCTGCTTCTGCTCCTCGGTGCCGAAGCGGAACACCGGCATGGCGCCGAGGCTCACGCCGGCCTCGAGCGTGATCGCGAGCGACTGGTCCACGCGGCCCGAGCGCCTCGATCGCGAGGCACAGCGCGAAGTAGTCGCCGCCCTGCCCGCCGTACTCCTCGGGGAAAGGGAGCCCGAACAGTCCGAGCTCGCCCATCTTCGCGACGACGTCGAGCGGCAGCGTGTGCGTGCGGTCGGCCTCGTACGAGCGCGGCGCGACGACCTCGTCGGCGAACTCGCGCACCATCCCCGCGAGCTCGCGCTCGTCTTCGGTCAGGTCGTAGGTGTCCATGTCGTCCTCGTTCCTCAACTGCTGGTGTCGGATGCCGCGTCCGCGGCAGTCTCGTCGTGATCGGCGGCGACCGCGACGACGTGGGCCAGAGCCTGGTCGCGGCGCACCTGTTCGCCGACGGCGACGTCGAGAGTGACGACGCCGTCGTGGGGCGCGGTGACCGGGTGCTCCATCTTCATCGCCTCGATCGTCACGATCCGGTCGCCGGCGCGAGACGCTCGGCGCCGTCGGCGACGTGGACGGCGACGACAGCGCCGGGCATGGGCGCGCGCAGCTGCGGATCGGTGTCGCCGGCCTCGCGGTCGCGATCGGCGAGACGGCGCTCCATCGCCTCGCGACGCGTCAGCGGGCGGAGCGTCGTGGTCTCGCCGTCGGCGTGCACCCAGATCAGCCCGTCCGGCGCTCGCGCGAACGGGCGCGTGCGCCGTCGGGCGCCGGCGACGGCCGAGCGAGTCCGCGGATCGAGCGGCTCCGCCTCGACGATCGCCGTCGGTCTGGAAGCGCTGGACCGCAGGCATGCTGCCCGATCCCGCCCGCCACCCCGAGCCGGCGAGCCAGAGCGGGCTCGCGAGCGGCCGACTGCCGCGAGACACCGCATCCGCGCCGAAACCCGCGACGTCGCGCGGTGTCTCGTCGCGACCGCGGTGTCTCGCGGCGTGGCCGAGTCGAGCTCACGAAGGATGCCGCGGCCCGGAGCGCGCCGCGGGACGGCGGCGCGTCCTCGAATGGCAGGCATCCGGTCGATGAGGCCGGTGTCGAGGTCGCCGGCGGCAACGGCCGGCATCCGCGAGCAGCTCGCGCAGGAACGCGATGTTCGTGTCGACGCCGAGCACGACGGTGTCGGCGAGCGCATGGTCGAGGCGCGCCAGCGCCTCGGCGCGGTCGGCGCCCCACGCGATGACCTTGGCGATCATCGGGTCGTAGTCCGCCGTGATGGCGGAGCCGGTCTCGATCGCGGCATCCGTCCTCGCACGCTCCGTCCATCGACAGGCTGCGCGCCACGCCAGCACCTCACCCGTCGCGGGCAGGAACCCGCGTGCGGGGCTCTCGGCGTAGACGCGGGCCTCGATCGCGTGGCCGTCGAGCCGCACGTCGTCCTGGGCGATCGCGAGCGGCTCGCCCGCGGCGATGCGCAGCTGCTGCTCGACGAGGTCGACGCCGGTGACCATCTCGGTGACCGGGTGCTCGACCTGCAGCCGCGTGTTCATCTCGATGAAGAAGAACTCGTCGGGGCGATCGGCCGCGACGAGGAACTCGACTGTGCCGGCACCGCGGTAGTCGACACTCGCGGCGGCGGCGCACGCCGCCGCGCCGAGACGCGCGCGGGTCGCGGCATCCACCACCGACGACGGCGCCTCTTCGATGACCTTCTGATGGCGGCGCTGCAGCGTGCACTCGCGCTCGCCGAGATGGATGACCGCGCCATGCTCATCGGCCAGCACCTGCACCTCGATGTGCCGCGGCCGTTCGATGAGGCGCTCGAGCAGCAGCGTGTCGTCGCCGAACGCCGCGGCCGCCACCCGCCGGGCGGTCGCGAGCGCCTCGGTGAGCTCCCCCGCCATGCGGACGATCTGCATGCCCTTGCCGCCACCGCCCGCCGAGGGCTTGACGAGCAGCGGGAATCCGGCCTCGGCCGCGGCCTCGGCGATCTCGGCATCCGTCATGCCCGCCGCGCTGAAGCCCGGGAACGGTCGGCACGCCGTACTCGGAGACATGGGCCTTCGCGCGGATCTTGTCGGCCATGACGTCGAGCGCGCGCTCCCCGGGACCGATGAAGACGATGCCGGCGTCGGCGCAGGCGCGCGCGAACGCGGCGTTCTCCGAGAGGAAGCCGTAGCCCGGATGGATCGCCTGCGCGCCCGTCTCGCGAGCGGCGGCCAGTACTGCATCGATGTCGAGATACGACCGGGATGCCGCGGCCGGCCCGATCCGCACGGCGACGTCCGCCTCGCGCACGTGGGGGGCGTCGGCGTCGGCGTCGCTGTAGACGGCGACCGAGCGGATGCCGAGGCGTCGCAGCGTGCGGATGACGCGGCGCGCGATCTCGCCGCGGTTGGCGACGAGGACGGTGTGGAAGACGTCGACGGTCAGGGCATGTCCATCACATCCGGAAGACGCCGAAGCGCGGTTCGGGGAGCGGGGTGCGCGCGACGACGTCGAGCGCGAGGCCGAGCAGGTCGCGGGTGTCGGCGGGGTCGACGACGCCGTCGTCCCACAGCCGGGCCGTCGCGTAGTAGGGGCTGCCCTGCTCCTCGTACTGCGCGCGGATCGGCGCCTCGAAGTCGGCCTGCGTCCTCGGCGGACCACTCCTCGCCCGCGCGCGTCGAGCTGGTCGCGCTTGACGGTCGACGAGCACCGACGCCGCCTGCGGTCCGCCCATCACCGAGATGCGGCTCGCGGGCCAGGTCCAGAGGAACCGCGGCGAGTAGGCGCGACCGCACATCGAGTAGTTGCCGGCGCCGAACGATCCGCCGATGACGACGGTGAGCTTGGGCACCCGGGTGGTCGCGACGGCGGTGACCATCTTCGCGCCGTCGCGTGCGATGCCGCCCGCCTCGGCATCCCGTCCCACCATGAATCCGGAGATGTTCTGCAGGAACAGCAGCGGGATGCCGCGCTGGTCGCACAGCTCGATGAAGTGCGCGCCCTTCTGCGCCGACTCCGAGAACAGGACGCCGTTGTTGGCGATGATCCCGACCGGATGCCCGTGCAGGCGCGCGAATCCGGTGACGAGCGTCTCGCCGTAGAGCGCCTTGAACTCGTGGAACTCGCTCGCGTCGACGAGCCGCGCGATGACCTCGCGGACGTCGTAGGGCTGGTTCACGTCCACCGGGCACGACGCCGTACAGGTCCGACGGTGTCGACCGCGGGCGGCAGCCGAGCGAAGCGACCTCCCACGCGGGCTCGAGCGGTGCGGGCAGGGTCGCGACGATGTCGCGCACGATCTCGAGCGCGTGCTCGTCGTCTTCGGCGAGGTGGTCGACGACGCCGGAGCGGCGGGCGTGGAGGTCGCCGCCGCCGAGCTCCTCGGCGGTGACGATCTCGCCGATCGCCGCCTTCACCAGCGGAGGTCCGCCGAGGAAGATCGTGCCCTGGTCGCGGACGATCACCGTCTCGTCGCTCATCGCGGGGACGTAGGCGCCGCCTGCCGTGCAGGATCCGAGCACCGCCGCGATCTGCGGCACGCCCGCTGCCGACATCCGCGCCTGGTTGTAGAAGATGCGCCCGAAGTGGTCGCGATCCGGGAAGACCTCGTCCTGCATCGGCAGGAACGCCCCGCCGGAATCGACGAGGTACACGCAGGGCAGCCGGTTCTCGAGTGCGATCTCCTGCGCGCGGAGATGCTTCTTGACCGTGAGCGGGTAGTAGGTGCCGCCCTTGACGGTCGCGTCGTTGCAGACCACCATCACGTGTCGGCCGTGCACCAGCCCGATGCCCGCGATGACGCCTGCGCCGGGCGCCTCTCCCCCGTACATGCCGCCCGCCGCCAGCGGCGCGATCTCGACGAAGGGGCTCCCCTCATCGAGGAGGCGCGCGACGCGATCGCGGGGCAGGAGCTTGCCGCGAGCGACATGGCGCTCTCGCGACGCGACGGGACCGCCGAGGGATGCTGCCGCCAGCCGCTCCCGCAGATCCGCGGCGAGCGACTCCTGGGCGTCGCGCGTGCGCTCGAAGCGCTCGTCGTGGGCGACCGCGGTCCGCAGCGTGCTCATGTCATCTCCGTCGACGTCACGATCGGGTCACGTCGGTTGTCCCGGCCGGACCGATTGGTTAGTGTTCACTAACTGGGATCTAGGTTAGCGAGGATTAACTGAAATGACAAGCGGTGTCACCGAACGCGACCGTGCGAAGGCCGACCGCCAGGCCGCCATCCTGCACGAGGCCGCCCGGCTGTTCGCCGAGCGCGGATACAGCGGCGTGAGCCTCGAGGATCTCGGCGCCGCCGTCGGCGTCAGCGGCCCGGCCGTCTACCGCCACTTCGAGAACAAGCAGGCGCTCCTCGGCGCCATACTCGTCGGCGTCAGCCAGCGACTTCGTGCCGGCGGACGGGCCGTCGTCGAGGCGGGCGGGGCGCCCGAAGACCAGCTCAAGGCGATCATCGCCTTCCACGTCGACTTCGCCCTCGCCGACGCCGACGTCATCCGCGTGCAGGACCGCGACCTCGCGAGCCTCCGGGACGACGACCGGCACACTGTGCGCCGCCTCCAGCGCGAATACGTCGAGCTGTGGATCGGGATCCTCACGGACCTCCACCCCGGGCATGGCGAGAGCGATCTCCGGGTGCGTGCGCACGCCTGCTTCGGGCTCATCAACTCGACGCCGTACAGCTCCCGGGGCCTGCGCGGCGCCCCCGCGGACAGCACGGTGCGCGGCATCCTGGAGTCGATGGCTTTCGCCGCGCTCACGAGCTGAGAATCCCGCTGTGTCCTACTCTGGGACCCAGGATGGCAGCGCACGATCTGGGTGACGACGCAGACGCGGCGGGCGGCGACGATCGGGATCGCGCGCCGCAGCCTCGGGCGGGCGCGGGCCCGAGCACGCGCCGGGAGTTCCTGCGCACCGGTGCGATCGCGACGGCCGGGATCGTCGTCGGGGGCGCGATCGGCGGCGCGATCGGCGCATCGATGGGCCACCGGGCCGGCTATCAGGAGGGCGCCGTCGATTTCGGCGCGCTGCCGCCGCGGGAAGTGCCCGGCTTCGACCACGTCGTCGTGCTCATGGGCGAGAACCGCTCCTTCGACAACCTGCTCGGCTGGCTGTACACCCCGGACACGCTCCCCGCGGGCGAGCGGTTCGACGGCCTCGCATTCGGGGACCACGCGAACCTCGCGCCCACCGGCGAGGTGATCGCCGCCCATCAGTACGCGGGCGAGACGGACGTCGTCATGGGCAGGCCGAACCCGGATCCCGGCGAGGAGTACCCGCATGTCAACACGCAGCTGTTCGGCACGATCGACCCTCCGTCGAATGCGACCAGCCAGCTCGCGGCGATGACCGCACCCTTCAACGCGCCGCCTGCGGGTCTCCCGCCGACCAACGAAGGGTTCGTCCTCGATTACTGGAACACGCTCAAGCGCCATCGAAAGGGCGAGGATCCGACGCCGGAGGAGGCATCCCACATCATGGGCGAGCTTCTCACCCGAGCAGCTCCCGGTCCTCTCGACCCTCGCCCGCGAATTCGCGGTGTTCGACGCCTGGTTCGCCGGCGTGCCGTCGCAGACGTACTGCAATCGCTCGTTCTTCAATGCGTCGACCTCGCACGGGTTCGTCACCAACGCCGCCGACGGCGGCCACCGGAAGTGGCTGGACGCGCCGACCAGTACGCCGACGATCTTCAATGTGCTCGAAGACGCCGGCCTCTCGTGGAAGGTCTACTTCGACGAATTGCAGCTGGTGTCGCTGACGGGAGTGATGCACGCGCCCGTGCTCGAGAAGTTCTGGCGCACCGGGCACTTCGGGCATATGTCGGAGTTCTTCACCGACGCCGACGAGGGCAAGCTCGCCGCGTACTCCTTCATCGAGCCGCGCATGATCTACAACCACAACGACTTCCACCCGCCCGTCGGCATCTACCGCTCCAGCGATGTGGACGGCACGCTCGTGATCGACTCCGCCGTCTCTGATGTCCGCGCCGGCGAGCGGCTGGTCGCAGACGTCTACGAGACGATTCGGGCGAGCGCCACCGCCGACGGCTCGAACGCCATGAACACACTGCTGCTCATCACGTTCGACGAGCACGGCGGCACGTACGACCACGTCGCTCCCCCGTCGGCCACTCCCCCGGTGCCGGATGCGGAGCCGGGCGAGATGGGCTTCACCTTCGACCGGCTCGGGCTGCGCGTCCCGGCGATCGCGGTCTCCGCCTACACGCGCGCCGGCACGATCATCCACGATGAGATGCATCACGGCGCCGTGATCGCGACGCTCACCAGGCTCCATGGACTCCGACCGCTCACGCGACGGGACGAGGGTGCGAACGACCTGTTCTCGGTGGTGAACCTCGACGCGCCTCGTGATCCGGGCGACTGGCCGACCGTCCAGCCGATGTACGTGCCCGCCGAATCCGCACGAGGACGACCGACATCGACCTCGAGCACGGAGAGCACAAGGACAAGCCGCTGAGCCCGCCCGCGAAGGGGCTGCTCGGCCTGCTGCTTGCGAAGTACGGCCCCGCGGACGCCGAGGAGCCGCAGTCCTACGCGGACGCGTACCGGATCCTCCAGGCCCACGGCCTCGGGCTCTTCTACCCGAAGACCGCCTGAGCGGGCCCGCTCAGCGCAGCAGCATCGCCCGCCCGGGCTCCCGAAGGATGTCCGCGACGTCGACCAGGAATCTCGAGCCCTGCTCACCGTCGACGAGACGGTGATCGAACGAGAGCGCGAGGGTCATGACGTCGCGCAGCGCGATCTCACCGCGGTGCTCCCACGGCTGACGGCGCACCGCGCCGAGCGCGAGGATGCCCGCCTCACCCGGATTGATGATCGGCGTGCCCGCATCGACGCCGAAGACGCCGACGTTCGTGATCGAGAACGTCCCGCCCATCATGTCCGCCGGCGACGTCTTGCCGGAGCGTGCGGTCTCGGCGAGCCCGCGGATCGCGTCGGCGAGCTCGACGAGGGTCAGCTCCTGCGCGTCCCGGATGTTGGGGACGACGAGGCCGCGACCGGTCGCCGCCGCGATGCCGAGGTTGACGTAGTGGTGCTCGACGATCTCGCCGGCTTCCTGGTCCCAGCGCGAGTTGAGGCCCGGGTGACGCGCGAGCGCGAGGCACACGGCCTTGGCGGCGACGGCCAGGATGCCGATCTTGTGGTCCTGCAGCGAGCGGTCCGCCTTGAGCGACGCGAGCAGCTCGGTCGTCGCGGTGACGTCGACCGTGAGGAACGTCGTGACGTGCGGCGCCGTGAAGGCGCTGCGCACCATCGCCTCGGCGGTGTGCTTGCGCACTCCGCGGATCGGCGTGCGGGTCGTGCGCTCCCCGGGCGTCGGCGAAGGCTCGATGTCCTGCATGACGAGCGGCAGTCGAGACGGATGCCGCGCCGACGCGTGTCGCGTAGTCCTCGACGTCGCTGCGGGTGATGAGGCCGGACTCGCCGGTTCCCTCGACGAGCGCGAGGTCGACGCCGAGCTGCTTGGCCAGCTGCCTGACCGGAGGCGTCGAGCGCGGGCGCTCGATCGGCGCGTCCGAGACCTCGCCGACGTGGATCGCGTCGTGGGGAGCCGCCTCGAGCACGGCGGTGTCGGATGCCGCGGGGCGGCTTCCGACGGCACGGGTGCGACGCTGCGGCCGGGCGCTGGTGCGAGGCGCGGCGCCGTACCCGACGAGGTTCGGCTGCGCCTTCTCCTCCTGCTCCGGCTGGGCGGCGGCGTGCGTCGCGGCCACCGCGGTCGCCGCTGCCGGCGGTGCGGCCGGAGCCGCGGCATCCGCCCCTCGATCTCGTACGAGATCAGCACCGAGCCGACCTCGACGACGTCGCCCGCTGCGGCGTGGAGGGTCTTGACGGTGCCCGCGTAGGGCGAGGGAAGCTCGACGACGGCCTTCGCCGTCTCGACCTCGGCGATGGTCTGGTTGAGGGTGACGGTGTCGCCCTCCTTGACCATCCACTGCACGAGCTCGGCCTCGGGAAGACCCTCGCCGAGGTCGGGGAGCGTGAAGTCCTGGATCATTGTCACAGCTTCGACCCCGCGTAGGCTGTTCGGCCGGTCAGGCACGCGGTCGACGGCGTCGAGGATCCGGTCGAGGTCGGGAAGGTGGTGCTTCTCGAGCTTCGCCGGCGGATACGGGATGTCGTGCCCCGTGACCCGCGCGGGCGCGGCCTCGAGGTAGTTGAAGCAGCGCTCGGTGACGCTCGCGATGAGCTCCGCGCCGACTCCGGCCTCACGGGCCGCCTCGTGCGTCACGACGACGCGTCCGGTCTTGCGGACGGATGCCGTCACGGTGCGGTAGTCCACCGGCGAGATCGACCGCAGGTCGATGACCTCGATCGACACGCCGTCGTCCTCGGCGGCGGTCGCGGCATCCATCGCCGTCGCGACCTGCGCGCCGTAGGTGAGCAGTGTCACGTCGCTGCCCTCGCGGGCGACGCGGGCGAGACCCATCGGCGGTGCGTCCGCGAGGTCGGCGTCGAGGTCGACCTCGCCCTTCGTGTGGTAGAGCCGCTTCGGCTCGAAGTAGACGACGGGGTCGTTGGATGCGATCGCCTGGCGCAGCATCACGAACGCGTCCTGCGGGTTCGAGACCGCGACGACGCGAAGACCCGAGGTGTGGACGAAGTACGCCTCGGGCGACTCGGAGTGGTGCTCGGCGGCGCCGACGCCGCCGGCCCACGGGATGCGGATCGTGATCGGCATCGTGACGTTTCCGCGCGTGCGGTAGTGCAGCTTCGCGACCTGGCAGACGATCTGGTCGAACGCCGGGTACACGAAGCCGTCGAACTGGATCTCGACGACGGGACGGTAGCCGCGGAACGCGAGTCCGACAGCGGTGCCCATGATGCCCGACTCGGCGAGCGGCGTGTCGATCACGCGCTGGGCGCCGAACTGGTCGAGCAGGCCATCGGTGATGCGGAAGACGCCACCGAGCTTGCCGATGTCCTCGCCCATCACGAGCACCTTCGGGTCATCGGCCATCGCGCGGCGGAGACCCTCGTTGATGGCCTTCGCCATGGTGAGCTGCGTCATCGTGCCGCCTCCTCGCTGCCGAAGCCGTCGAGGTACGCCGCGAACCACGTCGCGCTGCTCGTCGAGACCGGAGTGCGGCTCCTCGTACACGTGGTCGAACACGCCGATGGGCTCACGGGAGGTGGCGCCGAGCGTGGCCGCACGGACCTCGGCGCCGAGGCGATCGGCGTCGGCCGCGACCTCGGCCGCGAACGCGTCGTCGAACCCGCCCTCGGCGCGCAGCAGCGCCTCGACGCGGGCGATCGGGTCGCGCCGGCGCCAGCGCTCGACCTCCTCCTTGTCGCGATAGCGCGTCGGGTCGTCCGAGGTCGTGTGGGGGCCCATGCGGTAGGTGACTGCCTCGATGAACGCCGGTCCGTTGCCGCGGCGTGCGTTGTCGAGCGCCCAGCGCATCGCCGCGAGGCACGCCAGCACGTCGTTGCCGTCGACTCGCATGCTCGGGATGCCGAAGCCCGGCGCGCGGCCGGCGATCGGGAACCTGCCCTGCACCGCGACGGGCTCGGAGATCGCCCACTGGTTGTTCGTGCAGACGAACACGACCGGCGCGCGGAACGAGGACGCGAACACCAGCGCCTCGTTCACGTCGCCCTGGCTCGAGGCGCCGTCGCCGAAGTACGCCGCCGCGACCTGGTCGGTGCCGTCGCGCTGGATGCCCATCGCGTAGCCGACCGCGTGCAGCGACTGCGCGCCGATGATGATCTGCGGCGTGGCGGTGTTGATGTCGTAGGGGTTGTACGTGGAGTGCTCTTCGCCGCGCCACGCGATGACGAAGTCGGCGGGCTTGGCGCCGCGGACGTAGTTCACGCCGATCTCGCGGTAGCTGGGGAAGACGAAGTCGTCGGCGCGGAAGGCGCGCGCGGTGCCGATCTGCGTGGCCTCCTGGCCCTGGCACGGCGCCCAGAGTCCGAGCTGGCCCTGGCGCTGCAGCGCGACGCCCTCGGTGTCGATGCGGCGCACGAGCACCATGTCGCGGTAGAGGCTCTGGAGCATCGTCGGTGTCGACATCCGCGACCCAGCGCTCGAGGTCCGGATCGGCGATGCGCTCGCCGTCGGGTGTCAGCAGCCGGGCGACATCGTCGGTGTCGGTGGCCAGATCGGCCAGGGGGTTCAGGGTGTGCGTCATCGTCATCACTCCTCGCTCGGAACCTCCCTCGTGAGGAGGATCGTCGTGGATCGCCGGCGGCGTCGCCGACACCTCGAGAATACGTCGATCTCGCACCTCGCTCAACCAATCATCGATACCTTGAGCATGTTGCCAACTCACGAGCCCTGCATGCGTGCTATCGTTTCGCACTATGAGTGCCCTTGATCACGTCGATCTGGAGCTGCTCGCCGCGCTCTCCGCCGACCCGCGAGCGACCGTCGTCGCCCTCGCCGAGCGTCTCGGTCTGTCGCGCAACACGGTGCAGGCGCGCATGGCCCGGCTCGAGCGCGTCCGGCGTCTTCCTCTCGTACGAGCGCGCGATCTCATCGTCGGCGCTCGGCTTCCCGATCGAGGCCTTCATCAGCGTCATCGTCCGCCAGGCCGAGCTCCCGCGGATCACCGTCGAGCTCGCCCGCGTCCCCGAGATCGTCCACGCCCACGGGCTGTCAGGTCAGGTCGACCTTCTCGTCCGCGTGGCATGTCGCGACACGCAGCATCTGTTCGACACGGATGCCCGCATCCTCGCCATCGAGGGCGTCGAGCGCACCGAGACCTCGCTCGTGATGGGCGAGGTGATCAGCCACCGCGTGGCGCCGCTCATGGAGCTGGCGCGGCGGCAGTCCTAGCCGGCTCCGCGCGCGGCGCCGGCGCCGCGACTCGGCGTCCAGGCGCACCAGCACGACACCCGTCGAGGATCAGCGCGCCGCCCACGAACTGGATCGGGCGCGGGCACCTCGCTGAGGAAGATCCATGCGAACCCGAGGGCGAACAGCACCTCGGACAGCCCGACGAACGAGGCCAGACGCGAGCCGATCCGCGGCACGGCCATGACGCCCAGCGCGTAGCCGAGCGTGGTCGCGACCCCGGCGACCCACAGCAGCGGCACGAACCACGGCACCACCACGCCCGCGAGCACGACGTCGATCGCCGGCGCCTCGAAGGGCAGGATGCCGCTGACGATGAAGATCCCCATGAACGCCGGCGCCGACCAGCAGTCCTCCGGCCGCCAGGGCGAGCGGGGGCAGGTCGTCGCCGGCGCGCGCCGAGATCACGAAGTACGACGCACACGCACACCGCGGCGGCCAGCGCGAGGAGCGTGCCGAGCAGGTCGAACGACGCACCGGAGATGTCGACCACCAGCACGAGCCCGGCGATCGCGACCGCCGAGCCCCAGAGCACGAGCGCCGACGGCGCCTTCCTGCGTGCGCATCCACACGAAGGCGACGAGCATCACCGGCGCGAGGTACTGGATCAGCAGGGCGACGGCCACCGGCATCCGCTGCATCGCCGAGAAGAAGAAGAGCTGGCAGCCGAGCACGGGGATCAGCCCGAACGCGAGCAGCAGCCGCCAGTGGCGTGCGGAGGAACGAGCGCTGCCGCCTGATCGCGAGGAACAGCGCGGGCGACAGGATGAGCCCGGCGACGCCCATCCGCACGAGGAGCGCGGCGCCGAGCGACCAGCCGCCCTCGAGGAGCGGCTTGATGAACGGTCCGCTCGACGAGAAGGCGAGGGCGGAGGCCACCGCCATGACGAGCCCGGACGTCCTCGCCCGCGACGGGGCGAGCGACGCGATCACCGGGAGCGGTGCGGTCGACGTGGTCATGGCGGCATCCGACTGTCAGGAGTGAAATGTGTTTACACTGGTGACAGTATCGAAGCCGATGTCAGGAGTCAACATGGTGTTCATCCATGACACACGACAGTCGCTCGCCGCGGCCGTCTACCTCGTGAACACGCTCCCCGGCTTCGACGGCGAGGACACGCTGCAGACGCCCGCCGACCTCGATGCCTACCTGAAGGTCAACCCCTACACCGGCGTCCTCCGGCGCGACGAGGCAGAGGTCGCGGCGGTGCGCGGCATCCGGTCACGGCTGCGGCGAGCTCTGGGACGTCGACCGCGAGGGCGCCGTCCCGATCGTCAACGGGATGCTGCGCGACGGCCGCGCACTCCCCCGGCTCGTGATCCACGACGACTACGACTGGCACATCCACGCGACGAGCGACGACGCGCCGCTCGCGACCCGCATCCTCGTCGAGGCGGCGATGGCGTTCGTCGACGTGATCCGCGCGGACGAGTACGACCGGGTGCGGGTCTGCTCCGCCGACGACTGCGAGTCGGTCTACATCGACTATTCGAAGAACGGCTCGAAGCGCTACTGCGACACCGGCAACTGCGGCAACCGCATGAACGTCAACGCGTATCGGCAGCGGAAGGCGCGAGAAACCGTCTGATCGCGTCCGCCGCGGGCGCCGGCGTCTCGTAGTGGATGAGGTGCCCGACATCCGGGATCTCGACGAGCGTGGCATCCGGGAAGAGCGTCGCGAGGTGACGCTCGGCCTCGATGGGCGTGATGTCGTCGCGCTGCGCCGCGACGAGCAGCGTCGGCTGCGAGATCCGCGGAGCGTACGCGCGCACGTCGTTCGACACCGAGGTGATGAAGCCGTCGCGGAGCACGTCGCGATCGGCGAAGCGCGAGAAGTACGTGTCGTGCTGGTCGTGGATGAACCGGCGCAGGTCCGCATCCTTGGTCTTCGCCATCGACACGCTCATCACCCGCACCACGGCGCGGTTGCGCAGCAGCGCATCGCCCGCGCTCCGCGGCAGCCTGGCACCCGCCCAGTAGTAGAAGATCGCGAGGCGTGTGAGCACGCCGCGGGGGCCCTCGAGCGCCGGCGCGCCGATCGGGTTCACCAGGATCACCTTCGGCGTCTCGAGGCCACCGGCGACCGCGGCCGCGACGACGATCGACCCGAACGAGTGGCCGAGGATGACGGCGCCCGGCGCGACCGCGGCGGCGAAGCCGCGCAGCCAGGCGGCGTAGGCCTCGATGTCGTGCCGGCTCGCTCGCAGCGGCGGCGTCTCGCCGAACCCGGGAAGGTCGGGTGAGATCACGCGGACATCGGGCAGGTGCGCCACCACGGGCTCGAGGCCGTGATGCTCGCCGCGGAATCCGTGCACCGCGACGAGAGTCGTCTCCGCATCCGCGGGCCCGTACACCCAGTAGGCCGTCATCGATCCGTCGACCTCGACCTCGCGCCGCTCGACGGGGATCGCGTCGAGCAGCGCAGCGTAGGGATTGGGAACGGCCACCCGTCGAGTCTACGAGGGCGTCAGCCCGACGCGGAGCGCCTCGGCGCGCGATGTCGGAGGCGACGCATACCGTGATCGGCATGGACAAGTGGCGACCCGAGCCGCTCTCGCTGTTCGAGCACGCCCGAGTGGATCAAGGTCGTCGGAGTGTTCGACCTCGAGACGACGGGCGTCGACGTCACCCGGGACCGCATCGTGACGGCGCATGTCGGGCTGCTCGACGGCAACGGGCTCCGTCATCCGCGCGCGTGACTGGTTCGCCGATCCCGGGATCGCGATCCCCGAGGGCGCCACCGCCGTGCACGGGATCACGACCGAGCGCGCGCGAGCCGAGGGTCGCCCGAGTCGCCGAGGTCGTCGCTCGAGGTCGTCGCGGCGCTCCGTGCCCTGCTGGATGCCGGCATCCCTGTCGTCGCCTACAACGCGCCGTACGACTTCTCGCTGCTCAAGCACGAGGCGATCCGCCACGGCATCGCCCCGATCATCGACCCGTCGCCGGTCATCGACCCGCTCGTCGTCGACAAGGCGTACGACCGCTACCGTCGCGGAAAGCGCACCCTGCAGGTCGTCGCGGCGCACTACGCGGTGCGACTGGACGGCGCGCATGACGCCTCGGCCGATGCCGTGGCGGCCGGACGGGTCGCGCAGGCGCTCGCCGAGCGGTTCGCTCCGTGGCTGCCCGCGACCGCCGGCGAGCTGCACACGCGCCAGATCGGCTGGGCCCGCGCGCAGGCGGCGAGCCTGACCGACTACTTCATCCAGATCGGGCGCCTCGACCCCGAGGAGCGGCTCGACGGCAGCTGGCCGATCAGGTGAGCCGCGGCCGTCGCGACGTTGCGACGGCGCGCAAAAGGCCCCGCCGAAGCGGGGCCTCGCGCGGTGGCTGAGCTTAGCTTCGAGCCGCCGAAGTTCTTGAAGCGCTGGTTGAACTTCTCGACGCGACCGGCCGAGTCCATGATGCGCTGCTTGCCCGTGTAGAACGGGTGCGATGCCGACGAGATCTCGACGTCGATGACGGGGTACTCGACACCGTCGAGCTCGATCGTCTTGTCGCTGGTCACCGTCGAGCGGGTGAGGAAGGTCTCGCCCGAGCCGAGGTCGCGGAACACGACCGCCTGGTAGTCGGGGTGGATGTCAGTCTTCATGGTGGTCCTCTAGGGATGGTGCCCTGGATTTTGCCAGGGCGGTGAAAGTCTGCGGTGCGAACGCACCAAGGATCGATTCTATCAGCCTCTGGGCGTGCTCGTGGAATCGGCCGCGAGCCGGCGCCCGCGAGGCGCTCAGGATGCTGGCGCGCGCGGCGTACCGCCCGTCGCCCTCGGTGAGGAGGATCTCGCACGCCGAAGGTCGCCGTGAGGTTCTCTGCGGTGAGTGTCTCGCGCAGGGGCCCGGCGGCCACGGCCCGTCCGTCGGCGATCAGCAGCACGTGGGTGAACCCGATGGGGATCTCCTCGACGTGGTGGGTGACCATGATCATCGCGGGCGTGCTCGGCGCCTGCGCGTAGCCGCCGAGAAGCGACACCAGCTCTTCTCGCGCACCCAGGTCGAGGCTCGCCGCCGGCTCGTCGAGGAGCAGGATCTCGGGGTCGGTCATGATGGCACGCGCGATCTGGACGCGCTTCTGCTCACCGTCGCTGAGGGTGCCGAACGTGCGGTCGGCGAGGTGCTCCAGGTGCCACTCGGCGAGCACGCGCAGCGCACGGCGCTCGTCGATGTCTTCGTACGACTCGTTCCAGCGGCCGAGCACCGAGTACGCGGCCGTCAGGACGACGTTCAGCACCGTCTCCTCGGGCGGGAGGCGCCTGCGCCATCGCCGAGGACGCGAAGCCGATCCGCGGGCGGAGTTCGAACACGTCGGAACGCCCCAGTCGCTCGCCGAGGATCGTCACCGTGCCCGAGGTCGGGTGCATGAGCGTGTCGGCGAGCTGCAGCAGCGTCGTCTTGCCGGCGCCGTTCGGCCCGAGGATCACCCAGCGCTCGTCGTCGCTGACGGACCAGTCGAGGTGATCGACGATGTCCCGGGCATTTCTGCGGACGACGACGTCGGAGAATTCGAGCACCTGCGGCATGCAATCAGCCTATCGGCCGATCGGCGGCGACCTCCGCGTAGAGCGCGGCGGTCTGCTCGGCGATCCTGTCCCAGCTGAAGTCGCCTGTGGCCCGCTCCCGCCCCGCGGCTCCGTAGGTCCGAGCCCGTTCCGGATCGCTCACCACTTCGGTGAGGACCCGCGCCAGATCGTCGACGAATCGCTCCGGGTCGGTCGGGGTTCCGGTGCCGTCCTGCACCTGCTCGATGGGCACGAGGCGCCCTGTGACGCCGTCGACGACCACCTCGGGGATGCCGCCGGTCGCCGTGCCGACGACGGCGGCGCCGCACGCCATCGCCTCGAGGTTCACGATGCCGAGCGGCTCGTAGACCGATGGGCAGACGAAGGTCGTCGCCGCCGAGAGGATGGTGCACAGCTCGTGCCGCGAGAGCAGCCGGTCGAGCCAGATGACGCCCTTGCGGGTCGTCTGCAGCCCTCGGACGAGTTCCTCGACCTCCGCCATGATCTGCGGCGTGTCCGGCGCGCCCGCGCACAGCACCAGCTGCACCTCGGGCGGGAGCTTCTCGGCCGCGCGCAGCAGGTACGGGAGGCCCTTCTGGCGGGTGATCCGTCCGACGAAGACCACGGTGGGCCTGTCCCGGTCGATGCCCAGCTCCGCGAGGAGGTCGGCGTCCTCCACGGGATGCCACGACTCCACGTCGATGCCGTTGTAGATGACCCGCACGTCCGCGGGATCGAGCGACGGATAGCTGCGCAGGATGTCGGCGCGCATGCCCTCGCTCACCGCCACGATCGCGGCGGCGCCTTCGTACGCGGTCTTCTCGATCCAGCTCGAGACGGCGTAGCCGCCGCCGAGCTGCTCGGCCTTCCAGGGACGCAGCGGCTCCAGCGAGTGGGCGGTGACGATGTGCGGGATGCCGTGGAGCAGCGACGCGAGATGGCCTGCGAAGTTCGCGTACCAGGTGTGGCTGTGGACGACGTCGGCGCCGGCGACATCCGTCACGATCTCGAGATCCGTGCCCAGGGTCTGCACGGCCGCGTTGGCCGCCGACGAGCTCCGACGGGACGCCGTACGACGTCGTCCCGTCCTCGTCGCGGGGACCGCCGAACGCCCGCACGCGCACGTCCATCGACTCCCGCAGCGACTTCACGAGTTCGGTGACATGCACACCCGCGCCGCCGTAGATCTCGGGCGGGTACTCCTTCGTGATGATGTCGACGCGCATGTCTCGAACGCTAGTACACGGCGGTTGTGGGTCATAGTGTGGTGCCATGCCAGCAGCGCCCAAGGTCTTCGGAATCATCCTCGCCGGCGGCGAGGGAAAGCGCCTGATGCCCCTGACCGCGGACAGAGCGAAGCCCGCAGTCCCGTTCGGCGGGCAGTATCGGCTGATCGACTTCGCGATCTCGAACCTCATAAATTCGGGTCTGCGCCAGGTCGTGGTGCTGACCCAGTACAAGTCCCACAGCCTCGACCGCCACATCTCGCAGACCTGGCGGATGTCGGCGCTGCTCGACTCGTACGTCGCCTCCGTCCCCGCGCAGCAGCGTCTGGGCAAGCGCTGGTTCTCGGGCTCGGCCGACGCCATCCTGCAGAGCCTCAACCTCGTCAACGACGAGAAGCCCGACATCGTCGTCGTCATCGGCGCCGATCACGTGTACCGCATGGACTTCCGCCAGATGCTCGCCGCGCACATCGATTCGGGTTCCCGCGCGACGGTCGCCGGCATCCGTCAGCCGATCGCGCTCGCCAACCAGTTCGGCGTCATCGACGTGGACGGCAAGAACCCCGTCCAGATCAACGACTTCCTCGAGAAGCCGCAGAGCCCGACGGGTCTTGCCGACTCGCCCGGCGAGGTGCTGGCGTCGATGGGCAACTACATCTTCGACGCGAACGCGCTCATCGAAGCCGTCGAGGCCGACGGCGAGCTCCCGACGTCGAACCACGACATGGGCGGCGACATCATCCCCTACTTCGTCGGTCGCGGCGAGGCCGGCGTCTACGACATGAAGCGCAACGACGTTCCGGGATCCACCGATCGCGACCGCGACTACTGGCGGGATGTCGGGACCATCGAGTCCTTCTTCGACGCGCACCAGGATCTCATCTCGACGCTCCCGATCTTCAACCTGTACAACACGGATTGGCCGATCCACTCGCAGGCGGTCAACTCGCCGCCGGCGAAGTTCGTCCGCGACTCGGTCGGCCGGATCGGCAATGCCATCGACTCGATCGTGTCGCTCGGCTCCGTGCTCTCGGGCACGCACCTGGAGCGCAGCGTCGTCGGCCCGTGGACCCTCGCCGGAGGCGGGTCGACGATCACCGACTCGGTGCTGTTCGACCACGTCCACGTCGGCGCGGGTGCCCGCATCCATCGTGCGATCCTCGACAAGAACGTCGTGCTCGCCGATGGCGCGACAGTCGGCGTGGATCGCGAGAAGGACATCGCGCGCGGCTTCACCGTCACCGACACCGGCATCACCGTCGTCGGAAAGGGCGTCCGCGTCGACCGATGACGGCCCGTGCGGCTGGACGGCACCACGCCAGTAGCGTTGTCAGCATGCCCGCGCCGTCCGTCCGATTCCTCGTCGTGCTCGACGCCGATTCCACGCTGATCCGCAACGAGGTCATCGAGCTCATCGCCGATGAGGCCGGCCGCGGTGCGGAGGTCGCTGCGGCGACCGAAGCGGCGATGCGCGGCGAGGTGGACTTCGCCGCGAGCCTCCGCTCCCGCGTCCAGGCACTCGCAGGCGTGCCGGTGAGCGCGTTCGCCCACGTGCTCGCGCGGATCGAGCCGACGCCCGGCGTCCGCGAGCTCATCGATGCCGTGCACGAGCGGGGCGGACGGGTGGGAGTCGTCTCCGGTGGCTTCCACGAGATCCTCGACACGATCGCACCCGAGCTCGGCGTCGACGTGTGGCGCGCGAACCGCCTGGCCGTGACCGACGGCGCGCTGAACGGCTTCGTCGACGGGGCCATCGTCGACGCCGAGGGCAAGGCCGCCGCACTCCGCACCTGGGCCGACGATGCCGGCGTCCCGCTCTCGCGGACGATCGCGATCGGGGACGGCGCGAACGACCTCACGATGATGGCGGATGCCGGCCTCGGCGTCGCGTTCAACGCGAAGCCCGCGGTGCGCCGGCGCGCCGACGTCGTGGTCGGGCCCGTCGACCTCTCCGAAGTCATCGCCCTGCTCCCCTGGGCCGCTCGCGCAACCCCCTGACGATGTCGGATGCCGCGAGTAGCGTCGCCGGTCATGGACATCATCCTCATTCCCGGTCTCTGGCTCGATGCGTCGTCGTGGGACGCGATCACCCCCTCGCTCGAGGCAGCGGGCCATTCCGTGCACACGGTTCCCTCACCCGGCCTCGGGGTCCCTGCCCCGGCATCCTCCGACATCGGGATCGCGGACTGGGTCGACGCGGTGGTCGCTGAGATCGACGCTGCGGACGGGCCGGTCGTCGTCGTAGGACACAGCGGCGGCGGCAACGTCGCCTGGGGCGCCGCCGATGCCCGCCCCGATCGCGTCGCGCGTGTCATCTTCGTCGATACGGTTCCGCCGCCCAGCGGCCAGGGGATCTCCGAGTTCGAGCTCGTGGACGGCGTCGTCCCGTTCCCCGGCTGGGACTCGTTCGACGAGCCCGAAGTCTTCGACCTCGACGAGAGCACCCGCGCCGAGGCGGCTGCCCACACCGCGTCCGTTGCCGCGAAGGTGCCGACCGATCCGCTTGTGCTGACCGACGACCGGCGTCATCAGGTGCCGGTGACGCTGCTCATGGGCGGGGCGTCCGAAGACGAGCTGCGCAAGCAGCTGTCGGAGTGGGCACCGTGGGCCGATGCGTTCGACGCCATCGAGGACTCAGAGGTCGTGAAGCTCGGCACCGGGCACTGGCCGCAGTTCACGAAGCCGGAGGCGCTTTCGCGGGAGATCCTCGCCGCCGTGGCGCGCTGAACTCGGGCCGGCCGAGCTGGTCGCTGAGCCTGTCGAGGGGGGTTTCGTCAGTGGCCCATGCCCAGGCCGCCGTCGACCGGGATCACCGCACCCGAGATGTAGGCCGCGTCATCCGACGCGATCCACGTCACCACGCCGGCGACCTCGTCCGCGGTCGCGAACCGTCCGGCGGGGATGTTCCGCTTGTACTCGGCCTGCGTGTCTTCGGGGAGCGCCGCGGTCATGTCGGTCTCGATGAATCCCGGCGCGACGACGTTCGCGGTGATCCCCCTGCCACCCAGCTCCCGCGTGAGCGAGCGGGCGAAGCCGACGAGTCCGCTCTTGGACGCCGCGTAGTTGACCTGACCGGCCGACCCATAGAGCCCGACGACGCTCGAGATGAGGATGACGCGACCCCACCTCGCGCGAAGCATCCCCTTGGACGCGCGCTTGACGACCCGGAATGCACCGCCGAGGTTCGTCGCGACGACGCTGTCGAAGTCGTCCTCGGTCATCCGCAGCAGAAGAGTGTCCTTGGTGACGCCCGCGTTCGCGACGACGATCTCCACCGGTCCCAGCGTCTTCTCGACCTCGGTGAACGCCGCGTCGACGGCCGCGGCATCCGTGACGTCCGCTCGCACGGTCAGCGTCCCCTCAGGGCCCTCGCCGGAACGCGCGGTGACGGCCACCTTGTAGCCGGCGGCGACGAAGCGCTCGGCGATGGAGCGGCCGATACCGCGGTTTCCGCCGGTGACGAGGACGACGCGATCGGTGGACATGATGACGCTCCCGGGGATTGTGACGGATCCGCACCAGCCTAGCGGCGCACGTTTGACACCCTTCGCCTGCGCTGGAACGCTGGGGGCACACATCCGATGAAAGGCACCCTCGTGAGCGACAGCACCAACCCCGGATCCGCCGACCCCGCGGACCAGCCCGCCTCCGAGGCTGCCCCGCAGCCGGCATCCGAGGACTATCCGGACGCCGCGACCGAGGTCTACCCGGAGTCCGTGTCCGAAGCCGCGACCGAGGTGTACCCCGAGTCGCTTGCCGATGCCGGAACCGCGGCGTATCCGCCTCCCGCTCCCCCGGCGCCGCCCGCCTACAGCGCTCCGGCCGGGCCCGCCGAGTACGGCGCCGCTCCTCCGGCGTACGGTGCTCCCCCGGCGTATGGCGCCGCCCCCGCGTACGGGGCGCCCCGACCTACGGCGGCGCCCCCACGTACGGCGCCGCACCGACCTACGGCGGCGCTCCGGCGTACGGCGGCTATGGAGGGTACGGCACTCAGCCCAAGACGAATTCACGCTCGCGATCGTCTCCCTCATCGCGGGCATCGCGGGCATCGTGCTGATCCCGTTCATCGGCTCGCTCACCGCGATCATCACCGGCCACATGTCGCTGTCGCAGATCAAGCGGACCGGCGAAGGCGGTCGCGGGCTGGGCCTCACCGGAACGATCCTCGGATGGGTCGGAATCGGGTTCGGCATCTCTGCTGACGATCCTGCTGCTGGCGCTCATCCCCTTCTTCGTCATGAACGCGCGCACGTACAGCTGATTCTGCCTCATCAGCGGACCGCCGACCCGGCGACCGGACCTCTGCGCGGCGTACTCTTGAATCACCGTGAAGAGTTCGAATCGGGCCGCATCGGCCACGTCGCTGCCGCGTGCACCGCGCGACGACGCGGGCGCGCGTTCGCGGCGATATCTGATCACGATGGGGATCCGCATCGTGTGCTTCATCCTCATGGTCGTCATCACGCCGTACGGCTGGTACACGTGGGTGTTCGGCGCTGCCGCGATCTTCCTTCCCTACATCGCGGTGGTGACCGCCAACGTGAGTCAGAACGTCCGCCCGAGTGCTCCGGAGAGCCCGGAACGCGCGCTTCCGGCGGCGCCCGCGGAGGCCGCGCCGGCTCCGGCGCCGCGCACCGTGCGCATCGAGGAGTCCCACGCCGTCGAGGACGGCGGCACGCCGGACGAGCAGGCATGAGCGAGCCGCACAGCGAGCCGACGTGCTCGCGGGCGGGATGCCGCGCCGTCGCCCGATGGCGCATCGACTGGCGCAATCCGCGGATCCACGCCGCTGACCGCGTGAAGTCCTGGGTCGCGTGCGACGAGCATCGCGACTACCTCCGCGACTACCTCGCTGCCCGTGATTTCCCGGTCGCAGTGCACCCGCTCACCGCCGACGCGGAAGCGGCGGCCCGATGAGCGATCGGCATGGCGTCAGCATGCAGAGCCTGCCGCGCGCGGGTCGGTGGGCGATCTACATCTCGCTCGCCGTCGTCTTCGCGATCGCGTGCGCCTTCCTGTCGAACTGGCAGTTCACCCGCAATCAGGATCGGTCGACGCAGCTCGCGCTCGTCGCGGAGAACTACGACGCCGATCCCGTGCCGCTCGCCGAGCTGATCCCCGCCGGTGCGGGCCCTGGACCCTGGCGACCAGTGGCATCCGGTCCAGCTCACCGGAAGCTATCTCGCGGATGAGCAGCTGCTCGCTCGCAACCGCCCGCACGGCGGGACCGCGGCATTCGAAGTGCTCGTGCCGTTCCGCCTCGACGATGGTCGCGTCATCCTGATCAACCGGGGCTGGGTGCCCCCCGGCGCCGATCAGCCCGAGCCCGACTGCCATCCCGGCGCCCCCGACGGGCGAGGTCACCGTGCTCGCGCGGCTGCGTCCGGGAGAAGCGCTCCCCTCATCGGGGCGCTCGGCGCCCGAGGGCCAGGTTCCGACGATCAACCTCGGTCTCATCGCCGACACCATCGATCCTTCGGTCGGCGAGGCGCTCGAGCAGAGCGCCTACGGGCTCATGATGTCGGAGGACCCGGCCCCGGCCACGCAGCCGCAACGGCTCGAGGCGCCGTCCGAGGACCCCGGTCCGCACCTCTCGTACGCGATCCAGTGGATCCTGTTCGCGATCATGGGATTCGTCTTCATCGGCTACGTGATCCGCACCGAGCGCCGCCACCGGCGAGAAGACGCCGAAGACGCGATCGGATGCCGCGCCCGAGCCTCCCCGCCGGCGCGATCGCGACGCGGCGGACGAGGACGCCCTCCTCGACCGCGCGCGAGATCAGGCGACTGACGGCGCGCGTCAGCGCCAGCGAGATCAAGTCCGCGTAGTCGCGGCCCCAGATGTCCTCGACGCCGTCCGGCAGGATGAGCACCCGCTCGGGATTCAGCGCCTCGACAGCTCCCTCGTCGTGCGAGACGAGCACGACCGCGCCCTCGTAGTGCGACAGGGCGCCGAGGATCTCCTCGCGCGAGGCCGGGATCCAGGTTGTTCGTGGGCTCGTCGAGCAGCAGCATGTTCGCGCTCGAGACGACGAGGGTCGCGAGCGAGAGGCGCGTCTTCTCGCCACCCGACAGCACGCCGGCGGGCTTGAGCACGTCGTCGCCCGTGAACAGGAACGAGCCGAGCACCTTGCGGGCATCCGTCGCGGTGATGTCGGGCGCCGCCGACATCATGTTCTCGAGCACCGAGCGGTCGACGTCGAGGTTCTCGTGCTCCTGCGCGTAGTAGCCGACCTTGAGCCCGTGCCCCGGCTCGATCTGGCCCGTGTCGGGCTTGTCGACGCCCGCGAGGATGCGCAGCAGCGTGGTCTTGCCGGCGCCGTTGAGCCCGAGCACGACGACCTTCGAGCCGCGGTCGATCGCGAGGTCGACGTCGGTGAAGATCTCGAGCGATCCGTACGACTTCGACAGCCCGGATGCCATGAGCGGCGTCTTTCCGCACGGAGCGGGCTTCGGGAAGCGCAGCTTCGCGACGCGATCCTCCTGGCGCACGTCGTCGAGTCCCGAGAGCATCTTCTCGGCGCGCGCCACCATCTGGTGCGCGGCGGCCGCCTTCGACGCCTTCGCGCCGAACCGCGCGGCCTGCAGCTGCAGCTGGCGTCGCCTTCTTCTCGACGTTGACGCGCTCCTTCTTGCGGCGCTCCTCGTCGGCCACCCGCTGGCGCAGGTAGTTCTTCCAGTTCATGTTGTAGACGTCGATGACCTGGCGGTTCGCGTCGAGGTAGAACACGCGGTTCACGGTCTCGCCGACGAGCTCGACATCGTGGCTGATGACGATCAGCCCGCCCTTGTAGTTCTTGAGGAACTCGCGAAGCCACACCACGCTGTCCGCGTCGAGGTGGTTCGTCGGCTCGTCGAGGATCATCGACTCGGCGTCCGAGAAGAGGATGCGCGCGAGCTCGATGCGACGGCGCTGACCGCCGGAGAGCGTCTTCAGCTGCTGGTCGAGGATGCGGTCGGGAAGCGACAGGTTGTGCGCGATCGACGCCGCCTCGGCCTCGGCCGCGTACCCGCCGAGCGCCTCGAACCGCTCGGTGAGGTTCGCGTACTTGCGCATCGCGCGGGCCGCGACATCCGCATCGTCATCGCCCATGGCGAGCGATGCCTCGTGCATGCCGAGCGCGAGGGTGCCGAGACCGCGCGCATCGAGGATGCGGGTGCGCGCGAGCATCTCGGGATCGCCGGTGCGCGGATCCTGCGGCAGGTATCCGAGCTCGCCGGAGCGCTCCACCTTGCCGTCGGCGGGCAGGAGATCGCCGGCGAGCACCCTGGTGAGGGTCGTCTTGCCGGCGCCGTTGCGGCCGACGAGTCCGACCTTGTCGCCGTTCGACACGCGGAACGACACGTCCGCCATGAGGACGCGGGCGCCCACGCGGATTTCGAGGTCGTGGACGGCGAGCACGGCGAATGTCCGTTCGATCGGTGGAGGGGTAGCAGCGGCCCGATGGGCCAGCCTCCCAGTATAGGTCGCCGACCGCCGCGCCTTCCTGTGAGCACCCGGCGGCACGGCTGTGGGAGTCTCACACAGAAGGCAGCGATTCATTATTGGACTTCGTCCAAGTTCGCCGCCCGACCTGCCCCTAGGCTGAGTCGCATGTCAGCCATCGCCGCCCCTTCCCACCGCCGTGTCCTCGCCGATGTGATCGCGCGTCCGTCCTCGCGGGCGAGGGCATTCGCTCTCGACGCGGGACTCGTCATCGCCGGCGCCGCCGTCGTCGCCGTGCTCGCGCAGGTCTCGATTCCGCTCTGGCCCGTGCCGATCACGGGACAGACGCTCGGCGTGATCGTCGTGGGAGCCGCTCTCGGCTCGCGCCGCGGCGCCGCGGCGCTCATCACCTACATGCTCGTCGGACTCGCGGGCCTCCCCGTCTTCGCCGACTTCACCGGCACGATCGCCGCGGTCGCGAAGCCCAGCTTCGGCTTCGTGATCGGCTTCATCTTCTCCGCCTTCGTCGCGGGCTGGTTCGCGGAGCGCGCGTGGGACCGGCGACCGGCGCCTGGCGTTCCTCGGCTTCGCCGCAGCGAGCATCGTCCCGTTCGTCTTCGGCATCCCCTACATGGCCTTCATCCTGAACGTGGTCCTGGGCGCTGGACTATTCGTTCCTGGGTCTCCTCGAGGTCGGACTCCTCCCGTTCATCGTCGGCGGGATCATCAAGGCCGGCCTTGCGGCCCTCATCATCCCCGGCGCATGGGCCCTCGTCCGCAAGGTCGACGCCGGCAAGAAATGAGCGGATGCCTCGCCCGAGGCATCCGGACGCGAGAGCCCCGGCCCCAGCGGCCGGGGCTTTCGTCATATTCGGACACGCGTGGATTCGACCAGTCCGGCGCTCGTAGGTAAGGTAAGGATGTCCTTACTTCCCCAACTCGGAGGATCTCCCGTGCGCCGTTTCCGTACCCCTGCCGCCCTTGCCGCGGTCGCCATCGCAGCCCTCGCCCTCGCCGGGTGCGCGAGCGCCGGCGGAGCCGCCAATGCCGACGGAGCGGCGGGCGGCTCCGCCGATGGCGCCTTCCCGGTCACGATCGAGCACGCCTACGGCGAGACGACGATCGAGTCGCAGCCGGAGCGCATCGCGACGGTGGCCTGGGCGAACCACGAGGTTCCGCTCGCGCTCGGGGTCGTTCCGGTCGGCATGAGCAAGGCCACCTGGGGCGACGACGACGGCGACGGCGTGCTGCCGTGGGTCGAGGACGCGCTCGAAGAGCTCGGCGCCGAGACGCCGGTCCTGTTCGACGAGACGGACGGCATCGACTTCGAGGCGGTCGCCGACACCGCGCCGGACGTCATCCTCGCCGCCTACTCCGGCCTCACCCAGGAGGAGTACGACACGCTCTCGAAGATCGCGCCGGTCGTCGCCTACCCGGATGTCGCGTGGGGCACCTCGTACGAAGACATGATCCGTCTCAACTCGGCCGCCATCGGCCTCGCCGACGAGGGCGACCAGCTCATCGAAGACCTCCACGCCGAGGTCGAGGCCGCGCTTGCCGACCTACCCCGAGCTTGCCGACTCGAAGCTGCTCTTCTCCTACATCGACCCGGCCGACTTCAGCCAGATCGGCTTCTACACGAGCCTCGACACGCGTCCCGGATTCCTCACCGGCCTCGGACTGCCGCTCGCCCGCGGTCGTCGAGGAGGAGTCGGCGGGAACAGACGAGTTCTACCTTCAGATCAGCAGCGAAGAGGCCGACCGGTTCGCCGACGTCGACGTGTTCGTGACGTACGGCGAAGCCGGCGGCGACGATCGTCGAGCAGCTGCAGGCCGATCCGCTGCTCTCGCAGATCCCGGCGATCGCGAACGGTCGGATCGCGATCCTCGAGAACTCCACGCCTCTTGCCGCGTCGGCGAACCCGTCGCCGCTCTCGATCGGCTGGGGCATCGACGAGTACTTCGCCCTGCTCGCGAGCGCACTGGGCTGAGTCGCCTTGACCGCCACGCAGACGCGCACACCGCTGCCGGACGCCGCTTCGCTGCGGCGCTCGGCGGCGGTGCGTCTGACGTGGCTCGCCGGAGCGGTCCTGGCCCTCCTCCTGCTGTGCATCGCATCGGTCGCGCTCGGCGTGCGCGAGGTCAGCGTCGGCGAGATCCTCGCCGGACTCGGCGGGCGACGTCGACGGCGTCTCGCAGGCGGCAGTCGTCGCCCGGATCCCGCGTACCGTCCTCGCGATCCTCGTCGGAGCCGCGCTGGCGATGGCCGGGACCACGATGCAGGCCGTCACTCGCAATCCGCTCGCCGACCCCGGCATCCTGGGGGTCACCGGCGGAGCCGCCCTCGCGGTGGTGATCGGCATCGCGATCTTCGGCGATCGCCGATCCCTACGCGATCATGGCGCTGGCGATCGGCGGGGCGGCTGCCGCGGCGGTCTTCGTCTACGCGGTCGGCTCGCTCGGCCGGGGCGGAGCGACTCCGCTCAAGCTCGCTCTCGCGGGAGCCGCGGCCACCGCGGCGTTCACCTCGCTGGTCAGCGCGGTGCTCCTCCCCCGCGTGGACGCCATGGAGACCTTCCGCTTCTGGCAGATCGGCGGCGTCGGCGGCGCGACCTGGGATCGGATCGCCATGGTGCTCCCGGTGCTCGCGGTCGGCGCCATCGTGTGCCTGGCGACGGCGCGGGGCATGAACTCCCTCGCTCTGGGCGACGAGCTGGCCGCCGGACTCGGCGAGCACGTGGCGCGGACGCGCCTGGTGTCCTCCGCAGGCGCGGTCATCCTGTGCGGCGCGGCGACCGCGGTGGCCGGACCGATCGCGTTCGTCGGACTCGTCATCCCGCACCTGTGCCGCCTCATCGTCGGCACCGACCATCGCTGGCTGCTGCCGTTCTCGATGGTGACCGGGGCCGCCCTGCTCGTGGCCGCGGATGTCGTCGGCCGCGTGATCGCCCGTCCCGAGGAGATCGAGGTCGGCATCATCACGGCATTGATCGGCGCGCCGTTCTTCATCTGGATCGTCCGACGCCAGAGGGTGCGTGAGCTGTGAGCGCTCAGATCGTCGCGGCGGGTCGTCGCACCCGCGCCAGGCACCGAGGAATCGCCATCTCGGCGCTCGCGGTCGCCATCGTCGTCGTCTTCGCGGTCTCGCTCATGGTCGGCAACACCTTCTATGGCCCCGTCGACGTCATCCAGGTCATCCTCGGCCAGACAGTGCCGGGCGCATCCTTCACCGTGGGCGAGCTGCGGCTGCCGCGCGCGACGCTCGGCCTTCTCGCCGGCTTCGCCTTCGGCGTCGCGGGTGTCACCTTCCAGTCCATGCTGCGGAATCCCCTCGCCTCCCCCGACATCATCGGCATCAGCTCGGGAGCGAGTGCCGCTGCTGTGTTCGGCATCGTCGTGCTCGCGCTCGATGAGACGGCCGTCTCGTTCCTCGCCCTCGCCGGCGCGCTGGTGACCGCCGCCGCGATCTACCTGCTCTCCAACCGCGGCGGCTTCGCGGGTGCCCGGCTCATCCTGATCGGCATCGGCGTCGCGGCGATGCTCGACAGCGCCATCACGTATGTGCTGTCGAAGGCGCGCGACCTGGGATCTGCAGACGGCGATGCAGTGGCTCACCGGCAGCCTCAACGGCGCGACCTGGCAGGTCGTGCTCCCCCTCGCCATCGCGTGCGCCGTGCTCGTTCCGCTGCTGCTCTCGCAGGGGCCGGCACTCGACATGCTGCGGCTCGGCGACGACACGGCGGCCAGCCTCGGCGTCAACGTCCGGCGAAGCCGCGTCGTGCTGATGGTCACCGCCGTCGCGCTCCTCGCGTTCGCCACGGCCGCCACCGGCCCGATCGCCTTCGTCGCCTTCATGGCCGGCCCGATCGCGGCGCGCGTCGTCCGGCCCGGCGGCTCGCTGCTGCTGCCGTCCGGGCTGATCGGCGCCCTCCTCGTGCTCGTCGCCGACCTCATCGGGCAGTTCGCGTTCGACACCCGCTACCCCGTCGGCGTCATCACCGGCGTGCTCGGAGCGCCCTATCTCATCTACCTCCTCATCAGGACCAACCGTTCCGGAGGCTCCCTATGACACGAACCTCACACCCTCGCCGCCGAGTCGCTGACCCTCGCCTACGGCGACCGGACGATCGTCGACGGGATGGACCTCCAGATCCCGCCCGGCCGCATCACCGCCATCGTCGGCGCCAACGGCTGCGGCAAGTCCACGCTGCTGCGCGCTCTCGCGCGTCTCATGAACCCGCGCTCCGGTCAGGTGATCCTCGACGGCAAGGCGCTGCACGGCCGCCCCACGAAAGAGGTCGCCCGCACTCTCGGCCTGCTGCCGCAGAGCCCGATCGCACCCGAGGGGATCGCGGTCGCCGACCTCGTCGGCCGTGGGCGGCATCCGCATCAGAAGCTGCTGGCGCGGTGGAGCCAGCACGACTACGACGTCGTCGCGCAGTCGCTCGAGGCAACCGGCATCGCCGATCTCGAGGGTCGCCCGGTCGACGAGCTCTCCGGCGGCCAGCGCCAGCGCGTCTGGATCGCGATGGCCCTCGCGCAGGAGACCGACATCCTGCTGCTCGACGAGCCCACGACGTTCCTCGACGTCGCGCACCAGGTCGAGGTGCTCGACCTGCTGACCGACCTCAATCGAGATCGCGGAACGACGATCGTCATGGTCCTGCACGACATGAACCTGGCGGCGCGCTACGCCGACCACATGTTCGCGCTGCGCAGCGGCCGGCTCGTGGCCGGCGGCTCACCGCAGGAGGTCGTGACGAGCGAGCTCATCCGCGACGTCTTCGACCTCGACGCGCTCGTCATCCCCGATCCGGTCTCCGGCGCGCCGATCATCCTGCCGCGCGGGCGACACCACGTCACCGCATCCGCTCATTCGACGGCATTCGCCGAACCGATCCAGACAGGAAGTCCCGATGGCCAAGGCCGCTAGCACTCTCCGATTCTTCACGGCGCGGGTGACCGCGATCACCGACCTGACGCCGAGTTTCCGCCGGTTCACCTTCGGCGGCGACGACCTCGCGGATTACGGCGACCCCGGCTTCGATCAGCGGATCAAGGTGGTCTTCCCCACCGCGACCATCGGCCTCGACGCCATGCCCTCCGGCGATGACTGGTACACGCAGTGGCGCGAGATGCCCGAGGACGAGCGGCCGCCGTTCCGGACGTACACCACCCGCCAGGTGCGCGCCGATGCGTGCGAGGTCGACATCGACATGGTCGCCCACGACATCCAGGGACCGGCGTCCGCGTGGATCGCGGGCGCCTCGGTCGGCGACGAGGTGCTGATCCTCGCGCCCACGACGCGCCGCACCACGGCGTCAGCTATGGCATCGACTTCGTGCCGCCGGCAAGCGTGGATCAGCTGCTGCTGGCGGGCGACGAGACCGCGGCACCGGCCATCGCCGTGATCCTCGAGCAGCTTCCGCCCGAGGCACGCGGCACGGTCGTGCTCGAGGTCCCGCATCCTGCGGATGCCGAGTACCTTCCCCGCCACGAGGGCTTCGAGTACCGCGTCAGCGCACGTTCGCGGGGTGACCGCCATGCCCATCTGGTGCCCACTGTGGAGGCTGCGGCTGCGACCCTGGCCCCCGCCGGCCGAGGCGCGGAGGTCGAGGAGATCGACATCGACACCGACATCCTGTGGGAGGTGCCGCGCACCGCGAAGGGCGGAGCGGCTCTGAAGAGCGCACCGCTGTACTCGTGGCTCGCCGGCGAAGCGGCGGCGATCAAGTCGCTGCGCAGGCACCTCGTCACCGACCTCGGCGTCGACCGGCGCGCGATCGCCTTCATGGGCTACTGGCGCCTCGGCAAAGCGGAGAATTGAACCGCGCTACGCCGCGGGTCGACAGCGCCTCGTGCGCATGCCCCATGCGCAGGCCGGGCACCAGCGCCAGCAGCGAGAGGATCGCGGCGATCGCGAACACCGCCGGGAAACCGGCATCCGTTCCTGCGAGGGCGGTGAACACCAGGCCCATCGCGGCGATCGTCGTCGCGGCCCCGACCGAATCCGAGATCGACAGCGCCGACGAGTTGAAGCCCTGGTTCTGCGGCGTCGAGTACGCGAGGGTGAGCACCGTCAGCCGCGGGTACATGAGCCCCATGCCGCCCCCGGCCAGCGCCCACCCGGCGATGAGCACCGCGGCGGGAAGATGGGCCATCGCGGTGATCGCCGCGATCACGACGGCGGCGAACAGCAGCGCGGTGCCGATGACGGTGATGCGGGCGTTGCCCATCCGGTCGCCGAAGCGGCCCTGGACGTCGGCGGCGACGGCCCACGCGAGCGCCGCCGCGGTGAGGCCGAGTCCCGCCCACGTCGGCGAGAAGTCGTACTCGTCGATCAGCAGGTACGGCACGTAGATCTCGGCGCCGAAGAGCGCCCCGGCGATCAGTCCGCGCATGAGCACCACGCTCGGGCAGCCCGCGCCCTGCGAGGAGCGTGCGCGGCGGCAGCAGCGGACGGCACGCCAGTCCGATGACGACGACGGATGCTGCGACAGCCACAGGCGACCAGGATGCCGAGCTCGCCGGCGAGGCTGAGCGCCCAGCGCGCCGACGGCGACCGCGACCGCGCACGCGAGACGCGGTGCGATGCGGCCGGTCGCGGGTTCGTCGGTGTGCAGCGCGAGGCCGCGCAGCCGCAGCACGACCATCGTGTACGCGACGACGGTGAGGACGGCGACGCCGAGGAACACCCATCGCCAGTGCAGGTATTCGGCGACCGCTCCGGCCAGGAACGGCCCGATGAGCGAGGGGACCACCCACGCCGCCGAGAACGCGGCGAACACGCGGCCGTGGACCGCCGGCGGGTACACGCGGGCGACGACGACGTACAGCGCGACGGTCTGACCGCCGATGCCGAGACCCTGGATGAGCCGTCCCGCGACGAGGATCTCCATCGAGGGGGCGACGCCCGCCATGATGAGACCCGACCACGAACAGCGCGACCGGCAGCGGTCAGCGGCGCGAGCACTCCGCCGCGGTCGCACCACGCGCCGACGGCGACCATTCCGATGACGCTCGTCGCGAGGGTGGCGGCGAAGGCCACCGCGTAGAGCGACGCACCGTCGAGGTCGGCGCTCACGACCGGCATGACCGTCGTCACCGCGAGCGACTGCATCGCCGCGAGGAACACCAGCGCGACGGCACCGACGGTGACCCAGACGTACTCCGGGCCCCAGATGCCACCGGCTCGCCCGACGGGAGCGGGCGCGAAGGGCGAATGGTCGATCGGTCCGGTCACGGTCCTACGAGCGCGCCCACGCGCTCGATCGCCTCGCGGAGCACGTCGGGCGAGCAGCCGAAGTTGATGCGGACGTGCCCCTTCCCCTCTTCGCCGAAGAGCGGGCCGAAGTGGAAGGCGACCTTCGCGTCGCGCAGGATCTTCACGGCGGGATTGTCGCCCCAGCCGAGGTCGGAGAGGTCGACCCACGCGAGGAAGCCGGCATCCGGGATCCGATAGCGCGCACCGGGCACGTGCTCGGCGAGCAGCTCCGCGAGGAGGCGACGATTGCCGTCCAGGGTCGGCCTGCAGTCCCGTCGAGCCACGCGTCGCTCTCGGGCGAGAACGCGGCGACGCCGGCGATGGCGCCGAACAGTCCGGTGCGCCACTCCACCTCGGCGGGCAGGCCGCCGACGACGCGAGCGGTCTCGTCCGCCGCGGTGATCATGAGCGCGCACTTGAGGCCGGCCAGGTTGAACGCCTTGCTGGCGCTCGCGACCGTGTAGCCGACCTGCGGCCGCGGCGGGCGAGGCATCCAGGAACGGCGTGAACACCGCACCGGGGTGCACGAGCGGCGCGTGGATCTCGTCGCTGATCACGACGGCACCGAAACCGCGCGGCCAGCTCGGCCAGTGCGGCCAGAGTCGCGCGCGAGTGGACGGTGCCGGTGGGATTGTGCGGGTTGCAGAGCAGCACGGCGCGCGCGCCGCCGGCCAGCGCCGCCTCGATGCCCAGCAGATCGAGCTCCCATCCCGAGTCGCTCCTCGATGAGCGGCACGCGCTCGACGACGGCGCCCGCTTCGGGGATGCATTCGTAGAACGGCGGGTAGACCGGCGGCGTGACGATGACCCGGTCCCCGGGTTCGGTGACCCGCCGGAGCAGCTCGACGACGCCCATCATGACGTCGCACGTCGTGCGGATCCTCGCCGGGTCCACGGTCCACCCGAAGCGGCGCTGCGCGAACGCCGCATAGGCGTCACGGATGCCGGGGTCGGGCGGCGTGTAGCCGGTGTCGCCGAGCCCCACGGCGCGCGTCAGCGCCCGCGTGATCGGCTCCGCCAGAGGGAAGTCGGTCTCGGCGACGAAGAGCGGCAGGACCTCCGGCGGATAGTTGCGCCACTTCGTGCTGGATCGCTGTCGAAGCTGGTCGAGGGGCAGTGCCTGAAGGGGGGTGACGCTCACCCTTCGAGACTACCGACGCACCGGCATCCGCCCATTTCGGACGTCATGCGCGGTAGTGCAGCGCAGCAGGCGGTGGCTCAGATGGCGAAGCCGAGCGCCCGCATCATGTCGCGGCCGTCGTCGGTGATCCGCTCGGGACCCCACGGCGGCATCCACACCCAGTTGATGCGGAAGCGGTCGACGACCTCGTCGAGCGCCTGCGCCGTCTGCTCCTCGAGCACGTCGGTGAGCGGGCAGCCGGCGGAGGTGAGTGTCATGTGGATGACCAGCGCGTCGTTCTCGTCGTCCCACCCGAGGTCGTAGATGAGGCCGAGGTCGACGACATTGATCCCGAGCTCGGGGTCCATGACGTCCTTGAGCGCTTCGGAGACCTCGTCGTACTTCTCGGGCGTGAGGGTTGCGGTCATGTAACGATTCTACGCTTCGGTCTCAGCCGCGGACTCGGCGACCGGCTCGAGGTAGCGGTCGTAGCCCTCGTCCTCGAGGCGGTCGGCGAGCTCGGGCCCGCCCTCCTCGACGATGCGCCCGCCGATCATCACGTGGACGAAGTCGGGGTGGATGTAGCGGAGGATGCGGGTGTAGTGCGTGATGAGCAGCACACCGAGATCGGTCTCGGCCTTGGCGCGGTTCACGCCCTCTGAGACGACCTTGAGCGCGTCGACGTCGAGGCCGGAGTCGGTCTCGTCGAGGATCGCGATCTGGGGCCGCAGCAGCTCGAGCTGGAGGATCTCGTGGCGCTTCTTCTCGCCGCCCGAGAAGCCCTCGTTGACGTTGCGCTGCGCGAACTTCGGGTCCATGCGCAGGTTCTTCATCGACTGCTTGACGTCCTTGGTCCACGTGCGGATCGAAGGCGCCTCGCCGTCGATCGCGGTCTTGGCGGTGCGGAGGAAGTTCGTCACGGTGACGCCGGGGATCTCCACCGGGTACTGCATCGCGAGGAACAGCCCGGCGCGAGCGCGCTCGTCGACCGTCATCGCGAGGACGTCCTGCGCCGTCGAGCGAGATCGAGCCGCTCGTGACCTTGTACTTCGGGTGGCCGGCGATCGTGTACGCGAGGGTCGACTTGCCCGAGCCGTTGGGGCCCATGATGGCGTGCGTCTGACCCTTGCGGATCGTGAGGGTCACGCCGTTGAGGATGGGGGTGGTTCCGGCATCCGTCTCGACCGTCACATGCAGGTCGCGGATCTCGAGGACTGACATTCAGTGACTCTTTTCGTTTCGTGGTCGGTTCCAGCGAGGCTAGGCGACCGACTTCTTCACAGCGGGTCGATGAGCACGTCGTCGCCGTCGATCGTGACGGCGAAGACCGGGACGGGCTCATACGCGGGAAGATTGAGGGGCTTGCCGGTGCTCAGCGAGAATGCCGAGCCGTGGGCCCAGCACTCCAGCGTGTCGCCGTCGACGAAGCCCTCGGCGAGCGAGATGTCGCCGTGCGTGCAGGTGTCGCCGATGGCGTGCACCTCGCCGGCGGAGTCGAGCACGACGGCGATCGCGACGCCGTCGACCTCGACCCGGATCGCCGAGTCCTGTTCCAGATCGCTGAGAGCGCAGACGCGCTGAGCGGTCATCGGGCGACCTCCTGGGCGAGTTCGGTCTCGATGGCGGCGAAGAGCTCGTCCTCGAGTGCGGGGATGCCGATCTTCTGCACGACCTCGGCGAGGAAGCCCAGCACGACGAGGCGTCGCGCCTCGTCCTCGGCGATGCCGCGGGCCTGCAGGTAGAAGAGCTGCTCGTCGTCGAAGCGGCCGGTGGCGCTGGCGTGACCGGCGCCGCGGATGTCGCCGGTCTCGATCTCGAGGTTCGGGATCGACTCGGCGCGCGCGCCGTCCGTGAGGACGAGGTTGCGGTTCGCCTCGTACGAGTCGGTGCCGACGGCATCCGGCCCGATGAGCACGTCGCCGATCCAGACGCTCCGGGCACCGGCGCCCTGCAGCGCGCCCTTGTAGAGGACGTCTCCCGTGGTCTCGGCGCCCTTGTGGTGCAGGTAGACCTGGCTCTCGAGGTGCTGGCCCGCGTCGGAGTAGCTGAGGCCGAAGAGCTCGGCGCGCGATCCGGTGCCCGCGAGCTCGACGCTCGGGTTCACCCGCACGACGCCGCCGCCGAAGCTCACGACGATATGGCGGAGCGTCGCGTCGCGCGACGACGCGTGCCTGATGGGATGCCGCATGCACGGCGTCGTCGTCCCACTGCTGCACCGTGACCACCTCGAGGTGGGCGCCGTCGCGCACCAGGACCTCGACGTTCTGCGCGAACTGCGCGGAGCCCTGGTGGCGGAGCAGGATCGTCGCGCGGGAGTTGACGCCCGCCTCGAGCACGATGTGCGCGTTCGCCCGTCCGGTGGGGCCCGCGCCGGTCATCGTCACGACGATCGGCTCGCCAGGCTCGGCATCGGCGGGGACGCGCACGTAGCAGCGCCTCGTCGGATCGCGTCCACGCGATCGCCGCGGAGCGGTCCTCGGGCTCGAAGACCTCGCCGCGGGGCGACTCGCCCACGCGTCGCGCGGCGACCTCGACGCCTTCGGGCGCGTCGACGTCGTAAGCGATCGCGGAGTCCTCGGACGCGGCATCCTCGAACAGCGGCGCGATCCGGTCGACCGGGGTGTGCTTCCAGTTGACCTCACGCCCGTTCGGGACCTCGAAGTCCGCGGGGTCGAACGAGCGGGGGCGCTCGGAACGGGTCTGGACCGGGATGACCGACCAGGCCCCGTCGGTGTGCGCGGTGGAACCGGGCGCCGTGGCAGGCGCCTGTGTCGTGGCCGTCATCTAGCCGACCGATCCTTCCATGCCCATCTCGATGAGCTTGTTGAGCTCCATGGCGTACTCCATGGGAAGTTCGCGTGCGATCGGCTCGATGAATCCGCGCACGATCATCGCCATCGCCTCGTCCTCGGGCATGCCGCGGGACTGCAGGTAGAACAGCTGCTCCTCGCTGACCTTCGAGACGGTCGCCTCGTGGCCGAGCTGCACGTCGTCGACGCGGATGTCGATCGCGGGATAGGTGTCGGAGCGCGAGATCGTGTCGACGAGCAGCGCATCGCACCGCACCGTGTTCGCGGAGTGGTGGGCATTGGCCTCCACCCGCACCTCGCCGCGGTACCCGGCGCGTCCGCCGCCGCGGGCGATCGACTTCGAGACGATCGATGACTGCGTGTAGGGCGCCATGTGGATCATCTTCGCGCCGGCATCCTGGTGCTGACCGGGTCCCGCGAACGCGACGGACAGCGTCTCGCCCTTGGCGCGCTCGCCCACGAGGAAGATCGAGGGGTACTTCATCGTGACCTTGGAGCCGATGTTGCCGTCGATCCACTCCATCGTCGCGCCCTCGTGCGCGATCGCGCGCTTGGTGACGAGGTTGTAGACGTTGTTCGACCAGTTCTGGATCGTCGTGTACCGAACGCGCGCGTTCTTCTTCACGATGATCTCGACCACGGCCGAGTGCAGCGAGTCGCTCTTGTAGATCGGGGCGGTGCAGCCCTCGATGTAGTGCACGTATGAGCCCTCGTCGGCGATGATGAGCGTCCGCTCGAACTGGCCCATGTTCTCGGTGTTGATGCGGAAGTAGGCCTGCAGCGGGATCTCGACGTGCACGCCGGGCGGCACATAGACGAACGATCCGCCCGACCACACCGCGGTGTTGAGCGCGGCGAACTTGTTGTCGCCGGCCGGGATGACGGTGCCGAAGTACTCGGTGAAGAACTCCGGGTGCTCGCGCAGCGCCGTGTCGGTGTCCATGAAGATGACACCCTGCGCCTCGAGCTGCTCGTTGATCTGGTGGTAGACCACCTCGGACTCGTACTGCGCGGCGACGCCGGCGACGAGACGCTGGCGCTCCGCCTCGGGGATGCCGAGCCGCTCGTAGGTGTTGCGGATCTCCTCGGGGAGCTCCTCCCACGACCCGGCCTGCTTCTCGGTCGAGCGCACGAAGTACTTGATGTTGTCGAAGTCGATCTCGGAGAGGTCGGCGCCCCACGTGGGCATCGGCTTGCGGCCGAAGAGCTGCAGACCCTTGAGCCGGTTCTTCAGCATCCAGTCGGGCTCGTCCTTGAGGGTGGAGATGCCTCGCACGACGGCTTCACTCAGCCCGCGCTGGGCGGTGGCGCCTGCGGCATCCTCGTCGTGCCAGCCGAACTCGTACTGTCCGAGGCTGGCGAGCTCGGGTCGGTCGATCAGCACATCAGACATCGTCACGTTCTCCTCCGGGCCCATGCGGTGTCATCCGCCCCGGCATTCCGGCTCCTCCGGTGGAGTTACCGAAGGGGGATGCCGCTGGAGGGCCCTCTCAAGTGGCGCTGGCCGTCGCGCCTAGACTGTCAGTGCTGCGAGGCGCTTGTGCGCCCGCAGCCGACCCCTTGATTCTACAGGTTCCGCCCCGACACCGGGCGCCTGTGTCACGCACCCACCATGTGCGCATACCCGCCAGGAGACTGAAGACGATGCCCGCGGACACGACGACCCAGACCGCACCCGGACTTCTCCGGCGCATCTGGAACCGGCTGCCCGACCGCGTCGACCGCCGTGTGATCGCCGCCGCATGGGCGACCCTCGTCGTTCAGGTCGGGATCGTGGCGACCGGTGGCCTCGTGCGCCTCACCGGCTCCGGCCTCGGGTGCCCGACCTGGCCGCAGTGCACCGGCGACTCGCTGGTGGCGACCCCCGAGATGGGCATCCACGGCGTCATCGAGTTCGGCAATCGCCTGCTGACGTTCGTGCTCGTCGTCGTGGCGATCGTCATGTTCCTGTTCGTGATCCGGATGCGAGCAGAGCGTCGCGACCTGTTCTGGCTGTCGCTCGTGATCGGCCTCTATGTACCGCTGCAGGCGGTCATCGGCGGCATCACGGTGCTCACGAACCTCAACCCCTACGTGGTCGGGCCTTCACTACCTGGCCTCCGTGGCCCTGGTCGCACTCTCCGCGGTGCTCGTCGTCCGGGTGTATGCGACGCCTGGGCCGCGGGTGCTGGCGGTGCCGCGCTGGTACGCGATCACGACTCACGTGACGACGGTGGTGACCTTCATCACGGTCGTCGTCGGGATCCTCGTGACCGGCTCGGGACCTCACGCCGGCGACGGCGGAGCGGCCCGCAACGGACTCGATGCCGAGTTCATGCAGCACGTGCACTCGTGGCCCGCATACCTGCTCTTCGCACTCACGATCGTCCTCTTCGCCGGCTCATGGCGGATGCCGCGGGGGCTGCGGCTGCCGCTGTGGACGGGGCTCCTGCTGGCGGTCGAGCTCATCCAGATCGCCGTCGGGCTCTGGCAGGCCCGCACCGGCCTGCCGATCGTGCTGGTCAACATCCACATGGTGCTCGCCGTCCTCCTCGTCGCGGCGATGACCGTCGTCGTGATGCACCTCAAGGCAGCAGCCTCCGGGGTGCCGGGAGAGATCGACGCGGCTCGCGTCTCATAGCATTTACATCGATCGCGCACACGATCGATTCGGAACCAGCCGAAAGGCTGTCGGATGCCGCATTCTGCGGCTCACCTCATATCAAGGAGCAGTCACCAATGACCACCCGTCCCAGCCTTCTTCGCAGCATCCCGTTCTGGCTGCTCATTGTCGGATCGCTCGCAACTGTCGTCTACGGCGCCTGGATCCTCGTCACGACGACGGGCACGATGACGACGGGTCTCGCGGCGCAGACCGCGACGACCGCGGACGTCTACGTCGGCCAGATCGTCGCCATCTTCGGCGGCGTCCTCATCGGAACCGGACTCATCGGCCTGGCGCTCGCGCTCGTGCTCGGCGTCGTCCGCTCGCTGATCCCCGCCCCTGCCGTCGAGATCGTCGAGCCGATCGACTGGAACGACGAGGAAGAGGTCGTCGTCGCGGAGTCCACGCCCGTTGTCGCAGCCGAGCCGGCTGAGGCCACCTCGCCGTCCGTGGCAGCCGAGCCGGTCGTCGCGGCTGAGCCCGTCGCCGCGGAGCCCGTGGTCGTCGCAGAGCCCGTCGCCGAGAAGCCGGCCGACGAGGAGACCCCCACCCGCTGACCCTCAGGGTCTCGCACAACGGCGGGATCAGGATGCCTCACGGCTCCTGGTCTCGCCGTTCTCGTTGATTCAGCCGCTGACCCGCCGCGGTCGAGGCCGCACCTGCGAGACACCGTAAACGCGACGAGACACCCTGTCTAGTGGCGTGTCTCGTCGCGTTTACGGTGTCTCGGGGTGGGGTCCGCCTAGAACGGCAGCAGCGGGTCGATCGCGATCGCGACGAACAGCAGCGTCAGATACGTGATGGATGCGTGGAAGACGCGCATCGGGCGCGGCTCGGTGCCCCGCACCGCGCGGTTGTAGAGCCGGTGCGACTCGTAGATGAACCAGCCGCCGAACACGAGGGCTGAGACCGTGTAGACGAGCCCCATGCCTGCAACGGGGACGAGCAGGAGCGAGCAGGCCACGGTGGCCCACGCATAGAGGATGACCTGCAGTCCGACCTGCGAGCCGTTGCGGGTGGCGCCGAGCATCGGCACGTGCACCTCTTCGTACTGCTCCTTGTACTTCATCGACAGCGGCCAGTAGTGCGGCGGCGTCCAGAGGAAGACGAGCGCGAAGAGGATGACCGGCGGCCACGCGAGCGAACCGGTGACGGCGGTCCAGCCGATCAGCACCGGGAAGCAGCCTGCGATACCGCCCCACACGATGTTCTGCTCGGTGCGGCGCTTGAGGATCATCGTGTAGATCACGACGTAGAAGAAGATCGCGGCCGCCGAGAGCACCGCGGCGAGCCAGTTCGTCGTCAGCCACAGCCAGACCGTCGACACCACGGCGAGCGTCCACGCGAAGATCAGGGCGCCGCGCGGCGACACCTCGCCGGTGACGAGGGGCCGGTTCACGGTGCGCTGCATGTGCGCGTCGATGTCGCGGTCGAGGTACATGTTGAACGCGGCGGCCGACCCGGCGCTCATCGAGCCGCCGATGACGGTGGCGAGCACGAGCCAGATGCTCGGGAAGCCGCCCTCGGCCAGGATCATGACCGGCACGGTCGTGACGAGGAGGAGTTCGAGGACCCGCGGCTTCGTCAGTGCGACGTAGGCCCGGATGGTGCGTCCGATGCTGCGACGCGAGTCGCCCGGTGCGCGGACGGATGCCTTGGCACCGGCCGTCGTCGTGATGTCCATCGCCCCCGCAATCGCCGCCAGCAGAACAGCCCCCAGTCTATGGCATCGCCCCTGTCGGACCCGGCCGACCGGACTGCTCACAATCCGGGTGCGGCCGGCGTGAGCAGAACGTCACCGCGGCGACACGACACAGACACGGAACGCGAGTGGCACTGCGAAAGACTCTGTCACACAGCGGCTCTCATGGCCGGGGCGGCATGCCCCTTCGCTATGCTGAGACCACACGCGCGCCCCGCGCCGATTCCCCCTTCTCCATCCGGACAAGGGCCGCGGACCGGCCACGTCTGGGCGCTCCCTCCAAGAAAGGCGGCCCGGTGTCGGAACTGCGTTGGAATGAGATCGATCGGCGCGCGGTGGACACCGCTCGCGTGCTGGCTGCGGACGCGGTCGAGAAGGTCGGCAACGGTCACCCGGGCACGGCGATGAGCCTCGCTCCCGCCGCATACCTGCTCTACCAGCACGTCATGCGTCACGATCCCGCGGATGTGCACTGGGCGGGCCGGGACCGGTTCATCCTCTCGGCCGGCCACTCCTCGCTGACGCAGTACGTGCAGCTCTACCTCGGCGGGTTCGGACTGCAGCTCGACGACCTGAAGGCGCTGCGCACGTGGGGGTCGCTGACCCCCGGCCACCCCGAGTTCGGTCACACCGACGGGGTCGAGATCACCACCGGTCCGCTCGGACAGGGTCTGGCGTCGTCGGTCGGCTTCGCCTACGCGGCCCGCTACGAGCGCGGTCTTTTCGATCCGGATGCCGCCCCCGGCACCTCCCCCTTCGACCACTTCATCTACGTGATCGCGTCTGACGGCGACCTGCAGGAGGGCGTCACCTCCGAGGCATCCTCCCTCGCCGGCCACCAGGAGCTCGGCAACCTCGTCGTCATCTACGACTCCAACCAGATCTCCATCGAGGACGACACGAACGTCGCCTTCACCGAGGACGTCGCGGCGCGCTACGAGGCGTACGGCTGGCACGTGCAGACCGTCGACTGGAAGAAGACCGGCGAGTACGTCGAGGACGCCGCGGAGCTGTACGCGGCGATCGAGGCCGCCAAGGGCGAGACATCGAGGCCCTCGATCATCGTGCTCAAGACCATCATCGGCTGGCCGTCGCCCGGCAAGCAGAACACCGGCAAGATCCACGGCTCTGCCCTCGGCGGCGAAGAGCTGGCCGCCACGAAGAAGGTGCTCGGCTGGGACCCGGAGACCACGTTCGTCGTGCCCGAGGACGTGCTCGAGCACACCCGCAGGCTGCACGACCGCGGTGCCGAGGCTCGCGCCGAGTGGCAGAGCGCGTTCGACGCCTGGGCCGAGGCGAACCCCGAGCGCAAGGCGCTGTTCGACCGGCTGCAGGCCCGCGAGCTCCCCGAGGGCATCGCGTCGGCGCTGCCGAGCTTCGAGGCCGGCAAAGAGGTCTCGACCCGCGCCGCGTCCGGCACCGTGATCAACGCGCTCGCCGCCGAGCTCCCCGAGCTGTGGGGCGGCTCCGCCGACCTCGCCGAGTCGAACCTCACCACGATCAAGGCGGCGAAGTCGTTCATCCCGTCGGAGTGGTCGACGCACGAGTGGTCCGGCGACAAGTACGGCCGCGTGCTGCACTTCGGCATCCGCGAGCACGCGATGGGCGCGATCGTGAACGGCATCGTGCTGCACGGCCCGACCCGCGCGTTCGGCGGCACCTTCCTGATCTTCAGCGACTACATGCGCCCGTCGGTGCGCATCGCCTCGCTCATGAACATCCCGTCGATCTACGTCTGGACGCACGACTCCGTCGCCCTCGGCGAAGACGGGCCGACCCACCAGCCGATCGAGCAGCTCGCGACGCTTCGCGCCATCCCGAACTTCACGGTGGTGCGCCCGGCGGATGCGAACGAGACGAGCGTCGTGTGGCTCGAGCTGCTCCGCCGTCACGCCGGCCCCGCCGGCCTCGCGCTCACCCGCCAGAACATCCCGGTGTTCGAGCGCGGCGACGGCGACGCATCCGGTGATGTCTTCGCGTCGGCGGACAACGCCGCCAAGGGCGCGTACGTCCTCGCCGAGGCGCCGGGCGGCACGCCCGACGTGATCCTGATCGGCACCGGCTCCGAGGTGCAGCTGGCGGTCGCCGCCCGCGAGACGCTCGCCGCCGAGGGCATCAACGCCCGCGTCGTCTCGGCGCCGTCGCTGGAGTGGTTCGCCGAGCAGGACGAGGCGTACCGCGAGTCGGTGCTGCCGGCATCCGTCACCGCCCGCGTCTCGGTCGAGGCCGGCATCGCCCTGACCTGGCGCGACATCGTCGGCGACAAGGGCCGCTCCGTGTCGATCGAGCACTTCGGCGCGTCCGCCGACTACAAGACCCTGTTCCAGAAGTTCGGCATCACCGCCGACGCCGTCGTCGCGGCGGCCCACGAGACCATCGCCGCTGTCGCGGCAGCCCAGTAACACCGAGGAGAGCAGCACCATGAGCACCCCCACTGAGAAGCTCGTCGCCGAAGGCGTCAGCATCTGGCTCGACGACCTGTCGCGCGAGCGCATCGCATCGGGCAGCCTCGCGAAGCTGATCGAGAGCCGCAATGTGAGCGGCGTGACGACCAACCCGACGATCTTCGCCACCGCCCTCTCGCAGGGTCACGTGTACGAGGCGCAGGTCGCCCAGCTCGCCGCCGCAGGCGCGACCACCGATGACGCGATCTTCCAGATCACGACGGACGACGTGCGCGACGCGACCGACATCTTCCGGTCCGTCTACGACGCCACGAACGGCGTCGACGGGCGCGTGTCGATCGAGGTCTCCCCCGACCTCGCGCACGACACCGACGCGACGATCGCGCAGGCCGAAGCAGCTGTGGACGACCGTCGACCGGCCCAACGCGCACATCAAGATCCCGGCCACGAAGGCGGGCCTCCCCGCCATCACCGCGACGCTCGCCAAGGGCATCTCGGTCAACGTGACGCTCATCTTCAGCCTGCAGCGCTACGCCGAGGTCATCGAGGCCTACCTCGCCGGCATCGAGCAGGCGAAGGCCGCGGGCCTCGACCTCTCGAAGATCCACTCCGTCGCCTCGTTCTTCGTGTCGCGGGTCGACACCGAGGTCGACAAGCGGCTGACGGCGATCGGCACCGAGGAGGCCGCGGCGCTCAAGAGCAAGGCCGGCATCGCGAACGCCCGTCTCGCGTACGAGCTCTTCGAGAAGGAGTTCGCCACCGACCGGGCCAAGGCGCTGACGGATGCCGGTGCCAACGTGCAGCGGCCGCTGTGGGCCTCCACCGGCGTCAAGGACCCGTCGCTCCCCGACACCCTGTACGTCACCGAGCTCGTCGCACCCGGCACCGTGAACACGATGCCCGAGAAGACGCTCGAGGCGACGTTCGACCACGGTGAGATCACCGGTGACTCGGTCACCGGCGCCTACGCCGACGCGCATGGCGTGTTCGACCAGCTCGCCGCGGTCGGCGTCGACATCGACGACGTCACCCAGGTGCTCGAGGACGAGGGCGTCGAGAAGTTCATCGCCTCGTGGCATGAGCTGCAGGACACCGTGACGACCGCGCTGCGCAACGCGCTGGAGATCGCTCGATGAGCTTTCTCATCCACCTGAGCGGGCACGTCAAGTCGGTCGTCGACGCGACGCTCCCCGGCCTCGTGGCCGACCTGGTCGCATCCGGCATCACCGCGGGCGACCCGACGCTCTGGGGCCCCGCCGCCGAGGAAGAGGCATCCAATCGGCTCGGCTGGGTCGAGGCGGTCAGCGTCTCGCGTCCGCTCGTCGCCGAGATCGAGGCGCTGCGCGCGCAGCTCGTCTCGAAGGGCGTCACGCGCGTGGTGCTCGCCGGCATGGGCGGCTCGTCGCTCGCTCCGGAGGTCATCGCGCAGACGGCGGGCGTGCCCCTCGTCATCCTCGATTCGACCTCGCCCGGCCAGGTTCTCGCCGCGCTCGACGGAGACGCCGAAGGCGGCGGCCTGACCCAGACGGTCCTGGTCGTCTCGTCCAAGTCCGGCTCGACCGTCGAGACCGATTCGGCCAAGCGCGCCTTCGAAGCCGCGTTCCGCGACCTCGGCATCGACCCGCTCGAGCGGATCGTGGTCGTGACCGACCCCGGCTCGCCGCTCGATGTGGCGGCGCGCGCCGACGGCTACACCGTCTTCAACGCCGACCCGACCGTCGGCGGACGCTACTCCGCGCTCACCGCGTTCGGACTCGTGCCCACCGGTCTCGCCGGCGTCGACCTCTCCGAGCTCCTCGACGAGGCGGATGCCACGCTCCTCGAGGTGGCCATCGACAGCCCCGACAACCCCGCGCTCGTGCTCGCAGCGGCGATCGCCGGTGGCGACCCGCGGCGCGACAAGCTCGGCCTCGTCAGCGACGGCACCCACATCGTCGGTCTCCCGGACTGGATCGAGCAGCTCGTCGCCGAGTCCACGGGCAAGGAGGGCACCGGCATCCTGCCCGTCGTCCTGCTCCCCGTCTCGCCCGAGGTCGATGCCAAGCCCGCCGACCTGCAGATCGTGCGCCTCGTCGACGACGCGAAGGAGTTCCACTTCCGGGAACGCCACCAGGACGAGGTGCTCGTCAGCGGCTCGCTCGGCGGCGCAGTTCATCGTGTGGGAGTACGCGACGGTCATCGCGGGCCGGATGCTGGGGATCAACCCCTTCGATCAGCCCGACGTCGAGTCGGCGAAGGTCGCCAGCCGCGGCCTCCTGGACGCCCGACCCGAGCCCACCGCCCCCGCGTTCACGGTCGAGGGCGTCGAGGTGAGGGTCTCGGACCCGCAGCTCGCGGCATCCGGAACCGTCGCAGGCGTGCTGGATGCGCTCTGGGCACAGGTGCCCGACGACGGCTACGTCGCGATCCAGGCATACGTCAACCGGCTCGCACTGCCGCAGCTCGAGGGGCTGCGCGAGCTCGTGGCCGCCGACTCGGGTCGCCCGACGACGTTCGGCTGGGGACCGCGGTTCCTGCACTCGACCGGCCAGTACCACAAGGGCGGCCCCGCGAACGGCGTCTTCCTGCAGATCCTCGAGCGCACGGACGTCGATCTCGAGATCCCCGGCCGTCCCTTCACGTTCGGTCAGCTGATCGAGGCGCAGGCCGCCGGCGACGCGAGCGTCCTCGCCGACGGTCACGGCCGTCCGGTCGTGACGCTGACGCTGACCGACCCCCAGTTCGAAGTGCTCTCGCTCTTCGAAGCCGCACAGTAGGAGTCACCGCGCAATGACCATCGAGATCACGCGCGGGCACAACCCGCTGCGCGACCCCGACGACCGCCGCCTCAACCGCATCGCCGGGCCGAGCGCGCTGGTCATCTTCGGGGTCACGGGAGATCTGTCCCGCAAGAAGCTCATGCCCGCCGTCTACGACCTCGCCAACCGCGGGCTGCTGCCTCCGGGCTTCGCGCTCGTGGGCTTCGCGCGCCGCGACTGGGAGGACGAGGACTTCGCGAAGGTCGTCTACGACGCCGTGCGCAAGCACGCGCGCACCGAGTTCCGCGACGAGACGTGGCAGCAGCTGCTGCAGGGCATCCGCTTCGTCTCGGGCGAGTTCGATGACCCGGACGCCTTCCGGCGCCTGCGCGAGACGGTCGAGCGCCTGGACGTCGAGCGCGGCACGATGGGCAACCACGCGTACTACCTGTCCATCCCGCCGAAGGACTTCCCGCTGGTCGCCGAGCAGCTGACGGCGTCGGGACTCGTGGACGACACCGCCGACCAGCCGGATCGCTGGCGGCGTGTCGTCATCGAGAAGCCGTTCGGGCACGATCTCGAGTCGGCGCAGTCTCTCAACAATGCGCTCCGCTCGGCGTTCCCGACGGACTCGATCTTCCGGATCGACCACTATCTCGGCAAGGAGACGGTCCAGAACATCCTGGCGCTGCGGTTCGCGAACGAGCTGTACGAGCCGATCTGGAACCGCAACTACGTCGACCACGTGCAGATCACCATGGCCGAGGACATCGGAGTGGGCGGCCGCGCCGGCTACTACGACGGCGTCGGCGCTGCGCGCGACGTCATCCAGAACCACCTCCTGCAGCTCATGGCCCTCACCGCCATGGAGGAGCCGATCTCCTTCGACGCGAAGGAGCTCCGCGCCGAGAAGGAGAAGGTGCTCGCGGCGGTCACGCTGCCGGACGACCTCGCCAGGTCGACCGCGCGCGGCCAGTACGCCGGCGGATGGCAGGGCGGCGAGAAGGTCCTCGGCTTCCTCGAAGAGGACGGCATGGACCCCGAGTCCACCACCGAGACGTACGCCGCCATCACCCTCGAGGTCAACACGCGCCGGTGGGCCGGCGTGCCGTTCTACCTCCGCACCGGCAAGCGGCTCGGCCGACGTGTCACCGAGATCGCCGTCGTCTTCAAGCGCGCGCCGGAGCTGCTCTTCTCGCGCAGCCAGACCTCCGGTCAGGGCCAGAACGCCCTGGTGATCCGCGTCCAGCCCGACGAGGGCGTCACCATCCGGTTCGGGTCGAAGGTTCCCGGCGCGAGCGCGCAGGTGCGCGACGTCACGATGGACTTCGGCTACGGTCACGCCTTCACCGAGGCGAGCCCCGAGGCCTACGAGCGCCTGATCCTCGACGTGCTCCTGGGCGACCCGCCACTGTTCCCCCGCCACGAGGAGGTCGAGCTCTCGTGGAAGATCCTCGACCCGATCGAGCGGTTCTGGTCCGCCCAGGGCGGTCCGCTCGAACAGTACTCGCCCGGGTCGTGGGGCCCGGCATCCGCGGATGAGATGCTCGCCCGCGACGGCCGTACCTGGAGGCGCCCGTGATCGTCGACCTGCCCGACACCACCGTGAGCAAGATCTCACGCGCCCTGGTGAGCGTGCGAGAAGAGGGCGGCGCGGTTGCCCTCGGCCGTGTCCTCACCCTCATCATCCTGACCCGTCAGGGGATGATGGAGGAGGTCATCGAGGCAGCGAACGACGCCTCCCGCGAGCACCCGATGCGCGTCATCGGCCTCATCATGGGGAACGGCGACGAGTCCGCATCGCGCCTCGACGCGCAGATCCGCGTCGGCGGCGATGCCGGCGCGAGTGAGGTCATCACGCTCCACGCGCACGGCGAAGCCGGCGGCTCGAACCTCGAGAGCCTCGTCACCGGCCTGCTGCTGCCCGATGCCCCGGTCGTCGTGTGGTGGCCGAACGCGACGCCCGAGAACCCGTCGAAGACCTCGATCGGCCGCATCGCGCAGCGCCGCATCACGGATGCCGCGACCAAGTCGGATCCGTCGGCCTGGGTGGCATCGCTCGGCGAGCACTACGCGCCGGGCGACACCGACCTCGCCTGGACGCGCCTCACGCGCTGGCGCGAGCAGCTCGCCGCCATCCTCGACCAGCCGCCGTACGAGCCGGTGACCTCCGTCCGCGTACGCGGCGCCTCCGACTCGCCGTCGACGGCGCTGCTCGCCGCATGGCTGCGCCTCGCGCTGGATGTCCCCGTGGACTGGGCCTACCTCGAGCCGGACGAGTGGCCGCACGGCATCAAGTCCGTCGCGCTCGTGCGCGAGAGCGGCGAGGTGCTGCTCGAGCGCCCCAGCTCCGGCGAGGCGATCCTCACCCAGCCCGGCCAGCCGATCCACGACCTCGCGTTCCCCCGCCGCACCCTCCGCGAGTGCCTCGCCGAGGAGCTCCGGCGCCTGGATCCGGACGTCCTGTATGGTCGAGTGATCACCGAGGGCTGGGAGCTCCTGGGCCCCCCGGCCGGCATCGGAGCCGCCAGTCGAGACGCATGATCGGGGCACGGGACGCATGAACGAGTCGCATGTGTGATTCGCATGGTTGAGGCCTGGGCCGAGAAGCGCGTCGTGATCAGCGCCGACGCGATGACGCTCGCCGAAGCCGTCGCCGCGCGGTTCCTCAATCGGGTCGTCGAAGCGGGTGGACGAGGGCAGCCTCGCCCACGTCTCGCTCACCGGCGGTTCCATGGGCGCCGCGGTCCTGGCAGCCGCCTCACGCAGTGCCCGCCGTGATCGCATCGACTGGTCTCGCGTGCACTTCTGGTGGAGCGACGAGCGCTTCGTGCCACGCGCCGACGACGACCGGAACGAGAAGCAGGCTCGGGCCGCGCTGCTCGATGCGATCGACATCCCTTCGTCCAATATCCATGCCGTGGCTGCGAGCGACGAAGGTGTCGACCTGGATGTCGCCGCCACCCGCTACGCGGAAGAGCTCGCGCGCTTCGGCGGAGCGCGACGGCGCTGTGGCCGGCGTTCGACGTCTGCTTCCTCGGCGTCGGGCCGGATGGGCACATCGCGTCGCTGTTCCCGGATCGCCCCGAGATCCTCATCACCGACCGGACGGTCGTCGCGGTGCGCGACTCCCCCAAGCCGCCGCCGGAGCGCGTCACGATGACCAGGCCGGTCATCAACGGGTCGAAGCGGGTGTGGATGGTCCTCTCCGGGTCCGACAAGGCGTCCGCACTCGGCCTCGCGCTCGCGGGGGCGAGCTACGCGAGCGTGCCTGCCGCCGGCGCGAAGGGTCGCAAGCGCACCGTCTTCTTCGTGGACGAGGCCGCGGCCGCGAAGGTGCCGCCGGAGCTCATCGACCGGGAGTATTGAAGCGGATGCCGCGGCATCCGCTCCTGCAAGAGGCTGGTCAGTCCTGCCCGCGACGGTCGCGAAGCTGCTTGAGCGCGTCGTCGAGGAGGGCGTCGGCCTCTTCCTCGGTGCGCCGCTCCTTCACGTAGGCGAGGTGCGTCTTGTAGGGCTCGGTCTTCGCGAGCGCCGGAGGGTTCTGCTTGTCGCGACCGGCCGGGAGGCCCGAGTGCGGGGAGTCGATCGTGTCGGGGATCTCCTCTTCGGGGATGCCGGCCGCGAAGTAGCGGACGGTCTCGTTGCCGAGGGCGTCCCAGTACGAGATCGCGACGCGGTCGGCGTGGAAGCCGTGGTCCTGCTCGCCCATGGGGCCGGCACCGACGCGGGTGCCGCGGATCGCGTTGCCACCGGTAGCCATCAGAGACCCTGGAACTTCGTGATGAGGCCGAGCGCGACGATCGAGATGAACCACGCGAGCGCGAGGACGACCGTGAAACGGTTGAGGTTGCGCTCCGCGAGGCCCGATGAGCCGAGCGCCGACGTCATGCCGCCGCCGAACATGTCGGACAGGCCGCCGCCGCGCCCCTTGTGGAGCAGGATGAGAAGGGTCAGCAGGAGGCTCGTGATTCCGAGGAGCACCTGCAGGACGAACTCGAGGATTGGCACAGTCGTTCAAGCCTTTCGTGGGCGATCATCCGCCGATCGCACAAGGGTCAAGTATACGTGTCCGCGGGCGAACGCCGTTCCGGGCTCGGCGAGCAGCCGCCGATTACCCGCTCCAGAAGTCAGACGCCGACGTGCTTCTGGTACCGGACGATCGCGGCGAACTCGTCCACGACGAGGCTCGCGCCGCCGACCAGGGCGCCGTCGACGTCGGGCTCCCGCATGAAGCTGGCGATGTTCGAGGACTTGACGGAACCGCCGTAGAGCACGCGCGTGCGGGCCGCGGCATCCGCCCCGAGCTTCTCGGCGATGACCTCGCGAAGCTTCGCGCAGACGTCCTGCGCCTGCTCCGGGGTCGCCGCCTGTCCGGAGCCGATGGCCCAGACGGGCTCGTACGCCACGACGATGTCGGCGTCCGCCGGCACGCCCTCGAGCGCGACGCCCAGCTGACCGACCGGCACCGCGCTGGCGCCGAACTTCTCGAGGTCCTCGGCGGTCTCACCGACGCAGATCACCGGCACCAGGCCGTGGCGGAGCGCCGCCTGGACCTTGGAGGCCACGACCTCGTCCGACTCGGCGTGATACTCGCGGCGCTCGGAGTGCCCGATGATGACGTACCGGCAGGCGAGCTTCGCGAGGAACGCGCCCGACACCTCGCCCGTGTACGCGCCCGAGTCCTTGGCGGACAGGTCCTGCGCGCCGAGGGCGAACGGGATCCTGTCGGCGTCGATCAGCGTCTGCACCGTCCGCAGGTCGGTGAACGGCGGGAAGACCGCCACCTCGACCGAACCGTCCGACGTGCTTCGCATCCTTCAGCGCCCAGTGCAGCTTCTGGACGAACGCGACCGCCTGCAGGTGGTCGAGGTTCATCTTCCAGTTGCCTGCGATGAGCGGTGTTCTGCGTGGCTAGCTGCCATCCGAGGACCTCCAGTCCGGGAAGCTTCTTGCCTTCGAGGAATTCGAGGCTCGCGCCCCCGCCGGTCGAGATGTGCCCGAACTGGTCGTCCGCGAAGCCGAGCTGACGCACGGCGGCGGCCGAATCGCCGCCGCCGACGACCGACAGTCCGTCGATCTTCGTGAGCGCCTCGGCGACCTTCTTCGTGCCGGCCGCGAACGCCGCCATCTCGAACACGCCCATCGGGCCGTTCCAGAACACGGTCTTCGAGTCGCTGATCGCCTCGGCGAACTGCGCCGCCGTCTCGGGGCCGATGTCGAGCCCGAGACCGGATGCGCCGAACGCGGTGTCCTCGATCGCCGACGCCGGGGCGACCACGTGCTCCGCATCCGCTGCGAAGGATGCCGCGACCACCGCGTCGACGGGAAGCACGAGCTCGACGCCCCGCTCCTTCGCCGTGGCGATGTAGCCCTTGACCCGTTCGAGCTGATCCTGCTCGAGGAGGCTCGAGCCGACCTTGTGGCCCTCGGCCGCGAGGAACGTGAACATCATGCCGCCGCCGACCAGGAGCCGGTCGACGCGCGGCAGGAGGTGCTCGATGACGCCGAGCTTGTCGCTGACCTTCGAGCCGCCGAGCACGACCGTGTACGGGCCGCTCCGGGTTCTCGGTGAGGCGGTCGAGAACCTCGACCTCCTTCTCGATGAGGAAGCCGGCCGCGGAGGGCAGGATCTCGGCGAGGTCGTAGACGCTCGCCTGCTTGCGATGCACGACGCCGAAGCCGTCCGAGACCAGGGCATCGCCGAGTTCGGCGAGCTGAGCGGCGAACGCGCCGCGCTCCGCGTCATCCTTCGCCGTCTCACCCGCGTTGAAGCGGAGGTTCTCGATCACCGCGACGTCGCCGTCCTCCAGAGCCGCGACGGCGTCGCGGGCGGACTCCCCCACCGTGTCACGGGCGAAGGCGACGGGCTTGCCGAGCAGCTCCGACAGTCGCTGGGCGACCGGCGCCAGGCTGTACTTCGCGTCGGGCGCCCCATCCGGGCGCCCGAGGTGCGAGCAGACCACGACGCGAGCGCCCTGGTTGATGAGGGCGTTGAGCGTGGGGAGGGATGCCCGCACACGGCCATCGTCCGTGATGACGCCGTCCTTCAGGGGGACGTTCAGATCACAGCGGACGATGACGCGCTTGCCTGCGAGCGAACCCAGCGAATCGAGGGTGCGCAGAGCCATGTCGAGTGGCCTAGAGGCGCTCGGCCACGTACTCGGTGAGGTCGACGAGACGGTTGGAGTAGCCCCACTCGTTGTCGTACCAGGCCGAGACCTTGACCAGGTTGCCGCTGACGTTGGTCAGGTCCGAGTCGAAGATCGACGAGTGCGGGTTGAGCTGGATGTCGCTCGAGACGATCGGCTCGTCGGTGTACTCCAGGTAGCCCGCGAGGCGACCCTCGGCCGCTGCGGCCTTGTAGGCGGCGTTGACCTGCTCGACGGTGAGACCCTCGGTCGGGGTCACGATCGTCAGGTCGACGATGGAGCCGGTCGGCACGGGCACGCGATAGGACGAGCCGCTCAGCTTGCCTGCCAGCTCGGGCAGCACGTGGCCGATGGCCTTCGCGGCGCCGGTCGAGGCGGGCACGATGTTGATGGCGGCGGCACGGGCACGGCGGAGGTCGCTGTGCGGGCCGTCCTGCAGGTTCTGGTCGGCCGTGTAGGCGTGAGCCGTCATCATGAAGCCGCGCTCGATGCCGAACGCGTCGTTGAAGACCTTCGCGAGCGGCGCCAGGCAGTTCGTCGTGCACGACGCGTTCGAGATGATGACGTCGGTCTCGGGGTTGTACGTCTCCTCGTTCACGCCCATGACGATCGTCGCGTCGTCGCCGGTGGCGGGAGCCGAGATGAGGACCTTCTTGGCGCCGCCGGCGATGTGCTTCCTGGCGTCCTCGGCCTTGGTGAAGCGGCCGGTCGACTCGATGACGATGTCGACGCCGAGCTCGCCCCAGGGGAGGTTCGCGGGGTCGCGCTCTTCGAACACCTTGAAGGTGTGGCCGCCGACGGTGATCGAGTCGCGCGTCGTACGACACGTCCTGCGCCAGCGGGCCGCCGACCGAGTCGTACTTGAGCAGGTGAGCCAGCGCCTTGTTGTCGGTGAGGTCGTTCACCGCCACGACTTCGAGGTCCGCGCCCTGCGCGAGAGCCGCGCGGAGGTAGTTGCGTCCGATGCGGCCGAAGCCGTTGATTCCGATCTTGACAGCCACGGAATTTCTCCTGAGATATGTCGTGCGCGAGTGCGCGGTGATGGTGCGATTCAGACTGGACAACGGCGTCCCGGCGGGGCGGCCCGCCGGGACGCCCACACTTGCTATGACAGTACCAGCAGGCCCGCGGTCTTCTCGCGGGCGACCGCGAGGCGGTCCTGGACGTTCGCCCAGTTCGCGATGTTCCAGAACGCCTTGACGTAGTCCGCCTTGACGTTCATGTAGTCGAGGTAGTACGCGTGCTCCCACATGTCGAGCTGGAGCACCGGAACGGTGCCCTGCGCCGTGAACTGCGACTGCTGGTCGAAGAACTGCTGGATGATGAGGTTGCTCGCCGATCGAGTCCCAGATCAGCCCCGCCCAGCCCGAGCCCTGCATGCCGAGTCGCGGCGGCAGTGAAGTGGGCCGTGGAACTTGTCGAACGATGCCGAAGTGGTCGTCGATGGCGGAAGCGAGGTCGCCCGTCGGGCTTGTCGCCGCCGTCCGGTGAGAGGTTGGTCCAGAAGATCGAGTGGTTCATGTGCCCGCCGAGGTTGAACGCGAGATCCTTCTCGAGCTTGTTCACGTTCGCGAGGTTGCCCGTGTCGCGCGCCTCGGCCAGCTGCTCGAGCGCGGTGTTCGCGCCCGTCACATACGCCTGGTGGTGCTTGTCGTGGTGCAGCTGCATGATCGTCGCGCTGATGTGCGGCTCGAGTGCGGCGTAGTCATAAGGGAGGTCGGGCAACGTGTAGTTCGCCATGTTCTCTTCTTCCTATCGGCGCTGCGCCGAGACTCCTCGGCGGCAGCGAGGGTGACGTGTTCATCCTAGTGAGCGGCAACACCGCCGAGAGGGGGTTGCTTCCCTCTGTGACGTGACGTAGCGACGGGACCTGAGCGGATGCCGTCGGCAGAGCGTGACTCAGTCTTCGACGCCCGCGGGGACGGCCGACTCGGTGTCGGGGATGCCCTCGGTCTCGGCCTTCTTGTCGGCCATGGCCAGGAGCCTGCGGATGCGTCCTGCGACAGCATCCTTCGTCAGCGGCGGGTCGGCGTGGTGACCCAGCTCATCCAGGCTCGCGTCGCGGTGCGCGAGGCGCAGCTCGCCGGCTTCACGGAGGTGCTCCGGCACGTCTTCGGCGAGGATCTCGAGCGCGCGCTCCACCCGCGCGCAGGCGGCGACGGCGGCCTGCGCCGAGCGCCGCAGGTTCGCGTCGTCGAAGTTCACGAGACGGTTGACGCCCGGCACGCACCTCCCGGCGCTGGCGCAGCTGATCCCACTCCGCCGCGGCGCGCTCGGCGCCCATCTGCGCGAGGGCGGCGCGGATGGCCTCGCCCTCCCGCACGACGACGCGAGGAACCCCGCGCACCTCGCGGGCCTTGGCGGGGATGCCGAGGCGGTGCGCGGCGCCGACGAGCGCCATGGCGGCCTCGGGTGCCGGGCAGGTGATCTCGAGCGCTGCGGAGCGACCGGGCTCGCTCAGCGTGCCGGCGGCGAGGAACGCGCCGCGCCAGATCGCGGCGAGGTCGCCGCGATTGCCGGTGGTCAGCTTGTTCGGGAGTCCGCGGACGGGCCGGCGCCGCTGATCGAGAAGCCCGGTCTGGCGGGCCAGCGTCTCACCGCCCTCGATCACGCGGACGGCGTAGTGGCTGCCGTTGCGCGCGCCCGAGCCCTGCACGTGCACGAGTTCCGGCCGCACGCCGTAGATCTCCATCAGGTCGCGGGCGACGCGGCGGGCGAGCAGGTCGGAGTCGAGCTCGGCCTCGACCGCCACGCGGTTCGCGATCGAGTGGAGACCGCCCGAGAAGCGCAGGAGGGAGGTGAGCTCTGCCACCCGGGCCGTGGGCCTCGGGTCGCGGACCGTGATCAGCTCGGCCTTCACGTCTGCGGTCAGCGACACGGGTCTCCTCAGGGTCGGGGTTCGGAACGAGGGTCAAGCCTACTCGCGGCACCGCGCTATTCGCGTCCGAGGTCTCGATGCTTCACCCGAACCGCGACGCCCGGCTCCGCAGCCAGGCGCTCCGCGAGCTCGCGAGCCATGACGATCGAGCGATGCTTGCCGCCGGTGCAGCCGATCGCGACGACGGAATTGCGCTTGTTCTCGCGCTGATACCCCTGCAGGACCGGATGGAGCGCCGCCGCGTACGCGTCGATGAACTCCGTCGCGCCCTCCTGCTCGAGCACGTAGTCGCGCACGGCGTCGTCCTCGCCGGTGAAGGGGCGCAGCTCCTCGTTCCAGAACGGGTTCGGCAGGAACCGCATGTCGGCGACGAGGTCGGCGTCCGGCGGCAGCCCGTACTTGAAGCCGAAGCTCATGATCGTGAGCGTGTGCCGCGGCGCGCCTTCGTCCGAGAACAGCTCCGCGATCTCGGTCGAGAGCTGATGGATGTTGCGCGACGACGTGTCGATGATGACGTCGGCGCTCTCGCGCACCGCCGCGAGCCGGGCGCGCTCGAGCCGGATGCCGTCGAGGATCGTGCCGTCGCCCTGCAGCGGATGCGGTCGGCGCACCGCCTCGAACCTCCGGACGAGCACGTCGTCCGCGGCATCCAGGAACATGAGGCGGATCTGCCGCCGCTCGCGCAGCGCCTGCAGCGCCTCGGGAAGGTTCGCGAAGAGGTCGCGGCCGCGCACGTCCACCACGACGGCCACCCGCGGCAGCGCGGCCGCCGCCAGCTCGGTGAGCTCGAGCAGCGGCTTGAGCATCTGCGGCGGCAGGTTGTCGACGACGTACCAGCCGAGGTCTTCGAGAGCGTTCGCCGCCGTGGACCGGCCGGCCCCCGACATCCCGGTCACGATCAGCACCTCGCCGACCTCGTGCTGCTCCGCAGCCATGACCACCCCCGTCGTCGCGCCCAGCCTAGCCACTCGACAGGTGCGCGTGGATCGCGGCGGCGAGCTTCGGGCCGACGCCGGGCAGCTCGGCGATCTCCGCCGGCGTCGCTTGCTTCAGCGCCGCGACCGATCCGAAATGGCGCAGCAGCGCCTTGATGCGGGCATCGCCGAGACCCGGAACCTCTGCGAGGACGCTCTGGATGTCGCGACGACGGCGCCTGCGCTGATGGGTGATGGCGAAGCGGTGGGCCTCGTCGCGCAGCCGCTGCAGCAGGTACAGCGCCTCGGAGGTGCGCGGCAGGATCACGGGGTAGTCCTCCCCCGGCAGCCACACCTCCTCGAGCCGCTTCGCGATGCCGCACAGCGCGATCTCCTCGTGACCGGCGTCCGCGAGCGCGCGTGCAGCCGCCTCGACCTGCGGCTTGCCGCCGTCCACGACGAGCAGCTGCGGGCGATACGCGAAGCGCGGCTTCTTGCGGGCGGGCGTCACGACCTCGCCGTCGGCGGCCGCGCATCTGCTGCCGGAGGCGGCGCCTCGTCCTCCGGCTCCGGCCGGTCGACGTAGGCGAGGCGGCGAGTCAGCACCTGGTAGATCGAGTCGGTGTCGTCCGTCGTCTCCGGCACCCCGAACGAGCGGTACTGATCCTTGCGCGGCAGGCCGTCCTCGAAGACCACCATCGAGGCGACGACGTTGGTGCCGCCGAGATGCGACACGTCGAAGCACTCGATGCGCAGCGGCGCCTCGGCGAGGCCGAGCGCCTCCTGAAGGTCGGTCAGCGCCTGCGTGCGCGCGACGTAGTCGCTCGTGCGGCGGGTCTTGTGGACGATGAGCGCCTGCTGGGCGTTCAGCTTCGCCGTCTTCATGAGCTCGGCCTTGCGCCCGCGCTGGGCGACCTGGATCGAGACATTCCTGCCGCGCTTGTCGCGCAGCCACTGCTCCAGCTCGGCCGAGTCGTCGGGCAGCGCCGGCACGAGCACCTGGCGCGGGATGTCGGCGGGCGCGGCGTCGCCGTACGTGCGCTGCAGCACCTGGTCCACGAGCTCGCTGCTGGAGATGTCGAGCTCCTTCTCGATCGTCGTGGCGCGCACACCGCGGACCCGGCCGCCGCGGATGACGAAGTGCTGGACGGTGGCGGCGAGCTCGTCCTCCGCGATGCCGAAGAGATCGGCATCCGTGTCGGGGGCGAGCACGAGCGCGCTGCGGTTGAGCACGGCGTCGATCGCCTGGAGCCGGTCGCGATAGACCGCGGCCGCCTCGTAGTCCATCGCGGCCGAGGCCTCGCGCATCCGTGCCGTCAGCTCTTTCGTGAACCGCTGGTCGCCGCCGGACATGAAGGCGATGAAGTCGTCGACGATCGCGCGGTGCTCCTCGATCGTGACCTTCATCGAGCACGGACCGCCGCAGCGCCCGATCTGCCCGGGGAAGCACGGCCGTCCGGTGGCCATCGCCTTCTTGTAGCTGGAGTCGCTGCACGTGCGGATCGGGAAGACCTTGATCATCAGGTCGATCGTGTCGTGGACGGCCCACACCTTCGGGTACGGGCCGAAGTACTTCGCGCCGGGGATGCGGCGGTTGCGCGTCACGATGACCCGCGGCGCCTCATCCGCGAGCGTGATCGCCATGAACGGGTACGACTTGTCGTCCTTGTAGCGCACGTTGAACGGCGGATCGAACTCCTTGATCCACATGTACTCGAGCTGGAGCGAGTCGACGTCGGTCGCGACGACGGTCCATTCGACGGATGCCGCGGTGGTGACCATGCGGCGCGTGCGCTCGTGCAGCGTCCGCAGCGGCGCGAAGTAGTTGGACAGCCTCGAGCGCAGGTTCTTCGCCTTGCCGACGTACAGGACGCGCCCGGCGGCGTCGCGGAACCGGTAGACCCCGGGATTCGTCGGGATCTCACCCGGCCGCGGCCGGTACGAGAGCTGATCTGCCATCGGTGTCGGAGCGGGCCGGCGCTCAGCCGGCCTTGCGTGCTTCGACCAGCCCGACGACCGGGCGCCGTGGAGCACCTCGGCGAGGAACGCGCCGGTGTGGCTGGCCTCGACGCGCGACACCTGCTCGGGCGTGCCGGTCGCGATGACCTGCCCGCCGCCCGACCCGCCCTCGGGGCCGAGGTCGATGACCCAGTCGGACGACTTGATGACGTCGAGGTTGTGCTCGATGACGATCACGGTGTTGCCCTTGTCGACCAGGCTGCTGAGCACCTCGAGCAGGCGCCGGACGTCCTCGAAGTGCAGGCCGGTCGTCGGCTCGTCGAGCACGTAGATGCTGCGGCCGTTGCTGCGGCGCTGGAGCTCGGTGGCGAGCTTCACGCGCTGCGCCTCGCCGCCCGACAGCGTCGTGGCCGACTGGCCGAGCCGCACGTAGCCGAGGCCCACGTCGACGAGAGTGCGCAGGTAGCGGTGGATCGCCTGGATCGGCTCGAAGAAGTCCGCGGCGTCCTCGATCGACATCTCGAGCACCTCGGCGATGTTCTTGCCCTTGTAGTGCACGGCGAGCGTGTCGCGGTTGTAGCGCTTGCCGTGGCAGACCTCGCAGTCGACGTAGACGTCGGGGAGGAAGTTCATCTCGATCTTGATCGTGCCGTCGCCCGAGCACGCCTCGCAGCGTCCGCCCTTGACGTTGAAGCTGAACCGTGCCGGGCTGGTAGCCGCGGACCTTCGCCTCGGGCGTCTCGCTGAAGAGCGTCCGGATGCGGTCGAAGACGCCGGTGTAGGTCGCCGGGTTCGATCGCGGCGTGCGACCGATCGGCGCCTGGTCGACGTGCACCACCTTGTCGAGGTTGTCGAGCCCCGTCACGCGGGTGTGCTTGCCTGCGACGCGGCGGGCGCCGTTCAGCCTCGTGGCGAGCACCTCGTAGAGGATGCCGTTCACGAGCGAGGACTTGCCCGAGCCGCTGACACCGGTGACCGCCGTCATGACGCCGAGCGGGAACTTCACCGTGACGTTCTGGAGGTTGTTCTCGCGCGCGCCCTCGACGACGATCTGACGGTCCTTCTCGATCCGGCGGCGCTTCTTCGGCGTCTCGATGGACCGGCGTCCCGCCAGGTAGTCGCCGGTCAGCGACTCCTTCTCGGCGAGCAGCTGCGGATACGGCCCGGAGTGCACCACCTCGCCGCCGTTCACCCCCGCGCCGGGTCCGATGTCGACCACCCAGTCCGCGGCATGGATCGTCTCCTCGTCGTGCTCGACGACGATGAGCGTGTTGCCGAGGTCGCGCAGTGTGAGGAGCGTCTCGATGAGGCGCCGGTTGTCGCGCTGATGAAGGCCGATCGACGGCTCGTCGAGCACGTAGAGCACGCCGGTCAGCCCCGAGCCGATCTGCGTCGCGAGGCGGATGCGCTGCGCCTCGCCGCCCGAGAGCGAACCGGCCGAGCGCGACAGGCTGAGGTAGTTGAGTCCGACCTGGAGGAGGAAGTCGAGGCGCACGCGGATCTCGCGCAGCACCTGCGCGGCGATCTTCGCCTCGCGGTCGGTGAGCTGCGAGCTTCGCGAAGTACTCCTGGGCATCGCCGAGACTCAGGTGCGAAGCATCCGCGATCGAATGCCCGTGCACGAGCACCGCCAGCACCTCGGGCTTGAGGCGATCGCCGTTGCATGCCAGGCACGGCACCTCGCGCAGGTACTCCGACCAGCGCTGGCGCTGCGAGTCGGAGTCGGCCTGGATGTACTGCCGCTCGATGTACGGCACGACGCCCTCGAACCCCGAGGAGTAGCGCATCTCGCGGCCGTAGCGGTTCTTCCACTTGACGGTGACCTTGTAGTTCTCGCCGCGCAGGATGGCCTCCTGCACGTCGACGCGCAGCTGGTTCCACGGCGTGTCGAGCGAGAAATTCAGATCGGCCGCGAGTCCCTCGAGGAGCCGCTCGTAGTACTGGAAGAGGCCCTTGCCCTGGGTCGTCCACGGGATGAGCACGCCTTCGCGGATCGAGGCTCCTCGTCGCCGAGCATGAGTTCGACATCCACCGACATGCGGGTGCCGAGGCCCGAGCACGTCGGGCAGGCGCCGAACGGCGCGTTGAACGAGAAGGTCCGCGGCTCGATCTCGGTGAGCTGCAGCGGGTGGCCGTTCGGGCAGGCCAGCTTCTCGGAGAACGACTGCCAGGCGGCATCCCCCTCCTCGTCGACGAAGTTGACCTGCATGACGCCGCCGGCGAGGCCGAGCGCCGTCTCGACCGAGTCGGTGACGCGGCTGAGCATGTCGGGGCTCGCCACCAGCCGGTCGACGACGACCCCGATGTCGTGCTTGTAGGTCTTCTTGAGGATGGGCGGCTCGGCGAGCTGGATGAGCTCGCCGTCGACGATCGCGCGGGCGTAGCCCTTGGCGCCGAGCTCCTTGAAGAGGTCGACGAACTCGCCCTTCTTCTGGCTGACGACGGGAGCGACGATCTGGTACCTGGTGCGATCCGGCAGCTCCATGAGCTGGTCGGCGATCTGCTGCACGGTCTGGCGCTGGATGACCTCGCCGCACTCCGGGCAGTGCGGCACGCCGATCCGCGCCCAGAGCAGGCGCATGTAGTCGTGGATCTCGGTGATCGTGCCGACCGTCGATCGCGGGTTGCGGTTCGTCGACTTCTGGTCGATCGACACCGCGGGGCTCAGCCCCTCGATGAAGTCGACGTCGGGACGGTCGACCTGGCCGAGGAACTGGCGGGCGTACGCGCTCAGCGACTCGACGTAGCGACGCTGGCCCTCGGCGAAGATCGTGTCGAACGCGAGGCTGGACTTTCCGGAGCCGCTGAGCCCCGTGAAGACGACGAGCGAGTCGCGTGGGATGTCGAGGTCGACGTTCTTCAGATTGTGAACGCGGGCGCCTCGGACGCTGAGCTTTCCACTGGTGTTTCCGGGCGCGGCGACAGGGACGATGGGCACCAGTCAAGTCTAGGTGCGGCCTCCGACACGCGACCCGGCTGGCGTTCGCCCGCCGCGAAGCGCGGAGCCGTCGGGCGGTGGCGGCCTACCTCGCGGGCTCGCGGCGGCCCGCGAAGGGCGAGAGCGCGTCCCGGAGCGCGACGAGGGATGCAGCATCCGTCCCGACCGCCTCCATCACCTGCCGCGGGACGTCGAGCGCCCGCTCGCGCAGCGCCGACCCGCGTCGGCGTGAGCGCGAGATCGAGCACGCGCTCGTCGGCCGCGCGGCGGGATCGGGTGACGAGGCCCTGCGCTTCGAGGCGCTTCACGAGCGGCGAGAGGGTCGCCGGCTCGAGGGCGAGTTCGTCCGCGAGTCTCGCCCAGCGAGCGGGGCGAGCTCTCCCACAGCGCGAGCATGACGAGATACTGCGGATGCGTCAGCCCGAGCGGCTCGAGGATCGGCCGGTAGATCGAGACGACGTTGCGCGCGGCGGTGACCAGCGCGAAGCACAGCTGGTTCTCGAGCTTGAGCAGGTCTTCGGCAGATTCCACGGTCGATATCTAGTCGCACAAATCGTTAGTACACTAATGAACATGGATGCTTCGCCAGACGCCCCGCTCCCCCTCCGCGATCGCGTGCGCGAAGCCGGCGGGTGGTACGCGTGGCTCAACACGAAGCTGATCCGGCTGGCGGGTCCCGCCGCCGTCGGTCCCTACGAGACGACTCCCCCGCCGTCGACCGCGGAGCGCGCCGAGCGCGCGTGCCCGCTCTGCGGCAGCCCGATGACCGCGCACACGTTCGACCGGACGGGCCCGAAGCCCCTCATGCACTGCCCATAGCTGCCCGCGCCCGCGGAGACGTTGGATCGCCGTGGCGGAGCATGCCGGCGGCGAGACACCGCGTTCCGGACGAGACACCGCACGCCGCACGGTGTCTCGACGCGAATACGGTGTCTCGACGCGAATACGGTGTCTGCGGCCACACGGCGCAGGGCAGGGCAGGGCACGGCGAGGCCAGTCTGCGTGCAGGGAGCGACCAGGTCCGCTGACCGGCTACGGGCTCGACCCTGGCAGCCGCGGGGCCGCGACCTGGCCGAATCAGGCGTGGCCGGCGCGCTCCATGGCGCGCAGCTCCTTCTTCATCTCCTGCACCTCGTCGCGCAGCCGCGCGGCGAGCTCGAACTTGAGCTCACCCGCCGCCGCGAGCATCTGGCTGCTGAGATCGGCGATCGTCGCCTCGAGCTGGTCCGCGCCCTCGGCGGCGATCCCCGTACGCCGAAGCTGCGGAGTCGGCGCCTTGCCCTTGCCGGACTTCAGCATCGCGGAGCTCTTGCGCGAGAGCATCGCGTCGGTGTCGGATGCCTCGCGGGCGAGCACCTCGGTGATGTCGGCGATGCGCTTCCGCAGCGGCGTCGGGTCGATGCCGTTCTCGAGGTTGTAGGCGACCTGCTTCTCGCGGCGCCGGTCGGTCTCGTAGATCGCGTTGCGCATCGAGTCGGTCACGGTGTCGGCGTACATGTGCACCTCGCCCGACACGTTTCGAGCCGCGCGGCCGATCGTCTGGATGAGCGACGTGCCGCTGCGGAGGAATCCCTCCTTGTCGGCATCCAGGATCGACACCAGCGAGACCTCGGGCAGGTCGAGTCCTTCGCGGAGCAGGTTGATGCCGACGAGCACGTCGTAGACGCCGGCTCGCAGTTCGCTCAGCAGCTCGACGCGGCGCAGGGTGTCGACATCCGAGTGGAGGTAGCGCACGCGCACGCCGTGCTCGCCGAGGAAGTCGGTGAGCTCCTCCGCCATCTTCTTGGTGAGCGTCGTGACGAGCACGCGCTCGTCACGACCGGCGCGCACCCTGATCTCTTCGAGGAGATCGTCGATCTGGCCCTTCGACGGCTTCACGACGATGTGCGGGTCGACGAGACCGGTCGGGCGGATGATCTGCTCCACGACGCCGTCGGCGATGCCCATCTCGTAGCGGCCAGGCGTCGCCGAGAGGTAGACGGTCTGCCCGACGCGGTTCTTGAACTCGTCCCAGCGCAGCGGGCGGTTGTCGAGGGCGCTCGGCAGCCGGAAGCCGTGCTCGACGAGCGTGCGCTTGCGCGAGGCATCCCCCTCGTACATCGCGCCGATCTGCGGAACCGTCACGTGCGACTCGTCGATCACCATGAGGAAGTCGTCGGGGAAGAAGTCGAGCAGCGTGTGCGGCGCCTCGCCCGGCGCCCTGCCGTCGAGGTGCCGCGAGTAGTTCTCGATGCCGGAGCAGAATCCGAGCTGCTGGAGCATCTCGAGGTCGAACGTGGTGCGCATGCGGAGGCGCTGCGCCTCGAGGAGCTTGTTCTGCGACTCCAGCTCTTTCAGCCGCTCCTCGAGCTCGGCTTCGATCGTGCCGATCGCGCGCTGCACGGTCTCGGTGCCGGCGACATAGTGGGATGCCGGGAAGATCGGCACCGACTCCAGCCGCTGCACCACATCGCCGGTGAGCGGATGCAGCATGTAGAGCGCCTCGATCTCGTCGCCGAACATCTCGATGCGGATGGCGTACTCCTCGTAGATCGGGATGATCTCGATGGTGTCGCCGCGCACCCGGAAGTTGCCGCGCGAGAAGTCGACGTCGTTGCGGTTGTACTGCATCGCGATGAACTTGCGGATGAGCGCGTCGCGGTCGTAGACCTCGCCCACCTGGAGGGCGACCATCGCCCGCAGGTACTCCTCGGGCGCGCCGAGGCCGTAGATGCACGAGACCGAGCTCACCACGACCACATCGCGCCGGCTCAGCAGCGAGTTCGTCGTCGAGTGCCGGAGTCGCTCGACCTCGGCGTTGATCGACGAGTCCTTCTCGATGAAGGTGTCGGTCTGCGGGACGTAGGCCTCGGGCTGGTAGTAGTCGTAGTAGCTGACGAAGTACTCGACCGCGTTGTTCGGCATGAGCTCGCGGAACTCGTTCGCCAGCTGCGCCGCGAGCGTCTTGTTGTGCGCGAGCACGAGCGTCGGCCGCTGCACCTGCTCGATCAGCCAGGCCGTGGTGGCGGACTTGCCGGTGCCGGTGGCGCCCAGGAGCACGACGTCGGTCTCGCCCGCGTTGATGCGGGCTGCGAGGTCGGCGATCGCCTGCGGCTGATCGCCCGAGGGCTGATATTCGCTGATGACCTCGAAAGGGCGTACGGAACGAGTGGTCTGCACCTATCCAGGGTAGGCGGGGCCGCCGACACGCGGGCCGTGTTCGCGAGCGGCGGATGCGTCAGCGCCGCACCGGGCCGCTCAGCCAGCCGCCGCCGCCGTCGAAGCCGCCCCCGCCGAACCCCGCCCATCGAAGCCCCCGCCGAATCCTGACCCGTCCGTCCCGCCGCCGCCGAAGTCGCCACCGCGGCGCCGCTCGGCGTCGATCGCCGGCGGTGCCCGGGTCGAACGTCTCGCCCACCCAGGCCGGCTGATCCGCCAGCGCCAGCGATCCGGCGCCGTACATGAAGTACGACGAGACCGAGCTCGAGAGGAGGAACTGGTACGCCACCAGCGTCATGACCCCGGTGTTCTGCATCATCGCCCGCGGGTCGACCGCGTCGCGCGGGTCATCCGACTCGCGCGTGGCGGTCGCGACGGACGCTGCCGGCATCCGTGCCGCCGCTCGCCGCGCGCTCGAGCGCGGTGCTCCTCGGCACGCCGCACGAGGCGCGCCAGGACCGTCGGATCATCGGATGCCGCGTCCCGCTCGCTCTCGGACATGAAGGGCTTGAGCTGCTCGAACATCTCCCGGCGACGCTCGGGCGGCACGTCCTCGAAGGCCTTCGCGTGGGCGCTCTCGATGACCGCGCGCGGGCAGCGTGTTGAGCAGGTAGACGTAGCGCGAGATCCGCTCCTCGTCGGTGAGGGCGGCGTAGGGCGACTTGCGTCGCCGGAACCTCGAGAGAAAGGGCATGGCACACCTCCGCTGTCTGGTCTCAGGGTACGCCGCGGGCCGCAGCGGCAGGAGTCGCGGCCGAAATCGGTCTCAGCGGGTGGCCGCGCGGCGACGTGCTCGCCGAGCCGCTCCCAGAGGTCGTCGACCTGTCGAGTCGTGTCTTCGAGCGAGCCCGCGGTGTCGATGACGACGTCGGCGATCGCGAGGCGCGCCTCATCGGAGACCTGCGATGCGAGGCGGGCAGCGGCATCCGATTCGGTCATGCCGCGCAGCTCGACGAGACGTCGCCGCCGCACGTCGGCGGGGGCGTACGCCACGACGATGAGCTCCCACGGATCGTCCGCCCGCGCCTCGACGAGCAGCGGCACGTCGTAGACGACGACGGCGCGCGGATCGGCCCGCGAACGCCTCGGCGAACCGCCGCGCCGACTCCGCGCGCACCGCCGGGTGCACGATCGCGTTCAGCCGTCTCACCGCGTCGGGATCGCCGAACACCGCGCCGCCGAGCGCCGCGCGATCCAGCGAGCCGTCGGGCAGCAGCATCCGCTCGCCGAACTCGGCGGCGATCGCGGCGAGCACCGGCGAGCCGGGCTGCTGCACGTCTCGCACGATCTGGTCCGCGTCGACGACGACGGCGCCGTGATCGGCGAGGCGGCGGGCGATCGTGGACTTTCCCGAGGCGATGCCGCCGGTGAGCGCGACGAGAGGCATGGTTCGAGGATGCCATGGCTGAGGCGCTCACGGATGCCGCAGCATCCGCTGTCCGGAACCTTGGGGGCTTCTTGAGGGCGACCTGAGGATCGCTTGAGGGCCCCCGGCTAGCGTCGGATCCACCCGAAGGAGATGGGCCCGCGACAGCGGTTCCCTGGGGAGGATGTGCGATGAACGGACGGCGCGGCACCATGCGCTGTCCGGTCGCGCGTCCGACCGCTCGTCGCGCACTGCCGGGGGGCTGCGCGGTGCGGACCATCTCCGACACGGTGGGGCGGCAAGCGCGGGGGTGATTGCCGCCCCGCACCGTGGCCCGGGCCCGCGCAGCGGCGTGGGACGCAGTCTCGCGTCGCCGCGTGAACCCTCGCTCCGGATGTGGCGTGCGGCGGAGGGTCGCTGGGGAACCTCCGTCGCCGCCCCTCTGGGCGGTCGCGGGGCGTCGCAGCCCCTGGAGTCCGGCCCTGAATGCCTGACACGCGGCGCTCCTTCGAAGCCGCCTTCTGGGATATCCTGACCGACGTCCAGGAGCCGGCGTTCCGACTCGCCGGCGCCAGAAGGTGCATCGGTGGAAGCAGCACGCGTCGCGGTCGTGATCGAGGACGAGGAGGACATCCGGTCCCTCCTGTCCGCCGTGCTGTCGCAGGCCGGCTTCACCGTCTACGGCGCCGCCGACGGCCACGAGGGTCTCGAGCTCGTCCGCGAGCATCAGCCGCTCGTCACGACCCTCGACGTCAACATGCCCGGGCATGGACGGCTTCGAGACCGCGAAGCGCATCCGCACGATCAGCACGACCTACATCGTGATGCTGAGCGCCCGCACCGAGGAGATCGACGCCCTGCAGGGCCTCGAAGCCGGCGCGGACGACTACGTGGCGAAGCCCTTCCGGCCGCGCGAGCTTCGGGCGCGCATCGACGCCATGCTGCGCCGCCCCCGCCACCACGTCGCGGTGCCCGTGGCCCAGGATCCGGAGACCGCACCGCACCGCGGTCGTGGGCTGGCTGGAGCACAACGGCGTGCGGCTGAATCCCGAGATGCGCATCGTGACGGTCGACGGCGTCGACCTCGAGCTCACGCGCAGCGAATTCGACATCCTCGCGGATCTCCTCGTGGCCGGTCGCCGCGTGCGAGGCAAGTCCGATCTCGCCCTCATGCTCCGCGGCGAGCAGTACACCGGCGTCGAGTACGTGAGCGACAGCGACGCCCGTGCGATCGAGGTGCACGTCGCGAACCTCCGGCGCAAGCTCGGCGAGTCGCCCGCGAGCCCGCGCTGGATCGAGACGGTCCGCGGCGTCGGGTACCGGCTGACCGCCTCCTGAGAAGCCCCAGGGCGGGCGGATGCGGCTACTCGTCGTCTCCGACGAGCACCGAGCTCTCGACGCTGGTGGCGGCACGGCTCGCCGCCTCCCGCGCGATCCGGATGAGGGCGCCCGCGTCATAGCCCGCAGCGTCGCTGAGTCCGACTCCGATGCCGACCACCGGGATCACTCCCCCGCCGACGCGGCCGAGGTCCTCGAAGAGCCCGCGGTAGATCGCCCCCGCAACGCGACGCGCGTGCTGCGGCGAGTCGACGAGCACGCCGACGAGCAGACCCGCCGGACCGTCGTCGGCGACGAGCGCGTTCGACGGGGGCGTGCATCCGCACCCCGGCCCGCCAGGCCTCGCTCACGTGCGCGGGCGACCTCGCTGCCGAACGCGGTCGAGATCTGGTCGAGCTCGTCCAGGCTCACGCCGATCACGCCGACGAGTTCGGACCGGCGGGTCGCCCGCTCGCAGATGCGGCCCATGGCGCTCGCGAAGGCATCCTCCGTGAGGATGCCGTCGTGCATCCGCTGTGCCGACGGCGGGGCGCAGGATATCCGCGCATGGGCGCGCGCGTCGCGCGCAGCACGGACGTCACGACGACCGCCACGATCGTCAGCGTCACCGTCAGGAAGCTCGTGGGCACCGTGCCGAAGGCATTCTGGAAGAGGGCGCTGTCGGGGCCTGAGGTCAGGAACGCCGTCGTCCGCGACACGTAGTAGAGCGACTGGAAGCCGAGGACGGCTGCCGAGCACCCACGCCGTGCGCGATTCACCGAGTGCGCCTCGGAGGCACTCCACGGCTCCGACGCCGGCGAATGCCAGCAGCGGGACGAACATCCACAGTGCTCCGGCCCAGTCGCCGCCTTCGGGACCCTCGACGACCACAGCGCCGGCCGCCGCGAGCACCGCAGCGCCGACGATCGCCGAGGGCAGCGCCATCCGTCGCCCGTTGAAGCGGCGGCAGCCGAGCCACATGCATCCCGTCGCGGCCACGAACGCCGCCATTGCCGACCGCGACCGCCCACCACGCGCCGGGTGACTGCACCCACACGATGTAGGAGAGCGTCGTCAGCATCCCGGCGAGGAATGCGAGGGCCCACACTCTCCCTGCTCCCTCGTCCCGGCGCAGCAGCGTCTCGACGATGAAGAGGATGCCGCTGACGTTCACCACGAGGGCGGTCATCACCAGCACGCTGGCGAGGTCGAAAGTCACGGGGCGATCCCTTCGTGGGTGGCGTCGATGCCATCGGGTGGTGCGGCCGTCGCCGGGAGCTTGACGATGAATGTGGAGCCGGCGCCCGGCGAGCTCCGCAGCCCGAGGTCGCCGCCGTGCGCGCGGACGATGTCTCGCGATGATGGCGAGGCCGAGACCGGTGCCGGTGCGTCGTGCGGCTCCGGCCTTGTAGAAGCGCTGGAAGAGCCGCGAGCGGTCCGCCTCGCTGATCCCGACTCCGGTGTCTCGCACCAGGATCCAGCTCGAGGTGCCGTCCGTGGTGGTTCCGAGGAACACCGTTCCCCCGTCGCGGTTGTACGTGATCGCGTTCGAGAGCAGATTGTCGACGACCTGCCGCAGACGCATCGGATCGGCCGAGACCGGTGCCTCCTCCAGTCCGGTGATGTCGATGGTGATCGCGCGGGCATCGGCTCGGGGGGTCATCGCCTCGGCCGATGCGCGGACGATGTCGCGCGCATCCAGGTCGCTGAGCGTGGATGGATGCTTCGACCGACGATGACGACGAACTCGATGCCGCGAGGATGTCGGCGACGATCCCCAGCAGTCGCTCGGCGTTGCGCTCCGCGATGTCGAGGTTGGCCCTGACGTGGTCGGGGATGTCGGGCTCCTCGATCGCGAGGTCGAGGTAGCCCAGGATCGACGTGAGCGGGGTTCGCAGCTCGTGCGAGACCGACGCCACGAGTTCGTCTCGCGCGCGAAGCGCCTCCAGTTCGGTCGTGACGTCGCGCGAGATGACCACGGCGCCGGCATCAGCCCCCGCCGAGTCGGTGAGCCGGCGTGCGGTCACGCTCAGCGCCTGACGCGGCCCGTCCTGTTCGCCGAACCAGACGACCTGCGCGTCGAAGGCCTCCCCGCGGAGTGCGCGTTCGAGCGGGAGCTCCTCGGCAGGGAGGCGGGTCACTGCGTCGTCTCGGAACGCGGGTGCCTCGGCGGACTCGCTCTCGGCGCGCAGCGCCTGCTGCAGCCGGCCGTGCGCCTCGTTCGTCACCGACACTTTGCCGTCCGCGGCGATGCGGATCACGCCGAAGTCGACGGCGTCGAGCACCTCGGTGACCTCCTGCTCCTGCAGTCGCGTCCGCTCGAGCACGCGGCTCAGCAGCATCGCCTGCTTGGCGAGCAGCGACCGCTGCGCGTCGGACCGCCGCGAGCTGAGGTAGCTCGTCGTCGCAACGGCGAGCAGCACGAGCGGAAGGAGGACCGTCGTGTGGGTCACCTGCTGTGCGCTCAGCGCGGTGAGGACGCTGACGATGCGCGGCGATGGCCGCGATCACACCGGTGAGTCCGAGCAGCCCGAACCCGGCCGCGAGCCAGGTGACGGGGAAGACCCACAGCAGGCCGAGCGCCGACTCGGGCGCCGCGAGCTGCATGAGGGTGATCGCGACGATGTCGATGGTCGGGACGACCGCCACCCAGCCGAAGGCGATCCGGTTCCACGGGATGACGATGGTCGCACCCGTGACCACGACGACGACCACCACACCCGTGAAGAAGAGCACCGCGTCGCCCGTGAAGGGTCCCAAGGCGACGAGAACGGCGACGACGAACACGACGGACGCCAGCAGCAGCTGGTACAGCGTGGCGGTGCGTTCGCGCGTGCGGTCGACGATGTCGCTGCGAAGCCAGGCGGAGCGAGCGCGGGCGCCCCGAGGATCACCCGCGTGCGGGTCTCCTTGCGCTGCCACGGCCATACCGAGACGGTAACGGATGCCGCGGCCCGGCGTGCGGCATCCGGCGTGGTCAGCGGCTCGGCGCATCGCCGAGCCGTCCGCCGTGCTCAGAAACCGAAGTCGCCGCCGAAGTCGCCGAAGCCGCCCGCGTCGGCGCCGCCGGTGTCGCCGCCCCAGCCCGAGCCCGAGTCGCCCCATCCCGCCTGGGACGCGTCGGCGGTGGTCTCGCCATGTCCTTCGGCACCGGCATCCGTCGAGCCGTCGTCGTACCCCTGGTCGGATGCGAACGCGGGGGCCATGAACGAGCTCACCAGAGCCGACCCGATCACGTAGCCGACGACGGTGCCGAGGATCGAGGAGCCGAGCATGGAGCCGAAGGACGGGCCCTGGCGCTGCGGACCGAGCGTGCGCTCCATGAAGCCGGGGTTCATGTACTCGGCGCGGGTTGCCGCACGCGCCATCGCCTGCGGATCGGTCGAGCGCGGCTGCTCGTAGGGCGGAAGCCCTGCCGACAGCTCGGCGAGCACCTGCTGCCGCTGCGGCTCGGTGAGCTTCGAGAACGCCTCGGCGTGCACCTGCTCGATGGTCTCGGGCGGCGCGGTGCGCAGCAGGTAGCGGTAGCGCTCGATCGCCACCTCGTCCTCGCTCTTGGGCGGCTGGTTCGTCGGCGTCTGCCGGCCATAGGCGGGCTGTCCGTACCCGTTCTGCGGAACGGGCGGCGACTGCCGGGCGGAGTCGTCGCTGCCGAAAAGGCGGTCCAGGAATCCCATCGTGTCCTCCGTGGGTCTGTGGGGGACTCCTCACGCTATGGCCGGATTCTTTGAAGCGCCTGGGCGGATCGCACCCGTTCGCCTCGGGCGAACCGCCTGCTCGCTCAGCGCAGAGCGTGGGCCTCGCTGACCCACCGCGCGTACCGGAGCCAGGGGTCCTCCTACTCCCGCTGCGACGCCGCTCGATGTGCGCTCGAAGCGCGTCGGACAGCCGGAACCACTCGGTGCCCGGGTAGCGATCGGCCCCGAACTCGACGTGCCGGCGGTGCTCCAGCATCCGGTCGCCGCGCTCGAAGGCGAGGATCTCGTCGTGCCAGATCGCGGCGAACCGCTGACGCGGGTTCGACGTGGTGCCGATCTTCACGCGGTCGCCGAAGCGGAGGTAGTAGACGATGTCGATGCGCGGCGGCGGCGAGTTCGTCGTCCGGCACCTCGCCGTGGCGCCATTCGCAGACCGCGCAGATCCACCCCGACCGGTAGCGGACGCCGAGCGGCGACCCGCAGGCGCGGCACGGCGACGGGAGCAGGTCGGTCACGCCGATACGTGCGATCCGCCCACTCGGATGCCGCGGCGAGATGCCCCTCGCAGAGAGCGAGCGGGGCATCCGGCGGGCACCGACACCGCGGCATCCGTCGCCCTCGGCAAGGCATCGCGAAGTTGTGGGCACGACGGGAGCGTACCCGGCGGTCCCGACAGAACGCTCCCGGCGGGCGTCAGCCGACGCGTGACGCGTGCGACGGCGCCTTGCGGGGCTTGCAGGGCTTGGCCTTCTGCTCCACCGAGGCATCCTTCGCCTTCTGCTTCGCCGCCTTGCAGCCCTTGCTCTGCCCCGGCAGGACGGGCGTGCCCGTCGTGGCCACAGCCGCGCCACCCTGCGCCAGGTACTGAACGCACTCGCCTTGGTTGCGGAACGGCACGGCGGCATCGTCCTCAGGCGCCAGCGCCATCCAGCCGCCCTTCTTGCACGCGGCGGAAGATCGAGCTCTTGCCCGGGTCAGTCGGCTTCTCCGCGGATGCCGCGAGCGGCGTCGCCAGGATCAGCGCAGCCGTCAGCAGCGCGGCGCCCAGCGCCCGGATCCTCCCCAGTCCCATACGCAATGAATACACCCACATGCGCCGCGCTCAGCGCAACGCGAAGGGCCGCCACCCGGAGGTGACGGCCCTTCGTGCGGATCTCGACGTGCGGCGGGGCCGCTACGCGATCACTGTGCGTCAGCGGTTCGAGAGCTTCTCGCGCAGCGCGGCGAGTGCCTCGTCGTCGGCAAGGGTGCCGGCCGAGCCGCTCTCCGAGGAGAACGAGTTCGAGCTGGACGACGAACCCGCGTCGGCCGGAGCGGCGGCCTCGGCCTCGAGGGCCTTGGCGACGGCAGCCTTGTGCGCCTCCCAGCGACCCTGGGCAGCGGCGTACTCCTGCTCCCACTTCTCGCGCTGAGCTGTCGAAGCCCTCGAGCCACGTGCTGGTCTCGGGGTCGAAGCCCTCGGGGTACTTGTACTCGCCGTGCTCGTCGTACTCCGTGACCATGCCGTAGAGGGCCGGGTCGAACTCGGTGCCGAAGGGGTCCACAGCCTCGTTCGCCTGCTTGAGCGAGAGCGAGATGCGGCGACGCTCGAGGTCGATGTCGATGATCTTGACGAAGACCTCTTCGCCGACCGACACGACCTGCTCAGCGAGCTCGACGTGCTTGCCCGAGAGCTCCGAGATGTGCACGAGGCCCTCGATGCCGTCTGCGACGCGCACGAACGCACCGAACGGAACGAGCTTGGTGACCTTGCCCGGAGCAACCTGGCCGATGGCGTGGGTGCGGGCGAAGACCTGCCACGGGTCCTCCTGGGTGGCCTTCAGCGACAGCGAGACGCGCTCGCGGTCCAGGTCCACCTCGAGGATCTCGACGGTGACCTCCTGGCCGACCTCGACGACCTCGGATGCGTGCTCGATGTGCTTCCACGAGAGCTCGGAGACGTGCACGAGGCCGTCCACGCCGCCCAGGTCGACGAACGCGCCGAAGTTGACGATCGACGAGACCGTGCCCTTGCGGACCTGGCCCTTGTGGAGGTTGTTGAGGAACGTGGTGCGCGACTCGGACTGCGTCTGCTCGAGCAGGGCGCGGCGCGAGAGCACGACGTTGTTGCGGTTCTTGTCGAGCTCGAGGATCTTGGCCTCGATCTCCTGACCCAGGTACGGCGTGAGGTCGCGGACGCGGCGCAGCTCGATGAGCGAAGCCGGCAGGAAGCCGCGGAGGCCGATGTCGACGATGAGTCCACCCTTGACGACCTCGATCACGGAACCGGTGACGACACCGTCGTTCTCCTTGATCTTCTCGACGTCGCCCCAGGCGCGCTCGTACTGAGCGCGCTTCTTGGACAGGATGAGGCGGCCTTCCTTGTCCTCCTTCTGGAGAACGAGGGCTTCGACCTGCGTCGCCGACCTTGACGACCTCGTTGGGGTCGACGTCGTGCTTGATGGAGAGCTCGCGCGAGGGGATGACACCCTCGGTCTTGTAGCCGACGTCGAGGAGGACCTCGTCGCGGTCGATCTTCACGACGGTTCCTTCGATGAGGTCGCCGTCGTTGAAGAACTTGAGGGTCAGTTCGACCGCGGCCAGGAAGTCCTCAGCAGATCCGATGTCGTTGATGGCGACCTGCTTGGTGGCCGGGGCGGTCGTTGCGGTAGTCATGTAGTGGGTTGTCCTTGTTGGGTTGGGGTGTCGGGCTCAGGCCGAAGACAAACGGATGCCGCCGGCAGGAGCGAATTGGATTTGATTGCGATGTCACGGTGACGTGCTTGTAGAAGCCACACTCGTGACACTCCAGGGTATCAGAACGCGGCTGTCGCCCGCAGTGTTCCCCAGGGGTCCGCGCGCGGGCTCAGCGAGGCAGGTTGATCGGCGCCGTCGTCGTGCGATCCGGGTCGAACGAAGGGAGCGGCGGCCTCGGCGGGATCGGCGGCAGCGGTCGCGTCTCCCGCTGCCCCGACTCGTCTTCCCAGAACACAGCGGCATCGGCCGGCTCGACAGAGACCTCCGCCTGCGCATTCGCCCCGGGGAAGGGCTGCTGAGCGTTGAAACCGCGCAGGCCCGCCTGCTGGATGACCCGCTGGATCGTCAGTCCGCGCTGCGTCAGGGTCGCCGACGAACCGGATCTCGCGCAGCCCCTGCGCCTGCGCGGCGGACTCGAAGATGAAGTGCCCGTATCCGAAGACGCGCCCGACGATCGGCTTGTGCACCGAGATGTCGAGGATTCGCGACAGCGGCATCGTCGCGATGTTCTGGGTCAGGATGCCATGCACCCGGAACACCCGCATGTTCGTGATGACGAACCGGTCCATCCTCCGCTCGAGGATCCGCCAGCTCGCGTGCAGAGCGATGGCCGCCGCCGATGATCGCCGGCAGCCACCACGCCTGCGCGGGGACAGTGAAGGCCAGCGCAGCACGACGAGCCCGAGCGAGCAATTCGAGGATCGACCACACGATCGCAGCCCAGTGCTTGCGCACCTCGTCGATCACCACCTCGCCCTGGTCGGCGATGAGGTGCCTCGCGATCCGCGGGTCGAACACGATCAACCGTTGGCGAGCGCGACGAAGAAGTTGGTGATCGCCACGCCCGCGCCCCATACGGCGCCGACCGCGCCCTGCACCGCGTTCGCGGCATCGTGCGGTCGCGTGACGAGGTAGAAGAGCGGCGAACCCGACGATGAGCACAATGGCGATGCGCTTGACGATCTTCACGGTGAGGGGTCCCTTCGGGTCGAGGAGGGCGAGCGATCCCCCAGAGCGCACCTTCTGCTGTTATACCGCAAGACCTGCGCACCTCCAGGTAGGCGCGAGCGCGTCGCCTATCCCAGACCCCGAGCCGGAGTCCTGGCACGATGGACCGATGTGGATCGGATGGATCGAGTTCGACCTCCTGCTGGGCGACGTGCAATCGCTCAAGGAGAAGCGCGCCATCGTGCGGCCGCTGATCGCCGATCTGAGCCGGCGGACGGAAGCCGCCGTGGCCGAGGTGGCGTCGCACGACCTTCACCGACGTGCCGGGATCGGCGTCAGTGTCGTCGCCTCCGGAGCCTCGCACGTGCGTGACGTCCTCGACCGGGCCGAGCGCACGGTGGTCGACCATCCCGAGGTGACGCTGCTCTCGGCCCACCGGGGACTCCACTCGAGTGACGACTGAGGGCGACCGCTATCCCCGCGAGCCCGCGTTCCAGACGCTCCAGCCCGAACTCGAACGCCCGGTCGATGTCCCCACCGAGGCGGAAGGCCCCGGCGAGCTCCATGTCGATGAACCCTGTCGCCCATGCCGTGATCAGCCGCGCGGCCTCGAGCGCGGCATCCGCCCCTGCCAGCTCACGCGCGATCAGCAGCACGGGTGCGCTCACGCGGTCGAGCGCGTCAGCGGCGCCGTCGACCGTGAACATGAGCCGGAATCCTTCCGGCCGTTCGTGCGCGAAGGCACGGTAGGTTCGCGCCACACCCGCGAGCGACTGATCGGATGCCGCAAGCCGCCGTGCCAGGTCATCCACCGTCGCCTGCGCGACGAGGAGCAGCAGGGCGTCCCGGTCGCGCACTCGCTTGTAGAGCGATGGCGGTCTGACACCCACGCGCTCGGCGACGGCCTGCATGGTCAGCTTCGCGGCACCGCCGGTCTCGATCAGGTCCCGTCCCGCGTGGACGATCTCGTCCAGTGACGTGCGATCAGGCGTCGGCATCGCGATCCCTTCCGAGCGGATGATGGCTATTGACCTAAGCTATCATAGCTATGTATCGTAGCCATAGTCCTCACGAACCCCGCTCGCCCCGGCATCCGATCAAGGAGGATCCCATGAAGCTCGGCCCCAGCCTCCACCGCATCGGCAACGACATCGTCGCCGCGTACCTCGTCGTCACGCCCGAGGGGATCACCCTGATCGACGCGGGACTGCCCGGCCACTGGCGCGACCTGCAGACCGAGCTGGCCGCGATGGACCGCTCGATCGGCGACATCCGCGGCCTGATCCTCACGCACGGCGACAGCGACCACATCGGATTCGCCGAGCGCCTGCGCCGCGACCACGGCGTTCCGGTCTACGTGCACTCGGCGGATGCCGAGCGCGCGCGCGGCGGCGACAAGCCGAAGACCGACGTCGGCACCATGCGCCTCGGGCCGAGCCTGGGATTCTTCATGTACGCGCTGCGCAAGAACGCGATGCGCACACCGCACCTCACCGAGGTCGTCGAAGTCGCGGACGGCGATGTGCTGCCGCTGCCGGGGGCGCCGGTGATCATCGGGATGCCGGGCCACTCCCCCGGCAGCATCGCCGTCCACGTGCCGGTCGCCGAAGCGGTCTTCGTCGGCGACGCGCTCACCACGCGTCACGTGCTCACCGGGCGGACGGGCGGTCAGCCGGCTCCGTTCACGGATGAGCCCGCGCGCGCTCTCGACTCGCTCGCCCGGATCGAGGGGCTGGATGCGGCGTGGGTGCTGCCCGGCCACGGCGCGCCCTGGCACGGATCGCCGCGGGAGCTCGTCGCGGCGGTGCGGAGCGCAGCCGGCGCCGCGTGAGCCGGCTCTCGCAGAGCCGGGATGTCGGTGGCCCCGGCCAGGATGGGAGCACTCGGAAGGGATCACCCATGCTTCGTGGACTCACCACCATCACCTACTCGGCCGACGACGTCGGGGCGGCTGCGGACTGGTACTCCGCCGTCCTGGGCGTCGAGCCGTACTTCCGCAAGGACTTCGCCGGGGCGCTGGCGTACGTCGAATTCCGCATCGGCGACTACAGCCATGAGCTCGGGATCCTCGACCGCCGGTATATCGGGCCGACGCCCGAGAATCAGGGCGGCACAGTCGCGTACTGGGCGGTCGACGATGTCCAGGCCGCCTACGACCGGCTGATCGAGCACGGCGCAGCGCCGCACCAGCCGGTGACCGAGCAGGGTCCAGGCTTCATCACCGCGTCGGTGATCGATCCGTTCGGCAATCCGCTCGGCGTGATGTTCAATCAGCACTACCTCGACGTCGTCGCGCAACGGGGCTGATACCTCGGAGGGTCTCCGTCCACCTGGGCAACGCGGCCATGACCGGCCCGCATCGGCGGCTACGGCCGCAGCAGCACCTTCGTGGCACGACGCTCGTCCATCGCCGCGTACGCCTCGGCGGCCTCGGTGAGCGGCAGCACGAGGTCGAACACGCGGCCGGGCTGGATCGCCCCCGACCGAACGTCCGGAAGCAGCTCCTCGATGTAGCCGCGCACCGGCGCGACGCCCCCGTTGACGCCGACGTTGCGACCGAACATCTGGCGGATCGGCAGCTCGGGTCCGCCGTTCGGAACGCCGACGTACCCGACCATGCCGCCAGGGCGGGTGGAGCGCAGGGCCTGATCCATCGACTCCTTGGTGCCGACGCACTCGAGCACGCGATCGGCGCCGATGCCGCCGGTGAGCTCGCGGACACGGGCGATGCCGGCATCCCCCCGCTCTTCGACGACGTGGGTCGCGCCGAACTCCCGGGCCAGCGCCTGACGCTGCGGATGCCGTGACATCGCGATGATCGTGCTCGCGCCGAGGCGCTTGGCGGCGATGATCGCGCACAGTCCCACGGCGCCATCGCCGACGACGGCCACCGAGTCGCCTGGGCCGACGCCCGCCGAGACCGCCGCGTGGTGTCCCGTGCCCATCACATCGCTGAGGGTCAGGAGGCCCGGGACCTCGTCATCCGACACCGGCCCCTCGACGACCGCGAGGGTGCCGTCGGCCAGTGGCACGCGGACGCGTTCGCCCTGGCCGCCATCGGCGAAGCCGCCGAGGCGGTCGTCGCTGCCCCACCATCCGCCACCGAGGCACGACGTGCTGACGCCGTTCCGGCAGTTCGCGCACGTGCCGTCGCAGACGTAGAACGGGGCGATGACGAAGTCGCCCACCGTGATGTCGTCGCACGTCGGGGCCGACCTCTTCGACGATGCCGACGAACTCGTGGCCGATGCGATGCGGCTCGTCGGTCGCGGTGACACCCCGGTACGGCCACAGATCGGAGCCGCAGACACAGGCGGCGACGACGCGGACGATGGCGTCCGCGCCGGTCGAGAGAACGGGGTCGGGAACCTCTTCGACCCGGATGTCGCGGGCTGCGTGGATGACGGTTGCAAGCATGCGACGAGCCTATGGCCCGGGGCGCGGGGGGGTCACTCGGCGGCGGACTCCGCGTCAGCGGGAAGCTGGGCGAGCAGGCTGTGCCGCCTGCCCCACAGGAGGTAGAAGGCGAGCACGACGGCGACCCACGCCGCGAACCAGAGGTAGGTCGACGCTCCGAGCCCGGTGATGAGGTACAGGCACGCGAGGATCGACAGGATCGGCGTCACGGGATAGCCCGGCACACGGAAGGCGCGCGGCAGATCCGGACGCGTGCGACGCAGCACGATGACGCCGATCGAGACGACGATGAAGGCCACCAGGGTTCCCATCGAAACGAGGTCCCACAGGTTCGACAGCGGCACCAGTCCTGCGAGCAGGGCGACGACGATCGCGACGACGACGGTCGAGAAGACCGGCGTGTGCGTCCGCGGGTCGACGCGCGCGAACGCTTTCGGAATCAGTCCGTCACGGCCGATCGAATACAGGATGCGGGTCTGGCCGTACAGCGTCACGAGCGTCACCGAGAAGATCGAGATCACGGCGCCCGCGGCGAGCACGGTCGCGGGCCAGCTGGCACCGAGCACGTCGGCGAGGATCACCGCGAGTCCCGCGCTCTGCTGGCCGGGATCCTCGAAGTCCTGCCACGGCTGAGCACCGACCGCGGCGATGGCCACGAAGAGGTACACCGCCACGACGGTCGCAAGCGCGATCAGGATGGCCCGCGGCAGCGAGCGCTGCGGATCACGCACCTCCTCGCCCGCCGTCGACACAGCATCCAGCCCGATGAAGGTGAAGAAGATCGTTCCCGCCGCCGCGGTCACGCCCGCGACGCCGTGCGGCGCGAAGTCCGCGAAGTTGTCGACGGTGAACGCCGTGATGGCTATCGCCGCGAACATGACGAGCACCGCGAGCTTGATGAGGACCATGATCGTGTTGACGATGGCGGACTCGCGGGTGCCGCGGATGAGGAGCATCGCGCAGAGGCCGACGAGCACGACGGCGGGGAGGTTGATGATCCCGCCCTCGAGCGGGCCGCCGCTGAGCGCCGGCGGCAGCGTCCAGCCGAACAGACTCGCCATGAGGTGGTTGAGGTAGCCGCTCCACCCCGAGGCGACGGCGGCGGTCGAGACGCCGTACTCGAGCATCAGGCACGCGGCGACACCCATCGCCACGATCTCGCCGAGCGTGGCGTACGCATAGGAGTAGGTCGAGCCCGAGACCGGCACCGCGGATGCCAGCTCCGCGTAGCAGACGGCGGAGAGTCCCGCCGTGATCGCAGCCAGGACGAACGCGAACAGCACGGCGGGACCTGCCAGCGGAACGGCTTCGTGCATCACGAAGAACACACCGGTGCCGACCGTCGCCCCGACGCCGAACATCGCGAGCTGGAAGGTCCCGATCCCCCGTGTCAGACCACCCGACGACCGCGCTGGAGCCACGATCGGCTTGCGCCGGAACAGCTCGCGACCGGCGCTCACGCTCCGGCCTCCGCATCCACTGCGAACATGAGCCAGAGTCTAGGACCGTGCGGCAGCGCGCCGCCGGAGCGAGATCACCCCATCGGCATCGCGGCCCGCGGCTGCGGCTCCAATGGCTTCGCATCCAGGGCGCTCTCGGCGGGTGCTCCCGCCGGTCCGCGCATCAGCCGCCGCACGCGGTTGAACCCGCGCAGCGTCAGTCGCACCGGCCAGCCGACGATCATGGCGGCCACCCCCTCCGGTGTCCGGTCCTTGCGTCCGAGGGCCATCTTGCGCTCGAACACGTCCCGCGCGTGACCTCCGCGGCGTGCGAGCGGCGCCTTCGGCGGCAGGCGTCCGGCGCGACGCTGAACGACCAGCGCCTGGAGCCGCTGGAACCACGCGTCCAGCTCCGGGTCGTGGAAGTAGTTGTCGGCGAGCCACTCCGGATCCGGATGCCGGAACTCGCGCTCGATCACGGCGTCGCTCCCCCGCGAGCAGCCCGCTCCCGACGAACACCGGATTGATGAGCTGATCGGACACCCCGAACACGTCGAGGGCGATCACCGGGATCCCGCGCGCGACAGCCTCGATCGCGGCGGTCGAGCTCACCGTGACGAGCCCTTCCGCGGTGTCCAGCGCTCGCGCCATCGGCCCCGTCGAGACCACGAGGTTGGCGGGCAGCGGCCGGCGTCGGCCGAGCCGGGCGAGCAGGTCGCGGTAGTCGTCCACCTCGCGGTGGGTCTGCTTCTCGCCCGCACGTCGCCCTCACCTTGACGACGACGCGACGTGACGGATCGGCCTCCGCCGCCGCGATGAGCAGCTCCGCCACGCGGATCCGCTCGGCGCGCTCGCGCGGCACGATCGCCTGCGTCGCGAAGACGAGGTCCGTCCCGGTCACCGCGCCGGTGCCGCGGGTGCCCGGTTCGGCGAACGGCAGCCTCGACAGGGCGAATCGGTGCACCAGACCGCGGGATGCCGCGAGAGCGGCGAACTCCCGAATCTCGCGTGTCGAGTGCAGGATGAACAGGTCGCACTGGGCACGGAACTGCAGCGCACGGCTCGTCGCGGGGATCGAGATCCCGGGCAGGCCCGTGACGATCACCGGGCGCGGCGACACGTCGGCGACGAGCCGCGCCAGCACGCGAGCCAGCGGACCCCGTGCGGCGACGAGGACGGCATCCGGCCGCAGATCGGCGAGCACGGCGGCGAGCGCCGCGTACTCCACACGCCGCACCCGCTGATCGTCCAAGCCCGCCCCGGCAAGCGCTGCGCGCTGCTGCGCCGCGCTGACGACGAGCGGGGTCTCGACCACCAGCATGGTCACGTCGGCGGCATCCCGCACCGAGCCGAGCAGGGAGGCACCCCACTTGACGTAGGAGTCGGTGTCGGCGAGGCCGACGATGCGCAGCCGGTCCACGGATCTCACGCGGGGACGCGACGCAGCTTCGCCATCGGCGCCAGCTCGCTCGGGAAGACGCGCTTCACCCCGTCACCGTGGGCGGCTTCAATGACCCGGATGTCGCGTACGAGGTGCTTCAAGCCCGTGGGTTCGAGTGAGGCGGCGTGATCCGATCCCCACATCGTGCGGTCGAGCGTGATGTGCCGCTCTACAGCGACCGCACCGAGCGCCACCGCCGCCAGCGAGATCTGAAGTCCTCGTTCGTGGCCCGAGTACCCCACCGGCACGCCGGGGTAGCGGTCACGCAGCACCGGGATCATGCGCAGATTCGCCTCGTCGGGCTCCATCGGATAGGTGGACGTCGTGTGCATGATGACGAGACGGTCGGTGCCGAGCACCGCGATCGCCGCATCGATCTGCTCGATCGTCGACATGCCGGTCGAGAGGATGATCGGCTTGCCGGTGTCGCGCAGGGCGGTCAGCAGCTCGATGTCCGTGAGGCATGCCGATGCGACCTTGTGAGCGGCGACGCCCAGGTCCTCGAGGAAGGAGACGCTCGGCACGTCCCACGGCGATGCGAACCATTCGAGCCCGCGCAACAGGGCGTAGTCGCCGATTTCGACGTACTCGTCGTGCCCGAACTCCACGCGCCGGCGGTAATCGAGGTAGGACATCGTGCCCCACGGCGTCTCCCGAGGCACGTCGCGCATGTGCTCCGGCGTCGCGATCTCCGGGGTCCGCTTCTGGAACTTCACCGCGTCCGCGCCGGCATCCGCCGCGACGTCGATGAGCCGCTTCGCGATCTCGACGTCGCCGTTGTGGTTGAGCCCGATCTCGGCGATGACGTAGGCGGGCCGGCCGCCGCCGATGACGCGGGTTCCTATCGTGACGGTCATGAGTGGTGTCCTTTCGTTTCAGTGCCTGACGCCGTCGCCGCCGAAGCGGGCGCGGAGTCTCTGCGCTCATGGGCGCGCAGCACGCGGTCTGCGAGGTCGCGAACGGCTCCGGCGCCGCCGCTGCGGGAGAGGGTGACGCGGGAGGCCGCGAGCACCAGCGGAGGCGCCTCGGGCACGGCAACGGGCCAGCCGACGATCTCGAGGCAGGACAGATCGTTGACGTCGTTGCCGAGATAGGCGATGCGGGAGAGCGGGATGCCCTGCTCCGCGGCCCACCCACGCAGCGCCGCCGCTTTGTCGTCGACCGCTTGGCGCACGTCTACGCGCAGCTTGCGGGCGCGTGCGCCGACGACCTTGTTCGTCTCGGTCGACAGGATGAGCACCGGGATGCCGGCTGCGCGCAGCCGCGAGACCCCCATCCCGTCCGACCTGCTGACACGCACGGTCTCGGTGCCGACGGCATCGACGAGGACGGTGTCGTCGGTGTGGACGCCGTCGAAATCCGTCACGACGGCATCCGCGTCGATCTCCCACCCGAGCCACGGCGTGCCCACGAGCGGTGCGATCGCACGGGCGATCTCCAGCTCGGCGAGTGTGTCGATCTCGATGGCCGTTGACTCGTCGACCTCGACCAGGCCCACCCGGCCGAAGAACCTGTGGGCCGCGGAGCGGAAGCCGGCGGCATCCATCACGTAGAAGGCCCCTGTCTCGAGGTAGTGCGGTTCGCGATCCTGCCGGCGCGGACGAAGCGCCTTGTCGTGGTTCAGCCCGTCGGCGCTCCCGTCGGATTCGCGCCGCCACAGGAAGCCGTACGTCTCGATCGCGGAGAACACGGAGTCGAACTCGCCCTCCGAGACGAGACGGATGCCGTCGTCCAGCGCCCGGGGATCGATGAACGGCGACGTCGCCTGCAGGAAGGCGATGACCCCGACATCGACGCCATCCTCGCCCAGCACGCCGAGGGCGTGCAGCAGCGCGCTCTCGGAACTGGCTGTGTCGCCGGCGATCTCGGCCGGACGGCGCACAACCTGCGCGCCCCACTCCTCGGCGACCGCGGTGATCTCGTCGTCATCGGTCGAGACGACGACACGGTCGATGCGGTCGGCGGCGAGCGCGGCCGCGATTGCGCGGCCGATGAGCGGCACGCCGCCGACGCGACGGAGGTTCTTGCGTGGCACGCCCTTCGACCCGCCGCGCGCGGGGATGATGCGCGACTCAGGCACCTCACTCATTGCACGGCGCTCTCATCGGCGATGGCGAGCGCGAGGATCCCTCGCGCGCAGCACACTGCCGCTGCCCTGCAGCACGAGCGGAAGAGTCGTCGTCGTGCTCGAGGCGAGTGTCAGCACCTCGAGCGGCTCGGTGGCTCCGGCGAGCACGAGCTCCGCGGGCAGGCGGGTCTCGACGAGCCGCACGCCCGGGATCCCCATGACCGCGCGAACCAGTTCCGCGCTCTCGCGCCGGTGCGGCAGATAGGTGACGGGAGAGGTGGCCGCCTCGGCAGCGACCCAGTCCAGATACACGTCGCGGTCGATCCTGCCGTCTCCTGGCTGCGCGCTGCCCAGCAGCACGCGGCGGGTCTCGACTGCGGCCGCGGGTGCGGTGCGGCGCGTCCATTCGAACCCATGCCGTCGAGTGCGCACGCCGAGATCGCCCAGCCGATCGACACGGTCCGCTCCCAGATCGAACGCGGTGAAGACCTCGACACTGCCCGCGAGACTGCGACTGTGGATCACGTCCAGCGCGAACGGCGCGACCTTCGTGGTGAGCCCGCGCTCGGCGATCCCGGGACGTGAGTATTCGCGGCGCCCGATGAGCGTGTCGGCGAAGGCGATGGCATTGGCTCCGTCGTCGAGGAAGGTGAGGCGCGTGGGGCGGAGAGCCGCCGCGGCGAGCCGGAACTGGCCCGAGTATCCGTCACCGACGAGCCAGTGCCTGTGCTGCGACAGCAGCCTCCACGGAATTCCGAGGTAGGGCTCGAGGACTCCGAAAGGCGCGTCCCGCGCAAGAAGCTCGTCGGCGGTCTCCGACATCTGGGCCGTGAGCCGGCCGGCGATCGTCACGCGCTCGCCGGCGGCATCCGCCCACTCCGCAGCACCGATCAGCTGCAGCGGCGACTCGACCCAGGCGACTGTCGACATGTGTCCTCCACGACCATCCCCGGCGCCACTCGACGACCGCTCGGCCGTCTCCTCACGCTGAAGCGCGGACCTTAACGCGCGCGAGGGCGAAGGTTGCCGTGTCAGGACGATACGGTGAACGGTTCGTTGCCGATGCACCCTTCCATTCGCGCCGCTTGTCGCGGTATCTTCCGCGCCGTAACGTGAACCGCATGGCACAACCGGACCCTCATGCGCTCGCCGCCGCCCTCGACGCTCGTGCCCGAGAATCGGGGATGTCGGGGGTGGTCACGGTCGACGTCGACGGCGAGCCCGTCTTCGGCGCCGCCTACGGCATGGCGGACCGCGCCCACGGAATCCCCAACACGGTCGACACCCGCTTCGGGATGGCGAGTGCGAGCAAGGCCTTCACGGCCACCGCGGTGATGTCACTCGTGGACGACGGCACGCTCCGGCTCGACACGGCCGTGCGCGGCATCCTGAACGAAGACCTGCCGCTGATCGACGACGCGGTGACGATCGAGCAGCTGCTCGGACACACGTCGGGGATCGGCGACTACCTCGACGAAGAGGGCGAGTGGGAGGTCGACGACTACATCCTGACGGTGCCGGTGCACGAGCTCGCCGAGACCGAGGCGTTCGTTCGCGCGCTGGACGGCTTCCCCCAGAAGTTTCCGCCGGGCGAGCGGTTCTCGTACTGCAACGGCGGCTACATGGTGCTCGCCCTCGTCGCGGAGCGCGCGAGCGGCGTGCCGTTCCACGACCTCATCGCGACACGGGTGCTCGCCCCCGCCGGCCTCGAGAAGACGGCGTACCTGCGCCTCGACGAATTGCCGGGCGACGCTGCGATCGGCTACCTCTACGCGGCGCCCGACTCGCTGCGCACGAACGTCCTGCACCTCCCCGTCCGCGGAAACGGCGACGGCGGCGCGTTCACGACCGCCGCGGACATGAGCACCTTCTGGCGGGCGCTCGTGGACGGGGCGATCGTCTCGCCGCAGAGCGTCGCCGAGATGACCCAGCCGCGGTACCGCGTCGACGAGGAGGGCATGCGCTACGGCCGGGGCATGTGGCTCGATCTCGGCGGGCCCGGGCTCATGCTCGTCGGCTACGACGCCGGAGTGTCGGCCAGCACGAGGTTCGATCCCGAGACCCGGCTCGCCATCACGATCCTCTCGAACACTCCCGAGGGCGTCTGGACGGTCGGGACGGTGATGCGCGACGCCGTGGGTCGCTGACGCGACTCAGTTCAGGCTGCGGATCGTGGACGGGATGACGCCGTCTCGGTAGAGGTCGATCGCGACGTCCTGCAGGGCGGTGAGCGCGACGCGCTGCGTCGTCGGGCCCGTACGAGATGCGGGCGATGCCGAGTGCCTCGTATTCCGCGGCGCGCAGCGCGCCGGGAGCCCCGATCACGCTCACCTTGCGCTCGCCGATGCCGTCGACGAGCTGTCGCGCGACATCCGCATTCACGCGGCCGGGGACGAACACGATGTCGGCACCCGCCTCGAGGTAGGCGCGACCCCGTTCGATGGCGTCGGCGATGGATGCTTCGACCGGCCGGTCCCCGCCGCGGACGAGCGCGTCGGTGCGGGCGTTGAGAACGAACGGCACGCCCTCGGCCTCGCCTGCGGCGATGATCGCCTCGACGGCGGCCACCGAGTCGGCGAGCGGCTTCAGCCTGTCCTCGACGTTCGCGCCGACGACGCCCACGCCGATGGCGCGGCGGACGGTCTCGCCGGCGTTGCCGTAGCCGGCGTCCAGGTCGGCCGACACCGGCAGGTCGCCGACGGCCTCGACGATGCGGCCGACCATGTCGAGCATGAGCTCGAGCGGGATGTTCTCGCCGTCGGCGTATCCGAAGGTGGCGGCGATGGAGTGACCCGCGGTGGCGATGGCCCGCGTCTCCGGCAGGGCGGCGATCGCCTTGGCGGAGACGACGTCCCAGACATTCGGGACGCGGAGGATCTCGGGCGCGGCGTGCAGACGGGAGAGGTTCTGGGCTTTCTCGATCTGGGAGGTCATGGCTCCACGCTATCGGCGCCTCAGGGGCGATCGGGCGGACGGGCCGAACTTACGAGACCGTGCCGTCGAGGTACCACCAGCGTCCGCTCTGGCGGACGAAGCGACTGCGCTCTGCGAGCACGCCCGTCTCGCTGCGCTCGCGCCAATGCGCCCGGAACTCGACCACGCCGCGAGTGTCTCCGTCACCGCCGGCGACGACGTCGACGATCTCGAGCCCGGTCCATCGCAGCGCGGGAGTGAGCTCGAGGTCCTTCGGCCGGGTTCCCGGATGCCACGTGTCCTCCAGGTACCGGGCGTCGCCCACCACGAACGCCGTGTACCGCGAACGCATCAGGCGCTCCGCCGACGGAGCGTCCGCTCCGCGCAGCAGCGGGGCGCAGCATCCGTCGAATCTCTCGCCGCTTCCGCAGGGACAGGGGTCGGCATCGCCGATCGGTCGGAAAGCCGCCGGCGCGCGTCCGGCATTCAGACGCCCGCTTTCTCCGCGCACTCGACGCAGCGGGTGGCTGAAGGGCGGGCGCGAAGCCGGGCGATCGGGATGCTGCGACCGCAGTCGATGCAGATGCCATAGGTGCCGGCATCCCACCGCACCTGCGCCTCGTCGATCTCGGCGAGCTCGCGGACCGCAGCCGCGTGGAGACCGGTGAGGCGGGCCCACTCGGTCGAGAGCGTCACGCCCTCGGGGTCGTGCTCGTCGTCGGCCGTATCGCCGGCGCGATCTCGGCGCAGTTCCGCGGCATCGGCGTCGAGCGCGGCGACCCGCGAGACAGCCTCCTCGCGCAGTTCCCGCAGGAGTGACCCCAGCTGCGTCCGCGCGGATTCGGTGACCATGGCCGTCAAGCCTAGCCATGGCCTCCGCGCGCGGGGCCGGTTGGTCAGCCCGAAGTCACCTCGACGGTGAAGGACACGTCCTGGATCCCGCCGTCCGAATTCGACAGCACGACCTTGGTCGTGCCCGGCGCCAGCGCTGTGACTCCGGGGTTGTAGGTGGTGCCGCCCTCCTCACGGCCGGCGGTGAACTCGGCGACGGACTCGTCCTCCACCTCGCCGCTGTAGCTGTCGACGGCGAGGCTTCCGGTGTCGATGTCGAGCACCTGACCGACGGCGAGCTCCACCGTCTCACCCTGGAGGTCGCCGACGTCCATGACGACCGGCGCCACCACGGGCGCGGGCTGCGCGCACGCGCTGAGCGCGAGCGTGATGGCGGCGACTGCAACGATCCCGGCAAGTCCCTTGATCTTCATGGGCCCAGCCTGACACGGGGGTCCCGACTCGGCCAGGTCGGGTTGGCGGTGGGTTCCGCTTCCGGCGGTCGCGCGTGCACAGCGGCGGAGATCCTGCCGACACGCCGCGAGCGGGGCGCCCGACGCGGCGTGTCGCCCCCGCTCTCCGCCCCTGGGCTCGGGATCCCCGCCGTTGTGCCCGGCGCGTCGTTCCCGGCTGGCGCATCGACAACTCCCAGCCGGCATGGGGGCGGCGGGTGGCCTCCTTGCAGTTCGCGCGGACATCATGAAGGAGTCTTCGCGCGGCGAGGAGCCGGCAGGACCCGATTCCCCGGCACCGGCCCCGCGAGCACGGCGGAACTCCTGGTTGCGCCCGCCTCTCGTGTCCGTCCCCCCGGCGGGCACGAGGGGCGGTCTCACCCGAGCCGCCTCTGAGCCGGCGATCGCGTCCCCCTGGGCGGTCGTCGGCTCCCTTCTGTGCTGGCCGGTGTGGATAAGTCCGATCGGCCCGATCCGCATCGCGGATACCGTTGTGCCGTGCAGACCCGCCTCCTCGCCGCGACGCTCGCCCTCGTGCTGGCGGCTGCTGTGACGACCGGATGCGCGCCGACTCCCGAGCCAACCGAACCGACGCCGCTGTTCACGAGTGAAGACGAGGCGTTCGCCGCGGCGGAGGAGACCTATCGCGCCTACGTCGACGCGCTGAACCAGGTGGATCTCAGTGACCCCGCCACGTTCGAGGACGTCTACGCCTGGACGACCGGGGACGCGAATGCGAACGAGCGCAAGACATTCTCCAGATGCATGCCGACGGTTGGACAGTCAGCGGGCGACACTGCGATCGTCGTCGAGTCTCGACCGGCGTCGATTCGATCGCGAGATCGGAGCGTCGTCACGGTCGACGTTGCCTCGACGTCGTCGGAGTCGAGCTGGTCGACGCCGACGGCAACTCGATGTGTCGCTGCCGATCGGCCAGACGTCCAGACGCCATGCTGGTCGTCACGCTGAGTCGCACCAGTCACCGAACCGGGCTCTCAATTGCGACAGTCGACGGCCGTGAGGACGAGCCCTCGTGCTGACGCTCGTCGTAGGCACTCTCGCGCTGGCGATCGCTCCTCGCGCGGGCGCTCGTCTACGCCAGCCGCGTGCGACTTGCGACGGCTCGAGCGCGTTGGAGCGCATTGCGAGGTGTCCAACTCCGGCTCCCAGGTCGACATCGGCGCGAGCGGCACCATCCCGGGCGGCGGCGGCCACGACGATCGACACTCCGACGCTCCGCGACCCACCGATCGCCGACCCCGACCCCGCCACCGGCCGAGGATTGCCCGCTCGACCGCTGCGACCTGCCGTACGACGTCGTCGGCCCGCCCGATGTCACGCTCGCCGACCTGGCGTCCTTCCGTCCCGCGGCGCCGACTCTGGCCGGCGAGCCGGCGGGCTTCGGTGTCGTCGGGATGCCGACGAACGTCATGGCGACGGCATCCGAGCAGCGGATCGCCGGAACGCTTCTCGGATGGGACGTCACCGTCCGATTCGTGCCGGCCGGCTTCGTGTTCGACTACGGCGACGGCACACCGCGCGTTCGACGAGCGGTGGTGCGAGCTGGCAGCGACTGGGACAGGCGCAGTTCACCCCGACGGCCACGAGCCATGTCTACGCGCGAGCGCGGCACGTTCCCGGTGTCGGTCGGCGTGCAGTACGCGGCATCCGTCGATTTCGGCTCTGGAATCTGGCGCCCGGTCGCCGGCTACGTCACGGCGACCACCGGCGGCTACGGCGTGCGCGTCGTAGAGGTGCGCACCGCACTCGTGGACCGGACCTGCGCAGAGAGCCCGCGCGGACCCGGCTGCTGAAGGCTCGCGGACACCTGACACGAACGGTGGCACGGCGGTATTCTCCGTCCAACCGGACCGCGTGATCGAAAGGAACCTCCATGTCCGCAGAGACAGCGGATGAGTTCGCTGCAAGGATCTTCCAGTCCGCCATCGGGTGGGCCGAGCTCATGTCCGTCTACCTCGGCGATCGGCTGGGGTGGTACCGCAGCCTCAAGACCGATGGCCCGGCGACCGCGAGCGAGCTCGCCGCGCGCACGGGCACGAACGCACGCTACGCCCGGGAATGGATGGAGCAGCAGGCGGTGAGCAGAATCCTGCTCGCGGACGACTCCGATGACGCCGAGAAGCGCCGGTTCACGATCACGGATGCCGCGGCCGAGGCCCTCACCGATGAGCACAGTCTCGCGTACATCGCGCCCGTGTCACGCATCTTCGCCGCCTCCGGTGCCCAGGTCTCCGCACTGCTCGACGCGTACCGGACGGGCGGCGGCGTGAGCTGGAGCGAGATGGGCGAGGACGCCAGACAGGGGCAGGCGGACATCAACCGCCCCTGGTTCGACGAGCTCGGTCCGGTGCTCGCGAACCTCGACCACGTGCACGGCGTCTGAGCGCTCCCACTGCGCGAGCTGCGGATGTCGGAATGGGCGCGGGCTGGTCGTCGATCGCGCTCGCCAAGGCGTATCCGAACCTGCGGGTGGACGGGTTCGACGTCGACGAGCCGTCCGTCGAGCTGGCCAGAAGGAACGCCGAATCGGCGGGAGTGGCGGACCGCGTGCAGTTCCACCTCGCCGGCGGCGAAGCGCTCGAGCAGCGGGGCCCGTTCGACGTCGCGTTCGCCTTCGAGTGCATCCACGACATGCCGGATCCGGTCGCAGTGCTGCGGGCGATGCGGCGGTCGGTGCCCGACGACGGCCATGTCGTGATCATGGACGAACGCGTCGGCGACCGCTTCGGGGTGCCCGGAGGGGAACTGGATGCTGCGATGTACTCGTACAGCCTCTTCGTCTGTCTTCCCGATGCCATGTCGCACCAGCCGAGTGCGGCAACCGGCACGGTCATGCGACCCGACACCCTTCGGGGATATGCCAAGAAGGCGGGATTCGAGGACCTCACGATCCTCGTCGACGAGTTCGGTGCTTTCCGCTTCTACGAGCTGGTCGGACGTTCCGGCCGAGGGTGACGCCCGCCCTCTGACGCCGCCGCAGGGTCGAGATGTATCCTCCGAGCATGCCCGAGGCGGTCGCATCGATCGAGGCCGGCCGACGCGCGTACACCGCGGCCGACTGGCGCACTGCCTTCGCCGAGTTCTCGCGGGCGCGAGAGTCGGTGCAGCTCGACGTCGACGACCTCGCGCACCTCTCACGGAGCGCATGGCTGCTGTCGCTCGTCCAGGAGTGCCTCCAGCTGTCGGAGGAGGCCTTCCGCGGCTATCTCGACGAGGAACGCGTCGACGACGCGGCGATGTGCGCGCTCGTGCTCTCGCTCCAGTGGCTCACCCGCGGTGAGATAGCCGTCGGCTCCGGCTGGCTCAACCGGGCACGCCGGCTGCTCGCGGAGCTTCCCGACCGACCCGCGCACGGCTATCTCGCCTACATGGACGGCATGCTCGCGCTCGAAGAAGCGGGCCCCCCGCCGATCGATGCCATCGCTCGGCTCGAAGGTCTCGCCCGCAGGTTCGGCGATCCTGCTCTGGAGTCGCTCTGGCTGGCCCTGTCCGGTGTCTCAGAACTCCGGCACGGCGATAAGACGCGGGGTTTCGCACAGCTCGACGAGGCCATGCTGCCGGTGCTCGCGGGCCGCGTTCCGGTCGAGTGGGCCGGCGACATCTACTGCACGGTCATCCACTGTGCCACGAACTGGCCGACTTCCGTCGCATGGCGGACTGGACCAGCGCCACTGAGCGCTGGTGCGCGCAATTCGCCAGCGATGCCATCTACGCCGGGATCTGCCGCATCCATCGACTGGAGCTGCGGGGCATCCATGGCGACTGGGCCGGCGTGGAGGCGAGTCTCACCTCCGAGAGTGCGGCACTGCGCGACGGAAACGGCTGGGTTGCCGGCGAGGGCTTCTACCAGCTCGGGGAGATCCGCCGGCTGCGCGGAGACCATGAGGGTGCGCGGACGGCATTCGATGCCGTCAGGGCAAGCGGCATCGATCCGCAGCCCGGTGAGGCACTGCTCGCCCTCCGTGAGGGGAGGGCTGCACGAGGCATGGACCGGCCTGGCCGCGGCCTTTGAAGGACGGGATCGTGTCGGCCGTGTGAGGCTGCTCCGCGCGGGTGTCGAGATCGCGCTCGCGAACGGACGGATGACGGATGCCGAGGCTTTCTGCCGGGAGTTGCGCGGGGCGGCCACTGACTACGCGAGCCGCGGCTTCGCCGCCTGGGCGGATCACGCCGACGGGATGCTGGCGGTTGCTCAGGGTCGCGGCGATCGCGCCGGCACCGCGCTGCGATCCGCGATCAGCGCGTTCCGCCAGGACCGTCAGCCCTACGAGACCGCGCAGGCCCTGCTGTGGATGTCGCGGGCTCGCCTGCTCACGAACGAGCCCGAGCTCGCCGAGAGAGCCCTCGCCGAGAGCCGCACGATCCTCCAGCGACTCGGCGCGACGACCGAAGTGGATGCACCGGGCCCACACGGCGTCGGCCCGCTCACGGCGCGGGAAGCGGAAGTTCTGGAGTGCATCGCCGCGGGCGCCGGCAATCGCGAAGCGGCCGCGCGGCTGTTCATCAGCGAGAAGACCGTCGGGCGCCACCTCGCGAACGTATACCTGAAACTCGGCGTCAACTCGCGCACCGCGGCAGCGGCGTGGTGGAGAGACCGACAGGCGCCGACCCACACCTGACCGTCTGCATCTTTCGATGCAGACGGTCGCGTGAATTGCATGGAACGCCCGACGCGGCGCCCCGTCGGCCGAACGTACCTTCCTGATCAGGGCCTACCGGCCCCCATCACACGAAGGGAACGATCATGTCCGCAACCGTCATCGAGCAAGACGCGCCCACTGTCGAAGCAGCCGTGCAGACGGCTGACGACTTCGCCGCTCGCGTCCTCCAGTCCGCGCTCGGCGCGGCAGAGACCATGGCCATCTACCTCGGCGATCGGCTCGGCTGGTATCGCAGCCTGGCGACCGAAGGCTCGGCCACCGCTGCCGAACTCGCGATCCGCACCGGAACGAATGCCCGCTACGCACGCGAGTGGCTCGAACAGCAGGCTGTCACCGGACTTCTCGTCGCGGACGGGTCCGCTGACGCTTCGACCCGCCGATTCGAGATCACGGATGCCGCTGCCGAAGCCTTGACCGACGAGCGGAGCCTCGCCTACAGCTCACCGCTGAGCCGCATGTTCGCCGCCGTCGGCGGCCAGCTTCCCGCACTGCTCGAGGCATACCGGACGGGAGGCGGGGTCAGCTGGCAGCAGCTGGGCGAAGACGCCCGGGAAGGGCAGGCGGACATGAACCGCCCGTGGTTCGAGAAGCTGCCGTCGGTGTTCGCGGAGATCGACCATCTCCACCGCGCGCTGAGCGAGCCGAATGCGCGCATCGCCGACGTGGGCATCGGGCGCGGGCTGGTCGTCGATCTCGCTCGCGAAGGCCTATCCGAACCTCCGCGTCGACGGGTTCGACGTCGACGACACCCTCGGTGGAGCAGGCTCGAGCGAATGCGCTCGCATCCGGGCGTCTCCGATCGTGTGCACTTCCACCTCGCCGGCGGAGACGTGCTGGAGCAGCACGGGCCCTTCGATGCGGCGTTCGCGTTCGAGTGCATCCATGACATGTCGCAGCCGATCGACGTGCTGCGCGCGATGCGCCGGTCCGTGAAGGACGACGGCCTGGTGATCATCATGGACGAGGCCGTCGGCGAGCGCTTCGGCGTTCCGGGCGCGGAGATCGACGCCGTGATGTACTCGTTCAGCCTGTTCGTGTGCCTGCCGGATGGCATGTCCGACCAGCCGAGCGCGGCGACCGGCACCGTCATGCGGCCCGATACGCTCCGCGACTACGCCCAGGCGGCCGGGTTCGAAGATCTGACGATCCTGCCGACCGAGGACTTCGGGTTCTGGCGCTTCTACGAGCTGCTGGGCCGGCGCTCCGACGCGGAGTGACATGACGCGGCGGTCGAGGGTCTGGCCTCGACCGCCGCACCCGACGCAGACTGGCCGATATGACCACGCGTCTACGCAGACCTCGCCATCTCGGCCGATGGCTTCTCGACCGGCCCGAACCAGCGCGAGGACGCGCCGTTCGGCGATATCACTCCCGAAGTCCTGCACGACTGGATGTTCGAGCACGCCGACCAGAACCAGGCCGAAGTCGACGCGATCCTCGCCTCGGGCGCGACGATCATGGGCCGCAACATGTTCGGCCCGGTCCGCGGCGAGTGGAGCGGCGACTGGCGAGGGTGGTGGGGACCCGAGCCGCCGTATCACGGACCCGTCTTCGTCCTGACGCATCACGCACGGGATCCGGTCGAAATGGAAGGCGGCACGACCTTCACGTTCGTCACCGACGGCGTCGAGTCCGCATTCGCGCAGGCGCGCGAGGCCGCGGGCGACGGCGACATCTCGATCGCGGGCGGCGCCTCGACGATCAACCAGTTCCTCGCGGCGGGACTCATCGACGAGCTGCGGGTCCACGTCGTGCCGTTGACTCTCGGATTGAACGGACGCACCGACGTCGTCCGGCTCTTCGACGGTGTTCCGCCGCTGAGTTTCGCCTCGACGACCGTGCGCGCGACGCCGCACGTCACGCACTTCACCTACTCGCTCCGCTGAGCCGGCGCGGCACGCGGGCGGTCGCATCCGCCCTCGGCACGTCGGCCCCGCATGACAGGATGATCCCCGTGACCGACCGCCTCATGCTGCTCGACAGCGCCTCGCTCTACTTCCGCGCGTTCTACGGCGTCCCCGACACCGTGCGGGCGCCGGACGGGACGCCGGTGAACGCGGTCCGCGGCTTCCTCGACATCATCACGAGGCTCGTCACGACCTACCACCCGACCCATCTCGTCGCCTGCTGGGACGACGACTGGCGCCCGCAGTGGCGCGTCGACCTCATCCCGACCTACAAGACCCACCGCGTCGCCGTGGTCGTCGCGGGCGGACCCGACGTCGAGGTCGTGCCCGATCCGCTCGAGGTGCAGGTGCCGATCATCCGCGCGGTGCTCGACACGCTCGGCATCCCGATCGTCGGCGCCGCCGAGCACGAGGCCGACGACGTCATCGGCACCCTCGCCACCCGCGCGACGCTGCCGACCGACATCGTCACCGGCGACCGGGACCTCTTCCAGCTCGTCGACGACTCGCGCGACGTCCGCGTGATCTACACCGCGCGCGGAATGAGCAACCTCGAGATCGTCACCGATGCCGTGGTCGTCGCGAAGTACGGCGTGCTGCCCAGCCAGTACGCCGACTTCGCCACCCTGCGCGGCGATTCCTCCGACGGACTCCCGGGCGTCGCCGGCGTCGGTGACAAGACCGCGGCAGGGCTCCTCGCGGCGCACGGCGACCTCGCCGGCATCCTCGCGGCGGCCGAAGCCGGTGACGGCATGTCGGCGGGCGTCCGCGCCAAGCTCCTCGCCGGCCTCCCCTATCTCGCCGTCGCGCCCGAGGTCGTCGCCGTGGTGCGAGACCTCGACCTGCCCGAGATCGACACGCTGCCTGCGTCCGCTCGCCGATTCGGTGAAGAAGGATGCCGCGGCCCTCGCCGAGCAGTGGGCTCTGGGCACCGCGATGACGAGGATCATCGACGCGCTCGACGCGCTCTGAGGCTCACGCCGTACTCCCGCGGGAGTACGGCGAAGGCGTCCGGGGATCAGACGCCTCCCAGCATGCCCCGGCGTACGATCGTGCCCATGCCGCGCGACACCTGGGACGACGCCGGGCCGCGCTTCCGCCCACCGCCGGCCGTCACGCTGTTCGTGCCGGTGGTCGTCGCACTTCCTCATCCAGGTGCCGGCGACGATCGCGATCTCGGTGTGGCAGGGCGTTCCCGCCCCGTACGGTGCCGTCAGCGTCACGCTGGCCGCGGCATCCGCTCTCTGCCTGCTCGCCGCGAGGCGCTGGCCCGGACCCACCGTCGCCGTCGTCGCCGCCCTCACCACGGCCGACCTCTTCGTTCCGCCCGATGCCGGTCCGCCCTTCATCGCCCTCGCGTTCGCGATCATCGGCGCCGTGCGTGCGCGGCGCCCGGCTCTGGGCGCTCATCTCGGTGGGGATCGCGTGGCTGACAGCGATCGTCGCGAGCGGCGTGCTCGGGGCGAGCTGGCATCCGTTCCGGATCGCCATCACCACCCTGGGCCTCGCGATCTGCTTCGGCATCGGCGAGGGGATCCGGGCGCGCCTCGAGCACGGCGAGGCCCGGCGTGCGCAGCTCGCCGAGCGCCGGACCGCCAGCGAGCAGGAGGAGCGCAGCCGGATCGCGCGCGAGCTGCACGACGTGCTCGCCCACTCGCTGAGCCAGATCGCCGTGCAGTCCGGCGTCGGACTCCACCTCTTCGATCGTGAGCCCGAGCGGGCGCGCGAGGCACTCGCCAACATCCGGACCCTCAGCGCAACCGGGCTCGATGAGGTGCGGGGCGTGCTGTCCTTCCTGCGGGGCGACGAGCCGACCACCACGACCGCGCCGCTGACGCCGCAGCCGCAGTTCGCGCAGCTTCCGTCCCTCGCGGCGCAGCGCACCGGGCTCGGGCTCGCAGGTGGAGCTCGACGACCGGCTCGCGGGCGAGCTGCCGCCGAGCGCGGTGCAGGCGACCGCGTATCGCATCGTCCAGGAGGCCCTGACCAACGTGGTGCGCCACTCGGCGGCATCCCGCGCCACGATCGTGCTGGACCGGGATGCCGGCGAGCTCGTCGTCACCGTCGCCGACGACGGAAGCGGCATTCCCGCAGACGCGTCGAGCGCGGCGGCCTGCGCGGCATGCGCGAACGCGCAGAGCTGATCGACGGAACGCTGACGATCGCCCCCGGCGAGCGGGGCGGCACCGAGGTCATCGCCCGGCTGCCGTGGCGGGTGCTGCCATGATCCGCGTCGCGCTCGCCGACGATCACCAGCTCGTCCGGGCGGGTTTCCGCGCGCTTCTGGACTCCGAGCCCGACATCGAGGTCGTCGCCGAGGCCTCCGGCGGTGAGGAGCTGCTCCGGACCCTTCGCACCACACCGGTCGACGTGGCGCTTCTCGACATCCGGATGCCGGACGGCGACGGACTCTGGACGACCGAGCAGATCGCCGCCGATCCCGCGCTGCAGTCGGTCAAGGTCGTCATCGTCACGACCTTCGAGCTCGACGAGTACGTCGCTCGCGCCATCCGCGCCGGCGCCAGCGGATTCCTCGTGAAGGACACCGAGCCGGTCGACCTGATCCGAGCCGTCCGCGTGGTGGCGGAAGGCGAGGCGCTCCTCTCCCCCGGCATCACCCGCCGGCTTCTGGAGCGGGCGGCCGCAGGGATGAAGGATGCTGTCGACCCCGCCGCGCTCGCGGGGCTGACCGAGCGCGAGGTCGAGGTGCTGCGACTCGTGGCGCAGGGACTCACCAACGACGAGATCGCCGGCCGGCTGTTCCTCTCGCCGCTCACCGCGAAGACGCATGTCTCGCGCATCATGCAGAAGCTGCACGCACGGGATCGGGTCCAGCTCGTGGTGCTCGCCTATGAATCCGGCCTCGCCACCCCCGGCTGGCAGCAGTAGCCGACCTGGGGACGACTACCCCGACGGGGCACGCCGAGTGCGTCCTCCAGGCAGATCGCGCCGCGCCCCTGAGCAGCGCTTCGTCGAACGACCTCGCTCCCGCCGTCAGAACGGTGCGGGGCCGTCGGCTGCGGAGGGGATGAAGACGGGTGTTCGGCGTTCGGGTTCGACGCGGTAGTGCCGGCCGGTGGGTGAGGTCCACATGCACGGCGCCGCCGCTGCCTTCGATCTGTTCCACTTCCCAGTCACCGTGGTGTTTCACGATGTGGTGCCCTTTGCAGAACGGGACAGAGGTTGTCGAGCGAGGTGTGTGCCGCCGCGTTCCCAGGCGGACATTGTGGTCGATCTCACATCTGGAGGCGGGGATGTTGCATCCCGGTGCCATGCAGGTCTCCGCCCGCCACCTGCACCAGCCGCGCGAAGTTCCGGAGGTGGCCGGTACCGGTCCCGGCCCACCGAGACCACGATGCCGGTCTCGGGATGGGTCAGCACCCGCATCCACCCTTTCGCACCGCCGCACAGCTCCCGCGCCCGGCCGATCATGATCGGCCCGACCCCCTCCACCGTCGCAATCCCGCCGTCTTCACGGTCGGAGTCGAGGAGGGCGAGGACCGGAACGGTGACCGCCACGGTGGCGCGGATGCCGCGCGCCTCGGGGGGCAGGGAGTCGGCGACGCCATCGATGAGGGTGTCGCAGAGCACGTCGGCGCGGAGCTGATCCAGGGTGCGGGTCTCGTCCGGCTGGGCGGCGAGCACCTTCGCCTGCCCGGTAAGCCGGCCGAGAATGGCTTGCGCCTCCACCGCGGGGAGGTATTGGTGCAGCCACGCCATGTTGTCCTCCGCGGGCTCGAGCACCACCCGCCGCTGCGCCAGCGCCCGCTCATGCCGCTCCCCGAGGGTCACCGCCCGGACCGTCTCGACCAGCGAGCGCAGCTTCCGCCGGAACGTGCCGACCGGGTGCGTCTCGGCCAGGGCGACCGCGGGGCCGAGCAGCCGGTCGCGGAACTCCGGCTCCACGCCGTCCAACGCCGACACAATCTCGGTCGCATGCCGTTCGGTGATCCGGCCGCCACCCAGTGCGCCCAGCGCAGCCGGATACGGTTCACCAGCCCATCCGCCTGGGTGATCAGCGCCCCCGCGGCGTACTCCGTGATCGACAGTGCCGCCGCCAGTTCCAGCCGGACCGACCGCTCGATGATGTCGGTCAGCTGACGACCGTGCCGGGCCGCATCGGCCAGCGCCTCGCGCCGCATCGCCTCGATCCGGTTGTATCGCTGCGCCGCATGGACCGACATCATCACGTCGCACTCCACCACCAGATCGACAGCGTCCGGGATCGGGGCGTCCCACCCCTCCGGCGCGCCCCACTCGTCATCGTCAGTCGGAATGTTTTCCGGGTCGGGGTCCGTGTTCATACCTTGACATTAGAACCTACCTCCGACATTCAATCCGAAACCACCGCGGCCATTCCCGCTCCCAAGGACTTCCCGAGCCTCACCCCTACTCCCGGGGAAGCACGCCGAGTGCGTCCCGCGGGCAGATTCGCCTCGTCGCGGATCCGCGTTGACTCGAGGCATCCGGTCGATGACGCGACGTCAAAGGCCATGACGAGAGGATTTCCATGTCTGCAGCACTCGCCACCGCCGCGGTGGCAACGCACTTCGCCGGCCCCTGGGTCGGCGGCTGGTGGTTCCTGCTGATCCCGCTCTTCTGGATCGCGCTGTTCGTGATCCTGTTCGCCGTCTTCGGCCGCCGCTGGCGCCGCGCGGCGGCTGAGAACGGCTATGGGCCGCAGGGGCGCCTGAACCCCGCCCGCCAGGCCGAGGGAACGCTGGCCGAGCGCTTCGCGAAGGGCGACATCGATGAGGTGGAGTACCGCGCCCGCCTCGAGGTGATCCGCGCGAACGCCACGAGCTGACGGGGGTCTGGGGCGGAGCCCCATCAGGGATCCGCCCCAGCCGCCGGTCGACGGAAGTCAGTTCCGCGTGCGATCGGCCACGACGACCGCGCCGAGCAGCACGACGCAGTACACCACCGCGAGACCGACCATCACGGCGAGCCCGAGCGTCCAGCCTCCGCTGACCTCGCGGAGCCAGCCCATGAGCGGCGCGCCGAGCGCGGCGACGGCGTAGCCGCCACCCTGCACGAAGGCCGACATCCCTGCGGCCTCGGCATCGCTGCGCGCGACGCGCAGCAGCGTCGTGAAGATCACGACGAAGCCGCCCGCGTGCCCGACCGCGCCGATCACGAGCCACAGCCACATCAGCTCCGGCCAGAACAGGATGCCGACGGTCATGATGATCCAGGACGTGCAGATCGTGATCGGAGGGACGAGCGCCGGGGTGTAGCGCATGAGCAGCGGTACGAGGAAGGCGCCCACCACGGCCGCTCCCTGGTACAGGGAGGCGAGCGCGCCCGCGGCCGTCGCGTCCAGACCGAGCTCGTCCGCCGTCAGCGTCGGCAGCCAGGTCGACAGCGAGTAGTAGATCGTCGACTGGCCCGCGAACGCGGCAGCGAGCAGCCAGGTCACCGGACGGCGCAGCACGGAACGCCCGCGGGTCGCGACGACCGGGAGCGGCCCGGTCAGCGCCGCAGGGTCGAGCTCGCGCCGGGCCCCGGCATCCGCTCTGGCAATGCGCCGGCGGGTCACCGCTGTATCTGTCATCGCCCTCGGTGCCGGCGCGGCGGGATACCCGCAGCTGGATGCTCCACAGCACGATTCCCGCGATGGTGATCACCGACCACGCCAGCAGGGCGAGCGGCCAGCCGATCACGGCCGCGAGCGGTGCGGTCAGGAGCGCCGTCAGCAGCGATCCCGCGTTGAGGGTCGCGACGTACGCCGCAGTGACCACGGCGACCCTCTCGGGTGGGACATCGCGGCGGATGATCACGGGGATGACGACGTTCCCGATCGTGATGGATGCTCCGATCACGAGCATGCCCGCCAGCATCCAGCCGAATCCGGGCAGCGCGCGCACGAAGGTGCCGATCAGCACGCCGCTGAGTGAGATGAGGAGCGCGAGCTCGGCCCCCGCCCGACGGATCACGAGCGCGGCCACCGGCGTGAGCAGGGCGAACATCAGGACGGGAGCGGTCGTCAGCAGACCCGCCGTCCCGGATCCGATCGCGAGGTCGTCCTGGATCTCGGTCAGCACCGGCGTCGGCGCGACGATCGGGCCCCGGAGGCTCATGGCGGCCAGCAGCACGCCGCAGACGACGAGCCACGGAATCCCCCGCCTCGCTCGGGAAGCGAGATCGGGCGTCACCCGATCGAGTCTAGGACGGTGCGCCGAGGCCCAATCCGTGTGCGATCGCGTCGCGAGCCCACGCGTAGTGGTTTCCGCCGCACTCGAGGGCGAACTCGCCGAGCGCGGGACCGCCCGTCCATGGGAACGCGCTCGGATCGTCGAGCTCCTCGTCGTCGTGCAGCGCCACCATGGCCTGGAGCGACTCGTGCGAGGCGCGGAGGAGCGGCAGGAGCTCCGCGAGACTCGTGTCCTGCCACTGCTCCCTCAGATCCTCGTTGAGGGCGGCGAGCTCGCGCCACGAGTAGCCCTCGGCAGGGATGGACGGTGTTCCTCCCGTCATCCCGTCGGAGTACCACCGCTCGAGCAGGATGTGCCACGCATGAAGATGCGCGACGACATCCCTCACATTGCGGTCGCGCGCCGGTCCTGCGAACTCGGCGTCGAGCTGCTCGGCGGAGAGTCCGTCGATGAGAGTGAGAAGGGCGGCGAACTCGGAGTCGTTTCGTGCGAGCAGTCCGGCATGCGTGTACGTCACGCCGCTAACGTAACTCGGAGCGCCTGCGGGCTGGTCCACGCCTGCAGCCGCTCGAGCGGCCACGTCGTCACGATGCGCTCGGCCGGGATGCCGGCGCGCTCGGCGCGCTCGGCGCCGTGGTCGATCAGCGACAGCTGCCCCGGGGCGTGCGCGTCCGAGTCGATCGAGAACAGGCATCCGAGATCCAGCGCGAGCGCGAGGAGCTCGTCGGGCGGATCCTGCCGTTCCGGCCGGGAGTTGATCTCGACGGCCACGCCGTTCGACGCGCACGCCTCGAACACGACCTTGGCGTCGAACGTCGACTGCGGCCGGGTGCCCCGCGATCCTTCGACGAGCCGGCCCGTGACATGGCCGAGCACGTCGACATGGCGACTCGATGCCGCCGCGGCCAGTCGCCTCGTCATCGGCCCTCGCTCCATGCGCAGTTTCGAATGAGCGGATGCGACGACGATGTCGAGCTCGTCGAGGAGTCCGGGCTCCTGGTCCAGCGCGCCGTCGTCGAGGATGTCCACCTCGATTCCCGAGAGCAGCGTGAACCCGTCGCCGCTCATGCCCGCCACGACGCCCAGCTGCTCCCGGAGCCGCTCCGGCGAGAGCCCGTTCGCCACCCGGAGGCGCGGCGAGTGGTCGGTGAGCGCCAGATACTCGTGCCCGAGCGCGCGGGCGGCGGCCACCATGAGGTCGATCGAGGTGAGTCCGTCCGACCACTCGCTGTGCGAATGGAGGTCGCCTCGCAGCAGCGGGCGGAGCTCCGACGCCTTCTCGACCCCGGCGCGCTCTCGCAGGTCCGCAAGGTAGCCGGGGACCTCGCCCGCGAGTGCCTCCTGGATCACCGCGAATGTGGAATCGCCGATCCCCTTCCGGCGACGCAGGGATGCGGCATCCCGGAGCTCTTCATCACTCAGCCCCGTGATGGCGTCGGCGGCGGCGCGGAACGCCTTCGACTTGTACCGCGACGATCGCTCGCGCTCGAGGAGCGTCGCGATCTCGTTGAGCGCGTCGAGTGGATGCATTCGCTCAGCGCGCCCTCCGAGCTCGCAGTCACGTCAGGCGGCTCTGGCCTGCTTCACCACCACCGGGGCCGAGGCGAGGCGCAGGAACGCCCAGCCGAACAGTATGGCGAGGACGCCCATCCCGGCGGCGAACAGCGCGACGCCGTAGGCGACGATCGAGGTGAACAGCGATGCCCGCAGGAAGGACGCCTGCATCACGGTGTTGCGCGTCGGGTCGTCCTGATCCAGCTCGGCGTAGGTCTTGCCGTCGGAGGCGGCCAGCGCGTGGGTGTTGATGATGTCGGCCTGCACCCACGCGGTGAGGGGTCCGGTGACCTGCTGGCCCTGGAACGCGATCGCATCATCGGGAATCGTGATCTTCTCGGCGGTCAGCTGGGTCGTGACGCCGATCCACGCGATGATGCCCACGACGATCAGCAGGATGCCGCCGATGATGCCGAGAACTCCGACGAACTTGACCAGCCCGAGCTTGCGCGCGGGAGCTTCGACGGCGGCGGGGGCGGACTCGGGCGAGGTTCCATCGGTCATTGCGTCCTCCTGGCTGATCGGATGCTTGCGCGCATCACGCTAGCGCCGCGGCGACGCACAGCGGAAGAGGCGCGGCGTGTGTCCGACGCGAGGGCGCGCGTCAGCAAGCCGGGGTTTGGGGCGGAGCCCCATTGGGGCCGTCAGCTCGCGAGTTCGCGGGTCACCGCGACCCAGTGGTCGAGCTTCGCCGCAGCCCCGCCGCTGTCGATCGCCGTCGCCGCGTCGTCCTTCGCCTCGGCGAGCCGCTCGAGGATCGGGCGCTGCACCTGCGTCGCGTCCTGGAACAGCCGGTACGAGACGAGACCGGCGGCCGCGTTGAGCAGCACGATGTCGCGCACCGCGCCCTGCTCGCCGTCGAACACGCGGTGGACGATCGCGGCGTTGTGGACGGGATCGCCGCCGAGGAGATCGTCGATGTCGGCGAACGGGATCCCGAGGTCACGCGGGTCCAGATCGTGCTCGTGGATGTCGCCGCGGCTGACCTCCCACAGTCGGCTGTGGCCGGTGGTGGTGAGCTCGTCGAGGCCGTCATCGCCGCGGAAGACCAGCGCCGTGGCGCCGCGGGTCTGGAACACTCCCGTGATGAGCGGCACGCGGTCGAGGTGCGCGACACCCACGGCGTTCGCCTCGGCGCGGGCGGGGTTGCACAGCGGCCCGAGGAAGTTGAAGACGGTGGGGACGCCGAGCTCGGCGCGCGTGGGGCCGGCGTGGCGGAAGCCGGGGTGGAACGCCGATGCGAAAGCGAACGTGATGCCCGCGCGCGCGAGCACCTCGGCGACCGCCGACGGGGGCAGCGTGAGGTCGATGCCGAGCGCGCCGAGCACGTCCGAAGACCCCGAGGCCGAGCTCGCCGCGCGGTTGCCGTGCTTCACGACGGGAACACCGGATGCCGCCGCGACGACAGCTGCCATGGTCGAGACGTTGACGGTGCCGAACCTGTCGCCGCCGGTGCCGACGATGTCGAGAACCGCCGGATCCACCGGCAGCGGGAGTGCCGCCTCGAGGATCGCGTCGCGGAAACCGACGATCTCGTCGACCGTTTCGCCCTTGGCGCGCAGCGCGACGAGGAAGCCGCCGAGCTGCGACGGCGTCGCGGAACCCGCCATCACCTGGCGCATCGCCCACGTCGATTCCGAGACGCTGAGGTCGCGTCGATCCAGGAGAGTCGTGAGGATGTCCGGCCAGGTGTAGAGCTCCGCCATAACGCAGAAGCCTATCCGCCGCCTCTCCCAGCGGACTCCCGGCTGCCTTCTTAGGCGGTCCTAAGTCTCCCGCAGACCCAAATCGATGCCCCGCGATGCGAAAATCGCGCCCCGAATTCAGCCATAATGGGGAGCGTGACGACCTCCACAGCGACCTACTCCCAGGCCATGCGGTCCGTCAAGCGGCCGGATCCGGTCGCTGTCGGAACGATCGTTTGGCTCGGCAGCGAGGTGATGTTCTTCGCAGGCCTGTTCGCGATCTACTTCACCCTGCGCAGCACCTCCCCCGAACTGTGGGCGGAACGCACCGAGCTGCTGAACATCCCCTACGCGACGGTCAACACGATCATCCTCGTGCTGTCGTCCGTCACGTGCCAGATGGGCGTGTTCGCGGCCGAGCGCTTCCAGCCGTACTCGACCAAGAAGCGCGGCTGGCTCGGCTGGGGCATGGTGGAGTGGTTCTGGCTCACCTTCGCGCTCGGGGCGATCTTCGTCTCCGGCCAGGTGTGGGAGTACGCACAGCTCGTCGCCGAGGGCATGCCGATCAACTCGGACTCGTACGCCTCGGCCTTCTACCTCACCACCGGCTTCCACGCCCTCCACGTGACGGGCGGCCTCATCGCGTTCGTCCTCGTGATCGGCCGCGCGTACGCCGTGAAGAACTTCGGCCGCAAGGAGATGACGTCCTCGATCGTCGTCTCGTACTACTGGCACTTCGTGGACGTGGTCTGGATCGCACTGTTCCTCGTCATCTACTTCCTGAAATAGAGCGGAGCTGATTCCCGACATGGCACGCACGTCCCCGCGCCGCTCGAACGGTCGTCGCAGTCCCTGGGCCGCAGCCGCACTCATCGGCATCGGCCTGCTGATCACCGGCGGCGTCTACGCCGGCGCATCCGCCGCGATGGCCGCGACCACCGAGGCTCCCGTGGCATCCGCGCTCACCGTCGAAGACGGCAAGAGGCTCTTCCAGGCCAACTGCGCCACCTGCCACGGTCTCGACCTGCAGGGCACGCGCCGAAGGGCCGTCCCTCTACGGAGTCGGCGAGCTCGCCGTCGAGTTCCAGGTCGCCACCGGCCGCATGCCGATGGCGATGCAGGGGCCGCAGGCGCCGCGAGAAGCCGGTCCAGTTCTCGCAGGACCAGATCGACGCTCTGGCGGCATACGTCCAGACCACGGCGCCCGGACCCACCTTCCCCGACGAGGAGGTCCTCGACGGTGGCGGCGACGTTGCTCGCGGCGCCGAGCTCTTCCGCATCAACTGCGCGATGTGCCACAACGTCGCGGCGGCGGGCGGCGCGCTCACCGAAGGCAAGTACGCTCCGGCGCTCACCGAGACGAGCGCTCTCCACATGTACGCGGCCATGGTCACGGGTCCCCAGAACATGCCCGTCTTCAACGACATGAACCTCACGACCGAGGACAAGCGCGACATCATCTCCGCGCTGCTGTTCCTCCAGGAGAACCCGTCTCCAGGCGGCTTCTCGCTGGGTGCGCTCGGCCCGGTCTCGGAAGGTCTCTTCATCTGGATCTTCGGCATCGGCGGACTGATCGCCGTCACCGTGTGGATCACGGCGAAGTCGAACTGATCGCACAAGACAGCAAGAACGAACGAGGAGCAGCATGACACTCGAGAAGGATCCGCTAGAGCACGAGAGGGCTTCGTGGAAGCCCTCCCCGGGGCTCGCAGTCGCGGTCCCCGACCCGGTGCGCGATCCTGAGCTGCCGCCGCACCGCGCGCGGATGACCGACAAGGACCCCGCAGCGATGACGCGTGCGGTCCGCACGGTCTACACGCTCTTCTACCTCTCCGTCGCGGCCAGCATCTGGGCGATCGCCGCCTACTTCCTGTTCCCGATCGAGGACGGCTCGATCATCTCGGTCCGTGACAACAACCTCTTCATCGGCCTCGGCATCGGCCTTGCCCTGCTCGCCATCGGAATCGGTGCCATCCACTGGTCGAAGGCGATCATGTCCGACAAGGAGTTCGTCGAGCCCCGTCACGCGACGCGCGGCCGCGACACCACCCGCGTGGCAGCGGCGCACGCATTCGCCGACGCCAATGAGGAGTCAGGCTTCGGCCGCCGGGCAATGGTCCGCAACTCGATGATCGCCGCGGTGGTCGCCTCGCTCGCGCCGGGAATCGTGCTGTTCCGCGGGCTTGCTCCGTTCGACTCGCCCCGAGCGCCCTGACGCGGGCAACCCGGTCGCCCTCCTCAGCCGCACCATGTGGAAGGAAGGGACGCGCCTCGCGCACGACCCCGAGGGCACGCCGATCCGCGCTGCCGATGTGACGCTCGGCTCCGCCGTCCACGTCATCCCGGAGGATCTCGCTGAGCTCGGCCACACCGAGGGCTACCTCGAAGAGAAGGCCAAGGCGATCGTGCTGCTCATGCGCCTCCTGCCCGAGGACCTCAACGAGACGCCGGAGCGCGCGGACTGGTCGTACGACGGCATCGTCGCGTACTCCAAGGTGTGCACCCACGTCGGCTGCCCCGTCGCCCTGTACGAGCAGCAGACCCACCATCTGCTGTGCCCCTGCCATCAGTCGCAGTTCGACGTCACCAACGGCGCCGCGGTCATCTTCGGGCCCGCTGCCCGTCCGCTGCCGCAGCTCCCGATCACCGTCGACGACGAGGGCTACCTCGTCGCCCGGAGCGACTTCACCGAACCCGTCGGCCCGAGCTTCTGGGAGCGCCATTGAGTACTTCAACTCACCCCACGGAGAACCTCACCGCGGAACCGGCGGTCCACGAGGACCTGAAGTCGATGCCGACCGGCAAGAACGGCGGCCCGCTCGGCGGCCGGTTCCTCTCCGCGACCGCGAACTACATCGATGAGCGCACGAGCCTCTCGGGCTTCGTCAAGGAGCTCGGCCGCAAGATCTTCCCCGACCACTGGTCGTTCATGCTGGGTGAGATCGCGCTGTGGAGCTTCGTCGTCGTCCTCCTCTCGGGAACGTTCCTGACGTTCTTCTTCCAGGCGTCCATGGTGCCGACCCACTACACCGGCTCTTTCCTGCCGATGCGCGGCGTCGAGATGTCCGCCGCGCTCGATTCGACGCTGAGGCTGTCGTTCGACATCCGCGGCGGTCTGCTCGTGCGTCAGATCCACCACTGGGCTGCGCTCGTGTTCGTCGCCGGCATCGGCGTGCACATGCTCCGCGTGTACTTCACCGGCGCGTTCCGCAAGCCGCGCGAGCTCAACTGGCTCATCGGATTCATCCTCTTCGTCCTGGCGATGGCCGAGGGCTTCACCGGCTACTCGCTCCCCGATGACCTGCTCTCGGGCAACGGCCTCCGCATCATCGACGGCATCCTCAAGGGCATGCCCCTGATCGGCACGTGGGCCTCGTTCCTCTTCTTCGGCGGGGAGTTCCCCGGCAACCAGATCGTCGGGCGCCTCTACACGCTGCACATCCTGCTGCTGCCCGCGATCCTCGTCGGCCTGCTGGTCGTGCACCTGATGCTCATGGTGATCAACAAGCACACGCAGTTCGCGGCCCCCGGGCGCTCGAACAGCAACGTCGTGGGCTACCCGATGATGCCGGTCTACATGTCGAAGATGGGCGGGTTCCTCTTCATCACGTTCGGCGTCATCGTCCTCATCGCCTCGATGTTCACGATCAACCCGATCTGGAACTACGGACCGTACGACCCGTCGCCGGTCTCGGCGGGAACGCAGCCCGACTGGTACATCGGCTTCGCCGACGGCGCGCTCCGACTCGTGCCGCCCGGCTGGGAGATGTACTTCCTCGACAGCACGCTGTCGCTCAACATCCTCATCCCCGGAGCGGTGTTCAGCCTGCTGCTCGTCGCCGTCGCGATCTACCCCTTCCTCGAGGCGTGGGTGACCGGCGACAAGCGCGAGCACCACTACGCACAGCGTCCGCGCAACTCGGCCACCCGCACGGCGATCGGCGCCGCGGGCGTCACGATGTACGCGGTGCTCTGGGCAGCAGCGGCATCCGACATCATCGCGACGCATTTCTGGCTCACGATGGAGGGTGTCATCCACGCGCTCCAGGTGCTGCTGTTCGTCGGCCCGATCCTCGCCTACTTCGTCACGAAGCGCATGGCCATCGCGCTCCAGAAGAAGGACCGCGAGATCGCGCTCCACGGCTACGAGTCGGGCCGCATCGTCCGGCTGCCCGGCGGCGAGTACATCGAGGTGCACCAGCCGGTCGACGACTACGACCGCTACAAGCTGGTCGACATCGAGCACTACGAGCCGCTGATCGTCCGCCCGAACGCCAAGGGCCGCATCCCGTGGCACGAGAACCTGCGTGCCGTCGTCTCGCGCTGGTTCTTCGAGGATCGCCTCACCACGGTCACGCAGACCGAGCTCGACGAGGCGCGCGCCCACCAGCACCACGAGCTCGACCACATCGCCGAGGAAGAGGACGCCGAGATCCAGGGCGCCCACGAGCGTGCCGGCGTGCCGGATGCGCCGCACGTCCCGATCGACGACGGCCGCAACTCCGAGGTGCCGGTTCGCCCGTCCAACGTGATCGTCCCGGATGACGGCGAGAAGAAGCCGCGCAACCGCGAGAAGGAGCCCGGCCAGTAGCGCCGAAGCCTCTGCGTGAGAGCCCCGGCACGAGTCCCCGAGCGGGATCGTGGCCGGGGCTTTCGCGTGCGCCGGGCCCTCCGCCGCCCATCGGCAGGAAAGCGCCGATGGATGACCGCCGCGCGCGCGCGGTCCGGCACCGACCGGCGTCTAGCGTGGATGCGCATGACAGATGCGCTCTCCTACTTCTCCGCCAAGCTCGCCCTCGAGACGGATGCCTCGGACGTATACGCCGCCCAGAAGGCGGGCGAGGCGTTCGTACTCGTCGACGTGCGCGGCGACGAAGCGTGGGAGCAGGGGCGTGTCACCGGGCGCGATCCACATGCCGTACCGGCAGATCGCCGAGCGTGCCCCGCGCGAGATCGATGCGGGCACCCCGGTCGTCGTCTACTGCTGGAGTCCCGGCTGCAACGCCGGCGCCAAGGGCGCGGTGGAGTTCGCCAAGCTCGGCTACCAGGTCCGCGAGATGATCGGCGGCTACGAGTACTGGGTCCGGGAGGGGCAGCCGATCGAGAACGACGAGGGTCCACTCCCCCGCGTCTTCGATGCGCAGGTCATGGTCGTCCGCCAGCCGGTCGCCGGCTGACGCACAGGCTCAGGCCGACTCGAGGCGTTCCGTGTAACGGTCCGCGGCCGCACCGTAGAACGTGGGCTCGCCCTCGACGCCCGATCGCGGTCGTACCGGGCTCCGCAGGCTCTGAGACGACGTCGCAGACCACCACGGTGACGTTGTCGCGCGTGCCCGCCTCGAGTGCGAGAGCGACGCAGGCGGCGGCGGCCTCGTCCACCGTGCGATCCACGCGGAGGAGCGCCGCGAACTCGGCATCCGGCACATAGTCGCTGAGTCCGTCGCTGCACAGCATCCATCGGTCGCCGGCGAGCGATCGGTACTCGACGACGACCGCGGCGTCGCGCTCCGCGCCGCTCAGCGAGGCCGTGATGAGATTCCGTCGAGGGTGGGATGCTGCATCCGCCGCCGACACCATGCCACGGTCGACCAGCGCCTGGACGTACGAGTCGTCCCGCGTCTGCTGGGTGAGGATGCCGTCGCGCACGCGGTAGGCCCGGGAGTCGCCGGTGTGGGCGAGCAGCAGCAGACCGCTTGCGCGAGACGAAGAGCCCGGTGAACGTCGTCGCCATCCCGTACAGCGCCGGATCGCGCTCCACGTGGGCCCGCAGATCCCAGTTCGCCGTCCGGATGCTCTCGGCGAGATGATCCGCGTCGAGCACGCCCACCCGGCCCGCGGCGAGCCGGTGGACGAAGGCCGCCGATGCGACATCGCCGGCGGGTCCGCCGCCGACGCCGTCGGCCACAGCGGCTCCCCAGGGCGCGGTGAACGCGGCATCCTGGTTGACGCTCCGGTGCGGCCCGATATCCGAGGCGGCAGCGGCTCTCAGCCGAAGCGACACGAGGTCAGCGCGCGAAGTACCCGCGGTAGTACTCGTACACCCAGCCGACGATCGCGACGAGGAAGACCCCGATGCCGATCGGGAACAGCCAGTTGCCGATTGCGAGACCCATCATGCCGAGCGCCGCCGCGGACGCCAGCGTGATCGGCCACCACGACCAGGGGCTGAACTCGCCGAGCTCGGGGTCGCCGTCGTCGATGTCCGACGTGAGCACGTCCTCGGGCAGCTCGCCGCCCTGGGCGTTGTGCACGCGGCCGAGGTAGAACGCGATGAGGATGCTCATGAGCGCCGTGAAGAGCAGCGCGACGCTGCCCACCCACTCGACCCCCCGCACGAAGTCCAGGTCGGGGTGCGCGATGACGCTCCACGTCGTGTAGACGACCGCCATCAGGGCGAAGAATGCGGCGATGATCCACCACAGACCGGTATTGGTCCGCATCTACTTCACCTCTCCGTCGACGCGGTCGACAACCGGGGCATCGGGCGCATCCTTCGCCGGACCGACGCCGACCGGGATGCCGGCCTCGGGGTGGTTCAGATCGAACGCGGGGCGCTCGCTGCGGATGCGCGGGATCGACGTGAAGTTGTGACGCGGCGGCGGGCACGACGTCGCCCACTCGAGCGAAGCGCCGTAGCCCCACGGGTCGTTGACCGTGACCCTCGGCGCCTTGCGCGCCGTGATCCAGACGTTGAACAGGAACGGGATCATCGACGCTCCGAGCAGCATCGCGCCGACCGTCGAGATCTGGTTCTGGAAGGTGAAGCCGTCGGCCTCTGCGTAGTCCGCGTAGCGGCGGACCATGCCCTCGACGCCCAGCCAGTGCTGGATCAGGAACGTCATGTGGAAGCCGATGAACAGCATCCAGAAGTGCACGACGCCGAGGCGCTCGTTGAGCATCTTGCCCGTCCACTTCGGCCACCAGAAGTAGAAGCCGGCGAACATCGCGAACACGACCGTGCCGAACACCACGTAGTGGAAGTGGGCGACCACGAAGTACGAGTCGGACAGGTGGAAGTCCAGCGGCGGCGACGCGAGGATGACGCCGGTGAGGCCACCGAAGACGAACGAGACGAGGAAGCCCGAGCGCGAACAGCATCGGCGTCTCGAAGGTCACCGACCCTCGCCACATCGTGCCTATCCAGTTGAAGATCTTCACGCCCGTGGGCACGGCGATGAGCATCGTCATCAGGGCGAAGAACGGCAGCAGCACAGCGCCGGTGACGTACATGTGGTGCGCCCACACCGCGACGGACAGGGCCGCGATCGCGATCGTCGCGTAGACCAGCGTCTTGTATCCGAAGATCGGCTTGCGGCTGAAGACCGGCAGCACCTCGGAGATGATGCCGAAGAACGGCAGGGCGATGATGTACACCTCTGGATGCCCGAAGAACCAGAACAGGTGCTGCCACAGCAGCACGCCGCCGTTCGCGGGATCGTAGATGTGCGCGCCGAGCACGCGGTCCGCGGCGGCCGCCAGGATCGCCGCGGCGAGGATCGGGAACGCCATCAGCACCAGGATGCTGGTGACCAGCGTGTTCCACGAGAAGATCGACATGCGCCACATCGTCATGCCGGGGGCGCGCATCGTGATGATCGTGGTGATGAAGTTCACCGCGCCGAGGATCGTGCCGAAACCGCTCATGCCGAGGCCCAGCATCCACATGTTCCCGCCGATGCCCGGCGAGAAGCTCGCATTCGCGAGTGGCTGATAGGCGAACCAGCCGAACGCGGCGGCACCCTGCGGGGTGAGGAAGCCGGCGACCGCGATCGTGGAGCCGAAGAGGAACAGCCAGAACGCGAACGCGTTCAGGCGCGGGAACGCGACGTCGGGCGCACCGATCTGCAGCGGCATGATCACGTTCGCGAAGCCCGCGAACAGCGGGGTCGCGAACATCAGCAGCATGATCGTGCCGTGCATCGTGAAGAGCTGGTTGTACTGGTCCTTCGTCGGGATGACCTGCATCCCGGGCTCGAACAGCTCGGCGCGGATGATGAGCGCCATCACGCCGCCGAGCATGAAGAACAGCACGGACGCGATGAGGTACAGGTAGCCGATCGTCTTGTGGTCGGTGGAGGTGATCCACTTGACGATGATGTTGCCCTTCTGCTCAACGCGCGTGGCGCTGAGCAGAGCGGCCTGACGGGGCGGCAGGGTGGTCGGACGGCCCTGCGTCGTCTCCTGGAGCGGAAGCGTCGTCGCCATGATCAGCCTCCTTCTTCCTCTGTCTCGGTGGTGGTACCCGTGCCGGGCAGGTTCTGCAGGCGGTCGTAGGCGTCGTCGATGTCACCGGTCTGACCGGCGTCGCGGAGCGAGTCGAGGTACTGCTCGTACTCCGTCGGCGCTCACGACCTTGACGTTGAAGAGCATCGTTCGAGTGGTACTCGCCGCACAGCTCGGCGCATCGGCCGGCGTACTCGCCCTCGCGGGTCGGCGTGAAGGACCAGTAGTTGTCCCGGCCGATGTACATGTCCTTCTTGTAGAGGAAGTCGATGATCCAGAACGAGTGGATGACGTCGCGCGCCTGGAGCTTGATCTTGACGGTCTGGTCGACCGGCAGCACCAGGGTCGGCAGCTCGCTGATGACGGTGCCCTGCTCGTCGGTCTGGGCCTGGACGCCCATCGTCCACACGGTGTCGTCTTCGGTCTCGCCGTTGTACTGGAAGTCCCACGACCACTGCTTGCCGATCGCGGTGATCGAGACGTCCGGGTCTTCGTACTGCGTCTCGAGGATCGTCTGGTCGCGCGCGGTGAAGGCGAAGAAGCCGACCACGAGGATCAGCGGCACGATCGTGTAGAAGATCTCGATCGGCATGTTGTAGCGCAGCTGCACCGGGAGGCCGACCTGGCCCTTGCGGCGGCGGTAGACGACCGCGGCCCATCCCATGAGACCCCACGTGACGACGCCGACGACGAGGAGCACGATCCACGAGTTCACCCAGAGACCCGACACCATCTCGGTGTGGTTCGTGGTCGGCGCGGCGCCCTCTTCGAACCCGGGAAGGTACCCGTTCAGCTCGGTCGGCGAGCAGCCGGCGAGTACGGCGGCCGCTGCGATCCCGACGGGAAGAAGGGCCCAGCGGAGACGGCGTTTCGAGGGCACGATGCACCTTTCTGGGTCGGACATATGACTCCCGCCAGTCTAGGGCAACCGTCCAGCGGATTCAGGCCAACCGCCCAGGTTCGACGTGTCACGGGGCGGAAAGAGCGGGCCCGGGCACTCGGTGAGTGCGTCCGGGCCCGCGGAAATCCGCTGAATCGGGTGATCGGTGAGGTCAGTGGAAGCTGTCGCCGCAGGCGCAGCTGCCGGCGGCGTTCGGGTTGTCGATCGTGAAACCCTGCTCCGAGATCGTGTCCTTGAAGTCGATCGTGGCGCCGTCCAGGTACGGCACGCTCATGTCGTCGACGATGACCTCGACGCCGTCGAAGTCGACGGTCTTGTCGCCGTCGAGATAGCGCTCGTCGAAGTAGAGCTGGTAGATCAGGCCGCTGCATCCGCCGGGCTGGACCGCGACGCGCAGGCGCAGATCGTCCCGGCCCTCCTGGCCGAGCAGGTTCTTCACCTTCAGCGCGGCCGCATCCGTCAGCTGGACGCCGTGCTCGCGGGTGGTCTGGTCGGTCGACAGTGCAGTGTCGGTCATGGCACTCCTCCGGACGGGCCGCTGCGGCATGAGCCTTGATGAGCGGCTGGATGCTGCGATTCTACCGCCGCTCGCCGTGAGACGGCTCCGAGCCCCGCGTGTCTAGGAGCTCGGCGCCCGGCTGTCGAGCTTCTCGAGCAGCAGCGCCTCGGAGAGCACGGCGTTTCGGAACGTCTCGAGATGCAGCGACTCGTTCGGGCTGTGCGCCTTCGCGTGCGGGTCCTCGACGCCGGTCACGAGGATCTGCGCGCCCGGGAACTCGCGCACCAGATCGGCGATGAACGGGATCGATCCGCCCACGCCGATGTCGACGGACTCGACGCCGTAGCCCTCGTGGAGGGCGTCACGTGCCGCGGCCACCGCCCAGCCGCTCGTGTCGACGAGGAACGGGTCGCCGTAGTCCTGGTCGCTGAAGGTGAGCTGCGCGCCGAACGGCGCGTGCGCCCGCAGGTGCGCCTCGATCGCGGCGTAGGCGTCGCGGGCACGCTGGCCGGGCGCGATGCGCGCGCTGATCACGACCGCGATCTCGGGGCTCAGCGTGTTCGACGCGTTCGCGACGCTCGGTGCGTCGATGCCGGTGACCGTGATGCTCGGCTTGTTCCAGATGCGGCTGAGGATCGTGCCGGTGCCGATCGGGCTGACCCCGGCCGGGAGTCCCGCCTCGTCGCGAAGCGTCTCCTCGCCGTATGCCGGCGTGTCGGCATCCCGTTCGGTCAGTCCCTCGACGGCGACGGTGCCGTCGTCGTCCCACAGCGTGGCGAGGAGCTTCACGCGTCGCCATCATCGCGTCGGGCACCGCTCCGCCGAACATGCCCGAGTGCGAGGCGTGGTCGAGCGTGCGGATGCGCAGCGTGAAGCGGGTGTTGCCGCGCAGCGACACCGTGAGGGCGGGCGTCTTCGCATCCCAGTTGCCGGAGTCCGCGACGACGATGACGTCGGCGCGCAGGTCGGCGGCGTTGTCGGAGAGGAACTGCGCGAAGGAGCGGGAGCCGGCCTCCTCCTCGCCCTCGAAGAAGAGCACGACGCCGAGGTCGAAGTCGGATCCGACCGCTTCGGTCAGGGCGCGGAGCGCCGCGATGTGCGCCATCACGCCGGCCTTGTCGTCGGCGGCGCCGCGGCCGTAGATGCGGCCGTCGCGCAGCGTGGGCTCGAACGGCGGCGACTCCCACAGCGCCTCGTCGCCGACCGGCTGCACGTCGTGGTGCGCGTAGAGCAGGATCGTGGGGCGGCCGTTGCGCGCGGCGCGGGTGGCGAGCACGGCGGGGTGCCCGACCTCGTCGGTGCCGGGGATCGCGGCACGGCGGATGTCGACGGTCTCGAACAGGCCGGTGCCGCGGACGAGCTCGGCCACCGCCTCGGCGCTGCGCTCGCACTTCGCGCGGCTCGAATCCGGGAAAGGCGATGGAGGGGATGCGCACGAGCGCTCCCAGATCGGCGAGGGCGGACGGGATGCCGGAAGCCGCGGCGTCGCGCACAGCATCCTGTCGGTTCGGGTCAGACGTCATGCGGGTAATCTTAAGTGCACCCCTGACGAATCTCTGAGGATCCCCGTGGCCAAGACTCCTGCAGCACCCGCTCCGAACGATGCACCGTCGGACGGCGCCGTTCCGGACGCCGCCGGCAAGGGCCGCGCGACCCCCAGTCGCGCGCGAGCAGGAGGCGGCCCGCAAGCGCCCCCTCGTTCCCGACACCAAAGAGGCGAAGGCGCGCGCCAAGGCGGACCTCGCCACGCAGCGCGAGAAGGCCCGCGTCGGCATGGCGGCCGGCGACCCCAAGTACCTCCCGGCTCGCGATCAGGGTCCGCAGCGCAAGTTCGTGCGCGACTTCGTCGACGGCGGCTGGCACCTCGCCGAGTTCGTGATGCCCGCGATGGTGCTGGTGATCCTGGCGACCTTCGTGCCGCTGCCCGCAGTCCAGTACTACTCGTTCGTCGGCCTGTGGATCTTCATCCTCTTCGTCGTCGGCGACATGGTCATCACCTCGATCCGCGTCAAGCAGCTCGCCAAGGCGAAGTTCGGCGAAGGCAGGGTCGAGAAGGGTCTCGGCTGGTACGGCGCGATGCGCATCGTGCAGATGCGCTTCCTGCGCCTGCCGAAGCCGCAGGTCAAGCGCGGCCACAAGGTCGTCTAGCGCCGCATTCGCCGCGCGCCGCTCCGGCACCGCCGATCAAGCGATCCGCTCGCAGCGAGCCCGCGGTTGATCTGCCGCGCCCAGAGCGGGCCGCGGTAGAGGAACGCCGTGTAGCCCTGCACCAGGGTGGCACCGGCATCCAATCGCTCTCGCACATCTGCGGCGGTCTCGACGCCCCCGACGGAGATCACGCAGAAGTCCTCGGCCGGCACCGCGTCGCGCACGAGCCGCAGCACGGCCAGCGCACGCGCCTTCAGCGGAGCGCCCGACAGCCCGCCCTCCCCCGCGGCTGCGACGACGGCCGGGTCGGTCGCGAGACCCTCCCGCGAGATCGTCGTGTTCGTGGCGATGAGTCCGGCGAGACCGAGACCGACGGCGAGCTCGCGCGACCGCGGTCACCTCATCGTCGGCGAGATCGGGCGCGATCTTGACGAGCAGCGGCGTCGATCCGGCGGCATCGCGCACCGCCTCGAGCAGTGGCCGCAGCGTCTCGACGGCCTGCAGCCCGCGGAGTCCCGGGGTGTTGGGCGAGGAGACGTTGACCACGAGGTAGTCCGCGAGCGGCGCGAGGAGCGTGGCGCTGCGGACGTAGTCGGCGGTCGCGTCCGCGACGTCGACGACGCGGCTCTTGCCGATGTTGACGCCGATCACGCCGCGCTTCGCGCGTCGGCGCAGCTTCGTCAGGCGTGCTGCAGCCGCCTCGGCGCCCTGGTTGTTGAAGCCCATGCGGTTGACGACCGCCCGGTCGGGGATGAGCCGGAACAGGCGCGGCCGCGGGTTGCCGTCCTGCGGGATCGCGGTGAGCGTGCCGACCTCGACGTGCCCGAAGCCCAGCGCGTGGAGCCCCTTGGCGCCTCGCACGTCCTTGTCGAATCCCGCGGCGACGCCGAACGGCGACTCGAAGCGCAGTCCCAGCGCCGACACGGCGATCGCGGGAGCCGGCGCGGTGAGGGCCCGGGCGATCCACGAGAACGGCGGAATCCCCAGCATCCGGATGACGACCATCGCGGCGTGGTGCGCGGTCTCGGGATCCATGCGCGAGAGAACGGTGCGGAAGAGGAGCGGATACATTCCGTCCAGCGTATCCGCGAGGCCGCCGCCGCGCGGAGTCCCGGTCAGGCGCGGTGATCCGCCCGCAGCTGGCCGATCGCGGACTCGAAGTCCTCCAGCGAGTCGAAGGCCTGGTAGACGCTCGCGAACCGCAGGTACGCGACCTCGTCGAGCTCGCGCAGCGGGCCGAGGATCGCCAGGCCGATCTCGTTGGTGTCGACCTGCGACGACCCGGTCTGGCGGACGGCCTCTTCGACCTTCTGCGCCAGCACAGCGAGATCGCCCTCGGTGACGGGCCTGCCCTGACACGCCTTGCGCACGCCGGACATCACCTTCTCGCGGCTGAACGGCTCGATCACGCCCGATCGCTTGATGACGTTCAGGCTCGCCGTCTCGATGGTCGAGAAGCGGCCGCCGCACTCGGGGCATTGACGACGGCGACGGATGCTGAGACCATCGTCGCTGGTCCGCGAATCGATGACGCGAGAGTCGGGGTGGCGACAGAACGGACAGTGCATGGCACGGACAGACTACGCCCGGCTGCGAACCGTGCGACGACGGCCTCGCCGTGAGCGGGCAGCTGCTCGGCCTCGGCGAGTGCGACGATCGCGTCGCGCACCTCGGCGAGGGCGTCCCGGTCGTACTGGATCACCTGCTGCGGGCGCAGGAAGGTGGCGGCGGAGAGCCCGGCGCCGTAGCGCGCCTGTCCGCCGGTCGGCAGCACGTGGTTGCTGCCGGCGAGGTAGTCGCCGAGGCTGACCGGCGAATCGGGGCCGACGAAGACAGCTCCGGCGTGGACGAAGTCCTCCGGGCGAGGATCTGCGACGTGGAGTTCGAGGTGCTCGGGAGCGTAGGCGTTGCTGAAGTCCGCCGCGGCGGCAAGGTCGTCGACGAGGACGATCGCCGACTGCGGTCCGGACAGCGCCGCCGCGACGCGCTCGGCGTGGCGGGTCCGCGCCGCGCGCGGTCCGATCTCGGCGGCGACCGCCGTCGCGAGCGCTTCGGAGTCCGTCACCAGCACGGCCGACGCCTGCTCGTCGTGCTCGGCCTGGCTGATCAGGTCGGCTGCGATCAGCCGAGGCATCGGCGCCGGAGTCGGCGACGACGAGGATCTCGGTCGCGCCGGCTTCGGCATCCGTTCCCACAAGTCCTGCCACGGCTCGCTTGGCCGACGCGACGAAGTTGTTGCCGGGCCCGGTCACGACGTCGACCGGGTCGAGACCGATCTCGGCGACTCCGTGAGCGAAGGCGCCGATCGCGCCGGCTCCGCCCATCGCGTAGACCTCGTCGACCTCGAGCAGGCGTGCCGCCGCGAGGATCGTCGGGTGGACGCGGCCGCCGTGGTCTCGCTGCGGCGGCGAGGCGAGCGCCACCTGCGTGACGCCGGCGACCTGCGCGGGAACGACGTTCATGACGACGCTGGACGGATACACCGCCTTGCCGCCGGGCACGTACAGCCCGACGCGCCGCACCGGCTGCCACCGCTGGTAGACGTAGGCGCCCGGCCCGAGCTCGGTCACGCTCGGCGGCGGCACCTGCGCCGCCGACGCAGCGCGCACCCGCTCGATCGCGGCTTCGAGCGCGGCGCGCACGGTCGGGTCGAGAGAATCGAGCGCTTCGTCGAGGTGTGAGGTGGGCACCCGCACGGCGTGGCCGGTCACGCCGTCGAATCGCTCGGCCTGGTCGCGCAGCGCCGACTCACCGTGCGCGGCGACGTCGGCGACGAGCTGCGCGGCGATCGCGAGCGCCGCCTCGCGCTCGGCGGTGGCACGCGGCACGGTGGCGAGCAGTTCTGCGGGCGAGAGCACACGCCCGCGCAGGTCTATCGTCCGAAGCATCCGTCTACGCTAGCGCGGCGCGCGCCGGCGAGGTCGCCGGATGACGGCCATCCGGCCCGGCCGCGACACGCGACCTCAGCCGCGCGTGACGCCCTCGACGTCGTGCAGGTATCCGATCCGGCCATCCTCGTTGCGCACGACGAATGTCTCGCCGCGGTCCTCGATGACGAGCGCCCACGCCGTGGGGCCGACGCGGAAGATCGGGATGCCGCTCTCGTCGACGACGTTGCGCTCCTCAGGCGCGAGCGCCCAGAACGCCTGCTGGCGTGCCTGTGCGTCGGCGGCGGGCGCGACCGGCTCGAAGGTGTCGCGCGCGTGCGACGGCGCCCACGAGTCGGAACCGGCGACGGGCTGATCGACGAGCGTCGGATCCTCGATCGCTGTAGCCCGCGTGGGCCGGATACGCGTCCTGCCCGGCGACCGCGGCGATGGCTGCGGCATCCCGGCCATCATCGGCCACGGGACGCGGTGCGCGCGCCGGACGCGGCGCGACGCGGCGCACGGGGCGCGCATTGCGGTGCGCCGTGACCTCCGGCCGGCCCTGGAAGTCCTGCTCGAGCACGGGGATGAACGGCGCGAAGACCGTGAGCACGACGCCGGCGAGCATGAGGAAGAACTCGACCCAGACCACCCAGCTGTAGATCCAGACCAGCCCTCGCTGTTGATCGCCGTGCCGATGTTCGACCACAGCCAGATGAGCCACACCATCGCGGAGACCGAGAACGCGACCGAAGCGAACTGATCGATCGCGAGCGAGCCCACGCGCCGGATGCCGTCGGGTGAGAACCGGCGCAGGACGATCAGGAAGACCGCGACCGTCGGAACGCCGATGGTGAGCACCCACTCGAGGCCGGACGTCCAGACCGACGCCTCCGCCCCTTCCGGCAGCAGCGTGAAGCGCCGGTCCGTGTAGATCGAGAAGAACGAGATGACGAAGGCGACCAGCCACACGCCGACGAGCGCGAGCTCGCGCACCGTGAAGGGCCCGACGCCGTACTGGGGGGCATCCTCAACATCGACCACGGGGGTCTCGGCCGGTGCGGCCTCCTCGGCGTCGAGGTTCTCGTCGCGCTGCTCGTCGGTCACGATCATCCCTTCCGGCCGCTTCGCGCGGCTTCACATCGTCTTCGATACTACCTACGGCACATGAGGCGCCGATGAGATCATCCGAGGCACTGCGGGCCGAGAAGACCCTTCAGCTCGCCGTACAGATCCGCCGTCACCCGCACCTGATGCGGCACGTCGAAGACCTTCGCCGTCGAACCGGAGTGCAGCTTGATCATGACTTCGGTGTCGCCCTTGTGCCGGTCGAGCGTCTGCAGCAGCTCCTCGACCACGACTTCGTTGGCACGACGCTCGGGCATCATCAGCACGAGCGGGCCGGAGGCGTCGATCGTGCCGAGATCGGGCACGAACGCCGACTGCGCGTGGAGGTTGAGTCCATCGTCACGCCGCGACACCCGTCCGCGCACGACGAGGATCGAGTCGCCCTGCAGCATCGACTGGAACTCGGTGTACGTCTTGCCCATGAACATGACGGTCACCTCGCCGTCGAAGTCCTCGATGGTGATCATCCCGTACGGATTGCCGCTCGACTTCGCGACGCGATGCTGGACGCTCGTGACCAGTCCCGCGACGATGACCTGGTCGCCGTCGCTCACGTCCTCTGACGCGAGCAGATCGTGGATGCTGGTGGAGGCATGCTTCGCGAGCGGGATCTCGAGCCCCGCCAGCGGGTGATCCGAGACGTAGAGACCGAGCATCTCGCGCTCGAATGCGAGCTTGTCCTTCTTCGTCCACTCCGGGCGCTCCGGGACCTTGGCCGGCGCGAGCTCTTCGGCATCGTCGTAGAGGCTGTCGAAGTCGAACCCGATCGCCCCCGTCGCCGCCTTGCGCTTCACCTCGACGGCCGCCTCGGTCGCGTCCTCGTGGATCTCCATCAGCGCGCGACGGGTTGCGCCGAGCGAGTCGAACGCTCCCGCCTTGATCAGCGACTCGACCGTGCGCTTGTTGGCGACATGGATCGGCACCTTGCCGAGGAAGTCGTGGAACGAGTCGAAGGATGCCTCGGCCCGCGACGCGACGATCGCATCGACCACGTTCGCCCCGACGTTGCGCACTGCGCCCAGCCCGAAGCGGATGTCCTCGCCGACGGCGGCGAAGTACCGGATCGACTCCCCCACGTCCGGCGGGAGCACCTTGATGCCCATGCGGCGGCATTCGTTGAGGTACACCGCGAGCTTGTCCTTGGCGTCGCCGACGCTGGTGAGGAGCGCCGCCATGTACTCGGCGGGATAGTGGGCCTTCAGGTACGCGGTCCAGTAGGCGATGAGGCCGTATGCGGCGGAGTGCGCCTTGTTGAAGGCGTAGTCCGAGAACGGGACCAGGATGTCCCAGAGCGTCTTGATGGCAGCATCCGAGAAGCCGTTGGCCTTCATGCCGCCCTGGAAGCCCTCGTACTGCTTGTCGAGCTCGGACTTCTTCTTCTTGCCCATCGCGCGGCGCATGATGTCGGCCTGACCGAGCGTGAAGCCGGCCACCCGCTGCGCGATCGCCATGACCTGCTCCTGATAGATGATCAGGCCGTAGCTGGTGTCGAGGATGTCGGCGAGCGGCTCCGCGAGCTCGGGATGGATCGGGGTGATCTCCTGCTGCCCGGTCTTTCGGAGCGCGTAGTTGATGTGCGAGTTCGCACCCATCGGGCCCGGCCGGTAGAGCGCGATGACGGCCGAGATGTCTTCGAAGTTGTCGGGCTTCATCAGCCGCAGGAGCGACCGCATCGGGCCGCCGTCGAGCTGGAAGACGCCGAGCGTGTCGCCGCGCGCCAGCAGCTCGTATGCGGGCATGTCGTCGAGCTCGAGCGTCTCGAGCACCAGCTTGATGCCGCGGTTCGCCTCGATGTTGTCGAGCGCGTCGTTGATGATCGTGAGGTTGCGAAGCCCCAGGAAGTCCATCTTGATGAGGCCGAGCGCCTCGCACGACGGGTAGTCGAACTGCGTGACGATCTGGCCGTCCTGCTCCCGCTTCATGATCGGGATGATGTCGATCAGCGGCTCGCTCGACATGATGACGCCGGCCGCGTGGACGCCCCACTGGCGCTTCAGGTTCTCGAGCCCGACGGCGGTGTCGAAGACCGTCTTGGCCTCGGCATCCGTCTCGATCAGCGCGCGGAACTCGCTCGCCTCCTTGAAGCGCGGGTGGTCCTTGTCGAACATGCCCTCGAGCGGCATGTCCTTGCCCATCACCGGCGGGCGGCATGGCCTTGGTGAGCCGCTCCCCCATGCTGAACGGGAAGCCGAGCACGCGACCGGCGTCCTTCAGCGCCTGCTTGGCCTTGATCGTGCCGTAGGTGACGATCTGCGCGACGCGCTCGTCGCCGTACTTCTCGGTGACGTACTGGATCACCTCGCCGCGGCGCCGGTCGTCGAAGTCGACGTCGAAGTCGGGCATCGAGACGCGGTCGGGGTTGAGGAACCGCTCGAAGATGAGGCCGTGCTGCAGCGGGTCGAGGTCGGTGATCCCCATCGCGTAGGCGGCCATCGATCCGGCGCCGGAGCCGCGGCCGGGACCGACGCGGATGCCGTTGCGCTTGGCCCAGTTGATGAAGTCCGCGACGACGAGGAAGTAGCCCGGGAACCCCATCTGCGTGATGACGCCGGTCTCGTACTCCGCCTGCGTGCGCACCGCGTCGGGAATGCCGCCGGGGTAGCGGTCGTGCAGGCCGGTCTCGACCTCCTTGATGAACCAGGAGTCCTCGGTCTCGCCCTGCGGCACCGGGAAGCGCGGCATGTAGTTCGCGGCCGTGTTGAACTCGACCTCGCAGCGCTCCGCGATGAGGAGGGTGTTGTCGCACGATTCCGGGTGATCGCGGAAGATCTGCCGCATCTCGGCGGGCGTCTTGACGTAGTACCCGTCGCCGTCGAACTTGAAGCGCTTCGGGTCGTCGAGCGTCGATCCCGACTGCACGCACAGCAGCGCGGCGTGACTCGAGGCATCGTGCTGGTGCGTGTAGTGCAGATCGTTGGTGCCGACGAGCGGGATGTCGAGATCCTTCGCGATGCTCAGCAGATCGCGTCATGATCCGCCGCTCGACCTGCAGACCGTGGTCCATGATCTCGGCGAAGTAGTTCTCCTTGCCGAAGATGTCCTGGAACTCCGCCGCCGCCGCGCGAGCCGCGTCGTACTGGCCGAGTCGCAGTCGCGTCTGCACCTCGCCGCCGGGGCACCCCGTCGTCGCGATGAGCCCCTTCGAGTACGTCTGGAGCAGCTCGCGGTCCATGCGGGGCTTGAAGTAGTAGCCCTCCATCGATGCGCGCGACGACAGCCGGAAGAGGTTGTGCATCCCCTCCGTCGTCTCGGAGAGGAGCGTCATGTGCGTGTAGGCGCCCGAACCCGAGACGTCGTCGTCGGACTGCTCGGGCGTGCCCCAGCGCACCCGCGCCTTGTCGGAGCGGTGCGTGCCCGGGGTGACGTACGCCTCGATGCCGATGATCGGCTTGATGCCGGCATCCTTCGCGGTCTTGTAGAACTCGAACGCCGCGAACGTGTTGCCGTGGTCGGTCACGGCGATCGCGGGCATGTTCTGGCGGACCGCCTCCTGGATGAGCGGGCCCACTCGCGCGGCCCCGTCGAGCATCGAGTACTCGCTGTGCACGTGCAGGTGAACGAAGGAGTCGGATGCCACGGATCGAGTCTATGTAGCCCGTGCGACGCCGCGACCGGGCACGCGGGTGCTCGTGCGATTGCGGCTCGGCAATGGTCTCACCCTCTCGTTGAACGTGAAGAGTCGCGCGCGCACGACGGATACCCCGTGACCTACGGCGCCGAGTCGACCACCGAGATGGTGGTGGTCACGCGGCTGTCGGGCACGCTGTCGGGCACCAGACCGCTGGGAAGGAGGGACGTGACGGTGCTCTCCACCACGAGACCGGTCTCGGTGTCGATCGACACTGTCGCGGAGAGGCTGCGACCCGAGCCCGTGAACGGGAACGCGAGCGTCGTGATCGCACCGTCGACGGACTGGATCGTGACACCCTCCGCGAGCGCGAGCGCGTGGAACATCGCGCTGCGCAGGTCGGCCGGCGCGGCGTTGAGCTCCAGGTCCTGGACGAGAACCGAGACGACGCCCTCGTCGAGGTTCTCGACGTTCCCCGCTTGCAGTCGGGCCCGATGCCAGGCGATCAGTGCGGCCGGGTCGCGCGGCATCGCGTCGAAGTAGGCGTCGGAGGCGTAGATCGGCGGCCGACCCTCACCGAGGAGGTCCAATCCGCCCTGGTACCGCTCGACGATCCGCTCCTTCAGCGCCATGTCCAGCCAGCCGTTCGCGAGCGACTCGGCGTCCGCACCGAACAGTGCGACGATCTGCCTGTCCGGCTCGAACACCCGGAACCACTCACCCGAACGATCGGCAGGCATGTACGTGGCGTATGAGCCGCGCGCGACCCAGGCCGCCGTCGCGTTCTCGCGCGTCGCGTTGTACGGCGAATTGGGGTCCACGCCTTCGCCGTAGGTCACGAGCTGCTCGAGCTGGTGCTCCACTCGCAGCCACTGCCCGGCAGTCAGCGGCGTGACGGATGTCGATGCCAGCGACGCCGCGCGTTCGAGCACGGCGGCGGCGGTGAGCACCGGTGCAGGCTCGATCGTGACGCGCGGCGTCGGCGTCGGCGTCGGCGCGTCGGCGTCGCGGCGGTGTCCGTGGTCGGTGCAGGGTTCGGTGCGACCGCGGGACCACCTGACACCATCACGCACGACCGCGGTCGCCGCGGCGGCAGCGACCAGCGCGCCCGCCCCGCCCCCGAGGCCGATTCCCCAGGCGCGGCGCTTCGCCCTTGCCGGCGCATCGGCGATCGCGCGGGCGAGCCGCGCGCGTGCGGCATCGAGGCTCGGTTCGGCGGGCTCCGCCCCTGCTCCGAGTTCACGAACGCGATCCAACAGGTCCATCGACCGCACCTCCTTCCATCCATTCCGCGGACATCTCGCCGCGAGGTTCTCCTGCTGACAGCTGCCGCCTCACGCGGTTCAAGCGCGAGCGCACGGTGCCGGTCGGGACGCCGAGGGCATGCCCGATCTCTTCGTATGTCAGGTCGCCCCACGCGATAGAGGAGCAGAGTGTCGCGGTCACGACGGGCGCAGCGCGGCGATCCGCGGAGCCAGTGCCCGGATCGACGCTTCGGCATCCGCCCGCTCGGCGGCCGCCTCGGAGGCATCCTCGATGATGTGGTCCTCACGACGTGCCGAGGCCTCGAGGGAGCGCCATTGAGCGGCCTCCCTGCCCCGGTGCTTCTTCATCAGGCGTGACGCGATGCCGAGCAGCCAGGGCTTCGCCGAATCCCACGCCGGATCGAAGGCGCTCCGACGGCGGAATGCGACGAGGAATGTCTCGCTGAGCACGTCATCGGCGGCATCCGGCCCGATGCGTCGTGCCGCGAACGCGCCGACCACCCTTGCGTGTCGCTCGAAGATCTCCGCGAAAGCGGGAGGGTGATCGAGCGACCGCCGGATGATCTCGCTATCGGTGGTCACAATAGGTATTGCCCGGTTCGTCGCGAACGGTTCACGCTCAGCGCAGATCGAGCCGCATCAGCACCCGCGGGAAGCCGCCTATCACCGACTCCGTGTCGGCCGCCTTGCGGAAGCCCGCCTTCTGGAAGAGCTTGCGCGTGCCGACGTACGCCATCGTGAGATCGACCTTCTCGCCCTTGTTGTCGACCGGGTACCCCTCGACGGCGGGTGCGCCGCTCTTCTTCGCGAAGTCGACGGCGCCCGCGAGCAGCGCGTGCGAGATCCCCTCGCCGCGATGACCGGGCCGCACCCGGATGCACCACACCGACCACACGTCGAGGTCGTCGACGTGCGGGATCTTCCTGCTGGTCGCATACGCCGTGTCCGCCCGCGGATGCACCGCCGCCCAGCCGACGACCTCGTCGCCGTCATAGGCGAGCACTCCCGGTGGTCCGAGCTTCATGAGCGCCGAGACCTTGCGACCGCGCGCCTGCTTGTGCAGCGCGAGGTTCTCCTTCGCCGGGATGCGGTAGCTCAGGCACCAGCACACGTCCGCGTCGGGACGCTTCGGCCCTACCACCGCCTTCACGTCGGCGAATACGGTCGCCGGACGCACCTCGATGTCCATGCCGACACTGTGCCACCGGCATCCGACTTCTTCAACAGGCCTCAGTCGCCGCGCAGCACCTCGAGCGCATGGGCGAGGTCGTCAGGGTAGGGCGACGTGAACGTCACCTGATCCCCCGTCGAGGGATGCGCGAACGACAGTTCATGGGCGTGCAGCCACTGCCTCGTGAGGCCGAGCCGGGCCGCGACGGTGGGGTCGCCGCCATAGAGGGGGTCGCCGACGCACGGATGCCGGTGCGCGGCCATGTGCACCCGGATCTGGTGTGTGCGCCCGGTCTCGAGATGGATCTCGAGCAGCGACGCGCCGGGGAACGCCTCGAGTGTCTCGTAATGGGTGACCGAGTCCTTGCCCTCGGGTGTGACGGCGAACTTCCACGAGTGGGTGGGATGCCGCCCGATGGGCGCCTCGATGGTGCCGGCGAGCGGGTCCGGATGCCCCTGCACGACCGCGTGGTAGATCTTCTCCACCTCGCGCTCCTTGAAGGCGCGCTTGAGCACGGTGTACGCGTGCTCGGTCTTGGCGACGACCATGAGACCCGGAGGTGCCGACGTCGAGGCGATGGACGACACCCTGCCGCTCGGCTGCGCCGGTCGTGGCGATGCGGAAGCCGCCGGCGGCGAGCGCCCCGAGCACGGTGGGGCCCTCCCAGCCGACCGAGGGGTGGGCGGCCACGCCCGGCGGCTTGTCCACCACGACGATGTCGTCGTCGTCGTACACGATCGCGAGGCCCGGCACCTCGACGGGAATGATGCGCGGCTCCTCCTTCGGCGCCCACGAGACCTCGAGCCACGCGCCGCCGCGCAGCTTGTCGGACTTCGAGAGCACCCGGCCGTCGAGGCTCACGCCGCCGGCGTCGGCGACGTCGGCCGCGAAGGTGCGCGAGAATCCGAGCATCTTCGCGAGCGCGGCATCCACCCGCGTCCCGTCGAGCCCATCCGGCACCGGGAGGCTGCGCGACTCCACGTCAGTCCTTCGCCGCGGCGCCCGGAGCGTCGTCGGCCGGAGCGTCGTCGGCCGAGGCGTCGACGGCGTGCGGCGTCTCCGATTCGTCGTCTGCAGCGCTTCCGGTCACGCGTTCCGTCGAAGCGCAGTCCGATCAGCACGAGGAGCGCGACGCCGATCATCATCGAGACGATGAAGATGTCGGCGACGTTGTAGATCGCGGGCATCATCCACGGCGTGTTGATGAAGTCGACGACGTGGCCGACGGCGAAGCCGGGCTCGCGGAAGAGGCGGTCGGTGAGGTTGCCGAGGACGCCGCCGAGGAGGAGGCCGAGTGCGACCGCCCAGAGCCGCGAGCGGATCCGCGTCGCGGCGAGCCAGACGATGATCACCGATACCGCGGCCAGCGCGATCGTGAAGATCCACGTCACGCCCTCGCCGAGCGAGAACGCGGCGCCGGGATTTCGGACGAGATAGAAGATGAGGAAGTCCCCGAGCACCGGGACCGGCGTCTCGTAGGGGAGATTCTCGAGTGCGAGGTACTTCGTGAACTGGTCGGCGGCCAGCACCAGCACCGCGAAAACCGCGATGATGGCGCCGGCCGCCGCCTGACGAAGGGGAGGTCGGCCTGTCAAAAGGCCGGCCTAGAGACCGATCGCCGAAACCGGCGATGCGCCGGACGACGTGGTCTCGAGGTCGCGGAGCTTGCCCTCGATGTAGCTGCGGAGCTGCGCGCGGTAGTCGCGCTCGAAGTTGCGGAGCTCCGAGATGCGGTTCTCGAGGGACGAGCGCTCGCGGTCGAGCTTGGCGATCTCCTCGCGACCGCGGGTCTCCGCCTCGGAGACGATCGACGCGGCCTGAGCCTTGGCGTCGGCGACGAGCTTGTCGCGCTGGGCGAGGCCCTCGGCGACGTGCTCGTCGTGGAGGCGCTGAGCGAGCTCGATGATGCCTGCGGTGGCGACGGGTGCGCCGGCGATCTGAGGAGCCTCTGCGACCGGAGCCGGCGGCCGCGATGGGCCGCTGCAACCGGTGCGGGAGCGGACTCGCCCGACTCGTACGCCGCCAGCTTGGCCTTCAGCTCGTCGTTCTCGGCGATCGTCTTGCGCCACTCCACCACGATCTCGTCAAGGAAGTCGTCGACCTCGTCGGGGTCGAAACCCTCCTTGAAACGAACGTGCTGGAACTGCTTGGTGACGACGTCATCGGGGGTCAATGCCATGGTGATTCCTCTTTCGAGCGCTCAGGTCGCTGGCCGATGTCGGGGGCCTGCCAGCCTTCGCCGGCCGGTCGTATCAGGCAAGCATAGCCGCGCCTTCCTGGGAGTGTGGAAGGGGTCCGCCGACCTGAGGCGAAGAAAGTCAGGCCGCGAGCGAACGCGTGACGGCGAGCAGGATGAAACAGAGCAACATGGTCAGTGCGAAGCCGAAATCGATGGCAATCGCACCTACGCGAAGCGGCGGGATGAATCTGCGGAAGAGCTTGATCGGCGGATCGGTGACCGTGTAGATGACCTCGGCGGCGACGAGCCCCGCACCCTGCGGACGCCACTCGCGATTGAAGAACGGGATCCAATCGAGGATCAGCCGCGCGAACAACGTGAAGACGAACAGCAGCAGTGCGATGTTGAGGACGGATGCGATGAGTTGAACGACTGCCACAAAGACAGATTACGGCTGTGTGAAGGGAACCGCGTCCGAATCCGCCTGTGCGACCGCGCCCTCGCCCGACACCGCGACGTTCTCGGGCGAGAGGAGGAACACCTTGCTGGTCACCCGTTCGATGCGTCCGTAGAGGCCCAGCGACAGTCCGCTGGCGAAGTCGATGAGCCGGCGGGCGTCGGCATCGCTCATCTGCGAGAGGTTGATGATGACCGGGATGCCTTCGCGGAAGTTCTCCGCGATCACCTGGGCATCGCGATACTGCTTCGGATGGACCGTCAGGATCTCGCTGATCGTCGAGGGCGCCGGCTGGCGGACCACCGTCGGCCGGTGCAGCGGCGTCACCGGGGCAGACCTCTCGACGGCCGTCTCGGGGGCCTTCCGGTTGCGCGGCTGGGGAGCCGGCTCTTCGTAGACCTCCTCCTCGTCGGCGAGGCCCAGGTACACCATGGTCTTCTTGAGCGGGTTCGACATCGCATCCTCCGTAGTGCTCATCTGTTCCGAGGTTAACCGCGCACCGGGCGCGGTCCCGTGATTGCCGAGCCGATCCGCAGGTGTGTCGCGCCTGCTGCGATCGCCTCGGCGAAGTCCGCCGTCATCCCGGCGGAGATCCAGTCGGCATCCGGAACCACCGTCCGGACCCGGTCGGCATAGTCGCGGAGGCGTTCGAACGCCGCCGCGGGTGGCTCGTCGAGCGGCGCGACGGCCATGACTCCGCGCACCCGCAGACTGCGGCATCCGGTCACATGCTCGGCAAGCTGCTCGATGCCTTCTGGCGCAACTCCGCCACGTGTGGCGTCATCGGTCAGGTTGACCTGCAGCAGCACGTCGAGGACCGGTTCGTCCACGCCGGCCGCCCGGTCGAACGCATCGGCGATGCGCGACCGGTCGATCGAATGGACCGCGGCCGCCGACTCGCGGATCGCCCGCGCCTTGTTCGTCTGCGCCTGCCCGATGAAGTGCCATCGCAGTCCGGGCAGCGGGCCGACCGCTGGCAGCCTTCTCGGCGAGCTCCTGCTGCCGGTTCTCGCCGACATCGCGCACGCCGAGCGCGTAGAGCGCTTCCACGAGGGATGCCGGGTGGAACTTCGTCACCACGATGCGCGTGATCTCCGACGGATCGCGGCCCGCCGCGCGCGCGGCAGCCGCGATCCGTTCGTCGATCTCGACCAGGCGACCGTGAAGGTCGACGGGCTCGGCGAGTGGTTGCACGTATGACGTCCTCGTTCTGCCGAGCCCGGAAGCCGGAGCGGCGAAGGGCTACTTCAGGAAGTCGGGGATGTCGAGGTCGTCGTCGCCGAACTCGCTGTCGTAGCGCCCGTCGGGGACCACTGCGCCGACCGGCACGGGCTCCTCTTCGCGCTCGGCCTTCGCCTTGGCCGCCACGTCGATGGCAGGCGTCGACGGGAGGACCGGAGTCGAGACGACGCGAGACGCCGTGACCGGGTCGAGCCGCAGCGACGGCTCGCCGCTGTCGAAGCCGGCTGCGATGACGGTGACCCGCACCTCGTCGCCGAGCGTGTCGTCGATGACCGTTCCGAAGATGATGTTCGCCTCGGGGTGCGCGGCTTCCTTGACGAGCTGCGCGGCATCGTTGATCTCGAAGATGCCGAGGTTCGAGCCGCCCTGGATCGACAGCAGCACGCCGTGCGCGCCCTCGATGGATGCCTCGAGCAGCGGCGACTCGACGGCGAGCTCCGCCGCCTTGATGGCGCGATCCGCGCCGCGAGCCGAGCCGATGCCCATGAGCGCGGAGCCCGCGCCCTGCATGACCGACTTGACGTCGGCGAAGTCGAGGTTGATGAGACCCGGGGTCGTGATGAGGTCCGTGATGCCCTGCACACCGGCGAGGAGCACCTGGTCGGCGGTCGCGAAGGCCTCGATCATCGAGATGCCGCGGTCGCTGATCTCGAGGAGGCGGTCGTTCGGCACCACGATGAGGGTGTCGACCTCTTCCTTGAGCTTCGCGACGCCCGCCTCGGCCTGCTGCTGACGACGCCGTCCCTCGAACGAGAACGGCTTCGTCACGACGCCGATGGTCAGGGCGCCGATCGACTTGGCGATCTTGGCCACGACGGGTGCGCCGCCGGTGCCTGTGCCGCCGCCCTCGCCGGCGGTGACGAACACCATGTCCGCGCCGCGCAGGGCCTCTTCGATCTCCTCCGCGTGGTCGTCGGCGGCGCGCCGGCCGACCTCGGGGTCGGCGCCTGCGCCGAGTCCGCGGGTGAGCTCGCGCCCGACGTCGAGCTTGACGTCGGCGTCGCTCATCAGCAGCGCCTGCGCATCGGTGTTGATCGCGATGAACTCGACGCCGCGCAGACCGAGGTCGATCATGCGGTTGACGGCGTTCACGCCGCCGCCACCGACGCCGACGACCTTGATCACCGCGAGGTAGTTCTGGTTCTGGCTCATGCCGGCCTCCGTGTGTCCGAACCTTCAACCTCTAGTAGAGGTATAAAGAATTGCTCGAGTATGCAATTCCTGAATCGAAAGTAAGCGGAGGCCGCCGCCTGGGGCGGAGCGTCTTGGGCGTGTCGCGACATCCCACCGCCAAGTGGGCCGGGCGGCTCAGCCCACGACGACGGCGCGCGGCGACGACACGTCGTACACGCTCACATCGGCCGGCGGCCGGGCCGCCATGATCGTCTGCAGCGCGACGGCCTTGAGCGCCGACTCGTCGGCGCTCCCCCACACCACCTGCGTGTTCGTCCCGCCGAGCGTGAGCGTCACGTCATCGGCGGTGGATGCCGCGACCGCCGTCACCTGGGCGCGGATCGCCTCGGGCAGCGTGCGCATCACGCGCCCGACCGAGTCGAACGCGCGCGACGACGTGCCGCCGGTGATCGTGAGCACCGGCACTCCCGGCGGGCGCAGTCTGCGAGGTCGACAGGATCGACGCCGGCGGCGTCGACGAGAGTGAAGCCCGCGCGCGTCTCGATCACGCCGATGGGCAGGCGCTCGACGATCCGGACCACCAGTTCGTGCGGCGGGCGCGCCTCGAGCGTGTACGACTCCACGAGGGGGAACGTGACGAGCGCGGCCTTGACGGCGCTCTCGTCGACGAGCGGCAGCGGGGTGCCGCGCTGGTCGCCGAGCGCTGCCTCGACCTCGCCGGCATCCAGCTGCGCGGCGCCCTCGACCGTGATCGTCTCGAGGGCGAAGAGCGGGCTGTAGGCCGCCCCGAGGGTGACGAGCACGAGAAGCACGACGGATGCTGCCGCCCCGAGCCACACGGCACGCCGGCGCCGCTGGCGGACGGTGAACCGGCGGACCTCGGCGCGGAGCGCCTTGCGGCGGGCGCGCGTCGCGCGCCAGACCTCGCGCAGCCCGATCGCCGGAGTGTCGCCGGCATCCGCTGCATCGTCATCGGGCCCGGGCGTGCCGAGTCCGATCGGCAGCGCCGAGGGCCGCTGCAGCGGCGTCGGCGACGTGATCGGGGTGACCGGCGCCGTCGGCTCGGACGCTCCCCGTCGTCAGCGTCGCCGGCCGGCGTCGACCACGCCGTGCTCCGGGGCCTCCGGCAGCGCCGCTGATTCCGGATCGGGCGGGACGGCACCCGCAGTCGCGCGCTCCGCGGCGGGCGGAGGCAGCGGCGAAGGCCGGCGCATCCGGTCCTACTCCCCCGGCTTCGGGGGCGAGGTGCTGCGCGAGCGCCTCGAGCACCTGCGGGATGATCTGGTACACGTTGCCGCAGCCGAGCGTGATGACGTAGTCGCCGTCCTGCGCGACGGCGGCCGTGTAGTCGGCCGCCTCCTGCCAGTCGGCGACGTAGTGCACGTGCGACGGGTCCGCGAACGCGCCGGAGACGAGCTCGCCGGTGACGCCGGGCACGGGATCCTCGCGCGCTCCGTAGACGTCGAGCATCGACCGTGTGGTCGGCGTTGCGCTCGAGCACCTCGGCGAACTCGCGGTACATCGCCTGCGTGCGCGAGTACGTGTGCGGCTGCTGGATCGCGATGATGCGCCCGCCGCCGACGACGGTGCGCGCCGCGGAGAGTGCCGCCGCCGACCTCGGTGGGATGGTGGGCGTAGTCGTCGAAGACGCTGACTCCGCGCTCCACGCCGTGCAGCTCGAACCGGCGCACGGTGCCTTCGAAGCCTTCGACGGCGCGGACGGCCGGCTCGAGCTCGTACCCGAGCGTCAGCAGCACCGCGACGGCGCCGGCCGCGTTGATCGGCGTTGTGCGCGCCGGGCACGGCCAGCCGCGCGTCGACGGACGACCCCCCGTGGCTGACGGTGAACGACACCGGACCGTCGGTGCGGATGTCCGAGACGCGGACGTGATGCGGCATCCGACTCGCCGAAGGTGACCACGTTCGGGTGCGTGAGCCGCTCGGTCACCGCGCGGGCGCCGGCGTCGTCGGCCGAGATCACGACGGCCTCGCGCGCCCGGTTCGCGAAGGTCGCGAATGCGTCGTGGAACGCGTCGTCGGTGCCGTAGTGGTCGAGGTGGTCGGGGTCGACGTTGGTGATGAGCGCGATCGAGGTGTCGTAGAGCAGGAAGGTGCCGTCCGACTCGTCGGCCTCGATGACGAAGACGTCGTCGGACCCGGTGCCGCTCGAGGTGCCGAGCTGCGCGATCACTCCGCCGTTGACGAACGTCGGATCGGCGCCCAGCGCCTGCAGGGCGGTCACGATCATGCCGGTCGACGTGGTCTTGCCGTGGGCGCCGGCCACCGAGACGAGGCGCCGGCCGCCGATGAGCCAGTACAGCGCCTGCGAGCGGTGGATGACCGGCATCCCCCGCTCCTTGGCGGTCGCGTACTCCGGGATTCTCGGGCCAGATCGCCCCGGTGTGGATGACGGTGTCGGCATCGCCGAGGTTCGCGGCGTCGTGTCCGACGTGGACGCGGGCGCCCGCGGCGGCGAGATCGCGCAGCGCCTGGCTGTCCGCGCGGTCGGAGCCGGAGACCCGGATGCCGCGCTCCAGGAACATGCGAGCGAGCCCGGACATGCCGGAGCCTCCGATGCCGATGAAGTGGGCGGCCTCGATGTTCTCGGGGATGGGAAGGCTCAGGTCGGGTCTGATCATGACCCGTCAATCCTAAGTTGGGGGGCGGATGCCTCGGCCCCGGCGCGCTGGCCGGGGCGGTGCCGGGTCAGTCGCCTTCGTGCAGTTCCTCGCATTCGCCGAGGTCGACGACCGAGACCGCGTCGGGGCACACCTTCATGAAGCGTGCGCCGTTGTCCTTGACCCATTCGGTGGTCACCTCGATCCCGCCTGCCGAGCGCGTGCTGTAGGTCGTGGCGATCGATGTGGCCCTGGGCGTTCGGGGCCGCGATCACCCTGAGGGCGCCGTCCTCACCCGCCTCGGACATGCACTCCACCGCCTCCTGCGGGATGCTCTCGCCCTGGTCGAGGGTGAACTCCCCGCACGACGGCGGCGGCTCGCCCGCGGTGCAGCCTGCCCCGCTGACGGCGAGCAGCGCGGCGAGGAGCGCTGCGGCGCAGCGACGTGGGTGCGACATCGTGCCTCCCGTGTCTCGAGACGACGCGCTCATCCGGCAGTGTCGGCCCGAGCCGGATCGTCTCACCCGGATGCCGCGCGCCCGGTCACCGCCGGCTGGAGCGCGCTACCGCGCGAGCGCCTCGTCGATCAGCTGGATGACGTTCTCGGAGCCGGTGCGGGTGCCGACGGATGCCGCGGCCGCCGTCATCGCTGCACGCCGAGGTTCATCGGCGAGCAGCGGCAGGATGTCTGCGCGCACGCGGTCGGCGGTGAACTCGGCATCGGGGATCAGGACGGCGGCTCCGGCGTGGACGGCAGATGCGGCGTTGAGCGCCTGCTCGCCGTTGCCGACGGCGTACGGGACGTAGACGGCGGGGATGCCGAGCGCGCTGATCTCGCTCACCGTGGCCGCGCCCGCGCGCGACACGATGAGGTCGGCGGCGGCGAACGCGAGGTCCATGCGGTCGACGTAGCGGCGCACGGCGTAGCCGGGCACGCCCGGGTCGACGAGGGTCGAGCGCTCCCCCGTCACGTGGATGAGCTGCCACCCGGCGTCGACGATGTCGCGCCACGCTCCGCCGTGCCCCTCGCCGAAGGCCTCGTTGAGGCGCAGCGCGCCGAGCGATCCGCCGAAGACGAGGAGCGTCGGGCGATCGGCGATCGAGCCCGAACCACTCGGCCGCCTCGGCGCGGAGCGCGGAGCGGTCGAGATCCACGATCTCGCGGCGCAGCGGCATCCCGACGACTCGTGAGCGCTTGAGCGGCGTCCCCTCGAACGCGACGCCGACACGGGCCGCCGATCGCGCGCCCAGCACGTTCGCCAGCCCCGGCTTGGCGTTGGCCTCGTGCACGACCACGGGCACTCCCGCGCGGCCGGCCGCGACGTACGCGGGCGCGGAGGCGTATCCGCCGAAGCCGACGACGACGTCGACGCCGCGCTCGCGCAGGTAGGCGCGCACCTGCGCCACGGCGCGGCGGAAGCGCGTGGGGAACGCGGCCGCGTCGCGGTTCGGCCGGCGCGGGAAGGGAACCTTGTCGACGAAGAGGAGCTCGTAGCCGCGCTCCGGCACCAGCCTCGCCTCGAGGCCCTCGCGCGTTCCGAGGACCAGGATCGCGGCATCCGGATCACGATCGCGCAAGGCGTCGGCGACCGCGAGCAGCGGATTCACATGACCGGCGGTGCCGCCGCCGGCGAGGAGGTACGTCGTCACTCAGCGAGCCTATCCGTCCCCCCGCCAGGGGTTTGGGGCGCATCTCGTCCGTTGGGGCGCAGAAAGTCCGCCCCAACGGACGAATCGCGCCCCAAAGCCGGACGGATGCGTGGGGCTGCGTGGCGCGGTGGGCGCGCGGGCTGCCGATGCAGCGCCGGCCGCCGCGCCGGCGCCTACCGGGCCGCGGCCGCGGCCTTGCGCGGCGCCCGCCGCACGCGCGCCGCGGTCCGCTTCCCCGGCAGCGAACGCGCGAACGCCAGCAGCACGCCCGACGCGATGAGCACCGACAGCAGCGAGGTGCCGCCCTGCGACATGAACGGGAGCGGCACGCCCAGCACCGGGAAGACGCGCAGCACGACGCCGACGTTGATGAGGGCCTGGCCGACGATCCACACCGTGATGCCGCCCGAGACGATGCGCACGAACGGGTCGTCCGTCTTGCGGATGACGTGGAACGCGCCGACCGCGAACAGCGCGAACAGCGCGAGGATCACGGCGCAGCCGATGAGGCCGAGCTCTTCGCCGACGATCGCGAAGATGTAGTCGTTCGCGGCAGCGGGCAGCCAGTCGTACTTCTCGCGCGAGTTGCCGAGCCCGAGTCCGAAGATCCCGCCGCCGGCGAGCCCCCACACGCCGTGGAGCGGCTGGTAGCAGTTGTCGAAGTAGTCCGCGAGGCAGTTCGGGTCGAGGAAGCTCATGATGCGGCGCATGCGGTTCGGGGCTCGAGATCGCGAAGCCCGCGAGCGCGATGGCGGCGGCGATCGCCGGGAGGATGAAGATCCGCAGCTTCACGCCCGAGAAGAAGAGCGCGCCCAGCGCGATGAGGGCGAGGATCATCGCGGTGCCGAGGTCGCGGCCCGGCCAGCACGAGTCCGATCACGAGGATCGACACCGGCACGAGCGGGATGAACACGTGCCGCCACAGCCCGAGCAGCGTCTGCTTGCGGTACAGCACGTATCCGATCCACAGCGCGAGCGCGAGCTTGAGGAACTCCGACGGCTGCGCCGTGAAGTCGCCGATCCTGATCCAGTTGCGGTTGCCGTAGAGCTCGTAGCCGAGCGGCGTGAAGACGAGCATCTGGAGCACGATCGCGGCGATGAGCGCCGGCCATGCCGCTCGCTTCCAGAACGAGATCGGCAGCCGGCTGGCGATGAACATCAGCGGGATGCCGATGACGGCGAACACGGCCTGCTTGGTGACCGCATCGTAGGGCGGCTCGCCGGCCGCCGTGGCCGTCGCGCGACGTCGCCGACAGCACCATCACCAGACCGAAGCCGGTGAGCAGGAGCGCGGTGGAGGCGATCAGCAGGAACTCGCTCGGCACCGGCGCGAAGACCTTGCCGAGCGACACGCGGGCCGCGAGGCCCCGCTTGGGCGGTCGGTCAGCCGGCGGCTGGGGAGTCCGGGGCCTCGGCTGCGTCGTCGTCATCCTCGTCCCCCTCCCCGATCCGATCTCTGACAGCGGCCGCGAAGCGGCGTCCTCGGTCGGCGTAGGAGTCGAACTGGTCGAAGGATGCGGCGGCGGGGGCGAGCAGAACCACGTCCCCGTCACGCGCGATCCCTGCCGCCAGTTCGACGACCCGCGCCATGACCTCATCAGTCTCTTCGGCGTCGACCGCGAACACGGGCACCCCGGGCGCGTGTCGCTCGAACGCGGCGAGCACCGGATCGCGGTCGGCGCCGATCACGATCGCGGCTTTCGCGCCGGCACCGCGTCCGGCGACGAGGTCGGCGATGTCGACGCCCTTGAGCAGCCCGCCGACGACCCAGACGGCGCCCGGGTAGGCGGCGAGCGACGACGCCGCGGCGTGCGGGTTCGTCGCCTTCGAGTCGTCGACCCAGGTGACGCCGGCCGCGATCGCGACGACCTCGATGCGGTGCGGGTCGAGGCGGAAGCCGCGCAGCGCCTCGCGGATCGCCGCCGGCGGGACCTCGAGCGAGCGCGCGAGCGCGGCGGCCGCCAGGATGTTGGCGACGACGTGCGGCGCGGCGAGTCCGAGGTCCGCGAGCTCCGCGAGCGTCGTGAGCTCGAGGGCGCTGTTGCGGCGGTCGTCGAGGAACGCGCGGTCGACGAGGATGCCGTCCACGACCCCGAGGTCGCTCGGGCCGGGCACGCCGAGGTCGAACCCGATGGCGCGCGCGCCTTCGACCACATCGGCCTCTTCGACCATGCGCTGGGTGGCGGCATCCGACTTGTTGTAGACGCACGCGACACGCGTCAGGTCGTAGACGTGCGCCTTCGCGTCGCGGTAGGCGTCGGCCGAGCCGTGCCACTCGAGGTGGTCGTCGGCGAGGTTCAGGCAGACGCTCGCGTGCGGTGAGACGGGGTCGGGTCCGCTCTGCAGGCCGAGGTACCAGAGCTGGTGGCTCGAGAGTTCGACGACGAGCGCGTCGAAGCCGGCGGGGTCGCGGACGGCGTCGAGGACGGGGGTGCCGATGTTGCCCACCGGCGCGGCGCGCAGCCCGCCGGCGACGAGCATCGTCGCGGTCAGCCGCGTCGTCGTGGTCTTGCCGTTCGTGCCGGTGACGAGGATCCACTCGGCGGGTGACCCGTCGGCCCGCACGACCTTGTCGCGCACCCGCCAGGCGAGCTCGACATCGCCCCAGAGCGCGACATCCGACTCCTGTGCCCACGCGATGATCGGATGCTGCGGCGCGAACCCGGGCGACGCGACGACGACCTCGGGGGCGAAGTCGACGAGCTCCTGCGGGACGGCGTCGAGGGGGCCGGTCCACAGCCGCGCGCCGATCACGGGCAGCAGTCGCTCGTACTCCTCGTCGGCCTTCTCGGTGACCACGAGGACGTCGGCGCCGAGCTCGGCGAGGGTGTCGGCGACCGAGAAGCCGGTGACCGAGAGCCCGAGCACCGCGACGCGCAGGCCCTTCCAGTCCGCGTGCCAGCTCGTGAGACCGTCGAGGCGGGATCCTGAACGGGGTGCGTCGGTCATGCCTGGATGAGCCATTCGACGTAGAAGAAGCCGATGCCCGACACCGCGAGCATGCCGGCGATGATCCACATCCGCACGACGATCGTGATCTCGGACCAGCCGCGCATCTCGAGGTGGTGGTGCAGCGGCGACATGAGGAAGAGGCGCTTGCCGCGCGTGACCTTGAAGTAGAGGCGCTGCAGGATCACCGAGCCCGAGGCGATGACGTAGACACCGGCGACGATGACCGCGAGCAGCTCGGTGCGGGTGAGGATCGCCATCGCGGCGATGACGCCGCCGATCGCCATGGAGCCGACGTCGCCCATGAAGACCTGCGCCTTCGGCGCGTTCCACCAGAGGAACCCGACGAGCGCCCCGACGAACGAGGCCGACACGATCGCGAGGTCGAACGGGTTGGGTGTCGGGTAGCACCCCGGCTCGGCGACGGCGGTGATCGCGTCCTCCTCCGAAGCACTCCTGCTGGAACTGCCAGAACGCGATGAGGCTGTAGGCGCCGGTGACGAAGATGCCGGCGCCGGCGGCGAGGCCGTCGAGGCCGTCGGCGACGTTGACGCTGTTCGAGAAGGCGACGCCGATGAAGGACACCCAGAGGAGATAGAGGATCCAGCCGATGATCGGCCCGAGGATCATGAACCCGAGCCACGGCACGTCCCGGAAGACCGAGACGTACGGCGATGCGGGAGTCTCACCCCAGATGTTCGGCGAACTGGAGCGCGAGAACGCCGAACAGCACCGTCACGATGACCTGCCCGACGATCTTGCGCCAGCCCGAGAGCCCGAGGCTGCGCTGACTGCGCACCTTCATGAAGTCGTCGATGAAGCCGACCACGCCGAAGCCGACCATCATGAGCAGGACGAGCAGTCCCGAGACGGTCGGCGGGTTGTTGCCCGCGTTCGAGCCGATGAAGTAGCCGACGATCGTGCCGACGATGAAGATCGTGCCGCCCATCGTGGGCGTGCCCCGCTTCTCGTGGTGGTTGGGGTTGCGGATGTCCTCCGGGGTCCGGATGACCTGACCCCAGCCCCACTTGCGGAAAAGCCGCAGGAATACGGGCGTCAGGAAGAGCGTGAATGCGAGCGAGATCGCTGCCGCCGTCAGGAGTGATCTCACGAGAACGATTCTCCCAGACGATCGCCCAGGAACCGGAGACCCGCCGAGTTCGAGGACTTGACCAGCACGCGGTCGCCGTCGCGGAGTTCTCCCTGCAGATAGTCGAACGCCTCGTCCGCCGTGGCGAAGAACACGGCCTCGCCGTCCCACGAGCCCTGCGCGATCGCCTCGAGGAACATCCGGCGCGCGCCCGCGCCCACGACGACGATCCGCTGGATGCCGAGCCGCACCGCGAGCAGGCCGACCCGGTCGTGCTCCTCCTCGGCGTACTCGCCGAGTTCGCTCATGGCGCCGAGCACCGCGACGGTGCGCTCCCCGGGACCGGTGATCTGCGCGAGCGTGCGCAGCGCCGCCGACATCGAGTCGGGGCTGGCGTTGTAGGCGTCGTTGATGATGCGGACCCGGTCGGAGCCGAGCGGCTGCATGCGCCAGCGCTCCGCGATCTCGACGGTCTCGAGACGCGCGACGCAGTCGGCGAGCGTCACCCCGAGCGCGGTCGCGGCGGCGATCGCGGCGAGGGCGTTCATGACGTGGTGCTCCCCCAGCACCCGGAGGCGCACGGGAAGCGAGACGCCGTCCGCGGTGACCGTGAAGTTCGTTCCGGATGCTGTCACCTCGACGTCGTCCGCACGCACGTCGACTGCGCGCGCATCGGCGTCGCCGCGTCCGAACCAGCGGACCGCAGCATCCCGCTCCGTCCGCGATCGGAGCCATCGACGCGACGCGGCCGTCGTCGGCGTTGAGCACGGCGAGACCGCCGGGGCGGAGGGCGCGGACGAGCTCGGACTTCGCGGCGAGCGTCGCCTCGATCCCGCCGAAGCCGCCGGCGTGCGCCATGCCCGACCATCAGCACCACGCCGACGTCGGGGTCGACGAGACCCGCGAGGCGGGCGATCTCGCCGGGAGCGCTGGCGCCGAACTCGCTCACGAGGTACCGCGTGTCATACGTCACGCGCAGCATCGTCAGCGGCGCGCCGACCTCGTTGTTGAACGAGGCCTTGGGCGACACCGTCTCGCCCTCCGGCTCGAGGATGCGGGCGAGCAGGTTCTTCGTCGTGGTCTTGCCGTTCGAGCCGGTGATGCCGACGACGCGCAGGTCGCCGCGCTCGCGCACGCGGGCGACGACGTCGCGCGCGAGGTCGGCGAGGGCCGCGACGGCGTCCGGCACGACGATCTGGGTGACGGCGGCCGCGACGGGACGCTCCACGATGGCGACCGCCGCGCCCGCGGCGACCGCGGCGTCCACGAACAGGTGTCCGTCGGTCTCCTCGCCGGGCTTCGCGACGAAGATCCCGCCCGGGCCGATGAGGCGGGAGTCGGTGTCGACGGCGCCCGAGACGAGCGTCTCGGGCGTGTCGCCGCGGGGCGAGCACGACCTCGCCGCCGACGGCGCGGGCGATCTGGGAAAGAGTGAGCTCGATCATTGGTTCTCCGGCCGGATCGGAGACGTCACCCGAACTTGGGCAGCAGCTCCGGCGCCGTCGTCGAGGGCATCACGCGATAGGTCTTGAGCACCTGCGTCATGGCCTTCTGGAACGCGGTCGCGTTGGCACCAGACGACCTTACCTTCAGCGGCTCGTCGAGCGTGACGACGACCAGGTACTCGGGGTCCTCCGCGGGGGCGAAGCCCGACCATCGTCGTGAAGTACACGCCGGCCTTGTAGCCGCCGTTGACGAGGTCGGCCTTCTCGCCGGTTCCCGTCTTCACCGCGAGCCGGTAGCCGGGGATCTCGATCGCCTTGGAGTAGTTCGCCTGCAGGGCGACGTTCTCGAGGATGCTCCCGCACCTCGGCGGCCGTCTCGGGGCGCACCACCTGCACCGGGTCGGGCAGCTCCGGCGTCACCACGGTGCCGTCGGCCTCGGTGCACGACTCGACCAGCGACAGCGGCATCCGCACCCCGTCGTTGGCGATCGCCGCGTAGGCGCCGGCGAGCTCCGGCATGGTCGCCGTCAGGCCCTGCCCGTACGCCGTGTTGTAGAGCGTCTGGTTGTCCCACTCGTCGACGGGGTGGATGTCGCCCTTGACCTCGCCGGGGAACCCGACCGCGCTGCCCTGGGCGATGCCGAACTTCTTCGAGGTAGTCCGCGCGGGTCTGCGCGTCGACCCGCTCGCTGAACTTCGAGATGCCCGCGTTCGACGAGTCGATGAGCACGCCGGCCAGCGTGTACGTGTAGGCGGGGTGGACGAAGGCGTCCTTCACCCGCGCGCCGTTGCTGAACGTCTCATAGCTCGATGCGACGACGGTCGACAGCGGCGTCTGCCCGCCCGCGTCGATGACGGTCGCCGCGGTCAGCGCCTTGAACGTCGACCCCGGCTCGAACGACTCGCGGAAGATCCGGCTGCTCGCGATCCGGCGCGGCTGTCGCATCCACGTCGTTGGGGTCGACGCGACGGCCACTCGGCGGCCGCCCGGATCTTGCCCGTCGCCACCTCGACGACCATGATCGCGCCGGCCTTGGCCCCCATGTCCTGCGCCTGCTCGCCGATCAGCTGCTGCAGGTACCACTGCAGGTCGCGGTTGATCGTGAGCTCCAGCGTGCCGCCGTCGGTCGCCGGCTGCTCGCGCTTGGTGCCGGGGATGACGACGCCGTCCTTGCCCTTCTGATAGTCGAGCGTGCCGTTCGTGGCGGTGAGGCACGAGTCCTCGGTCATCTCGAGGCCTTCGAGCGGCTCGCCGTCGGTGCCCATGAATCCGACGAGGTTGCCCGCGACCGCGCCGTCGGGATAGGTGCGGGCGGGATGCTGCACGCAGACGAGATACGGCGCGCCGAGCGTCGGCGAGATCCCGGTACACCTCGGTGGACAGCCCGCGCTTGAGGATCGCGAAGCGCGATGCCGGGTCGTCGGCGAGCGCGTCGCCGACGATCGCCTGGACCTCCTCGACGGTCTGCCCCGTGAGCTCGGCGATCTCGACGGACACCTTCGACCAGGGCTTCTTCATCGAGGTCTTCTTGCCGTTCGCGAGATCCTGGTCGATCTGCGTGATCAGCAGCGGGTCGAGCTGGCAGTCGTACTCCAGCACGCTGCCGGCGAGGGTCTGGCCGGTCTCGTCGATGATCGATGCCGCGCGTGCCGTAGAGGGTCTGCGAGCCGCCGAGCGCGTGGTCCATCGACTGCGCGATGTGCTCGCCCGCGTTCACGACCTGGATGTCGACGAGTCGCACGATGAAGCCCGGCGAGCACCGCGAGCACGACGGCGAGCGCGACGACGGTGCGCCGGCGCGGGCTTCTCGTTGCTCTCGTGACCATGTGCTCAGTGTGTGCTCGGGGTGGGGAGTCCGTCGGTGATCGGCGGCGGAGTGTTCGCGACTCCGTCCGACGACGGGCACGTCGGCCGTCTCGACCGGGGCGCCCTGGATCGTGGCGTCCGGGTCGGTCACGAGCGGGGTGTCGGTGATGAGCGCGTTGGGCACCGCGCCGCGGCCGATCGCGTCGACCGACGACGCGCCGTACGAGAAGTCGCCGGCGCCGAGCAGCGCGCCGTCGCTCAGCCGCAGGTAGTTCGGCGACTCGTCGATCACCATGCCGAGGGATGCCGCGTTCGCCGCGAGGTACTGCGGCGAGCTGAGCCCGGCGACGTCGTCGTAGAGGATCTGCTTCTGGTAGGTCAGGTCGCGCTGCTGCGCCCGCGAGCGCCGACAGCTCGTACGAGCTCTGCGTCGTCAGGATCGACAGCGTCATCTGCGCTGCGCCGATCGAGATCGCGCCGATGACGGCGACGATCCCGTAGACGAGCTTCGGCCGGCGCCGGCGCGCAGGGGCCTCGACGACGCGCAGCCGGCGGCAGCGGAGCATCCCATCGCCGCGGCGCGGGTGCGGTGACCGAGCGGCGGTCGCTGATGACGCTCATCGCGCCGCCCTCACTCGCTCGGCCGCGCGCAGCCGCACCGGGCGTGGCGCGCGGGTTGGTCGCGCGCTCTTCGTCGGATGCGAGCTCGGCGCCCTTGACCAGCAGCCGTGAAGCGCGGGGCGTGCTCGGGCAGCTCGACCGGCAGGCCCGCGGGCGCCGTCGAGGCCGACTCGCGCGGCGAACTCGCGCTTGACGATCCGGTCCTCGAGGGACTGGTACGCGAGCACGACGATGCGCCCGCCGACCGGCAGGATGCCGAGCGCGGCGGGGATCGCGCGCTCGAGCACCGACGAGCTCGCGGTTGACCTCGATGCGCAGCGCCTGGAAGACCCGCTTGGCCGGGTGCCCGGTGCGCTGCGCGGCGTACGGGCGTCGCCGCCTGGAGGATCTCGACGAGCCGGCCGGACCGGTCGATCGGCGCCTCGGCGCGCGCCGCGATGATGGCGCGGGCGTAGCGGCCCGCGAGCTTCTCCTCGCCGTAGCGCTCGAAGATGCGCCGCAGATCGCCCTCGCCGTAGGTCGCGAGGATGTCGGCCGCGGTGGTGCCCGTGGTCTGGTCCATGCGCATGTCGAGCGGCGCGTCCTGCGAATACGCGAAGCCGCGGTCCGCGACATCCAGCTGCAGCGACGAGACGCCGAGGTCGAAGAGGATGCCGTCGGCCGCGGCGAAGCCGGCCGAGGCGACAGCATCCGCGATGCCGTCGTAGACGGTGTGCACGAGCGTGACGCGGTCGCCGAACGGGCGCGAGCCGCTCCCCGGCGATGCGCAGGGCGTCCTGATCGCGGTCGAGGCCGATGAGGTGGATGCCGGGGAAGCGCTGCAGGAACGCCTCGGAGTGACCGCCCATGCCGAGCGTGGCGTCGACGAAGACGGCGCCGTCGCGCTCGAGCGCGGGCGCCAGCAGCTCGATGCAGCGCTCGAGCAGGACGGGGGTGTGGATGTCGCGCAGGTTCATGATGTCGGGGCCTCTGCCGCTCTCGGTCCCCAGACCCTGATCCCCATCCGCTCTGACCTGGCGCCGGGGAAGTGCGTCAGGGCGGGAGCGGCTGGGAGTCGGGACCGGGGCCGAGGCGGTCAGAACAGGCCCGGAATCACCTCCTGCTCCAGCTCGGCGTAGCTCTCTTCGTTGCCTTCGGCGTAGGCGTTCCACGCGTCGGCGTTCCAGATCTCGGCATGAGCGCCCACGCCGGTGACGACGAGGTCGCGCTCGAGGCCGGCGTAGGCGCGCAGCGGAGGGGGGATGGTGATGCGGTTCTGGCTGTCGGGCTTCTCGGCGCTCGCGCCCGAGAGGAACATGCGGAGGAAGTCGCGGGCCTGCTTGTTGGCCAGCGGCGTCTCGCGGATCCGCTCGTGGATCCGCTCGAACTCCTCGGTGCTGAAGACGTAGAGGCAGCGGTCCTGGCCGCGCGTGACGACGATGCCCGCACCGAGGTCGTCGCGGAACTTCGACGGAAGGATGACGCGGCCCTTGTCGTCCAGCTTGGGAGTGTGCGTGCCCAACAGCATCGGCCATCACCCCCTTCGTCCGGCCCCCCGGGTTGTCCGCCACGTTACTCCACTTTCCTCCACTTTGTCACCCATTCGGCGCGCGTCGGCACTCGGCGCCCCACTTGCGCGGCGCCGACCGCGGCGTCCGGGCAAAAAAAAGCACCGACCCGAAGGTCGGTGCTCAGGATGCCGAGTCAGGCGTCGGCGCGGATCAGCGCTCCCCTTGGCGCCTGTCCCAGCGGTCGTTCATGCGATCCATGAACGACGTGCCGGCACGGGATGGCGCGGGCTTGGGCGCTTCGGGCGTCGCCCGAGCGGGCGCCGCGGGTCGGGGTGACGGCGAGGATGACGCCGCCGAGCATGACCAGGAAGCCGATGACTCCCACGATGATGCTGACGACCTCGAGGTCGGTGGCGACGCCCACGATGAGTCCGCCGAGCCCGAGCAGCACGAGAACCGTGCCGTAGACGATGTTGCGGTAGCTCAGGCTGCGTCCGTCGCGGGGCGCGCTGACGACGTCCGCGTCGTTGCGCATGAGATGGCGTTCCATCTCGTCGAGCAGGCGCTGCTCCTGTTCGGAGAGTGGCATGCATCCCCCTCTGTGGCTTCTCGTGCGTAGATTCTACGCGTGCCGTAGATCACTAGGCTAGGCCCGTGAGAGGCTCCGAAGACCCGGTCGAAGCGATTTCCCAGCGTCTGGACAACTTTGTCACGGATCAGCGGGCTCTGACCGCCGATCTCGGGGCCGAAGCGGGCCTTCTCATCGAGTCCGCGGCGGCCGCGGTCGACGGCGGAAAGCGCCTCCGCGGGCGCTTCTGCATCGCCGGCTGGCGCGCCGTCGCCGAGGCGACGCATCCTGCGCCGCGGCGCCCGGTCCCGTCGTCACGGCAGCGGCGGCGCTCGAGGTCTTCCACGCGGCCGCGCTCGTGCACGACGACGTGATCGACAACTCCGACACCCGCCGCGGCCGGCCGGCCGCCCATCGCGCGCTCGAGGGCGCGCACCGTCGACACCGGATGGGTCGGGGATGCCGCCGCCTTCGGCCGTTCGTCGGCGATCCTGCTCGGCGACCTCCTCGTCGCCTGGAGCGACGACCTCCTCGAGGAGGGGCTCGCCGAGGCGACTCCCCCGCAGGCCGCCGCCGCGCGCAGGGAGTACGCCGCCATGCGGCGCGAGGTCACGATCGGCCAGTTCCTCGACATCGCCGAGGAGTCGGCGTTCCGCACCGAGCCCGACGAACGCCACGCGGCGCGCGCGCTTCGCGTGGCATCCCTCAAATCCGCCCGCTACAGCGTGCAGCAGCCGCTCGCGATCGGCGGCGCGCTCGCGGGAGCCGATCTCGCGCAGTCGGCGGCGCTCGCGGCGTTCGGACACCCGCTCGGAATGGCCTTCCAGCTGCGGGATGACGTGCTCGGCGTCTTCGGCGACGAGCGCGAGACCGGGAAGCCGTCGGGCGGCGACCTGCGCGAGGGCAAGCGCACCGTCCTCGTCGCCTACGCCCGCGAGGCGCTCGCGCCGCCGGCACGGCGGATCGTCGACGAGCTGATCGGCGACCCGGAACTCGACGAGGGCCAGATCGCGTCGCTCCAGCGGACGATCGTCGAGACCGGCGCGCTCGACCGCGTCGAAGCGCTCATCGCCGACTACGCGCGCGAGGCGGATCGCGCACTGTCGGGCGCGCGCCTCGGCAACGCCGCGGTGGGCGAGCTGCGCGACCTCGCGCGCTCCGCGACGGTCCGCGTCACCTGACGCGCGCGGCTCCGGCGGCGCACCGCGCCGCGGCGCCGACCCCGTCCGTCGCGAGACAGCACTGGCGCGCCGAGACTCGGCGCGTCACGACGCGGCATGTCGTGCGGTCTCGGCGAGATCGCGCGTGCGTCGGCGAAGGGTGCGGTGCGCTCCGCGGCCGCGGCGCCGGCGCGCGGCGGGCAGCGGGCCGAGGCGTCAGCCGAGCGACTGGGCGACCCGGCGCACCTCGCTCTTGCGGCCTGCGCGCAGCGCCTCGATCGGCGGCATCCCGATCGAGTCCTCGGGGCTCAGCAGCCAGTCGATCGCCTCGTCGTCGGTGAAGCCCGCGTCGTGGAGCACGAAGACCGTGCCTCGCAGCGACGGGGATCGGATGCCCGTCCATGAGGAAGAGGCGGGCACCTTGATCGCGCCGTCACGGCGCGATCCGATGATCTGGAACTCGTCGAGCATGCGCCGGACGCGACCGAGCGGCTCGCCGAGCACCTCCACGAGTTCGGGCAGAGACAGCCAGTCGGTCTGGATTCGCGGAGCGGATTCAGCGGTCACCAAGCCACTATCCCACCCCGAACGCGACAGACGCACGCCCGGATCAGCAGTCCTCATCGGCACCATCAGTCACATCAGCCCCTCCTATCACACCGGTTGACACCAATTCACTTCCGTGACACGGTTTGCAGAGTCGACAGAGGGGGGAATCTCGTGTCAACACGACTGCCGCACCCATCGCGGGCGCATTCCACGCAGCGTCGCCGCGGGCGTGCCCGCCGCCTCGCCGGCTCCATCGCGCTCGTCCTGACGCGCCGCCCCGGCGAACGCCGCGGAAGTCCACTCCGACCAGCCGATGCAGCGGTCCGTCCCGGCCGCCGGCGAGCGCACCGCCGGTCTCGTGCTCGCGGTGCGGGTCGCCGCGGCCGTCGCTCCGGAGCTGTACACCGTCCAGCGCGGCGACACCATCAGCGCGATCGCCGCGCGGTACGGCCTCCGCACCGCCGACGTGCTCGCGCTCAACGGCCTCGGCTGGCGCTCGGTGATCTATCCCGGCCAGGTCCTCCGGCTCGTCGGCACGCGCGCCCGCCCCGCGCCGCGCCGTCGCGCCCGTCGCGACTGCGCCGGTCGCGGCATCCGGCACCTACATCGTCCAGCAGGGCGACACCGTCAGCGCGATCGCCAAGCGCCACGGGGTGTCGACGCAGTCGGTGCTCGCGGCGAACGGCCTCGGCTGGTCGTCGATCATCCGCCCCGGCCAGGTCCTCGCGATCGCAGGCACTGCGGCCGCGGCGCCCGGCACCTGCCCCGCGACGCCTCCCCCGGCCGCCGCGCCGTCGGCTCCTGTCGGCGGCGGCGCCTACACGGTCAAGGCGGGCGACACCATCAGCTCCATCGCCTCGCGCCACGGCGTCTCGACGAACGCCGTGCTGAGCGCGAACAAGCTCGGCTGGTCGTCGATCATCTACCCGGGCCAGACGATCGCGATCCCGCTGAACGCGACCCCGGTCGCCGTCTCGATCCCCGGCCTCAGCGCCGAGCAGGTCGCGAACGCCCGCGATCATCGTGCAGGTCGGCCGCCAGCTCGGCGTGCCCGACCGTGGAATCGCGATCGCTCTCGGCACCGCGATGAACGAATCCGGCATCCGCAATCTCGACTGGGGCGATCGCGACTCGCTCGGCATCTTCCAGCAGCGCCCGAGCTACGGCTGGGGCACCGCCGAACAGGTCCGCGACCCGGTGCGGGCGGCGAAGGCGTTCTACGGCGGTCCGTCGGACCCGAACGGGTGGAACACCCGCGGGCTGCTCGACTACCCCGGCTGGGAGAGCATGACCTTCACGCAGGCCGCGCAGGCCGTGCAGAACTCGGCCTATCCCGACGCCTACGCGCAGTGGGAGCAGCCGCGCCCACGCCTGGCTCGCAGCGCTCGGCTGACGCGCATCCCGCTCTCGCGGGGGGCGCGCGTCAGCAAGCGGGGGTTGAGGCGGAGCCCCCTGGTGAGGCGTTCCCTGCGCATGAACGCGCTCGTAGACTCTCAGCGTGAGCACGAGTCAGCAGACCGACCCGCTGATCGGCCGTCTCGTCGACGGCCGATACCGGGTTCGCGCGCGCATCGCGCGCGGCGGGATGGCGACCGTGTACGTGGCGACCGACCTGCGGCTCGAGCGGCGGATCGCGCTGAAGGTGATGCACAGCCATCTGAGCGACGACACCGTGTTCCAGAGCCGGTTCATCCAGGAGGCCCGGGCGGCCGCCCGCCTGGCCGATCCGAACGTCGTGAACGTCTTCGACCAGGGCCAGGACGGCGACATGGCGTACCTCGTCATGGAGTACCTGCCCGGCATCACCCTGCGTGAGCTGCTGCGCGAGCAGCGGCGGCTGACGATCACGCAGACGATCACGATCATGGACGCGATCCTCTCGGGACTCTCCGCTGCGCACCGCGCCGGGATCGTGCACCGCGACGTCAAGCCCGAGAACGTGCTCCTCGCCGAGGACGGCCGGATCAAGATCGGCGACTTCGGGCTCGCCCGCGCGACCACCGCGAACACCGCGACCGGCGCGCAGCTGCTCGGCACGATCGCGTACCTCGCCCCCGAGCTCGTCACCCGCGGCACCGCCGACGCGCGCAGCGACATCTACGCGCTCGGCATCATGCTCTACGAGATGCTCGCCGGCGAGCAGCCCTACAAGGGCGAGCAGCCGATGCAGATCGCCTTCCAGCACGCGACCGACTCGGTCCCCCGCCCGAGCGTGAAGAACCCCGGCGTTCCGGAGCAGCTCGACGAGCTCGTGCTGTGGGCGACCGAGAAGTCGCCGGACGACCGCCCCGTCGACGCGCGCGAGATGCTCGATCGCCTCCGCGAGATCGAGCGCGAGCTCGGCATCACGCCGCAGGTCGCCCGCACCCCGCCGACCGGAGCGGTGCGCGAGCACGCGCCGACCGGTGAGCTCACCGCCGTCCTTCCGGTGACGGCCACCGGCCCGGCATCCGTCGTCGGCGACGTCGACAACGCCACGCGCCTGCGCCGCGCGACCAAGCGCCGCCAGAGCAGGGGCGGCTGGCTCGTCGCGCTCGTGATCCTGCTCGCGGCCCTCGCCGCCACCGCCGGCTGGTGGTTCGGATCGGGTCCGGGCTCGCTCGTCGCGGTTCGGGATGTCGCCACCCTGACGTTCGCCGAGGCGCAGGCGCAGCTCGCCGAGGACTCGCTCGTCGCCGTCGAGCTGGGCCAGAACAGCCTCGACGTCGCCCGCCGGGCAGGTCATCGGCACCGACCCGCCCAGCGGCTCACGCGTCGAGAAGGACAGCGAAGTGACCGTGCTGGTCTCGCTCGGACCCGCCGAGGTGCAGGTGGAGTCGCTCGCCGGCAGGACCGAGACCGAGGCCCGCGGCATCCTCGAATCGAACGTGATCTCGGTCGCGGAGCAGAACGACCAGTACTTCACGGATGCCGCTGCCGGCGTCGTCGTCGGGCATGACGCTCGCAGCCCGCCGACGGCGCCGAGCCGTTCGCGTGCGGCGAGGGCTGCACCGCCCACCAGGGCGACTCGGCGACGCTGTGGGTGTCGCTCGGCCCGGTTCCCGATGTCACCGGCGAGAGCGAGGGGTCGGCCCGCAGCACGCTCGAGGGGCTGCAGCTCGTGGTCGCGGACCCGAGTGCGACCGAGGCGAGCGACTCCGTCGAAGAGGGCCGCGTGATCCGCATGAACGGTCGCGACGACGGCGGCTGGCTCCGCCCGGGCGACACCGTGACGCTCGTCGTCTCCACCGGGCCGCCGCTGTTCGCGGTCCCGGAGCTCGTGGGCCTGACGCTCGCACAGGCACGGGATGCCGCCGCCGAGGCCGGCTTCACGATCGACTACGACGACCGGTGGGACGCCTTCCCCGACCCGTTCACCGAGGTCGAGTCGCAGAATCCGGACCCCGGCGAGATGAAGCGCAAGGGCACCGAGATCTCGCTGCGGATCGCCGCCGCGCTCTGACTCGACCCGCCCGACCCGCGGCCCCCGCGCCCCCGCCGCCTGCGTCGGCATCGTCGCGTCCGGCGCGGCGAGGTGCGGCCGCCTCGAGACACCGCATTCGCGACGAGACACCGCATCGCGCACGGTGTCTCGGCCGATCTGCGGTGTCTCGGCTGCAGCGCGCGACGCAGGATCCGCGAGGACGCAGGACGCACGCATGCGCAGACGCCGCATGCGGGTCCGCCGCCGGCGCGCCACGCCGCACACCGCACGCGTCAGCGCGGGCGCTTCTCCAGCTCCTCGGCCACGAGGAACGCGAGCTCGAGGCTCTGCATGTGGTTCAGGCGCGGGTCGCACAGCGACTCGTAGCGGGTCGCGAGGGTCGCCTCGTCGATCTCCTCCGAGCCGCCGAGGCACTCGGTGACGTCGTCGCCGGTGAGCTCGACATGGATGCCGCCGGGGAACGTGCCCACGGCGCGGTGCGCCTCGAAGAAGCCGCGCACCTCGTCCACGACGTCGTCGAAGCGACGGGTCTTGTAGCCGGTCGGGGTCGTGATGCCGTTGCCGTGCATCGGGTCGGTGACCCACAGCGGAGTCGCACCCGAGTCGCGTACGGCCTCGAGCAGCGGCGGCAGCGCGTCGCGGATCTTCCCGGCGCCCATCCGCGTGATGAACGTCAGCCTTCCCGGCTCACGAGACGGGTCGAGCTTGTCGATGAGCTCGAGCGCGGCTCGCGGGCGTCGTCGACGGCCCGAGCTTCACGCCGATCGGGATTGCGGATCTTCGAGAAGTAGTCGATGTGCGCGCCGTCGAGATCGCGGGTGCGCTCCCCGATCCACACGAAGTGCGCGGAGGTGTTGTACGGCGTCCCGGTGCGCGAGTCGATGCGCGTCATGGGCCGCTCGTAGTCCATGAGCAGACCCTCGTGGCCCGTGTAGAACTCGACGCGGCGCAGCTCGTCGAAGTCGGCGCCCGCCGCTTCCATGAACTTGATCGCGCGATCGATCTCGTTCGCGAGGCGCTCGTACTGCTGGTTGGCGGGGTTCTGCGCGAAGCCCTTGTTCCAGGAGTGCACCTCGCGGAGGTCGGCGAAGCCACCCTGGGTGAACGCGCGGATGAGATTGATGGTGGATGCTGCGGTGTGGTAGCCCTTCAGCAGCCGCTGCGGGTCGGCCCGCCGTGAGCCCTCGGTGAAGTCGAAGCCGTTGACGATGTCGCCGCGGTATGCCGGAAGCGTGACGTCGCCGCGGGTCTCGCTGTCGCTCGAGCGCGGCTTGGCGAACTGCCCCGCCATCCGCCCCATCTTCACGATGGGCATCGAGGCGCCGTACGTGAGCACGACCGCCATCTGCAGCACGGTCTTGATGCGGTTGCGGATCTGCTCGGCGGTCGCGCCCGCGAAGGTCTCGGCGCAGTCGCCGCCCTGCAGCAGGAATGCGCGTCCCGATGCGGCGCGGGCGAGCCGGTCCCGCAGGTTGTCGACCTCACCGGCGAAGACGAGCGGCGGGAGCGTCGCGATCTCGGCGGAGACGGCGGCGACCGCATCGGCGTCGGGCCAGGCGGGCTGCTGCTTGATCGGCAGGGTTCGCCAGTGGTCGAGGGCGTCGAGCGGCTGAGGCATCCGCCAAGTCTATCGGCGCGCCGCGGCGCGCCCGGCTTCGCATGACGCCTGCTCGGCGGCGGTCCCGACGTGAGCGCGAATCGCTACTCCGCGGTGACCTTCGGGGTGTCGATTCCGCTGCGCGGAGCCGGTCCGCTTCCGGGCTTCAGCCGGTCCTTCACCGTCGACGCGTAGACGTCGTCGTACTGCTGCTCGCCCAGTCGCTGCAGGGCGACCATGATCTCGTCGGTGACCGAGCGGAGGATGTAGCGGTCGCCCTCCATCCCCTCGAAGCGCGAGAAGTCGAGGGGCTCGCCGATGACGATCCCGATCCGCACGACCCGGGGGATCTTGGTTCCGATGGGCATCATCGTGTCGGTGTCGACCATGACGACCGGCACCACGGGCACGCGCGCCTCGAGCGCCATGCGGGCGATTCCGGTGCGACCGCGGTAGAGCCTGCCGTCGGGACTGCGCGTGCCCTCGGGATAGATCCCGAGCAGATCACCGCGCCCCAGCACCTGCAGACCTGTGTTGAGGGATGCCTCGGAGGCCTTGCCGCCCGAGCGATCGATCGGCAGCTGGCCAGACGCCTTCATGAAGATCCGCGTCGCCCAGCCCTTGATGCCCTTGCCGGTGAAGTAGTCGCTCTTCGCGAGGAACGACACGGGCCGGTCGATCATCAGCGGCAGGAAGATCGAGTCGACGAACGACAGGTGGTTGCTCGCGAGGATCGCGCCGCCCTCGGCGGGGACGTTGCGGCGGCCGACGATCCATGGGCGGAAGATCGCTTTCGAGATCGGTCCGATCACCACGTACTTCATCAGCCAGTAGAACATCGGCTACCCCTCCGCGGTCGCGAGGTCGGCGGCCCCGATCAGGCCGGCGTCGTTGCCGAGCTGGGCGATGGCGAACGACGCGATGGGACGGTCGCCGTAGCCGGGCAGCGACGTCTCGTAGGCGATGCGCACCGGGCCGAGGAGGTCCTCGCCCAGCTGCGCGACACCGCCGCCGATGACGAACAGCTCGGGGTCGAGAACGGCCTGGAATCCGCCGCACGCCTCGCCGAGCGCGGTGGCGACGCGCCGGAGCGCCTCGACCGCGCCGGGGTCTCCGGCAAGGACCAGGCGCGAGACCGCAGGGCCGCTGATCGAGCCCTTCTCGGCGCGCAGCGCCGCCAGCTGCGTCGCCGATCCCGCCCGCGTCGGCGATGGCGTTCGCCTCGCGCTGCAGTGCGCGCCCCGACGCGTACTGCTCGAGGCATCCGTTCTGACCGCAGCCGCACGGCAGGCCGTCGCGGGTGAAGCGGATGTGCCCGAGCTCGGCGCCGATGCCGTGACCGCCGCGGAAGAGCTCGCCGTCCGCGACGACGGCGCCGCCGACGCCGGTGCCCATCGTCAGCATCACCATGTGGTCGACGTCGCGACCGGCGCCGAAGCGGAACTCCGCCCACCCGGCGGCGTTCGCGTCGTTCTCGATGATGACCGGCACGTCGATGCGCGACTCGAGCGATGGCCTTCAGGGGCTCGTTGCGCCACGCGATGTTGGGCGCGTGGATGACGGTCGCCCGGTCACGGTCGATGAATCCGGCCGCCGCGACGCCGACGGCGGAGACGTCGTACGCGCTGCCGAAGTGGCGGGCCATGTCGACGACGGCGTCAGCGAGGGCCCGGGTGTCGATCGGGGTGTCGACCCGCAGCTTCTCGACGATGTTCCCTTCGTCGTCGACGACGCCGCCCGCGATCTTCGTCCCGCCGATGTCGATACCGACCTTGAGCACCGCTGTTCCTCTCCCACCGGCGCTCGGGCGACGGCGCCTTGCAGTCTAGCCGCGCGCGCGGTTGCACACCCCCCGGTGGCGACGCCGCCCGCTCGGATAGACTCAGGGCAGGTCTGAATAACTGAATCAGCCGGTACCGAAGGAGTTGCCGTGGTCCAATTCGAAGTCCCTGCGATCGTCCCCGCCGATCCGCAGGCAAATGTCACCGACCTCCTCGTGGAGCGGGTGAAGGCAGACTCCTCAGCTCGCGCTGTTCGCCGTTCCCGAGGGGGATGGATGGCGCGACATCACCGCCGCGGAATTCCACGCGCAGGTGATCGCCCTCGCCAAGGGCTTCGCCGCGGCCGGCCTCGAGCCGGGCGACAAGGTCGGCTTCATCGCACGCACCACCTACGACTGGACGCTCGTCGATTTCGCGCTGTTCTTCGCCGGCGCCGTGATGGTCCCGATCTACGAGACCAGCTCCCCCGCGCAGGTCGCCTGGAACCTCACCGACTCGGGCGCCGTCGCCTGCATCATCGAGCTCGCCGACCACTCTGCGCGCCTCGACGAGGTGCGCGCCGATCTTCCGCTCGTCCGCTCGGTGTGGGCGATGCACGCCGGCGACCTCGACAAGCTCGTCGAGCAGGGCAAGGATGTCTCGGACGACGAGATCGAGCGGCGGCGCAACCTCGCGAACGGCGCCGACATCGCGACGCTCATCTACACGTCCGGATCCACCGGCCGGCCCGAAGGGCTGCGTGCTCACGCACAGCAACTTCGTGGAGCTGACGCGCAACTCCGCCAAGGCGCTGAGCGAGGTCGTCGAGAAGCCCGGCGCATCGACGCTGCTCTTCATCACGACGGCGCACATCTTCGCGCGCTTCATCTCGATCCTGAACATCGTCGGCGGCGTGAAGACGGGCCACCAGCCCGACACGCAGCCACCTCCTGCCCGCCCTTGCGTCGTTCAAGCCGACGTACCTGCTGGCCGTGCCGCGCGTGTTCGAGAAGGTCTACAACTCGGCCGAGCAGAAGGCCGAGGCCGGCGGCAAGGGCAAGATCTTCCGCACCGCCGCGAAGACCGCGATCGAGCACTCGAAGCTCGAGCAGCAGGGCAAGAAGATCCCGCTGATGATGAAGATCAAGTTCGCGCTGTTCGATCGGCTCGTCTACAGCAAGCTCCGCACGGCGATGGGCGGAAACGTCGAGTACGCCGTCTCGGGCTCGGCACCGCTCGGACCGCGCCTCGGCCACTTCTTCCACAGCCTCGGCATCACGATCCTCGAGGGCTACGGCCTCACCGAGACCACGGCGCCCGGCGACGGTCAACCTCGCGACGAAGTCGAAGATCGGCACGGTCGGCCCCGCGCTCCCGGGCGTGAGCGTCCGCCTCTCCGACGACGGCGAGGTCCAGGTCCGCGGCATCAACGTCTTCAAGGAGTACTGGCGCAACCCCGAGGCGACCGCCGAGTCCTTCGACGGCGACTGGTTCCGCACCGGCGACATCGGCTCGTTCGACGACGAGGGCTTCCTCACGATCACCGGCCGCAAGAAGGAGATCATCGTCACGGCGGGTGGCAAGAACGTCGCACCCGCTGCGCTCGAGGACCCGATCCGCGCCAACCCGATCGTCGGCCAGGTGGTGGTCGTCGGCGACCAGAAGCCGTTCATCTCGGCCATCATCACGCTCGACTCCGAGATGCTCCCGACGTGGCTCGGCAACAACGGCCTCGACAAGGACATGTCCCTCGAGGACGCCGCGAAGAACAGCGCCGTCCGTGCCGAGGTGCAGCGTGCGATCGACATCGCGAACAAGAACGTGTCGCGCGCCGAGTCGATCCGCAAGTTCACGATCCTCGACACCGAATGGACCGAGGGCAGCGGTCACCTGACGCCGAAGATGAGCATCAAGCGCAACGTCATCCTCGCCGACTACGCGGGTGAGATCGATGAGCTCTACAGCGTCCCGGTCAACACGAGCACCACGTCGCTGAAGTAGCGATAGGAACGCGTGAACGCCCCGGCCCTCTTCGGAGGTCCGGGGCGTTTCGTCTCCCCCGCTCGTGACCGGACGGCGTCAGAACCAGTCGGACTCGCGGATCTCCCGCATCGCGACGCGCCGCGTCTCGGGCGCGAGCCGCTCGAGGTAGAGCTTTCCGTCGAGGTGATCGGTCTCGTGCTGCAGCGCCTGCGCGAGCAGGCCCTCACCCTCGAGCACGACCTCGTTGCCGTCGAGGTCGATCCCGACGACCTTCGCCCACGGATGCCGCAGCGCGTCGTGCCACAGTCCTGGCACCGACAGGCATCCTTCGCCCACCGGCTCGGGCTCGCCCGAGACCTCGACCAGCACGGGGTTCAGCACATACCCGATGTCGCCGTCGATGTTGTAGCTGAATGCGCGGAGGCCCACGCCGATCTGCGGGGCGGCGACGCCGGCGCGTCCGGGCAGCTCGACCGTCTCGATCAGGTCGCGGACGAGCGCTCGCACGCCGTCGTCGATCTCGTCGATCGGCGCGCAGACGGACTTCAGGACGGGGTCGCCGAAGACACGGATGGGACGGACTGCCATCGGATGCTAGGCGGCGCGTGCCAGCGAGCGCAGGCCTTCGACGACCGACGCCGCGAGTTCGCGCGCGGCGAGGCGCGTGGCCGGCTGCAGGTCGCGGAACGCGATCGCGCTGCCGGCGGCGATGTGCGGGTCGTAGGGCATGCGCACCACGCTGCGGACGCGGGTGCGGAAGTGCGACTCGAGCTCCTCCGGGCGCACCAGCGGCGTGCCGGGCCGCGCGGCGTTGAGGACGACGATGGCGCCTCGCACCTGATCGGCGTAGCCGTTGGTCTCGAGCCACGTGAGCGTCTCGGACGCGAGACGCGCCTCGTCGACGCTGAGACCCGAGACGACCACGAGCTGATCGGCGAGGTCGAGGGTGGCGCCCATGACCGAGTGCACGATGCCGGTGCCGGTGTCGGTCAGCACGATGGAGTAGTAGTGCGCGGCGAGCGAGGCGACATCGAGGTAGTCGCGGTCGCTGAACGCCTCGGAGACCCGGGGATCGGCGTCCGATGCGAGCACATCGAGGCGGGTCTCGTCACGGGCGACGATCGAGGAGAGGTCGTTGAATCCGACGACCTCTGCGCGCAGGCGCACGAGGTCTCTCACCGTCTTGCCGCTGGTGCGCGCGACGCGCTCCGCGAGCGTGCCGCGGTCGGGGTTCGCATCCACCGCGATGATCCGGTCGTCGCGGGCGTCCGCGAGCGCCATGCCGAGGAGCGTCGTCACGGTGGTCTTGCCGACGCCGCCCTTGCGCGAGAGCACCGGCACGAAGCGGGCGCCGCCGTTGAGCGGCGCCGAGATGCGGCGGTCGAGCTCCTTGCGGGCGCGGGCGCGCTTGCTGTCGCCGAGGTTGATGCGGTGCGCCGAGATCGAATACACGAAGTGCTGCCAGACGCCGTCCGGCTCGGGCCGCACGACCTGGTGCGGATCGAGCAGCCGGTCGGCGGTGAGCAGGTCGGCGGTCTCGCGATCGGCGTCGAACTCGCCGAGGCGCTTCGAGGTGAGGGCCACCTCGGCGGGCGGCGGGGTGGTGACGCGCTCCACCGCGTGGATCCGGTCGAGCGATTCGGGGTGGTATGCCTCGCGCCGCGTCGCGGGCGTGGAACCCGTGTTCGGCTCCGGCTCCGTCGCCGCCGCGGCAGCCGCGGCACCGGCGATCATGTCGTCGTACGGCGACGCCGAATCGGCCGAGTGCGCGCCGGCCTGCTCGTGGCCGGTGGTCTCACCGGGGTACTCATCGTCGACGATCACGTCAGCGTCCTCCACATCGTCGGCGACGCCGGCAGGCGCCTCGGCAGCCGCAGCATCGTCGGCCCACTCCTCCGCGGCGCCCTCGGATGCCTCGACGATCTCCCCTTGCGCAGTCTCGGTCGGAAGATCCATCGCGCTCTCGACAGGCAGCGCGATCGGGATCTCGTCGCCGGTGACATCGTCGTCCACGAAGTCGTCGTCGGACCGCGACGGGGAGCTCGACGCTCACCTGCTCGGTGGCACCGCTCAGGATGCCGAGGCCGGTGGTGTCGATGCTTCCGGTGTCGGACAGCACGCCGTGCTGCGCGTCGTCGGGAGTCTGGTCGGGTCGATCGGGCGTCACTGCAGGATTCTCCTAGAGAGAGTGCGTGGCGGTCGAGTTGACGCCGCCTCAAGGCTAACGGGCGGGACGGACGACGACCAAAAGGTCTCCGGCCTCCACCTGCTGCGTCTCGCCGATCGCGAGGCGCTCGACGACTCCGTCCACGGGCGACGTGATGGCCGCCTCCATCTTCATGGCCTCGATCGACGCGACCGGCTGGCCGACGGCGACGGTGTCGCCGACGCCGATCTTGACCGTCACGACGCCCGAGAACGGAGCGGGGATCTGACCCGCGCACGGTGGTGTCGGCCTTCTCTGCCTGGCGCACGTCGACCTGGATGCTGCGATCCCGCACGAACACCGGGCGAAGCTGCCCGTTCAGCGTCGTCATCACCGTGCGCATGCCCTTGTCGTCGGCCTCGCCGATCGCCTCGAGGCCCGACGAACAGCTGGACGCCGCGCTCGATCTCGACCACGTGCTCGGAACCCTGGGCGAGGCCGTAGAGGTAGTCGACGGTGTCGAGGACGCTCAGGTCGCCGAACGTGTCGCGCACCTGATGGAACGTGCGGGTCGGCGCCGGGAAGAGCAGCCGGTTCAGCATGTCGCGGCGGGCCGTGGCATCCGATTCCAGAGCCGAGGACTCAGCCGGCGTGAGCGGCGTGACGTCGATCTTGACCTCGCGTCCCTGCAGCACCTTGGTGCGGAACGGCTCCGGCCAGCCGCCGGGCAGGTCGCCGAGCTCGCCCGCCATGAACCCGACCACCGAGTCGGGGATGTCGTAGTTCTGCGGGTTCTCGGCGAAGTCGGCGGGATCGGCCTTCACCGCGGCGAGGTGCAGTGCGAGATCGCCGACGACCTTCGACGACGGCGTCACCTTCGGCACGCGGCCGAGGATGTCGTTCGCCGCGGCGTACATGTCCTCGATGAGCTCGAAGTCGTCGGCGAGACCGAGGGCGATCGCCTGCTGGCGCAGGTTCGACAGCTGTCCGCCCGGGATCTCGTGGTGGTACACGCGGCCGGTCGGCCCCGGAAGCCCGGACTCGAACGGCCGGTACAGGCGGCGCACGGCCTCCCAGTACGGCTCGAGGTCGCTCGACGGCGTCGAGGTCGATCCCGGTGTCGCGCTCGGTGTGCGAGAGCGCCGCCACGAGCGCCGACAGCGACGGCTGGCTGGTCGTGCCCGACATCGGCGCGGCGGCCGCGTCGACAGCATCCGCCCCCGCTGCACTGGCGGCGAGCAGGGTGGCGAGCTGTCCGCCCGCGGTGTCGTGCGTGTGCACGTGCACGGGCACGTCGAAGCGGTCGCGCAATGCGCGAGACGAGACGGGATGCCGCGGCCGGCCGCAGCAGGCCCGCCATGTCCTTGATCGCGAGGATGTGAGCGCCCGCATCGACGATCTGCTCGGCGAGGCGCAGGTAGTAGTCGAGCGTGTAGAGATCCTCGGCCGGATTGAGCAGATCGCCGGTGTAGCAGACCGCCACCTCGGCGACGGCGGTGCCGGTCGCGAGCACCGAGTCGATCGCCGGGCGCATCTGGTTGACGTCGTTGAGCGCGTCGAAGATGCGGAAGATGTCGATGCCGCTCGCGGCGGCCTCGCGGACGAACGCGTCGGTGACCTCGGTCGGGTACGGCGTGTAGCCGACGGTGTTGCGGCCGCGCAGCAGCATCTGGATCGCGATGTTCGGCAGCGCCGAGCGCAGGCGGTCCAGGCGCTCCCACGGGTCTTCGCCGAGGAAGCGGAGCGCGACGTCGTACGTCGCGCCGCCCCAGGCCTCGACGGAGAGGAGCTGCGGAGTGAGGTGCGCGACGTACGGGGCGACCGTGACGAGGTCCTTCGTGCGCACCCGCGTCGCGAGGAGCGACTGGTGCGCGTCGCGGAAGGTCGTCTCGGTGACCGCGAGCGGAGTCTGCTCGCGCAGTGCGCGGGCGAATCCGGCGGGTCCGAGCTCGAGCAGGCGCTGGCGGGATCCCGCCGGCGGCTCGGCCAGGAGGTCGACCTTGGGCAGCTTCAGGCGCGGATCGATGGTGAGCGGGTTCTCGCCGTTCGGCTTGTTGACGGTGGTGTCGACGAGCCAGTTGAGCACCTTGCTGCCGCGGTCCTTCGACTCGCGGCCGCGCAGCAGCTGCGGGCGCTCGTCGATGAAGGACGTGCTCAGGTCGCCGGCGACGAAGTCCGGGTCGTCGAGCACCGCCTGCAGGAACGGGATGTTGGTCGAGACGCCGCGGATGCGGAACTCCGCCAGCGCGCGCCGGGCGCGCACGACGGCCGCCCCGAAGTCGCGGCCGCGGCAGGTGAGCTTCGCGAGCATCGAGTCGAAGTGCGGGCTGATCTGCGAGCCCGCGGCGGTCGTGCCGCCATCGAGCCGGATGCCGGCACCGCCGGGCGAGCGGTAGGTGGTGATCTTGCCGGTGTCGGGGCGGAAGCCCTGCGTCGGGTCCTCGGTCGTGATGCGGCACTGCAGTGCGGCGCCTCGCAGGTGGATCTGGTCCTGCAGGAGGCCGAGCTCGGCGAGGGTCTGCCCCGCGGCGATGCGCATCTGCGACTGGACGAGGTCGACGTCGGTCACCTCCTCGGTGACGGTGTGCTCGACCTGGATGCGGGGGTTCATCTCGATGAAGACGATCTCGCCCGTGCGCGGGCCCGGCCGTCTCGAGGAGGAACTCGACGGTTCCGGCGTTCTCGTAGTCGATCGACTGCGCGAACGCGACGGCGTGGCGGTGCAGCGCGTCGCGGATCGTCGGTCGCCAGGTTCGGCGCGGGCGCGATCTCGATGACCTTCTGATGGCGCCGCTGCACCGAGCAGTCGCGCTCGAAGAGGTGCACCGTCGTGCCGGCCTTGTCGGCGAGGATCTGCACCTCGACGTGGCGCGGGCGCTGCACGGCCTGCTCGAGGAACATGCGGGCGTCGCCGAACGCACTCGCCGCCTCGCGCATCGCCTCGGCGAGCGCGGGCGCGAGCTCCTCGCGGGTCGCCACTCGCCGCATCCCGCGTCCGCCGCCGCCGGCGACGGCCTTCGCGAACAGCGGGAAGCCGATGTCGTCGGCCTCCTCGAGCGAGCGCGTCCAGATCATCGGATGCCTCGGTCGAGCGCAGCACCGGCACGCCGGCCGCGATCGCGTGATGCTTCGCGGTGACCTTGTTGCCCGCCATCTCGAGCACCCTGTGCCGGCGGACCGATGAAGGCGATGCCGTTCGCGGCGGCCTTCTCGGCGAGATCCGGGTTCTCGGAGAGGAAGCCGTAGCCGGGGTAGATCGCGTCGGCGCCCGACTCCTTCGCGACGCGGATGATCTCGTCCACGTCGAGGTACGCGCGGACGGGATGCCCCTTCTCGCCGATCAGGTAGGCCTCGTCGGCCTTCAGTCGGTGGAGCGAATTGCGGTCCTCGTACGGGTAGACCGCGACTGTGCGGGCACCCAGTTCGTACGCGGCCCGGAACGCCCGGATGGCGATCTCACCGCGGTTGGCGACCAGGATCTTTCGGAACATGCACACCTCGCAGAGCAGCCGTGGGAGCGGGCTGAGTGTGCCATCAGCCTAGGGGAAGGTAACGTAGAGCCTTGTGCACGTACTCTCTGTCAGCTCGCTCAAGGGCGGGGTCGGCAAGACAACCGTGACGCTGGGACTCGCATCCGCTGCTTTCGCTCGGGGAGTTCGTACGCTCGTGGTCGACCTCGACCCCCAGTCCGACGTTTCGACGGGCATGGATATCCAGGTCGCAGGGCGCCTCAACGTCTCGGATGTCCTCGGCAACCCCAAAGAGAAGGTCGTTCGTCAGGCCATCACATCGAGCGGCTGGGCGAAGGTGCACCCGGGCACGATCGATGTGATGATCGGCAGCCCTTCCGCCATCAACTTCGACGGACCGCATCCGAGCGTCCGTGACGTGTGGAAGCTCGAAGAGGCTCTCGCGACGATCGAGGCCGACTACGACCTCGTCCTCATCGACTGCGCGCCCTCGCTCAATGCCCTCACGCGCACGGCGTGGGCGGCATCCGATCGGGTCATCGTCGTCACCGAGCCGGGCCTCTTCTCGGTCGCGGCCGCCGACCGCGCGCTGCGCGCGATCGAGGAGATCCGCCGCGGGCTCTCGCCCCGCCTCCAGCCGCTCGGCATCGTCGTGAACCGGGTGCGCCCGCAGTCGATCGAGCACCAGTTCCGCATCAAGGAGCTGCGCGACATGTTCGGCCCGCTGGTCCTGACGCCGCAGCTGCCCGAGCGCACGTCGCTGCAGCAGGCGCAGGGCGCCGCGAAGCCGCTCCACATCTGGCCCGGCGACTCCGCGCAGGAGCTCGCGGCCGACTTCGACTCGCTGCTGGACCGCGTCATGCGGACCGGCCGCATCCCGGTCGCCGGCGAGGCGCGCGCCTAGAGCCCGCCCCGACCCCGCACGGCTGCGGCTCGCCGTCGGGGCCATTCCCGCCCCGAGACTGCACCAGACCCGAGACAGCAGACGCCGGCCGCAGTCTCGGCGCCCCATGCCTTCGCGAGCGGCGGACGAGACGGTGCGGCCGCGGCCTGACCGGTCCTGCGGTCCGGTCGGCGCGGTCAGAGCGGGCCGAGCACTCCCCTGCCCTCGCGCACCTCGAACACCAGCTGCGTCTCGGTCTTCGTCACGGCCGGATGACTCGTGATGTGCTCGAGGATCAGATCGCGCAGCCGCTCCGGGACTCGCGACCGCGACGTGCACGTGGAAGTCGTTGTCGCCCGCGACGTGCACGACCGAGAGCGCACCCGGCAGCATCACCAGCCGGTCGAGGAGCTCGTTGATGTGGACGCGGCTGTGGCTCGACAGATGCACCTGGATGACGGCCTGGATCGGCCGGCCGATCGCGGCGAGATCCACGCGGGCGTTGATGCTCGCGATGACTCCCGACTCGCGCAGCGCCTTCACGCGGTAGGCGCACGTCGACTCCGCCACGCCGACGCGCGCGGCGAGCGCGGCGTTGGTCATCCGGCCGTCCTCCATGAGGGCGCCGAGGATGGCGCGGTCCGTGCCGTCGAGTGCGACCGGACCCCGTTGCGGATTCTTCGAGAGCGTCGTCATCCGGATGCCTCCAATTGCGGTTTCCACTCATGATTATGGCGTACTGCTGTCATTACCTCAGCTGGAGTTGTGGTTTCCTGCGAAATCACCGACGATTGCCGCATGGCACCGATGACGCTGCACCCTGACAGCCTTGCCGTGCACGCCGGCCGCGACGATCTCGCTGAGCTGGGCGTACACGCTCTCCCCCTCGATCTCTCGTCGACGAACCCGCTCCCCGGGATCGACGTCGGCGGCTTGTCGTACGAGGTCCTCGCGACCGGCGGGCACCCGTTCGAGGGCGGATCCCACGTCTACGCGCGGCTCTGGAACCCGACGGTCGCGCGCTTCGAGGAGGCGCTCGCTCGCCTCGAGCACGCCGAGGAGGCTGTCGCGTTCTCCTCCGGCATGGCCGCGATGACCGCGGTGCTGCTCGCCGTGGCGCACGAGAGCGGCAAGCGCCACATCGTCGCCGTCCGCCCTCTCTACGGCGGAACCGATCACCTGCTCGCCTCGGGTCTGCTCGGCGTCGAGGCGACGTACTGCGCGCCCGACGAGGTGGCGTCCGCCATTCGCCCCGACACCGCGCCTCGTCATCCTCGAGACCCCGGCGAACCCGACGCTCGAGCTGGTCGACATCAAGGCAGTCGTGGCGGATGCCGGCGACATCCCCGTTCTCGTCGACAACACGTTCGCGACACCCGTCCTGCAGCGCCCGCTCGACCTCGGAGCGTCGATCTCGCTCCACAGCGCGACCAAGTACCTCGGCGGTCACGGCGATGTCGTCGGCGGCGTCATCGCGTGCGACGCGAAGACCGCGGCCGCCCTCCGGCGCACGCGTGCGATCACCGGCGCGATCCTGCATCCGCTCGCCGCCTACCTCCTCCACCGCGGTCTCGCGACCCTCCCGCTCCGCGTGCGCGCGCAGCAGCAGAGCGCCGGCGTCGTGGCCGAGTGGCTCGCGACGCGGCCCGAGGTGTCCGCGGTGCACTACCCCGGCTTCCCGCAGTGCGATCCGCGAGGACTCATCGGCACGCAGCAGGACGGTCCGGGCGCGATGATCGCGATCGAGCTCGCCGGCGGCTTCGAGGCCGCGAGCGAACTGACGGCGAACGTGCGTCTGTTCACGCACGCGGTCTCGCTCGGAAGCGTCGACTCGCTCATCCAGCATCCCGCCGCCCTCACGCACCGCCCGGTGCAGTCAGAGGCGAAGCCGTCCGACGCGCTCGTGCGCCTCTCGATCGGCCTGGAGGCCCCGGAGGACCTCATCGCCGACCTCGAGCAGGCGTTCGCGGCGTCGCGCGTCGGCGCCGACGCTCCGGCGATGGCGTAGCGGCAGCCACGCGGCGTCACGAACGCGACAGCCGCGGTCAGGCGGTGCGGGCGGCGCGGCGAGCGGAGAGCTCGTCCAGGCCGTCGGGCGACTGCGGATCGAACTCGACCAGAGTCGACTCGACCTCGCGCAGCACCTTGCCGACGGCGATGCCGAAGACGCCTTGGCCGCGGCTGACGAGGTCGATGACCTCGTCGTTCGAGGTGCAGAGGTAGACCGAGGCGCCGTCGCTCATGAGCGTGGTGCCGGCGAGATCGCGGATGCCGGATGCCCGGAGCTGCTCGACCGCGGTGCGGATCTGCTGCAGCGAGATGCCGGTGTCGAGCAGGCGCTTCACGAGCTTCAGGACCAGGATGTCGCGGAAGCCGTAGAGCCGCTGCGAACCCGAGCCGCTGGCGCCTCGGACGGTCGGCTCGACGAGTTCGGTGCGAGCCCAGTAGTCGAGCTGGCGATACGTGATCCCCGCCGCGCGGGCCGCCACGGCGCCGCGGTAGCCGACCTCGTCGTCCATCTGCGGAAGTCCGTCGGTGAAGAGGAGATCTGCGGCGAAGGGCTGGTCGTCGGGTGCTTCATGATCGGTCATGCGCATCCCCCTCCGGATCCGGATACTCCCACGCTAGATCAGCCCCGCCCTTGCGGCAACGACATCCGGCTCCGCGGGCCTCGGCGTGTCGCGTGGCTGACGTGATCAGGACAGCAGCCGGTCGAGAGCGGACCGGACGAATATCGCCCGCACCTCGTCGAGTCGCTTGGCGAGCTCGGGCGCGACCTCCGCGGCGCGGCCGCGGGACGCGGCATCCGTTCGCCGGAGCAGTGGCGCGAGCGCCGACTCGACCAGAGCGACATCCCGCTCGGCGTTCTGCCGCAGCGCGCGCACGTGACGCGGCTCGATGCCGTGACGGTCGAGCGCGACGAGCGCGCGCAGCAGCGCGACGGACTGGTCGGTGTAGGCATCCGATCCGACCAGCACGCCCGTGCTGATCGCGTCGTTGAGCAGCTGCGGCGCGGCGCCCGCCGCAGCGAGCAGCTCTTCGCGCCGATACCGGCGGGGGGCCGGCACGATCGACGGCGGCGGAACCGCGGTGGGCGTCGCGGGATCGCGACCGGCGTCCACGTCCTCCAGGTACTCGCGGATCACCACGAGCGGCAGGTAGTGGTCGCGCTGCAGGGTGAGCGCGAGGCGCAGCCGCTCGAGGTCGTCCGGAGTGAACTTCCGGTAGCCCGACTCGGTCCGGAGCGGCGTGATGATGCCCTGCACCTCGAGGAATCGGAGCTTGCTCGAGGTGAGCGTCGGGAACTCAGGCGAGAGCCTCGCCAGCACCTGCCCGATGCTCAGAAGACCCGCGGACGATGATCGTTCGCGGGCGGAGGACGCCGGCATCACCCGTCCGCGGCCTGAGCCAGGTCAGCCGGAGAGACGAAGAAGTTCAGGCGGAACTTGCCGATGCGCACCTCGGAACCGTTCCGCAGGATGGCGCGGTCGACCCGCTCGCCGTTGACGTAGGTGCCGTTCAGCGAACGCTGATCGACGAGCTCGAAGGTGACGGCATCCCGTGTGATCTCGGCGTGCCGGCGCGAGACGGTGACGTCGTCGAAGAAGATGTCGGCTTCGGGATGCCGCCCCACCGTCGTGACGTCGGTGTCGAGGAGGTAGCGGGCACCTGCCGTCGGTCCGGAGCGGACGAGGAGAAGCGCCGCTCCCGTGGGGAGTGCGTCGATCGCCTCGAGCTCGGCGTCGCTGAGGTCGCTGCCGAACGGCACGAACGAGAGGTCGGAGTCGTGCCCGAAGGTCTGTGTGGTGTCGGTCCCGCGATCGAGTTCGCCGGCGTCGCCGCCAAGGCCTGAACCTCGGCGGATCTCGTCCGGCTCGGGTCGGCGGTTGTCCTCCACGGTGACCTCCTCTGGGTTGCAAGCCTATCCGATCGCCCCTCCCCTGAAAGGGCTGATCTGGCCCGCGACGCGCCATTCCGGAATGTTTCGTCCCGTTTCGGCCGAGATGCCCATCCCGGTGTCGCGCTCTAACCTGACTCTTGTCCGAACCTACGAGAAGGAGTCCGCCCGTGTCGAGCCCGCAGCGCCACAATCCGCCCGTCGAGGTGCGGGAGCGTGCGGCGTGCATGTGCGACCACGGTGACGTCTGCTCCTCGTTCGCACCCGGGCACGCCCTGCACCTGATCCAGTCGCGGCTCGCCGCCGCGACGCCGTCGGATTGGGCGGACGCGATCGTCGAGTCAGCGGATGCCGCGACCGGCGTCGTCGTCGTCCGCACGCTGTCGGACGCGGCGCCGATCGCGCTCTGGAGCGCCGCGGGCGCGGCGGGCGACCTCGCGCCCGGAGCGCCGGTGGCGCTGCACGAGCGCTATCACGTGCTCGCGGTCGGGCGCGAGCGGTTCAACGTCCTGCGCTGATCTCGATACGCCCGCTTCGCGGGCAGTCGATCGCCACGAGTGGGCGTCAGGCCATCTTCATCATCATGTCCTTGACGGCCATGCAGGCGTCCATGCAGGCCTTGCAGGACTGAGCGCACATCTTGCAGACCTCGCTGTGGTCGGCGTGCTTCATGCACTCGTCCATGCAGTACTGGCACATCGCCATGCATGCGTCGAGCATCGCCATCATCGAGGCCGGGTTCATGCCCTGCAGCCGCATCATGGCGCGCATCATCGTGTTGCACATGTCCGCGCAGTTCATGCAGGACGTGGCGCACGACATCATCTGCGTGGAGCACACCGTGCATGCCTGCTCGCAGGCCGAGCAGGCGTCCATACACGCCTGCATGACGGACATGTCCATCTTCTCCATGCCGGGCATCGACATCATGTCCTTCGACATGGCGTCCATCATCATCGAGTCCATCTCACGCTCCTCTCGTCGTCGCGACGGCATCCGCCGCCTGATCGGAACGCTACTCCGCGATCCGTCATTCGTCACGGGGTAGCGGGCACGCTCAGGAGTAATTCACAAGCACGTCACATAGCCTGAAGCGGATGCCTGCTGAGACCTCCACCCGCCGCCCCATCGCCCGTCTCATCACCGCCGCACTGGCTGCGGCGCTGCTCACGGCCGGTGGCCTCATCGTCGCCTCGCCCGCGAGCGCTCACGATGAGCTGATCTCGAGCGATCCCGCCGCCGACTCGGCGCTCGAGGCGCTTCCCGCCCAGCTGACCCTCACGTTCAGCGGCGCGATCGACACGACCGATGGCGCTTCCGAAGTGCAGGTGACGGATGCTGCCGGCACGACTCTCGACGTCGGGGGCGCCCGCCGCGCAGGACAACGTGCTGACGCAGTCGCTCGAGGGCGCAGCATCCGGTGTCGTCACGGTGCTGTGGAAGGTGGTCTCGAGCGACGGGCACCCCATCTCGGGTGAGTTCGCGTTCACGGTGACGGCGCCGGTCGCTCCGACTCCGACGCCCACCGAGTCGGCGGCGCCGACTCCCACGCCCGACGACACGGCCGCGGCGACGCCGACCCCGACGCTGACGCCCACCCCAGAGGACACTGCGTCGTCGAACGATGCCCTGCCGTGGATCATCGGCGGTCTGATCGTGCTGGCCGTGGCGGGCGGCGTCGTCTACCTCCTCGTCTCGCGGGCGCGCCGCCAGCGCGATGCGGAGGCCCTGCGGGCCGGGAACGAGCCTCCACAAGGCCGATAGGCTTGAGGCATGCCTCACTACGACGTCGTCATTCTCGGCGCCGGCCCCGGCGGATACGTCGCGGCCGTCCGAAGCGCTCAGCTCGGCCTTTCTGTCGCGGTCATCGAAGAGAAGTACTGGGGCGGTGTCTGCCTGAACGTGGGGTGCATCCCTTCCAAGGCGCTCCTCAAGAACGCTGACCTCGCGCACACGTTCAACCACAAGGCCGACCTGTTCGGGATCTCGGGCGACGTGACGTTCGACTTCGGCGTCGCGTGGGACCGCAGCCGCAAGGTCGCCGACACCCACGTCAAGGGCATCCACTTCTTGATGAAGAAGAACAAGGTGACCGAGTACGACGGCCGCGGCTCGTTCGTCGACGCGAACACCATCGACGTCAAGAAGTCGGATGGCTCGACCGAGCGGGTGACGTTCGACAACGCGATCATCGCGACCGGCTCGAAGGTGCGCCTCCTTCCCGGTGTCGAGCTCGGCGGCAACGTCGTCACGTACGAGGAGCAGATCCTCGCCCGCGACCTCCCGAAGTCGATCGTCGTCGTCGGCGCCGGCGCCATCGGCATGGAGTTCGCGTTCGTGCTCGTCAACTACGGCGTCAAGGTCACGATCATCGAGTTCCTCGACCGCGTGCTGCCGATGGAGGACGAGGACGTCTCGAAGGAGCTCACCCGCCAGTACAAGAAGTACGGCGTCGACATCCTGACCTCGACCAAGGTCGAGACCGTCGTCGACCACGGCGACCGCGTCACCGTCACCTACACGCCGAAGGGCGGCGAGCAGGCGTCGATCGACGCCGACAAGGTGATGATGTCGATCGGCTTCGCGCCGAACGTCGAGAACTTCGGGCTCGAGAACACCGGCGTGAAGCTCACCGACCGCGGCGCGATCGAGATCGACGACTTCATGCACACGTCGGTCCCCCACATCTACGCGATCGGCGACGTCACGGCGAAGCTCCAGCTCGCGCACGTCGCCGAGGCGCAGGGCGTCGTCGCCGCCGAGACGATCGGCAAGGCCGAGACCATGGCGCTCGGCGATTACCGGATGATGCCGCGGGCGACATTCTGCTCGCCCCAGGTCGCTTCGTTCGGCCTCACCGAGCAGCAGGCGCGCGACGCCGGCTACGACGTGAAGGTCGCGAAGTTCCCGTTCTCGGCGAACGGCAAGGCGAACGGCCTCGGCGAGCCGATCGGCTTCGTGAAGCTGGTCGCCGACGGCGAGCACCTCGAGCTCCTCGGCGGGCACCTCATCGGCCCCGACGTGTCGGAGCTTCTGCCCGAGCTGACGCTGGCGCAGAAGTGGGACCTGACGGCGCTCGAGGCGGCGCGCAACGTGCACACGCACCCGACGCTGTCGGAAGCCGTGCAGGAGGCCTTCCACGGCCTCGCCGGCCACATGATCAACCTGTAGTCGAGCGCGACGAGCGGCTGCGTCAGGCAGTCGCCAGCGCGGGCGCCTCGGTCAGATCGCGGAGTTCTCTGTCGAAGTCGAAGCGTGCTCGGCCGCCGAGGCGGGGGTGCGTTCCGGATCGACATGGCGGGGAGGGATGAACCAGACGCGATCCGAGGTGGATGACCCTTCGATGAAGATCTCCCAGCCGTTGTCGTGGATGCGATGATGACAGGACTCGCAGAGGAGCAGGCCGTTCGACAGATCGGTTCGACCGCGATCTCGGCTCCACCAGCGAATGTGATGCGCTCGGGTCATACCGGGCGGAAGGCCGCACATCGCGCATCCGCCGTCGCGCTCGACGAGTGCCAGTCGCTGCGACTTGGAGAAGAGGCGCCGTTCGCGGCCCCAGTCGAGGATCTCACTGCGCTCGCCGAGGACGCAGGGGATGACTCCGCCACCCGCGGCCATGCGGCGGGCGGTCGAGATGCTGACGGGCTGGTGGACGCCGTCGATCGTCGCGTGTCCGGTGCCAGTGGTGAGGTCGTCGATGCCCATGCGCACCACGACTGTCGCGCCGCCGAGTGGCACGTCGGTGTGCTCGCAGCCGAGGAAGTGCCGGGCCAACAGCGTGAATGCATCGGCCTGGCGCTGCGGGACCGACCGGTGGTCGGCATCCGGATCGCTTGACGACTTCTGGGCGTCCTGCGCGGCACGGAGTTCGGCGGTCACGATCGCCTCGATCGCGATCTTGATGGGTGCGCCGTTCTCAGGATCTGTCGTGCCGGTGAAATGGAACATGCCGTCGCGCTCGAACATGCGGAACGCCCGAGCGGCGCGAGCATCGCGCTCTTTGGGCTCGAGCCCATCGGGATCGAGGTGCGCCTCGGCGCGGGCGACGATCTTCGCGAGCTGATCGAGACTCAGACCGGCCGCTTGCGCCGCGAGCACCTGCTCCGCGCGATCCGACTCAGTGCGATCCGCGCGCAGCCCGACGCGATCGAGCATGCTGATGATCGCGGATGCCGCCGGCATCCCGATCTTGCCGCTCTTGAGAGCCTCGGCGACATGGGGATGCCGCGCCGGCGCGGTCTGGCCGGTGAATGTCATGCGGGGAGCCGTCGCTTCACCGACCTTGACGAGCCGCACGGCGTCGCCGGTGGATGACCCGGTGGTCGCCGCGATCAACGCGGCGGGATTGCGGAACCCCTGCTGCTTGGCGAGGCTGTCGGCTCCGAGCTCGGGCCGGGATTCCCGTGCCATCTCGGCAGCGACCCCAGCGTGAATCGCATCTTTGTGCCGTTGAAGTGCCCCCAGGGCATCGTTCACCGCCACGAGCTGCGCACGCCGCAGGCCCGACGCCTCGGGCAGGTCTCCGTCGCATCCATCGCTCCACGACGCGCGCACAGCGCGGATCGCTTCTTCGAGCGGGGCGAGGGGGTCGTTCATGACTCCACAGTATCAGCATTCGAGCCGAGTGTCAAACATAAATACGAAGAAGCGACAGAAAATCAATGAACCCACGAACCCGAACGCCAACGCATCAGTAGAACATAGCTACGAGCAGTCCAGCCGCATCACGACCCGCCGCTTCGTCGGATCGCCCTCGGTGAGGAGCGGAAACCCCTCGATCGCCGACGCCCCGCGCCCCCGCGCGCCCGCGCATGCTCGACGGCGGCCCGCCAGGAACGGATGTTGCCTGTACGCCGAGGCGTTGACGCGCCGCGGGCGCGGGCGTAGACCTGAGGCATCCGAGAAGGAGGTGCCGCGATGGCGACGGATCTCATAGTCACCCTGAAGGACCAGCCCGGCGAGGGGGCTCGACTCGGCGAGGCGCTCGGCAAGGCAGGTGTCAACATCGAGGGCCTCTGCGCGATCATGGAGGGCGGGACGGGCACCGTCCACGTCCTTGTTGAGGACGTCACGGGCGCCAAGGCGGCCCTCGAGGGCGTCGGCATCACGGTCGAGGCGGAAACCGACGTCATCGTCAGTCCGCCACTGCCCGACCCCGACCTGGACACGCCGGGAAGGTTCGGTGAGATGGCGCGCGCGCTCGCCGACGCCGGGATCAACATCACGCTCGTCTACGTGGCCTCCAGGAACCGCGTCGTCCTTGCGACGAGTGACAACCAGCGAGCCACGCGGTTGCTGCAGTCGATGATGTAGCGATCCGTTCGGTGTACTCGGACGGCACCAGCGTTCTACACCGCGTCAGTCGCGACCCATGTGACCCACACCCAATTCAGCGTGCAGTTGTCGGACACCTCGACATAGATGTTGAATTCCTCGGCTTGAACGTTCTGCACCCTCACGAAGACCCGGGCCAGACCTCCCGTGGCCTCGATGCCGGCCACATGATCAACCTCTAGCCGAGGGATGCGGGCGGCCGCGCTGGCGGGCGGGTCCGCCGGGCGCGGCGAAGCACGCGGCGTTTCGTCGCGCGCTCGGCGTGTCGCCAGGATTTCGACACTCTCTGTATCGCCATTGAACTTCCGGCTCACACACGTGAGCGCAGCTGGGCGCTGGGCGCTGGGAGCTGCGGGACGGGTGGCGCACGCCGCCCCACGCCACGCCCGCACCACGCCGACTCCGACGTTCAGGTGGCACGACACGCGGGAACGTCCGCGCCGACCCCGCGGAATCCGCCACCCGAGCCTCCGCGTGTGAGCCGGTAGTTCATTCGCGGCATGTGAGCCGGAAGTTCAACGAGAAACTGAGAGGACACAAGAATCCGGCGACACGCCCGAGTGCGCATCCAAACGACCGAGCGGGCGATGGCCTCAGGGCCGCAGCACGAGCAGCGAGCTGGTCGCCGTCGCGAGGACCGTGCCCGCGGCATCCGTGAGCTCGCCCGAGACGAAGATCACCCGCTGGCCGCCCTTGACGACCCGGCCGGTCGCCCGCAGCAGGCCGGTCGTCGCGAGGATCGGGCGCAGATACGACACGTTCAGGTCGACCGAGGTGTAACCCACGCCTGCCGGCAGCGTCGTGTGGCCGGCGCACCCGACGACCGAGTCGAGAAGGGTGCACGCCAGCCCGCCGTGGATCATGCCGAGCGGGTTGTAGTGGTACTCCCCCGGCTCGCACTCGAAGACGGCCTCGCCGGGTTCCGCGGACACGAGCCAGAAGTTCAGGGCGCGCGCGATCGGCGGCGGCGGGTAGTCGCCCGCGATCATGGCGCGAATGTAGGAGAGCCCATCGAGTCCACGGGATGCCGCGAGCGGCGGCAGCGGATCATCCCAGGTGAAGGTCCGGGAGCGTTCAAGATCTTCGGGGGCATCCATCACGCCAGAATAGAGCGCACGCAGCCATCGACGCCCGCGCACCCGAGGAGTATCGTCCGGGCCATGGCCACGCGTCCATCTCGCCTCGGAGCTGCGGCGGTGCTCGTCCTCGCCGCTGTCGCTCGCGGCTGCTCGGGTCCTCCGGAGAGCGTCGTGCCGCCGAATCTCGAACTCGTCTGCTCCGGCGAAGGGTCGCCGACTGTGGTCCTCCTCTCGATGCTGAGCGGGTCCGCCGCGGACTTCGAATCGCTGCAGGCGGCGCTGTCCGATACGACGCAGGTCTGCAGCTCTTCGCGGGCGGGTCTCGGCCAGAGTCCACCCTGGCCGGCCGATCATGCCCGACCCGTCCGCGGGAATGGCGGCCGATCAGCTCCGCGCGACGCTGGAGGCGAACGACATCCCGGGGCCGTACGTCGTCCTCGGGCTGTCGTACGGCGGGCTCGTCGCGCAGGCCTTCGCGGCGCGGCACCGCGAAGCGCTCGCGGGACTGGTCCTCGAGGACTCGGCGACACGGGAATGGTTCGACGCACCGGAATGGAGTGAATTGGCGTGGGCGGAGGGCGGCCGCGACATCGACACGGAGTTGACGTACGACGAGGTCGGCGGGCTGACGCTCGGCGACGTGCCGCTGGTCGTCCTGACCCAGGGCACGATGGCGGACGTGCAGTATCCCGAGTTCCTCCTGGAGACGCACGATGATCTCGCCGCACGCTCGCGCAATGTCATGCACATCATCGCGACGGATGCCGGCCACGCGATCCACCTGGACGCGGAGCCGCTCGTCGAGAAGGTCGTCGAGACAGTGGTCGCCGCGGTGCGAGACGGCGAACCGCTCCCCGCCTGCGACGACGAGGACTGGGGCACCGTACGCAGGCGAGTGCCGCGCGCCCTGACCGCCCGGCTCAGAACCCCATCGCGCGGGCCAGTTTCGACGCGGATGCTGCCTCCCGGCCGCCGGCCGCCCGCACGGCCGCATCCACCGCGGTGAAGATCGCCTCGCGTTCGGCGCCATCCTCGGGAGCGGCCGGCCCGAGCTCGAACTCCCACTCGCGCCACGATCGCTCGACGCCCGAGCGCTCGTCCACGGCCGCGACCCGGTCGTCGACGAACTCCGCGACGACTCCCCCATCGGCGGAACGGAGGGCATACGCCGTGCGCGTGTTGCGGATCCGTGCGAGGGGTGTGAGCGCAGCATCCGTGATCGTCGAGAGGTGAGCCAGGATGACGGCCGGCACGACGTCAGCGCCGTCGCCGCCGAGCGGCCACTGCAGCTCGACCCGGCCGCCCTCGATGCGCGGTCCCTTGATGTGCCAGCCCTCGTCGGGGCCACCGGTGCGCCGTCGCAGCGCGAAGCCCGCATGGGCGAGGGCCTGGCCCTCGGTGTCGAGGTAGCGGGCATCGAGCTCGCGCACCTCGGCCTCGCCGACCGACGCGATGCCGGGAAGCGCCGACCAGTCCGGAAGCGGTGTGCCGTCTTCGACGTCGAACTTCAGCTCGACCTCGACCGAGCGGCTCGGCTCGTCGCGCGGCTGCTGCTCAGTCGTCGGAGGGGCCGATCTCGTCGGTGGCCTCGACGAACCAGAACGCCGCGGCGGTGGGGCCGTCATCACCGTCGCCGGTGTGCTCAGCGCCTGTTCGGCGGTACACGATCTGTCCCTCGCCATAGGGCACGATGAGCGAGTCCAGTTCGGGACTCTCAAGGGGCAGGAGCTGCCCGTCGAGCGGGCCTCCGTGGAGTCGTGCAATCGCCATGAGCCGAGCTTAGTCCCGAGGGGTGACGCCGCGTCCGGCGCACCGCCGATGTCGTCATCTGGCCGAAACGTCCGAGTGCAAGCGTTTTCACTTCGTGCCCATAGAATCGCACGGGTGAAGGCCATCCGAACGTTCACCGTCCGCCCCGTCCTCGCCGACAGCCTCGCCCCGCTCGATCGGCTCGCCGCCAACTGGCGCTGGTCGTGGAGCAGGGCCACCCACGCGCTGTTCGCGTCGATGGATCCCGAGCTGTGGGATGAGATCGGCGCGAACCCCGCCCGGATGCTGGGTGCACTCGGCCAGGACAAGCTCGACCAGCTCGCACACGACGACGAGTTCGTCGGGACGCGTGCGCGCGGAGGATGAGCGCCTCACCGCCTACCTCGACGGCGACCGCTGGTTCCAGCGCCTCGAGGGCGACAAGCCCGCCCACATCGCGTACTTCTCGCCGGAGTTCGGCGTCGACGGCTCGCTCCCCCAGTACTCGGGCGGTCTCGGCATCCTCGCCGGCGATCACCTCAAGAGCGCGTCCGATCTCGGCGTGCCGCTCACCGGCGTCGGCCTCTTCTATCGCGCCGGCTACTTCCGCCAGTCGATCGGCGACGACGGATGGCAGCGCGAGGCCTACCCGCTGCTCGACCCGTACGGACTCGGTCTCACCCTCCTCCGCGGCGCCGACGGCGCGCCGATCGAGATCACGCTCGACCTGCCGGGCGACCGGCAGCTGCACGCCCGCGTGTGGATCGCCGACATCGGCCGCATCCCGCTGCTGCTTCTCGACTCCGAGACGCCGTCCAACACCGAGGAGATGCGCCGCGTGACGGACCGCCTCTACGGCGGCGGCGGCGAGCACCGCCTGCTGCAGGAGCTGCTCCTCGGCGTCGGCGGCGTCCGCGCGGTGCGCGCGTGGAGCGCGATCAACGGCCGCCCGGCGCCCGGACGTGTACCACACGAACGAGGGGCACGCCGGGTTCCAGGGCCTCGAGCGGATGTCGGAGCTCATCACCCAGGACGGCCTCGAGTTCGACGAGGCCCTCACCCAGGTGCGCGCCTCCACCGTCTTCACGACACACACGCCGGTGCCGGCCGGCATCGACCGGTTCCCCCGCGATCTCATCGCGGACTTCCTCACGAGCGGGCTCTTCACGGGCCTCGACGCCGCCCGCGCCATCGCGCTCGGCCTCGAGACCTACGACGGCGGCGACCAGGGCGTCTTCAACATGGCCGTCCTCGGCCTGCACCTCGGTCAGCACGCGAACGGCGTCTCGGTGCTGCACGGCGAGGTCAGCCGCGGCATGTTCGGCCAGCTCTGGCCGGGCGTCGACACCGACGAGGTGCCGATCGGGTCGATCACCAACGGCGTGCACGCTCCGACGTGGGTGCATCCCGCGCTCAAGGGCGTGAGCGAGCGCGTCTGGGGCGATGCCCACACCGCCACCCACGACTGGACCGACCGCAACGCCGTCTCGGACGGCGAGCTGTGGGACGTCCGCAACCACATGAAGCACGAGATGGTCGCCGAGGCGCGGCGGCGGGTCGCGGCATCCCTTCAGGCGAACGGCTCGGGAGTGGTCCCGGCCTGGGTCGACCGCATGCTCGACCCCGCCGTGCTCACGATCGGCTTCGCGCGGCGCGTGCCGACCTACAAGCGCCTCACGCTGATGCTGCGCGATCCGGAGCGGCTGACGAAGCTGCTCACCGACCCCGAGCGACCGGTTCAGATCGTGATCGGCGGCAAGTCGCATCCTGCCGATGACTCGGGCAAGATCCTCATCCAGCAGCTGGTGCGCTTCAGCCGCGACCCGAAGGTGCGCGGGCGGATCGTGTTCCTCCCCGACTACGACATCACGCTCGCGAAGACGCTCTACCCCGGCTGCGACGTGTGGCTGAACAACCCGCTGCGCCCGCTCGAGGCGTGCGGCACGAGCGGCATGAAGGCGGCGCTCAACGGCGTGCTGAACCTCTCGATCCTCGACGGCTGGTGGGACGAGTGGTACGACGGCGAGAACGGCTGGGCGATCCCGACCGCCGACAACGCGTCGAACGACGAGGAGCGCGACGACGCCGAGGCGGCGGCGCTCTACGACCTCATCGAGCACCAGCTCGTGCCCCGCTTCTACGATCGCGAAGACGGCATCCCGCTCGGGTGGCTCGGCATGGTGCGCCACACGATGACCGAGCTCGGCAAGAAGGCGACGAGCGACCGGATGGTGCAGGACTACGTCACGCGCCTGTACGTCCCCGCGGCGGCGCACGATGTGGCGCTGCGCGCCGACGGCTTCGCCGAGGCGAAGGCGCTCGCCGCATTCGTCACTCGGGTCAAGAAGTCGTGGCCCGAGGTCCGCGTCGACAACGTCGATTCGTCCGGCATCCCGCAGCAGGCGCAGGCGGGCGACACGCTCGAGGTGCGAGCAGGCGTGCGGCTCGACGGGCTCTCGCCCGACGACGTCGCGGTGGAGCTCGCGTACGGACGCACGAACGAGGACGACGCGCTCGAGCGCGACCACTCCGTGTACCGCCTCTCTCCGGTGGCGGATGCTGTGGACGGCGTCACGACGTTCACCGGCGTGCTTCCGCTCACGGTGACGGGCACGTTCGGCTACACCGTGCGCGTGGTGCCGTCGCATCCGCAGCTCGTGTCCCCGGTCGAGCTCGGCCTCGTCACCTACGCGTCCTGACGCTCAGGCACGTGCGCGAGACTTCACGTTTGCACGCCTGATACGGCGTGTCGGGGTGCATATCTGAAGTCTCGCGCACGCCGCGAGGCTTGACCACGGAGAACCGACGACGTACCGTTAATGTCGGAAAGCGTTTCCCCCCTCGCATCCCCCCGGCCCCGTGGGGCCTTGAACGGAAGAGCGATTCGACGATGAATCTCCGCAGATCGTCTGTCCGCGCGCTCATGGCCGCTGGTGCGGCCGGCGCGCTCACGCTCGGGTTGGTCCAACCCGCAGCAGCAGCACCGCCCGGCGCAGACCGCCCTCAGCTCGAGACGCTCGACCGCGGTCTCGTCGCGGTCTCGACGTCCGACGGCGTGTTCCTCAGCTGGCGCCTGCTCGCTCCCGAAGCGGGCCCGGCGACCGCCACCGGCCTCAGCGGTCCGTCGTTCGCGGTGTTCCGCGACGGCGAGCGCATCGCGACGGTCACCGACAGCACCAACTACGCCGACCCCGACGGCTCGGCGACCTCGGTCTACACCGTCGCGCCCGCCTGGCATGACGTGACCGGCGAGCAGACCGCCGGCGTGACGGCATGGGCGAACGGCTACTACGACCTGCCGCTGCAGAAGCCCGCGGACGGCGTCACGCCCGGTCGGCGAGGCGTACACGTACTCCGCCAATGACGCCTCGGTCGCCGACGTCGATGGCGACGGCGACTACGAGTTCGTGGTCAAGTGGGATCCCTCCAACTCGAAGGACGTGTCGCAGAAGGGCTACACCGGCCCGGTCTACGTCGACACGTACGAGTTCGACGGCACGCTGCTGAACCGCATCGACCTCGGTGTGAACATCCGCGCCGGCGCCCACTACACGCAGTTCATGGTCTACGACTTCGACGGCGACGGCCGGTCCGAGACGATGCTCAAGACCGCCCCGGGCACGAAGTCGATCTCGTACGCGCCGGACGGCAGCATCCTGAGCGAAGAGCTCATCACGATGCCGCAGTCCGACATCGACGCCGGCTACGCGCACGACCGACGACTACCGCCTGAGCGCCGAGGGCTACTACGAGCACGTCGTCGAGATGTTCCAGGGCTGGACGGAGCATCCCGAAGTCGTGGCCGGCCACTGGCCCGCCACGCTCGAGCAGGCGTTCGGCATCCCGGTCGCCTACGAGTACCCGCTGTCCGAGGCGGATGCTGAGGCGCTGGCCGACTACTTCATCGACGTCTACGCGCCCGTCGCGGAGTGCCCGCAACGAACTCCGGCTGTTCGAGGGGTTCATCATCGACGGGCCGGAGTACCTCACGGTGTTCGACTCGGCCACCGGTGAGGAGCTCGAGACCGTGACCTACGAGCCCGGACGCGGCGACGACGGCCTCATGTGGGGCGACTACGCGCTGTCGCGCATCGAGCCGGCCAACCGTGTCGACCGCTTCCTCGCGGGAGTGGCCTACCTCGACGGCACAGCATCCGTCGGCCATCTTCGCCCGCGGCTACTACACCCGCACCACCGTCGCGGCCTACGACTGGGACGGCGAGAGCCTCTCGCAGCGCTGGTTCGTCGACAGCGGCCACGTGCCGATGACGAACCCGTTCAACGACAGCCCGCACGGCCGCGACGGCACCGACCCGGTGTACAAGACGATCACCACGCAGGGCTTCCACTCGCTGAGCGCGGCCGACGTCGACGGCGACGGCAAGCACGAGATCGTCTACGGCGCCGCGACGCTCGATGACGACGGCGGCCTGCTCTACAGCTCGTTCGACGTCCTGCCCCCGGGCAGCGGCGCTCCGGGCGAGACCGTGCGCCTCGGCCACGGCGACGCGATGCACGTCACCGACATCGACCCGAACCGGCCAGGACTCGAGATCTGGACCGCGCACGAGGGTGCGACGTTCGCCCCCTACGGGTCGGCGATGCGGGATGCCGCCACCGGCGAGGTGCTGTTCGGCGCGTACTCCGGCGCGACACCGGCCGCAGCATGATCGGCGATGTGCGCACCGACGTGACCGGCATCGAGGTGTGGGCGAGCATGCCGGGCGGCACCGAGGGCTCGGGACTGCTGCAGCGCCACCGGCGAGCTCAGCTCGCAGCCGCCGACCCCGGGCACGAACCAGTCGATCCGGTGGGCCGCCGACCTGACGACCCAGATCGTCAACGGCTCCGGCAACCAGACGCCGACCATCGACGACTGGACGCGCGGCACGCTGCTCACAGCATCCGGAACCCTGACCAACAACGGCACGAAGGGCAACCCGTCGCTCGTCGCCGATGTGCTCGGCGACTGGCGCGAGGAGCTGCTCGTCCGCACGGCCGACTCGTCGGCGCTGCGCATCTACACGAGCACCGAGGTGACGAACCACAAGCTCACGACCCTCATGCACGACGTGCAGTACCGGGAAGAGGTGGCGCGCCAGAACACGACGTACAACCAGCCGTCGTACACGGGGTACTACCTCGCGAGCGACATGGACTTCGCGAACGTGCCGCTGCTGACGACGGCCGCGACTCCGAAGACGCCGAGGTTCCTCGACCTGCCCCGCGACCAGGTCGACTTCGTCATCGTGCCGAACGACGATTCGTTCGACTACTACGTGAATGGCGAGACAGGTCGACCACGGCAAGTTCGAGGTGGGCTCGGGTGAGGTGACGGTCACGGCGGTGCCGCACCCCTACGTGGCGGTCGCCACGGGAGCGGTGTCCACCTGGACCGAGGAGTTCGGCGGGTAGTCCCCCGGACGCTGAGCAATCGAGACGAAACGCCCTGCACCCGAAGCAGGGCGTTTCGTGCTCGTCCGTTCGCCCCATACGCTTGAGGCGTGAAACCGTTCGTCCTCCTCGCCACGCGAGCGGAAGACCTCCCCGCCGACGAGGAGTACGCGCTCTTCCTGCGCTACACCGGCCTCTCCCCCGACGAGCTGATCCGCGTGCGGCTCGAATCCGAGCGGATGCCGCACTTCGACCTCGATGAGCTCTCGGGCATCTTCGTCGGCGGCGGGCCCTACAACGCGTCCGACCCCGCCGAGAAGAAGTCGGCCGCGCAGCACCGGGTCGAGGCCGAGTTCCAGACGCTCCTCGACGAGGTCGTCGCCCGCGACTTCCCGTTCCTCGGCGCCTGCTACGGCATCGGAACGCTCGGCGTCCACCAGGGTGCGACGATCGACCGGACCTACCGCGAGCCGATCAGCGTGTCGAAGTGACGATGACGGATGCTGCGGCATCCGACCCTCTCCTCGCCGGGATGCCCCCGACCTTCAACGCGTTCGTGGGCCACAAGGAGGCGATCTCGGTTCTGCCGCCGTCAGCGACCCTGCTCGCGTCGTCGCGCGACGTGCCCGGTGCAGATGTTCCGGGTCGGCGCGAATGTCTACGCGACGCAGTTCCACCCCGAGCTGGACGTCGACGGCATCACCCTGCGGATCCGCGCGTACGCCGACCACGGCTACTTCGCCGCCCACGAGCTGGACCTGACGCTCGAGGCCGTGCGGCGCGCAGAGGTATCGCACACGAGCACGATTCTGCGCAACTTCGTCGAGCTCTACGCCCGGTAGGCACGCTATTCCGCGACGTCGGCCCCCGCGCGCTGCGCCAGGTACTCGCGGAGCCGCCCGACATCGAGCGGCTTCCCGCCGAGCGCCGGCCGGGGCACGCCCTCCGCACGAAGCCCGTCGAAGATGATGTCGCGCATGCGCCCGACCACGGTCGAGCGCAACGGCTCGGGGATGCTTGCCAGCCCGCCGAGCGCCGACGTCACGAACGCGAGGTCGGTGAGGTCGACGTCGGCGCGCAGGGACCCTTCCGCCCATGCCCGCTCGAGCACTCGCCGGAAGTCGTGCTCGGCCTTGCCGTTCGTGCTGGTCAGCCGGCGCGCACGCGCGCGCACCACGACCATCCACGGGAGGTCGAAGTACATCGCCGTGACACCGTCGATGTAGATCTCGAGCCCTTCCCAGCCGCTGGGGGCGGACTCCGCGGCCTGCGCGATCTCGGCGTACTGCTCCTGCAGCCGCTCGGCCAGTCCGTGGATGAGGGCATCCCGATCGACGAAGTTCCGATACAGGGTGCCCTTGCCCACACCCGGCGCGTTCGGCGACGAGGGTCAGCGGCGCGTCGATGCTCTGCTCGACGAAGATCGCTGCGGCTGCATCCAGCACCCGCTCGCGATTCACCTCGGCATCCGCGCGCACGTTTCTGCCCTCCGTCTCACTGCCGCCCGGCGGGACAACCTTGTCCCGCCTCTGGCCGCTCTGCTAGTCTGCCCAGTATCCGGACCATTTGGTCCGATTGTGTCGGAGTATCTCTCCGGAGATCACGCCGACGAACCCCAAGAGTCGCGTCGCGGACCCCCCGGCATTCTCGTTCCTTGTGCCCGAGAGTATCGACTTACGACGTCGATCTGGGGATTGCTCAGCGGCCGGGAACTGGGGAGACCCGGCCGCCGAGCGAACCCCCACCTGCGTTCGCCGCCTTGACGAGGGGCTGGTGGGCTATCCGACGACGACGAGGTCGACGGATGCTTCGCCCGCCGGCTCCTCGCCGGCGAGGTCGAGCCCGATGTCGACGAGCACCAGCCTTCCCGCCAGCTCAGGTCCGCGGCCCGTGACGAGCCCCGCCTTCACCGCACCCATCGTCACCGTGATCGCCGCGGGAAGCACCGCGTCGTCCGCCTCGCCGGTGTCGGGATGCAGTCCGCTCGGCAGGTCGACGGCGACAACGCGCGGCCGCCCGGCGACGACCGCCGGCAGCAGCGCCTCGACCGCTTCCCGCGCGGTCCCCCGCAGACCCGACGTCCCCCCGATCCCGAGGATCCCGTCGATCAGCACGTCATAGCCGGATGCCGCATCCCGCGCCGCGGGCAGTTCGACCCGTGCGGCTCCGGCCGCCACCGCAGCGGCGAGCCCCGCCTCGTGGAACCGATCCGACACGAGCAGCACGTCGACCTCGGCATCCGACGCGAGCGAAGCCGCCGCGAAGAGCGCGTCTCCTCCGTTGTCACCGCTGCCCGCCAGGACGAGGACGCGCGGGTCGACAGCATCCGCCAGCTCTTCGCGAACGATCGCGGCGAGGGCGGCCGCGGCCCGCTCCATGAGCGGCACCCCGACGGCGAGCAGCGGCGCCTCGGCCGCGCGCACCTGCGCCGCGGTATAGGTGGGCACGGTCTCAGGCACCGGTCCGCTCCTTCTCCTCGTCGGCGCGGGCGTTCGCGAGCTCGAGGTTCGCGAGGCGCGCCAGATCCTCCGCCGCGAGCACGCGTCGCTGCGCGAACGTCTTCGCGCCGTGCCGAGCGCGCACGCGGTCCTCTTCTTCGGTGACGCCGGTGACGATGTAGGCGCCGGCGATCAGGATGACCTGCGCCGAGAGGTTGAGCCAGATCAGCAGGGCGATGAGCGAGGCGAACGACGTGTAGAGCGGGTTGCGGCTGGCGGCGCCGACGAACAGGAACGACAGCTGCTGCAGCACCGTGAGCGCCACCGCCCCGAGCAGTGCTCCGCTCCACATCGATCGGGCCGACGGCTTGAGGCCCGACAGCAGCCGGAACAGGATGCCGATGATGAGCGCGTCGAGCACGAACACGACGCCGATCGAGAGGGCGCGGGCGCTGATGACGGTGAGCGGATCGTCCGGTCCCTGTCCGAGCCACTCGGTGAACGCGCCGATGCCGGCGGTGCCGTAGAAGGTGATGACGGCGGATGCGAGGAAGGCGGCGCCGATCCCGATCGCGATGATGAGGTTGCGGACGATGACCCAGATCCAGAAGACGTCGTCGTGCACGTGCCGGGCGAGCTGGCGGAACGCCATGCGCAGCGACCCGATCGCGCCGATGGCCGCGCCGAAGAGGGCGACGAGGGCGATGATGCCCGCGATCGTGAAGCCGGTCGGCGCCTGGATCGTCGTCGGGTCGATGAGGCCGTCCTCTCCGAGCAGACCCGGGATGGCGGCATCCACCACTCCGACGAGAGCCTCGAAGACGTCGGGGTTGTCGGCGAGCCAGAGCGAGGCGACCGAGAAGCCGAGGAAGACGCCCGCGAACACGCTGAACATCGTGCGGTAGCTGACGCTGTCGGCGAGCATCGGCCCTCGGGTGTCGAGGTAGAGCAGGAACGCGCGCACCGGTTTGAGCGTGAGCACCCAGGCGATGACTCGGTCGATCAGGTCCTTCATGGCTTGACCCTATCGAGGGCGGATGCCTGCGACCTGCCACGGCTCGACATCGCGCGCTTAGTATGTGAGAGGGGATTGGGGAGTTGCCGTGAAAGGTCTTGCACAGACGCTCGTGCTCACCGGAGCCGTGCGCGCCGCCGACATGTCCGCCGCCATCGCGCAGGCGGGTGGTGCTGACGGGCCCGAGCTGCAGCAGCTGCTGGTCAGCAACAAGCTCGCGACCGAAGCGCAGGTCGCCGAAGCGATCGCGCTGCATACCGGGCATCGCTACATCGACCTCGCGAACATGCCGCTCGACCCGAGCATCGTCGCGCTCGTGCCCGGCAACCTCTGCCGCAAGTACAGCCTCATCCCGATCGACCGCCGCGGCGACCGCCTGACCGTCGGCATCCTCGACCCGAACGACATCGTCGCGCTCGATGACGTCGCGAGCATCACCGACCTCTTCGTCGAGCCGGTCGTCGTCGCCCAAGACGCGCTGGCGCAGATGTTCGAGCGGTTCCTGCGGTCGGACGAAGAGCTCAGCGAGCTCTCGTCGACGATCGAGGAATCGAGCGAGTCGACCCAGGCGTCGATGACCGAGTCGCTCGAGGAGCAGGACAACGACGCGCCGATCGTGCGCTTCGTGAACCTGCTCATCGCGCAGGCGATCAACGACCGGGCGAGCGACATCCATGTCGAGCCGGGCGAGAAGCAGCTCACCGTCCGGTTCCGCATCGACGGCGTGCTGCACGAGATGCAGAAGGCCGACCGCGCGATCCAGGACGGCATCATCTCGCGCCTGAAGATCATGTCGTCGATCGACATCGCCGAGAAGCGCAAGCCGCAGGACGGCCGGCTGTCGGTCACCCACGAAGGGCGACCGGTCGACCTCCGCGTCGCGACGCTGCCGACGGTGTGGGGCGAGAAGATCGTCATGCGAATCCTCGACAACACCGGCCAGGTCATGACGATGCGCGACCTGCTGTTCTCGAGCGACGAACGAGAAGCGGTTCCGCGAGGCCATCACGCGGCCGCACGGCATGATCCTCGCCACCGGCCCGACCGGATCGGGCAAGTCGACGAGCCTCTACACGGCGCTTCGCGCGATCGCGAACCCGAAGATCAACGTCATCACGGTCGAAGACCCGGTGGAGTACCGCATCGCCGGCATCAACCAGGTGCAGGTCAACAACCGCGCCGGACTGACGTTCTCGAACGCGCTGCGCTCGATCCTGCGAAGCGACCCCGATGTCGTGCTCGTCGGTGAGATCCGCGACTTCGAGACGGCGAACATCTCGATCGAGGCGGCGCTCACCGGCCACCTCGTGCTGTCGACGCTTCACACGAACGACGCGCCGAGCGCGCTGACGCGTCTGACCGAGATCGGCTGCGAGCCGTTCCTCGTCGCGACCGCGCTCAGCGCCGTCATCGCCCAGCGCCTCGCGCGCCGCCTGTGCATGCGGTGCCGCGAGCCGCTCGTCGAGCCGACCGAGGTGCTGACGTCGCTCGGGTTCCCGCACGACCCCGCACGATCTGCCGCAGCTCTACAAGGCGGTCGGGATGCCCCGCGTGCTCGAGCACCGGCTACCGCGGCCGCGTCGCGCTGCACGAGGTCATGACGCTCAGCGACGAGATCGAGTCGCTCGTCGTCACGCGCGCGACCGGCGGCGAGATCCGCCAGGTCGCGCTCGAGCAGGGCATGGTCTCGCTGCGCGACGACGGCTGGTCGAAGGTCGCGCAGGGCCTCACGACGATCGAAGAGGTGCTGCGCGTCTCGATCTGACCTCGCGCACCGTCCGGTCGTTGAGCGAGCGAAGCGAGACGAAACGCCGCGCCCGCTCACGCCTACTGGTTCGCGATCTCCCCGTACAGCGTGAAGATCGGCAGGTACAGCGAGATCACCATGCCGCCGATGACGATGCCGAGCCCGACGATGAGCATCGGCTCGATCGTCGACGACAGCTGCGCCGTCGCGGTCTCGACCTCGTCCTCGTAGAAGTCGGCGATGCTGTGCGAGCATGTCGACGAGCGTTCCCGACTCCTCGCCGACCGACACCATCTGCGGCACCATCGGCGGGAACACCTCGGCCTTCGCGAGCGGTGCGGCGAACGAGCGGCCCTGGCGGATCGACTCCTGGACGTCGCGCACGGCCTGCTCGATCTTCCAGTTGTTCGACGCCTGACCGACGATCGACAAGCGCCTGGATGATCGGCACGCCCGCGTTGAGCATCATCGAGAGGTTGCGGCGAATCGCGCGACCGCGATCTTGGTCGTGAGCTTGCCGAAGATCGGCAGCTTCAGCTTGATCGGATCGACGACGCGCCGCACCTGCTCGGTGTGCTTGTTCGCGCGCCACCACAGCACCGCGACGATCACGACGATCGCGATCAGCGGCAGGATCCACCACATGTTGTTCGAGATGGTTCACGAGGATCTGCGTCGGCAGCGGCAGTGCCGAGCCGAGGCCCGCGAACATGCCCTCGAAGACCGGCACGACGAAGGTCACCATCGACGAGCACGCCGATGATCGCGATGATGAGCACGATGATCGGATAGGTCACGGCGGCGCGGATCTTGTTCTGCAGCTCCGCCTCGCGCTGGTAGTTCTCGGCGATCGACGAGAGCGCGCCGCCGAGGAAGCCGCCGCTCTCGCCGACTCGGACGATGCTCAGCATCAGCGGCGGGAAGGTCTGCGGATGCCGCGCCAGCGCGGCCGAGAACGACGAGCCGCTCTCGACATCGGCCTGCACCTGCACGAGCGCGGGCTGCAGCTTCTTGTCGTCGGTCTGCTCGATGAGGATCGACAGCGTCCGCATCAGCGGAAGCCCGGCGTTGATGAGGCCCGCCATCTGGCGGGAGAACACCGCCAGCGACTTCGCGGACACGTGCTTCGTGCCGCCCGGGCAGCTTGATCTCGCGGTTGAGGCCCGTCTTCGACTTGAGCGTCACCTCGAGCGGAGTGAGCCCCTGCGCCTTGAGCTTGCCGGTCACCGCCGACTCGGTCTGGCCGCCTCGATCGTGCCCTTGACGACGCCTCCGCCGCGCGGGTCGACCGCGCGGTACACGAACTCCTGCACGACAGCCATCGCTCAGTCCTCCCGATCCCGGATCGACGCGGTGAGCCGAACCGCGAACCCATGCCGAGCCCCGTGCCGACGGTCGCATCGGCATTCGGCGCCGGTCGCCGGGCGTCGGCCTGGTGCCACTCACCCGCGTGAGCGACCACGCCTCGGCGTCGAGGTCGCGTCGGCCGCACGTGCACGCCGTCGAGGTCTTCGCGGGTCGACGGCGAAGTGACCTTGCGACGTTGCGGCGCGATCGTGCCCTCTTCGACGAGGCGGCGCAGATCCTGATCGAGGGTGTGCATGCCGACCGCTGAGCCCGCCTGCATCGCGGAGTAGAGCTGCGCGACCTGCCCCTCGCGGATCATGTTCGCGACGGCGGGGGTGTTGATGAGCACCTCGGTGGCGATCGTGCGGCCGTTGGTCTGCGCGAGCGGCATGAGCGTCTGGCTGATGACGCCCTGCAGCGTGTCGCCCAGCTGGGTGCGGATCTGCTGCTGCTGGTCGGCGGGAAAGACGTCGACGATGCGGTTGATGCTCTTGGCCGCGCCCTGGGTGTGCAGGGTCGAGAGCACGAGGTGGCCGGTCTCGGCCGCCGAGAGCGCGGTCTGGATCGACTCGGGGTCGCGCAGCTCGCCGATGAGGATCACGTCGGGGTCCTGGCGCAGCACGCGGCGCAGCGCCTCGGCGAACGAGCCGGTGTCGGTGCCGACCTCGCGCTGGTGGATCAGCGACCGCTTGCTCTCGTGGTGGAACTCGATCGGGTCTTCGATCGTGATGATGTGCGCGGGAATGCAGCTCGTTGATGATGTCGACCATCGCGGTGAGCGTCGTCGACTTGCCCGAGCCGGTGGGCCCGGTCAGCAGCACGAGTCCGCGCGGCAGCAGCGCGAGGTCGCGCGCGATCGGCGGGCGCGCCGAGCTCTTCGAGCGAGTACACCCGGTCGGGGATGAAGCGCAGCGCGATCGCGATCGACCCGAGCTGACGGAACACGTTGACGCGGAATCGCCCGATGCCCTCGGCGGCGTGGGCGAGGTCGACCTCGCCGCGCTCCAGGAACTCCTGCCGCTGATCCTGCGTCATCAGGGCGAACGCGGCGCGCTCGACCCACTCCTCCGACAGTGCGTCGGGATAGCCGGGCATCGGCACGAGGTCGCCGTCGACGCGCATGCAGCGGCGGGAAGCCCGGCGGTGATGTGCACGTCGGACGCGCGGTGGCGCGCGCCCTGCGCGAGCAGCGCCTCGAACTCGACGTCGCTCATGGTCGTCACCCTTCCGAGTCGACGTAGGTCAGCGCGGAGACCTGCACGTCGATGCGCGCCTTCGCCGGTCGTCAGCGGTCGATCGCGGTGATGCTGCTGAGCAGACGCGGGCCCGCTCGCAGTGCGTCGAGGAACGCGGTCACCTGGTGCCATGTCGGCTGCCGTCACCTGAATCGCGAAGTCGACCTGCTGCCGTCCTGTGCCCGGCGGTGCGTCGACCGTCGCCGCTGTGGCGTCGGCGTCCGCCGGCGCGGTGTCGGCTCGCGTCCCGTCGCGGGCGCCTCGGTCGGGCGCGGGCGCTGCACGCGTCGCCGTCGGCACGCCGTGCGAGCGACGAACGGCGACCTGCTCGCCGGCGGTGACGCTGACGATCGTGCACCCCGGACTGCGTCCGCCGCCCGGCCGACGACTTCGAACACGTCGTCGAGCTGACCGGTCGCGGGAATCTGCGCGCGCAGGCCGGCGACTGCGGCGTTGATCTCGTCGAGGTTCTCCTCCTGCTCGCGCAGGCTGTCGACCTGCGCCTGGTAGAGCGCATTCGTGGACGCGACGGTGGCCGTCTGCGCGTCGACCGTCGACGGACTGCAGATAGAGCGGCAGCGCGACGAGGAAGAACGCCGAGCGCGATGACGCCGATCGAGACGACGAGCCCGATGGCGGTGATGAGTGCCTTCGACATCAGTCGCTCGCCCTCCTCGGCCGCGGTGATACGCGCCGGAATAGATCGTCTGATCGAACTCGACAGTTCAGCAGGTACGCGTAGCGCCCGTCATCGGCACCGCGCTCGATGTCACCGACTGCCCGTCGGCGTAGAGCACGCCTTCAACGCCGCGCAGCGATCGGATGATGCGCGACGATGTCGAGCGGGGTCGGGCTGTCGATAGATGACCGTGCCGACGAGACCCAGCTCCAGCGGTCGGGTCGTCGCCCTGCGGGCGCGCCGCCGACCGCGAAGTCGAAGCCGGTCAGCGTCGTGTCCGGCGGGCAGGACGCCGGTGACCTTGGCGATCACGGGCGCCCAGGCGAGGTCGGTCGCCATGGCCTCGGTGCGGAAGTCGGTGAGCTCGGACTCGGTGGCCAGCGCCTGGCTGACCTCCGCCAGCGACGCGATCTCGGTGAGCAGCTGGTTCGTCTGCGCCTGTTCGGCAGCGAGTCGCTGGTCCGCCGTCCACTTGAGCCAGAAGGCGGCCGCGACGATGAGCAGCGCGACGAGGATCGCGCCGAGCACGCCCCAGACCCAGGCGCGGATGAGCTTGTCGCGCTCCCGGCGAGCGACCTCGGATCGCGGCATGAGGTTGACGCGGGCGGCATCCCGCGAAGGCGGGCGTCGACGTGCGGCCATCAGCGGACCTCCCCGAGTGCGATGCCGACCGTGCCGACGAGGTTGAGCCCGAACTCGCCGGCGGGTGGCGGGCCCGACACCGCGATGACGTCGGCGACGGACACGACGTGCAGCGGCGTGTCGATCGCGGCGTCGAGCGCCGGCAGCACTCCCTCGACCGCCGCGCCCGCGCCTGTGACGAACACCTGCGAGAGCGGCGTCGCGTTCGGGCGGCTCGCGAAGAACGCGAGCGTGCTGCGCAGTCGCGCGGCGAGGTCAGTGACGCCCGGAGTGGAGCGCCGCGCGCATCGCGCCCCGCGCGTCGCGTGGTCGGCGCTGGACGCGTACTCCAGGGCAGCTGCAGCGAGAGCTCATCGACCGGCGCGTGGCGCCGCGCGGCGGCCGTCGGCACGTCGATCGGCAGCAGGCGCACGAACTGCGGAATGCCCGCCGCGCGACACGACGACCTGGGTCGTGTGGTCGCCGATGCTCACGGTCGCGACTGTCTCGTCGGCGGCGGCGAGCGGCGCAGTGACGCGCGCGAGCCCGAACGCGGCGAGGTCGACGGCCGTGGCTCGCAGCTTCACCCGCGACAGGGTCGCGATGATCTGCTCGATGTTCTCGGCCACGGCAGCGACGAGCAGGCCCGAGACCTGGTCGCCCTGCTGGCGAGCGGATAGAAGTCGAGCACGGCCTGACTCGCGGGCACCGGCAGCAGATCCTGCACCTGATAGGGCAGCGCATCGCGCAGCAGATCGGGCCGCATCGCCTGCGTCGTGTACTCACGCACCAGGATGCGGCGACTGGCGACGCCGAGCACGACGTCCTTGCTCTTGAATCGAGCGCCGGTCCACAGCTGCCGGAGCGCGACCGCGACCGCGCCCGGTCGAGCACCTCGGAGTCCCGCGCGGCCTCGGGCGGCAGCGGCACCTCGCCGTACGCGATGAGCTGCGGCTTGCGACCGAGCGAGACCTCGGCCGCGCGCACGCTCTCCTCGGTCACCTCCAGCCCGACGATCGTCTTCGCCATTCGTCGTGTCCCTTCCCTTAAGCCCCAGTGAACAGATTCACGTACCAGCGCCCGACCGCTTCGCCCGCGAATACACCCGTCCACGCGCCGAGGATCATCCACGGGCCGAACGGGATCGCGGTCTTGCGCCCCGCGCGCTTGGCGAGCATGAGCGCGATGCCGAACACGCCGCCGAAGACGAATGCCGCGAACGCGCCCACCGCGAGCGCGCCCCACCCGACCCAGCCGAGGTAGAGGCCGACCACGCCGGCGAGCTTGACGTCGCCACCGCCCATGCCGCCCGGGCGTGCAAGCCGCAGCGACGAAGTAGAACGCGTACAGCGCGACCATGCCGATGCCTGCGCGCAGCAGCGCGCCCCAGTCATCGCCCAGCCATGCGGCGACGGTGAACAGGACGCCCGCCACGAGGTAGCTCGGCAGCACGATGCTGTTCGGCAGCCGCTTCGTGTCGAGATCGATGAGGGTCAGCACGATGCTGATCGCCGCGAAGTAGAGGAACGCGACGATGACAAGCGCCAGCGCCCAAGGTCTGCGTCGCTACCGCCTGCGGCGAGGCCGGATCGGCGACGTCGCCGAGCGCCCCGTAGACCGCCAGCCCCCACCACGTGACGACCGCGAACGCGACGCCCGTCATCGCCTCGACGATCGGGTACCGCGCCGAGATCGGCGCCTGCACTTCGCGCACTTTCCGCGCAGCGCGATCCACGACACGACCGGCACGTTCTGCCACGGCTTGATCGCCGCATCGCAGTGCGGGCATCGGCTCTCGCGCAGCAGCGAGATCTTCGCCGGCACGCGGTACGCGACGACGTTGAGGAACGACCCGATGACGAGGCCGAGCACCCCCGCCACGACGACGAAAACTTCCAGCGGCTGCATCCGCTAGCGCTCGGTCTGGTAGACGAGGTTGCCAAGTTCCTGAACGATCGTCGTCTCGTCCAGGACCCCTCCTGAACCCTTGATCGTGCAACCGAGGCTCGGTAGCGCGGACGGCCAGGACATCTCCCGGCACGTGTAATGCGATCCTGAGTGGAAGTGGGTGGTGTCGTGCGCGTACAGCTGTCCTTCGAACGAAGCGGTAACGGTGCCGCCCAGACCGCACGGCGTATAGATCATTACGCGGAGGTCCGAATTCTACCGAACCCAGCCACGTCGAACTGGTCCTGAACATTCCCGTTACCGCAGGTCGGCAGATGGTCAGCGTTCGTGTCGACATGAACCAGGAACAACTGTCGCGTCGGGCCATCTGTGAGGATCGTGCCGTTGAGCGACACTTCAAGCTTCTTGCCCGCTGGGCTAAGAATGGTGACGTCTCTGCGCAAGGTGATGTTGGGGACGTTGATGACCAACTTCTGCCCCGAGAACAAGGTCGCGCTGTTCGGACAAGGCGTGTAGTCCAGCACCAGCGGTGTCCCCGCAGTCTCCAGCAGCGTTATCAGTTGCGCAGACGACAGAGAACAAGTACCCGGGTGACGACTACCCCAACTCGATGCGGCGTCGATATCGATCCATTGGGTTGCTGCTCTCAGCCACTCGAGGGTTGGGACGAACACCGGGTCGGTCAGGCTGTTCTCCGTTTGGGTTCCCGTTGTCCAACTCTCGTTGGCGTCGATGTCGTTACGAGACGTGACGGTGCCGCCAACGGTGCCAATGTCGTTGCCGCTGAGCAGCACGTCGCCCACCGCGCTGATGCTGCCTGACACGCAGTTGCCCCCGTTCGACGTGAAGTCGACGAGGCCGTTCGTGGTCACGCTCCCAGTGCTCTCGTTGCCGACTCCGATCCCGGGGTTGATGTGCCAATTGTTCGACGTGCTGGTGACGTTCCCGTTCGCCCAGATATCGCCGTTGATGGTGCAACCGTTGGAGATGGAGACGGTGCCAGTCAGCACATAGAGATCGCCGTCCAAGATGCCATCGATGTTGCATGACCAGTTACCAGAGCGCAGCACGAGGTCGCCAGTGTAAGTCAGCCATGCTGTTCGTGACGCTTCCCGAGAAGTAGGTCACCACACCGCCCGGGACGTCGGAGTACTGCACGACCCACGGGTAAACCGCGTCGATCGCTGTACTGGACCCATCCGGGCCGGTCCCGGTGGATCGGATGACGACCCGGAACCGGGTATCCGTCGTTGGACAGGTAGATGTCAGGGACGGGTCGTCGAAGCTCGTGGGCTGAGGACTCGGCGTCGGCCCGACGCTCAGAACCTTCGCATGAGCGGTGAAAATGGGTGAGGTCGCTTCCGCATGCAGCGCGGACGTCACTGTGCAGCCGCCAGCGATCTGGAAAATGCCACGTCGCGTCCCACTCTGCGGCGATGAAAGCCTGTGTGGTGCTCTTATTGCTGGCATTGGCCTGGAGCGTGAAGACGACGCTGGCCGCGATCATGCTCGCAATAACGACTCCTACCAGCATCACCAGAACGGTGACCACGAGAACGGCACCTTGATCGTCCTGCTGCGGACTCGTGGCCCGAAGTTCATGACCAGCACGGCAGTGTCGCTCCTATCATCGGGGTCCGCATCGCGGCCTGCCCCGGAAATGCATGGGCACCGAGTTGGTCTGGATATCGAAGGTGTACTTCACGTTCAGTACCGTTTGGGCAAAGATCGGAGTGCCTCCGTTGGGAACGACACCGTTCTGCTCCCAGGCGGGTGGCCACGTTGCGACAACCGCTCCAGGCAGTAGCCCCGATGAGTTTGTCATGTACGCCGCACCCCCGGTTATCCAGAATGCCTGGCACCTCGATTCGGCGCCGAGGGTGGTGCGTACGCGCAGCATGCTCCCATCGGGCGAGACGTCGAACGCCACAGCGTTGCGCATTGCGCGTTCGATGCTCTGCCCGAACACCTGGCCCCTGTTCGTCGCCTCGTTCTTACTGACGACGTCCCTCTGGGTGTTCAGCGAGTCCACGAACGCTACTGCAACGCCACTCAGCAATAGGCCGGCTAGCAGCACGTAGACAATCAACTCGACGAGCGATACACCCGCATCGCGGGAATCGCGAGGAGCGTCGGGCTTTGTGCTCGGCATCATGGCACGTACACGATCGCCGTTACCGTGGCGAGGGTATCGCTCAACGCGTTCGTAGCTGTGATCGTCAACGTCACTGCCTTGGCGGAGACGGGTGGTGGACATGCCGGCGTGAACGTGCCCTGACTGGTCAGCGTGGCACCGGCGCCGTCCGTGAACGTCTGGGCAGCCGTCGCTGCGATGATGTTCGTGCAAGTGGGATCATTTCGCACCTGTTCGACAAGTGAGTTGAGCTTGCGCGTCGCTGTCGCCACAGCGGACTGCTCGGCCGAGTACTGGATACCCTGCCAAGGGCCGGGAGAATGGCGACCGCGATGATGAGGAGCAGGAACATGCCGATCAAGATCTCGACGATGCCGAGACCTTCTTCATCGCGGCTTCGTGCTCCAGCTACCATCGCGGGCCCCAGGTGGTTTTCTAGACTGGCCCTCGGACTCTCGAAGGAGTCCAGAGGGCCGGTGTCGTAAAGAAAGCTACGGAGTGCAGCCGGGTCCAGAGGTGGCCACGACGTTCGCCCCGCTCATTGGCGGTGGCGTCGCTCGTGACGCAGATACTGTCGATGTCGCCCGTCGTCCCGGTCACATTGAGCGTGAGAGCGGGGACGAAGTCTTCAGACAGGTTGGTCACGTCCGCGGTCGTCGGGTCCAGCAGCGGGTCTTGAGCCATTGCGGCAGCGACCTGGGTTGCGGCGTTTGCCGTTGCCGCGGCAACCGCGTTGTTGCGGGCGTCCTGCTGGATGTTGAGGAAGACCGGAATGGCGATCGCGACGAGGATGCCGAGGATCACGACGACGATGATGAGTTCGATGAGCGAGAAGCCCTTCTCGCCGTCTTCTTCACGACGGGCCTTCTCGGCCTCGATGTAGTTCTTGATGGTTGCACGCATGTGCTTGTCTCCCCTTTGTGTGGTGGGTTGGTTCAACCCTGACCGTCTGCGAGCGTCATTGACTCGACTATCCGGATCCGGGCGTCCCAGACTCTCAGAGTCGGGTTGAGACGCACGCACATGCGTGAATCCTCCCCACCTACGAGCATGAGATTACTCTCATGCGCGCGTCAATGCAGGTTAGCCCAAGTTTGTGCAAGCAATTGCTCAAGAGGCCGCGGCCGCACGTCACCCTTCATATCCGTCGGGCTCCGGCATCCGCCTGTGCGCAACACCGACCTCGTTCGCTCAGCAATCCCTCAAGAACTGGCCGCAGCCTGCGAATAGTTCAGTCCGACCCCCCGACTCAGTGCATACTGCTCCCTATGACGACACCCGAGCACTCTGGGGGAGCTCCGGTCGAATCAACCGCCAGCGGTGGATCCACGACAACGCCCCCGCTTGACGTTCACACCCGCCTCCGCCCGCCCCGTGACATACGCGCCGCCCGGTGTCACGGCATCCACCGCCGCGCCAGGGCCCGCCGCCCCAGTACTACGGGCAGAGCCTCTACGCCGCGCGCACCCGGGGGCAGCGGTCGTTCCGGGGCTGGCGACGACGAAGCATGAATGTCCTGGGAATCATTGCGCTCGTGGTCTCGATTCTCGGGTTCATCTTCGCCTGCCTCCCCGGCTTCCTGAGTCTCGGTGGATCCTCCTTCCGATCGGATTCATCCTCGGCATCGTGTCGCTCTTCATGAGGGACCGCGGAAAGGCGTCGGGCATCGCGGCAGTAATCGTCGCGGTCGTCGGCACGATTGTCGGCTTTCTCGTCTTCTTCAGCCTGCTCGGCGATGCATTCACGGGCGCCTTCAGCGGCGAACCGCCGGCTGCGGTTGCACCACCCGTGCAGGAGGGTGAGACCGGCGCGGAGGCTCCTGATGCGGGCAGCGGCGCCGCACTCGGCACCCGTGAGAACCCTGCACCCCCTCGGCACCACCCTCCAAGGCGACGAGTGGTCGGTCACGATCAACGGGGTGACCTTCGGCGCGACCGAGGCGGTCCTGGCCGAGAACCAGTTCAACGACGCCCCACCCGAAGGTTATGAGTACATCCTCGTCAACACGACCGCCGTCTACAGCGGCGAGGGATCAGACTTTGGCTGGTCCGTCACTGTGGACTACGTGACACCGACCGGCGAGACGATGACATCATCCGACAGCATGGCCGTCGCCCCAGGACAGTTCGAGGGCTCTGCCGAGGTGTACACCGGAGGCACGATCAACGGAAATATCGTCCTCGCCGTGCCCTCCGCAACTGCCGGCGAAGGAGTACTGGCCGTCCAGGCAGACATGTTCGGCGATCCCGCCTTTGTCGCTGTGCGCTGAATGGACGGCCCGATGACACTCGCCCGTCCGAGCACTGACACACCTCGGCCGACACGACATGTCTGAGGGCCCGAGCTTTCCGAACGTCGCCCCGCCGCCCGGCTGGTATCCCGACGGGCGCCGTCCCGGGTTCCATCGCTGGTGGGATGGTGCCAACTGGACCGATGCTGTTCAAGCTGTGCAACCCGCGCCGCCGTCGCCTGAGAGTCGGCCGCCGCTCCGGAACGTGCTTGCACTGTCGTCGCTGATTCTCGGCATTCTCGGCATGCTCAGTTTCTTCGTCCCCTTCGTGGGACTTGCGTTCGGGGTCGTCGCACTGATCCTCGGCATCTTCGCGATCGGCAGGGCCCGGGCGACAGGAGGCGGCCGGGGCATAGCCATCAGCGGTACGGTGCTCGGTTCGCTGGCAGCTGCGCTCGGATTCACGATCACGCTTCTGGTGCTCATCACGGCGGGGTCGCAGAGCGGGTCGACGAACACGCAGCGCGGGACCGCCGACCCACGACTGTAACGACACCCGCACCGACCGCCAGTCCTGACGCCGAGCAGTCACCTTCGAGCGAAGCAACCCCGACCCCTGAGCCGCCAGTCGAGGACTATTCGACTTCGTGGCTCAATCCCGTGGCGACCTGATCGACTTCGGCAAGGATCTCGACGACATGATCGTCACGCTCGATGAGGGCGGGGTCTGGCGCCTGTTGAGCAACTCTGTCGAGTTGTCGTTCAACCTTGCGCAGCTTGAGGCTCGAGACGCGCCACCCTCGATCGCCGCGGAGTGGGCCACGCAGCTCACGGTGCTCGAGGATCAGATCACACGGATGGACGCGGCGATCAGCGAAGAAGGATATGACGACGTACGCGAGCGATCATCGGCGAAGCGCAGTCTCAGCTGCAGGTATTGAACGGCATCCTCGATCAGGTAGGGCCCTAAGGGTGGAATCGCCGTCACACCACCTCCGGCCGGCTGGTACGACTCCCCTACGCCCGGCATCCAACGATGGTGGACCGGGGTCGCCTGGGGCGAACACACGCGCGCCCTCTGACGTCGAGCCTGAGCCGTTGCGGTCCGGTGGTCGATGGACGTTTCGCGACCAGATACGGACTCGCCGGTTGTCGCATCTGCCGTCTCGCGGCGGGACGTTCCGTTCCGCCGGCATCGAACGCCCCGTCGGCGCTCGATCCATCTCGCGCGCGTTGGGGCGCGGGGAGCATCGTCTCGATAGTGCTCGCGCTGGCGGTGTTCGTGCTCCTCTCGGTGTGGTTGTCGCCATGGTGGTTGATCCTGCCTTTGGTGATCTTCCTCATCATCTGGCTGGTGAACGACCGCGGGCAGGCCATGCGGGCGGTCGACGCAGTGCCGGCAGACCCGGACGCCACCGCGCGGTACTCGACACGTCGCAGCGGCCGCTGCGCGAATGGAGATCGCGCCGCCGGAGGTCTACGTCAGCCCTCAACCGGTTCGCAACGCTTTCGCCATCTCGGACCGAAACGGCGGTGCCGTCTGCGTGTTCCAGGGCACCCTCGACGCGCTCTCCGATGACGAACTCGCGGCTGTGCTCGCGCACGAAGTCGGGCATATCAAGAACCGTGACTCGCTCTACGTGGCGCTCTTCCAATCCCTGAGGGTCTCGTTGACGGTGGTGCTCGTCTTCATCGCGATCGTGTGCGCTCTGGCGATTTCGCTCCTCACCCGTGGGCGGGGCGGAGCGCTGGCCGGAGTCTTCGGTGCGGGGATGCTGATCGTCGGAGCGGCTGCTTCGTACCTGATGGTGACCGCCGGCCTACGCTCCCGCGAGATATGGCGCCGATCGATTGGCGGCAGCCACGCACCCGGATCCGATGGCACTCGGAAGGGCGCTGAATCGCCTGCAAGAGGCCGGCCATCAATGGCAAGTCGGCGACGTGCCGGTCACCGTCGCCGCACGCTGCATCGTCGCCGCCATTCACCTCATCCTTCGTTTCCGAGCTTGTCGCGAGTCATCCGAGCACGGAACGCCGCATCGCTCGGATCGAGAAGCTTCTCGGTGCGTCACGGGTCGCGGAGTTGGAGCGCCAGAACACGGATGCTCGATCGACAGCGGAGGTCGCAGCGCGGCAACGCGCGCTGGACTTTGCCGCTCTGCGAGCCCTCACGCTCTGTCGGGCACCGAGCCATTCATCCCGCTCGCTGACGAGGCCATGTGGGCATCGGGTGCCGCCAAGCTCGTGACGGTGAAATCCGTCGAGGGGCGCCAGGGCTTCGAGATCGGCGAGGGCGGCACGCGTCTTCGTCACCACCCACCGCGTGCTCTTCGTGGGCCTCACCGGGCGCACCGAGTGGCGCTGGTCGAAACTCCATGACAGGACCTGGGTGGACCAGACTGCCGGTGGTGAGTTGCTCGTCCTCGCCGTCGACGATCGTCGACGCAACTCGGGCGTGTGGGTCGACAGCGTCTTCGCAGCGGAGCTGCGCGGCGTGGTGGACGTAGCGATCGCTCACCACAACGGGGACCGGGACGGACTCGTCGCGCGACTCGAGGCGGCCGCCGAGGAATTTCAGCCCATGACCGACTCCGCTCATTCCGCTGCCGGGTCGTCGGCGGAAGGTGCCGCCGCCCGGTTGGATCTTCGATCCCTTAACGGCGCAGACTCGCTGGTGGGACGGCACGCGCTGGACCGAGCATGTTGTCCGCCGCAGCCTGCGGCGAATTTCCGGCCGGTCATGGCCCTGGTCGGAACGATGGCGGACTCTTGATGCCCGAGAACGGACCGGCGAGAGCATCCCTCGTTGTCATCCTTGCCCAGTTGATTGGCGGGTTGGCTCTCGGCGTGCTGTTCGCGATCGGCGCCGCGACCGCTTCTCCCTTGGTGCTCGTAACAGTGCTGGTTTTGGTGCCGGTGGTCGGCATGTCCATGACCATCGCCGCGTTCGTGCTGGCGATCATCGGTCTGGTCATCGCCGTGCGTCGACCGACGCGGAAGCGCGAGGCGGTCTTCGCGCTCGTCTTCACGTCGCTGACGATCGTTCTGATGATCGTGCGCACGCTTGCCTTGGGGACCTACGGCTGGGGCTGATAAGCATGAGGACGACCGCCTGGACGCCGACTTGCCCTCAACCGGGCCGCGCAAGCCGGGTTGGAAGGTACCGGTCATCGGCGGCGAGCCGCATAGCCAGACGATGATGCGCCAGGGATGACGCGAACAGTCACATTGCCGTCGT
>CAVVTB010000001.1:0-145129 GCA_963751055.1 uncultured Actinomycetota bacterium | reverse complement strand
AGGCTGAGCCGGGCCCGTTGCGCGTCAGCGGTCCGCTTCAGCCGTCAATCTGTCGGCGGCGCGAATCGCCAGTTCATATCCGAATGCGCCGGCCCCGGCGATGACGACACTCGCGACCGTTGAGATGAGCGAATCCCGGTGCACCGCATCGCGGGCATGGATGTTCGTGAGGTGCACTTCGATGATGGGCGTCGCAAGCATATGGAGCGCGTCCAGCAGCGGCACGGACCGGAAGCTGAACCCTGCGGGATTGATGACGACCGCCGCCTTATGGCGGAAGGCTTCGTGCACCCATTCGACGAGCTCGTGCTCCGCGTTGGACTGCGCGAAGAACATATCGAAACCGAGCTCATCGGCGACGCCGGTGCATCAGGACCCGGATGTCTTCGAGGGTCGCGCTCCCGTACAGCTCGGGCTCCCGCAGGCCGAGCATGTTCAGATTCGGTCCGTTCAGGACGTAGAGCTTCCTGGTCACGGATCACTCCTTCCGCGCGGGCGGTCCCATCGCCGCTGTCCCCGCGGCGCCGGCTTCACGCGTCGCGGCGGACATCGGTCTGTGAGGGCCGACGCTACATCAAGCCGAGCATCGTCGGCACGATGGTGACGATGATCGGGAACAGCGTCAGGAGGAGCAGGACCACTCCCAGGGGGATCAGGAAGGGCAGGATGCCTCGGAACAGCTCACCCATGGGCCTTCGGGTGATGGAGCCTATGACGAACAGCACGGCCCCGACAGGTGGTGTCAATGATCCGATCATCAGGTTGAGGATCATGATGACGCCGAGCTGCACGGGGTCGATTCCGTACTGGGCGATGATCGGCATCAGGATCGGCACGAGCACCAGGATCACCGGCGGAGCCTCGAGGAAGATGCCGAGCAGGATCAGCAGCACGTTCAGCAGCAACAGGAAGACGATCGGGCTCTCGGTGAGGGTGGTGAGCCACTCGCCGAGGTTCCGTGACACCTGCTCGCGCGCGAGCACCAGCCCCATGAGGTTGGATGCGCCGAGGATCAGGAGGATTCCGCCGGAGATGACGACCGTCTCCTTGGCGGACTTCCAGAACACCTGCCAGTTCAGCGTGCGGTAGATCACACCGAGGAGCAGCATGTACACCGCCGCGATCCCCGCGCTTTCCGTCGGAGTGAACCATCCGCTGAAGATGCCGCCCAGGATGATCACCGGCAGGAACGCGGGTCCGATGACCCGCACCACCGCCTTGCTGAGCATCGAGCCGACGAACGGGCGTGTCGTGGCGATTTTGGGGTGCAGTCGCACCCACACGAAGACGTACACGGCCAGGCCCACCGCCATCAGCATCGCGGGCAGGATCGAGCCTGCGAACAGCGCGCCGGTCGAGATGGATGCTGTCGCTGCGAAGAGAACGGCGGGGATGCTCGGCGGCATCACCGTGCTCATCAGCGAGCCGGACGCCGTGAGTCCCGCCGAGAACCCGTAGGGGTAGCCGGCCTTGAGCATCTGCGGGATCTGCACCTTGCTCGTCGACGCGGCGTCTGCGAGGGCGGAGCCGCTGATCCACGAGAACCCGATCGCGGTGCCGAGGTTCACATAGGCGAGGTTGCCGGGGAGGCGTGGAAGGAGCGCGCGGGCGAAGTCGTAGAGGCGGGTGGCGATGCCGAGATTGTTGGCGATCGTGCCGACGAAGATGAACAGCGGGACCGCGAGCAGCGGGAAGCTGTTGATGCCGTTCACGATCGACGAGATGGCGTAGCCCGCAGACAGACCGTGGCTGTAGAAGTACAGCATGCTCGACGCGATCATCGCGAAGGCGACCGGCACCCGCAGCAGCAGGAAGACGACGAGCAGCAGGATATAGAGCCAGAGATCCAAAGCTCAGCCTTCCATCTCGCCGATGTCGAGCTTGTGCTCGGGGCGGTTCGCGTAGGGGATCTTGAAAACGGAATGGATGGCGGCCGAGAGGAAGCCGATGAGCGCGAAGATGTAGAGCACGCCGAGGGGGATGTGCATTGCGGCGCTGAGCCGGCCCCACTCGGTCTCGATCTTCACGAACGCCTCGTAGACGAGGGCGAGGCTCGTTGCGGCCATGATGACGGCGGAGATGACTCGCAGCGCGACGAAGAGCTTCGTGTCCCGGCGAGCAGCTCGTCGAAGACCTCGAGCACGATGTGGCCGTTGCGGCCCGACGAGGTAGCCGGTCGTGATGAAGGTCATCGCGACCATCGACATGAGGGCGAGTTCGCCGGCGCCGATCCAGTTGACATCCGGGAAGTACCGCCCCAGCACCTGGTACATCACGCCGAAGACGATGAAGGCGAACAGCACGACGCCGATCGCGATCTCGATCGAGGAGAGGACCCGGATGAACCTCGGGTCCGCGGGGACGCCCTGGTTGAGCTTGGGCGTCGTGTAGAAGGTGCTGGTCTCCCCGTAGATGGAGTCCCCGAGCGCCTTGGGCTCCTCCTGAGCCGGCTGCCGCGCTCTGCGGGCTCCTCGCGGCTCTCCCGGGCTTCTCCGCCCCGGGTTCCTTGTCGGTCATGGCGCCACCGCCACAGTGTCAGGGTGCATTGCCAACCTCTCTGTCGATGCGGGGCCGAGCGTGCGCATGCACATCGCCGCCCCTGCGACTCTGGTCGCCGGAGCGCGGCGCTGCAAAGTCGAGTCTCGCCGAATGGGACACCGACGCGCACGCGCCGATCCGCCCCCGCCGGGGACGACGGAGACGGATCGGTGGTGGGCTGGAGACGCCTACTTGACGACGGTCACCGTCGCGCTCGAGGAGAGCTGCTCCTGCACGCCGGCGGCGTTCAGACGTTCACGCGCAGGGTCAGGGTCACCTCCCCCGTCGGCACGTTGTTGTCGACATCCGCCTTCTCGAACTGCACGATGATCCGGTTCTTGTTGGCCGTGACGACTTCGAGCCGGAATCGGAGTCACCGAGAGCGGGGTCACCAGCACGGCACCGCTGTCGTACGTGTAGCCCGCCGGCAGCTCGAAGTGCGCCGAGACCTTGCCGTCGACGCCCGTGAACAGCCCGGTGTCGGAAGCGAGGTCGAGCTGCCCCGGCGTGAACCTCAGCGCCCCCGGCTTGTCCTGCGGCACGAGGTAGACCTCGATCTTGCCGGTCGGCCGCGGGTCGGTGCAGTCGTTGAAGAAGTACTCACCGGCACGGTCGAACGTGTGCTGGTAGGTCTCCCCCGGCTGCAGTTTGACGTTGAACTCGCCCTCGAAGTACTGGGTCGCGCAGTGCGGCTTCAGGTTGGGGAAGTTCGGGAACGTCTCGGCCCCCGGGTTGCGGAAGGTCACCGTCGTCCCGACCGGCACTCGCAGGTGCGTCGGCTGCATCGAGTTCTGCGTGGTGGCAGTCCCTCGCCGCAGCAGTGTCGGCAGTCCGGCTGGAGCGTGCGAGAAGCACGGTGTTGCCCACCGTCTCACCCGCTACCGCTGCACCGCCGACCGGGCGCCGGATCGACAGGGGCGCCGTGTCCGGCCCCTCCTGGCTTCCCGAATCGGTCGTGTAGGTGCCACCGAGCTTGAACGCCCACAGCGAGTCGCCCTGGGTGACCGATCCGCCATACGGGTTCGTGGATCCTGCTGCGAAGAAGGCGACGTACTGCTCGCCGTCGACCTCGTACGTGACTGGTGCCGCGGCGATTCCGGAGCCGGTCTGGAACTCCCAGAGCACGTCGCCGGTGCCGGCATCCATCGCCAGCGCCCTGCCGTCGATCTGGCCGACGAACAGCAGATCGGATGCCGTCGTCAGCGGTCCTTGGCCGTGCGACATATCGGTGCCGAGGTGGTTCTGCCACGCGATCTCACCGGTGGAGGCATCGTAGGCGAGGATGCCTCCGGTCTGGTACTGCCCGATCGCACGCTGGCCGTTGGCCGCCGCGCCGTTCCAGTGCGCCACGGGGTTCGCGCCGTACGGCCAGTAAACGAGGTTCGTGCTGTGGCTGTACGAGTGGTTCGACCAGTCGGCCCCACCGTTCTGGCTGGTGGTCGAGAGGATCGGCGCGTCCCACTGCGGGTCGTACATGCATCCCTCACGGTGACCCGAGGAGTGCCCTGCGGGGTACGTGAGGAACGGCTCGTCCACCGCGACATAGCTGTCGGGGTTGAAGACGAGGTTGCCCTCGGCGTCGGGCTGGTAGCCGTTGTAGTTCGGCACGGCGCGCCAGGGGTCGCCTGGGATGTTCGCCGGGTCGAGCTTCTCCCACACCAGGCACTCCGGCAGCAGTCGGGTCTCGGGGAAGGGCTGGGTCGGGGAGTGCGCCTGCCGAGAGTCGGTGATCATCGCCTTCTCGGTCACGGGAAGCACCGGTTCGCCGCTCGTGCGGTCGAGCACGAACTGGTGGCCGGACTTGCTGCCGTAGAAGACGACCTTGCGCTCCGCGCCCCCGACCTCGATGTCGGCCAGTGTCGGCGGGTGGACGTTGTCCATGTCCCACACGTCGTGGTGGATGGACTGGTAGTGCCACTTGAACTCGCCGGTCGCAGCGTCTACGGCGACCATCGTGCTGGCGAACAGGTTGTCTCCCGGCCGGAGCGACCCGTTCTGCGAGGACGTGCAGCTGCGCGCGTTGCCGAAGGACATGTAGTACATGCCCAGCTCGGGGTCGACCGCGCCATGCATCCAGGGCGTCGCGCCGCCGGTCTCGGCGCAGTCGATGCCGTTGGGGAGCACCGGACCCCACGTCGCCGATGCGTCGAACGTCACTCCGTCAAGCCCGGTGAACTGCTGGCCCCGCTCCGGCCCGCCGAAGAAGTGCCAGAGATAGGATCCGTCGCTCGCATCGAGCGCGACAACCGCGCCGCGGTTGCCATCCGCCGCATGGGCGTAGACGATTCCGTCGGAATACACGGTCGCGACCTTTCCGACTTGTCCGAGGCTCTCGCCTCCCGGGCCCGTCGGCTGCACCGCCCAGACTTCCTCGCCCGTCGCCTGATCGAGCGCGACGACGCGGTTGCCACCTCCGAGCGTGTAGATCCTGCCATCGCCCGCAGAGACGCCGCGGCGCGTGCCCGACAGCCCGAATACCGTCGTTCTCCCACTTCCAGATGGCATCGCCCGTCACACCGTCGACGGCGATGACGCCGCCGCTCGGGGTGTCGAGATAGATCACGCCATCGACCACGATGGGCGTCGTCTGCTGTCCGACGTCATCGCTCTCAGGCGCGACGGCCGACACATGGGTCCGCCACGTGGGCGCCAGCTGCTCGAGATTGCTCTTGTCGATCTGTGTCAGCCCGGAGTAGTGCTGATTTCCGAGATTGCCGCCCACGGTCGGCATGTCGGCGCCGGTCGGCTCGACGCCGGTCAGCCCGGCGGGCGGCACCGGGTCGGCGGATCTCACGAGTCCATAGGCGGGCGGGGCGGCGAGGGCGAGCACGACCAGTGCCCCGATTCCCGCTGCTCCCAGCCTCATGGTCAGTCGTCTGCGCATGCGTGAACTCCTTGATCGTCTTTGATCCGACGACGCCCAGGCTCATGCCCGCCCGCCGTCATTCTGGGGGATGCCACCCGACCTGACCGACCTGGGGATCGGTCATACCGGCCAGCGCTCGGACGGTAACCCCGCCCGCCGAGACGGGGCAACCGTGCGGCCCAGCGAGTGGTACAACTGCCTCCGGCTCCGGGCGGGTGCCCGGGGCGTTCCTGCCCAGTGAGACACGCTTTGTCGTCCCGGTCGGCTCGTGCGTAGCATGCGGCAGTCGGCACCATTGCCCATGGACGGAGTTGTCATGGCTGCTTCAGCAACCAAATCCCTGTCGCCCGAGCAGGAACAGGAGCTCGAAGACGTGTTCTCACGTGCACAGGCGGCCCTCGCGATCATCGAGACCTACGACCAAGAGCGCGTCGACCGTCTGATCAGGGCCGTCGCGTGGGCGGTCGCGAACCGCTCCTCCTTCCACCGGCTGGTGAAGATGGGGATCGAGGAGTCCGGCCTCGGCGACTTCGACAGCCGCATGAACAAGCGGATGAAGATCCGTGGCGTGCTTCGCGACGCGCTGCGCAGCCCCTCCGTGGGCATCATCGAGGAGGACGTCGAGAAGGGACTCGTCAAGTACGGGAAGCCCGTCGGCGTGATCGGCTGCGTCGTCCCGACGACCAACCCCGACCTCACCCCCGCCGGCAACGCGATCTACGCCATCAAGGCCCGAGATGTCGTGGTGTTCTCGCCGCATCCGCGTTCGAAGCACACGACCTTCGAGACCGTCCGGCTCATGCGCGAAGCGCTCGAGGCAGAGGGCGCTCCCGCGGACATCCTGCAGTGCATCACGCTGCCGAGCCTCACGGCCTCGCAGGAGATCATGCGGCGATCCGACCTCGTCATCGCCACGGGCGGCCAAGGGCTCGTGCGCGCGGCGTACAGCTCCGGCACCCCCGCGTATGGCGTCGGCGCAGGCAACGCAACGGAGTTCATCGACGAGACCGCGGATCTGCAGGAGACGGCGCGCAACTGCATGCTGTCGAAGACGTCGGACTTCGGCTCCGGCTGCTCGGCCGATGGGAACGTGCTGGTCCCGGCCGGCAGATACGACGAGATGCTCGAGGCGCTCCAGGCCGAGGGCGGCTACCTCGCCACACCGGAACAGCGAGCGGCGCTGCAGACGGTCATGTGGGATGACGAGGGCCACCGCCTGCCCGACACTGTCGCGATCTCACCTCAGCAGCTCGCCGAGGCGGCGGGCTTCGACATCCCTTCGGACCGCCGTTTCATCCTCGTCGAGGGCGACGGCATCGGCGAGGACCGGCAGTTCTGCAAGGAGAAGCTCACCACCCTGATGGCGGTCCATAAGTACGAGGGCGGCTTCGAGGACGGTGTCGAGCTCGCGAAGCACCTCTATGACATCGGCGGCAAGGGCCACTCGTGCGGCATCGCCTCGACCGATGATGCGCACATCGACTACTTCGCGCGACACATGCCGGTCTCGCGGATCATGGTGCGCCAGCCGAACTCCAAGGCGAACGCCGGCTCCTTCACGAACGGGATGCCGATGACCTCGTCGATGGGATGCGGGACCTGGGGCGGCAACATCACGTCCGAGAACGTCTCGCTCCGCCACTACCTGAACACGACGTGGGTCTCGCGCGCGATCGCGGAGGACCGCCCATCCGACGAGGAGCTGTTCGGCGAGTTCTACGACGCCGAGCTCGAGGCGACCGGGGCCGAGCGATGAACGACAGCTCGCCAGAAGAGGTCCTCGCGGACGCCCGCCGATGGTGGAGCACAGACATCATCGATGTGCGCCCGGGCGAGATCGACCTGCGCGGCTATCCGATCCAGGAGCTCATCGGAAACGTCGGCTTCGTCGATACGATCTGGCTCATGCTGCGCGGGGAGCTGCCCTCGCGCGCGCAGGCGGCGCTCCTCGAAGCGGCCCTCGTGGCATCCGTCGACCACGGTCCCCAGGCGCCGTCCATCGCGATCGCGAGGATGGCGACGACGTGCGGCGCACGCATCAACGGGGCGATGGCCTCGGCGATCAACGTCCTCGATGACATCCACGGCGGACCCGGGCAGCAGTGCATGGAGCTCTACCTCGAGATCGATGCGGATGCCGGGGAGGCCGGTGACATCGAGGATGCGACGCGTCGGGTGCTCGCGCGGCGCCGGGGTGCCGGCGAGAAGTACGTTCCCGGCTTCGGCCATCGCTTCCACCCGCTCGACCCGCGCACCCCGCGCCTGCTGTCGCTCGTCGACGGCGCCGCTGCGGACGGGGTCCTCGCCGGCCGATTCGCGACGATCGGCCGCGCCGTCGAGGACGCCATCAGCGAGGGCCGGCCGAAGCGCGTACCCATGAACGTCGACGGAGCGACCGCGGTCATCTACTGCGAACTCGGCCTGACACCCGAACTCGGGCGAGGAGTCTTCATCCTCGCCAGGTCCGTCGGCATCCTGGCCCACGCCAGCGAGCAGATGACGCAGGGCGGCCGCATCAAGGGCCCCGTGCCGAAGTCGATCGGATACACGTACACGGGCCCCGCACGCCGGCCCGTTCCACACGAACGCGAACAATGAAGGAGAACGTCATGAAGGACCTGGTGTCGAACCAGATCGTCAGGTATCTGGAGGCACGCAACGTCGAGCGCATCTTCGGGCTCTGCGGGCACACGAACATCGCACTGCTCGCGGCCCTGGAGAAGAGCGATCGCATCTCCTTCGTCAACGTCCGTCACGAGCAGATCGCCGCTCACGCGGCGGACGGGTATGCCCGGGTGACGGGGCGAGCCGGAGTGGTCCTCACCCACCTCGGCCCCGGTCTGACGAATGCCACGACAGGGGTGGCGAATGCGGCGCTCGACTCCATCCCGATGGTCGTGATCGCAGGCGATATTCCGACGCACTACTTCGGCAAGCACCCGCATCAGGAGATCAACCTCCACGCCGACGCTGCGCAGTGGGAGATCTACCGGCCCTTCGTCAAACGCGCCTGGCGCGTCGACCAGCCGCATCTGATCGCCGAGGTGCTCGACAAGGCGTTCACCCTCGCCGAAAGCGGACGCCCCGGGCCGGTCCTCGTCGATGTGCCGATGGACGTGTTCTCCGCAGAGATCGACGTCGAACTGTTCGACAAGGTGCTCAGCAACACCCGGCGGCTTGCGAAGCCCACTATCGACGAAGCCGTCGCCGAGCGGATCGTGCAGAACCTCATCGACGCCGACCGGCCGGTGCTCTACGTCGGTGGCGGGATCGTCGCCGCCGATGCCGCATCCGAACTCCGGGAGTTCGCCGAAGTCCTCTCGCTTCCTGTCGCGCACAGCCTCATGGGCAAGGGTGCCCTGCCCGACGACAGTCCTCTCGTGATGGGGATGACGGGCTTCTGGGGCACCGCCTTCGTCAACGAGGCGACGCGGACGGCGGACTGGATCCTCGCGCTCGGCACACGCTTCGCCGAGGCCGACTCGAGCTCCTGGTATCCCGAGTACACGTTCGACATCCCGGCGACCAAGCTGATGCAGATCGACATCGATCCTGCCGAACTGGGGCGCAACTATCCCCTCGAGGTCGGCGCGATCGCGGATCTCAAGTCAGCGCTCGCTGTGCTGATCAGGGTGGCACGCCGGCTCGTGCCTGCGGGCGTGGAGCGCCCCGAGGTGCTCTCGCAGATCGCCGCGAGCCGCGCGACGCTGAAGCTCCAGAATGCGGACGCCCAGGTGTCGGACGCGTGGCCGATGCGGCCCGAGCGGATCCTCTCCGAAACCCGGGAGGTCCTGCCGCGCGATGCCATCATCACGACGGATGTGGGCTGGAACAAGAACGGCGTGGGCCAGCAGTTCGACATCCTGACCCCCGGCACCTTCCTCACCCCTGGCGGGTTCGCCACGATGGGCTTCGGCGCGCCCGCTGCCGTCGGCGCGAAGATCGCCCACCCCGATCGCGTCGTCGTCTCGCTGGTCGGCGACGGCGGCTTCGGTCAGAACCCGGCCGTGCTCGCCACCGCGCGCGAGGAGAACGTCCCGGTCGTCTGGGTCGTCATGAACAACAACGCCTTCGGCACGATCGCCGGGCTCGAGAAGGCGGCGTTCGACACCACGTACGGGACCGTCTTCGGCAATGCCGACGATCCGATGTACACGGACTACGCCGCGATCGCCGAGGCGTACGGGGTCACCGGCATCAAGGTCGACTCGGCGGCGGAGTTCAAGCCCGCCCTCGAGCGAGCGATCGCGCTCGGCAGACCCGTCGTGATCGACGTGTCGATGGTCAACGTGCCGACGCCCACCGCCGGCCACTGGAACATCATGGACATCTACTCGCCCGGTGAGACCATCCACCACGTCGCGACGCAGTGAGCCTCACGCAATGGATCAGGCGGCCCACTCATGACGCACATGCCGGGTGCTCCGCGCCTGGCGATCTCGACCGTATGCCTCTCGGGCACGCTCGAGGACAAGCTCCGTGCAGCGGCGGCGGCCGGATTCGCGGGCGTCGAGGTGCTCGAGTACGACCTCGTCATGTCGCCGTGGTCGCCCCGCCGGCTCGCTGAGGAGGCTGCGGGCCTCGGCCTGTCGATCGATGTCTATCAGCCGTTCCACGTCGAGACCGTGCCGCCCGAGCTGTTCGCGGCCAGCCTCCGCCACGCCGAGCGCAAGTTCGATCTGCTGACGGAGCTGGGCGCGAGCGTGCTGGTGTGCTGCTCATCGAGAACCCCACGGGGACTCGACGATGACGATCTGGCAGCGGAGCAGCTGCACGCGATGGCGAGCCTCGCCGCGCAGCGCGGACTGCGCCTCGCGTACGAGGCCGTGCCATGGGGACGGCTTCGCACGCACGAGGATGCCTGGCGAATCATCCAGCGAGTCGATCACTCCGCACTCGGGCTGTGCCTCGACAGCTTCCATGTGCTGTCCCTCGGCAACGATCCCTCCGTCGTGGCCGAGGTCGCGGCCGACAAGGTGTTCCACGTCCAGCTCGCAGATGCGCCTCGGCTGAACATGGACGTCCGCGAGTGGAGCCTCCACTACCGGATGTTCCCAGGCCAGGGCTCGCTCGACGTGGCGGGATTCCTGAGCCAGATCCTCGCCATGGGCTACGACGGCCCGATGGCGCTCGAGGTGTTCAACGACGTCTACCAGCAGGAGGATCCCCGGCACGCCGCCACCGACGCGATGCGCTCGATGCTCGCGCTGGCTGAGGCCGTGGGCGCGCGCGACTCGCTGGAAGCCGCAGCGGAGCCCCGTGCCGCCGCCTTGCCGCCGGCTCCCGAGCTCGGCGGGTTCGCGTTCGCCGAACTCGCCGTGGATGCCGTCTCCGCCCCGCTGGTCTCGCGCACTCTTGCCGCCCTCGGGTTCGCGCACATCGGTGAGCACCGCTCCAAGCCGGTGCAGCTGTGGGAGCAGGGGCGCGCCCGCGTTCTGCTCAATCTCGCACCGCAACGGTCGATCGCGCCCGCTACCGCGTCGATCTGCGCGCTTGCCGTCGAGAGCTCGGATCCAGCCGCGTCGGCGCGACGCGCGGATCGGCTGCTGGCGCCGAAGCTCCCCCGGCCCCGCGGACCCGACGAGACCGACCTGGACTCCGTGGCCGCACCCGACGGCACCGCGCTGTTCTTCTGCGACTCCCACCGCGAGCATGACTGGCTCGACGACTTCGCGCCGACCGGGACCTCGGCCGACCCGTCGCCCCTGCTCCGCGAGATCGATCATGTGTCGATCACCGACTCGATCGACGACTTCGACCAGTCCGCGCTGTTCTTCCGTTCGGTGCTCGGCCTGGTTCCGGGCGAGTCCACGGAGATCACTGCTCCCTTCGGTCTCATCCGAAGCTGGTCGGCGACGGATCCCGGCGATCGCGTGCGCATCACCCTGAGCACCACCCCGCTCCGGCGCGGTGACTGGGCGCCCGGGGTGTCGAGCCCGCAACTCGTCGCCTTCGCCACCGATGACGCGATCGCCTGCGCGAAGGTGCTGAGTGATCGCGGGGCGCCGATCCTGGAGATGCCGGGCAATTACTACGACGACCTCGACGCCCGGTTGTCGTTGCCGACCGACTTCGTCGACACGTTGCGAGAGCACTCGATCCTCTACGACCGCGACGAGCACGGTGAGTACCTGCACTTCTTCACCGAGATGCTCGGCTCGCGGCTGTTCTTCGAGGTGGTCCAGCGCATCGACGGCTATCGCGCGTTCGGCGACCCCCACAGCATCCCGCTGCGGATGGCAGCGCACCGCCGGCAGCGGCTGCGCATGCTGGCGAGCGCGCCGACCGAAGCCGCGGCAGACCACCGGCACGACTATTCGCTCGCTCACCTGACCGCGCTGAGTCTGTCACCACCCGAGCTGGTGGATGCTGCAGCCGCCGCCGGCTATCGCTATGTGGGCCTGCGGATGACGAAGGTCACCATGGAGGAGCCGCACTATCCGCTGACATACGATCCGGCGCTGATGCGAGCCACGAAGACACACCTCGCGGCGACCGGCATCGAGGTCCTCGACATCGAGCTCGCCCGGATGACGTCGGGAGACAGCCCGCGCGATTATCTGCGCTTCCTGGAGGCGGGCGCCGAGCTCGGGGCGCGTCACGTCATCGCACAGCTGCCGGACTCCGACTTCGCGCGCAAGACCGATCGATTCGCCGAACTGTGCCAGCTGGCGCTGCCGCTCGGTCTGACCGTCGACCTGGAGTTCCCGTCGTGGACGGAGACCTCGAACCTGACCGAGGCCACCCGCGTCCTGCGGGCGGCCGACCAGCCGAACGCCGGCATGCTCATCGATCTCCTGCACTTCGCACGGTCACGGTCGAGCGTCGACGACCTGCGAGAGCTTCCGCCGGAATGGTTCCACTACGTCCACGTCTGCGATGCCCCCGGTGAGATCCCCACCACCACGGCAGAGCTCATCCACACCGCTCGATTCGAGCGGCTGTTCCCCGGCGAGGGCGAGATCGACATCGCCGGCATCCTCGCGGCACTGCCTGCGGGTATTCCGTACGCGCTGGAGATCCCGCGGGCGAAGCTCGTGGCGCAGGTCGGCGCGAAGGAGCACGCGCGCCTGGCGATCGGCGCCGCCCGCCGCCATCTCGACGCGGTCGCCCCAGTCGGCGCCGCCGGCGCCGCGTAGCGGACGCCCGCGCACGCCGAAGGGCCGACTCTTCGCCGTACGGAAGCCGAGTGCCGCGTCGGCGTCATGCCAGCGACAGCACGAACGACAGGACGAAACCGGCTGCCGTGCTGAGGGCGACCGCTGGGCCGCCGTGCTCGAACGCCTCCGGCATGATGGTGTCAGCGAGCGCGGCGATGACAGCTCCTGCTGCGAAGGCAAGCGGCAGCGAGACCACCGCCGGGTCGCTGCCGGTGAGGAAGGCTGCGCCGACGACCACCGCGATGGTGACCAACGCGGCGCAGGCGGTCCAGAGACCGATCACCTGTCCGGCCGAACGGCCCTGTTCGCGCATGGACGCGGCACCCACGAGCGCCTCCGGCAGGTTCGAGATGAAGATCGCAGCCATCAATGCGAGGCCACCGGTTCCCTCGGTCAAGGAAATGCCGAGCGCGAGATTCTCGGGAACACCATCGAGTGTCGCCGCCGCCAGCAGCGCAAGACCGGCGGTCCCGCGAGTGGACGCGGCCGTTGCGGGTCGGTCGGCGGCCGCAGCATCCGTGTCGAGCTTGACGCTCCCCCGGTACTCATCCGCCGGCACCGCCCGGCGGCCAGCTTGCGCCCACCGGTCCAGGAGGGCGCTGAGGACGGTGAAGACGACCGCTCCCAGCGAAGAGGCCGATCGCCGCCAGCCAGATCCCGCCGCGCTCGTAGGAGTCCTCGAACAGCTCGAAGCTCAAGGCGGTGATCAGTGCGCCCGCTGCGAAGGCGAGAAGCATGGCGAGCAGCCGTTTCGGAAGTTGGAACCGGATGCCGACGGCCGCCCCGATGATGAGCGCGCTGGACGCCACCGCGCCGAAGAGCAGAGTCGTCCACATGGTGTGATCCCACCCGGGGGGCAGTTCGCGGCTACCGGTCGTCCGCCACCTGATCGTAGGGATTCCCCGGACGCACCTCGGCATCGGGAGCGATGTCGATGCGGGTGACGCCATCGTGCTTGCTGACCTCGATTCGCGGGGCGGCATCGCTCTCCACTGCTCCGGGCGCCGCCAGCAGCTGGTCACGGCGCTTCTCGTCGGGTGTCATCTCGTCACGGCCTTCCCCTTCATCCAGGTCTTCCACAAGCCGGACGATACGCCCCGCCCCTGTGACGGGCGACGCTATGGCATGACTCGCCGGGACCTGCTACGTATGACCTAACCCCCGGACCTGCCCCGCCGACGGGGCTGGTAACACCCTTTGATCCGTAGACACATTGGCAACGCGCGACTACCGCGGATCCGAGTTCTCACGGCCGAGCAAATGGGCAGGCAACCTCACCCGACGCGGCCACGGATCGGATCAAGCACCGCCTCCGCAGCCCAGGCTGCGGAGTCGGCGATATCGCGGCGATTCATCCCGAGCTCCCGCCGGAGCGTGACCCACGTCGCGGCCGAGTCGATGTGCGTGAGCGCCGCGACGATCGAGCGTCGCTCGGACTCCCCCAGCGAGGGCACCTCAGCGCACAGCATCGCCTCCAGATGCTCCCGCCGGGGCGACGGCGTGGCTCCGCTCACCCCGCGCATCGCCGTCTCGGCGACGACGTGGGCGAGCTCCGGCCGCCGGTCGTAGAGTTCCATCGCCTCACGGATCACCAGCGGCATGTCGAAGATGGACGGTGAATCCTGGCGCGCGAACACGCTCCGCTCGATCCATTCCGCCGTGGCGAGCAGCAGATCCACGCGCGTCGCATAGTTGCGGAACACGGTGCGCTCTCCGACGCCGGCGCGCCGCGCGATGAGGCGGAACGATACGTCATCCGTGCCGAGCTCTTCAATCAGCTCGGCGTAGGCGGCGAGGATCGCCGCCTGCGTGCGATTCAATTCCGCCGCACTCGTGGGCGGGCCGTCTGACTCGGCAGACATCAACCCCGCCACTGCGCGACCGACGGGCTCATACAGCCGCGGGCGATGTCGCGGGAGCGCGGCGAGCGCGTGTTCCACCGTGCGATCGAAGACATCGGAGGTCTCGCGGGCGCTCATGTCGAACCCCGTGCGCATGCGCGCCCAGAACTGCGCTGAAGCGAAGTAGCGCAGCGTCGCCGCAGCCCGATGCAGATCCCGGTCGTTCAGCCGTGGGTATGTCGTCTCGAGCATCGCGACGATCGCGCGGGTCAGGAAGGTCGGCGCCGCATCACCGGTCGGCGAGATGGATGCCGCGCGCGCGCATACGAACGCGAAGGCCGGAGCCGCGTCGAAGGCGTGGAATCTGTCGCCGGCCGCTGCTTGGAACTGCGGGAGCGTCACGAAGGCCGGCAGACGGAACTCCGTGTCCTCGATCCAGCCGGCCAGGCTCTCCAGCAGATGGGACCGCGTCGGGAACTGCCGGTACACCGTCCGTTCCGAGACGCCCACGGCGTCGCCGAGTGATCGATAGGAGATGTCGTCGAACGTCTGCTCTCGCAGGGATGCTGCGGCACTCGCCAGAATCGCGGTCGGAGTGTCGACAGTCTCCGCCATCCTGTCCTCTCTCCTTCGATTCGGGGGCTGCGCTGCCTACCGGCTGCGTGCCTTCGGCCGAAGCGCCCCTGGCTCGGGCGGCAGCACATACTGATCAGAGCTGTCCAGCGTCAGCGCCAGCGACGACACGTATTGAACCTCCCCTTGCGGGCCGCGTTCCGCCGACGCAAGCATATCCGGGCGCTCGAATGTGTAGCCAGTGACGTGGCAGCGAAGTCGCTCGCCCGACGGGTTCCCGTCAGCGTCGAGGATCGGAGAGGCGATCCTGTCTGTCTGCCGACGCAGGTAGTAGCGGCCACGGGTGGCGATCGCGACGAGCGGTGTTGCGAGCACCGCCACTCCGATGGCTATCAGCACCGAGAACGGACGCACGGACTCGCCGAAAAGCCCTCCGAACGCCGCGAGCGAGAGCACGGAAGCCAGGGTCACCGAGACGAGCCCCACGGGGTTCCAGGCGTGCAGCATCCCGCGGCGGAATTCCGGGTAGATCGGCGAGATGCGCAAGAGGCGCTTGTTGATCACGATGTCGGCGGCGATCGTGACGAGCCACGCCATCACGACGTTCGCGTAGAGGCTCAGGATGAAGCTGATGAGGCTGAAGACATCCATCCACATCAGCGCGAGCGCGATGGTGAGGTTGAAGAAGATGAAGACCGATCTGCCCGGGTAGGTCTTGGTGAGCCGGGTGTACACGTTGGACCACGCCAGCGACCCCGAGTAGGCGTTCGTGACGTTGATCTTGACCTGCGCGACGACGACGAGGATGAGCGCCAACCCGATCGCAAGCCACTCCGGCATGATCGATTCGTAGAGGGCGATGAACTGTCGGACCGGCTCGGCGGCCTGCTGGCCGAGACCCGGGTCGACGCGGGTGATGAGGTAGACCGCGAGGAAGACGCCGATGACCTGCTTGATGCCGCTGAAGAGCACCCAGCCAGGACCTGCGAACAGGAGCGAGGCCCACCATGACCGCCGATTCGCGCGCGTGCGCGGCGGCATCGCCCTGATCACGTCGATCTGCTCGGCCAGCTGCGGAGTCAGCGCGAAGCAGACCGCGGCACTTGCGACGATGGCCTCGTAACTGACGTCGCCATCAGACTCACCCGTGAAGGTGACGAATGCGCTGACTGCGTCGGGGTCGGAGACGATCACCCAGAGCAACGGGAGCAGCGCGAGCGCGAGCCACAGCGGTGTGGTCCAGAATTGCAGGCGCTCGAGTGCGCGCATGCCGTAGATCACGATCGGGATCACCACCACGGTGGAGATGAGGTAGCCGATCGAGAGCGGGATGCCGATCGCGATGTGGAGCCCCTGCGCCATGATCGCCCCCTCGAGGGCGAAGAAGATGCACGTGAACACGGCGAAGATCACGGTCGTGATCGACGAGCCGTAGTAGCCGAACCCCGACCCGCGCGCAATCAGATCCAGATCGAGGTTGTAGCGGGCGGCGTAGTACGCGATGGGCAGGCCGACGATGAAGATCGTGACGGACGCGAACAGGATGCCGAGCACGGCGTTGTTCGTGCCGTGCTCGATCCCGACACTGGCCCCGATCGAGAAGTCGGCGAGGAAGGCGATCGAGCCGAGGGCGGTGACCCCGATCGATCCGGCGCTCCAGCGCCGGAAGGTTCGCGGAACGTAGCGGAAGGCATAGTCCTCGAGGCTGTCCTCGGCGGCTGCCCGCGCATTGTCTGCCCTCGCCACGTCGCACCCCCCGCGCCTCGCACGTTGGGCTCATTGTGCCGTTCCGGTGTTACAGCCGCATTGCGCGCAGACACATCTAGATCGCCATCGCCGCGCGCACGTCGCTGGCCGCGAATGCTCCGCCATCGCCGGTGCTCGACGCGAAGCCGCTCGCGAGCACGAGGTACTTGTCCGCCGCCTCCAGCGCGAAGCCGATGTGCTGCTCGACGAGCAGCACCGAAAGGCCGTCGCTCGCGAGTTGCATCACCGTGTGCTCGATCTCGGCGACGATCGTCGGCTGAATGCCCTCGGTCGGCTCGTCGAGGATGAGCAGCTTCGGTTCGGTGATGAGCGCCCGGGCGATCGCGAGCTGCTGTCGCTGGCCGCCCGAGAGCAGGCCCGCCTTGCGCGTGGCGAACTTCTCCAGTGCAGGGAAGCGCGAGAGCTGCTGCTCGATGAGCGCTTTGCCGCGCCGGCGGCCGTCGGCGACGAGCTGAAGATTCTCCATCGTCGTGAGCTGCGAGAACGACTGCTGGCCCTGCGGCACATATGCCATTCCGCGCGCGATGCGCTTGTTGGGCGGCAGCGACGTGACGTCCTCGCCGTCGAAGATCACCGTGCCGCTGCGCGGCTTGATGAGTCCGATCGCGACCCGGAGCAGCGTGGATTTTCCGGCGCCGTTGTGGCCGAGCACGGCGACCACTTCGGCGGGGCCGGGCAGCGTCACGCCGTGCAGGACGAGCGTGCGCCCGTAACCGGCCTGGATATCGTTCAACTCGAGCATGTCAGCCCCCCTCCCCTCGCGCAGCGGTATCCGTCATGGCGGAGGTCGCGTCGGGCACGACCAGCATTCCGGTTGTGGTCGCGGCCCCTGCGGTGCCGAGGTAGACCTCCTGCACCTTCGGGTCGGCCTGCACCTGCGCCACGGCGCCTTCCGAGAGGACCTTGCCCTGGTGCAGCACCGTGACGCGCGACGCGTAGCGGCGCATGAAGTCCATGTCGTGCTCGACGACGACCACGACGCGGCGCTGGGCGATGCGATGCAGCAGCTCGCCTGTGGCGGTCCTTTCGTCCTGGCTCATACCGGCTACAGGTTCGTCCAGCAGCAGCGCGCGGGGGTCCTGCACGAGCATCATCCCGATCTCCAGCCACTGCTTCTGGCCGTGCGAGAGGATGCCTGCGGGCGTATTGCGCTCACTGCTGAGTCCCGTCTCCTCCAACGCCAGCTCGATCGCCGGCTCCACGCCGCGTCGGGCGCGCAGCAGCGAGAGTGGTGAGCGGTGGAGCCCTGCCGCGATATCGAGGTTCTGCAGAACGGAGAGCTGCTCGAACACGCTCGCGGTCTGGAAGGTTCGGCCGACTCCGAGCCGGACGATCTTGTTGACCGCCTTGCCCAGCAGTTCCTGGTCGGCGAGCATCACCGAACCCGAGCCCTTCGACAAGCCGGTGATGGCGTCGATGCACGTCGTCTTGCCCGCGCCGTTCGGGCCGATGAGGAAGCGGACCTCGCCGGGGTGGGCGTCGAAGGAAACGCCGCCGACGGCGACGAATCCATCGAACTCGACGCGCAGATCGGTGACTACGAGAGCGCCGTCGGAGGCGGTCACTTCTTCACCTCCTCGAGCACAGGTGCCGAAGCGGCGGCGGCCATGTCGGGGGCTTCGCGTGAGCGCCACACCAGGCTCTTCGCCCTGCCGAAGAGCGACGACAGCCCCATGGGGAGGAAGAGGGTCACCAGGATGAAGACCAGGCCCAGGATGTAGATCCACCCGCTGGGCCAGCTGGAACCGAGGCTCGACTGCCCCCAGCCGATCGCCATCGCCCCGAGAGCCGGGCCGAAGAGCGAGGCACGGCCGCCCAGCGCCACACCGGCGATCATCAGGATCGAGGCGGAGGCGCCGATCTCCGCCGGCGTGATGATGCCGACGATGGGGACGAACATGGCACCCGCGATGCTGGCCATCACTGCGGCGACGACGAAGGCGACCAGCTTGATGTTGGCGGGGTCGTAGCCGAGGAACCGCACACGCTCCTCCGCATCCCGCGTGGCGATCAGCAGCTCACCGAAGCGACTGCGGTTCAGCTGCCACACCACCAGCAGGCACACGATGAGCAGCGCGGCGGCGATCATGAAGACCATTACCTTGTTCGCGTCGTCGTCCAGCACGAACCCGAAGAAGTACTTGAAGTCGCTGAGCCCCGTATCCCCTCCGGTCTCCCGGATCGTCGAGCTGATCAGGACGGCCAGCGCCACGGCGAGTGCCTGGGTCAGGATCGCGAAGTACGCCCCCTTGACCCGGCGCTTGAACAGCGCGTAGCCGAGGACCGACGCCACGATCACCGGGAGCAGCACGATGGCCAGCAGTGTGAACGCGTCGCTGCGGAACGGCTCCCAGAAGGGCGGAAGCGACGCCGAGGGGTCGTACAGGATCATGAAGACGGGAAGACTGTCGGGCCCCGAAGTCTCCAACGTGAGATGCATCGCCATGGCGTAGGCGCCGAGCCCGAAGAAGACCCCCTGGCCCAACACGAGCATTCCGCCTCGACCCCAGGCCAGCCCGATCCCCACGGCAGCGATCGCCCAGCAGCAGTACTTGCCGAGGTTGTTGATCCAGTGCATGGAGAGCACGGCAGGGGCGACGACCAACAGCAGGACGGCGAACACCCCGATGCCGATGAGTGGAAGCCACGGTTTGAGTTTCGTCATGCCAACCCCCGGGTGCGGACCGTGAACAGGCCCTGTGGACGGAACTGAAGGAAGACCACCACGAGCACGAAGGCGAGTACCTGTGCCATGCTGCCGCTCGTCCAGTCGGCGAAGTAGGACAGCGCAATGCCGAGAGCCACCGCGGCGATGACGGTGCCCTTGATCTGGCCGACGCCGCCGGCGACCACGACGAGGAATGCCGGGATGATGTACTGCGTGCCCATCTGAGAATTCGTGCCGCCGATCAGGGATGCGGCGACACCGGCGACACCGGCGAGGCCGGATCCGACGAAGAAGGTGATCCGGTCGACAGTGCGCGTGGGGATGCCGCTGGTCTCGGCGAGGTCGCGGTTCTGGACCGTCGCTCTGATGCGGCGTCCGAAGGATGTGTATTTGAGCCACGCCGCCAGGGCTGCCAGGCACAGGGCTGCGAGCACGATGGTGAACACCTGGCGAAGCGGCCACGCATAGCCGAGGACGTTGATCTGCCCGTCGAGCCAGTCGGGAGCCTCTACCGGGACGCCCTGCGCGGGAAAGATCTGCAGCGCGATCTGCTGCAGGATCAGCGCCACTCCGACCGTGACGAGAAGGGTGTCGAGCGGCCGTCGATACATCCACTGGATGATCCCGACCTCCAGGAGGAGGCCGAGGAGGCCCGCACCCAGGAAGGCGAGCGGGAGCGCCAGCAGGATGGACACATTGCTGGAGACGACGACCAGCTGGGTCAGGTAGGCGATGAAGGCGCCGGCCATGATGAACTCGCCGTGCGCCATGTTGATCACCCCCATCTGGCCGAACGTGAGGGTGAGCCCGAGCGCTGCGAGAAGCAGCAGCGCACCCAGCGCGGTGCCGTTCAGGAGCGGCGGTATGAGTGCATCCACGTGCTGTCGCCCTCTCTGCGGGTTGGGAGTTCTGGAGACGGTCGTGGAGCGCGGGGTCCCGCGCCGGTGGGCACGGGACCCCACGTCCAGTGGTCGATCAGCCCGCGGCGGCTACGAGAGCGTCGCGGACGTCGGCGGGGAACCAGTCGTACCCCTCGAGGTACGGGTCAGGATCGATGAAGCCGTCGGAGGACCAGACGATGTCGAACTGGTTGTCGGCGTTGATCCTTCCGATGTTGCCCGGCTTCGAGATGTGGTGGTTCTCGCCGTCCAGCGTCACGACGCCTTCCGGCGCGTCGACGGTGATTCCGCCCTCCGCAGCGGCGGCGTTGATCTCGTCGACGTCGAACGAACCGGCCGCCTCAGCGAGCGCCTTGTACAGGTACAGCGAGATGTACGCGGCCTCCATCGGGTCGGAGGTCACCCCGCTGCTGTCGGGGTATGCCTGCCAGCGCTCGATGAATGCCGGATTGTTCGGGGTGTCCATCGACTGGAAGTAGTTCCACGACGCGTAGTTGCCGGTGACCTCGTGACCCATTGCCGGAGCCTCTTCTTCGGCGATCGACACGGAGATGATCGGGGTCGTCTCCGGCGTGAGCCCGGCGTCGTAGTAGGCCTTGACGAAGCCGACGTTCGACGACCCGTTGATCGTGTTGAAGACGAAGTCCGGATCCGCCTCCACGATCTTCGACACCTGGGTGGTCCAGTCATCCTTGTCGAGGGGCACGTACTCCTCGCCGACGATCTCGATGCCGAGTTCCTCGGCGTAGAGCTTGATGATGGCGTTCGCAGTGCGCGGGAACACGTAGTCGGACCCGGCCAGGAACAGCGTCTCCACGCCCTGCGCGGCAAGGTAGTCCATCGCCGGGATGATCTGCTGGTTGGTCGTCGCCCCGGTGTAGTAGATGTTCGGCGACGACTCGAGGCCCTCGTACTGCACTGGATAGAAGAACAGGCCGTTGTGCTCCTCGACGACCGGCTTCACGGCCTTGCGGGACGACGAGGTCCAGCCGCCGAAGATCGCGGCGACGCAGTCCTGGGTGAGCAGCTTCTCGGTCTTCTCCGCGAAGGTCGGCCAGTCGGTTGCGCCGTCCTCCTGGATGTACTCGATCTGCTTGCCCAGGATGCCGCCGCCGGCGTTGATCTCGTCCGCGGCCATGTGCAGGACGTTGGAGACGGTCTGCTCCGAGATCGCCATGCCGCCGGTGAGCGAGTTGAGGAAGCCGAGCTTGATCGTGTCGCCGGATGTGTCGATGCAGCTCTCGGCCGCCGCAGCGCCGGATTCGGTCGGCACCGGGGCGTCGCCCGCGCGGGAACCGCACCCCGCGAGCACGAGGGCCGCAGCCGCCGCGAGGGCGGGAACGGCCAGCATGCTGCGCGCCCTTCGAGTCCGTGTCGTTGTCATGTGGATCTCCGTTTCTGTGTGATGCAGGATGATGCGTTCTCAGGACGAGTGGTGCGACGTGCACGCACGCCGAGTGACGCCCCGCCGGCACGGTGAATCGGGCATGGTGCAGGGCTGCGCCGGTGATTGCTGTGGTAGTTGCCAGCATGGGACCGTGACATTGCTCTGACATTTCTCGATTGTTCCGATTCGGTTAACCGTGAACCGGCGCCTGGACTGTGAAGCCCGTGATTACAGGACTTTCTGTGCTGGGGCCGACCGCAGGGCGCTCGAGGGCCTCCGGGGGATCGGCTCTATATGGCACACTTCTGACATCACCCCGCCGGAGGCCCGAATGCACTTCACTCCCGCCGAAACCGAGAAGCTCCTGCTGTCGGTCGCTGCGATGGTCGCGCGCGATCGGCTCGAACGTGGCATTCTTCTCAACCACCCCGAGACGGTCGCTCTGCTCTCGTGCTGGGTCATCGAACGGGCCAGAGAAGGGCGTGGCGTCGCCGAGCTGATGCAGGAGGGCCGCACCGTCCTCGGGCGTGATCAGGTGATGCCGGGCGTTCCCGAGATGCTCGCCGACGTGCAGGTCGAGGCGACGTTTCCCGACGGTCGCAAGCTCGTCACCGTCCACCATCCGATCGACTGAGGAGTCGCCATGGCATCCGCTTCCTTCGATGGCCCTGGGGCCTACCGAATCCAGCCGGGGCGCATCGAGCTCAACGCCGATCGCAGCATAGCAGAGCGCATCCGGCTCGTGTTCGTGAACACCGGCGACCGCCCGATCCAGATCGGTTCTCACATCCATCTTCCCGACGTGAACGGAGCGCTGGAGTTCGACCGTGCCCTCGCACACGGTTTTCGCCTCGACATCGCCTCGGGGACGTCGCAGCGCTTCGAGCCCGGCGCTTCGCGGGAGCTCGACGCCGTGGCACTGCGCGGTGCGCGCCGGGTTCCCGGCATCCAGATCAAGACCGACGGACAGGAGCTGCTCGATGGTCTGGCTTGATCGATCGCGTTATGCGGCGATCTACGGGCCGACGGTCGGAGACGAGGTGCGCCTCGGCGATACCGATCTGTGGATACAGATCGAGCGCGACCTCACCGTCGGCGGCGAGGAGGCGGTCTTCGGCGGCGGCAAGTCGATCCGCGAGTCCATGGCGCAGGCGACGACGACGCGAGCGGACGGCGCCCTCGACACCGTCATAACGAACGCCATCATCCTGGACTGGTGGGGTATCATCCGCGCCGATATCGGCATCCGGGACGGTCGTATCGTCGGGATCGGACACGCGGGCAATCCCGACATCAGCGACGGCATCGACATGATCATCGGGCCGTCCACGGATGTCATCTCCGGTGAGGGACGTATCGTCACCGCGGGCGCCATCGACTCGCACGTCCATCTGCTCTCGCCCTCGCAGATCCACGAGGCCCTCGCCACCGGGATCACGACGATCGTGGGCGGCGGCACGGGGCCTTCGGAGGGATCCAAGGCGACGACGGTCACCCCGGGCTCGTGGCATCTGTCGGCCATGCACCGCGCGCTCGATCCCCTGCCTATCAACATCCTGCTGCTCGGCAAGGGCAACACGGTGTCGATGGCCGCACTGAAGGAGCAGGCACTCGCGGGCGCCGCCGGCTACAAGGTGCACGAGGACTGGGGCTCCTCCCCTGCCGCGATCGACGCATCCCTGCGTGCCGCCGAGGACTGGGGACTGCAGGTCGCGCTGCACTCGGACTCGCTGAACGAGGCGGGATTCGTCGAGTCGACGATCGCGGCGATGGCCGGCCGCTCGATCCACGCGTTCCACGTCGAAGGTGCCGGCGGGGGTCACGCCCCCGACATCCTCTCCATCGCAGGGCTGCCCAACGTGATCCCCGGATCCACGAACCCGACGCTTCCCCACACCGTCAACACCGTCGCCGAGCATCTCGACATGCTGATGGTCTGCCATCACCTCAACCCCGCCGTGCCGGAGGATCTCGCTTTCGCGGAGTCGCGCATCCGTGCCACGACGATCGCCGCGGAAGACATCCTCCACGACATCGGAGCCCTGTCGGTGACCTCGTCCGACGCGCAGGCGATGGGCCGGATCGGCGAGGTGGTCACGCGAACCTGGCAGGTCGCGCACGTCATGAAGCACCGTCGCGGTCCGCTCAGCGGCGGGATGCCGGCAGACAACGAGCGCGCGCGCCGCTACGTCGCGAAGTACACGATCAACCCCGCGATCGCTCACGGGATCGCATACGACGTGGGGTCGATCGAGCTGGGCAGGCTGGCCGACCTCGTCGTATGGGACCCGAAGTTCTTCGGTGTACGACCCGCCATCGTCATCAAGGGCGGCGCGATCGCGTGGGCGGCGCTGGGCGACCCGAACGCCTCGATCCCGACGCCCCAGCCCGTGATGATGCGACCGTCCTTCGGTGACACGATCGGGGCAGACCTGTCGGTGACATACGTCTCGCCCGCGGCGCTCGATGCCGGCCTTGCCGAGACACTCGGCCTGCGCCGCCCGTTGGCCGCGGTCGAGCCCACGCGTCACATCGGCAAGGCTGACATGAAGAACAACGACGTTCTGCCGTCGATCCGCATCCGGCCCGACACGTTCGAGATCGCGATCGACGGCGAAGACGTCGAACCGGCGCCTGCAGCATCCCTCCCCCTGGCCCAGCTGTACAACCTGTTCTGAGACCCGTCCATGGACTCCGCCGCACACACCGTCACCATGCTGCTCGCCGACGCACGCCTCCCTTCGGGTGGGCACGCGTTCTCCGCGGGTGTCGAGCCGGCGATCCAGGGCGGGCTGGCGCGAAGGGACGTCGGCGCATTCCTTCAAGCCCGGGCGCGGACGACGACGCTCGTCGATGCGGCGACGGCAGTCGTCGCGCGGCGGGCGGGCCTGATCGGTGCGTCCTATGCGCCGATCGAACGGGCATGGGCGGCGCGCACCCCGAGTCGGGCTGCTCGCACCGCATCGGCAGACCTCGGCCGCGGGCTGCTTCGGCTGGCGCAGCGCCTCTGGCCGCAGTCTCCGGCGATCGCCGCTCTGACCGAAGGGGGCGCGACGCCCCCGCGGCCCATCGTGCTCGGTGCGGTCGCGGCCCATGCGGGTCTCGATGCCGAGACCCTCGTGCGCGTGGCCGTATACGACGACATGGCCGGCGGAGTCGCGGCCCTGCTCAAGCTCGAACCCGGCGACCCCGTCGACGGCGTGCGGCTCGTGATCGACGCGTGCGCCGCGGTCGATCCCCTCATCTCACAGCTCGCGGCACTCGACTCACCCGAGGAGATCCCCGCCGCGAGCGCTCCCCAAGCCGAGGCGTGGACCGAGGCCCACGCCATAACGAACAGGAGACTCTTCCGTGCCTGACTCCCTGCCCTCCACCCGTGCTCTTCGGCTCGGTGTCGCCGGCCCCGTCGGCACCGGCAAATCGTCGCTCATCGCGACGGTGTGCCGGGCTCTTGCCGCCGAACTGCGCCTCGGCGTCATCACGAATGACATCTACACCGATGAGGATGCCCGATTCCTTCGCTCCGCCGGCGTGCTCGACCCCGAGCGCATCCGCGCTGTCGAGACCGGCGCCTGTCCGCACACCGCGATTCGCGATGACATCACCACCAATCTGCTCGCCGCCGAAGACCTCGAGCGGGACTTCGCACCTCTCGATGTGGTGCTCATCGAGTCGGGCGGCGACAACCTGACGGCGACCTTCTCGCCTGCTCTGGTCGACGCGCAGATCTTCGTCCTGGATGTCGCGGGCGGCGGCGATGTCGCTCGCAAAGGCGGCCCGGGCATCGGCCGCGCCGACCTCCTGGTCGTCAACAAGACCGACCTCGCTCCCTATGTCGACGTCGACGTCGCGCAGATGGTGGCGGATGCCGAAGCGGCACGGGACGGCCGCGCGGTGCTCGCGCTGTCGCGGCACGACGCCGCCTCGGTTGGCGCGCTGCGCGCATGGGTGCTCACGATTCTCGCGAGTCACCGGGCCGGCACCCACATCGCGCAGGACCCCGGCCCGATGGCCCCGCACTTCCACGCCGACGACGAGCATCCCGAAGGCGGAATCACCCACTCGCACGCGAGCACGCCCCTACGCCTCGGGCGCCGACCACAGCCACGACCACGACCACGCGCGTGCCGGCGCGGGGACGAACGCCAGCGAGTGACGTCTACTCGCATCTCGATCATCGCGGGCGAGCCGCGCGCACACGTCGAGCTCGCGGTCGGCGCGCTCGCACCGCGTCTGATCTCGCGCGATGCCACGCGTGCCCACGTCGCGCTCGCCGCCGCCGGCATGGTGCTGCTCGGCGGCGACGACGTCCGCATCGGGATCGATGTCGGCCCGGCGTGCACTCTCGAGATCGAAGATGTGGGGGGTACGGTCGCCTATCCCGGTGCACGCTCGTCGTGGATCCTGGAGGTTCGAATCGGAGCCGGTGGGACGCTGCTGTGGCATGGCCTGCCGTTCGTCGTCACCGACGAGGCCGACGTCGAACGACGCAGCTCCCTCACCCTGCATTCCGACGCGCGAGCGGTGATCCGCGAGACGCTCGTGCTCGGTCGGCACGGCGAGCGGGGCGGTCGGTTGATCTCGTCGCTCTCGGTCTACGACGGAGACGGACCGATCCTGCTCGAGCGGCTGGATGTCGACGGCAGCGCGTCCGAGCCCGGGGTGCTCGGGGACAACCGGGTGATCGATGCCGTGATCGCCGTCGGATTCCGCCCGCCCGCACGCCCGGAGGACCTCGAGTTCGATCGCCCCGGAGCGATGGCGCGCCACCTCTCCGACCACACGCATGGCTCGCCTCTCGATCCGGCGTGGGATGAGTGGGTCGCGCACGCGGAGGGGCGGGCCCAACCCGCAACGGAAAGGTGGTCGCGTTGGTGCCACTCCGTGAGGACCTGACCCGGACCCGCATCAGGCCGAGCACGGTCGGCGTCGTCGCGTTCATCGCGCTCCTGCACGTGCTCGGCTGGGGCGTCCTCGTCCTCGTCGTCCTCCCGGCGGGCATCCCGCTCGGTGGCGGAGGCGGCGCGCTGGCGACGCTCGGCGTCGGATTCACTGCCTACGCCTTGGGCGTCCGACATGCGTTCGACGCCGACCACGTCGCCGCGATCGACAACACCACGCGCCGCCTGGCAGATCGTGGCAAGCCCGCCAATACCGTCGGCTTCTGGTTCTCACTCGGTCACTCCACCATCGTGTTCGCGCTGTGCGTCCTGTTGACGTTCGGCGTCGCAGCGGTCGGCTCGACACTGGCTGATGACTCGTCCACCCTTCGAACCTGGACAGGAGTCATCGGCCCCAGCGTGTCCGGCGTCTTCCTGCTCATCATCGCCGCGCTCAACATCGCATCACTGCGGCGCCGCCACGGGCACGCGGGCGGGCCCGTCCTCAGACTGCTCGGACCCTTCGAGAAGGCGGTCGATCGCCCCTCCCGGATGTACGTCGTGGGGCTGCTGTTCGGCCTCGGTTTCGACACGGCGACCGAGATCGGGCTGCTCACACTGGCGGGTGCCGCCACGCTTGCAGCCGTGCCTTGGTGGGCGGCGCTCACCCTGCCGATCCTGTTCGCCGCCGGGATGAGCGCCTTCGACACCTCCCAGGGTGCCGTGATGCGTCGTGCCTACACGTGGCAGCCGGGTCGTCGTCGCCACGGTCAGGTGTACGCGGCGGCAATGACGGGACTGTCCGTCGTCGCCGCAGTGCTGATCGCGATCGTCCAGCTCGCGGACGTCCTCGTCGCGAGTGTCGGCCTCGGCGGGCCCCTCCCCTGGTTGGCGGCGATCGGGATCGACGAGCTCGGGCTCGTGCTGACGGCCCTGCTCCTCGTCACATGGGCATTCGTGCTGTTTCTCACCAGGCGGCAGCAGACGGGTTCGAATTGACGGCGCGATTCGTGGCGCGCCCCGTCGCGTGACGCAGGGCCCATGCGCCGCTTCCCCCCAAACAGAAAAGAGTGCCGGTTTCCCGGCACTCTTTCCCATTCACTGTCTCAACACAGTGTGCGCCCGAAGAGACTCGAACTCCCAACCTTCTGATCCGTAGTCAGATGCTCTATCCATTGAGCTACGGGCGCATGGTTCCGCTCGCGCGCAAACCAGCGTCCAGAATACCCCACGCCTGCGCTCAGGGCGAATCGAGGCCGGATGCCGGCGCCCGGCCCTGGTCGAGGGCTCGCAGCTGCCGCTGCAGGGCGACGCTGCGGTACGACGTGTCGAGCAGTTCGGCGAGAAGCTCCCAGTCGCCCGTCCTCCGCGGTCACGCGGATCGCGAGCCATCCGTACGCACCCTCATAGGGAGGGACGAAGACGTCTTCGCGCTCGAGGAGCGCGTGCCGCTCCGAGTCATCGGGGATGAACACGACCGCGCTCGATCGTCGTAGACCCCCACGATGGCGAACTGCCGCTTGCCGGCGCGGAACGTGCAGCGGCCATGCGAGAGCACCTCGGCCGCCTCGGGATAGGCCATGCAGATCCCTCGCACGCGCTCGCTGAGCGGGTGGTCGGGCGGGAAGTTCATCGCTCCGCCTTCTCCGGCGCTTCGGCAGGCTCAGCGACCTCGTCGGCAGGTGCCGCAACCGCCCGAGCGGCGGTGGGCGGCGAGACGTGGCAGGTCGATGAGACGGAGCGACTGCATCCGCGCTGCGCGCATCATCTCGTAGTCGGGATCGAGGTCGGCGCGCATCCCCTCGACGGCGAGCCGGCGCTGCAGGTTCGCTTCGACGTCGCCCCATGCCGCATCCCGCGACTGCTCGACGAGGGTCCGCACGACGTGCGGGTCCTCGGCCATCCGCCGAAGCTCCTTCGCGACACCCGACGTACTGCTTGTGGCGCCTGCGGAGGTTGCGCATGTCACGGTCGCGGTAGTCGTGCGTGCCGTCGGAGTCGGTGAACTTGCCCCACGCCTTCTTCCGCTGGCGTCGCGCGAGCTCCGCCGCGCGCTGCTGCTCGTCGGCGAGAGCGATGAGCGTGTCGTGGGCGAACGGCGAGAACAGCGCCACATCGAACGGCTCGTCGTGGGCGATGGTCTCGACGAGGATGTGGTTGCGGACCGCGAGCCGGGCAGCGGCGGACGCGATCGAGACGCCCTCGGCGATGGCCTCCGCGGTCTTGCCCATCCGGATCCACCTCCTCCTCCGAGCGTAACGGTCGGCGGGCCCCCTCCGAGTCGGCGAGAATCTACAGGGCGAGCGACACAGACCAAGGACGGTGGCAGGATGCGGCGACTCGACGTACGCGGACGCACGAGCGTGATCACGGGCGCGGCGAGCGGCATGGGAGCCGAGGTCGCCCGCGAGCTCGGCCGCCGGGGCGCGCGACTGGCACTCGTCGACCGCAACGCGGAGGGACTCGCCGCGCTCGCCGCCGAACTCTCGGGCACCGGGCACACGACGCACGTCGTGGACCTCACCGACGACGACGCCGTCTTCGCGCTCGCGGCCGAGATCGAAGCATCCCACCCTCGGGTTCAGACGCTCATCACGTGCGCCGGATCCTCCATGCTCGGCGACATCGACCAGGTCACGATGGCCGAGATGCGCTGGCTCATGGACGTCAACCTCTGGGGCACCGTGAACATCACGAAGGCGCTCCTGCCGGCACTGCGTCGCGAGCCCGCCGCGCACATCACGCACCTCGTGAGCATCTACGGCCTCGCCGCTCCGGCGGGGCGCATCCCGTACGCGATGAGCAAGTTCGCGGTGCGCGGCTTCACCGAGTCGCTGCGCCACGAGCTCGAGGACACGAACATCTCCGTCGGGGCGATCTACCCCGCCGGCGTGAAGACGGGCATCATCCTGCACGGCCGCTACGCTGCGGCCATCGACCCCGCGGTCGCCCAGCGCGCCGCGGCGGCGCAGGCGGCGATGTATCACACCGATCCGGCGGATGCCGCGAACCGCATCGTGGAGGCGACGGTGCGGCGGAGGGTTCGGACGATGGTCGGGCGCGAGGCCCGGCTCGTCGACGTGCTCTCGCGCGTGACCCCCACGAACTACTGGAAGCCGATGCGGCGACCCCTGCGTGAGGCGATCGACACCACGACGCCGATCGGCTGAGCCTGCTCCCGCGCGTCAGCGCTGCAGCTTCGCCACGATCGCCGCGATGCGGCGAGCCCTGGTCTCTTCGGCCTTCGCGCCTTCCACGTTGCGCGACATCGGCCTTCTTGGCGCTGGGCGCCAGGGAGTCGAACGCCGCGCGCACCCCCGCCGCCTCGAGCGCGGCCGCCAGGTCGTGCGGGCACGTCGACGGTCCGCGGCGCGGTGTCGAGGCTCAGTTCGACCGTGATCGGGTCACCACCCGCGAGTCCCGTCGCGGCGCGCTTGTCGGAGCTGAACGGGATCAGGAACCTGCCGCCCATCGGGGCGATGGTGCTCCGGTACTCGTAGCCGTTGACCGTCACGTTGACGGCCGGCCGCTTGCCGCCGCCGAGCTCTTCGAGCACCTCGGAAGGCACCTCGATGCCCGTGTTGTTGCCGGTCTGGAAGAGCGTCGTCTCGAATCGCATGCGGTCGAGTGTGCCACGGAGGCGGCTCTGCTGTGTAGCAACGTGCGCTCCGCGGCGCAAGCCCCCCAGCCCTCGGCGAGCGTCGCGACGTAACGTCGAAGCAGAGTAACTCTACGAAAGGAGTCGCCCGTGGGATTCGCAGATGACGCCAAGGAGACGGCTGAAGCCGTCGGCGACAAGATCCAGGACACCTGGGAAGACACGACCGACCGCATCGGCGACCAGATCGACGAGATGAAGGCCGAGGGCGAGGTCAAGAAGGCCGAGGCCGAACGGGACTCCGTCAAGGCGCGGAACGACTTCAAGGAAGACCTGCGCGACGAGACGTGACTCCGTTCGCGCGTGAGCGCGAGGAGGTGCGGAAGGGCTCCGGTATCACCCGGGGTCCTTCTGGTGAGACGGGCGAGCGCGGTGGCACCCGGGGGGCTGCCACCGCGCTCGCCGTATGAAGGGGCGCCCGCTCAGGCGATGGCGGCGATCCGCCACGAAGCCGTGGCCTCGGCTCCCGCGCTCGAGAACGATGAGCCCGGCGTCGTAGGAGTACGCATCCGCATTGAACGCGTCGGGCGCGCAGGTCATGGGCTCGACCGCGAGGCCGATGCGATCGACGGGCAGACCCGGACGGTCGGCGGTGTGGATCTGCACCCAGGGGCACGCGGCATCCCACGACATCTCGACACCCTGCCCACCGGCATCCGTCACCCTCACGACCGCGAGCCCCGAGGCATCGCGGGTCAGGTCGGTGTAGGCGTGATCGATCGCGGCCGACGCGATCCGGCGGGCGGAGCGGAAGTCGAACCGCTCGGGCTCGTCCGCATCCACCGCGACCAGCTCGGTCGGGATCAGCCGGTCGGGAGTCACCGCGAGGACCTTCTCGGCAGGCAGTTCGAGCGTCCAGTCATCGACGCGACCATCGCCCGCGACGAGGTACGGATGCGGCCCGGTTCCCCACGGCGCGCGCTCGTCGGACTCGTTGCGCGACCGTGACGGTCTGGGTGAGCCCGTCGCCGTCGAGGGCGAACGTCGTCTTGATGAGGAGCCGCCAGGGATAGGCCGTCTGCGGCACCACCCGCTGGGCGATGGTGACGTGGTCCGAGCCCTTGTCGATGGCCTCGAAGTCGAGCCATGACGCGAGCCCGTGGAGCGCGTGACCACGCGCCGGCTCGGTCAGCGCCAGCTGATACTCGGCACCGCCGAAGGTGTACTTTCCGTCGACGACGCGATTCGGCCACGGCGCGAGGGTCGCACCACGGTGGGACGGGCCGGACTTCGTCGGCGTCGAAGGGCACGACGAGGTCGCGCCCTTCGTGGGTGAGCGATCGCAGCGTCGCGCCGACGCTTGCGATGACGGCTTCGTAGTGCTCCGGCGCGCAGCGCGTGCTGGACCCCCGAGGCGGGGACTTGTGCCATTTCAGATTCCCTGAGCGAGTCGGTAGTACGCCTGGTTCCACCTGAGTTCGCGCTGGAAGCCCCGAACCGTGGTGTCCTCGTCGATGACGACGAGCTCGGTCTTGGCGATCTCCGCGAAGTCGCGGAACACCTCGATGCCGACGGCGGTCGTCATCACAGTATGGTGCGCGGCGCCGGCCGCGAGCCAGCACGAGGCGGATGTCGCGAAGTCGGGCGCCGGCTTCCAGACAGCCCGTCCCACGGGGAGCTTGGGCAGGTCGGGGGCGTCGACGTTCTCGACGACGTTCGCGACGAGACGGAACCGGTCGCGCATGTCGGAGAGCGCCACGACGAGCGCGGGGCCGGGGTCGGCCGTGAAGACGAGGCGCACCGGGTCCTCCTTGCCGCCGATGCCGAGCGCGTGCACCTCGAGGCGCGGCTTGGCGGTGGTCAGCGACGGCGAGACCTCGAGCATGTGAGCGCCGAGGATGCGCTCCGAGCCGGGTACGAGGTCGTAGGTGTAGTCCTCCATGAGGCTCGCGCCGCCGGGGAGGCCCGCGCCCATCACGTTCGCGACGCGGACGAGGATCGCGGTCTTCCAGTCGCCTTCGGCGCCGAAGCCGTAGCCCTCGGCCATCAGGCGCTGCACCGCGAGACCCGGGAGCTGCGTGAGTGCGCCGAGGTCCTCGAACGAGGTGGTGAAGGCGCCGAAGCCGCCTTCCTCGAGGAAGCTGCGCAGGCCCAGCTCGATCGCCGCGCCGTCACGGAGCGACTGGTGACGCTCGGCGCCCGGGAGGAGCTCGTCCGCGACGTCGTACGCGTCGACGTACTCGGCGACGAGTGCGTCGACATCCGCGTCCGAGACCGCGTCGACGGCCGCGACGAGCTCGTTCACACCCCACGTGTTGACCTGCACCCCGAAGCGCAGCTCGGCCTCGGTCTTGTCGCCCTCGGTGACGGCGACGTAGCGCATGTTGTCGCCGAAGCGGGCGAGCTTGAGCGAGCGCGAGGCGGCCCAGCCGGCGGCGGCGCGCTGCCAGTCCTCGATCTGCTGCAGGACGGCGGGGTTCGAGACGTGCCCGACGACGGTCTTGCGGGCGATGCCGAGCCGGGTCTGGATGTAGCCGAACTCGCGATCGCCGTGCGCGGCCTGGTTGAGGTTCATGAAGTCGAAGTCGATGTCGGCCCACGGCAGCTCGACGTTCGCCTGCGTGTGCAGGTGGAGGAGCGGCTTCTGCAGCGCGTCGAGGCCGGCGATCCACATCTTCGCGGGGCTGAACGTGTGCATCCAGGCGATGACGCCGACGACGTCGTCGCGGGTGTTCACCTCGAGGGCGAGGCGACGGATGCTGTCGGCATCCTTCAGGACGGGCTTCCAGACGACCTTCACGGGGAGCCCGTCGAGGCCGGCGGCGACCGCCTGCGACTGCTCGGCGACCTGGCGGAGGGTCTCATCGCCGTAGAGCGTCTGGCTGCCGGTGACGAACCAGATCTCGTAGGCGTCGAGCGAGGTGCAGAGGGGTGTGCGGGTCATCGGTCGTGGTCCTTCTCTGGGGTGCGTGCGGGAGTGAGGTGTTCGACCGCGGCGGCTTCGACTGCGAGGCCGGCGCGGTAGCTGTCGAGGTAGGCCGCGAACCCGGAGACGTCCTCGGGGTGAGGCGGAACGGTGTGGAACGCCGCTCCGCCGAAGACGCGCTCGCGCAGATAGGCGCCCAGATCCAGATCGGATGCTGCCGAGAGGTACGACGCCAGCACGGCGATGCCCCACGCTCCGCCCTCCGATGCGGTCTCTCCGACGGCGACGGGAGCTCCGAGTGCCCCGGCGAGGAATCGCTGGGCGACGCCTGCGGTCCGGAAGATGCCGCCGTGCGCGAACATCTGGTCGAGGGCGACGCCCTCGCCCTCGAGGACCCGCATGCCGAGGCTCAGCGTGCCGAACACGCCGTAGAGCTGCGCGCGCATGAAGTTCGCGAGGGTGAAGCGGCTGTCGGGCGTGCGGACGAACAGCGGACGTCCCTCGCTGAGCCCGGCGATCGGCTCCCCCGCGAGGTGGTTGTACGCCAGCAGGCCACCGGCATCCGGCTCGCCGTCGAGCGCTTCGCGGAACAGCGTCTCGAAGACGGCATCCGAGTCTGCAGGAGACCCTGAGGCCGCGGCGAACCGCCCGAAGAGCGCCGACCCACGCGGCGAGCTCGCTCGCGCCGTTGTTGCAGTGCACCATCGCCACCGGGTCGCCCGCTGGGGTCGTCACCACGTCGAGTTCGTGATGCACTCGCTCGAGCGGACGCTCCAGCACGACCATCGCGAAGATGCTCGTGCCTGCGCTGACGTTTCCGGTGCGGGGGGCGACCGAGCAGGTGGCGACCATTCCGGTGCCGGCGTCCCCCTCGGGCGGACACAGCACGGCGCCCGGCCGCAGCACGCCCGTCGGATCGAGGCAGGGCGGCACCCGCCGCGGTCAGCTCACCCGCGGGCTGGCCCGCGACCAGGACCTCGGGCAGCAGCTCGGCGAGGCCGAGACCCGACGAGCTGTCCGCGCGGAGTGCGTCGTACTGCCCCAGCATCCGGGTGTCGTAGTCGTGGGTGGCGGCGTCGATCGGGAACATCCCCGAGGCGTCGCCGACGCCGAGGACCTTGCGACCCGTGAGCTGCCAGTGCACGTAGCCGGCCAGGGTGGTGAGGAACCGGACTTCAGGAACGTGCGGCTCCTCGTCGAGGACCGCCTGGTAGTGGTGCGCGATCGACCAGCGGAGCGGGATGTTGGTGCCGAACAGCTCGGTGAGCTCGCTCGCCGCTCGCTCGGTCGTCGTGTTCCGCCAGGTGCGGAACGGGACGAGGAGGCTCGTCGTCGGCATCGAAGGCGAGGTAGCCGTGCATCATCGCCGAGACGCCGATCGCCCCGAAGGTCTGGGGCGTCACGTCGTAGCGGCGGGCGACGTCGGCGACCAGGTCGGCGTACGCGGCCTGAAGCCCCGACCAGACGGCTTCGAGCGAATACGTCCAGACCCTGTCGACGAACTGGTTCTCCCACTCGTGGCTGCCGACAGCGAGCACCATCGAGGGGTCCTCGCCCACCAGGCAGGCCTTGATCCTGGTCGAGCCCAGCTCGATGCCGAGGGAGGTTCGACCCGAGAGGATCGCGTCCTGGATGTTCCCGATGTCGCTCATCGACGCTCGTCTCCGCTCTGGCCGTACACGTTCTGGTATCGGTTGTAGAGGCGATCGATCGCCTCTTGGGGAATGGGGATGCAGCGGCCCCGCCTCGCGGGCGATGTGCACCGTGCGCGCGACGTCTTCCACCATGACCGCCGCCTTGACGGCATCCTTCGCCGACGTGCCGATGGTGAACGGCCCGTGGTTCTGCATCAGCACCGCGCGCGAGCGGTGGCCTGATGAGGGTCTCGACGATGCCGCGGCCGATCGAGTCGTCGCCGATGATCGCGAACGGGCCGATCGGGATCGGGCCGCCGAACTCGTCGGCCATCGCGGTGATCACGCACGGGATCTCCTCGCCGCGCGCTGCCCACGCCACCGCGTAGGTCGAGTGGGTGTGCACGACGCCGCCCACGTCGGGCATGTTGCGGTAGACGTATGCGTGCGCGGCGGTGTCGCTCGACGGGCTGCGCTCGCTGCCCGGTGTGCCGGGGATGACGTTGCCGTCGAGATCGCACAGGATCATGTTCTCGCGGCGCGAGGTCGTCGTACGAGACGCCCGAGGGCTTGATCACGAACAGATCGGCGCCGGGGACGCGCCCCGAGACGTTTCCGCCGGTCCAGACGATCAGTCCGTAGCGGACGAGCTCGCCGTGAAGTGCGGCGACGTCGGCACGCACACGCGGCGATCGCGGCTTCGGTCGCCGGGCTGAAGCTGCTCACGGGCTCCTCCATCGGTCTCGTGGGCGCGGGCCGTGCTGCGGCATCCGCTCGCAAGATGTTACCGGTAACATCGCTCGATCGCGCAACCCTCGCTGCCATCGAATCACCGTGGTGCGGCGGTCGACGCGCGCACCACGAGTCGCGGGCGCGGTCGGCGCGTCCGGCGGCGCGTCGGTGCCGAGCACCGCAGCGACGACGCGTCGCGCCTCACCCGCGATGTCGAGCCGCACGGTCGTGAGTGCGGGGCGGTAGAAGGCGGCATCCGGGTTGTCGTCGAAGCCGACCACGCTGACGTCCCCCGGAACGTCGACACCGGCATCCCGCAGGCCCGCGATGAGACCGAGCGCCATCTGGTCGTTGGCGACGACGATCCCCGTGGGGCCGGCTGAGGACCGAACGGATGCCGCGACCTCCGGCGCGAGCATGGCGCCGGCTGCGGCGCGACCAGTCCCCCGCCCAGCGCGGACCGGGTTCGAGGCCGCCGCGCGGCGAGCGCCTCATCGACGCCGCCGTCGCGCGCGATCGCCTCGGGCCAATCGCGCGGACCGGCCACGCGGGCGATCCGCCGGTGGCCGAGATCGGCCAGGTGCGAGACGGCGAGCGCAGCGCCCTCCGCCTGCCGCTGCGCGCCGACGCCGCCGTGCAGCGCCACGACCGGCACGCCCGCAGCGGCGAGGGTGTCGAGCGTCCGCGCGTGCGGCGCGACGGCGATCATGCCGTCGACGCCCTGAGCGAGCAGATGGCGTGCCGCGTCGGCGACGGAGTCCTCGTCGGAGGCATCCGCATACGTCGTGGCGACCCACCGTCCTGCCGCCCTCGCCGCCGCCTCGAGGGCGGCGATGCCGACGGCGGGTCCGTAGAGTGTCGCATCCGAGGCGATGACGCCGAGGGTGCGTGTCGTGCGGGTGCCGAGGGCGCGAGCAGCGTTGTTGACACGGTAATCGAGCGCCGCCATGGCGTCGAGCACCTTCGTGCGCGTCTCGGGCCGGATGTGGGGATGCTCGTTGATCACGCGAGAGACCGTCTGCGACGACACCCCCGCCAGCCGCGCGACATCGCGCACGCCGACACGCCGCGAGTCTGCGTCACCGCCTGCCATCGGACCTCCCGGGGTCAGGGTAGCCGCCTCGTCGCAGACGTGCGCGGCGTCGGCAGCGGACGCGGAATGTGATCGCTAACCAAACGCGATCGCCGGCACCGGACTGGACAAAGTGCGCGGAATCACCAGGATCATGGGGCTCGTTACGCAAATGTTACCGCTCACAACTTGCGGAACCATGGAATGTGAAGGCTAACATTCACACCACGAGACGTACTGACGACTCGTGACACTGACCCCGGCACAGACGCCGGACCCGAACGAGGAGGTTTTGGGAATGAAGAAGAACATTCTCGCCGGCATGGCGCTGCTGGGAGCTGTGGCCCTGGTTGCGACCGGATGCGCCGGCGCAGGCAACACGAGTGGCGACGGCGGAGGCGACGACGACGGCCTCGTCAGCGTCGGCTTCGCGCAGACCGGCTCGGAGTCGGGCTGGCGCAGCGCGAACACGGAGTCGATGAAGACGGCGTTCTCGGAGGAGAACGGCTTCGACCTGACGTTCAACGCCGCCGACAACGACCCCGCAGCGCAGATCGCCGCGGTCCGCAGCTTCATCAACCAGGGCGTCGACGCGATCGTCATCGCCCCGATCGTGGAGGACGGCTGGGACGACGTTCTCAAGGAGGCATCGGATGCCGGCATCCCGGTGATCCTCGAAGACCGCACCGTGACGGCATCCGACGATCTGTTCGCCAGCTGGGTCGGTCTCGACTTCCGCAAGGAGGGCGTGACCGCCGGTGAGTGGGCTGCGGAGAACTTCGGCGACACCGCCACCAAGATGGTCGTCCTCGAGGGCACGACCGGCTCGGCTCCCGCCAACGACCGCGCCGAGGGCTTCGACGAGGCCATCGCGGGCACGTCGATCGAGAAGATCGACTCGCAGACGGGTGACTTCACCCGTGACGGCGGCAAGACGGTCATGGAGGGCTTCATCCAGAAGTACGGCATCGACGGCATCGACCTGCTGTACGCGCACAACGACGACATGGCCCTCGGTGCCATCGAGGCGATCGAGGCCGCGGGCGGCGTTCCGGGCGAAGACATCAAGATCGTCTCGATCGACGCCGTCAAGGACGGCATGCAGGCACTGGTCGACGGCAAGATCAACTTCATCGTGGAGTGCAACCCGCTCCTCGGCGAGCTCGCCGCCGGACTCGTCTCCGACGTCCTCGACGGCAAGGACGTCGAGAAGGCGTACTACGTCGAGGACCAGAGCTTCACGCAGGAGCAGGCTGCCGAGGTCATCGACTCGCGTCTGTACTGATCTCCGACGCGATCAACCTGTACGCAGTCGAAGCCTCCCGCCGGGGGACCGATCTTCGGTCCCCCGGCGGGCGTGCCGACCCACGAGCTTGAAAGGCCATGACGATCACCATGCCTGAGGACACCGAAGTCCCCCCGATCGTCCAGATGACCGGCATCACCATCCGCTTCCCCGGCGTCCTCGCCCTCGACAGCGTCGACTTCCGCCTCCGCGGCGGCGAGATCCACTCGCTCATGGGCGAGAACGGCGCCGGCAAGTCCACCCTCATCAAGGCGCTCACCGGGGTCTACCCGATCGACAGCGGGACGATCGTCGTCGCCGGCGAGCCGCGGGTCTTCAGCGCACGGCCGATGCCCAGCGCGCCGGCATCTCCACCGTGTACCAAGAAGTCAACCTCTGCGCGAACCTGTCGGTCGGCGAGAACGTCATGCTCGGCCACGAGCCCCGCACCGTCGGCGGCATCGACTGGAAGGCGGTCCACCGCGAGGCGGCGCGTCATCTCGAGAACCTCGGCCTGCGCATCGACACCCGCTCCGACCCTCTCGAGTCACTCGATCGCGATCCAGCAGCTCGTCGCCATCAGCCGCGCGATGGTGCTCGATGCGAAGGTGCTGATCCTCGACGAGCCGACCTCGAGCCTCGACCGCGGCGAGGTCGAGCAGCTGTTCTCCGTCATGCGCGATCTCCGCGACAGCGGCGTCGCGATCCTCTTCGTGAGCCACTTCCTCGACCAGGTCTACGAGGTCTCGGATCGCATCACGATTCTCCGCAACGGCCAGCTCGTCGGCGAGTATCCCGCGGCAGACCTCCCCCGCGAAGTGCTCGTGACCAAGATGATCGGCCGCGAGCTCGACGAGCTCGCCGCCATCTCGTCCATGACCGAGCGCGACGATCGACCGCATCGGGCACGCCCGTGCTGCGCGCCACCGGCGTCGGGCGCCGCGGCGTGCTCGAGCCCGCCGACATCGACGTGTACGAAGGCGAGGTCGTCGGGATCGCGGGCCTGCTCGGCTCGGGTCGCACCGAACTCGTCGCGGCTGCTGTACGGCGCCGACCGCGCGGACTCCGGTCAGATCGAGGTGAACGGCAAGGCCGTGAGGATGACCTCGCCTCGCGTCGCCATCGACAAGCGCATGGTGTTCTCGTCGGAAGACCGGCGCGCCGAGGGCGTGATCGGCAACCTGACCGTCGCCCAGAACATCATCCTCGGCATCCAGGCGCGACGCGGGTGGATGCGGCCCGTCCGCCGCAGCGAGCAGGACGCGGTCGTCGCCGAATACATGAAGGCGCTCGATGTGCGCCCGGCCGACCCGAACCTGCCCGCCGCGAACCTGTCCGGCGGCAACCAGCAGAAGGTGCTGCTCGCTCGCTGGCTCGCGACCGCCCCCGAGCTGATCGTCCTCGACGAGCCGACGCGAGGCATCGACGTCGGCGCCAAAGCCGACATCCAGCGCAAGGTCGCGGAGCTTTCGGAGCAGGGTCTGTCGGTCATCTTCATCTCATCCGAGCTCGAAGAGGTACTCAGGCTCGCTCAGCGCGTTATCGTGATGCGCGACCGCCGCAGGATCGGCGAGCTCTCGTCCGACGACGTGGATCTCGACGGCCTCATCGAATACATCGCCAACGCCGGCGAGGGGAGCGCAGCATGAAGAAGCTCGTGAGTCATCGGCTGTTCTGGCCGATCGTCGCCCTGATCGCCCTGATCGCCCTCAACGCCATCGTCCGGCCGCAGTTCATCTCGATCACGGTGCGCGACGGCGAGCTGTACGGCGCGCTCATCGACATCCTCCGCAACAGCGCTCCGCTCATGCTCGTCGCGCTCGGCATGACGATCGTCATCGCGACCCGCGGCATCGACCTCTCGGTCGGCGCGATCATGGCGGTCTCGGGCGCCGTCGCGCTGACGATCATCGACGCCTCGGCTGATCCCGGCGGCCTCGGCACCGTCGCGATCGCGCTGGTCGTCGGCATCCTGGTCTCGCTCGTGCTCGGCGTCTGGAACGGCTTCCTCGTGGCGGTGCTCGGCATCCAGCCCATCATCGCCACGCTCGTGCTGATGCTCGCCGGTCGCGGGGTGGCGCTGCTCATCACCGAGGGATTCATCACGACGGTCACGAGTGCGCCCTACAAGTTCATCGCGACCGGCTACGTGGTCGGACTCCCCTTCGCGCTGTTCATCTCGGTCGCTGCGATCGTGGTGATCGCGCTGGTGGAGCGGCGAACCGCGCTCGGCGTCCTCACCGAAGCCGTGGGCATCAACCCCGAGGCGAGTCGCCTCGCCGGTGTGCGGTCGCGCGGCATCATCTTCGGCGCGTACGTCGCCAGCGGCGTGCTGGCGGGCATGGCCGGAATCCTCTACAGCTCCAACATCATGGCCGCGGACGCCAACGCGACCGGCCTCTACATCGAGCTCTACGCGATCCTCGCGGTCGTGCTCGGCGGAACGTCTCTCATGGGCGGCAAGTTCACGATCGCCGGAACGGTCGTCGGCGTCTTCACCATCCAGACGCTGAGATCGACGATCCTGTTCCTCGGCGTTCCCTCGGCGCAGGCGCCTGTGGTCTTCGCCGCGGTCGTCATCATCGTCGTTCTCGTCCAGTCACCGCGGGTGCACCGGGTCGCGCGGAACGCCATCGCATCCATGCGCTCGCGCAGCAGTACCGGTACGCCGACCAGGACGGAGGCGGCGTCATGACCGCGAGCGTGCAGACCCCCACCCGCCGGACGGAACGCGCCGGCTCGCCGTACAGCACCTTCATGAGCCGTCACGCGTCGCTCATGCCGACGTTCGCCGCGCTCGCCATCCTCATCCTGCTGTTCGTCGGCGCGCAGATCTACTTCGGCAACTTCATCACGCCGCGGAACATCTCCGCGCTGCTGCTCGACAACGCCTATCTGCTGATCCTTGCGGTCGGCATGACGTTCGTGATCCTCACCGGAGGCATCGACCTCTCCGTCGGATCCGTCATGGCATTCACCGGCATCCTCTGCGCACGGATGCTGTCGGAGGGCGTACCCGCCGTCGTCGCGATCCCGGTCATGATCCTCGGCGGCGCCGCCATCGGCCTCATGATCGGCGTGCTCGTCCAGTACTTCGAGGTGCAGCCGTTCATCGCCTCGCTCGCGGGCCTGTTCCTCGCCCGCGGCCTCGCGTTCGTCGTGAGCCTCGAGTCGATCAAGGTCGAGGACCCGATCGTGCTGTGGCTGGGCGCGACGCGGTTCCGGCTGGGCGAGTGGTACATCTCGCCCACCGGCATCCTGGCCCTTCTCGTGGTGGCGATCGCCGCGATCGTGCTGCAGTGGACCCGCTTCGGCCGGACCATCTACGCGGTCGGCGGCAACGAGCAGTCCGCCCGCCTCATGGGCCTGAACGTGGCCAGGACCAAGATCCTCGCCTACGTCATCAGCGGTGTCTGCGCGGGTCTCGCGGGGCTGGTCCTCACCGCCTACTCGGGCGCCGGATACCCGCTCTACGGCGTCGGAACCGAGCTCGATGCGATCGCCGCGGTCGTGATCGGCGGCACGCTGCTGTCCGGCGGTCGAGGCTATGTGCTCGGGTCGATGGTCGGCGTGCTCGTGTATGGCGGCATCCAGACCGTGATCTCGTTCATGGGCGCGGAGCAGTCGTGGACCCGCATCATCATCGGCATCCTGCTGCTCGTCTTCATCGTCGTCCAGCGCGTGATCGTCGCCCGCTCGGACCGGCGCCGGTGAGATGGTCCGCCCCGGTGGCACGGTCGGAGCGCGAGCCAGCACGTGATAATGGCGTGATGGACGAGGTCCGCCCGCTCCTCGAGCTCACCGGGGCGACCGTGCGCTTCGGGGCGGATGCCGCGATCGACGGCGTCGACTTCCGCATGTTCCCGGGCGAGGTCCACTCGCTCATGGGCGAGAACGGCGCCGGCAAGTCCACGCTCATCAAGGCGATCACCGGCGCGCTCCCGCTGAGCGAGGGCGAGCTGCGGATCGCCGGCGAGCCGGTGCGGTTCGCGACGCCGCACGACGCGCAGCAGGCGGGCATCAGCACCGTCTACCAGGAGATCGACCTGCTGCCGAACGTGTCGGTGGCCGAGAACATCGCGCTCGGTCGCGAGCCGCGCCGGTTCGGGGTGATCGACTGGCGGCGGATGAAGGCCGACGCGCGCGCGGTGCTCGCCGATCTCGGGATCGACATCGACCCGGCATCCATCCTCGGCACGCACTCGCTCGCCGTGCAGCAGCTCGTCGCCATCGCCCGGGCCATCTCGGTGGACCTCAAGGTGCTCGTGCTCGACGAGCCGACCTCGAGCCTCGATCTCGACGAGGTGGCCGAGCTCTTCCGCGTCATCCGCGAGCTGCAGCAGCGCGGCGTCGCGATCCTCTTCGTCTCGCACTTCCTCGACCAGGTGTACGAGATCTGCGACCGGGTCACGGTGCTGCGCAACGGCAGGCTCGTCGGCGAGTACCTCACCAAGCAGCTGCTGCGGATCGACCTCGTCGAGAAGATGCTGGGCCGCAGCGTCCAGGACCTGCGCACGCACCCGGCACCGGCGGGGATCGACGACGCGCACGAGCCCGTTCCTGCAGCGCGCGCGACATCACCGTCGGCCCGCGGGATCCCGGGCGCCGACGTCGACCTCGCGGAGGGCGAGGTGCTCGGCGTCGCCGGCCTGCTCGGGTCCGGGCGCACCGAGCTCGCCCGCGCGCTGACGGGCGTCGACCGACTGGATGCCGGGATCATCCGCATCGCGGGGCGCGACTCCGAACTCGGCCGCGTGCGCCGGGCGATCTCGTTCGGCGTCGTCTACTCGTCCGAGAACCGCCGCACCGAGGGGATCATCAGCGAGCTCAGCGTCCGCGAGAACATCACCCTCGCGCTGCAGGCGCAGCGAGGCATGCTGCGGCGCATCCGTCCGTCGCGGCAGCGCGAGCTCGCCGCGAGCTGGGTGGAGGCGCTCGACATCCGCCCCGCCGACCTCGACAAGCCGGCCGGCACCCTCTCGGGCGGCAACCAGCAGAAGCTGCTGCTGGCGCGGATGCTGGCGCTGTCGCCGCGCGTGCTGGTGCTCGACGAGCCGACCCGCGGAATCGACGTCGGCGCGAAGGTCGAGATCCAGAACCTCGTCGGCGAGCTCGCCGACAACGGCCTGTCGGTCATGTTCATCTCCGCCGAGCTGGAAGAGGTGCTGCGGGTCGGGCACCGCGTCGCCATCCTGCGCGACGGCCGCGTCATCGACACGCTGCCCTCGGAGGGTCTCACGGTCGAGTCGCTCATGGCGATGGTCGCCCGCCCCGACGACGACGGCGACGCGCCTCGAGGAGAGCGAGTCGTGAGCGAGGAGAAGGGATCGCGCACCGCGAACATCTTCGATGTCGCGCGCCTCGCCGGCGTCTCGCACCAGACCGTCTCGCGGGTGCTCAACGACCTTCCGAACGTGCGTCCCGCCACGCGGGCGCGGGTCGAGCAGGCGATCGCGCAGCTGCGCTACAGCCCCTCCCCCGCCGCGCGGGCTCTGGTCACGCGCCGGACGCGCACGATCGGGCTCGTGACGCCCGGCGTGCTCGACTACGGTCCCACCTCGATCGCCATGCACTTCAACGTCGCCGCGCGCGCGGCGCGCTACAGCGTCGAGACGGTGAGCTCGCTCGACGCCGATGCGGCGGGCGTCCGCGGCGTGGTCGAGGGGCTGCTGCGGCAGCGGGTCGACGCCATCGTGCTCATCGTGGTCGACATCGCGGTGCTCGAGGCGGTGCGCGGCCTCGACCTCAGCATCCCGGTCGTGGCGGCAGCATCCGCACCCCGGCGGAGCCCTCTGATCGTCTCGATCGATCAGTACCGCGGCGCGCGCTCGGCCGTGCGCCACCTGGCCGAGCTCGGACACCAGCAGATCCTTCATCTCGCCGGCCCGCAGACCGCGCCGGATGCGACCGAGCGCGCCCGGGGGTGGCGCGACGAACTGGCCGCACACCGTCTCGGCTGCCGTCGAGCCGCGCTACGGCGACTGGTCGGCGGCGAGCGGCTATCGCCTCGGGCTCGATCTCGACGTCGCACCCGGCTCGCGCGATCTTCGTCGCGAACGACCACATGTCGATCGGCGTGCTCTCCGCGCTCCGCGAGCGCGGCATCCGCGTTCCCGAGGATGTGAGCGTCGTCGGATTCGACGACGTGCCCGAGGCGGGCTACCTCTATCCCGCCGCTCACGACGGTGCGCCAGGACTTCGCGAGCCTCGGCGAGCTCATCATGCAGAAGGTGCTCATCGCGGTCGAAGAGCCCGACACGGTCACCGAGGACACGCCGCTTCCGACGCACCTCATCGTCCGGCAGTCGACGCTGCGCGCCGCGATGCTGCTGACCGCAGCCGCTCGGATCCCGTGGCAGGCTGATCCCATGCGCATCGCCCTGACCGGCTCGACCGGCAAGCTCGGAACCGTCGTCGCCCGCGAACTCCGTTCGGCGGGACATACCGTGATCGGCATGGACGTGGTCGGCGCGCGCGGCCCCGGTTTCGTGCAGGTCGACCTCACCGACTACGGCCAGGTCGTCGACGCTCTCACCGGGGTCAACGAGCGCCATGACGGCGTCGACGCGCTCGTGCACCTCGCCGCGATCCCGGCTCCCGGCATCCGCAGCGACGTCGCCACCTTCCACAACAACATCGCGGCGACCTTCAACGTCTTCTGGGCGGCCGCGCGGCTCGGCATCACCCGCATCGTCTACGCGTCGAGCGAGACCGTGCTGGGGCTGCCGTTCGATGCGCCGCCGCCGTACATCCCCGTCGACGAGGAGTACGCGCCGCGACCCGAGTCGGTCTACTCGCTCGTCAAGGTGCTCGAGGAGCGGATGGCGGAGGAGCTCGTGCGGTGGCATCCCGACCTGTCGATCACTGCGCTGCGGTTCTCGAACGTGATGGTCCCGGAGGACTACGCGGAGTTCCCGTCGTTCGACGCCGACGCGCGGCGGCGCAAGTGGAACCTGTGGGGCTACATCGACGCCCGCGATGGCGCGCAGGCCGTCGAGCGCGCGCTCGAGGCACCTGCCGGGTTTCGATCGCTTCATCATCGCCGCCGCCGACACCGTGATGTCGCGCCCGAACGCAGAGCTGATCGCCGAGGTCTTCCCGGGCGTGCCGGTCACCGGCGAGATCGGCGAGCACGACACGCTGCTCTCGATCGCGAAGGCGCGCCGAGTGCTCGGCTACGAGCCGCGCCATTCGTGGCGCGACCACGTCTGACGGCCGCGCCGAGTCTCGTCACGCCGAGACACCGCATTCGCGTCGAGACACCGCACGATTTGCAGGGTCTCGTCGCGAATGCGGTGTCTCGGCGGTCGAGGCGGGATCGCGACTCGTCAGACGGGTCGGATTAGGCTGGATGCACCCTCGCCGTGAGGAGGTGCGCCATGACCGAAGACCCTCGCCTCGCAGCAGCGCGTTATCGCATCGATCGGCTGGCCCAGGATGCCGCGGACCCCGCCGAGGGATCCGAGGACCAGGCCGAGTCCCCCGTCCAGGACCACGCGCGCACGTCGCCGGACCGCGGGAGCAGCGCGGCCGAGCGCGCCGCGTACGTCGAGGTCGCGATCCAGCAGGCGATCCGCCGCGGCGAGTTCGACAACCTGCCCGGCGCCGGCAAGCCGCTCCAGGGGCTCGGCGAGCGCCACGACCCGGACTGGTGGATCCGGCGCAAGATCGAGACGCGAGAAGCTCACGGGCCTCGGACCGCCGGCGCTGACGCTGCGCGTCGAGAGCGCGGAACTCGCCGAGCGCCTGGACGAGCTCACCCGCGAGGAGGACGTGCGAGAGTTCGTCGAGGACTTCAACCGCCGCGTCATCGAGGCGCGGCGCCAGCTGCTCGGCGGTCCGCCCGTCGTCACGCCCACCCGCGACGTGGACGCCGAGGTGCGCGCGTGGCGGGCACGGCGCGCGGAGCGGATGGCGCAGGCGGCGTCCTCCGAGCGGGACGACCGAACGGCGGCGGCGGCGCTGGCTGCGATGGGGGCGCGACTGACTCAGCGGCGTCCGTGATCGGCGCTGACGGCGGCATCCGGCGTCAGAATCGAGTCATGACTCGGCACTGGACTCCGCTCGCGTTCGTCTATCTCGCCCTCGCGGTCGCCGGCCTGATCGGGACGTGGACGTTCAACGTGCATGGCGATCATCGAGATGCGCGACTACGTCGGCGACCTGCTGACGGGCGGACCGGCGGTGTCGTCGTTCACGGTCGACCTGCTGGTGGTCGCCGTCGCGGGCAGCGTCTTCATCATCGTGGAGGCCCGGCGGCTGCGCATGCGGTTCGGCTGGCTCTACGTCGTCGGCGCCGCCGTCACGGCATTCGCGTTCACCTTCCCGCTGTTCCTCGCGATGCGCGAGCGGCGGGCGACCGAGCTGGCACGCGCCGAGGAGTGAGGCGCCGCGCACAGCGGCGGGGTCCGTGTGCACAGCGGCGGGGAACCGCCCGACTCGCCGGGTGACGGATGCCGCGCACGGCGTGTCGCGCAGCATCCCCGCCGCTGTGCTCGGCGGCGGGCGGCGGTGCCGACGATCAGAGCGCGGCGATGCGGGTCTTCAGCTGCTCCAGCACGTCGGGCGGGAAGCTGACCGCCTGCCATCTTGAGCACGGCGGCCGCCGGCATCCCCTTGGCGAAGCCGATCATCGGGTGATCGGGCAGCTCGGGAACGAGCTCGACGATGATCCCTCGCGCTTCGGGATCGTCGAGCAGCTCGCCGAGCGTCGTGGTCTCGAGGTCGAATCGGCCTGGCATGGGACTCCTCAGATCAGGGTGTCGAGGATCGCGGTGAGCGTCTCGAACGTCGTGAGCGGACTGATGATCGCGAACCGAAGCACCGGTTCGCCGCGGTGCGAGCTCGGCACGACGAAGGCCACCTGGTCTTCGAGGAGCCGGTCGGACCACGACTGGTAGTCGGCGGCGTTCCAGCCGTCGCGACGGAACACGACGACCGAGAGCTGCGGATCGCGGACGAGCGACAGCCCTTCGCGCGCCGTGATCTCGTCGGCGATCTGCCGGGCGAGCGGGATGCCGTGGTCGATCGCGGCACGGTACGGGTCGGTGCCGTGGGTCGCCAGCGAGAACCACAGCGGCAGGCCGCGAGCGCGGCGGGTGAGCTGGATGCCGAGATCCGACGGGTTCCAGTCGGCGGTCTCGGTGAGGGTGTCGAGGTACTCCGCGTGCTGGGTGTGCGCGAGCTTCGCACCGGCGGGATCGCGATAGATCAGCGCGCACGCGTCGAACGGCGCGAACAGCCACTTGTGCGGATCGACGATGAGCGAGTCGGCGTGCTCGACTCCCGCGAAGTCGGGCCGCATCCGCTCGACGAGCATCGCGGCGAGGCCGTAGGCGCCGTCGATGTGGAGCCAGATGTCGCGCGTCTTGGTCGCGGCGGCGATCGAGGCGATGTCGTCGACGATCCCGAAGTTCGTGGTGCCGCCCGTCGCAACGACGGCGAAGACCGCGCCGGGATGCTCGTCGAGTGCGCGCGCCACCGCCGGCGCCGCGGAGGCGCCCATCGTCGTCGGGAGCCGCGCCGATGACATCGACGTCCATCACGGCGGCGGCGGACTTGATCGACGAGTGCGCCTCGGCGCTGCAGACCACCGCCCACCGGCCGGGATCAGGGCGCCCGGCCTCGCGATTGCGCCGACGTGCAGCATCCCGCGCCGTCACCAGCGCCGAGAGGTTGCCGATCGTGCCGCCCTGCATGAACACGCCGCCGGCGCCCTGCGGCAGGCCGAACTCCGCCGCGAGCCAGTGGAGCACCTCGTTCTCGGCGTAGACGGCACCCGAGCCCTCCATCCACGACCCGCCGTAGATGGAGGATGCCGACACCACGAGGTCGAACGCGATCGCCGCCTTCGTCGGGGCGGACGGGATGAAGGACACGTAGCCGGGGTGATCCGTCGTGACGCACGCGGGCGCGAGCACGTTCTCGAAGAGGGATGTCGCGCGGCGGGCGCCGATGCCCGAAGCGGTGATCGAGCCCGAGGCGAGCCGCGAGAGCTCCCGCGGCGTGAGGGGCTTGTCGAGCGGGATGTCCTCCCACACGGCGCGCCGGCGCGCGTAGTCGAGCACTTCGTCGACCGTCGCCCTGGTCTCGTCCGAGATGGCGTGCATCCGATCAGGCTCCACTGCGGTCACGCCCCTCCTTGACGTCACTTCACGCTAGGGGGGCGCAGTGGCGGGCGCAACCGATGCGCCCAAGGCTGCGCGATCGCCTGTCAACCCCCCTGTGGGCTCCCGGTCGCCGACATAGCGTCGGGCAGGAGAGAAGGGAACCCGAGATGACAACTGCACGTGACATCATGACCCCCGCACCGAAGTGCGTCGGCGAGAACGACACGCTGGTGGACGCCGCCGTGATGATGGCTCAGCTGGATGTGGGCGCGCTGCCGATCTGCGGCGAGGACAAGAAGCTGAAGGGCATGCTCACCGACCGCGACATCGTGGTGAAGAGCCTCGCGAAGGACGGCGACCCGCGGACGACGAGGGCGGGCGAGCTCGCCGAGGGCAAGCCCGTCACCATCGGCGCGGACGACAGGATCGAAGACGCGCTGGACCTGATGAAGAAGCACCAGATCCGCCGCCTGCCGGTCATCGACGACCACCTGCTCGTGGGGATCATCAGCCAGGCGGACATCGCACTGTCGATGTCGTCGAAGGCGACCGGCGAGACCGTCGAAGAGATCTCGGAGTGACGTGAGGGCGCCCGGCCGCGTGATGCCGACCGGGCGCCTTCACATCAGAGTCAGCGACCCACCCGGCGCGTGCCCTTGCCATGCCACGAGGATGGCGTCGACGACCGCAGCCGGCGAGGCGGCGATGTCGACGGTGACGCCAGGCTCGTCGGGCTGCAGCGGCTCCAAAGTCGCCAGCTGCGACTGGAGGAGGCTGCTCGGCATGAAGTGGTCGGTGCGGCCACCCATCCGCTGAGCGAGCAGCTCGGCCGGCCCGTGGAGATGCGCGAAGAACAGGTCGCCGGCCTGCGCTCGGAGCAGGTCGCGGTAGCTGCGCTTCAGTGCGGAGCAGGCCGTGACGACCTCGCCGCCGTCTGACGCCCGCCGTGCGATCTCATCGCCGACCACCACCAGCCAGGGATGACGATCCTCGTCGGTGAGCGGCATCCCGGCGGCCATCTTCGCGACGTTGGATGCCGGGTGCAGGTCATCCGCGTCGACGAACCGTGCGGCAACCCGTGCCGCAACCGCGGCGCCCACCGTCGACTTGCCCGAGCCGGACACGCCCATCACCACAAGCGGCACAGCGACTCCTCACGTCTCCAGGCACGTTACCCTTGCAACCCGTGACACAAGAACCCGCGTACGTGGTCGCGACCGATGGCGCCTGCCAGGGCAATCCCGGCCCCGCCGGCTGGGCGTGGGTCGCGGAGGACGGGCATTGGGCGGCCGGCTCGGTGCCCGAGGGCACCAACAACATCGGCGAGCTGCTGGGGCTGCTGCAGGCGATCGCGGACCACCCGCATGTCGCGAACCTCGTCGTGCAGGCCGACTCGATGTATGCGATCAACACCTACCGGTCGTGGATGGACGGGCATCGCCGCCGAGGCTGGAAGACATCGACCGGCGCGCCGACCAAGAACCGCGAGCTCCTCGAGCAGCTCATTGCGGCCCGGGACGCGCGGCGTGCGAGCGGGATGCCGGACGTCGAGCTCGAGCATGTGCGCGGCCACTCCGGGCACCGGCTCAACTCGTGGGCGGACGAGCGTGCGGTCCGCGCCGCGACCCACGCCGCGAAGGGCCTCTCGAGCGCCTGGTCATCGCACTTCGGGCAGGAACGTCTTGACGTGTCGCTGGCGCCTGCGGGTGCGGAGGACAAGCCGCGGCGCGCGAAGCGCGCCTGAGCGTCCCTCAGATCAGGCCGCGCGCTGCCAGGTTCGACATCAACGCGCGGACGCCGAACGTCCACGGCGCGCAATCCTCGCTGTGCCGCACGACGTTGACGAGCGCGCCCAGTGCCGGGGAGGCGATCGTGACGACATCCCCGACGTGATGGGTGAAGCCCTTGCCGGCATCACCCCGGTCGTCGATCGGGGCGAACAGCGTGCCGAGCATGAGCACCGCGCCATCCGGATACTGGTGGTGCGGGCCGATGAGCTGCTTCACGAGGTCGAGCGGGTCCCGGCTGATCTGCGTCATGTCGGACGCCGCGCTCAGCACGAATCCGTCCTGTCCTTCGACACGCACCGAGACCGACATCGACCGGACGTCCTCGATTCCGAACCCGTCGTCGAAGAGCCGGAGGAACGGCCCGGTGGCGCAGGACGCGTTGTTGTCTTTCGCCTTCGGGAGCAGGAGCGCGCTCCGTCCCTCGATGTCCCGCAGGTTGACGTCGTTCGCGAGCATCCCCCCGACGGTGCGTCCCGTCGATGCGACCACGAGCGCCACCTCGGGCTCGGGGTTGCTCCACTGCGAGGATGCGAGCACGCCGACTTCATCACCCGTGCCGCGGGAGGCCAGCGGCGCGGACTTGGTGAAGATCTCGGCATCGGGTCCGATCCCGACCTCGAGATACTGCGACCACATCCCCTCCGCGAGCAGGAAATCCTTCAGCTGCGCCGCTCGGTCGGATCCGGGCACGAGGCCGCGCAGATCGCCGCCGATGCGCTCGCCGATGATCGTCCGCAGCTCGGCCGCGGCATCCAGGTCTCCCCTCGCCCGCTCCTCGATCACGCGCTCCACCATCGAGACGGCGAACGTCACGCCGGCCGCCTTGACCGCCTGCAGATCATGGGGTGCGACGAGCCACGGCAGCGCGGGGTCTCGGGTGTCGAACGGCGTGTTGGCGTAGATCTCCTCGAGCGTTCCGATGACTTCGCCGGCCGCATCCATCGCCGCCTCGGCAGGGGCGGATGCCTCGGCGAGCGCGCTCACGGTGGAATAGGTTCGGGCGATCGAGTGCACGTCGTCGCCCCGGATCACCACGGGAGTCGGGCCCGCGACACGGGGCTCCCACACCCTCCCGACGAGGACAGCGCGCTCCGCATCCGCCGGCAGCGCGTCCGCGAGCGGCGGGAACCAGGAAGAACCGCGCACACTGCTCCGATCGGTCGAGGGCGTTTCTCGCAGGCTAGCGGTTACAAGATCACGGGTATCACCCGCGTGGGGTGATCCCGCCCCGGTGTAAACAGGGCCAGAATCGGCCTTGCCGCGGCGAAGCATATGCCGCCCGCCTTATAGAAAGGTTCGACAATGACCGACACCACCGTGACCGGCTGGACAGGCTGGGGCGTGTTCGCCTCGGTGCTGCTGCTCATCGCCGGTATCTTCGACCTGATTTTCGGCCTCGCAGCTGTCATCGGGCCGAACACCACCCTCGTCCTGGCGGAGGAGGGATTGTTCGCCGTCGACGTCGCCGCGTGGGGCTGGTGGCACATCATCGCCGGCATCGCGCTGATCGTCACCTCGTTCTTCCTCTACCGCGGCGCCACGTGGGCCCGGGTGCTCGCGATCATCCTGGTCATCATCAACGCGGTCGGCCAGCTCTCGCTGATCTCGGCGCAGCCGTTCTGGTCGCTGGCGATCCTCGCCGTCGACGTCCTGATCCTCTACGCGCTGACCGTCCACGGTCGCGAGCTGAAGGTCAAGTACGGCAGCTGACACGCTCAACGCCGATGGGCGGGGGATCTCCGGATCCCCCGCCCATCGGCGTTCTCGCCGGCTCCGATGCTCAGGCCGGGGCGCTCCCCGAACTCCACTCTTCGAGCGCCGTGAGCGGCACCGCAGCGGGGCGCTCGACCGTCGTCGTCAACTCGACGCGCCTGCCCGCTTCGGCCGACGCGAGCAGCGCGGTCATGGCGTCCAGGCAGTGCAGCGCGACGTCCCCACCAGCCCGTCCGGGTAGGCCACGGCCTGCGGCGATGAAGTCGAGCAGCCCGACGCCGCGAGCCGCGCCGAGATATCCTGCGGCGACGCCCAGCGATTCCCATGTGCGAGTGCTCCGCTCGAAGAAGCGCACCTCACCGTCGAACTTGTTCGGATCCGGAGCGGCAAGCGTCGCGAGCTCGCCGTGGACCTCGATGGGGGCGGCCGTCGTGGCGGCGGCGTCGAAGCTCGTCGTGATCGTCGACAATGCACCGCTGTGGTGCTCGAGCACACCCGTGACGTGCGTCTGCACCTCCACCGGGATGCGCTCACCGGCGCGGTCCCCCGTCGCGATCGTCCTCTCCGAACGGAGCCTGCTCGCCGAGCCGACGACCGAGCGCACCGGACCCAGCAGCTGGATGAGCGCGGTGATGTAGTACGGACCCATGTCCAGCAGCGGCCCGCCGCCGGGTCGGTAGTAGAAGTCGGGATTCGGGTGCCACGCCTCGTGGCCGGGCGTGACCATGACCGCGGTGGCGGCGATCGGCCGGCCGATGCGGCCTCCGTCGATCACGGCGCGGGCGGTCTGGATTCCGGTGCCGAGCACGGTGTCGGGTGCGGAGCCGATCCGCACACCGGCGCGGGACGCAGCATCCATCATCCGGCGCGCGTCCTCCATCGTGACCGCCAGCGGCTTCTCGGCGTACACATCCTTGCCCTGCGCGATCGCACCGAGCGCGATCTCGGCGTGCGCGGCCGGGATGGTCAGGTTGAGGACGGTGTCGACGGCATCGCTTGCGAGCAGCTCGGACACGCTCATGGCGCGCGCAGCAGGCAGCTCCGACGCCACCGTCGCTGCGCGAGCAGCATCCAGGTCCGCCACCGCCGTGATCTCGACGGCAGGGCTGCCGGCGAGCGTCTCGAGGTAGGCCCCCGAGATGGTGCCGAGTCCGACTATTCCGATGCGGTGCGGGTTGCCCACAGCATCCCCCTCTCGATGATCTTCCTCACGCTCGGATGCTCGAGCACCTCGGGAGTGTGCCCGGGCGTCGTCACCACGATGCGGCCACGGCCCCACAGCCGAGTCCAGACGGCCGGCGAGGTGATGGGCCGGTGCCAGGGGTGCCACGGCTGGGTCGGATGCGTGGTCGTGGCGAGCACGTCGTTGAGGTCGTCGTGGAGCACCCAGTACTGCTCTGTGTCGAGCTCGAAGTCCTCGATGCCCTCGGTGATCGGATGCTGTCGCCCGAGGCCCGTGATCTGCACGGTGTACGGCAGGTAGTTGTTCTCCGGCGCCTGGTCCACGAGCAGCTCAGGCCTCCTGCTCGGGTGGGTGGCGAACTGCCCGCCGACCAGCTGCAGGTAGTCGGACGACGCGCGGTAGGAGTCCGCGATCCCGCCGTGCCAGCCGGTGAGCCCGGTGCCGGCCCGGACCGCGGCGCGGAGGCCGTCGACCTGGTCGCGGCCGATCTCCGACATCGTGACGGACTGCACGATCAGATCGGTCGCGGCCATCGCGGCCGAGTCCGCGTACACCTCCGGCGACTCCTCGATGCGGATGTCGTAGCCGTTCGCCTCGAGGAATGGGAGGAACACCTCGGTGGCCGCGATCGGCTGGTGGCCCTCCCACCCGCCGCGGACGATCAGGGCATTGCGCGTTGTCATCGAGATCCTCAGTGAGCGTCGGGGAGTTGTTGTGTTCCGCAACATATCCTCCCCCATCTGCCGGTGTGTGCCCAATCGACGATGTCTCCTAGCCAGGTGTCGTCCGTTCGTCAATCCCGTCCCGCGCCGTCGATGCCCGATCTAGCCTCGTCTCACCCACAGAAGGAGTGCATCATGTCTCAGTTCACAGATCGCGGTCCGCTCGGCCCGGCCGGGAATGAACCCGGTGTGCGGGATACCGACGATGGCGACCTCGTCCTCGATCCGGATGCCAACGATGCGCTCATCGACAGCGCAGAGGCTGACCGGATCGCCGCGGGCGCGTACGACGATGACGACGATTGGGACGACGAGGACGAGGACGACGACGACAAGATCTGAGAAGTCAGCGAGCGCTCTCGGCCGGCATGTCCGCGACGGAATCGGGTACGAGCGTGAGCCGGGCGGGACGCGCATCGTCCTGCTCATCCGCCCGCGCGAGCCTCTCGAACGCCGCGCGCAGGATGTCTTCGAGGCGGGTGAAGGTCTCCACTCCCGCCCCTGAGACCACCCAGACGACCTCGTAGGCCTCGTCATCAACGAGCTCGACATACGCTATGAGGTTGTCGGCGTTCGAGCTCGCGACGGTGCGATCGCACAGCCGCCACGTGTCACGCATGAGCGGAACGAGCACGAGCTGATGGACCTCGCCTCTGGGCGTGGCATGACTCATGTGAACCTCCTGCGATGAGGATGCTCGGCTTCCCGGCCTGCGGCCCAGGGGCTTGACGCGGGCGGGCGCTCGTGAGAGAGGCGGGGACGCCCCCGCGCGGGCTTGCTCACTGCGACCCGGCGGCCGACTCGTGATGAGGGCCAGACCGGCTGGACTCGCTCGATTCGCGCCGGCGTCCCGGTCACTCGTCCCGTGGGCGGATGATGCCCCGGTGCCAGAGGTGCCACCGTCTGCCTGCGGCCTGCGCGGCCACGGAGCCGTGCTCACCGCCGCCGTCGTCGGCGTGCCAGATGCCGTGAGCAGCACCCGCGGCCAGAGCGACTGCCGTCGCCCTTCCGGTCGTGATGCTGCGTCGCGGATCCACGCTCATGCGAGAAGTGTCGGCCCGGGCAGCCCACGCGGCGAGGGGCTTGACAATGCCCGAGGACTCGCTCGCCGGCGAGAGCGCCTACCGTTCGACGACGACGGCGAGTCCCTGTCCGACGCCGATGCAGATCGCGGCGACCGCGACGCCGCCGCCGCGACGGGCGAGTTCGTGGGCGGCATGGCCGATGATGCGTCCGCCGGACGCTCCGAGCGGGTGGCCGATGGCGATGGCGCCGCCGTGGATGTTGAGCCTCTCGGGGTCGAGTTCGGTCCACAGCTGCAGGCAGGCGAGCGTCTGCGACGCGAAGGCCTCGTTGAGCTCCACGAAGTCGACGTCGGCCCACGTGCGACCTGCCCGCGCGAGCGCGCGGTTCGCGGCTTCGACCGGGGCGACGCCGAACACGTCGGGGTCGTTGCCGAAGACGCCGCGACCGGTGATGCGCGCGAGGGGCTCGGCGTCGAGGGCCCCCTCCGCGCCGAGCAGGACCGCGGACGCGCCGTCGTTGATCGGCGAGGCGTTGCCCGCCGTGACGGTGCCGTCGGCGGCGAACAGGGCACGGAGGCCCCCGAGCGCTTCCAGGCTGGTGTCTTCCCGGATGCCTTCGTCCCGGGCCAGCGCATGACCCTCGACCTGCACGATCTCGCCGTCGTAGACGCCTTCGGCCCACGCCTTCGCCGCCGTCTGGTGGCTGCGCAGCGCGAACTCGTCCTGCTGGTCGCGCGAGATGCCGTAGATCTGGGCAAGCTTCTCGGCGGACTCGCCGTTCGAGATCGTCCAGTCCTTGCGGAGGTTCGGGTTGGTCATCCGCCACCCGATGGAGGTGTTCCACATCGTCTGATTGCCCACCGTCGGGAAGGGCCTCGCCGGCTTCTCGACAACGAACGGCGCGCGGCTCATCGACTCCACTCCGCCGGCGAGGATGATGTCGGCATCCCCCGCCTCGATGGCACGGCTCCCCTGGATGACGGCCTCGACCGACGATCCGCAGAGCCGGTTGACCGTCACGCCGGGAACCGTCGAGGGGAACCCGGCGAGCAGCGCCCCGAAGCGGGCGACGTCGCGGTTGTCTTCGCCGGCCTGGTTCGCGTCGCCGAAGATGACGTCGTCGATCCTCGCCGGATCGAGTCCGGTGCGCTCGACGGCCGCCTTCATCACGATCGCGGCGAGGTCGTCGGGGCGGACCGTCGACAGGGCGCCGCCGGCGCGGCCGAACGGGGTGCGAACGGCGTCGTAGATATAGGTGGCAGGCATGTCAGCTTCCTTCGATCCGGCCCGACAGCGAGAGTCCCGTCAGTTCCTGCAGCGACTCGATGGTGTTGTCGCCGAACGCTTCGCGCACCGCGAAGCCGTCCGCGGTGACGTCGAAGACGGCGTGGTCGGTGTAGACCCGGGTGACGCAGCCCACCCCGGTGAGCGGATACGTGCACGCGTCGACCAGCTTGGACTCACCGGTCTTGGTGAGCAGATCCGTCATCACATAGACGGACTTCGCGCCGATCGCGAGGTCCATCGCGCCGCCGACGGCGGGGATGGCGCCGGGAGCGCCGGTCGACCAGTTCGCGAGGTCACCGGTCTGCGAGACCTGGAACGCGCCGAGCACGCAGACGTCGAGATGGCCGCCCCGCATCATCCCGAACGAATCGGCGTGATGGAAGAACGACGATCCTGGCAGCTCGGTCACGGCCTGTTTGCCGGCGTTGATCAGATCCGGATCGACGTGCGCGGCATCCGGAGCGGGACCCATGCCCAGCATCCCGTTCTCGGTGTGCAGGATGATCTCGAGCTCCGCGGGCAGGAAGTTGGCGACCAGTGTCGGGGCGCCGATGCCAAGGTTCACGACCGCGCCCTCGGGGATGTCGGCGGCGATCCGAGCCGCGAGCTCGTCGCGGCTGATGCGCGTGGTCACTGGTCCACCTCCACCGTCGGTTGCGACCGGCGCAGCCGGACGACCCTCGAGGTCGACGCCGCCGATGAACTCGCCGCCTTGAAGCCACGCCCGCTCGCCCACCGCGACGACACGATCGACGAAGATGCCCGGCGTCACGACCGCCTCGGGGTCGAGGGAGCCCAGCGGCACGATCTCATCGACCTGCGCCACGGTGACCGTCGCGGCGCTGGCCATGATCGGTCCGAAGTTGCGTGCCGTCTTGCGGTAGACGAGGTTGCCCCACCGGTCCGCCCGCAGCGCGCTGATCAGGGCGAAGTCCGCACGGATCGGATACTCGAGCACGTAGTCGCGGCCGTCGATGGAGCGGGCCTCCTTGCCCTCCGCGAGCAGCGTCCCGACACCTGTCGGCGAGAAGAACGCGCCGATCCCCGCGCCGGCAGCGCGGATCCGCTCCGCGAGGTTGCCCTGCGGCACGAGCTCGAGCTCGATCTCGCCCGCCCGGTACAGCCCGTCGAACACCCACGAGTCGTGCTGACGCGGGAACGAGCACACGACCTTGCGCACCTGCCCCGCCGCGAGGAGCGCGGCGAGACCCGTGTCGCCGTTGCCGGCGTTGTTGTTCACGATCGTCAGATCCCGCGCACCATGCGCGATGAGCGCGTCGATCAGCTCCACCGGCTGACCCGCACGCCCGAAGCCGCCGATCATCACCGTCGCGCCATCCGGGATGCCGGCAACCGCCGCCGCGGCATCCGGAACCGTCTTGTCGATCACGATGGCTCCTCATCGGCGTCACGCTCACCGAACACCTCGCTCGCGATCCGGAACGCGGTGTTCGCCGCAGGAACGCCGGCATAGAGGCCGCCCTGAAGGATCACCTCGCGGATCTCGTCGACGGTGAGCCCGTTGCGAATCGCCGCGCGGAAATGCATGGCGAGCTCCTCGTGATGACCGAGGGCGATCAGGGTGCTGAGCACCGCGATCGAGCGCGAACGGCGATCGAGGCCGGGGCGCGACCAGATGTCACCCCACGCCACACGCGTGATGAAGTCCTGGAAGTCCTTCGTGAGATCGGTGGTGCCGGCGATCGGCACGATCGACGTGCTGGTCGGAGAGCACCTCCCGGCGCACGGTCATCCCGCGCTCGTAGCGCTCACCGTCGGTGTATCCGGCATCGCGGGTCATCGCAGCATCCTTCCGCTCAGTTCGTCGAAGAAGTCGAGGACAGCGCGCGCGGTCTCGTCCGGCCGTTCGGCCGGGGGCAGATGGGCGGCGCCGTCGATGCGCTCGGCACGTCCGTCCCGGACGCCCGCGGCGATCTCGATGCGACTTCGCCTCGGGAGCGACGCCGTCGTGCTCGCCCCACAGCGCGAGCACCGGGGATGCGATCTCGTCGAGCCGGTCGCGCACGTCGTACGCGGCGAGTGCCTCGCAGCACAGCGAGTAGCTCTCGTCGTCGGCGTTCTGCAGGGCGTGGAGCAGCCGACCCGACAGGTCGGGCTGACGCTCGATCGAGTCCGGCGCGAACCAGCGCTGGGCCGAGGCGATGATGACCGACGACGTCGACTGCGCGCGCACCTGCGCGGCGCGTTCGTGCCACCCGCTCGGCTCGCCGAGCTGGGCGCCCGAGGCGATGATGGCGGCGCCCGCCGACAAGCTCGGGATGCCGGAGCATGAGCTCGAGACCGGTTGCGCCGCCGAGCGACACTCCCGCGTAGAGCACCCGCTCGGCGCCGAGGCCGGCGACCGCGGACGCTACGGCGTCGGCGAGGTCGGCGACCGTGAATGCTTCACGCGCGGGCGCGGACGCACCGTGCCCTGGCAGGTCCCACGCGGTGACGCGATAGCCGCTCCGCGAGCACCGGGATCACCCGTTCCCACAGGATCGTCGACGTGCCGAGCGACGGACCGAGCACGACGATCGGTGCGCCGTCCGGACCCACTGGGGCGGTGAGGGCAACCGTGGGGACCGTCACGACTCGTCCTTGATCGTGGTGCCGACGATGCGGTCGACGAGCTCGCCGGCGAGGCCGGTGTAGGCCGCCGGATCGAGCAGATCGCCGACACCCGCGTCATCGCCGGCCGCACGCAGGGCGGCCTCGACGAGGGGGTGCAGGTCCTCGCCCGCGAGGGCCGCCGCAAGGATCTCGTCGACGCGCGCCCGCCCGATGCGCGGGGCGAGCTCGATCGACGAGCCGCTCCGAGAGGATCAGGCCGCCGGTCAGTGCGAGGTTGCGCGCGACAGCGGCATCGTCGACGCGCAGTCCGCCTGCGAGCCGCGCGGCGGTTGCCGGCTGCGCCGAGCGCGAGTCGCAGCAGTTCGCGCAGCGTCGGCCACTCCGCGTGCCAGGCGCCGTCCGGCCGCTCGTCGACGGCGAAGGCGGCCGCCGCGTGCAGCGTCGCTCCCAGGTGCGGCGCCCGGATCGCCGCAGATCGGACGAGAACGGATGCCGTCGGATTCTGCTTCTGCGGCATCGCCGACGATCCTCCGCCCGTGCCTTCGGCGAGCTCGCCGATCTCGGTGCGCGAGAGGGTCGCGACGTCCGCCGCAAGCACGCCGAGCGGCGTCGATCGCCTGCACGAGCGCGTCACCCAGCTCGGTGACGGGCCAGCGCGCGGTGTGCCAGGGCGCCTCCGGAGCCGCGAGACCGAGTTCGGCGGCGAAGGCCGCGGGCAGGCGGGCCGCGATCCCCCGGCCACGGTCTCCGAGCTCTGCGGTCGCGATCCTGTCGAACGCGGCGAGCGTCCCCGCCGCTCCGCCCAGCTGGGCGGGAAGGTCGGCGGACGCCGTCTCGAGTCGCGTTGCGCGCGCGTCGCACGCCGCGCAGCCAGTTCGCGGCACGAAGCCCGACCGTCGTCGGCACGGCGTGCTGCGTGAGGGTGCGCGCAGCCGCGGCCTGGTCGCGGTGAGCCGCGGCGAAGGCGGCGAGCGCGCTCCTCGGTCTCGCGCAGGTCGGCCGACGACCTGCGCGCACGCGCGCCGCGCGACGAGCATCATCGCGGAGTCGAGGATGTCCTGGCTGGTCGCACCGCGGTGGATCTCGCTCCGAAGACCTGGATCGGCGGCCGCCTTCATCGCGGCGATGAGCGGGATGACCGGATTGCCGCCCGCGACCGCTCCCTCGCGCGATCGCGACGACATCGAGGCCATGATCAGCGCAGAGTTCGCCCGGCGCCACCCACCCGAACCGGTCCGAGATCTCGTCCTTCGAGGCGCCCACTCCCGCATCCGCCCACACGCGGGTCAGTGCGACCTCGGCCGTCACGAGTGCGGCGAGGAATGCAGCATCCGTCACCGAGCTCATCGAATCCGCAGTGTCACAGGCGAGAGCAGCCCGGCGTCGAACGCACCGCGTCGCCACCGACCGTCGGATCGATCGTCAGAAGGCAAGGAACACGGTCTCCTTCTCGCCCTGCAGCCGGATGTCGTGGCGAAGGCCGCCGGCGGGCGTGCGCGTCGCGATGAGCGTAGCGCGCTCGTCGTCGTCGAGGGACGGACAGCAGCGCGTCGGCGCTGAGCGCCTCTTCGTCGTCGGGAAGGTAGATGCGCGTGTGGAGCTTGTTCGGCAGCCCCCGCGCGAAGACGATGACTGCGAAGAAGGGCGCCTTGCCCCGCTCGGCGCCGGGGTTGCGGGTCCAGAACTGGTAGTGGCCGTCGTCTGTCGTCGCTGTTCGCGCCGAAGCCGGTGAAGGTGTGGTCGTCGCGGCGGAAGGCGCCGCGGCTGCGCGAGATCGTGCCGTCCTCGTCCGCGCCCCAGATCTCGAGCAGCGCATCGGGGATCGGCTGGCCCGCACCGTCGTACACAGTGCCCTCGAGCACGATCGCGCCGGGCGAATGCGGATGCACGACCTCGTGCATCTTGGGGTACTCGACGCCGTAGGCGAAGAACGGCCCGACGGTCTGACCCGGCGTCGGCAGGAGGGTCTTCTCGGGAATCACGCGTGGTCTCCTTCGGGCTCGAACCACGTGGCATCCGGTCCGTCGACGACGATGTCGAACCGGTAGCCCGTCGCGAACTCGGGCTGGGTCAGGCTGTGGTCGTAGATGCCGACGAGACGGTCGCGATCCTCCTGGCGGCGGATCGTGTTGTAGATCGGGTCGAGCGGCGAACAGCGGGTCGCCCGGGAAGTACATCTGCGTGACGATGCGGTGCGTGAAGGCCGACCCGAACACCGAGAAGTGGATGTGGGCCGGGCGCCACGCGTTCACGTGGTTCTTCCACGGGTACGGGCCGGGCTTGATCGTCATGAACTGGTACTCGCCGTCGTCGTTCGTCACCGCGCGGCCGGCGCCGGTGAAGTTCGGGTCGAGCGGGGCGGGATGCTGGTCGCGCTGGTGGATGTAGCGCCCGGCGGCGTTGGCCTGCCAGAGCTCGATCAGCTGGTTGCGGATCGGTCGCCCCCACGAGTCGAGCAGCCGTCCGCGCACCGTCATGCGCTCGCCCATCGGCTCGCCCGAGTGCTGAATCGTCAGGTCCGACTCGATCGCAGCGACATCCCGCTGTCCGAAGGCGGGCGACGTGATCTCGATCGTCTCGGGATCGACGAGTCGGGGGTTCTTGGTGGGGTGGCGCAGGATGCTGGAGCGATACGGCGGGAAGTCCCACATCGTCGCCGGCAGCGACTCGCCCGCTGCCTCGCGCCGGGCGTACTCGGCGTGCAGGTCGACGATCTCCTGGGTGATCTCGTCCTGCGACAGCTGATCGGGCGATGCCAGCAGCGACTCGGGGGCGGCGGCGGTCTGCTCCAGCACGACGGACGACGAGAATGATTCCTCGTTGCCGGCGGGCGCGTGATCGGTCATGGTGTCTCCCTCGACATCCAACAATTCGGGGCGATTCTCATCGTCCGCCATTCCCGCCCTGAGCGGACCACGATTCCCATTGGATGGGAATCGGATGCCGCAACTGTGCAATCCTGGGGCCATGGCGAACTCCGCATCCGGCGACTCGGTCACCGACCGGATCGTACGCGTGCTCGAGACCTTCACCCCCACGCGCACCGTCCAGACGGCCGCCGAGATCGGCCGCCGGACGGGCCTGCCCACCTCGACGGCGCACCGGATCGTCGGCGACCTCATCGAGGCGGGCCTGCTCGAGCGCGACGACGACCGGCGGGTCAGGATCGGGCTGCGGCTCTGGGAGCTCGCGACGCGCTCGTCCCACGCGCTGCGACTGCGCCAGCTCGCGATGCCGGCCATGGAGCGCGTGCAGTCGCGCATCCGCGAGCACACGCAGCTTGCGATCCTCGAGCAGGACGAAGCCCTGTTCCTCGAACGACTCAGCGGTCCGGGTTCGGGCTCGAACGTCACCCGCATCGCGGGACGCCTGCCGATCCACGCGTCGTCGTCGGGGCTCGTGCTTCTCGCCTACGGCGAGCGCGACCTGCAGGAGCGCATCCTCGCGGGCAAGCTCACCCGCGTCGCACCGGAGACGATCACGGATGCCGCGCCGCTGCGCCGCAAGCTCGCCGAGGTCCGCCGGCTCGGCCACGCGATCGCTCCGGGTTACATCGAGCACATCGCGACGGGCGTCGCGGTGCCGGTGCGCGATGAGACCGGAACCGTGATCGCCGCACTGTCGGTCGTGCTCCCGCGCGAGTCGGCCGTCGACCCCGCGCTGGTCGAACTGCACGGCGCGGCGCGCGAGATCGAGCGGGCGCTGGGCTTCAGAGGCTGATCCGGCCCGCTCACCCTGCGCGAGACTTCACGAATGCACGGCGACACGCCGCGACTTCGGTGCGGATGTGAAGTCTCGCGCAGGTTGCGGCATCCCATTCATCGGGAATGGAGCGGTGCGGAGTGCTGTGCCGTCGCCAGAATGGTGGAGCCACCCGTCGAAGGAGACGACCATGACCACCACCGTCCGCACCCGCGTCGCGATCGTCGGCGCCGGCCCCGCGGGACTGCTGCTCTCGCACCTGCTCGGCAAGGCCGGCATCGAGTCGGTCGTGATCGACCAGCGGACGCGCGACGAGATCGAGACGACGATCCGCGCCGGCATCCTCGAGCAGGGCACGGTCGAGATCCTCGATGCGTCCGGCGCATCATCCCGCGTCCGAACGCGTCGGCCACCGCCACGACGGCATCGAGCTGCGCTTCGCGGGCGAGGGGCACCGGATCGACTTCGCGGCGCTCGTCGGCCGCGGTGTGTGGCTCTATCCGCAGCACGAGGTGCTGAAGGATCTCATCGCGGCGCGGCTTGCCGCCGGCCAGGACCTGCGCTTCGGCGTCACCGCCGAGCGCGTCGAGGACGCCGAGACCTCCCGGCCGCGCGTGTCGCGGTCGACGCGGACGGGCGCGCCGCTCGTCGATCGAGGCGGACTTCGTCGTCGGCGCCGACGGCTCACGCAGCGTCGTGCGCACCGCGGTCACCGGCTCGCAGACCGGCGGGTACTACCGCGAATACCCGTTCGCCTGGTTCGGCATCCTGTGCGAAGCACCGCCCAGCGCGCCCGAGCTGATCTACAGCAACTCCGACAACGGCTTCGCGCTGATCAGTCAGCGGAGCGAGACCGTCCAGCGCATGTACTTCCAGTGCGATCCGGATGCCGACCCGAACGCCCTCAGCGAGGAGCAGCTCTGGGAGCACCTGCAGGCCCGGGTGCCCGGCGTCACGCTCAAGGAGGGACCGATCTTCCAGCGCGACATCCTCCGGTTCCGAAGCTTCGTCGCGCACGAGCTGCGCCACGGCCGCGCCGCCCTCGTCGGCGATGCCGCCCACACGGTGCCGCCGACCGGTGCGAAAGGGATGAACCTCGCGGTCGCCGACGTCATGATCCTCGAACGGGCGCTGCGAGCGCTGCTGCTCGACGGCGACGAGCGGCTCATCGACGCCTACGCCGAGACCGCGCTGCAGCGCATCTGGAAGGCGCAGCACTTCTCGTGGTGGATGACGAGCATGCTCCACGTCGCGCCCGACGCCACCGACTTCGACCGCCTGCGCCAGCAGGGCGAGCTGAGCATGGTCACGCAGTCCGAGGCCGGCCGCCGCTACCTGGCCGAGGCCTACACGGGGTGGCCGCTCGAGTAGCAGCCGCCGGCGGGGTCTTCGCTGCGGCGAAGGCGCGGTCGCCGATTCAGGCGAAGCGCCCACAACAGGGGCTTCCCATCGACGAATGTCCTGATGTCGGCGCATCGCCTGAACTCGATACGTGCGATGACCAATCGGAGACGCCGATCATGCCCTGGGCGAACGCGCGGCCACCGTGGTCGGAGCGGTGCTGAGATGGTCGCATGGAGCGACGACCCGGCGATGGACGCCTACTCGGCCGCGGTGATCCGCGTCGCCGAGTCGGTGCTGCCCTCCGTCGCCTCCGTCTCGGTGCGCACCGCCCGCGGCGCCGGGGCCGGCAGCGCATCCGTGATCTCGACCGACGGGCACCTCTTGACGAGCGCGCACGTGGTCGCCGGCGCGGAACGGGTCGAAGTCGCCTTCGCGGACGGCACCGAGCTCGATGCCCGCGTCGTCGGGCCGCGACCCGCTCTCCGACCTCGCAGTGCTGCGCGCCGACGGATCGACCCCCGCTCCCGTGCCGTGGGGAGACGCCTCGACGCTGCGCGTCGGCCAGCTCGTGGTCGCGCTCGGCAACCCGCTCGGGCTCGCCGGCAGCGTGACCGCGGGCGTCGTCTCGGGGCTCGGCCGTTCCCTTCCGACCCAGGCGGGCCGCGTCGTCGATGAAGTGATCCAGACGGATGCTGCGCTCAACCCCGGCAACAGCGGCGGCGTCCTCGCCGACAGCGCGGGGCGGATGGTCGGCGTGAACACCGCGGTCGCCGGCATCGGCGTCGGGCTCGCCGTGCCGATCAACGCGACGACGCGCGAGATCATCGACGCCCTCATCCGCACCGGACGAGTCCGCCGCGCCTGGCTCGGCGTCGCCGGCGCGACAGGTCCGGCTTCGCCCCGAGGTCAGCGCCAAGGTCGGATCGCGCGTCGGGATGCAGGTCGCATCCGTGGTGCCCGGAAGCCCGGCGGCCAAGGCCGGCGCCCGGCAGGGCGACTCGTCGTCTCGCTCGACGGCGCGCCGGTGACGAGCGCGACCGACGTGCAGCGGCGCATGGTCGAGCACGCCATCGGGCGGCGCATGGAGATGACGCTGTGGCGCAACGGCGCCCTCGTCGACATCGTGCTGCAGCCCGAGGAGCTCCGCGTGCCCTGACGCACCAGCGGGGTGCAGCGCTCACACACGTGCGGTGCCCCGCTGACACGCCGAGACACCGTAGTTCCGACGAGACACCGTGCGATGTGCGGTGTCTCGCCGCGTTCACGGTGTCTCGACGGGTCGGCGCCTCGCACCCGGGTCGGTGACAGCGCCGCTGCGGACAGCCGCAGCATCCCGCCATCACCCGCTGAACGCCTCGATGAAACGGTCGCGGAAGTCGTCCATCCGCCACACCGGCGCATCCGGCGATGGGTGGACGCCGTTCTCCCACCGCCACGATGCGATGTCGGTCGAAGACCGACGGGTCCTTCGAGATGATCGTGATCGGCACGTCGTCGCCGGCATCCGGACCGCTCACGATCCGCGAGGGCTGGTGGTCGCCGACCACGACGAGGACGAGCTCCGGCTGATCGTATGTGTGCAGGAACGAGAACATCGCACCGAGCGTGTACTGCGACCGACTCGCCGTACACCGCCTGCACTCGGTGGGCATCGGGCCACACCTCGAACGGAGCAAGGCCTCCTCGGCCGCTGCGGGTCGAAGACAGAGCCGTCGCCGATCGAGGTCCACGGCACGAGCTGCGGCACCGGGGTCCAGGGCGTGTGCGACGACACGAAATCGATCTCGGCCATGACCGGGCTGTGCGGCCCCGCGAGCTCCCGATCGTGAAAGCGTTGCCAGGTGTACTGGTCGGGGACGAGCGCGTAGCCGAACGACGGGCCGCGGTAGCCCATGTTGCGTGAATCGACGATGTCGTCGTAGCCGTAGAAGGACGTGCCGATGGTCCACGGCTCACGATTGGACGGCACGACCGAGACCGTCCGCCAGCCGGAGTCGCTGAATGCGCGGGTCAGCGTGAACCGGTCGCTCGACACCAGCCGGTCGTACTTCTGCTGCGAATCGGTCCACACGCCGCTCTGCAGCGTCGAGTGCGCCAGCCAGCTCACGCCGCCGAAGGTCGGCGAGGTGAGGAACGCGCTCTGGGCCGAGTAGCCGTCGCGGGCGAGCTGCGCGCCGCCCTCCCGCAGCACCTCCGAGACACCGGCCGAGAGCGCGGAATCCTGAACCGCGACCCTCCCGTAGCTCTCGAGGAACGCGATGACCACGTCCTTCCCCTCGAGCTTCGAGAGCACGCCTGTACCCGGGTGCAAGTCGGATGCGAGCGCGCGCTCGAACGCCGCCTGCTCCCGGATGCCGGCGGCCGTCTGCGCCGACGTCGCGGCGAGTGTCGCGGTGGCGTCGGCGGCCGCGACAGGAACGCCGGGCAGGAGCTGGGCGCCGACCAGCGCGGCGGCGATCCACGTCGACGCCACCACGGCCGCAGTGACCCGGCCGGCGCGACCGGAGAGCGTCGCCACTCGGCCGGCCCGCAGCGCCGCCCTCGCGAGCGCGAAGGCTCCCCGCCACGAGCACGCCGACGATCGCCGCGACGACGAGGAACGCGTTCACGGTGCCGATCGCGTCTCGCACGACGCCGAACGCACTGACCAGCGCAGGCCCGTCCTCGGCGAGGCTGAAGGCCCGGTCGATGGTGGCCTCGAATCCGAGGTCGAGGGCGGCCACGAGGGTCGCGAGCATCACGACGACGCCGAAGGCGCCCGCGGCCACCCTCGCGGATCGGCGTCCCGGCAGCGCGAGGAGCACCAGCACGACGGCGATCGACTCCGCCGGGAGGCTCAGCAGCGCCGCGGGCGTCCCCATCGTGAGCGCACCCGCGATGAGCGGCGCAGCCGCCAGCGTCACGAACGCCGCGATCGTCGCTGCCCGCGTTCGGCCGCTCCGGGGCCCCTGAGTCGAAGCCAGGATCCATCAGCCGGCCTTTCAGGAGAGAGCGGACATTCCCCCGGCCGACTCGGACTGCCGCGCATCCGTGTGGAACCGATCCGACAGCGCGTACCGCAGCAGCACGACGTCGCCGATGCGTCGCGTGTCGGCGAGCGTCGCCCGATGCGAAGACGTCCACGGGAAGCGGCCCGGCTCGACGAACCGCGGCGCGCGGGACTCTCCGACGAAGAACGGGGCGACCACGAGCTGCAGCTCGTCCACGAGCTCATCGACGAGGAACTGCGTGTGCAGCCTGCCACCGCCCTCGACCATCAGGCGCTCCACACCCCGTGAGGCGAGATCGGCGAGGACATCTGTCATGGTGACGCGCGAGCCGAGCGGGACCACGGTCGCGACGTGCCCCAGCTCGCTGCCGATCGTCCGAGCGCTCCACCGCGGGCAGTACACGAGCTTCTCCACGTCTCCCTCGGTGAAGAATGCCGACCGCGGCGGCAGATCGCCGCTCGCGGTGACCGTCACCTTCGTCGGCGAGCCGGACTTTCCTGCCGCGAGGCGGATCAGCTGCCGCTCGTCGCTGCGGACCAGCAGCCGAGGATCGTCCCGTCGAATGGTCGATGCGCCGACCATGATGGCGTCGCTGTCGGCTCGCAGCTGGTCCACCCGGTCGAAGTCCGCTGGGTTCGACATCGCGAGCTTGTGGGGCGACGCGCTGTCGAGGTATCCGTCCATCGACATCGCGCAGCTGAGGATGACATAGGGCCGAGTCACGGTGACGGCTCCTTCCGTGCTTCCTGAATCACTCGACGGCTTCGCAGAGCGGATGCTGCGACCACGACCGCCCCCGGAGCGACGGCGAACAGCGCCAGGACACCGAACGCGGTCGATGCCGCGACCCCCGTCGCGGCTCCGAGTCCCGCGGCGGCGAACGCCCATGCGGCAGCGCCTTCGCGCGGCCCCCATCCCGCGATGCTGAACGGAATCGACCCGGCGAGGACGGCGATCAGCGCGACCGCGATGAGGCGCTGCGGGGATGCCTCGACGCCGACGGCGATGCAGGCCACGACGAAGGTAGTCACGAGCGCCCCGATCGCGAGGATGGACGCGGCCACCACGGTGACCACGGTGCGAACGGACCCGAACGCCGAGCGAAGGGTCGCCAGCTCCCGGCCGATCCCGGCTCGCAGGCGCACACTCAGTGCCGCCGCGCCGGCCAGCCCGACGCAGGCGACGGCGACCGCAAGGAGCACGATGCCCACAGCGGGAGCGTAAGCCGACATCCCGAGCGACACCAGCACCACGCCCGCGATCAGAAGCTGCACCGCCTGCCCGGCCGCGCGTTCAGCGACGACGGCGCGCGACGCCTGCGGGATGCGACTCACGCTGCGCCCATGCACGACTGCTCGATGCACATCGCCGACAACCCCGCCGGGGAGCACCGAATTCAGGAACTGCGACCGGTAGTACGCGGCCACCGACTCTCCCCCGCCGAGCGGCAGTCCGAGACGGCCGGCGAGCGTCCGCCATCGCCACGCGGCCGCGCTCGTGCCGACAGCACCGAGGAAAAATGCGGCCAGGACCGCCGCCGGAGCAGCAGCGACGGAGGTGAGGCCGAGGAGGAAGGGCTCGCCCCCCACTTCCCAGACGATGGCTGCGAGGATGCCGGCTCCTACCGCGGCCCGCAGATAGGCGCGGAATCGCGACGACGTCGCCACTGTCCGCACCCTCCGCGACTCCCCCGCCGTCGTCACGGCGGCCACGCGAAGACATCCCGATGTCGGACCATGATGCTCAGCTCTCCGGCGTCCTGCTGTGCGAGACGGGTCTCCTGATACTCGTCCGCCCACTCCTCCAGGGCCGGACGCTCCTCCACGGCTGCGGCGAGCCAGCCTTCCAGCCACTCCTCGACGAGAGCACGCTCTGTCCCGTTCGAGCCTCCACGGCGAATCATCCGTTCGCACCGTCCATCCGGCGGCCTCGAAGAGCTCGATCACCATGGTGACCGCATCCGGCCCGAGAAGCCGGCGCCCGTCGACCATTCGGCGCTGGTGATCATTGAACGCGGACTCGAACATGCGGTCCCCCGGATTGACCGGATCGAGCAGCACGTCGCCCGTCACGCTCAGTGTGAACAGCGCGGGCACTCCCGCACCGACGCACGCCCTGACGATCGCCTGCGCCTCGTCAAGGCTCAGCACGTCCAGGAGAGCCGACATCGTGACCAGCGAGGCTCCTTCGAGATCCGCCGCGTTCAGATGGGCGACATCCTTCAGGCTCGTGCGGACGGCGGCACCGTGCCCGCTCGAGTCCAGTGCGCGCTCCGCGGCATGGTCGAGGAGGGCGGAGTTCCAGTCATGCAGCACCCACGTCTGAGGCCCGGGGAGCATCGGAGCGAGCCATCGAAGCATCGAGCCCGTCCCGCTGCCGAGGTCATGGACGACGAGGGGCGGGCGCAGCATTCGCGCCGCCAGGGCCGCGAGCCGGCGCGATCGCGCGCGTCCGTCGGCATCCTCGCGCAGCGTGAGCCACTCGACCGAGACCGGGATGACATCGCTCATCGCACACCCGCAAGCGTCCGGGAGACTCGTTCGGCAGTGTCGCTCCACTGCGGCAGGCGGGTCCTCGCGCGCCGTGCCTCGGCGCGCATGCCGGCGCGGAGAGCGGGATCCCGCATCCACTCTCGAAGCGCCTCTCCGAGCGCCGCCGACTCGTCGGGTGGCACGAGGACCGCGGCTCGGGTGTCCGCGACCGTCTGCGGGATACCGCCGACACGACTCGCGACGACCGGGATGCCGCGCCGCAGCGCGTCGGCGATGGCCATGCCATAGCTCTCGGCGCGTGACGGCGCGACGACGAGATCCGCGTGTCGATAGGCGCGGTCCAATTCGGCCTCGGTGAGCACGCCTACCATCGTGACGCGGTCGGCAAGGCCCGTCTCCGCGACCAGGGCCGCGAGACGGTCTGCGAATTCGGGGCGGGCATCGAGGGAGCCGGCAATGGTGCAGTTCCAGTCGTCACGATCGCTGAGCGTCGAGAGCGCCTCGATGAGGAGATCCTGACCCTTGTGCGGTGCGACGACCCCGACGCAGAGGAAGGCACCGCCGGTCGCCGTGCCGGTCGCCACCGGCGCTTCATCGGAGCCCGGCGGCGCGACATCCACGAGCTCCGCGGAGACCACTCGCCGGCGGGCGAGCTCCGATCGCGTCCACTCGCTCGTGGCGATGACCCGTCGAGCGCTCCGAAGCGACCGCTGCTCGCCATCCACGGTCCGGGGGTCCGCATCGGGAAACGCGGCCGAGACCATGTGAGCGAGCACCACGATCCTGAGGCGATCAGCCGCGGCTTCCACCGCCGCGGGCGCGCTGCTGGCAATGAGCCCGTCCACGAGCACCAGCGACCTGTCCGGCAGCCGCTCGAGCACCGCATCGGCGGCGGCTGCGGCATCCGGGTCCACCTGCGCCATCCGCACCTCCCAGCCGATCCGAGAGAGCCCGTCGCGTACGTGCCGGTCGCACACGTTGCCGCCGCTCACCCGGCGCGGATCGTCGATGCTCTCCGGCACGAGGAAGTGCACCACGCCGTGCGGTGCGCCCGTCACAGCGCCACCTCGAAGGATGCCCACGCGATGTGCGACTCACGGAGGGTCACGATGATGCCCGTCAGCGGTGCGCCGCCGAGTTCCCCGCCCCGCACCTCCGAGACCAGTCGCTCGGCGATCACCCCGCAGAGCATCTCGGTCGTGGTGTTGACACCCTGGAATTCCGGCTCATCATCGAGATTGCGATAGGAGAAGGACGAGAGGATGCTGCGCAGCGCCTCCGAGGCCCGTCCGATGTCGATGACCACCCCGTCGTCGTCGAGGGCCGCGGCCCGGAACGTCGCATCGACGACATAGGTCGCGCCGTGCAGCTGCTGCGCGGGCCCGAAGGTCTCGCCGGCGAAGCTGTGCGCGATCATCATGTGGTCGCGGACGGTGACGGAGTAGGTCATTCGGCATCCTTCCAATCGATCGTGTGGCAGAGACCCGGCGATGACCCGTCGGCAACGGCCGCCATGACTTCGGGCAGGTCCCGAAACGATGAGCTGCCGGTGAGCAGTGCGTCGAATGCAGGATCCCGCAGCAGCCAGAGGGCGAGCGCCAGCCGGTCGCGCGTGCTGCGGCGCTCGCGCCGGCGGGGCGATACCATCCCCACTTGGCTCGAGCGGATCGTGAGGCGGCGGGAGTGGAAGTCCGCGCCGAGGGGAAGGCGCACCGGACGGTCTCCGAACCAGCTCGCCACGACGATCTCGCCTTCCGTGACGGCGGAAGCCAGTGCGAACTGCAGACCCTCCTCGGATGCGCTGGCCTCGATCACCAGGTCGCGCTCCAGCGGCGCGTCGTCGGGGTGGGCGTAGGTCACTCCGAGCCGCTCGGACACCTCGGCCTTGGAGCGGTCGACGTCGACGAGGATGACCTCCGCTCCCGGGATGCCCCGAGCGAGGCGCGCCACGGCGCAGCCGATCATCCCCGCTCCGACGACGGTGATGGTGTCGCCCACGAGGGGTGCGGCATCCCACAGCACGTTGACCGCCGTCTCGACCGCCCCGGCCAGCGCGGCACGGCGTGCGGGGACACCCTCCGGGATGATCGTGATCGCCGATTCGGGTACAACGAAGGCCGACTGGTGCGGAAAGAGGGTGAACACGGCATGACCCCGCAGGCCGCCGTCGCCGCCCTCGACGACACCCACGTTCAGATACCCGTACTTGACCGGGCCGGGGAAGTCGCCCTCCTGGAACGGAGCGCGCATCCGCTCGTGCTCGCCCGAGGGCACTTCACCCCGAAACACCAGCGACTCGCTGCCCCGGCTGATACCGGTGCACACCGTTCGGATCAGCACCTCGCCGGGTGCGGGATCGGGCACCTCCTCGGTGCGAAGCACCCCGACTCCGGGGCTGTCAACCCAGAACGCCGTCGCCGGAGTCGTCATATTCTGCTACGCGATTGAACGTTCGAGCGCATCGAATACGTGTCCTGAGTGGTACCCATGGGGAGAGAACGGATCGCACAGTGCAAAAGGTTCACCTCGCTCCGCTCTGGTCGTCAGCCGCCGGGATCGCCGGCCTGGCCCTGATCGGCTGGCTCAGCGCTCTCTCGACGGCGGGATGGTGTGCCGGACTCCTCTACCTTGGCGTCTCGAACGTCCTGCTGGCCAGGGGGTTGCGCCGGAGTGGGACAGTGCGCTTCGGTCCCGCGAACGCCATCACCGCCGCTCGGTCGACCCTCGTCGGGCTGATCACAGCGCTGGTCGCGACGTCGTTCAGTGGTGCTGTCTCGGTGCCTCTCCTGGTGGGTCTGACCATCACCGCGCTCGTGCTCGATGCCGTCGATGGCTCGGTCGCACGGCGCACGCACACGATCAGCGAGCTGGGCGCCCGATTCGACATGGAGGTCGACGCCTTCCTGCTCATCGTCCTGAGCGCATATATCGCACCGGACCTCGGATGGTGGGTGCTCATCATCGGCCTGTTGCGCTATGCCTTCGTGGTCGTCGGCTGGGTGCTGCCGTGGATGCAGACGCCGCTGCCCGAACGGTACTGGCGCAAGGTCGTCACGGCTGTTGCCGGGATCGCCCTGGCCATCGCCGCCTCGGGCCTCATGCCGCGGTGGGTCGACTACACGGTGGTGCTGCTCGCGCTCGCTCTGCTGGTCGAGTCGTTCGGGCGGGACGTGGTCTGGCTGGTCCTCACCCATCGGGACGAAGCCGCGGCCGCGGCCCGCCGGCGATCCATCGCGGCGTGATCCGGTCGGTGCGCTTCAGCGCTGGCGTTTGTCGAAGTTGATCCGCGCAACGGGGAAGATGATCCGGCCGACGACGTCGGGCATTCGGAAGAACGGCTTCCTCTTGTCCAGTTGCGCGATCGAGGACAGCTCCTCCGGGGCGAGCGCGAAGTCGAAGATCTCGATGTTGGACGTGATGTGCGCGGTATCGGTCGACCGGGGTATCGCGATATTGCCCTCTTGCATGTGCCACCGCAGGATGACCTGGACAGGCGACTTGCCGTACTTCTCCCCCAGCCGCGCGAACACAGGTTCGGCGAGCAGGGCACGATGGCCGTGCCCGAGCGGGTACCACGCCTCGAGCACGGTGCCGAACGGAGTGAGGAACTGCTTCAGTTCACGCTGCTGGTGATAGGGATGGCATTCCACCTGCGCCACTGCCGGCAGGATCGTCGCCTTGCCGGCGAGATCGGTGAACCGCTGCTGATCGAAGTTGCTGACACCCACTGCCCGCACTTTCCCGGCCGCGACGGCCTCTTCCATGGCCCGCCAGGCGCCGTGGTAGTCGCCGTATTGCTGATGCAGGAGCAGGAGGTCGACGTAGTCGGTTCCGAGACGGATCAACGTGGACTCGATCGCGTCGACCGCCTTGTCGTATCGGTAGTCGGGGGGCCACAGCTTCGACGTGAGGAAGACGTCCTCGCGCGGCACACCGCTGTCGCGGATCGCTCTGCCCACGGCCCGTTCATTCAGATACGCGTTCGCCGTGTCGATCAATCGATAGCCAACCTCGAAAGCGCGGGCCAGCGTCGGTCCGCAATCTGCCGATGAGACCTGATAGACGCCGATGCCGAGCTGCGGCATCCGAGTCCCGCCGTTCAAGGTGATCTCGTTCACAAGGGGATTCTCCTCGTCTCCGGGGATCGTGGATACGTCACCGCCGGCGGTCAGCAGATCAGTGACGGGCGAGGTCGAGCTGCTCGAAGGCTGCCTGGATCGCGACCGCGGCAGCACCGCGCGCCCACGCTGAGAAGCCCGACCAATCGACGTGGATGGCGATCGGATCCGCCAGCGGATCGCGATCCGCAGCGGCCGCCGCGACGACCCGGTCCTCGGCTATGGCGAACAGCTCGATGCCATCACCGGCCAGAACGACAGAGTGCTGAAGCGTCAGGTTCGCGGCAAGTGCGACGAAGCGACCGAGCGCGTCGGCGGCGGCATCCGTGACCGCCCGCGCCGCCGGATCCCCCGCCTGCGCGAGCACGAGGGCCTCCGAGTACCCGACGGTCCGCTGCAGAGCCGCCGACACCTGCGCCGCGATCGACCCTGAGGTGAGCATCGCCTCGGCGCATCCGCGGTGGCCGGCATGGCACACGGGCCCGTTCGCGGCGAGCGGCACGTGCCCCCCGAGTCCGAGACCGGCTTCGCGGGACCGCACGACTTCACCATGCACGACGAGCGCGTAGCCGACTCCCGCTCCGATCGTGATCACCGAGAAACCCGGGATGCCGCGGCCGAGCCCGAACCACCGCTCGGCCTCGGCGAGCGCCACCAGGTCGTTCTCCACGGTGACGGGGACATCGAGCCGCCGCCGTGAGAGTTCCGAGCCGAGATCGACATCGTGCCACCCGAGGAACGACGCCTGCTCCACGACGCCGTCACGGACGCTGCCGCCGATGCTGATGCCCAGACCTGCAAGTTCTCCGACCCCGAGATCCTGAACCGTCTCGACGATGGCATCCGCGACGGAGTGCAGGTCGGGAGCGAGCAGAGCGCGCTCAGAGCTGCCCAGCACCGCTGCTCGGACGTCGGTGCTGACGGCGTACAGACGGTCCCCGGTCAGCTTGATGCCGATGAACCGGCCGGATTCGGGTGCCACGTCCAAGGGCTTGGTCGGGCGACCCACCGAGCCGTCGACGACGTCGTCCAGCTCGACCAGGATGCCTCGATCGAGGAAAGGCTTCGCGAGCCGCGTGAGGCTCGCCGGCGACAGGCCGAGGCGATGGGTCAACGCACTGCGCGAGATCGGACCGTGGATGAGGACAGCTCGCGCGAGAGCCGCTTCGCTGTCCGTCAGCATGCGCCCTCCCCGGTTGATTATTCCATCTTGGCACCAAAGCGCACCGGATATGGCCACCCCTCACCCGTGGATTGCCCCTTGTAGCCATAATTAGTTCTGTGGTAGAAGTAATGCATGACATCTGGCGAAGGAGCTTTCACTGTGGAGGCACCGGGCATTGCTGAAAAGACCGCCACACCGGGTCGCATCCTGCACCTGCATCGTGGCGGCACCAGTGTCGTCGTGGACCTGGACGCCGAGCCCACGCCCGCCATCGTGCACTGGGGCGAGGAACTCGAAGGCTCCTCGCCTGAGTCGCTTGCCTCGCTTGCGGTCGCTGCTCGCCCCCAGCGCGTTTCGGGTGGGCTCGATCGCACGCCACGGTTGACGCTGGTGTCGACGCCGGCCGGCGGCTGGCTCAACACTCCGGGCCTCGAGGGGCACCGGGATGGCGGCGGATTCAGCGCGCGGCTGGAAGTCGTCGGCGTTCAGGCCAACGCTCACCGGGCCACGATCTCGCTCGCCGACCCCGAAGCGCGGCTCGCCGCTCAGGTGGAGCTGCGCGTCGGGCCGACGGGACTCTTCCACCAGCGGATGACGCTCCGGAACTCCGCCGACACCTCGTACACGGTGCACTCGGTGCTGCTCGCGTTCCCGGTGCCATGGGATGCGACGGAGCTGCTCGACACCACGGGCCGACACCTGCGGGAGCGGACGCCGCAGCGGCGGGACTTCACGTTCGGCACGCATCTCCGCGAGAGCCGGCGCGGCCGGCCGGGCGCAGACTCGACGCTTCTTCTTGCCGCCGGGCGGCCCGGGTTCGGCTTCGAGACAGGCCGAGTTCACGGCATCCACGTCGCCTGGAGCGGAAACCACCGCGTCCTCGCCGAGCGGGTGACGACGGGTGAGGCATTCCTCGCCGGCGGCGAGCTTCTCGGTCCGGGCGAGGTGATACTGGCACCAGGCGAGTCGACGCAGACACCCTGGGTGATCGGCTCGTGGGGCGATGGGCTCACCGAACTCGCCCACCGCTTCCACGAGGAGCTCCGGCAGCGGCCGCAGCACCCGCGGCGTCCCCGGCCCATCACGCTGAACACGTGGGAGGCGGTGTATTTCGACCACTCCCTGGAGAAGCTGACGGCCCTGGCGGATGCCGCCGCCGACGTCGGCGTCGAGCGATTCGTGCTCGACGACGGCTGGTTCACCGGCCGTCGGGACGACACCGCCGGTCTGGGTGACTGGTTCGTGGACGACGCAGTGTGGCCGGACGGGCTTCACCCCCTCGTGGATCATGTCGCCGCCCTGGGAATGGAGTTCGGGCTGTGGGTCGAGCCCGAGATGGTGAATCCCGACAGCGACCTCGCGAGGGCTCATCCTGACTGGATCCTCCGCGGGCGGATGTCGCTCCCGCCCGCCGCACGTCAGCAGCAGGTGCTCGATCTCGCGCATCCCGAGGCCTACGCATACGTCGCCGATCGGCTCAAGGCGCTGCTGGACGAGTACCCGATCGCCTACCTCAAGTGGGACCACAATCGTGACCTCGTGGAGGCCGGAACCGGGCCCGGCGGTGTCGCCCGCGTTCGGGAGCAGACCCTCGCGGTCTACCGACTGCTCGATGAACTGAAGTCGGCCCGGCCCGGACTCGAGATCGAGAGCTGCGCCTCCGGCGGTGCACGGGTGGATCTCGGCATCCTCGACCGCACGGACCGGATCTGGACGAGCGACAGCCTCGATCCGATCGAGCGGCTTGCGAACCAGCGCTACACCGCCCTCGTCGTCCCGCCCGAGCTCATGGGGATGCACCTGACGAGTCCCGTTGTCCACTCCTCCGGGCGCACCGTCGCTGTCGGATTCAGCGCAGCGGTCGCGCTGTTCGGGCACTTCGGCGTCGAGTGGGACCTCACGACCGTCGACGACGAGACTCGCGACGCGATCGCCCGATGGGTGACGCTCGCCAAGCGATTGCGGCCGCTCGTCGCCACCGGACGAACGGTCGACGTGGACGGCACCGATCCGGGACTCGACGTCCGGGGCGTGGTCGCCCACGACGGGTCGTCCGCGGTCTTCACGATCACGCAGGTGGAGACGACGGTCGCCTATCCGGCTGGGCGAGTCCGGCTGCCGGGCCTCGACGCCTCGCGCACGTACCGCCTGCACGTCGTCGCCCACGGCCCCGAGGGCGACGCGGCCGGGCAGTCGGCGCTCGAGTGGGCGCAGCATCCCACCGTCCTCACCGGGCGCCAGCTCGCGGCCACCGGCATCCGTCCACCTGTCCAACTCCCCCAGCAGTCCACCGTGCTCGAGCTCATCGCCGAGCACTGAAACCCCCGCAAGAGCGCAAGGAGGCGCCGATGTCACATCGAACAAAGACTCGCACCCGCGGGCTCGCCATGTTGGCGACCGCAGCGATCGTGAGCGCACTCGCAGGATGCGCGTCGAACGCGGAGTCCGGCGTCACGACCCTGAACTTCTTCCAGTTCAAGGGCGAGGCGATCGAGGACTTCAACCAGATCATCGCTGACTTCGAAGCCGAGAATCCCGACATCAAGGTCATCCAGAACCAGGCCGGAGCCGATCCCGACACCGTGATTCGGACTCTGCTGGTGAAGGACAAGGCTCCCGACGTCATCACTCTGAATGCGAACGGCGGCTTCGGCAAGCTGGCGCAGACGGGGGTGTTCTACGACTTCACGGGCGAGCCCGTGCTCGAGACGATCAAGCCATCCGTCCAGGAGATCCTCGCGGACCTCGGCAACAAGGAGGGCGAGGTCAACGGCCTCGGCTACGTCAACAACGCGAACGGCGTGATCTACAACCAGGACATCTTCGAGGAGCAGGGACTGGAAGTCCCCGAGACCTGGGACGAGTTCATGGCGGTGTGCGATGCGCTGGTGGATGCCGGCATCACGCCGTTCTACGGCACGCTCGCCGACTCGTGGACGGGGCTTCCCTCGTTCAACGCGCTCGGCGCGTATCCCGCTCAAGACGAGTTCTTCGACAAGATGCGCGAAGAGGGTGAGAACGTCGGTCCGGACTCCGAGGTGTCGTTCCAGAAGGACTTCGCTGAGGCGATGGACCAGCAGTACGAGCTCTTCTCCTACATGCAGGACGGATATCGCGGGAAGACCTACGACGACGGCAACGCCGCCTTCGCGAACGGCGAAGTCGCGATGCTGCTCCAGGGCATCTGGGCCATCAACCCCGTCAAGGGGATCAATCCCGACATCAAGGCGGGGATCTTCCCCTATCCCGCGACGAACGAGCCCGACGACCGACTCCTCGTCTCGGGCGTGGATGTCGTCGTCACGATGGGCAGGAACACACCTCGCAAGGAAGAAGCGCTGCGGTTCATCGAGTACCTGTTCGAAAAGGGCGTCATCGAAGAGTTCGCGGCGTCGCAGAACATGGTGCCGTCCGTCGAGGGCGCCGAGATCAGCGACGACCCGGCCCTCCAGTCGGTCAAGCCGTTCTTCGATGACGGAAAGATCACCGGCTTCATCGACCACCAGATCCCGCCAAGCATTCCGCTTGCCGCGATCGACCAGCAGTTCCTCTTCAGCGGTGACGCCCAAGCAGCGCTCGCCACTCTCGACAGCGAGTGGGCCAAGGTGGCCGCCCGCACGATCCCCGTGACAGGAGACTGACATGACGACCATGACGGAGGCCGTGCGCGCCTCGTCGACGGGCGGCGACGCGAAGAAGCGCGCCAGCCGGACGAGGAGCGACGCGAAGAGGGCGATGCCCGCGTATTACTGGATGGTGTGGCCCGCGGTCATCGCCTTCGCTGCGTTCCATACGCTGCCGGTGGTGGTCGGGATCTTCTTCAGCTTCACCAACTACGCCGGCTACGGCGATTGGAACTTCATCGGGCTGTCGAACTACGTCAACCTGTTCAAGGACAGCAGGGTGCTGCAGGCCTACGGCTTCTCGTTCCTGTTCGCGATCGTCGCGACGATCCTTACGAACGCGATCTCGCTCGCGATCGCTCTCGGGCTCAACGCCAAGATCAAGGCGCGCAACTTCTGGCGAGGCGTGTACTTCGTCCCGTACGTGCTGGCGATCCTGGTGATCGGCTACGTGTTCCAGTTCTTCTTCTCGAACTCGCTGCCGAAGATCCTGTCCGGCATCCCGCTGTTCGCCGACAACATCCTCACCAACGAGACCTGGGCGTGGACGGCCATCGTCGCGCTGGCCGTCTGGCAGGCGTGTGCCTTCGCGATCATCATCTATCTGTCGGGGCTGCAGACGATCCCGGGAGAGCTCTATGAAGCCGCATCGATCGACGGCGCCAAGCCGTGGCGTCAGTTCACGTCGATCACGTTTCCTCTGATCAGCGCGTTCTTCACGATCAACGTCGTGCTGAGCCTGAAGGGGTTCCTGCAGGTGTTCGACCCCATCGTCGCCCTCACCAACGGCGGGCCGGGCACGGCGACCGAATCGGTCACGCTCCTCATCTTCCGAGGCGGCTTCTCGGGCGGCGAGTTCGCCTACCAGACGGCCAACGCGGTGATCTTCTTCATCGTGATCACGATCGTCTCGCTCTTCCAATTCCGTGTCCTTCAGCGCAGAGAGGCCGATTTCTGATGACAACTGCAACCAACATCGCCCCGCAGGCCGAGCAGGAGCTCGACGCGGTCACCGCGAACGGTCGCCGCAAGCGGCAGCGCGACACGGACGACGACACCCGCAAGACCAATTGGTGGGCGACCGCCCTGATCGCGGTCTGCTCGCTGACAGTGCTCATCCCGCTCTATCTCGCAGTGGTCGTCGCGCTGAAGACGCCGGAACAGCTCACTCAGGGGAACGGCTTCGAACTGCCGAACCCGATCCGCTGGGAGAACTTCCCCGAGGCGTGGGAACGGACGAACTTCCCGCAGGCACTGGCGAACACGGCGCTGATAACCGTCGGCTCCGTGGTCTTCACGCTGCTGACGAGCTCGGTGGTCGCCTACGCGCTGGCGCGCAACATCCATCGCCCGTTCTTCAAGGGCGTGTTCTTCTACCTGCTGGCCGCGCTGTTCATCCCGTTCCCGATCATCATGCTGCCGCTGGTCAAGCAGACGGCGATCCTCGGGCTCGACAACCAGGCCGGCATGATCATCCTGTACACGATCTACGGGCTGTCGCTGAACATCTTCATCTACACCGCCTACATCCGCTCGATCCCCATCGAGCTCGAGGAGGCAGCGCGGATGGACGGGGCATCGACGTGGCGCGTGTTCTGGTCGGTCATCTTCCCGCTTCTCATGCCGATGAACGCCACCGTCGGCATACTCACCTGCGTGTGGGCGTGGAACGACTTCATCATGCCGCTCGTCGTGCTCACAGACCCGTCGTCGCGGACCCTGTCGCTCGCGCAGTACGTGTTCCAGGGGCAGTTCAACACCGACTACACGGTGGCATTCGCGTCGTACCTCATGGCCATGGCACCGTTGCTGATCGTCTACATCTTCTCGCAGCGCTGGGTCATCTCCGGAGTCACCCGAGGTTCGATCAAGTAGCCGGCACTGCATGGGAGGGATGCCGCGGCTCTGCGCCGCGGCATCCCTTCCCTCTGTCCGAGGACCTCTTGCGCGCCCCGACCGCGTGGAGGACCCTTTGTGGTGCCGCGATTCGTCGAAGGGACAAGGATGTCTGCGAACAGAGCTGTGGCCTACAAAGGCCCGGGCGTCGTCGAGGTCATCGATACGCCGTATCCCGAGTTCGAACTCAAGGACGGCCCGGGGGTGAATCCGGCGAACGTCGGCCGGAAGGTCCCGCACGGAGCGATCCTCCGCACAGTCAGCACGAACATCTGCGGATCGGACCAGCACATGGTGCGCGGTCGCACCACCGCCCCCGAAGGGCTCGTGCTCGGTCACGAGATCACCGGTGAGGTCATCGATGTCGGGTCGGACGTCGAGTTCATCAAGGTCGGCGACATCGTCTCGGTTCCCTTCAACATCGCCTGCGGGCGCTGCCGCAACTGCAAGGAGGGCAAGACCGGCATCTGCCTCAACGTCAATCCCGATCGGCCGGGCAGCGCGTACGGATATGTGGACATGGGCGGCTGGGTCGGCGGGCAGGCCGAGTACGTCCTCGTGCCCTACGCCGACTGGAACCTGCTGAAGTTCCCCGACCGGGACCAGGCGCTCGAGAAGATCCTCGATCTGACCATGCTCTCGGACATCTTCCCGACCGGCTTCCACGGCGCCTACACGGCGGGAGTCGGCCCGGGATCGACCGTCTACATCGCCGGTGCCGGACCCGTCGGACTCGCCGCGGCCGTAGGCGCGCAGCTGCTCGGTGCGGCCGTCGTCATCGTCGCCGACCTCAACGAGGAGCGGCTCGCGCAGGCGCGGTCCTTCGGGTGCGAGACCATCGACGTGTCCAAGGGCGAGCCGAAGGACCAGATCGAGCAGATCCTGGGAGTGCCCGAGGTCGACAGCGGTGTGGACGCCGTCGGCTTCGAAGCGCGAGGACACGGATCGGATGCCTCGCACGAGGCCCCCGCGACAGTGCTCAACTCCCTCATGGAGGTCACGGCGGCAGGCGGTGCGCTCGGCATCCCCGGTCTGTACGTCACGGGCGATCCGGGTGGCATCGATGATGCCGCGAAGGTCGGCTCGCTGTCGATCCGCCTCGGCCTCGGCTGGGCGAAGTCCCTGTCGTTCACGACCGGTCAGTGCCCCGTGATGCGCTACAACCGGCAGCTCATGATGGCGATCCTGCACGACAAGGTGCAGATCGCGAAGGCCGTCAACGCGACATCCATCTCTCTCGACGATGCCCCGCAGGGCTACGCGGACTTCGACAAAGGCGCCGCGAGGAAGTTCGTCCTGAACCCGAACGGCTATATCAAGGCGGCGTGACTTCGCCTGCTCGCCTCACTGAAGCATCCGCTCACCGAACCCACCCATCGAAAGGAACGCCCATGCCCTCCGTCAACCTCGAAGACGCCCGTCGTGTCATCGCCGCCGCCGAGAAGCGCGCCGATGAGATCGGCCAGCCTATGAACATCGCCGTCGTCGATTCGGGCGGCAACCTCGTCGCGCACGTGCGGCAGGACGGCGCGTGGATCGGCAGCGTCAACATCTCGATCAACAAGGCGTGGACGTCGAAGGCGTTCGACATCTCGACGAAGGACCTCGGCGACAACTCGCAGCCGAACCAGCAGTTCTACGGCATCCATGCCACCAACGGCGGCAAGGTCGCGATCTTCGCGGGCGGCATCCCGCTGACCCGTGATGGCGAGGTCGTCGGCGCAGTCGGCGTCAGCGGCGGGTCGGGCGAGCAGGACCACTCGGTCGCCGAGGCCGGGGCCGCTGCGCTGTAGGACGTCTTCCCTGCATCCACGTCCGTGTGACAGTTCGAGTCAGCGGCCGTGACGATCCCGCGAGCACGGAATACACTCTCCGAGTGACCCACTCTCCTCCGTACCGTGCCGACATCGTCGGGAGCTTCCTGCGCCCGCAAGCGCTGAAGGAAGCTCGCGCAGCCCACACCGAAGGACGCCTCGACGACGGCGCGCTCCGCGAGATCGAGGACGCCGCGATCGCGGACCTCGTCGCCAAAGAAGCGGATGCCGGCCTCAAGCTGGCGACCGATGGTGAGTTCCGCCGGTCATGGTGGCACTTCGACTTCTTCGGCGGCCTCAGCGGCGTCGACATCGTCGAACTCGATCACGGCATCCAGTTCCAGGGCGTGCAGACGAAGCCGCGCGGCGTGGAGATCTCGGGTCCGATCCGGTTCGACGAGTCGCACCCGTTCCTCGGGCACTTCCGCGCGCTGAAGGATCTGCTGGAGCGGACCACGGGCGCGACGCCCAAGTTCACGATCCCGGCTCCGACGGTCCTCGACTTCCGGCTCGAGCCCGGCCACATCGACGGCCCCTACAGCGGCCGTGAAGACATCGTCGACGATCTCGTACAGGCCTACCGCGACGCCGTGAAGGCGCTCTACGACGCGGGTGCGCGGTACGTGCAGTTCGACGACACGGCATGGGCCTACCTCTGCTCGGACGTGGAGCTCGAGAAGGCCCGGGAGCGCGGCATCGACACCAACGGGATCGCCGAGCGCTACGCGGCACTGCTCAACCGCGTGCTCGACGGAAAGCCCGACGACCTCGTCGTGACGACGCACGTGTGTCGTGGCAACTTCCGCTCGACGTGGATCTCGTCCGGCGGCTACGAGCCCGTCGCCGAGCAGCTCCTCGGAGTCGTGAACTACGACGGATACTTCCTCGAGTACGACAGCGACCGGGCCGGTGGCTTCGAGCCCCTGCGGTTCCTGCCGAAGGGCGACAAGACCGTCGTGCTCGGACTCATCACCACGAAGAGCGGCGAACTCGAGGACATCGGGGCCACCGAGAAGCGCATCGACGAGGCCACCGCGTTCGCGCCCCTCGAACAGCTCGCACTCAGCCCGCAGTGCGGCTTCGCCTCGACCGAGGAGGGCAACCTCCTCACCGAGGACGAGCAGTGGGCGAAGATCCGCGAAGTGGTCCAGATCGCCGACGAGGTCTGGCGCTAGGGCTCAGCGGGGGTCGAGGACGTATCGCTCGCGGCCGACCGCGACGCCGATCACGCCCTGACCGAGAAAGGTCACCAGCAGCAGAAGCAGCGGGACGAGCCATCCACCCGAGACCGTGTGCAGCGCACCGAACAGGATCGGCCCGAGTGCCGCGATGACGTAGCCGATCGACTGCGACATGCCCGACAGGGCCGCCGCCGTCGAGTGGTTGCGGGCGCGCTGCGCCATCAGGGTCAGCGACATGCCGATGGACGCCCCGGTCGACAGGCCCGCGAGGCTCCCCCACACGAGGACCGCGTCCGGGGCGATGATCAGCCCGATCGTGCCGACGATCGCAGGAACCGGCAGCAGGGCGGGCACCCACCGCTCCCTCGCTCCGCGCAGGACGAAGGGAATCGCGAGCGACCCGATCACGCCGAAGATCTGGAAGATCATCACGTCGATCCCCGCGACGACAGGGCTCCGGCCCGTTGACGTCGAGATCGGCGCGAGCCACGTGACGAGCATGTAGAACGCCGCGGCCTGCAGACCCATGTAACCCGCGACGAGCCAGGCCAGCCCGTCGGTCCAGATCCCCGTCGCGGGTCGCCTTCCCGCGCTCCGCCGCGGTGCGCGCACCGACCTGCCCGCGTGCGTCGCCCACGCCCACAGCGCGATCGCGAAGGGCAGCAGGATGCCGGTGGCGACGAGCGCGACCTGCCATCCGAGCGGTCCCGACGCCGTCTCGACGTGCGAGATCGGCACGACGACACCCGACGCGAGCGCGCCGAATCCACCGAGCAGCGCCGTGTACATGCCGGTGATCGCCGCCACCCGCAGCGGGAAGTCGCGCTTGATGACTGCGGGCATCAGCACGTTCGCCACCGCGAGCGCGACGCCGATCGTGACGGTGCCGAGCCACAGGTTGAGCTCGTTCCCCGGCAGGGAGCGCCAGATCGTTCCGGCGGTGAGAAGGATGATCGCCCACAGGATGACGCGCGCCAGCCCGAAGCGGATGCTGAGGTCATGCGCGAGCGGTGAGACCACCGCCCACGCGATGAGCGGCAGGGCGGCGAGCAGCCCGAGCGTCGTCGCCGAGATGCCGAAGTCATCGCCGATCTGGTCGAGCAGCGGCCCGATCCCGGTGATCGTCGCCCGCATGTTGGCGGCGATCAGCAGCACGGCGATCAGCAGCAGCAGCCCCGCGCTCCGCGGCGCCACCGCGGGCCGGTCCGTCATCTCCTCTTCGCGTGCGCCGTCTGTCGCCACCTCGATCCTCGCGGCCGGATCGGCGACGTCAGGACTCGGCCGGAGGTGCGACGACAGGCGTGCCGTGGGTATGGAAGGACTCGATCGTCTTCATGCCCCACGCCTGGCCCTTCTTGCGCTCCTGCTCCGACCACTCCACCACGGGCTGATCGGGGTCGAGCAGCAGCCGGGCGCCGGCGTTCGCGAACTCGATGCGGTTGCCGCCCGGCTCCCAGACATAGAGGAAGAACGTCTGGTTGATGGCGTGCTTGTGCGGACCCGACTCGATGTGGATGCCGTTCTCGAGGAAGATGTCGGCGGCTTTCAGGATGTCCTCGCGCGTGTCCGGTGCGAAGGCGATGTGGTGCAGGCGGTTGCCGTGCTTGGTCCAGTCGTCGGAGTAGACGACGTCATAGGACTTGAGGCTGAAGTGGAACCACCACGCCGCGAACCTGCCGTTGTCGAGCCGGATGCGCTCGGACTCGCGCATGCCGAGCGCGTCCGCGAGGAATCGGCCGTTCGCCTCGACGTCTTTCGCGAGGAAGTTGATGTGGTCGAGCCGGCGCGCGTTCACACCACGACCGGGGAACGCCGACGCCTGGTTCTTCAGGGCCGGGCGGTCCTCGTCGCCTGCGACGTAGCGCTCGGTCTCGTAGTAGATCGCGAGCGAGTGCCCGTCGGGGTCGCGGAACAGATAGGTGGGGCCGGTCCCGACCTCGCCGTCGACCCAGCCCTCACCGAGCCCAGTGGCCTCGATCGCTGCGACGCGCCGCTCGAGGGCGTGCTGCGATGACGCCCGAACCGACGTGCGGCCGACACCGGCGGCATCCGATCCGGTGAGCTTGATCGTGTAGAGCTCGTATTCGTCCCAGGTGCGCAGGAACACCGAGTCGCCCTCTTCGGCGACGACGCGCATGGCGAGCAGATCGCGGAAGAACCACAGGCTCTTGTCGAACTCCGGGGTGAGCAGCTCGACGTTTCCCAGGTGGGCGACATCGAACGAGGTGTGATCGGTCATGGCGGTCCTCTCGACAGCGTGGGGGTTTCAGCGTGCGGGGCCGGGGAAGACGACCCCGTCGAAGAGCTTGCGGGCGGTGCGCACCGACGTCGACGTCGCCGCGCCACTCGCCGGCGGCGTCCTGCTCGACGCCGCACCGGGCCGGGAACGATCCCGCTCGGGTGCTCGATCTCGATCGGTCCTTCGTCCCGGTCAGACGCGCGAAGTCGGACCCGATCGCACCGGGGATGCGGACCCCGGCGGCGACGGATGCCGCCATGAGCACGCCGATGGACGTATGCACGCGCTTCGGGATGAAGGCTCGGGTCGATATGGCGCCGCCGTGCGCGCGGCGCGGACAGCAGGAACATCTTCGGGACGGTCTGCGCCGAGACGTCGCCGAGCCCCATCAGCGGTCCGGCGGCGAGTCGCACCCGCTCGATCTCGCGGCGGCGAGGTCGTCACGCGCTTCGAGCTCAGCCGGGACTCGTCACCCTCGACGCCGAACTCGTCGGCGCGAAGGAGCACCACCGGCATCCCGTTGTCGATGAGGGTCGACGCGGTGTCCGCCGATCTCGTCGACGACGTTGCCGGTCGGCAGCAGTGGCTTCGCTCCGACCGCCGACCTCGCAGTTCGATCGAGCGCCGCCGTCCCGGGCACGCCGTCGATCGCGGCGTCGCCGTGTAGTCGAGACACCGCCGGGAGTCGGCGAAGATCGCGATCGCGACATCGCCCGTGTTCAGCAGGCGGATGCGCACGGTCGTCGCGGTCGCCGCCGGCCGGCACGAGCCCGCGCTCGACCGCGAACGGACCGATGCCGGCGAGGAGGTTGCCGCAGGTCTGCGCGTCACTCACGGCGGGCTCGTCGACGACCACCTGGAGGAAGAGGTAGTCCACGTCGAAGTCGGGATCCTCGGACGCCGACACGATCGCGACCTTGCTGGTGAGCGGGTGGGCTCCCCCGATGCCGTCGATCTGACGGGGATCCGGGCTGCCCATGATCCGCAGCAGCAGGTCGTCGCGCACGGCCGCATCGGTGGGGATGTCGTCAGCGAGGAAGTACGCGCCTTTGGACGTCCCCCCGCGCATGAGCATGCACCGGATGCCGTCGCGAGCGGCATCCGATATCGCGCCGTCAGCGGCCGCCATCGTCGAACTCCGCCTGCGTCACGTACGTCACGCCCACTCGGCAAGGACCCCGCGGAGGCTGTTGAGGTCCATCGAGATCTCGCCGGCCAGGTAGCGGGCGCGGTTCGCCGACTCCTTCGCGACGCGCGCCCGCGATGCGTCGAGGGCCTCCGCGGCCCGCTCGCGCGGCACGATCGTGACGCCGTCGTCATCGGCGACGACGACGTCACCGGGCCGCACGACCACGCCGTCCAGGATGACGGGCACGTTCACCGAGCCGGCGGTGTCCTTCACCGTGCCTTGCGCGCTGACGTGGACGGTCCACACCGGAAAGCCCATGGCGCGGAGCTCACCGGTGTCGCGCACGCCGCCGGTCGTGACATAGCCCCGCACGCCCCGCACCTGCATCTGCGTGGCCATCAGGTCGCCGATGAACCCGTAGGGCGAATCGGTGGCGGGCACCACGACGATGACGTCGCCGTCGGCCGCCTGCTCGATGGCGGCATGGACCATGAGGTTGTCTCCGGGCACAGCGTGCACCGTGATCGCGCTTCCGGCGATGGACGCGCCCTGCTGGATCGGACGGATGCGGGGTCCGGCGTATCCGATCCGGCCGAGCGCTTCATGCACGGTCGCCGACCCGAACGCGGCGAGGGCGTCCACCACCTCGCGGTCGGCGCGAGCGATGTCCGTGACGATCACATCGGTCATGCCAGGACGTCCGTCACCTGCGGGAAGAAGCGCACGTACGCCTCGCCCATCGTCTCGTGCGGGAGCCCGAGGTTCGGACCCGCGTTGCGCTTGACCTGCACGCCGCGGCGGATCGCGAGATCCGTGTAGTACGACCACATGTGCTTCTGCGCCGGCAGGCACTCCATCGCCGCCCGCTTCTTCGGGAAGGCCGTCGTGATGTCGAGGAGCACGTCCGGCGTGAAGTCCGACTGCTCCGGCTGGTGCGGCTCGAAGAAGAACACCGGCGGCGCACCGATGATCTCGTCCTTGCCCGGGAACGAGCCGTCGGAGTTCGCCACCCCGATCGCCTGCGCGAGGATCCTGGCCTGAAGCGCCATCCGGGCAGCCGCGGGATGATCGCCGTTGTACGGGTCTGCGAGCGCATGCGTGAGCACGACGGTCGGCTGCACGCGGCGATACACGTCCACGAGCCGCGCAACGGCGTCTTGCGACTCGACGAGCGGATAGTCGCCGAGGTCGAGGAATTCGATCTCGGCACCCAGGGCGGATGCTGCGGCTTCGGCCTCGTCGCGACGGATGGCCTTGATCTCGTCGAGGCTCTTGCCTTGCAGCCACTGACTCGCGGACTCGCCGCGCTCACCGTAGGACAGGCAGACGACCACTGCTCGCTCGCCGCGCATCGTCGCTGCCGCGATGGCACCGCCGGCACGCCAGACGAAGTCGCCGGCGTGAGCGCTCACGACAAGGGTGCAGGGTGCGGTCTCAGCCATGGAACTCCTCTTCCCGTCCGACTTCCCCACCGTGGGCAGCCCGCCGCGCGTCCACATCGATCAGCGGCTAGGAGCCATCGAACCACAGGTCTGGCGCATTGATCAAGATTCTGTCTACAATCTTGGCGACCGGTATACCTCTGGACATAGGTAAATGGTTCTCGTATCATCGCGGTCAGGCCACTGGACAAGGAAGTCGAAGGAAACGGAAATGGCACGCAATCTTCAGCAGCTGCTCGATGAGAAGGGCAGCCCCGTCGAGATGCTGCGCAATTCGCAGCTCGGCACGTACATCTACCCCGTCGTCCCCGCGGAGTTCACGAACTGGCGGCGCGAGCAGAAGGCATGGCGCGACACCGCCGTGCTGTACGACCAGACCCATCACATGGTGAACTTCTTCGTCTCGGGTCCGGACGCGCTGCGCCTGCTCCGCGAGACCGGGATCAACAGCTTCTCGAACTTCCCCGTGAACACCGCGAAGCAGTTCGTCCCGACCGCCTCGAACGGCGGTGTCATCGGCGACGGCATCCTCTTCCACGAGGCGGAGAACGAGTTCGTCTACGTCGGGCGCGCGCCGGCGGCGAACTGGCTGCAGTTCCACGCCGAGACGGGCGGCTACGACGTCGAGTTCCGCTACGACGATCGGTCGCCGTCGCGACCATACGGCCAGGCGGTGAGCCGCGAGTACTACCGGTTCCAGATCCAGGGTCCGAATGCGTGGCCGATCATCGAGAAGCTCGCGGGCGGCCCGGTGGAGCAGGTGAAGTTCTTCCACATGGGTGAGCTCGAGATCGACGGTGCCCACGTGCGCACCCTCCGCCACGGGATGGCGGGTGCTCCCGGTCTCGAGATCTGGGGTCCGTACGACCAGCACGGCAGAATCCGGGATGCTGTCCTCCAGGCCGGCGCGGAGTTCGGCATCGAGCCCTGCGGATCGCGTGCGTACTCGTCGAACACCCTGGAGTCGGGATGGATCCCCTCGCCGCTGCCGGCGATCTATTCGAGCGAGGGCGAGCGGGCGTACCGCGAGTGGCTGCCCGACACCAGCTACGAGGCGATCAACGCACTGGCCGGATCGTTCGTCTCGGACGACATCGAGGACTACTACCTCAGCCCCTGGGCACTCGGGTACGGCTCGTTCGTGAAGTTCGATCACGACTTCGTCGGCCGCGAGGCGCTCGAGAACATGGATCCCGAGGCGCAGCGCAAGAAGGTCACACTCGCCTGGAACGACGAGGACCTCGCGAAGATCCTCACCAGCGTCATCGACCGCGAAGGCCCCGGCTACCAGTTCTTCGACCTTCCGAACGCGAACTACGGCTCGTCGAACTACGACAGCGTGATCGATGCCGACGGCACCAACGTCGGCCTGTCGCTCTTCACCGGCGTGACCGCGAACGAGAAGCGCGGCCTCTCGCTCGCGACCGTCGACCGCGACATCCCGGTCGGAACCGAAGTTCGCGTGGTCTGGGGCGAGCCGGACGGCGGCTCGCAGAAGACGACGGTCGAGCCCCACGAGCAGATCGCGGTTCGCGCCATCGTGAGCCCCGTGCCCTATGCCGAGACCGCCCGCCTCGAGTACCACGGCGGGTGGCGCTCGACCGGCGCGGCCTGAGTCGTTCCGCAGAGCATGAAAATGGGGGGCCGGTCTGACCGGCCCCCCATTCCACCCGGGGGGATCAGCTCGCGTCAGCGAGGGCCTTGATCGCCTTCACGACGTTCGAGTCCGCAGGCAGACCCGACTTCTGCGCGGCGTTGTCCAGCTGCGCGTCCACCGCGCGGCCGGCCGCGTGGCTGCCTGCGAGCTTCTCGGCCTGGTCGACGTGCTTGAGCACCTCGATCAGTGCCGCGCCCGTAAGGCTGCCGTCGCGCTGGGCGAGGTCGATGTGCCTGCGGACGACCTCGAAGCTGGGCCCCGGGAGCACGTCGAACAGCGTCTCGGCGATCGCCCTGTTCTCCGCCTGCCGAGCGGCCGTGACGGGGTTCGTGCTCGCGGTCACACCGAACAGCGGCCAGTTCAGCGGATCCATCGCCCACGACACCTGGTTGAGGTGGTTGTAGGGCGCCGCTGTCGTTCCGAAGAGGAGCCCCTCGCCGCCGGCGAACGCGCCGCCCTTGCCGAGCCCGGCAGGCAGGCCCTGCGCGGTCGAGATCGGAGTGCCCTTGACCCACTGCGAGGTCCAGTACAGGTACTCGGTGAAGGCGTCCCAGCCGGCATCCGGAACCGTGACGTCGAAGCTGCCTGGCGCTCCGGCGACGGAGTACCAGTCCAGCGGCAGCGCTGCGAAGCCGGGAGCCCGGTTTCCGTCGCTCGCGCGGAGGAAGGTATCGAGCGCCGCCTTCGCCTGCGCGGGCGTGGTGACCGTCGACACGTCCACCAGGGTGGGCCGGTACGACTTGTTCTCGTTCAGCGTGAGCTCGAGCGAGTTCTCGATCATGTCGAGCATCGTGCGCTTGACGCCATCCGGCGTGAGGCCGAGTTCGTAGGTGTAGTCATCGCCCTTCTGTGCCAGCACGGCGGCGCTCAGATACTGCCACTCCGCCAAGGAGGTCGGGCTGTTCCGCGTGGTGGTCAGACCGGTCGCATTCGGCGAAGACACCGTCCTTGATCTTCTGACGAGTGGGGTTGTACATCCACTCGGCGAGGTAGTCGGCCCGGAACGAGTCGATGATCGGGGCGCTGGAGAACGTCGCGAAGACGTCGTCGCCGACCGCCGGATCGTCGGAGTAGCCTCCGCCGCCGGAGGTCAGGCCGAGTGCGCCGATCTGCGCGAGCGAGTCGAAGTAGTCGGAGCTGTTGCCGCCGGCTGCGACGGCCGTGGTCAGGCCGCCGCCACCGCTCATGCCCGTGATGATGACGCGCTCGGGGTCGCCCGGGAGCGAGCCGTGGACCTGGTTGTACTTCAGGAAGCGGATCGCCGCCTTCGTGTCGGTCATGGTCGCCGGCGAGTGGCCGAGGTACTGACCGTTCACCGGGGCGTCGTTCATGCTGCGGGCGCCGTAGGACACGAGGATCATGCCCCGATCCAGCACCTCGCCGAGGACGTTCGCGTTGTTGTTGCCGCCGCCCTGCGTGGTGTTGAAGGCGAGGTTGCCGGTGGTGTACGTCCCGCCGTTGACGATCGTCGCGCTGAAGTTGTTGGAGGTCCAGCCGCTGTTGTTCGTCCGGAAGTAGGTGGCGCTGTCGGGCTGCACGTTCTGGGGGACGTAGATGCTGATCTTCTGCTTCGCACTGTTGGGCGTCGCGGCGTACCAGCCCCAGTAGTGCGTGAGCGTGAACGGCTGCCCGTCGAGCGTGACGGTGATCGTCCGCATGCCGGTGTCGGAGGAGGACGTAACCCCCCCGTTGGCGGTCTCGACGAACGTGCCGCCCGTATAGGACGCGACATCCCACCATCCCGACGGGACCGACGGGACCGCGGTGGGATCGGAGGGGCCCGCCTCGGCGAGGATCTCATCCATCCACGCGTACGCCTCGGCGGTGCTCACGTTCTCGGTGTGACCCAGGTTCATCACGAGGGTGAAGTTGTAGCCGTCGATCTTGTCCGCGGCCTTCAGCTTCTCGAGGTTGGCGTGCAGGATCGCCTCCGGCGCAAGGGTCACGCCGTCGTCGGGAACGCCATTGCGCACGTACCAGTAGTCCGCGGGGTCGGCCCCGGTCTGGTCGGTGCCGTTCGCCACATCGGCGAGATACACGTTCGGCGTCGCCATCTTGCCCTGCTGCTGGAGCGATGCGAACGTGTCGGAGGCGGCGTACTCCCCCCAAGCATCCAGCACGTTCGCCTTCAGAAAGACGTTCTCCTCCGGTTCCGTCGCAGCGGTCGCCACGGTCGCCGTTGACGCGACCAGCGCCGCTGCAGCCACTGCGGCGGCCGCGTATCTCATCCTGCGCATCGATACTCCTCGTTGAGTGGATCGGCAGCTCCCCAATATGGTCGCAACCTTTGGCGACAACCTACTTAGCCGTCATTCGAGAGTGTCGCTCAGTCCCAACCGATGAGAATGCGAACCGTCGCGGAGCGTGTCAGCTTCGCGCGCTGTGGGTGAGCTCACGACCCAGCTCCTGCGCGGTATGCATGACGAGCGTCGCGAGACGCAGCTCGTCGGCGGCTTTCGTCGCGACGACGACGCCGAGGGCTGCCGGGGGCATGCCCTCGGGCACCTTCACTCTCGCCGCCACCGAAGAGGTGCCGGTCTGCATCTCGTCGGTCGTCGTGGCGAAGCCGCGCGAGCGCGCACGCGCGAGCTCGCCCAGCAGCTTCTTCCGTGTGACGATCGACTGCGGAGTCCGCGGCGCGAGGGGCTCCGCGAGATACTGGCCGAGCCATCTGCCGCTTCTGGTCGAGAGGAGGACCTTGCCCACGGCGGTGGTGTGAAGCGGATACCTGCCGCCCGGCCGCCCCATCGTCGGTATCGAGCGCTTTCCGGCCAGCCGCGCGATCAGCAGCGCGGTCGCGTCCGCCGGCGTGGGCGCTTCGAGGACCGCCAGATGGACGGTCTCGCCCGTCAGCTCATACAGCCGCGTCAAGTGCGGGACGGCCTGCTCACGCATGCCGAGGGCGGGATAGGACAGCTCGCCGAGCTCCCAGAGACCCAGACCGAGCCCGTACGTGTGCTCACTGGTGCGCGTGATGGCGCGAAGATCGATCAGCTGCGCCAGCAGGCGATGGACGGTCGACAGGGCGAGCCCGGTGCGCTCGGCGATCTCGAGAGCTGTCAGCTCCGGAGCCTCCTCCGAGAAGCAGGTGAGCACCCGGAATGCGCGCACCAGCACGCCATCAGCGTCGGTTCGTCGTCGCCGATCGCCATTGTCGGACATGGTCACTCCGACGGAGTGTCACGCGTCCGTGCGCAGCGACTCCGCATCGCGGGGGTGGGGGATTTACCTACCTCCAAAGGTATCTGTCGACGCCAGGATTGGCAACAATTCTGGCGTGCCTTCCTGATCAGGTGCCCGGTGAGGGTTGCAGACGCTTTACTCGGTGACGGCGTCGCCGTGGATCACGAAGAACTGGCCGGACGACCCCTGCACGGCGCGCGCCACCGTCTCATACAGCCAGTCCAGTGCCGCCGTGTGCTGCGTCGTCGCCCGGCGGTAGAGGCAGAGCTCGACGGGCGGCATCTCGAATGGCAGGTCGCGCACGACGAGCGGCCAAGTGGTCGCCCAGCCCGCGGCGATCGTGTCGGGAACGGTCGCGATCAGCTCCCTGCTCGCGGCGAGGATCGGAGGGAGCGTCGTGACGTGGCGCACCGCGACCTGTGGCTCGATGACGACACCGGCGCGCCGCTGCGCCGCAGCGAGCATGGGCGCTCCAGAGTCGCTCGCGACGGTCAGGTGCGGCGCCGCGAGGTACGCGCCGAGGTCGAGCGGAGCGTGAGCGAGCGGATTGTGCGACGACATCGCAATGCCGTAGCCCTGCGACTTGAGCAGGACGCGATCGAACGCGCCGGGGAGCCCTGCCGCTGTGATCGCGAGGTCGACGGTGCCGCGTCCGAGCCATTCAGGCAGCGCGTCGATGTCGAGCGACACCACCTCCAGGCGCATGCGCGGAGCGCGAGCGCGGATCGTCCTGAGGATCGCGGGGAGCCATCCGATCTCGCCGAGCTCTGACAGCGCGATGCGGAACAGCCTGCGGGAGCCCGACGGGTCGAAGCCGTGGACCGAATCCAGAGTCCGGTCGATGCCGGCGACGGCATCCCGAAAGCCCGGATAGACACTGACCGCAAGCGGGGTGGGATCCATCGCACGTCCGTCGCGCTCGAAGAGGGGATCGTCGAGCTCGCGCCGCAGCCGCCCGAGCGCCTGGCTGACCGCGGGTTGCGTCACGTACAGCCGGGCCGCTGCGGTCGTCAGGCTCCGCGTCTCGAAGATCGCCACGAAGACGCGGATGAGGTTCAGATCCATGGCCATACTCCGCTGATGCGCCGCCTAAGACATCCTTTCGGAATCATAAGCAGAGCTTATGACGCAACCCCCTGAGAACAACCGAGGGTTTGTAGCATCGAGTGGATGCCACAGCATCCGCCGTCTTCGAACGAAGGAGTTCATGATGCCCGAGTCCGTCTCCGAGGCGATCGCCCGCGTCGGCAGCCCCGTTGAGCTGCTGCGCAACGCGCAGTCGCGGCCGACCATCTTCCCGGTCACGCCGGAGTTCACGAACTGGCGCTCCGAGCAGCTCGCGTGGCGCAATTCGGTCGCTCTGCTCGACCAATCGCACCACATGACCGATCTCTTCATCTCCGGCCCGGATGCCCTCAGGCTGCTCAGCGACACCGGAGTGAACAGCTTCGCCGACTTCCCGGTCGACCGGGCGAAGCAGTTCGTCGCCGTGAACCACGAGGGCTATCTCATCGGCGACGCCATCCTGTTCCACCTCGACGAGGACTCGTTCGACCTCGTCGGCTGGTTCATGGTGCTCGACTGGGTGCAGTACATCGGCGAGACCGGCGACTACGACGTCACCTTCGAGCGCGACGCGAATTCGCTCATGCGGGAGCCGGGCAAGGATCCCTCGCTCTACCGGTTCGAGCTGCAGGGCCCCCACGCCCTCGCGCTGATGGAGAAGCTCACGGGCGCCCCGGTGCCGCCGACGAGGTTCTTCCACATGGCGAGCTTCACGATCGACGGCCTCGAGGTGCGGTCGCTGCGCCACGGCATGGCGGGTCAACCCGGGTTCGAGCTGTTCGGCCCGTGGGCCGAGGGCGAGCGGATCCGGAGCGCGATCATCGAGGCCGGGACCGAGTTCGGACTGGTGCTCGTCGGAGCGAAGGCCTACTCGTCGGCGAACCTCGAGTCGGCGTGGGTGCCGTCGCCGCTTCCCGCGATCTTCACCGGCGAGGGCACCGCGGACTACCTGAAATGGCTGCCCGCGGCCCGTGCCGGATCGCTCGCGGGAAGCTTCGCGTCGGACGACATCGAGGACTACTACGTGACCCCGTACGACCTGGGCTACGGCCGCAGCGTCGCATTCGACCACGACTTCATCGGCCGGGCCGCGCTCGAGAAGCATGCCGCCGGCACCCTGCGCAAGAAGGTGACGCTGGTGTGGAACGCCGAGGACGTGGCCGCGGTGCAGCGCTCGCTCTACGAGCCCGGCGTCCCCGCCAAGTACATCGACTTCCCGAAGGCGCGCTACGGGGTCTACCAGGTGGATCGCGTGCTCGCGGGCGGTGAAGACGTCGGCATCTCGCACGACGTCGGCTACATCACCGGCGAGCAGGTGTTCGTGTCACTCGCGAGTGTGGATGCCGCGCACGCCGAGCCCGGCACCGAAGTCTTCGTGGTGTGGGGTGAGGAGCCGAACTCGACCAAGCCGGCCGTCGAGCCGCACCGTCAGGTGGAGGTGCGCGCCACGGTCTACCCGGCGCCGTACTCGCAGTTCGCGCGGGAGAACTACCGCAAGAACTGACCGCCCGCCTCACCCCGAGCCTGACCGGCTCCGCCCCCGCCACCCATGTTCCGAAAGTCGGGTCCGTCACGACGGCACGCCGGTGACGGATGCCGGTGCCCGGCGTGTCGCGTCGCCGACCCGACTTTCGGAACGGGGTGGACGCCGCATCCGACCAGCTCAGTGATCACCGACCCGGGCTCCGCCCCCGCCACCCATGCTCCGAAAGTCGGGTCCGTCACGACGGCACGCCGGTGACGGATGCCGGTGCCCGGCGTGTCGCGTCGCCGACCCGACTTTCGGAACGGGGGTGGACGCGCAAGACCCGCCCGAGGGCTCAGCGACCGGAAGATCGGTCCGCGATGATCCGCTGGAGCGAGGCGAGGGTCGCGCGGGTCATCTCGGACGGCTGGCCGGCTGCCTCGAGCACCGCCAGTGCGTCGCGCACCTCGTGCTCACGGCGCACCGCGTGGGCGAAGGTGCCGTGAATGAGCCGGTCGACGAGCGCACCGCCGTCCGGTCCGAGTTCCTGAGCGATCTGGCCGCGCAGCCACCCCTCTGCGCCGATCGCGCGCGCGGCATCGACACCTTCCAGGATGAGCGCCGCCAGGCCCTTCATGAAGACCGATCGCAGCAGTCGCAGACGCGCCGCTTCGCCCGCGGATCCCTCGATCACCTCGATCGGCACGCCGAGTGGACCCAGGCGCACCGCCAATTCGACCGCACCGCCTCCGCTCGCGAGGATCTCCGTGCGATGACCTGATCGGGGAACGGGCGCGAGCACGGCGACGTCTGCCATCAGCACACCGCGAGCCGTCGCGAGCGCTTCGATCCCCTGCTTCAGCTCGGGCGAGCCCGTGTTGAGGTCGGCGTAGACCGCAGCATCCGGCATCGAGGGCATGGCATCGCGGGCGACGGATGCCGCGGCCGACGCACCCACGAGGCTGATGACGACATCCGCTCCGGCCAGCGCATCGGCGAGCGCGGAGCACTGGCGCACCGCGGGATCGCCGAGCTGGTGGTGCGGGTCGTAGCCCCGCACGTCGGCACCGGCTTCGCTCAGCCCCCGGGCGTAGAGCCGTCCCGCCTCGCCCAGCCCCAGGACCGCAATCGTTGTCATCGCCGTTCACCCCAGCCCGCGGCCGGCGCGGGCTTGTCGCCGTCGAGTGACGCGAAGTAGTCGAGCGACCGCTGGGACGTGCTGACGAGAGCCCGCATCGCACGGGTGCCGTCGGGCGCGGCGGAGCGGTCGGGCAGGTATGCCTCTTCGAGCGCGTGGGTGATCCCCGCAGCAGCCATGGTCAGCAGCTCGATCGCGGGCTGCGGCGACGTGCCGTCGTTGGCGACGACGACGCTGATCGCCGCGTAGACCACCTGATGCGGACCCATCACGGGCACCGCGATCCCGCGGGACTCGAGGTGGATCTGACCGTCCGTGACGGCGAATCCGTCGGCACGGACGTGGCGCAGCCTGGTCCGAAGCGCATCGCCTCCGCGCAGCGTGCCCGGCGTGTATGCCGGCCATCCGGCGGCGATCACGTCGTCGACGAGTCCGGGCGCCGCGTGCGCCAGGAGGACGAGCCCGCTCGAGCTCACGGGGAGGGGGATGCGCCCGCCGATCAGTGTGGCATTGAGGACGGCGTCGCGGGTCGACATCCGCTCGATGAACAGTACGTCGTGTCCGGCGAGCACGCCGAGCTGGGTGTGCTGCCGCACTCGGGAGTGCACGGCCTCGAGCCAGGGGCGGGCGAGTTCGCGCAGCCCGAGCGCCCCGGGAGTCCGGGAGGCGAACTCCCACAGGCGCACCCCGAGCCGGTACGAGCGATCCGGCATCCGCTCGAGGAGTCCTTCGCGCTCGAGCTCGGCGACCAGGCGATGGGCTGACGAGAGCGGCAGGCCCGAGGCATCCGCTATCTCGGTGAGGGTGAGGAACGGGCGAAGCGTGTCGAAGGCCTCCAGCACGCGCAGGTGCTTGCGAAGCACCGACTCCCCCGCAGACCCACGCGCCATCTCGACCCCTCCTTGGACCAGAGGCGATCATAGACCGGGGCTTCCGCTCAGCGGAAGCCCCGGTCGCCGACATTCAGCGTCAGTCGTTCGCTCGATACACCGTTCGTGCGTAGTCGTGATACGGCGCGGGGGCCACCGTGGCGCGGATCCGCACCTGGCGGTGGGCGGCATCCGCCTGGGGCTTCTTCGAGATGGGATCCTCGCCCCACACCACCTCGACCTCGGTGCCTTCAGGCACATCGACGTCGAGCGTGGCGAGCGACATGTAGAGCTGGTCGTAGGCGACGTAGCCGGCATCCGTCGAGATCCCCACGAGGCGATCACCCTGGCGCACCTCGTCCATCTGGAACAGGCCGTAGCGCGCCTTCGGGAAGTCGAGGAACTTCGCCGGGATGCCGGGCTCGAGCTGCGAGCGGACGACGGCGGCGACATCCTCCGAGTTCCACAGCAGGGTCACCTTGCGCCGGCGCTGCGCATCGGCGTGCCGCTCGAGCGCTTCGCGACCGTGGAAGTCGTGGTCGAAGCGGACCGACTTGCCGAGGCCCAGGTCGTAGGGCGTCATGTAGAAGTCATGGATGTCTTCGGAGTACAGCGAGCCGCCGATCGAGCCGGCCCGCGCCGCGGGCAGCCACTCGCGGTACTCGGCGAAGTCGTCGTCGAAGATCGCCGGGAACGGGGTCGGGACCCAGCCCGACTCGAGCGGGGTGGCGGAATACGCCTTGGCGCCGACGCGACGGATGTCGAACTCGGCGCCCGCCTCGAGCAGCGCCTGCAGGACGACGTCGCTGTCCTCCCACGGGCCGAAGAACTCGAATCCCGGCTGGCCCGCCATGCCGTGGCGAAGCGCCTTGACGTCCTTGCCGGCGATGCGGAAGTCGCCGATGTGGAAGAACTTGACCTCGGGCACAGGCCCGCCGAAGAGCTTCTCCATGACCTCGTTGGCGTGCGGGCCCTGCAGTTCGTAACGGTAGAACGTCGGCGGCCCCTGCCGCATGTTCGAGTTGCCCTCGAGGCGGTGGTGGACGTCCTTTCCGGCCGCCTCGGCCTTCTCGGCGTTGAAGCGCACCCAGTCGATGAGCAGGTGGTGGCCGATGAGGACAAGACCCTCACGACCCTCGGAGTTGTAGAACAGGATGCCGTCGCCGATGAGGTAGCCGTCTTTGTTGACCGAGATCAGCTGCTTGGCGACACCGGCGCGGAACGTGCCGAAGGTGTTCGGCGAGATCGACTCGAGCATCGGGATGAGGTCGTCGCCGCCCAGGAAGAGCTGCGTCATGTGGTGCGACTGGTCCATGAGCGCGACGCTCGTGTTCCACGCACGCTGCTCGTCGCGCCAGTTGGTGAACTCGGGCGCGACCGGGAACGTGAACGCCGGCCAGTCCTGGTTGCGCAGCAGCTCCACGGGGCTGCCGGCGCGCTGGATCGCCTGAGCGAGAGATTCGGATGTCATCATCGACCTTTCCTCTACGGGGTGTACCCAGGCTACGAAGTGCACCAGCGAGCGCCGCCTCGGATTCCTTTCAACGGAAGTCGGTGCCCGCGTGGCGCGTCGAGAGCGGACGATGAGTCCGGGCCGATCACATTTCGGAAACACGTTCGCGGAATCGCGCCAAAATCGTTGACAATCTGCGCGTGAATCCGTACCGTCCCTTTCACGGGACAGAAGGACCCGCTGGCCCGACCTATGCCCGGTGCACGGCGCGACGAAGCGAAAGGTGAGCATGGCCGCTCAGCTGGTCCTGCAGGACGTGAGCCTCCGCTTCGGCGGCATCAAGGTGCTGCAGGATGTGTCGTTCACGGTCGAGCCCGGCCAGATCTTCGGTCTCGTAGGGCCGAACGGCGCGGGCAAGACCTCGCTGTTCAACTGCATCAGCGGTCACTACCGGCCGAGCGGCGGATCGATCAAGATCGACGACGCCGAAGTGCGCGGATCACGCCCGGCGACTCTCGCGAACCATGGGCTGGCACGTACGTTCCAGCATCCGGCCCTGCGTCTGCATGAGACGGTTCTCGAGAACGTCCTCCTCGGCGCGCACACGCGGCTGCCCGGCGGTCCCGTCGAGTGGGCGCTGCGACTGCCGCGCACCGGGCGCTCCGAGCGCGCGCTGCGCGAGGAGGCGCTCGCGCTCCTCGATCGCAACGGCCTGGGCTGGGCGGCACAGCTGCCCGCCGACGCGCTGTCGCACGGGCTCCACAAGGGCATCGAGCTGTGCCGCGCGCTTCTGATGAAGCCCCGGCTCCTGCTTCTCGACGAACCGGCGGCGGGGCTCCCCCACGCCGAGGTCGAGCAGCTCATCTCCTCCGTGCGGCGCATCAGCGCGGACGACGACATCACGGTCGTCATCGTCGAGCACAACATGGGTCTCATCGCGGCGCTCACCGACCGGGTGGTCGTGCTCGACCACGGTGCCAAGCTCATGGAAGGCAGCGCGGCCGAGGCGCAGTCCGACCCTCGCGTCATCGAGGCCTACATCGGGAAGGATGCTGCGGATGACGCTGCTTGAGCTGACCGATGTCAAGGCGTTCTACGGCCCGGTGCAGGTGCTCGAAGGCGTCTCGCTGAGTGTGCCCGACGGCGGAGCGGTCGGGATCCTGGGTGCCAACGGTGCCGGCAAGACGACGACGCTGCGCGCCATCAGCGGCACGGTGCGGGCCGAGGGCTCCATCGTCTTCGACGGCAAGGACATCCGCGGCTCGCGGCCCGACCAGGTCGCCGCGCTGGGCATCGCCCACGTGCCCGAAGGCCGCGGCACGCTCGGCGACCTCACGGTGCGCGAGAACCTGCGGGTCGGCGCCTACCGGCGCAAGGACCGCAAGGCGATCCAGACCGACATCGACTACTGCCTCGACCTCTTCCCGCAGCTCCAGGAGCGCGTCAGGTCGAACGCATCCGCCCTCTCGGGCGGAGAGCAGCAGATGCTCGCCGTCGCCCGCGCCTACATGGCCCGCCCGCGGCTGCTGCTCCTCGACGAGGCATCCCTGGGGCTCGCCCCCGGCACGGCGAGGAGCGTCTACGACGCGATCCGGCGCCTGCGCGTCGAATCGGGGATTGCGATGGTCGTCGTCGAGCAGAACGCCAACCTCGCGTTCACGCTGGTCGACTCGGCCACAGTGCTCGAGACCGGCCGCAACGTCATCACCGGCTCGTCGGCAGAGCTCAAGGGCATGGACGAGATCCGCCGCGCATACCTGGGAGGCTGACGGATGGGCACCTTCATCCAACTCGTCATCGACGGTCTCTCGACCGGCTCGATCTACGCCGCGCTGGCGCTCGCCATCGTCCTCGTGAATCAGGCGACGGGCCTCATCAACTTCGCGCAGGGCGGCATGGCCGTGCTCTCGGCCTACATCGCGTGGCAGCTGACGCAGTTCGGCATCCCGCTCCTCCTCGCGATCCTGCTGTCCATCGCCATCTCGTTCGTGCTCGGTGCGCTCATCGAGCGCTTCCTCATCCGCAAGTTCGAGGGCGGCGACCCCGACACCGCGGTCGTCGTCACCATCGGCCTCCTGACGCTGATCACCGGCATCTGCGCGTGGTTCTGGAGCTACAACAACAAGCTGTTCCCCTCGCTCTTCCCCCTCCAGACCGTCAACATCGGCGGAGCGGTCATCAGCGTCCGCTCGCTCGGCACCATCCTCGTGATCGTCGCCATCATGATCCTCCTGCAGCTGCTGTTCCTCGGCACCAAGCTCGGCCTCGCTCTGCGCGCGGTGGCGATCAACCCGCAGTCCGCCGCCTTCTCGGGGATGCCGGTGGGGCGCCTCCTGATGGTCGGCTGGGGACTCGCGGCGGGCCTCGGCGCGGTCGCCGGTGCGCTCGTCGCCCCGCAGCTGACGCTCACCCCGGGGATGATGGACTTCGCGCTTGTCTACGCCCTCGCCGCGGTGATCATCGGCGGCCTGACCAGCCCCATCGGCGTCGTGGTGGCGGCGTGGATGATCGGCGTGCTCGAGAACCTCGCCGCCGTCTACGTGCCGTTCATCGGCCATGACCTCAAGATCGCCGTGCCGTTCATCCTCATCTTCGTCGTCTTGATCGTCAGACCGCAGGGTCTGTTCGGCCGGAAAGCCGTGGTGCGCGTCTGATGTCCACTGCAGCTGCGTTCGTCAAGAAGCCGTGGGTCCAGTGGGCCGGCGTCGCGCTGATCGTCGTCCTCGCGATCGTGCTGCCGCTGATCCTGCCCGAGAACGCCAACCAGGTCATCGCCCGCATCGGCGTGTTCGCCGTCGCCGTGCTCGGCCTCAACGTGGTCATGGGCTACACAGGCCAGGTCTCGCTCGGCCAGATCTTCTTCCTCGGCCTCGGCGCCTATGTCACCGCCTACGGCGTCTCGCAGGACTGGAACATCGTCCTGGTGTTCGTCCTCGCCTGCGTCATCCCCGCCGTCACCGGACTGCTCATCGCCCTCGCCGCGGCGCGGCTCGGCGGACTCGCGATCGCCATGGTGACGATCGCGCTGCCGATCGTCGGCGTGCCGCTCGCGAAGCGACTGTCGGAGTTCACCGGCGGATCGCAGGGCATGTCCGCGCGCTTCTCGGCGGCACCGGAGTGGACCGGGCTCTACAACGACCAGTGGCAGCTCTACATCGTGCTGCTCATCGGCGGCATCTCGTTCCTGCTCACGCGCAACCTGGTGCGCGGCAAGTACGGGCGCGCGTTCGCGATCGTCAAGGGCAACGAGTCCGTCGCCTCGTCGATGGGCATCTCGCCCTACCGGTACAAGGTGCTCGCGTTCACGGTCGCGTCGCTCCTCGGCGGAGTCAGCGGATTCCTCTACATGGTCGTCATCCAGTACACCTCGCCCGAGACGCTCAGCTTCGGGCACTCCATCACGCTCCTCGCGTCGATGGTCATCGGCGGCGCAGGGAGCATCATCGGCTCGCTGCTCGGCGGTGCGTACTACGTGCTCGTCCCCCAGCTCACGAACCTGATCGACCCCGGGCTGACCGCGGTCCTGCAGGGCGCGATCCTGCTCGTGGTCCTGTTCGTGCTCCCCGGCGGACTCGTGTCGCTGCCGCGCCTGTGGCGCCGGGCGGGACGACGTGGCGGCGACGGCGCGTCGCGCCCCGTCGCACCGGCTGCAGCGGCGGCATCAGCATCCGATTCACCCGACTCAACCATCCACCCACCCACAGAGTCACAAGAGAGAAGGCAAGACACATGAGCACACAGCGCACCAAGATGCGTGTGGCGTCGGTCGTCGCGGGCATCGGCATCGTCGCCCTGCTCGCCGCCGGCTGCGCCCGCGGCGGCGATGACGGAGGCGGCAGCGGCGCCACCGACGAGGCTCCGGCCGCGAGCCCCGGCATCACCGACGACTCGATCACCCTCGGCATCACCACCCCGCTCTCCGGCCCGACCGCCGGCCCCGGCACGTGCACCGTCGCCGGCATCACGGCCTACTTCGGCGCCAGGAACGCCGAAGGCGGCGTCGAGTTCGGCGACGGAAACACCCGCGAGGTGAACATCGAGGCGCTCGATGACGCCTACGACCCGCAGAAGGCCGCGGCGAACTTCGAGCAGCTCAAGGACAGCGTCTTCGCGATGACCTCGGGCCTCGGCACGCCGACCAACCGGGCGTGGCGCGAGGCCGCCATCGCCGATGAGGTGCCGCAGGTGCTCATCCAGACCGGTGACCCGATCTTCTCCGACAGCGCCGAGAGCCCCTGGCAGCTCGGCTTCGTTCCGATCTACCAGAACGAGGGTGCCGCGTTCGGCGAGCTGCTGGCGTCATCGGACGGCGACCACAAGGTCGCCATCCTGTCGCAGAACGACGACTACGGCGCAGGCTATGTCGAGGGCTTCAAGAGCGCCGTCGAGGGTTCCGACAACATCGAGATCGTCAAGGAGCTCACCTACGAGGCGACCGACACGTCGGTCGACGCGCAGCTCACCGAGCTCGCCGCGACCGATGCCGACGTGTTCTTCAACGCGATGTCGATCACCCCGCTCGTGATCTCGTCGCTGCAGAAGACGCAGGAGCTCGGCTGGCTGCCCAGCTGGTTCCTGCCCTCGAACACGTCGAGCCCCACGGCGATCCTCGAGCCCGGCGGCGCGGCCGCCTTCCCCGGCGTCTACACGGTCTCGTTCGCGAAGTCTGCGGCGAGCCCGGCATTCGCGGAGGACGAGGACATGGTCACCTTCCTCGCGGACCTCAAGGAGTACGGCAACTACCCCGAGGTCCCCGGGTTCCCGCACTGCTCGTGGAGCTACATGATCGGCGCGACGCTCGAGGAGGTCTTCGGCAAGATGACCGAGCCGACGCGTGACGACTTCATGGAGCAGCTGCGCACCGTCTCGGGCTTCGTGGCACCGCTGATGCTCGAGGGCACCGCGGTCGACACGACGCAGGACGGCCAGCCCGCCGTGTCGTCGGTCGTCGTGCAGAAGTACAACGGCAAGGGCTACGCGAACGCCGAGACCTTCGGCTGACGCCTGAGTGATGGATGCCGCGGCCCGGCCGGACTCGTTCCGGCCGGGCCGCGGCGCGTCGCGGCCGGGTGCGAGTCAGTCGAGGCCGCGGAGCACGTCGACGATGCCCTGCAGGTGCGCGCGGGTGGCAGCCTCCGCGGCATCCGGGTCGCGTGCGAGGACCGCGTCGATGATCGCGATGTGCTCGGGGGCCGACTGGCCGGCGCGGCCGGGATGGAACGCGAGGCGGAACTGATGGCGCGCGGACTGCGCGCGAAGCCGCTCGAGCAGCTGGGTCGCCGTCCGATGACGGCTCAGCTCCCGGATGCGGCGGTCGAGGTCCTGGTTGAGGCGGGCGTACTCGACGAGATTGCCGGAGCGGACGGCGTCCTCGATCTCTGATCGCAGCTGGCGCAGGGCGTCGGCGTCCGAGTCGGTGAGATTCTCCGCGGCCTTGCGTGCACACAGCGTCTCGAGTCCGATCCGCACCTCGACGATCTCGACGGCTTCGTCCACGCTGATCGCACGGACCCGTGCACCGCGGTTGGGGACGCGCTCGACGAGACCCTCGCTTGTGAGGTTCAGGAGGGCTGTGCGGACCGCCGCACGTGACGCGTCATAGCGCTCGCTGAGGTCGGCTTCGATCAGCCGTTGGTGCGGGGCGAACTCACCGTTGAGGATCGCGTCCTTGAGTCGCTGGGTCAGATCGAGCGGCGCGGCGGTCTGGTCGACCTCGACGACGGCGGTGTCTGTCATAGACCCGTCCCTTCCCGTTACTGCCTACAGACTATCCGCACACCACTTTTTGACGACGAGATTCGTGCGAATTTTGTCGGCAATCTTGCCTCCGGCGCCTTTGCGATGCACGCTTGAGGGAAGCGTCCCGAGATCGCACATCACTGCTCGGCGCGCACCGCACGATACACAGAGAGGTGGGGTCGAGTTGTCGAATACAGTCACCGATGCTCCGGTCCGGACGGGACTCTTCATCGGAGGTGAGGAGCGCGAGACGGTCGAAGCCCTCGCGATCCCCGACCCCGGCAAGCCGGGTGTGATCGTCGGTCATGCGGCATCCGCTTCGAAGGAGGATGTGGCTGACGCGGTCGCCGCTGCCAAGGCGGCCTTCCCAGGTTGGGCGGCCCTCACGCCCCAGGAGCGCGCGGCGAAGATGGCCGAGGCGATCGCGGGGATCGCGGATGACCGCGATGAGGATGCCGCCATCCTGTCGCAGGAGAACGGCAAGGTCCGGTTCGAGGGCTGGGTGGACGCGTTGGTGTTCGAGATCCGCTGGAACCTCGCGTTGATGCTCGCCGACGAGGTCGACACCGGCAAGACCCTGCCGGTCGCTCCCGGCATCCCCGTCTCGACCGATGTGACGTATCAGCCGCTCGGTGTCGTCACGGTGATCGTGCCGTTCAACTGGCCGATCGCGATCCTGGGCGCATCGCTGCCCCACGCGCTGCTGGCGGGCAACACCGCCATCGTGAAGCCGCCGCCCTCGGCGCCGCTGGCCACGACGCGCGTCATCCAGCGCGTCGCCGAGAAGCTGCCTCCCGGGGTGCTGAACGTCGTGACCGGCAAGGACGAGAACATGACCGGCCTCATCCAGAACACCGATATCGCGAAGGTCTGCTTCACGGGCTCGGTGAATGGCGGCAAGCGGATCATGGAACTCGCCTCCAAGACACTGACGCGGGTCACGCTCGAGCTCGGCGGCAACGATGCCGCGGTGTTCCTCGAGGACGCGATCCTCGACGACACCCACCTCGACAGGCTCTACGCCGCGATCTACGACACCAGCGGCCAGATCTGCATGAACGCGAAGCGCGTCTTCGTTCACCGCAGCCGCCTCGACGAGCTCGTCGCCGGGCTCACAGCGCGGCTCGAGAACGCCAAGCTCGGCTACGGCCTGGACGAGGGCACCACGATGGGACCGCTGCACTCCCCCGCGCAGAAGGCGTTCGTGGACGAGATCATCCAAGAGGCGAAGGATGCCGGCGCCGACGTCCGCGAATTCGGCGACCTGCCCGGTGGCGAGCTGGCCGGCGGCAATTTCATCCGGCCGGCGATCGTGGTCGACCCCGACCCGCAGCTCCGCGTCGTCACCCAGGAGCAGTTCGGACCCGTCATCCCGATCATCCCGTTCGACGACGAAGAGCGAGGCCGTCCGGCTCGCGAACGACACCTGGGGCGGCCTCTGCGGCTCAGTATGGACCGCCGACCCAGCCTCAGCCAAGCGTGTCGGATCGCAGCTCGTGTGCGGCTACGTGTGGGTCAACGACCACGGCGCCACCCGCCTCGACCTTCGCGCTCCGTTCGGCGGCATGAAGCAGTCGGGATTCGGGCGCGAACAGGGCATCGAAGGCGTTCGGGCGTTCCAGGACACCCGCGCGATCGCGACGATCGACCCGGAGGCGCTCGCCGCGATGGCTCACTGACGCAGTCCCGACGGAGAACGGCGAGTGGCGTCAGCCTCGGAGCGAGGCGTCGCCGAGAGAAAGAGCGAGAAGAGAGTCGGGTATCGAGCCGGCGCGCGCGACCGTGACGATCTCGGGTCGATCGCGCGTGGGGCTCGAGTTGCGCGATGCAGCCGTGACTCGCCTCGACCCTCACGACCACGCCGTGCGGATCGAGCGCCGACATGAGCGCATCGGCGATCTGCTGACCGAGCCGCTCCTGCAGCTGTGGGCGACGACCCGCAGACTCGACGACGCGAACGACACGGCTGAAGCCGGCGAGCAGTTCGCGGGGGGCGATGAAGATGTCGACGACGCCGTCGAACGGCATGAGGTGGTGCTCGCACATCGATCGGAACGCGATTCCGAGCATGCTCACGAGCTCACCGGTGTCGGCCTGATCCTCGAGACGGATCGGGTCTCCGAGGGCCGCGGCGGGATCGCTGTCGAGATCTGCGAACAGGTCGAGGAGCAGATCTGTGAAGCGCGCCGGCGTGCGGACGAGACCCGGGCGGTCCACGTCCTCGCCGAGCGCATCGAGCAGCTCGCGCACCGCCGCCATGGCCCTGACCCGATCGGTCGCCCGATGCGGGCGCCGACCGGCGAGTTCCACGGCGGCGACCTCGTTGCGCGGCGGCGGAGGAAGTGGCCTCAATCGCGGCGCGGTCATCCGGTCTCCTCGACGGCGTCATCCGCCGCGAGTTCATCCACGACGCGGAGCCCCCGGCGCGCCCACGCGATCTCGGTCAGCGCGTCCTCGACAAGGCCTTCGTAGGCGAGGCGCTTGTAGGCGATCGTGCGGTTCCTGTCGGCCTCGGCCGTCACTTCGAGTCGGCGGACGAGCATCGGATTGCTGAGCATGTCGATGTGCGTGAGCTCGCCGCGCCACTGTTCGAGCTCGCGCTCCCACTGCGCGATGTGGTCGCGGAAGAACTGCCGGGCGGTGCCGTACGAGACCGTCTCGAGGTACGCGGCGCGAAGGTGCGCGGGATCGCGGACACGCTGGTACTCCATCGGCGCGTTCATCCACTCCACGAACGCGCGGTCCCCCGCTTCGGTCACGTGATACACGCGGCGCCGGCCACGTTCACCGCGCAGCTGGTCCTCGCCTTCGACGAGTCCGCCCTCTTCCATCCGCCGCAGCTCGGGATAGATCTGCGAGTCGGGCGCGTGCCACACGTGACCGACGGACTGCGAGAACTGCTTCTGCAGGTCATAGCCCGACAGTGGCCCGACGCGGAGGATCGCCAGGAGTGCGTATCGCAGGCTCATCCGTGATCCTTCCGCGTCGGGTCTTGTCGAATCAGGCGTTCTGGTAGCTGGTGCGCCAACCGCCCTGGTAGGTCGAGCGTGCCACAGTGGAGTACGGAACCGGGCTGACCACGACGCGAACCTCGGTCTGCTCGTGGGGCTCGACGCTGGCCTTCTTGGTGCCTCCGTTCGGCTCGCCCCACACGACTTTCAGCTCCGTGCCCTCGGGAACGTTCGGATCGACGGTCGCGAGCGACAGCCCGCGGCGCTCGTTGGCGCTGTATCCGGTGAACATGGAGTAGCCCACGACGGTCCCGTCGCTGTCGACGACGGCGTCGTAGTTCGCCGAGCCGTAGTTCGCGAGCGGCAGGTCGAAGAACTTGTAGTTCGGTCCGTCGACGTTCAGGAGCGAGGTCCACACCTTGCCGAGGTCTTCGGCGTCCCACGCGAGCGTCACCTTCTTGCGCTGGCTGGCCGGGTCGACCTTTTCCAGTGCGTCGCGGCCGATGAAGTCGTGATCGAACTTCACGAAGTTGCCGTAGCCGAGCTCCCACGGGGTGAGGTAGTAGTCCTCGATGTCGTCCGACACGAACGAGCCGGCGAGCGTGCCCGTCGCCTCGTACCCGTCCGCGGGCAGCCACTCCCGGTACGCCCGCTCGGCTTCGCCGGTGTAGATGGCGGGGAGCGGCGAGGGGATCCAGCCCGACTCCAGCGTGTTCGACGGGTAGGCCCGTGAGCCGACCGGGACGAGGCCGAACTCGGCGCCGGCCTCGACGATCGCGGACCAGATGCGATCGTGGTCGGCGTACGGGCCCCAGATCTCGAGACCGGGAGCGCCGGCCATTCCGTGGCGGAGAGTGCGGACAGTTGTGCCGTCGATGGTCATCGTCGACATGTTGAAGAACTTCAGCTGTTCGAGCGAGCCGCCGTTGAGCTTCTCGATGACCGCCCACGCGTTCGGCCCCTGAATCTGGAAGCGGTAGTACTGACGCGTCACCGCGTGCCCGTACGGGCGCGAGGGGGAACGGCGGTCGACCTGGATGTCGAGGTTCTGGTAGCCGCCGGTCTCGCCATGGAACAGCAGCCAGTTCGCTGCGGGCGCGCGGCCGACGTAGACGTACTCGTCCTCGGCCTCGCGGAAGAGGATGCCGTCTCCGATGACGTGTCCGGACGCGGTGGTCGGCACGTACTGCTTGGCCTTGTCGACCGGGAAGACCGAAGTCGAGTTGATGGCCGTGTCGGAGATGAGCTTGATCGCATCCGAGCCGCGCATGAACAGGTTGTCCATGTGGTGCGACTGGTCGTAGAGCACGGCGGTGTCACGCCAGGCCTTCTGCTCCTTGATCCAGTTCTGGAAGTCGGCCGGCACGACAGGGTAGATGTACGAGCCGATCTGCGAGTTGCGCAGCAGCTCGACGGGGCTGCCGACCTGGTCGAGCAGCTCCTGCAAGTTCTTGGCGGGCATGATGAACCTCTCTGTTCGGTGGGGAGCCTCAGGTCGAGGCGCCCGTGCTGGTCACGGTCGGTCCGTGAAGACGATGGTCTGGTTGCCGTGCCGGATGACACGGTCCTGCGCGTGCCACTGCACGGCGCGGGAGAGTACTGCGCGCTCGACGTAGGCGCCGCGGGACTGCAGGTCGGCCGCATCCATCGCGTGGTTCACGCGCGCGACGTCCTGCTCGATGATCGGGCCCTCATCGAGGTCCTCTGTCACGTAGTGCGACGTCGCGCCGATGAGCTTGACGCCGCGCTCCTTGGCCTTCTTGTAGGGCGCCGCACCGATGAAGGCGGGCAGGAACGAGTGGTGGATGTTGATGACCGGCACGCCGACCTTCTCGAGGAAGCTCGGGGAGAGGATCTGCATGTACCGGGCGAGCACGACGAAGTCCACATTCCCGGCGAGGAGCTTCACGATCTCGGCCTCGGCCGCGGACTTGTCCGGTCCCTGCGACGGGACGTGGAAGAACGGGACCCCGAACGAGCGCACGTCCTCCGCCGTGTTGGTGTGGTTCGAGATCACCATCGGGATCGTCACCGGCAGCTCCCCGCGCCTGTGGCGCCAGAGCAGTTCGAGCAGGCAGTGATCTGAGGTCGATGCCAGGATGGCCATCCGCTTGGGGATGGACTGGTCGGTGAGCTTCCACTCGAGCCCGAGCTTCGTGAGCGTGGCCTCGAGGTCGGCCTCGACATCAGGCAGCGACGCCGTGAGGTCGGAGCGGTGGAAGACCACCCGCTGAAAGAACGCCCCGCCGAACGCGTCGTCGGAGTATTGATCCAGCGAGACGATGTTGCCCTTGTTGCGGGTGATCAGCGCGCTGACCGCGGCGACGATGCCGGGCTGGTCCGGGCCGTGCACGATCAGGCACGCGTGATCGCGGAGCGCCTCGGTGTGGACGGTCATGACCGTACGCTCACTTCTGAGCGGCGATGTACTCGCGCGCCCACTCGGAGGTCGCCAGCAGCCCGCCGAACGTGTAGAAGTGCAGTCGCACGTCGCCCGTCGAAGGGTCCGATGCCAGCAGCGCGGACAGGTCGCTGACGAACCGGTCCGGACCCGCCGTCCCCATCAGGTTCGTCAGCGAGAAGCCGTACTTCTTCACGATCATCGCGTTGGCCCCGATGCCGAACCGGCGCGCGAATCCGAGCAGCCGCTTGATGCCCGCGGGCCCGGGCGTCCCGATGCGGATCTGAGTCTGGATGCCGCGACCGCGCACGTCCTTGATCCACGCCATCACCGGGTCGGTGTCGAACGCGAACTGGGTCAGGATGACAGCATCCAGCCCCTGCTCCTTCAGCGCCGCGGACTTGTCCTCGAGGTGGCGCCACAGCACATCCGTCTTGATGTCGGGGTGACCCTCGGGATACCCGGCGATCGACACCTCGCGCACCCCGTACTTCTGGAGAAGACCGGTGCGGATCACCGAGAGCGAGTCGGGATAGGGACCCTCGGGCTCGGCCGGGTCGCCGCCCACCGCGAACACGTGCTCGGTGGCGCCGACCTCCTGCAGGCGGCCCAGGAACTCCTCGAGCTGGTCCTGGGACTTCAGGCGACGCGCCGAGATGTGCGGCACCGGCACGAAGCCGAAGTCGCGCACCGCCTTCGCCGCCGCGACCCGCATCTCGAGATCCTCGTTGCCGAGGAACGTGACGTTGATCTTCGTCCCGGCGGGGATGGCGTGCCGCGCTTCTTGCAGACCGGGCACATCCTTGCCGGTCATCTCGAGCGAGAAGCCATCGACGAGCCGGAGTGCTGCCGTCGGGTTGACGGCTTGGGCGGTTGACACCACAGCGGGAGGTCCCTTCCTCAGCGTTGCAGGCGCACGTCTTCGTGGCCTCGCCAAGAGATTACCTATGTCCATAGGTATCGTCAATAGGGAATCCTGTTCTACGACCCGTACTTGCTGCGGAGGTCCGCCTTGCGCACCTTCCCCGAGGCGGTTCGCGGCAATTCGTCGACGACGACGACCGCTTTCGGGATCTTGTACCGGGCGATCCTGCCGTCGAGCTCCCGTCTCACGAGCCCCGAATCGACCTCTGCGCCATCCCGGACGGTGACGATCGCCCACGGGACTTCTCCCCAGCGGTCATCGGGCACGCCGATGACCGCAACACCCGTGATGCCGTCGATGTCGCTCATGAGGTTCTCGATCTCTGCCGGGTAGATGTTCTCGCCTCCCGAGATGATCATGTCCTTGAGCCGATCGGCGATGAAGAGGTAGCCGTCGGCGTCGAGGTAGCCGAGGTCGCCGGAGCGGAACCAGCCGTCTGCGGTGAAGGCCTCTGCGGTGGCCTCGGGCAGCCCGTGATAGCCCGGGAAGACGTTGGGTCCGGAGATCTCGATCTCGCCGACCGTTCCGCGGGGCACCATCGCGCCCTGCTCATCGGCGATCCGCACATCGGTGAAGAAATGCGGCAGCCCGACGCTGCCCTGCTTCTGGCGGGTCATGCGGGGCGAGAGCGAGGTCGCACCCGGCGACGCCTCCGTCATGCCGTAGCCCTGCGAGAACGACAGACCGCGCTCCTCGAACGCGTTGAGGATGCGTGTGGGCACCGCCGATCCGCCGCAGGTCAGCTTCGCGAGCGTGCTCAGGTCGGTCGTCGGCCAGTCCGGATGATCGGCCAGCAGCTGGTACGTGGTCGGCACACCGCTCAGCATCGTGACGCCGTGGCGCTCGATGAGTTCCAGCGCGCGTCCAGGCTCGAAGCCCTTCTCGAGCACGATCGTGGCGCCCTTGAGCATGATCGGGAGCGCCCCCATACCGAGGGATGCGGCGTGGAAGAGGGGCGAGATCATCAGCGCGACGTCGGTCGAGACGACGTCGTAGTCGACGATGCAGTTGAGAGCGACCCAGGTAAGGTTCCCGTGCGTGAGGATGGCGCCCTTCGGCCTCCCCGTCGTCCCCGAGGTGTACAGGATCGCCGCGGGATCGTCCAGGACGACCGTCACGTCAGCATGGCCTCCGGGTGCGTCGCGAAGCAGCCGCGAGAGGCCGGGCCTCGCCTCCGAGCCCTCTCCCGTGGTGATGACGTGCGCGACCCGCTCGGCTGCGGAGCCGATCCGCTCGGCGAGCACCGCGTCGTGGATCAGCACTCGCGCGTCGGCGTCACCGAGTACGTGCGCGATCTCGGGCGGCGCAAGGCGCGTGTTGATCGGCACGAACACGGCGCCGAGCTGCGCGGCGCCGAAGAGCACCTCGAGGAACTCCGGGGAGTTCTCGCCGAGGAAGGCCACGCGATCACCCTTGCGGATCCCCCGTTGCCAGAGCAGCGCCGACACACGATCGGTGCCGTCGGCGAGCTCGCGATAGCTGACGGTGTCGCCGTCGCCATGGATGAGCGCGATCGCATCGGGCGACTTGAGCCGGCGTTTCGCCATCCACGCGCCGAGTCCGTGATTGTGCATCGTGTGCCTCTTCGTTGAGAAACGCGGGCCCTGGCCCTAGCGATGGGTCAGGCGTAGAACCGGTAGAGGCCCCGGGCGACGACGGCCGGCTTCGTGCCGCCCTCGATCTCGATGGTCTGATCGACCGTGAGCTGGTACCCGCCGGCGATCTCGGCGACCTCGGCGATGACGGCGGTCATGCGCACCTTGGCGCCGACCTTCACGGGGGTGATGAAACGCACCTTGTCGAGCCCGTAGTTCACCTTCGTCGTGACGCCTTCCACCTCGAGCAGGTCGGTCCAGAACTTGGTCGCGAGCGAGAGCGAGAGGAATCCGTGGGCGATCGGGGCGCCGAAAGGTCCGGATGCTGCCCGCTCCGGGTCCACGTGGATCCACTGGTGGTCATCCACCGCGTCGGCGAAGAGATTCACGCGGTCCTGCGTGATCTCGAGCCACTCGGTGTATCCGAGATCCGTGCCGGTCAGGCCGGCGATGTCCGCGTAGGCGACGGTGGTTGTCATGAGTGCTCCTTGAGTGAGTGGTCGGATGGGGCGAGGCCCAGCAGCCGCGCGGCATTGTGCTTCATGATTCCGGGCATGACCTCGGGTTTGAGCGCGGTCTGCTCGGCATCCCGGATCCAGCGATCAGGGGTGAGCAGCGGGAAGTCGGAGCCGAACAGCACGCGGGTCTTCAAGAGGGAGTTGGCGTAGCGGACCAGCTCGGCGGGGAAGTACTTCGGGCTCCACCCCGAGAGGTCGATCCAGGTGTTGTGCTTGTGGGTCGCCACGGCGAGTGCCTCGTCCTGCCATGGCACCGAGGGGTGGGCCATGATGATCTGCAGGTCGGGGAAGTCTGCCGCGACAGGGTCGAGCAGCATCGGGTTCGACAGGGCGAGCCGGAAGCCGCGACCGCCCGGCAGTCCGGCGCCGATGCCCGTCTGGCCGGTGTGGAAGAGGGCCGGGATGCCGGCATCCTGGATCACCGCGTACAGCGGGTAGTGCGCCTCGTCGCTCGGGTCGAAGCCCTGGACGGTCGGGTGGAACTTGAACCCCCTGACTCCGCTGTCGTCGATCAGACGCCGTGCGCGATCCAGGGCGTCTTCGCGGCGCGGATCGACCGAGCCGAACGGGATGAGCACGTCGTTGTTGCGGGCCGCGCCCTCGGCGATCTCGGCGCTCGAGACGGGAGGGTGCCCGAGCTGAGCTTCGGCGTCGACCGTGAAGACGACCGCCGCCATCCTGCGCTCGCGGTAGAACGCGGCGACGCTGTCGAGGTCGGGTCGTGGTCCGTCGGCGCTGAAGTACCTGCTCGCCGCCTCGACGAGATCGTCCGGCAGGGCGTGGTGCCCGTGGTCGTCGACCTCGATGTGCACGTGCACGTCGATCGCCTCGATGGCGTCGAGGTCGATCGCGGGTTCGTAGCGGGTCATGCGCTACCGCTGCAGGTCATCCGGAAGCGGCGGGAACTTCTCCCCGACCGACTGGAGGTGTCCGCCGAACTCGTCCCCGAAGTCTGCGGCGAGGGCGTCGTACGTCCAGCCGCCGTCGCGGTAGGCGGAGAGAACGGGCTCGGGATGCGACCACACCTGGATGCGGTCACCGCCGACGCCGATGGCTTGACCCGTGACGCCTGATGCGGCATCCGAGGCGAGGTAGGCGATGAGCCCGGCGACGTCGTCAGACGTGCCGAAGCCGAGGTCGTGACGGAAGAACGCGGGCATCGGCTCTCCCTTCTCGTCGGCCTCGACGGCGGCGGCGAAGTACGGCACGGTGGCGGTCATGGCCGTCGCGGCGACGGGGATGACGGCGTTCGCGGTGATGCCCGCTCGCTTGAGTTCGAGCGCCCAGGTGCGGACCATCCCGACGATGCCGGCTTTCGCGGCGGCGTAGTTGGTCTGTCCGAAGTTGCCGCGCTGACCCGTCGGCGACCCGATGCAGATGACGCGGCCGGCGATCTCGTTCTCACGCATGTACGTCACCGCTTCGCGGACGCACGTGAAGGTGCCGCGCAGATGCACGTTGATGACGGTGTCGAAGTCGTCGTCGCTCATCTTCCACAGCACGGTGTCGCGCAGGACACCGGCGTTCGTGACGAGGATGTCGAGGCGCCCGAAGTTGTCGACGGCCGCCGCGACGAGTGCCTTCGCCGTCTCGGTGGAGCCGACGGGGGCGACCACCGCCACTGCCTTGCCGCCCTCGGCTTCGATGCTGGCCACCGCGTCAGCGGCGGTCTGCGCATCGACATCGTTCACGACGACGGATGCTCCCTGCCGGGCGAGCTCGGCGGCGTAGGCGAGGCCCGAGGCCGCGGCCCGATCCGGTGACGATGGCGACCTTGCCGGCCAGGGGCGTGTCGTTCGAGGACATGCGGAACTCCTTCGTATCTGAATCCATTGAAGTCGGTCGGCTGCTCATGTCGCCATCGCTCGCTTGCGTGGCCGGTGAGCGACGAGCGCGGCGAACTCGCGCGTGGCCGGTTCGGTCGTCCGCGCCCGCAGCTCGCGATAGATGCTGAGCGAGAGATCGGCTGGCCAATCGTCGTCGAGAAGCTCGCGAGGCAGCCCCGGATCGACCCGCAGCAGAGCGAGCCAGTCCGCGACCAGCATCGTCCGGGTGACGAGAGCACTCGGCGATTCGTCCTCCTCGAACGCACCCCAGGTATCGATGAACGCGAGGTGCTCCGCTCGGATGGCATCGATGTCCCATGCCGACCGGGCGCTGTCTGCCATCGGGAACCCGGGCAGTTCACGGCCGAGGAACCCCAGAATCGCTCCGGGGGGAAGGTCGGCGCGCATGGCTTCCAGCGCCGCGTTCAGATCGATCTCTCCCGGCGCCACCCACAGACCATCCCGCAGCGCGGCGAACCCCTCCCAGGTCAGCGTCGAGCGGAGACGGCTGCGGACGGCCCGCAGCTCCTCGGGGAGCGAGAACGCGACGAACGTCCATGCCCCCAACGGCGCGTGGAAGGGATGCGGATCGCGCACTCGCGCGGTCGCCTCGCGCAGCACGGTGATGCCCGTCGCCGTGGGCGAGAAGACGATCTCACGGCCGCGCCGCTCTCGCGCGATCAACCCGCGCTGCTCCACTCGATCGAGGGTCGCGCGTGTCGCAGGCGCGGCGATCCCGGCGTCGTCGAGCACCTCGATGAACGCTCGCGCCGGAACGGGGCGCGGGTCGCCGTCGATCACGAAGTCGCCGAGCAGCGCCAGAAGCAGCTGCCGTGGCTGCCTGCTTCTCACGAGCCGAACCTCCGGGCCGCCCTCATGCCGTCGGTCGAACCGCTTCGCCGCGCTTCGCCCGCTGGATCTGCTCGTAGACGTGCGTGCGCAGCTCGGTGAATCGGGGCAGGGCGCGGGTGGTGATCTGGTCGCGTTCGGGTGCGAGGTCGATCGCGAGGTCCTCCTGCACCCAGGTCGGCGACTTCGACAGCACGACGACGCGCTCGCCGAGATAGACGGATTCGTCGATGTCGTGCGTGACGAAGAGGATCGACATCCCGCGGTCGCGGTGCAGCGCGCGGACGAGATCCTCGAGATCGGCGCGGGTCTGCGCGTCCACGGCCGCGAACGGCTCGTCCATGATCAGCACCTCGGGCTGATAGGCGACGGCGCGCGCGATCGCGACGCGCTGCTGCATGCCACCGGAGAGCTGCCACGGGTAGCTCTTCGCCGCGTGGTCGAGACCCACGGCCACCAGGGCGTCGTCGATCAGCCCATCGCGCTCGGCGCGGGTGAGCTTCTTGTGCTTGAGCGGAAGCTCGACGTTCCCGCGCACGGTGAGCCAGGGGAAGAGGCTCCGGCCGTATTCCTGGAAGACGAGCGCCATCTTGTCGGGCGGGGCCGTCACCCGCTTTCCGTGGAGCTCGACCACACCCGATGTCGGCTTGAGCAGCCCCGCGATGCACTTGAGGAGAGTGGTCTTGCCGCACCCGGACGGGCCGACGATGCAGACGAGCTCTCCGCCGTTCATCCGGAAGCTGATGTCTCCGATCGCCTCGACGTTCCCGGTCGACGATTCGTAGACCTTGCGCAGGCTCTCGACGTTCAGCAGTGTGTCAGGCACGCTCGACCTCCTTGATTCCGTGGTACCAGCGAAGAACACGCCGCTCGACGAATCCGAAGATCGTGGCGAGCAGGAGGCCGATGAGGCCGAGCAGCAGAATGCCGCTCCACATCTCGGCGACGAGGTAATTGCGCTGGAAGAAGACGATCTGGTAGCCGAGCCCCGATGACGAGTAGCCGAGCTCGGAGATGACCATGAGGATCAGCGCGATCGAGAGCGACTGCCTCACGCCCGCCATGATCCGGGGGCTGGCCGCCGGGAGAACCAGGTAGCGCAGGCGCTCGGACGGGGTCACCGCGAACGAGCGGGCCGTCTCGGTCATGACGGAGTCCGTAGAACGGACGCCCTCGATCGTGTTCAGCAGGATCGGCCACACCGATCCGATCACGATCACCACGACCTTCATCGCGTCGGTCGGCCCCATCAGGACGACCGCGATGGGAAGGAGCACTGGGGGCGGCACCGCGCGGAAGAACTCCAGCATGGGTTCGAGCAGCTCGCGCAGCCAGCGGTTGAGGCCGATCAGCGTGCCCGCCACGATCCCGACGACGATGGCGAGGAGGATGCCGACGGCGAGTCGGCCGAGGCTCGGCAGCACGTCGGTGACGAGCGCAGGTCCGATCCAGGTGTCGATGAACGCTTCGAGGAGCTCGGCCGGCGAGGGGAAGAACTGCGCGGGGGCCACCGTCGCCCAGATCCCCCAGATCACGACGAGGATGATCGGAAGGCCGATCGCATAGAGGGTGTTCTCGCCGATCTTGGCCCACACCCGTGAAGGGCGACGCGGCGTGACGACGGTGCTCGTGTAGAGGGTCACAGCACTTCCTCCCCCCGAACGGACTGATGCCACGACAGCGACCGGCGCTCGATCGCGCGGAACACCAGGTTGATGAGGAGGCCGAGCAGTCCCGTGACGATCACCAGCGCGTAGACCGCCGGCCAGTTGCCCGCCGACTGCGCGAACACGATCTCGCGTCCGAGGCCGGGGTTGCCGATGAACATCTCGGCGGTGATCGCGAGGATGAGCGCCACAGCCGCCGCGAGACGCAGCCCGGTCATGAGGTAAGGGAGCGCGGTGGGGAAGACGAGGTTGACGATGCGCGACCCGCGGGACAATCCGAAGCTGCGTGCGGTGTCGCGGGCGACGGCGTCGACGTCAGCCACACCGTAGAGAACCTGGATGAACACCTGCCAGAAGCTCGCGAACACGATGATGATGAGAGCGGCCTGGAGCTGGTAGCCGTAGAGCAGCACTGCGAGCGGGATGAGCGCGACGGAGGGGATGGGCCGGAGGAACTCCACCGTTGTATGCGTCGCGCGCCGCAAGAACGGCACGAGCCCGATGATCGTTCCAAGTACCACCGCGAGTACGGTTGCGATCAGCAGACCGATCGCCCAGGCCGTCATGGTCCGGCCGACGTTGCGCCAGAACTCGAGATCACGCAGGTCCTGGCCGAGCTGAGCGAGCGTGGCGGTCGCCGTCGGGAAGTACCGCGGGTCGACCAGGCCGAGGGTGGGCAGCAGCTGCCAGGTGACGAGGAACCCGACGATGCCCGCAGCGCCGAGGCCGATCTTTCGCAGCGTGCGGGTACGGCGAACCCGGCGGAAGCGCCCGGCGTCGCTCGCGGTCTGCGCCGCTGCTCGCACGCCGTCGGGGGCGTCTGTGGTGACGTCGGTGGACATGGCTCTCTTCCGGAGGGGCCGGATGCCGCGAAGCGCGGCATCCGGCCTGCTCATCGCGGTCCGTTACTGCTGCTGGATCATCCGGTCGTAGTCGGGTTCCGCCTCGATGTACGCGAATTCGACCGCGAGTGCACCCAGGTCCTCGATGCCGGCATCGGCGAGGTCCCACGTGAAGGTGGGCAGCGTGATGCCTGCCGCGGCCTCCTCGGGGATCTCGAGGTTGGTCGCAATCGCCGCGCGCACCGCCTCTTCGTTGCCGGATGCCCACTCGAGCGCCTCGGCCATCGCCGCGGAGTACGCCGCGACCAGATCGGGGTCCTCATCGAGGAGGGCCTGCGTGGTGATGCTGGTCAGCACGGTCAGGCCGGGGATGGTCGCCTGGTACGGCTGCACCACCGACACTCCTCCGCCGCCCAAGATCATCCCGCGGAACGGGTCGGGTGCCCACGCGGCATCCATCGTGCCGGCCTCGAGCTGCGCAGGCACATCGGGGAAGGCCACCTCGACGAACTCGATCGTCGACGGGTCGCCGCCATCGTCCTGAACCGCCTTGCGGATGGTGAGGTCGCCTGCCGCGCCGAGCGTGTTGACCGACACCTTCTTGCCTGAGAGGTCGGCCGGACGCGTGATCCCGGAGTCGCCGAGGGCGACGACGGCATTCACGTCGTCTCCTTCTGCGTTGCTGTTGGCGTAGTTGCCGACGATGACGATGCCGAGATCCTGCTGGTCGGCGCGGATCGGGCCGAAGGGCTGGCCGATCGCGAACTGGATGTCACCGCTGAGGAGCGCCGGGATCGCATTGGCGCCACCCTGGGCGGGCACGACCTCGATCTCGAGACCGTGGTCTTCGAAGATCCCCTCTTCGATCGCGCCCCACAGGGCGCCGGTCTCGGCGATGGGAAGGGCCGCGACGCGAACCGGCGTGAGCTCAGCGGGCGCGGAGTCGTCGGTCGGGGCGGTGGTGGGCTCAGCTCCGGAATCGGTGCAGCCGCTGAGGGCGATGGCCGCGGCGGCAAGGATGCCGACGACAGCGAAACTCTTCTTCATCGAGGAGGCCTCTCGTACAGATGGTGATTGGTGACGGCGAGGCGTTCCGCGCGATCACGCGCGTTCCAGCACACCGTCGTAGTGGACACTCACATCGTGGGACCGTTGAGCTCGAATGTCAACCTTTTTCTGACGCTCGACACGAAATGGTCGAATGAACGGGCCCCGGGGCACACGAAGGGCCGGGCGCCCCAGGACGCCCGGCCCCTCGATGAGTGGGCTAGCTCTTCCCACCGTCCTTGTTATCGAACCGCACCTTCTGAGTGGGGTCCGACACGGTCGAAGCCGAGACGAAGCCCTCGGCCGAAGCGGTCACCCGCACGGCGATCGTGGCGTTGTCCAGCTCGGCCGGAATGACGAACATCGCCCCGGTCGCCCCGTCGATCGGCGTCCCATCGGCGATCCACTGGTACGAGAGCTGCGCGCCGGGAGTCGCCGTCTCGGCGACGGCGCTGAGCTCACCGCCCACGCGAGCCGCGCCCTCGATGCCCACGCCGCTCAGGTCGACCGCCTCGGTCTCACCGAAGTCCAGCCATGTGCCTTCGAGCTCGGCGAAGCCCTGGCTGGGCTTCGTCCAGTCGCAGACGCCGGTCGCGAAGACGGCCGTGAGCGAGCCCCACTGCGCGTCCGTCATGCCCGCCGGGTAGTCCGAACGCACCGGCGCGGTGAGCTGGCACTTCATGACATCGGCCGCAAGAGGCATGCCCGCTTCGGCCCGCGGCTGCGAGTGGTACGGATACAGCGTGTTGCAGGCCGAGTCGGCATCGTCGTAGTCGAGGACCTCCTCGATGAACGCGCCGGCCGCGTCGAAGCATCCGTCCGCGAGTCCAGCCGGTCGCGCCTCGATCGTCCGCGCCCGGTCACCGGGGCCGCCGGCGGCTTCGAGGTTGTCGAGCCAAGCCTCGAGCTGGGTCAGGGCCGAAGCACGCATCTGCGCCGTCTGCTGCCCGTTGTTCGGGCCGGTCCAGTTGACGTGGGTCCCCGCGTCGCCCCAGGCGTTCAGCATCCGCTCCCTGATGATCGCGGACCGGTAGCGCTCGTGGAAGTCGCCGGTGGGGTCGGTGTAGTTGCGGATCTCGATGACGGGGATCGTCTCGAGCCCGCCGGTCATGAGATTGATCCGGCCGGTCGCGTACGCGCGTTCGATCGCTTCGACGCTCGCCTCCGAGCGTGCGGCCGTGCGGTTGCCGTCGATATCCATGCCGCCGATGCTCTGGTTGAGCGAGACGAACTGGTCGACAGTGATCGCGCCCTCCTCGAGCGCTGCAAGCCCGTACTGCACGCCGACGTTGTCGGGCTCGACGCGCAGCCCGCGCCCCTCTGCGTCCGTGCCGTAGACGTTCTTCACCATGTCGGCGATGGTGCACCGGAGCCCGTCGGGGTTCGCCGGCGACCAGCGATCGGCAACCGGGATCGCGGCGGCGCAGCCGCGCTTCGGGTCGTCGACTCCGTCGAAGAACGTGAACCCGAAGCAGGTGTTCGGTGTGGCGTGGCCGGTGACCGCAATCTTCTGCGCGTTGGTCCAGCCGGCGCCCGCGGGCGAGTTCCAGTAGTTCAGGAGACCACGGCAGTCGTGGCCGCCGATCGTCGTCGAGCGCTCGTCGGGGTAGCCGATCTCACCGAGGACACCGTCGAGGATGCCCGGGTAGTTGTTGGCCAGCAGCAGCTGCTGCATCGTGCCGGCAGACCCGCCCGAGCCGATCGTGTACTCCACGGGGCCGAGCTGCTCGATGACGTGCTCCTTGACCATCATCGCCGTCTCGGCGCTCGTGACGTCGTTGCAGTTCTGGGCATAGACGTTGAACGTGGCCGAGGCGACCGCGTATCCGCGCGACAGCAGCAGGTCGTTCTCCACGCCGCCGGTGCTCGAGCCCTGCCAGTAGCCGACGCCGCACGCGCCGCCGAATGTGTATGCGAGCTTGCCGTTCCAGCCGGGGGCGGTCTGCCATGGCGTGGGCACCGGAGTGCCCGGCGCGTGAAGCATGGCCGTCTCGTAGACGGCGCGGTTGATGGTGCCACGTTCGATGCGCACGATGTACGGGACGGTGGTTCCGTCGCTGGTCGTCGTGGATGCGACGTTCGCCGGCGTCGAGCCGTCTGTCGGATACGCGGCGAACTGCCCCGCCGTCGTGCGGTATCGGTAGCTGACGACCGCGGCGGCGACGTGACAGTCCTCATCAACCGGCCCGAGGTTCCATGGCGCCCCGGACGCGGTGCAGTACATCGGATGCTGCGGGCCGGAGAAGACGGGACCGGTGATCGGGTGGTTGACGACTTCGACGGATGCCTCCTCCTTGCCGTTCTTGGTCGTCACCACGATCTCACTCGCACCGAGCGGAAGCCCATCGACGAGCCCGACGAGGGCTTCGCCCCGCGGGGCGAAGCCCTCGGTCACGTCCACACCGGCCGCCACAACGCGTGCACCGGCCGGTGCACCCGACACCGCGATCAGCGCATCGCCTCCTGATACCGAGTCGGCTCGACCCGAGACCACATCGATCGAGACCTCTACCGCTCCACTCGCGGCGCCCGGAGCGGCGAGCAAGCCGACGATCATCGCGGCTGCTGCCGCGGCGCACACCATTGGGCGTGCATTCCTGATTCTCATAACCGAACCCTTCGACATCGTCGTCAACGGCGCGGCAACCTTGCCGCACGTTCGTCATGCTAGAAGTGTCAGTGACGATCGTCAAGGAAAGTTAGAACGTCAATTGGTGGCGGAGAGCCTCCTGCGGGTCACTGCAGCCGCCAGGTCGGGGGCTATCGCCTCAACGTGCTGACGCATGCGCTCCTCGGCGAGCGGCCCCAGCTCGTCATAGCGCGCCGCGAACAGCCGGCGCACGGCGATCCGCGGCCAGGCCGGCGGCAGGAGTTCGACCGGAAGGCCGACGTCGACACCTCGGAAGCCCTGCCACGTCAGCATGAGCCGGGATCGACTCGCGAGGGCATCCGTGGGCGTCGACGGTGGGCGGACGGACTCCAGCTCGGTACGAAACGACTCATAGAGCGCGGCGGCGGCGGCGAGATCCCATGCGCCCTGAGGGCCGGCCGGAAGAGAGGTCTCGAGGCTCGCCCGCATCACGGTGACGCTTTCGACACCGGCCTCCTGCAGCTGAGCCATCGTCTGCACCGCGGAGTCGGACGGCGAGATCCAGACGCCGTCGTAGAGCGGTGCGAAGCCCGCCCATTTGAGCAGTGATCGAGCTGTGTGCCGCAGCGCCCGCTGCGCCTCGGGGATCGAGAAGGCGAGCACCGTCCACAGCCCGTCCCATTCGGGGTTCTCGCGTCCGAACCTGTCGAGCCACGCGGCCTCTTCCGCCACGATGCTCACCGTGCGGTCCGACAGGCGATGGGTTGTGCGGCGACCGACCTTCTCCTGGACGAGCAGCCCCGTTCGCGTGAGCCGAGCCGTCGTCGCGCGCGCCGCGGGCTCCTTCATGCCCAGATCGATCATCGCCGCGACGAGAGCACCCGACGGCATCGCGTCGGGAACGCCCCACCAGTAGTCGCCGAACAGGGTCAGGACCTGGCGAGCAGGCGACATCCGCCGCGCGACCGACGCCTCGGGAGCCGCGTCGCTTTCAGACATGCGCCCCATCATCCCATCGAGGCACGCACAGCGCGGGCGGTCAGTCGAGATCGCGCCGCTCACCAGCGGTTGCGGACGTCCTCCGCCCAGCCGAGGATCCCCTCGAAGGCGACGGTTTCGCGGTCGGATGTTGTGAACTCGCCCGACCACCAGCCGAAGCACTGGTCCGTGCGCGAGGAGACGACCCCCAGGTTCGTCCGAGTCACCTTGTCGTAGAACGGGACGAACGTGAGGTCGACCGCGTCGCCCTGCACTCGCCACGGTCGCAGATAGTCGGCGGTGTCGTACTCCCACCGCACGTCCTCACTGATCTTGTGCAGCCGGCCGTCGACGAAGATCGCATTCTCGGTCGACCCGGTGCCGTCGGTCCAGCGGCCGCCGAGCTGGATCCCGATCACGCGCCCGCCCGAGACGCCCGATCCGGCGCCCCAGTTCCAGCTCACGTCGTAGGGCCAGCGGCCCCGGCCATGGTCGAGCACCGCCCACGACTGCCCCGCCGCAACGTCGTGAACGACCCCATTGACGCTGATGCTTCCGGATGCGGGGCGCGCGACATCCTTCACCGTGTACTGGAACCGCCGATCGCTCCACGGGACGACCACGGCGAGCGACTCGTGGCCGGGAGGCCGTGACGCGACGACGTCGACCGAGGCGCCGGGGATCTCGGCACGCAGCCGGGTGCCGTTCGGCACTTCGTCGATGTCGATCGTGAGGTCGCGAGCCCGCGCCCGCGCCGGGCCGTCGCCCAGGCTCGCCGGAAGTGTCGCGCTGCCGCCCAGGATGCCGGTGACCCCACGGTGGACGACTGCCTCCGTCGCCCGATCGAAGATCCATACCTCGTGCACGGCGGCGTAGTCGAGCGAAGACACCGTGAGGGCGACGATGTGTGTCGGCGTCGTGACGTTCCAGTACTCCCACCGCTTGTTGCGACCCCAGGAGCGTCGGCCGTCGATTCCCGACGTGTCGAGGAGCGGCGTGCGCATCCACCCGACGGCGTCCCGATTCAGCCGTCCGTCCTTGCCCGTCAACGATGCCGGACTCGTCAGCTCGCGCTCGATCACCTGGTCTCCTCTTCGGCGATCGCCGCGGCCCGGCATGCCGGGTTCGACCATAGCGGCGTGGGCTTCCACTCCACGCATCCGGGCTTCCGACCCTGCGGGAACGACTACCTGTCTTCCGGCGCGAGGTCTCCCTGGCCATCGGCGCCGAGCTCGGCATCCACTGGATCGGTTCCCTGCGTCTCCGGCTGCTGTGCCCACCCGGGCAGGTCGTCGGCCGGGATGTCGTCGTCGTCCGCGGGAAGCTGAGCGGGGTCATCGCCCGTCCTCGTCGGGGCAACGAGGTCTTCGGGTCGGACACCGTCGTCGATCGCTGTCGTCCGGTCCCATTCCGCCTGCGCCGGGTCCACAGTGGGGTCCGGTTCGATCGAGCTGTCCTTTTCGCGGAGCGGCTGGATCCTGTCGTCACCTGCATTGCTGTTCATCGGATGCTCCCTTCCTCATCGAGTCTTCGGAGCACCACCGGATCGGTCGACCCGGTTGCGGGCGGCGTCCGCAGGCGCTACGCGACGATGACCTGATCTATCCACAGAAGCAGAGCCAGGTCGTTCTGCGTGTGCGCGTGGTACTAGGTTCGTGGCGTGGGCACCATCTACTACGGCGGGTCGGCCACCCCGATCCACATCGAAGACCGCGCACTCGCGCATCTCAAAGTCGTGATCTCGACGAAGCTGCGACGGGACGAGAGCTTCACCGTGTCATGGCGCCACCCGGAGGATCAGGACCGAGGCCGCAGCACCCTCTGGATCCATCCGTCGATCCCGCTCCGGTTCGTCTTCGACGATCCCGAGCCGGAAGCGCTGAGCCGCGACTGGATCGAGGAGCTTGCGAACTCGGCCAGCTCATCGGGCGGCATCACACTCGTCGCCGACCACTTCGACATCGAGCCCACGGCAGAGACCGAACCGGGCGGCTCTGGTCTCACGCTCGGCACCGTGGCGGTCGAGCACCTCGAGATCGACAAGGTCACCGTCGCCGACCAGGCCTGACAGAGCCTCCGGCGCCGGCGATGCGGCCGGTTCTCAGCCGACCGCCTTCTTGACCAGTTCGGTGAGCTTCTTCTCGACTGCCGGCGACCACGCGCGCAATGCGAACGCGCTCGGCCACATGTCGCCGTCGTCGAGCTTGGCCCGGTCTTCGAAGCCGACCGTGGAATAGCGCGTCTTGAACTTTCCCGCAGGCTGGATGAACAGGACGATCTTGCCTTCGGCATTCGCGTATCCGGGCATCCCGTAATAGGTCTTGGGAACGAGGTCGGGGGCGACCTCGCTCACGACCTTGTGCAGGCCCTCAGCGAGCGCGCGGTCATCATCGTCGAGGGCGGCGATCGCGGTGAGCACGGACTTCAGCCCGGCTTCGCGGTTCTTGCCCGCCTTCTCCTGTTCGCGCAGCTCCTTCGCGCGCTGCTTGACGGCGTCGCGTTCCTCCTGCGACAGTCCCTCTGAGGTTGCCTTCCCGGCCATGATGCTCTCCTTCACGTCTCAGTTCGGTCGACTCCGACCTCGTCGTTTCACGCTACTGCCGGGTCCCGAGCGGCCGCTTCTCCGATCCTGCCCGATTCAGCGTCTCCGCCAGAGGTCAGGCTCTGGCCGGCAGATGCGCCAGAACTGCGGATGCCGTCGCCTGGGGTGCGCTCATCTGAACGACGTGATGACTGCCTGGGACCTCGACGAGCACTCCGTTGGCAGCAGCATCACGCAGCCGCCGGCACCATGCGAGGCCGGCGATCGGATCCTTCCCGCCGCGGAGCACGAGCACCGGCATCGTCAGCTCCTTGATCCGCTCTTCGATGCGAAAGCGCAGCATCAGCGACAACTGCTTCGAGTACCAGATCGGCCCGCACCGAAGATAGTCGGTGAGCACAGCGACGTTCGCGTCGAGAGGTTCGCCGAGCGTGTCGCGAGCCAACGCCACGGATTGCGCCAGCACCGACCGATGCGCGCTGTCTGCGACAGGGCCAATGAGGACCACGAACCTCGCCAGGTCCGGACGCTGCGCGGCGAGCTCCACGACCCATTGGCATCCCATCGAGTGCCCGATGAGCACCGCGTCGACGACTCCCAACTCCGTCAGCAGATCGCCGATGGCGGTCGCCATCTCAGCGACCGTCAGGGTCTTGCGGGGCTTCGGGAGCCCACCGAAACCCGGAAGGTCGATCGAGTGGACGGTGCCCGATGCCGACAGCCGATCGTGCAGGGGCGCCAGATAGCGGTGCGAGACGCCGATGCCGTGCACCAGGACGAACGTCGGCGCCTCTGACTCGCCGCGAGTGGTGATCGTCCGGAACGCCATGCCGGCGACTCGGACGATCCGATCAACGGGAACGGAAGCCCCGAGCCGCGATCACTCGTCTTCCAAGCGGAACCCGACCTTGAGTGTCACCTGGAAGTGGTGGATCGTCGCATCCTCCATGTGCCCTCTCACCGAGACGACCTCGAACCAGTCGATATTGCGCAGCGTCTTGCCCGCGCGGGCGATCGCGTTCCGGATCGCAGGATCCACGCCGTCGGGCGATGTCCCGACGATCTCGGTCACGCGGTAAACATGGTCGGTCATGGCCAGGTCCTCTCGATCGGCGCCCTCCGGGGCGATGGGCCGACCGTACCGCGGGCGGCACCCGGCTGGCACCTCTGTTGCCCGCCGTCGACGCCGGGTCTATGCTCTGCCGGCACGGCGGACCAGGAAAGTCCAGCTGTCTGCCTCGGTGCGAGCTGAGTCACGTCGTGAGGATGACTTTGCCGATGTTCCTGCGTTCTTCGATGTAGGCATGCGCCGCAGCCGCCTCGTCGAGCGGGAACGTGCTGTCCACGTGGGGACGCACCCACCCTTCGACTACCCCGTCGAGCACGACTCGCGCCCAGTCCGCGATCATGTCGGTCTCGTGCCACATGTGACCCAGATTCACGCCGAAGACCGACCTGTTCGCATTCATCAGAGACACCGGGTGGAAGACCGGCATCCCGACCGCGAGCCGCCCGAGTCGAAGCGGTCCGGGCAGTTTCGAAGTCCGTCGCCGCTGAGACGCCGAACATCCCGAGCCTTCCTCCCGAGCGCAGAGCGCGATAGCTCTTCTTCCAGTGCCTGCCGCCGAACGGATCGATGACGAGCGACACTCCCTTACCACCCGTCAGCCGGTCGACTTCGCTCGGCCAATCCGTGGTTCGGTAGTCGATGGTTTCGTGCACGCCGCGCTCGGTGAGGAATGGATGCTTCCCGGCGCTGGCTGTGCCGAAGATCGTCGCCCCGACGTGGGTCGCGACATCGATCGCGGCCAGCCCGACCCCGCCTCCGGCGTTGTGGATCAGCACGGTCTCGCCTGGCTTGAGCGAACCCATGACCACGAGCAGCTGCCATGCGGTGAGATAGCTCACCGGGATTGTGGCGGCTTGCTCATGCGACAGCATGGCCGGCTTCTCGAAGACCTGCTTCGCCGGCACCGTGACGACATCCGAGTAGCCTCCGAAGCGGGTCAAAGCGACGACGTCTGTGCCGATCAGCGCGTCATCGACCCCGCCGCCGACCTTGTCCACCGACCCTGAGACCTCATAGCCGACCACGGCCGGGGGCCGTGGCGCATCGGGATAAAGTCCTTCACGGGCCAGGATGTCGGCGAAGTTGATGCCGCTTGCCCGGACTCGAATCCGCACCTCCCCCTGCCGCGGTTCGGGGTCAGGAGATTCGCGCAGCTGCAGCTTCTCCGGGCCACCATGGCCGACGATGACGACCTGCTTCATGAGGATCCTCTCGACTCGGCCAGCGTACTCAGCGTGCGGATCGTGTCGTCTTGGTCGGCGCGCCCCAGCGATCCGCAAGCGACGACCGAGCCGAATCCCCTAGGTTTGTCTGGCGTCACTCGAGAGAACGGATCGTGTCCCCATGAAGCACGTGAACTGGGGCATCCTTGCCACCGGCACACATCGCGCGACGGTTCGCCGAGACCCTCGCCGAGTCCGAGACGGGAACGGCCGTGGCCGTCGCAAGCCGCGACCAGGCGAAAGCCGACGCCTTCGCTGCGGAGTTCGACATTCCCGCGGCCTACGGCTCCTACGACGACCTGCTGGCTGACCCGCGCGTGGAGGCGGTGTACGTCAGCACACCTCACCCGCAGCACGCGGAATGGGTCATCCGGGCCGCGCGCGCGGGCAAGCACATCCTCTGCGAGAAGCCGGCCGCGCTGACGTCCGCTGAAGCGGAGGCGGCGATCGAGGCCGCGCGTGAGAACGACGTCTTCTTCATGGAGGCGTTCATGTACCGCTGCCACCCGCAGACGGCGCAGCTGGTCGACATCGTGCGTTCAGGCGAGATCGGCGACGTCCGGCTCATCCGGGCGATGTTCAGCTTCCAGACGGATCGCGATCCGCCAGAGCCGGCTGTTCGCGAATGCGCTGGGCGGCGGCGGCATCCTGGACGTCGGGTCGTACTGCATGTCGATGGCTCGCCTGATCGCGGGCGCCGGGCAGGACCTGCCCTTCGCAGAACCGCTCATCGGTCAAGGCCGTGGCCCGGCTCGACTCCTCCGAGGGGACTGATCTCTACTCGACGGCGATCCTCGAGTTCGACGGCGGCGTGCTCGCTGAGCTCACCACCGGCGTGCTGCTCGAATCAGCCGAACACCGTCACCGTGTACGGGTCCCTCGGCAGCATCACCGTCACCCACCCCTGGTTCGCCGGCGCACCGGGATCTCGCATCGTCGTCTCGCTCGACTCCGGGGAGGTGCGGGAGATCGACACGGAGACTTCGGTCAGCGCCTACCACTTCGAGATCGACACCGTGGCTCGCCACCTCGATGACCGCGCGGCGCCGTCACCGGCCATGAGCCCGGAGGACACCCTCGGCAACATGCGCGCGCTCGACGCCTGGCGGGAGGAGGCCGGGGTCGTCTACGAGGCGGAGCGGCGCGAGAGCTTGGTGCATCCGCTCTGGGCGGAGACGCTGGCCGTCCGTGCGGGACGGACCGATGCGGTACGCGTCGCTGCCCGGTATCGAGCGCCCGCTCTCCCGCCTCGTCATGGGAGGGATGTCGGCGCCCACCGTCGGCGGTCAGATCCTGCTCGACGACTACTTCGAGCGGGGTGGGAACTTCCTCGACTCGGCGTTCGTCTACGGCCGGGCCGACGAGTCGATCGGCCACTGGCTGCGTACCCGTGGTGTACGCGACGAGGTCTCGCTCATCGTGAAGGGCGCGCATACTCCCCACTGCACGCCCGAGGGATTGAGCGAGCAGCTGGAGATCAGCCTCGACCACCTGGGCACCGACCACGGTGAGATCTACATCATGCACCGGGACAACCCGGCCGTCCCGGTCGGCGAATTCATCGATGTGCTCAATCGCCATCGCCGGGCGGGACGCATCGGAGTCTTCGGCGGCTCGAACTGGAGCATCGAGCGCCTGATCGAGGCGAACGCCTATGCCGCCGCCCACGGCCTCGAGGGATTCTCGGTCCTCAACAACCAGCTGAGTCTCGCGGCCGTGGTCGAACCCGTGTGGGCCGGATGCCTGAGCGCAGGCGACGCGGAATCCCGCCGCTGGCTCACCCAGAACCAGTTCCCGCTGATCGCGTGGTCGAGCCAGGCGCGCGGGTTCTTCACACCACGAGCCGCTCCGGATCGACTCGCGGATGCGGAACTGGTCCGCTGCTGGTACTCCGACGCGAACTTCGAACGCAAGCGCCGCGCCGCGGAACTCGCCGCTCAGAAGGGGTGCGAAGAGATCAACATCGCGCTCGCCTGGGTGCTCGACCAGCCGTTCCCGACCTGGACCCTGATCGGCCCTGCGACGACCGGCGAACTGCACAGCAGTCTTCGCGCCCTGGACGTCTCGCTCAGCCCGGAGGAGATCGCCTGGCTCAACCTGGAAGACGTCGATCTGCCCGCTTGACGAGACGACCGCCTCCAAGGAAAAGACCCCCGGTTGCCCGGGGGTCCTTCTCATGCGAGAGACGACTCCGTCACTCGTAGAACCCGCCGTAGTACGTTCCGAGGCGGTCTCGGTATGCCGGATCGTCCGTCCTGGTGTTCTCATCCAACTCAGGGGAGTTCTTGATCTGGTCCTTCGTCAGATCGACGTAGACCCTCTCCTCTGCGTCGTCCACGCGCTGGACGGTACCCGCAGGGAGCACAACCTTGCGGCCGAAGATCCACGGCCCGGTGTCCACGACGATGCGGCTGGTGCCGACCTCGTCGCTGGCTTCGTCCACCTTGCCGATGTGGCCATCCGTAGCGTGGACTTCGTAGCCGACCATGCTCCTGGCACCCGGCATCCGGTTCGCCGACTGACGGTAGTTCCACGCATCCCATGTTGTAGTCATCTCTGCTCCTAAATTGTGTTCAGGTTTGCGGATTGATTCCTCGACGAGAAGGGATGCCTTCACGCTACGTCAGCGAAACGACATGACCGACCCCCTAGCCAAAATCGGCGAACGGGCGTAATGCGAAACGTGAACAAGGGAGTTCCGGAAATGGAATATCGTCAGCTCGGAAGCTCGGGCCTCAGGGTGCCGGTGCTGTCGTTCGGCACCGCCACGTTCGGTGGTGGCGAGGGCACCGGTTCGTGGGGCAGCGTCAATGTCGACGAGGCACGACGCATCGTCGACCTGGCCCTGGATGCCGGGATCGACTTCTTCGACACGGCCGACATCTACTCCGGTGGGCGCGCGGAGGAGATCCTCGGACGAGCCATCACCGGCCGCCGAGACGAGGTCCTGGTCGGCACGAAGATGAACGGACGCACCGGAACCGGTGTCAATGATGTCGGGAGCTCGCGCCATCACCTCACTCGGGCGCTCGAGGCGAGCCTTCGTCGCCTCGATACCGAGTACATCGACGTCCTCTACCTCCATGGCTACGACGCGCTCACCCCGGTCGACGAGGTGCTGAGCACGCTCGACGAGTTCGTGCGCGGCGGGAAGGTCCGCTATATCGGCTGCTCGAACTTCTCGGGCTGGCAGCTGATGAAGTCGCTGTCCGTGTCCGAGCGCCACGGCTGGGCCCGTCATGTCGCTCATCAGGCGTTCTACTCGCTCGCCTCGCGGGAATTCGAATGGGAGCTGATGCCGCTGGCCGTCGATCAGGGGATCGGGACGGTCGTGTGGAGCCCGCTGTCTCAAGCGCGACTCACCGGGAAGCTCCGGCGCGGGACGCCGGTTCCCGAGAACAGCCGACTCGCCGTGCCCGGCGAGACCGAGGCATCCGGCGATCGAGAGACGCTCTACCGCACGATCGACGTGCTCGACGAGCTGGCCGCTGAAACCGGCAAGACGATCCCGCAGCTGGCGCTCAACTGGGTGCTCAGCCGTCCGACGGTCTCATCGATCATCTTCGGAGCGCGCAATGAGGCTCAGTTCACGGAGAACCTGGGGGCGGTCGGATGGTCGCTCGAGGCGGATCAGATCGCCCGGCTCGACGCTGCGAGCGCGACGACGCCGATCTACCCGTACTGGCACCAGCTCGTCAACAACTCCGAGCGACTTCCGTTCCCCACCGCCGTGCGGCCAGAATCATGGCCACGCCCGTGAACCTTTCGCGCGTTCGCGGACATTACCAGGTATGGATGAATCGGATGCCTCGGATTCGGTGCAGGTGAGTGACGAGCCCGCACCGACAGTGAAGTCGAGATGGCCAGGCCGCATCGGCGTGGCGGCGGGCGCGCTGGTCGCGATCGGCGGTGTTGTGGCGATGCTCATCGTGGTCTCAGGACCACGCCCCGACGCGACGCTGGCTAAGACCGGTGAAGGCGCCTCTCTCGACGTTCTCGCCCTCATCAACAGCGATCACGCATTCGTTCATATCTACGGGTCGACACTCCGGGCTCACGAGAGCTTTCAGGGCTGGGACATCTTCACCGGCTCCAATACCTACGGCGCTCCGTGCCTGGTTGTGATCGCGCCCACCGAGGACTTTGTTCGTGTCGAGTGCACGCCGGCACCGGCGAAGCAGGTCGCGGACTCCCACCCGTACACCCAGCCCGATGGACCGATGATCCGGTTCATCGTGAACGGCGACATCGTGGAGGCCTGGGTCTACCCGCACGCGAAGGCGGACTCATGAACAACTCGACGGCCCCCTCGCTGCACGAGGAGGAACTGCGCGAACTGCGGGCGCGGGCATACGGTCCCCACCCCGACATCCAGGATGACCCGGAGGCGCTCGCACGGCTGGCTGAGCTCGAGGGCGAGCTGAGGGACCTGGCCGCGCCCCCGCCGATACCCGCTGCTGCACCCGAACCCGCCGTCGGCGAAGCGGCGGTGCCCGGGATCGCGACAGCGACTCTCGTGACGCCGGACTCGGGTGCCAAGCCGCGTCGGCCGCTCCGGCAGCGAGTGCTCTCGACCCGGAGCGGACGCACCTGGCTCGCGGTGGGCTCGGTGATCGTCGTCGTCGCGTTCGCGTACGCCATCACCCTGTACCTGGCCCCGAATCCAGAGGTCACTTTGCAGCCGACGGGCGTCGAGGCCGAGAGCGCGACGCTTGCGGCGGTCTCCTATGCCCCCCTCGCAGAGGTGGACAGGTCCACTCTGCGCGGCTACGAGACCTACCGCGGACTCCAGCCCTGGGTCGCCGAAAACGCCCAGGGTTCTCGCTGTCTGATGGGCATCGAAGGGGGAACCCTCCACGGCATCCGGTGCGCCCCGCCGGGGGCCGAGTTGATGATCGACTTCGGAGCGTTCCCCGACGACTACACGGCGACATACATGAGGGAACTCACGGACGGTTCAGTGATCCGGCTCGTGCTCCGAGGCGACACCGTGGAGGCATACCTGTTCCCCGCGCCGCGCAGCGACTGAGGTACAGCGCCGCTGCACCTCAGTCGCGGGCGAACGCCATCGCCGCCTCCTGCGCGAGGTCGAGGAAAGGTTCACCGCTGACGTCGATGACGACCTTCGTGATGGTTGCGCCGACGAGCGGCCACGGCGAGTCGCCGGAGTAGTCGTCGGTCACGGGTTCGGCCGTGTCTTTACCGACATTGAGTCCCTCGCCGGCGATCGAGAACTTGCCGGGCTGGGTCTTGATGCGCGCGCTCCCGGCGGCGGCCCTGCCGACGTGCAGAGTGAGCGTGCCTTCCGCAGGCATCGTGCTCTCGTCCTTCTCGAAGCTCGCCGAGAGGATGACGCGTCCGGTGGGGATCGGATCGGTGGACTCCACGGTCTGCTCGAACAGTCCGACCCAGTTGTATACGTACTTCAGCCGGCCGTCCTTGAGATAGAGGGCATGGCCGCCGAAGCGCGCACCGTGGGAGAACAGCACCCCGTTGGCCTTGTCGCTGTCGACGTCGACCTCGACGGCGATCGTGTACGAGCGGTTGCGGATGTTCGGCGCCACTGACTCGGGCACTTCGGAGCTGCCGGGATAGAAGACGTACCGGCTGCGCGCCTTCGCGATCTGCGGCCTCTCGGTGCCGAGGATCTCGATGACACCGCGATCCTCCAGGGGGAGCGCGTTGTACTGGCCCGCCTGCGCCCACCACAGCGAGATCAGTTCCTGCAGCATCTCCGGATGATCAGCGGCGACGTCATGGCATTCGCTCGGGTCGGTCCTGGTGTCGAACAGCTCCCACTCCTGGGTCGAGTACTCGGCCCACGCGTCGGGGGCTGCAGGGAGAGATGGCGGCCGCCTTCCAGCCGTCGTGCCAGATCGCGCGGGTGCCGCCCATCGAGTAGAACTGGGTCGTCTTTCCGGTCTCGGCGGCGGCGTCATCGAACGTCGCCGTGAACGGGACGCCTTCGAGCGGCACTTGGGTGTAACCCTTCAGCGTCTCCGGCGGGTCCATGGCGAGTGCAGTCGTACAGCGTCGGGACGATGTCGATCGCGTGCGTGTACTGGTGGCGCACACCGCGCTCGGTGATGCGCTGCGGCCAGGATACGATCAGCGGATCCGCGGTGCCGCCCTCCCAGTTGGAGTAGCGCTTCCACAGTTTGAACGGGGTGTTGAACGCCCAGGCCCAGCCGGTCGGGTAGTGGTTGTAGGTCAGCGGCGACCCCAGCACGTCGAGGAAGTCCAGGTTCTCCTCGATCTTGTCGGGGAGGCCGTTGAAGAGCTTGTTCTCGTTCACCGAGCCGTTGGGTCCGCCTTCGCCCGAGGCGCCGTTGTCGGACACGAGGACGATCATCGTGTTCTCGAGCTGGCCGCTCTCGGAGAGGTAGTCGAGCAGACGCCCGATCTGGTGGTCCGCGTGGCTCAGGAACCCTGCATACACCTCCGCCATCCGCGAGAACAGCCGCTTCTCCGCGTCAGTGAGGGATTCCCAGGGCCGCACGGTGTCGAGCTCGGGCCAGCCCTTGCCTGATGCGCTCGTCCGGTCGACGTACGGGTTGATCGGAGACAGCTCCGCCCCGTCCGGGAGGATGCCCGCGGCCTTCTGCCGCTCGAAGACGAGTTCGCGATAGGCCTCGTATCCCATGTCGAACTTGCCCGCGTACTTGTCGGACCACTCCTTCGGAGCGTGATGGGGGGCATGGCACGCGCCAGGACAGTAGTAGAGGAAGAACGGCTTGTCGGGCGCGACGGCTTTCGCATCGCGGATGAAGCCGAGCGCCCTGTCGGTGATGTCGACGCTGAAGTGATAGCCCTCCTCAGGTGTGGATGGCTGCTCCACCGGATGGTTGTCGTGGATGAGGTCGGGGTACCACTGGTTGGTCTCGGCGCCCAGGAATCCGTAGAACCGCTCGAAGCCCCGCCCCAGCGGCCACTGCCGCCGGACCGAGGCTAGATTCATCTCGTCCTCGGGAGTGAGGTGCCACTTGCCGACCGCGTAGGTGTTCCATCCTCGCTCGCCCAGAACCTCGGCGACGTTTCCGCACTCGAAGGGAATATGCCCGCTGGAGTTCGGGAAGCCGGCTGCCGCCTCGGTGATGCTCGCCATGCTGTTGGTCGTGTGATTGCGACCGGTGAGCAGGCACGACCGGGTCGGCGAGCAGAGCGCCGTAGTGTGGAAGTTGGTGAAGACAAGACCGTCCTCGGCGATGCGGTTGATGTTCGGGGTCTCGATCAATCCCCCGAACGCCTCCATGGCAGAGAAGCCGACGTCATCCAGCACGATGTAGAGGATGTTGGGCGAGCCGTCCGGCGCAATCGGCTGTGCGTACGGACCCCAATCGGGCGTCGACTGCGTGACCGTTACGTTGACCTCGCCCTTGAATGGAACAGCCATCAGCACTCAACCTTCGCTTGTCGATGAATCCGGAAAGACGTTCTCCCAGTCGGCCCTCACACTGACGACCGTGTACCCGCGATCGGATGCCGCAGCCAGCGCCTTCTCAGCACCCGCGTCATACGGCGCGTCGCCGCGCGCATCGTCGTCGTGGTGGACGAGCAGGGCGAAGCCGGCGCGGGTTCCTCGCCGGGCGAAGTCCAGCATCTGCATATCACCGTTCGAGTTCCCTGCCGCGAGCAGAGGCCGGCGGCCTACGCGGCTCCAGATCCGCACCGGCTTCTCGGGGCCATCGTCCATGAACGAGAAGGATGCCGCGTAGCGAACCGCCGCGGCATCCTCGTCGTATGTCAGGCCCAGCGCCGACCCGACGACGCGCTCCGGCGGGATGCCGTAGTAGTCCTCCGACATCGGCCGCATGAAGTCGCGGTCGCCGCCCGAGACGATGTAGCACGTGAAGCCGTGCGCTTCGAGGTAACCGGAGCAGCTCGACCATCGGCTGATAGACGGAGGAGGAGTACGGGCGCTGCGTCGCCAGACCTTTGCCGAGGCGTAGAACTCCCCGACCGAGCGCGCGTAGTCCTCGACGCTCATCGCATCGGTGAGCCCGACCAGCGCCCCGATGATGATCTTCAGATCGGCGTCGTCGCCGGCGTAATGCTTGTCGAGTGCTCCCCCGAGCCACGCGAAGTCGCCCGCCGTCACCGCCTTGTAGGGCTGCCGTTCGGTGAGGGAGGGATCCGCTTCCGCCGCGGCCCGCCACTGCTGGACGATGTAGTGGAGCTGCACCGGCATGGGCTTCTCGGCCCACAGGGTGCCGTCGTTGTCGAAGACGGCGATGCGCTCGGCCTCGGGAACCGCGTCGGGGCCCGAGACCACAGAGGCCACGAACTGCTCGATCGCCTGTCGCGTTGGAGTGTCCCGCCACGACGCGAGAGCAGATCCGGCCTCCGTCATCGTGCGGTCCTTTCGCCCATGGCTGGGGAACTCGATCTCCACGCTATCGGCAACCGCCCCGCAGGAGTCAAGACCGGAGGCGTCGCTCGACTCAGACGTCGCTCACGCAGCGGAATCCGATATGAGTGGTCGCGGTGTCTTCAGCCTGTGGACTCCGCGCCGCGGGCCGGAAGCGGAGACAGTAGTCGGGCGAGCAGAGGTAGGAGCCGCCCTTGAGCACGCGGCGCGGGATCGTCGACCCGGGCTCCGCGCTCGCGACGGAGAGGAGGTTGGCGCGCTTCTCGGCGTCGACCGGCCGCTCTCGCGGGAGGACGTGGCGCGGGATGTAGAAATCGCTCGTCCACTCCCAGACGTTCCCGATCAGATCGAACAGCCCGTAGCCGTTCGCGGGGTAGGAGCCGACCGGCGCGGTGGACGCCCCCCAATCACCCCGGTTGTCGTAAGGGAATCGGCCGATCCACGAGTTCGCTCGAGCGATGCCGCCTGGATAGGCCTCCGCTCCCCACGCGAAGGGTCCGTGTGCAGCGCCGCCCCATGCCGCGTATTCGTACTCCACCTCGGTCGGCAGACGCTTGCCGGCCCACTCGGCGTAGGCAGCCGCATCGTGGTGCGAGACCTGTACGACCGGATGCTGCATCCGCTCGTCGATGGATGAGTCGGGACCCTCGGGATGCCGCCATGACGCGCCGGGCACCCAGGTCCACCACTGCCGCCAGTCGCGGAGGTCGACCGGGCCGGGCGTGGGCGTGAAAACCAGCGCGCCGGGCTTCAGGTCTGCGGTCGCCACGCCGGGGTATGCGGAGGGATCCAGCGGACGCTCCGCCCACGTGACGTAACCGGTCTCGTCGGCGAAGCGGGCGAAGTCCGCGTTGGTGACTCCGCGGCTGTCGATCGCGAACGACGCGACGGTCCGCTCGTGCGCGGGGCGCTCATCCGGGTAGAAGTCGTCCGAGCCCATGACGAACGTCCCACCCTCGACGAGAACCTGCTCGCGACCGTCGCTCATCTGTTCACGCTAGCCGGAGAGGCGTTGATTCGATCGCGATGCTGACGCTGGAGCCCCCTCCGCTCGGCGGAGGGGGACCGGCGTGGGGAGGGCTGTGGCGCGCGAGATGGCCTCCGCTGGGCCCTGCCCCTCCGCTGGACGGCGGTCGCCTGAGTCGGCGATCCTCCGCCGAGGCTCCGATCTGTCACGCGTAGAGGTCCGAGCGATCGGCGATCACGCGGAGCCCGGCGGAATCGTCCTCGACGACCTCGAACAGCTGAGCCCGAACATGCGGCGTCCCCATGCCGCGATGCAGCACGAGCATGAGCACTCCATCGAACGTGGTGAAGAGCATCCCGTGGCCGGCGTTTCCGTCCACGAGCACATCGAGCTGCTCCCAAGGTCCCTCGATCGAACCACCGCGCGAGATCGCCATCGTCTCGACGTACTCCGCCGTGGCTCCGGCGCGCCGGTAGGTCGCCCACAGCATCAGCAGTCCCCCACCTGCCAACCGTCGCAGCTGGGGGCCGTCCGTGACGTAGGGCACCGGCGACAACGCGCTCGGCGTGCGTTCGCGAAGGAGCTTCGCCTCCGACCCGCTGAAGAGGTGGATAGGGCTTCCGACGGACCGAGCGAGGCCGGCATCCAGCCGAATCGCCTCGATCGTGCCGTCGAGCAGCTGCACCCACTCGTGTGCGTACACCATCCATGCCTGGCCCGACTCGTCGACGTACAGGGTGCCGTCGAGGGTCATGAACTCGCGCGGAGCAACCGGGCCATCGAGGTCGAGCAGCTCGAACGGACCGAGAGGCGAAGCCGCGACACCGATCACAGTCCCCCGCGCAACAGGTGCGTACACCTGTCCATCGCGATGCCGTGCGGACAGCTGCGATGTGCCATCCGACGCCGCGGGCAATGCGTGGGTGGAGTCGTGCAGGGTCGTGAAGAGGTAGAAGCGCCCCTCGAACTCGTGCACCTCGGGAGCCCACGGCGATTCCGCGGGATTCGCCCACGATCCCTCGGGGATGGTGAACACCGTGGTCGGGCCGGCCCAGTTTCGGAGGTCGGCACTCCGATACGCCATGACGACGGGAGCCTCTGGCGAGGCCGTGAAGAGGTAGTACGTCTGATCCGGCTCGTTGGCGAGGATGAACGGATCATGCGCCCAGAAGTCAGCCAGGACCCATGTATGAGGGCTCACGCGAAGGTGATCTCGATGAGGTGCGGCCGGTAGACCGTGGAGTCGATGAAGGTCATGTAGGTGACCTTCCCGCCCTCGCGGGCGAACTCCGGGTGCTCCTTGCCGGCGTTGAAGAGCGCCTCGCCCGAGGAGCGCTCGGGGCGGTACACCACCTCGGGCTCGCTCCACGGGCCGGTCAGCGCTGGCGCGGTGCGAATCACGAGGATGTTGTCACGCTGGTACGTGGTCAGCGAGATGAAGCACCCCAGGTACGGGTTCCACGATGACGACATCTCGTTGGGAACGTCGGAGAACAGGCAGGCGGTCGGTGCGAACGTGCCGGCCCATCGCACCGGGACGTCGGGCTCGGCCAGTGTCGGCGCCTGCACCAGGTATTCGTAGGCCGACAGGTCCTCGATGCGGTCGGGCAGCACGCGCGCCAGGTACATGTCACCTGCCGACTTGGACTCCGGCTGGATCGACCCCCACAGATACAGGTGCTCGCCGTGCGGCTGCACCCAGACCCCGAAACCTGGCTGGTCGCCCTTCCACCACTCGTAGCTGCCGTCGGGCGCGGTCAGCCGCTCGAACTCGTAGTCCGCGCCGGCGCGTGCGACTCCCATGCCATCGAGGGTGAAGGTCTCGAAGACGTCGAGCGCAGGGTCCATCGTGATGCGGTGGTAGTACAGGTACAGGTGGCCGCTGGTGTGGACGCCGTGGATCGCCCACAACCGCTGGGTCGATTTGTGCTCGGGTGCGACGAAGCCGATCAGCTGACGCGCTCGCGCCCCGCTCGGCTCAGCCAGGTAGCGGAAGGTATTCACGCCGTCCGAGATGTCATGGAGCGGCACGATCGCTCCCGTGTTCGAGAGCACCTCGGTCAGCTCGAAACCGCGGATCGTGTCGAACGGACCCTCGACGGTGTCCCCGAAGATCCAGAACGTCTCGTGCCCGGGGAGCATGACCGAGGTGACGGCGTCCTGCCCGGTGATGTCGAGGTCGTTGTCGCTGAACTGCACGCCGAGATCGCGAACCGAGGCGACCAACGGGCTGGGTCGTAGCGTCATGGCGTGGCCCTCCTGGGGAGTAGAAGTCAGGGTATATGGGATGGGCGGATGCCCCGGGGCCGACGGCCACGGGGCATCCGTCTCTGTCAGCGGATCAGCGGCACTGGCTGCCGTTGCTGATCTTCGTGTCGACCTCGACGTACCGCGGACGGTAGTTGTCGACCTCGATGTAGAGGTCGTTCGTGTCGAAGCTGTTCACGTTGTACGTGACGAGCAGCGTGTGGCCGTTGCCGAGCTGCGGGTGCGCCTTGGCGTTGTAGGTGAAGACGTTCCCGCTCGTCTCGGGAGTCTAGTAGAGCACGGTCTTGCCGGTCAACGGCCCCTCGAGGCTGTTGCTGCGGTACATCACGATCTTCGAGCTCAGGATCTCGGTGGCATCGCCGGTGACGAGCGTGTAGCGGCCCTGGAACCTGCTCACGCTGAACTCGTTCGACACGCCTTCGAGGATCCGCTTCGTGTCGCCGTGAGTCGGTCGACCAGCCGGCGTCGCCGAGGTACTCCCATTGACCGTCCGCGAGGTCGCCGCCCGCCACGCGCGCGAGGTGGGCGAACTTCTGTGCGCCGAGGTCCTCCACGCCGTAGACGTAGGTGTAGCCGTCATCGGGATTCTCGTAGATCGCCGAGCCCCAGTTGATGCCGTCCGTCGCCACGTCCTCGACCGAGAGCAGTTCGAGCGTCGAAGCGTCGAACGTCGCGACGCCGTTGCCCTCGAACTTGAAGTCCCACATGGTGTCGCCGGTCTTCACGAACTCGACGAGCAGGACCTGCAGCTCGTCCCGTGCACGGTCGCGTCGCCGAACCAGTACCAGTCGCGGCGCCTCGTCGGCGCCGTCGACCTTGACGAGCGACTCCGGCGCCTCGGGCGTGCCGCCCGTGTAGGTGGTGATCACGCCGCCGTCGTCGACGTTGATCGAGTTGTGGATGAACGGCGAGTCCAGCGGCCGGCCGTGGTCCTCATCCACCTCCCCGAGGAACGTGTCCGAGTAGATCCACGCGATGCGGCCGTCAGGAAGTTCGACGCTGTACGCCGAGTCTGCTCCGGTCCACGCCCGGCGGTGTCACCGTAGTCGCCGAAGCGATCGAACAGCTCGGTGTCGACGCTCGCCGAGACGGTCGCGCACGTCGGGGCCGCGGCCGCGGACAGCGGCACGGATGCCGCCACGAGGGCGAGTGCGCCCACGGCCGAGGCGATGGCGATCCGGGCGGATCGGGCTGGAATTCGCTGAGGCATGCCGATGTGCTCCTCCCCGGCAACTTTGCCGGACGAGGGAACGGGTGCGGTAAGGCACCGTTCCTGTTAACGTTACCAAGCACGGGAGCGTAGCAGGGGTCCCGACCGTTGGCTAGCCCCCTCGAGCAGCACTGCGCATCATCCGGCCAGCGGAGCGGTATAACGTGAGTCCGGCTACGACGCGAGAGGAACCATCATGGTCGGTGTCGCCAGCACGGCAAGCAGCCGACCGTCAAAGAGGTCGCCCTGCACGCCGGCGTGAGCCCGATGACGGTGTCCCGGACCCTCGCGGGCGGCGCGAACGTGCGGCCCGATATCCAGGAGCGCGTCCTCGAGGCGGTTCGCGCACTCGGCTACCTCAGGAACGAGAACGCCCGGAGCCTCCGGCCCGGCCAGGCGAGCGGACTCATCGGCGTCGCCATCACGAACCTCGGCAACCCGTACTACGGGACCTTCGCGCTCGGGGTCGAGGAGGTCGCGGCCGAGACGGCCGGCGCATCGTCCTCGGCAACACCGGGGGCGACCCGGCCCGCGAGCGCCAGCTCGTCGCGGACTTCCTCGGACGGCAGGTCGAGGGCCTGGTCCTCGTGCCGTCGGGCGACCCCTCCGACCACCTCAGGCCCGAGCGCCTCGGCGGCGTCCCGCTCGTGCTCGCGTCCCGCCGCATCTACGGGCTCGATGTCGATGTCGTGCTGCTCGACGACGTCGGCGGCGCGTATCGCGGAACGCGGGCGCTCCTCGACTCCGGCCACACCCGCATCGGCTACCTCGGGAACATCGGCTCGGCCTTCACCGGCGGACGAGCCGTACGAGGGCTACGTCCGCGCACACGCGGAGCGCGACCTGGCCCCGATCCGAACTCGTCGAGCGCGAGCAGCGGGACGTCGACTCGCTCATGGCGACGCGACGGCTGCTCGACCTCGACGAGCCGCCGACGGCGATCTTCAGCGCCAACAACCGCAACAGCATCGGCGCCCTCCGGGAGATCGGCCGACGGCTGCGCGACGGCGCGAGCCCGATCAGTTGCCCGCCCTCGTCAGCTTCGACGACTTCGAGCTCGCCGAGCTCATGCCGGTGCCGGTCTCGGTGGTCGACCACGACCCCCGCCAGCTCGGGCGCGAGGCGGCGAAGCTCCTCGTGTCGCGCCTCGGCAGCGGCGTGGTTCATCAGGGTCCGCCCGGCTCGTCGAGATGCCGGTGACCCGGCGACGCGGCGGCTCTCGCCCTGAGCTCGACCGAGTTTGCATCGATGCCGTTTCGTCGCTATGGTAACGATACCAACCAGACACCCCACGACGACGAGGAGGGAGGGCATGTCGACCGTAGCGATCGACCTCGGGGGCACCGCGGTCAAGCTGGGCGTCTTCGACGACGGCCTGCTCCGCGCGTCCGACGAGTTCGCCACCGTCGACGGTGAGATCGACCTCGACGAGGTCGCCGAGCAGGTGACACGGCTCCTCGACGGGAGCGGGCCGACGGCGTCGGCATCGCGGTCCCCGGCATCGTCGACCCCGGCGGCGCGCGCCTCCTCGCGGCGCACGGCAAGTACGCCCGGTTGCACGACCTCGACCTCTCGGCGTGGTCGGTCGATGCCCGGTTCGGATGCCCCGCCGTCGTCGAGAACGACGCACGTGCGGCCCTCATCGGCGAAGTGACCGACGGAAGCGCCCGCGGCGCGCGCGACGCGGTCCTCATCGTGCTCGGCACGGGGATCGGCGTCGCTGCCCTGCTCGACGGCCGCGTCGTCCGCGGCAGGCACGGACACGCCGCGATCCTCGGCGGCCACATCACCGTCGACCTCGACGGGCCACGCTGCCCCTGCGGCAACATCGGCTGCGCCGAGGCGCTCGCGAGCACGTGGGCGCTGGCGGCGGCCGCGGCGTCGGGCGACCTCGCGCTCGGCCCCGAGCTGGCCCGCCGGCACGCGGACGCCGGCACGATCGGCATCCGCGACCTCGTCGAGACCCGCGATGAACCCGAATCGGCAGCGATCCTCGACCGCTACATCCGCACCTGGGCCGCGGTCATCGTGACGCAGTGCCACGCGTTCGACCCCGAGGTCGTCGTGGTGACCGGCGGCGCGATGCGTGCCGCCGACGTCCTCCTCCCGCAGCTCCGGGACCTCGTGCACGCCGACCTCTGGTCCTCCTCCTTCCGCCCGCCGTTCGTCACGCCCGACGATCCCTCAACCTCGGTGCTTCGCGGCCTCGCCGCACTCGCCCACATCTCAACAGCAAAGGACGGCCATGACGACCGTTGACTCGCCGGACTTCCCGCTCGAGGAGTACATGCTCGACGACCGGAGCAGCTACGTGAAGCTCCCGACCGTCCCGCTCCCCGACGGCAGCGAGGTGCTCGTCGGCGACGAGGCGTGGAAGTCCGCGATGGACATCGCCTCCCGCGCACCGGGCATCCGCTCATCGCGGTGGACGTGTACCCCGGCGGCGACGTCCCGGCGATCGCCGCCCGCATCCGCGCAGCTCTGCCCGACGCCGAGGTCATCGACGTCGAGGACGCGGCGGCGGCCGACCGCGAGGTCATCGACGCGCTCATCGCCCGCAACCTCACCGACGACCGCGTGTTCGGCGTCATGAGCCACTTCACCCTCGACGACTTCTACGACGCCGAGCGCCTCGCCGCGCTGCAGCGCCGCGTCGAGGAGCGCGACCGGCCCGGCCGTCCTGGTCGGCTGGGGGGCCGCCCTCGCGGCCGATCGCCGCGCGGACGCGCTCGTGCTCGCCGACCTGGCGCGGTGGGAGATCCAGCAGCGGCAGCGGGCCGGTGCGCCCGAACTGGCGCGCCGACAACGCCGACGAGGACGCCCTGCGCAAGTACAAGCGCGGCTTCTTCGTCGACTGGCGCGTGGCCGACCGGCACAAGCGCACCCTGCTTCGACCGCATCGACCTGCTCGTCGACGCAACGCCGCGCTCGACGCCGCCGCTGCCGTCGCGCGGCGCGGACTTCCGCGCGGCGCTGGCGCGGCGCGCCGCCGCGCCGTTCCGCGTCGTGCCGTTCTTCGACCCCGGCGCCTGGGGCGGCCAGTGGATGAAGAGCAGCTCGACCTCGACCGCCGGCGCGAACTACGGCTGGTGCTTCGACTGCGTGCCCGAGGAGAACACCCTGCTGCTCGGCTTCGGCGACCGCGCGTCGAGCTCCCGGCGATCGACCTCGTGCTCAGCCGCCCGCGCGAGCTGCTCGGCGAGCGGCCTTCGCGCGCTTCGGCGCCGAGTTCCCGATCCGCTTCGACTTCCTCGACACGATGGGCGGCGGCAACCTCTCGCTGCAGGTGCACCCGCTGACCGAGTACATCCGCGACACGTTCGGCATGGCGCTACACGCAGGACGAGAGCTACTACCTGCTCGACGCCGGCGACGACGCGTGGTCTACCTCGGCGCTGCAGACCGGCGTCGACCCGGAGGAGATGCTCGCCGATCTGCGCGCGGCGACCGACGGCGGCAGCCGTTCCACGCCGAGAAGTACGTCAACATCTGGCCGGCGCGCAAGCACGACCACTTCCTCATCCCGGCCGGCACCGTGCACTGCTCGGGCGCGGACTCGATGGTGCTCGAGATCAGCGCGACGCCGTACATCTTCACCTTCAAGCTGTGGGACTGGGGCCGGCTCGGCCTCGACGGCGTGCCGCGGCCGATCCACCTCGACCACGGCGAGCAGAACATCCAGTGGGACCGCGACACCGAGTGGATCGCAGCGCAATCTGGTCGACCAGGTCGAGGAGCTCCGCCGCGAGCGCGGCCTGCGTCGAGGAGCGCACCGGGCTGCACGAGCGCGAGTTCATCGAGACGCGCCGGCACTGGTTCGACCAGGAGGCCGCCCACGACACGGAGGGCAGCGTCAACGTGCTGAACCTGGTCGAGGGCGAGGAGGCGAGTCGTGAGTCCCGACGGCGCCTTCGCGCCCTTCGTCGTGCACTACGCGGAGACGTTCATCGTCCCCGCCGCCGTCGGGCCCTACACGATCCGCCGCACGCCGGCTCCCGCAGCGCCGCTTCGCGACCGTCAAGGCCTACGTCCGGGGAACGCGCTCCAGCGACAGCTGAGTGCTCCGGGCGCCCGACAGACGTCCTTCACCAGACCGGCAACTGAACACGCATTCCGACAACTGAATACGCACACCACAGCATTGCGGCGTCCTGCCGACCCGATCGCTACCGCCTTGCATCCACTCGCGAGAGTTGATACTTTGTCGGAGCGGTTGGTAACGATACCAAACCAAGGACAAGGGAGTTCCAGTGAAGTCACGACGCATGGTCGGAGCCGGCATCGCCGCGTCACCGCCGCAGCGCTGCTGCTGACCGGCTGTTCAGGCGGCGGCAACAGCGCGACGACGCGAGGCCACGACCGGCACGCTCGATTTCTACACCGACAAGGCGGCTTGGGAGCCGGACTTCGACGAGCTGAACGCCACGAGCGAGGAGGCCGTCGACATCACGCTGAACACGACCGGCTACTCGGATGCTGCGCAGTACGACGCGTTCATCAAGCAGTCGTTCCGCACCCAGAAGAGCCGGGCCTGTTCACCTGGCACACCGGCGACTCGCTCAAGCAGCTGGTCGACGAGGGCCTCGTCGCCGAGACCACCGACCTCTGGACACAGGCGATCGACGAGGGCTGGGCGACCGAAGGCCTCCGCGACGAGTACACGTTCGACGGCAAGCAGTACTGCGTGCCCATGAACATCGCGTACTGGGTCATGTACTACAACGCGAACATCTTCGAGGAGCACGGCATCGACGAGCCCACCACCTGGGAAGAGCTCGACGCAGCCGCCACGACGCTCAAGGCCGCCGGCATCACGCCGTACTACCAGACGAGCATCCTGTTCCCGTTCCAGTGGTTCCAGCAGCTCGTCGCCGGCACCGACCCCGAGCTCTACAAGGGCCTCTCGACCGGTGACGTGAAGTACACCGACCCCGAGATCGTCGACATCATGAACATCTGGCTCGACGAGCACGAGCAGGGCTGGTTCAGCGACGCCGGCAGCACGGTCCGACCCCGCGGTCGGCCTCAAGCAGGGCGACTTCGCGATCATCAACTTCGGCTCGTTCTTCAACGGCTCGCTCGATGGCGCCGGCATGGTCTCGGGTGAGGACTACGACATGTTCGTGATCCCTGCCGTGAACGATCACCTCGGCACCACCCCGGTCGCCGTCGAGTCCGGCCCGCTGTGCGTCGCAGAGAACTCGTCGCAGAAGGACCTCGGCCTCGCCTACTCCGAGTGGTGGATGTCGCCTGACGCCCAGACCGCATGGAACGCCGCTCGCGGCGACGTCGCCTTCAACCCGATGGCGACGGTCAACGACCCCATGCTCTCCGAGCTCGGCACCACGGTCGCCGACGGC